>NZ_BAAKUJ010000001.1:0-654509 GCF_059697885.1 Serratia sp. NCCP-200
GCGCCGATGGTAGTGTGGGGTCTCCCCATGCGAGAGTAGGACACTGCCAGGCATCAATTAAGCCAAGAGGCCATCCGCAAGGATGGCCTTTTTGCTATGCGCAGAAAACAGGAAATAACAGTGAAAACCCCTCACCCCCGCCCTCTCCCAGAGTACCAGCCGAGAACAACTGAACATCCGTGCGAAGGGAGAGGGAGCCGTCCGGCGTCGTGGATGAGTGAGTGCGGCTTCGGCAAGTCGGAACCTTTGATGAACCCATGCCGTTTCGACAGTGATGAGTAATCAGAAAGATAAGAAGTTCAGAGGAATACCAGCGGACTCGATCGGTTCCCTCTCCCTTTGGGAGAGGGTTAGGGTGAGGGGTCATTACCAAGCTTCAACGCGCCAGATGATAAATACTGTACCCTGTCGCAGCCCCTGCCACATCCCAGGCAAAATCCTTCCAGCTCCAGCCCGTACCGCCTTCGCGGCTGTCATACAGCTCTTTCGCCGCGCCCAAGCCAACTGAAAATAGCAGGCCAAAACTGCGGCTACGTGCCTCATTCCAGTTCTGATGATCGCCATAAGCCGCACCAGCGGCGGCAAATGCAGCGGAAGCCACAAAGTGCTGAGCCTTGTCTTTGCCGGTCCAGCTATCATTGGCCAGGTGAGTACAGCCACTGGAGAACAACAGTACCGGAAGGAGGAGAAGCGGGCGGAGTGGGCGCATAGTGAAAACATCCTGTCTCAATATGAACAAAAAAGCCCGGCATTGCCGGGCTGTGGTGCAGTTAATTATAGCGAGTTTACAATATACGGCTAATCAAGCGATCGATACGGATCCGACGCAGACGACGGATCAGTTTACGCACCTTGACCGGATATTCCTGAATGCTTTGCAACTCGAGGTAGTGGCCCACCACCGTGGTATGGGTGCGGATCGTTTCCAACTCTTTATGCCGCTGTTCCTGCATTTCGTGCTTGGGATCGTGGAACAGAATGGCGTTCTCCAGATCCAGCCGCCAGGCGCGCGGGTTGAGGTTGTTACCGGTGATCAATTGCCACTCGTCATCGACCCACATCCCTTTCAGGTGATAGCTGTTATCGCCGTCTTTCCACAGGCGCACAATCAGCTGGCCGGTATCAACATAGCGTTGCAGGCGGCTCAGGAAGCGGCGCAGGTTGATTTCGTAAAGATAAGGCAGCGCGCCGATAATCTTGAACGGCTGATCTTCAGGAATGTAGAAGTCATTGGCCGTCTTGTCCCCCACGATGATCTCCACCTGTTTCCCTTGGCGCAGCAGATAAATGATATTGCGCACCAGCAAGGCTGGCAGGTTGAAGTAAGGCGTGCACAGCGTCAGTTTCTGATCGGTGCTGGACATCAGGTGGTGGATCGTTTTGTTCAGAATACTCTGTTTGCCCAGGCCGACTAACGGAGTGACGGCCAGCTCATCATTACTGGCTCCCCCCTGAAATTGATAGGCGGCACGGCGAAGGGCAAAGCGGAACAGGCGGATTTCGTTCTTGATCTCGAGGCTCTTGGGCCTGTCAGCACGATCAAGACGCTGTACGGCACCGGCGGTTAACAGATGCTGTTTGATGTAATCGCACAGGGTTACCGCCAACGGGTTATTGGTGATCAGCTGATAGCGATCGTAACGATACTTATCATGCTGGTGCAGATAGACATCATTAATACTGGCACCGCTGTAGATCACCGTATCGTCAACGACAAAGCCCTTCAAATGCAGTACGCCCAGCGCTTCGCGAGTATTGACTGGAACGCCGTAAATCGGCACCGAAACCTGCGGGTGTTGTGCCGCCATAGCGCAGTACCAGTCGGCATTGGTATTGGCCGCTGCCGCACCGATACGCCCACGTTGAGCACGATGCCAGTCTACCAACACGCAGATCTCCAGCTCAGGGCGCTGCTGCTTGGCTTGATAGAGCGCATTGAGGATATCGCGGCCCGCATCGTCATGCTCCAGATAGAGCGCTACCAGATAAATACGGGTTGTTGCGTTAGCGATCGATTCCAGCAGCGTTGCACGGAAATCAGCCGGCGTAAAAAGGGTACGGACATCAGCAACCGTCTGGGGGAGTTTGGGCAGTTGTGCAAGGTGTTGTTGATGTTTGCTACGTTTAAATTTTGACAACATCACAGTGCGCTTCTTCTCTCATATTTGGATGGCCGGAACGCCACTTCCATGAATAAAATGCTTCGAACAATCGGGCGATAATACCACTAGTTGCCCCGATTGTGCGTATGTTTTGGCGTTAAGTAGTGGATTCGTATTACATTGCGACAGCGGTCACGGCGTCGCCCCATCCTGTAGCGGCAGGGTTAAATTGACAATCCCTTCGTCAATTTGTACATCGACCTTGAACCCCAGCTTTTGAGCCAGTGTGACCATTCCGCGGTTATTCGGCATCGTAATGCCTGTCAGGCGGATCAGGCCTTGCGCTCGCGCATAGCCAATCATTTTCATCAAGAGCTGTCGGCCCAGACCCAGGCCTTTCAGATCGGAACGTACCAGTACGGCGAATTCGGCGTCGGTGTTGTCCGGATCTGACAGGGCGCGCGTCACGCCGATGATCTCTTCGCCATGGCGTACCGCTACGAAAGCCATTTCTCGATCGTAGTCGATTTGGGTCATGTTAGCCAAATCGTCGTGGCTAAACTCGTTGATCTCACTAAAGTAGCGGTAATAGAGATCTTCCTTGGTGACGCGGTCGATAAAGTGCTTCAGCGCCGGTTCATCCTCCGGCAGGATCGGGCGGAACAGGCATTGAGAACCGTCTTTTAATTCAATGGCTTCTTCCAGCTCATGGGGGTAAGGGCGGATCGCCAGGCGCGCCTGTGGATCGCCACTGAAAGGCGTTAACTGCATGGAAACGTCCAGCAGGGTAAATTCGCTACCGGAGGCTAATACCGGATGAATATCGAGGCGTGAGATCTCTGGGCAGTCAAGGATCAGGTTGGAAACCTGCACCAACAGGCGGCTTAAGCCGGGGATATCAAGCGGCCGCAGCGCACTGCGCCCACGGATTTTGCCTCCTTTCACCGCCTGCAACACCAGATAACGCGCTAGCGCCATATTCAGCGGCGGCAGGGCAACGGCGACCTGGTTTTCCTTACGCCATTCAATGCCGCCTTCGCCGAGCATTATCAGCGGGCCGAAGGTCGCGTCCTGTTCAACGGCAATCCGCAATTCTTGTGCTCCGGCACGGTTGGCCATGCTTTGCACTAACAGACCGTGGATGCGCGCCTGCGGATAAGTACGCTTCACCCGATCGAGGATCGCTTCCGCTGCCCGCTGCACCTCGGTGGCGGTACGTAAATAAAGCATGACCCCCTGAACTTCGGATTTATGCGAGATATCCGGAGAGCGCAGTTTCAGCGCCACCGGATAGCCAATCTGTTCGGCAATGTGCACCGCTTCGGCGCTGTCACTGGCAATCCAGGTTGGCAGGGTGCTGAGGCCGTAAGCCTGCAGAATCGGCTGGACTTCATGGGTATCCAACTGGCTCGCCCCTTCGGCCAATGCCTGATGGATCAACTGGTGCGCGGCGGCGGTATTGGCCGTAAGCCCAATCGGTAGCGCCGGAGTTTCCTTCAGCTGCTTCTGGTTACGGCGGTATTCCACCATATGCATAAACGCGGTGACCGCGCCTTCTGGCGTGCGATAGGTTGGGATCCCTGCCTCGGTAAACAGGCGGCGGGCCTCCTGAGAGGAGTATTCACCACACCAGTTGGTTAACAGCGTAATGCGTTTCCCACGGGGGTGCTGGCGGATGGCCTCGATCAGCCGTTCGGCGGTCTCAGTGCCCGGAGAGGCGGCGCTAGGGGCATGGATCAGCAGCAGGGCGTCATAGTCGTGGCTGTCGAGCAGCGGTTGCAGAGCGGCCAGATAGCGCTTGGGGGTTGCATCATCACGCAGATCGATAGGATTTCCTGGCCGGATAAACTCCGGTAGGGCAGTGCTCAGCTTCTCCTGAGTCTCATCCGTCAACGTTGCCAGCTTACCGTTGCGGGAGAGTAATTGGTCCAGCGCCATGGCTGCGGGGGCCGCGCCGTTGCTGATAATCATTAGCCGCTCACCGCGCAGCGGGTGCATATGGCTTAAGGTTTCCACGGCGGAAAACAGCTCGTGAGTATCCTGCACGCGCAGCAAACCGGCGCGTTGGATCGCAGCATCGTAGGCGGCGTCTAATCCCTGCTGGCTGTTGAGTAGCTGCTGTGCCTGTTGGCTACGGCCACTTTTGATCACCAGGATCGGTTTATTGCGTGAGGCACTGCGGGAGGCGGAAAGGAAACGCCGCGCGTCGTTGATGTTTTCCAGATACAGCATAATGGCGCTGGTTTTGCTGTCGCGGGCCAGGAAGTCGAGCAAATCGTCTACGTCGATATCCAGGCTATCCCCTAACGCGATGAAGTAGGAGAAGCCAACCTCCCGTTGTTGCGCCCAGTCCAGAATGGTGTTCGCCACGGCGGCAGACTGGGAGATAAACGCCAGCTTGCCTTTCTGAATGGGGACCGGCGAAAAGCTGGCGTTGATACCTTGCCAAGGTGCCAGCAAGCCCAGGCTGTTTGGCCCCAGCAGGCGCATTGAGTAACGTTGTGCGGTGGCCTTCAGCTCGGCGAATTGTTCCACGGGGGAGGAAAGTACAATGGCGGTTTTGCAGCCGCGCTCACCCAGGGCTTCGATCAGTGCCAGGTTACGCTGGGCATTGGTACACAGCACGGCCAGATCGGGGGTTAGCGGCAGGCTGGCTACGTCGGGATAGGCCATCACGCCGCAGACAGCCTTGTAGCGAGGCGTGACCGGCAGTATCGGGCCGGTAAACCCGCCAGCCAGTAGATTGCGCATCATCAGGTAGCCAGCCCGGCCGGGCTGTTGAGAAGCGCCGAGCACGGCGATTGATTTGGGACGTAATAGCGCTTCTAACCCTCTCTGGCTCATGTGCGGCTCCTGCTCCTGATCGGTTTGCCTGAAAGAGGCAAATTATCGTCTGATTCTAGGCGCTTTGTGGCAGATTTGCTGTGACCGGTGCCTCTGGGCGGTGAGGTTTCCCGGCCAGATACTGTTCACGGAAGTAATTGAAATGTTGGCTCAGCCCGGTCGCGGCCTGTTCATCGCCTGCCTGTTGGAGCAGGGCGGCAGCGACTTCTGCCGTACAGTGCTGTTCGGGGCGGCTGGCAACACGTAGCAAATAGTCCGATGAGGCCAACACGTTCAGTGAAAAGACCGGGAACTGATTCAGATAGGGGCTTTTACGGAACATCTTGCGCGCTTCCGACCAGGTACCGTCGAGCATGATAAATAAAGGCGGCTTGCCACCGGTGGGCAGGCTGCTAACCACCGGGCGATCCGCATCGGCATATGACGCCGGAAATACCACGTAGGGCTGACGAGTGGGATCGTTGATGGCTGCCAGCAGGCCCGGATCGATTTCGGTGCGTGACCAGGTAAACGCCAGGGTATCAGGCAGGATATCGGCGATCAGGCGGCCGGTATTGCTGGGTTTTAACGGCTCTGCGCCGAACATGATCAGGCAAAAGCGGCTGTTGGCCTGCTGCGGTTTGATGGTGGCACACAGGCAGTTTTGCTGCGGTAGCAAACAACCCTGACAGCGCACGGCGCGGCTACCTCTGGCCAGAAATGGGCGGGTGGCGCGGTCTAAACGGTTTTGGCGCAGACGAAGTACGGCGTTGTCAGTCATAACGATCCTGAAAAACTGCCATTGTAGCGCAGAAAAAAGCCCGGCGGGAGAGGCGCACGGGCTTTCTGGGTGATGAGATGCCGACAACAACTGGCGGCATAGTAAGCGCTTTTGCGTTAAACTAGCTCGTTAAGCCAGTTATCGAACGGCGCTTTCGGCATCGCGCCGTTGAGCATATCGACCATCTTGCCTTCACGGAACACCATGATGGTAGGGATGCTGCGAATGCGGAAGCGGGCGCTCAACTCGGGTTCGGCTTCGGTGTTGACCTTCACGAAACGCACCTTGCCAGCACGCTCCTGTGCCACGTCTTCAAAGATCGGCGCGAAGCTGCGGCACGGGCCACACCACGGGGCCCAGAAATCGACCACGATCGGCAAGTCGTCTTGCAGGAGCTGGTCCAACGTGGCGGCGGTGGCGTTAATCACTTCACCGTCGAACAATTCATGGCCGCAGCGGCCACATTTAGCGCCGTCCGCCAGACGTTCTTCCGGCACGCGGTTGGTGGCATTACAAGCTGCACAAACTGTATTCATGGTTACCTCTGGGGCTGACGCAGCATGTTAGCCGCGTATATGTATCCTTAATGTTGCTTATTATCGGTAAAAGCGTGGCATTCGACCAAGTGATTTGTTCGATGAATTTGATAGATGCTAGCTTTTAGCGCAAGTTGGTGGCTTAGCGCACCAACATCAGGTAATCTTCGCGCCCTGCGCGTTGGTGGAGAAGACAATGAACGATTCATTTAGTGGCAAGAACGGTAAGGTTAAAGTGATGTTCGTCCGTAGTGACGACGATAGCGGCGACAACCGTAACAAGAACAAACGACCTGACGGCAAAGGCCGCCCGGCTGACAATGCACGCTCTGGCCGTGCCGGTCAGGATAAGGCGCGCGGTGGTGACCGTCGGGGTGCCGATCCCCGTCGCAGCGGCAGTGAAAGCGATCGTCCTCGCCGTCCGGCGCGCACCGAAGACAGCGGTGGTTATGAATCACCGTGGAAAACCGTGTCTCGTGCTCCGCAAGAAGAACCGGCGTTCGATCATGGTGGCATCAGTGGCAAAAGCTTTATCGATCCTGAGCAGCTGCGCCGCCAACGTGCGGAAGAAACCCGTGTTTACGGTGAAAACGCCTGTAAAGCCCTGTTCGCCAGCCGTCCAGATGCCATCGTCCGTGCCTGGTTTGTGCAATCCGTAACCCCACGTTTCCGTGAGGCACTGCGTTGGATGGCGGCTAACCGCAAGGCTTACCATGTGGTGGATGAAGAGGAACTGGCCAAAGCGTCCGGTACCGAACATCACGGCGGCGTGTGCTTCCTGATTAAAAAGCGTCAAGGTCTGGATGCGCAGGCTTACCTGCAGAATGCACCGGCCAAAGATTGCGTGCTGGCACTGGAAGAAGTGGGCAACCCACACAACCTGGGTGCGATCGTTCGTTCTTGTGCACACTTTGGCGTGAACGGCGTATTGCTTCAGGATCCAGCGGTGCTGGAATCTGGCGCAGCAGTGCGTACGGCTGAAGGCGGGGCGGAACACATCAAGGCAATCAATGCCGATGACTTCCTATCCGTGCTGGATACGTTCCGCAAAGCGGGTTACACCATCGTCACCACCTCCAGCCATAAAGGCACGCCGTTGGCGCAGGCTAAACTGCCAACCAAGATGGTGCTGGTGTTGGGTCAGGAACGTGATGGCCTGAGCGACAGCGCTTGGCAACAGGGTGATATGAGCGTGTCTATCGGCGGGACTGGCAAAGTAGAAAGCCTGAACGTCTCGGTAGCGACCGGTATTCTGTTGGCAGATTGGTGGCGTCAGAACCAGGCGTAATCTGTTACGCAATAAAAGCTCGTTCGATTGCAGACAAAGCCCTGGCCGTAAGGTCAGGGTTTTGATCTATGTGACTAAATATGTCTGCAACTCTAGCCCTTAAAAATCAGCTTTCCCAGTTTTCTCAACTTTCATGTTGTCGGAAAATTTCTTTTGTGTCGCATAAAAGCTGCCAAGGGTAAAAGCTTTCAGCTGTTGATCCGTATCAGCCCGGCACGAAGCGCTGTCGCAAGCAGCATTGATTATCCCAAAAGTTACGGCCTTTTGTTTCATATCAAATTTGGCCTCTTCAAGACTGTTTTTTCCCATAGCGACCACACATCCAGTTACAATGGCCTGAGCTTTTTGCTCGTTCATGCGCAGTATCGTGTCATTAACGAGCTTGCTGTACCCATCATTGTTATACACATCGACGGCGAACTCGCGGCATTCATCATAATACGGACTGGTTTTGACTTCTGCGTAGGCAGGTATTTTCATGGCAGCACAACCCACCATACCAAGGCTTAATGCTGCAATCAGCGTTTTTTTATCATGCTTTAGCCCAGAGATTCCCTGTTAGAAAAGTTTATAAATTCAACTAATATCCATTCTGGCACTGCGGCATTATTGTTGTCTTTTATGTAGCCAAAATCCACAAAAATAGGTCGATGGGGAAAGCATCATTCAATTCTATGAGGCGGTCCATCTTTGAACCGCCCCATATCACAGAAGATCTTTAGCCACTTCCATTGGAGTTTATGGGCGTGACTCGATCAGTGGGCTCCGCCCCCGCCGCCCCCGGAACTGAACGGTGGTTTGGCGAACCAGACCAGCGCCAGCAATATCAGGAACACCCCCGCCGAAAGCCAGAATATCTCGTTGGCCGAGATGATCAGCCCCTGCGCGGTGATCTCGTTGGCGATATACGCCGAAGCCTGCTGCTTACTCATGCCGAGCTGCTCCAGCTTGCTGTACATCTCCTGCGACTGCGGGTTGAACGGATTCACAAACTCGCTCAGCTGCGAGTGATGCATCGCCTCCCGGCTGGTCCACAGCGTGGTGGTGATCGAGGTGCCGATAGAGCCCGCCAAGGTACGGGTAAAGTTCGACAGGCTCGATGCTGCCGCTATGCGATCCGGCGGCAACCCAGACAGGGTAATGGTCGTCAGCGGCATAAAGAAGCAGGCAATCGCAAAGCCCTGGAAGAACTGCGGCCAGGCGGAAGCGCCAAAATCCATCCCCGGCTCAAACGTGTAGGCGCGCCAATAGAAGCACACGGCATACATGATGAAGCTGAAGGTGACCAGGCGGCGCATATCCAGCCGGTGGCCGAAGCGGCCGATAATCGGTGACAAGATCACCGGCAGCAGCCCGATCGGCGCAGATGCCAAGCCAGCCCAGGTGGCGGTGTAGCCATATACCTCCTGTAGCAACTGTGGCAACAGCACGATCGCCCCGAAATACAGCATGTAGGCCAGGCTGATACACAGACAGCCAATGGTAAAGTTGCGCGATTTGAACAGCGACAAATCCACCACCGGGTGATCGTCCGTGAGCTCCCATACCACCAGGAACACCAACGCCACCACGGCCACGACGGTCAGGACAATGATCTCGGTCGAGTTGAACCAGTCCAGCTCCTTGCCCTGATCGAGCATAATCTGCAGCGCACCGATACCAACCACCAGCAGTACCAGCCCGACGGTATCGATCGGTTTGATCTCGGTTTTGGTTTCCCTGCCTTTCAACGTCGACATCGCGACCAGGATCACGAACAGCCCAATCGGGATGTTGATGAAGAAGATCCAGCCCCAGTGATAGTTATCGCTGATATAGCCGCCCAGGATAGGCCCAAAAATCGGCGCGACGATCACGGTCATCGACCATAGCGCCAGGGCCATCGAACGCTTGGCGGGGGGATAGTTATTCAGCAACAAGCTTTGCGACAACGGGATCAGCGGCCCGGCGACGATGCCCTGGATCACGCGGAAGAAGATCAGCATGCCCAGACTGTTGGAAATACCACACAGCCAGGAGGCCAGGGCGAACAGCGCCGTGGACCACAGGAACAGGCGAACTTCACCCACGCGTTTCGCCAACCAGCCGGTGATCGGAATGGAGATGGCGTTGGCCACCCCAAATGAGGTGATCACCCAGGTGCCCTGCGAGTTGGAAGACCCGAGGTTACCCGAGATGGTCGGTATCGCCACGTTGGCAATAGTGGAGTCCAGCACCTGCATAAAGGTCGCCATGGCGAGCGCGACCGTCATCCAGGCGAGCTGGGCACCTTCAAGCGGTTTCTGTGCCAAGGTAGCCTCCCGCTCGCTTAACCGGCGTTTGCATGGATCACATCGGCGATCATTTGATTCACCGGTGCCAGATCCAGCGTCAGCGCGTTGGTTTCAAACAGCGGTTTTTGACGTACCGTATCGGAGAGCACCAGGCCGTCCAGATTGGTGGTGTCGACTTTGACCAGCGTAGAAAGACCGATACGCAGAGGATGCTCAGCAACCTGTTGCGCATCCAGTTCGATACGCACGGGTAAACGTTGCACCACTTTGATCCAGTTACCGGTCGCGTTCTGTGCAGGCAACAGTGAGAATGCGCTGCCGGTACCCATATCGATACCCACGACCTTGCCTTTGAACACCACGTCGCTACCGTACAGGTCACTCACCACGGTGGCCTCTTGGCCGATACGCATATTGGCGATCTGCGTTTCTTTAAAGTTGGCATCCACCCAGACATGATCCGGTGCCACTATGGCCATCAGAGGCGTCCCAGGGGAGATCTGTGCCCCCACCTGAACGCTACGGCGTGAAACGAAGCCGGTGATTGGGCTGACGATACGGGTACGCTGCAGCGCCATCCAGGCATCGCGCATCTGTGCAGCGGCTTGCAGCACGGCGGGCTGTTTATCCAGCGGGGTATTCAGCACCATCGCCTGATTGGCATTGTATTGCTGCACTGCGACTTCCAGTGCCGCTTTGGCATTGTCTACCGCGTCACGCGCATGTTGCAGCTCTTCGCGGCCAATGGCATCGGCGTTGCCCAGCACGATACGACGCTTGAGATCGTTTTCTACCTTGCTCAGCTCAGATTTGCGCAGCGCAATGTTAGCCTGATACTGCTTACTGTTGATCACCAGCTGATGCGTTTGGCGCACGCTGTTGGCCAGCGCGGTTTTGGCCCGCTCAAACGCCTGTTCGGCGTCGGTAGGATCCAGCGTTAACAGCACATCGCCTTTGCGGACAAAGTCGGTGTTATCGAAGGTCACGCTGTTCACGCTACCGGAAACCTGGGCCATGATCTGCACCTGATTACCGGCCACGTAGGCATCGTCGGTTTCCTGGTGATGACGCAGCACCAGGAACCAATAGACTAAATAGGCCACCCCAATAATCACAAAAATAAACGTCAACAGCAGCAGCCAGAATTTACGCTGCCGTTTTTTGCCAGCCGGTTGCTGCGGGTTTTGAGTTTCCGCACTTGCACTCATGGTATTCTCCACGCTCTAAAATTATGCTTTAGGTTCCGCTGCCGCCGGGGCCTGGTAGCCACCCCCTAACGCGCGTACCAATGCTATCTTCGCCTGCATCAAGTTGCTGCTGGCATTCAGTTGTGCCTGTTGCTGCTGTAATAGCTGCGTCTGGCTGGTCAACAGTTCATCACGCCCAATAATTCCTGCCTGGTATTTGGCGTTGGCGACCCGGTACACATCCTGCATGGATTGGGAGGCAGAGGTTGCCTGCAGCAGCTGCTTGCTACTGCTCTGTTGAATGGTGATGGCGTCGGCCGTTTCCTGTAACGCATTGACAAGCGTTTGGTTATAGGAACCCACCGCCTGATCGTAGAGTGCAGACTCTTCACCCAGCTTGCTGCGTAGCGCACCGGCATGGAAGATAGGCAGGGAAATAGCTGGTACCACGCCCCACGCCTGGCTGGCGGCTTCAAACAGATTCGGGCTGGTGCCGCCGACGTTGGTGGTGGTCAAGCCAGCAAAGGCCGAGATCGACAGGCTAGGGTAGAACTCTTTGCGTGCCGCACTGACCCGTTGGTTATAGGACTCCACCAGTTGGCGCTGTGCCACGATGTCCGGGCGTTTACCCAGTAACTCTGCGGTGAGTTCGCCTTTGGGGGCTAACTGCTCTTCGCTTGGCATGGCTACCGGATGCAGAGACTGCATCGCATCCGGGCCAAGACCGGCCAGGGCGGCCAACTGGTGTTTGAGTTGTTCAATCTGTGACTGCAGCTGGATGATCTGCTGCTTGGCACTGTCTGCTTGTGCCTGGGTCTGTTGCGGGATTTCCACGCCGTAGATCCCGGCTTTATATTGCTTTTGGCGCAGGTCGGCCAGGCGTTGATTGTTATCCACCTCTTGTTGCAGCACATTCTCCAGCGCGTAATTCGCCTGTAACTGGTAATAGGCTGAAGCTACCGAACTGGTCAGCGTCAGAGCGGCCTGTGCTTGCTCGGCACGAGCGGCATCGATCTGCGCTTTTGCCGCATTGACCTGATTGCGATATTTGCCCCACCAGTCAAACTCATAGGCCAGATTCAGGCCCAGAGAGTTAGAGGACTCATACACCGGGTTGGGCGGATAGCCAAAGCCCAGGTTGGTGTTTTGCGCCACACGCTGACGGTTGATGCTGGCATTCAGATCCAGGTTGGGGCCATTGGCGGCACTGGCTTCCCCCGCCACGCTTTGGGCTTCACGCACGCGAGCGCCTGCCTGTTGCAGCGAAGGCGAGTTTTGCAGCGTCTGGGTCATCAGGCTATCAAGCTGGGGATCGTTAAGGGTGCGCCACCATTGCGGGCTGATGGCAAGCGAGCTGACTTTCGGCTGGGCAAGCTGCAGCTGTTGCGGATCCATCATCTTGGATTGCGGGGCAATATTATCGGTAGATGCGCACCCCGCCAGCAACAGAACGGCGAACAGCGGGGTGAATCTCCAGTTTAACGGGGATCGCATAAAATGATTACCTGAACAGGAATTATTGGGATAACTGTTCTGAAACTTCCATCTGATCCAAACGGGTCAACAATTTGCGCGTCAGCATTTCAAGCTGCTGCTGCTCCTCGTCGTTCAGCGTAGACCACAGAAAGTGCAGACATTTATGCTGCGGTGGCAGCAATTGTTCGAGAAACGCTTCCCCAGCCTGGGTCATATGCAGATGCAGGCAGCGGCGATCGTGATCGCTTTCCCGGCGCTCAATCCAACCGCGTTTCTCTAGTTCATCGGCAATGCGGGTGGCATTGGTACGTGACGAACCCAGGGCCGAGCTTAGCTCAGAAGGCTGAATACTGTGGTTTTCCTGCGCATCCAGCGTAATGAGAGCCATAAACAAGGTTTCGTTGATTCCCTGTGCTTTCAGCATTTTATTGCGATTTTCCAACAGCTTGCCTTGCATATGCATGCACAGGCGGGTCAGCAGGATTTCCTGGTATGGGAAGTCTTTCTGACGTTTGGCGCGGAAATTCAGCATTTGCTCTATGGGGGTAAACGAGCTTTCCATAATTTAGTGCCTCATTAATTTCGTTCGGTATAGTAACGATGGTGATTAATAATGTAAATCTTCAGCCAGGGGAATAATTTAGCAATTCGTGTCATTTGTAAGTTGTTTGTAAATGCTTAACGCCACAGACACTAAGGTCTTGTGATTGAAGGCACAAATTCTGCCGTTCCGCAGGCTGAGATAGGTAAGGTTTGTTTATGTAACAGGGCGGGGCACTACGGCATCCTGCGGAGGGGATAGAAAGAAAACTTACCTGAGTAAGGTCGTTCATGGTGGTCCGGGGCGCAGGGTGCATAGGTCGCCAATAATTTACCGCGACAATATTACCAGAGTGTAAGTAATTTTCACACCCTGCGGCCTAATAAATTTCCTGGGTTATTATTTTCTTGCTAACTAGATGGTGGCCGGACCCTGCGGGTCATAGCGCTTGCCACGCCACCACGTCAGCAGATTCAGCACGCACAATACGCCACCAATCCCCGCTACGCCGTTCCAACCAGCATGTTGATAAGCGGCGGCGGAAAGCACTGAACCCACGGCACCCCCGATAAAATAGCTGGTCATGTAACCGGCGGTCAGGCGATTACGCGCCTCCGGCATGATGCGATAAATCACGCTTTGGTTGGTGACATGCACCCCCTGCACCGCCAGATCCAGCACCAGAATGCCGATAATTAGCGCCCAGAGAGAGTACGGGGCCAACGCAATCGGGATCCAGGACAGCAGCAACAGCACCAATCCGACGCTGGTGGTTAGCCCTGCTTTGCCCTTATCGGCCAGATGACCGGCACGTGAGGCAGCCAAGGCGCCAGCAGCACCCACTAGACCAAATAGCCCAATTACGCCTTCGGAATAGTTGAAAGGTGGGGAAGCCAGCAGGAAAGCCATTGAGGTCCATAGCACGCTGAAGTTGGCGAACGACAAAGCGCCAATGATCGCGCGGGTACGCAGCAACGGGGTGAAGCAGAACAGGGAAAAGATGGATTTCAGCAACTGCGGGTAGTTCAGGCCGGAATGCAGCTTATAGCGTGGCAAGGCGCGCCACAGCAGCAGGGCCATCAGGATCATCAACACGCTGGCCACCCAGTAGATGGTACGCCAGCCGCCGAGGGCCGCTAAAGCACCGGCGACGGTACGTGCCAGCAGAATGCCGAGCAGCAGGCCGCTCATGATCACACCGACGGTTTTACCGCGTTTTGCCGGGTGCGCCAAGGTTGCGGCGAGTGGCACTAAAAGCTGGGCCACGACGGAGAACAAGCCGGTAAGGGCCGTTCCGAGGATCATCATCGATAAGGTGCTGGAGGAAGCGGTGATCAGCATGCCCCCGGCGGCTAACAGCGTCATAAAGACGATCAGCCCGCGGCGCTCAAACATATCGCCCAACGGCACCAGAAACAGCAGGCCAACCGCATAGCCTAGCTGAGCCGCGGTGACGATAAATCCGGCCTGGTTAACCGAGAGATTAAAGTTTTGTGCGATGGTTTCCAGCAGCGGCTGGGCGTAGTAGTTGCTGGCAACCGCCAGGCCGGTGGCCATCGCGATTAACAGCGTCAGTGCAGGGCTAAGCCCCGGGTGTTCGGTTGGTTGGTTCATAGGTCTTCAATAATGGAAATCTGTGATCGAAGTATCAGACACAACAGAATGTTAAGGCAATGTATAATTTTTATCAGTATGCCGCAGGAAGGATGTCGGTCAGTTAAACAAAGAAAACGGGGCCCTCACCCTAACCCTCTCCCACAGGGAGAGGGAACCGATCGAGCGGGTCTGAAAATTCGGTGATTTACCTTGGAAGGGGACTTATCAAGTAGGTCTGAACATTCGGTGATTTACTTTGGATGAGGGGACAATCGGGTTTGCCGAGATTATCCCTTTATTGGCAAAAGAGCAGGGGCTAACAGCTCCCTCTGAAGTGAGAGGGGACTGATCGAGTGGGTCTGAACATTCGGTGATTTACTTTGGATGAGGGGACAATCGGGTTTGCCGAGAAAGCCCCTTACTTCCAAAAGAGTAGGGGCTAACAGCTCCCTCTCCCTGTGGGAGAGGGTTGGGGTGAGGGCTATTATGACTTGGCGGCTTCAGCGGCGGTTTTCACCCAGCCGTCAAACGTGGCCTGGTGAGCCTTGATCCAGCCATTGACATGGTTTTGGATGTCCGCCTCGGAGGACTGGCCTGCATGCATCCGCAGGTTCTGCGCGTTGACGTCGGCAATCGGCAGTTTCATGATGGCAAACAGCTTGGCGGCGGCAGGGTTGGCCTGCGCCCACTGTTTATTGGCGGCAATATGCATGTTGTTGACCGGGAAGCCATAGTTGGCCCCGTTCGGCAGCTTGGTATCCACATCTTTCAGCTCGCCCGGCAGGGAAGAGAACGGCACCTGCAACCAGACAACGTCACGCCCTGGCACCATCACATCGCTGACCCAGTACGGCGTCCAGGTGTAATACAGCACCGGCTTGCCTTCTTTGAAGCGGGTGATGGTATCGGAGATCATGGCGGCGTAGTTGCCCTGATTATGCTCCACGGTTTTGCCCAAGCCATAGGCGTCGATATGGTGATTAATCACCGTTTCACAGCCCCAGCCCGGGGTACAGCCAGTCAAGTCGGCCTTGCCGTCACCGTTGGTATCAAACAGCTTGGCAATTTTCGGATCTTTTAGTTGCTCAACGTTGGTAATGTGATACTTCTCGGCGGTTTTTTTGTCGATCAGGTAGCCCTGAGCGGCACCGCTGACGTAAGCCCCTTCGCGATAGAATTTTTTATCGCCCCCGGCGGCCTGATATTGATCGGCGTGTAACTGATCCCAGTTCACCGCCAGAAAAGTGGCATCCCCAGCGGCGATGGAAGTGTAGGCCACGTTGTAGTCCACCTCACGCGGCTCTTTCACGTCATAACCGAGTTTTTCCAGCGCCTTGCTGACCAGCAGCGTTTGGAAGGTCTCCTCGGAGATGGTGCTCTGTATCGGTTGTACCGAAATACCTTTTCCTGGCAAATCAGCAGCGGAAGCAACCTGTGAACCAAGCAGTGTGGTAAGGGCAATTGCCCAGATCCCTGTAGTGCGCATAGTTTTTCCTCTGTTATTGATGTTGTTTGGAGATAGAGCCCGCCAGGGCAGAAAGCCGCCGGCGGGTAGAACGATCAGGCTTTTTTGATAAACGGGCGAGCGATCAACCCGATTGGGCCGTGGGTATACCAGCGGCCTAGCCCTTTACTGCGGCGATCGCGCCCCAGCGACTGGGTGAGGCGATCGAGAATAATGGCAAGAATAACGATACCGACGCCACCTACGGCGGCCAGTCCCATATCCAGGCGGCCGATGCCACGCAGCACCATCTGGCCCAGACCGCCTACGGCGATCATCGAGGCGATAACCACCATCGACAGCGCCAGCATCAGCGTCTGGTTAACCCCGGCCATGATGGTTGGCATGGCCAGCGGCAACTGCACTTTAAACAGCAGCTGGCGCGGGCTGGAGCCGAAGGATTCGGCGGCTTCGATCAGATCTTCCGGCACCTGTTTGATGCCCAGGATCGTCAGACGCACGATGGGCGGCAGGGCAAAGATTATTGTGACGACCACCCCCGGCACGTTACCGATACCGAACAGCATGACGATCGGCACCAGATAGACGAAGGCTGGTGTGGTCTGCATGGCATCAAGCAGTGGCCGGATCACCTTGGCGGCATGTTTGCTGCGAGCCAACCATATGCCCAACGGCAGACCTATAAGGATGCAGAAGAACAGGGCGGTGAGCACCAGCGCCAGCGTGACCATTGCCTGTGACCAGGCCCCGATTGCGCCGATGGCGACCAATGACAGCAGCGTGGCGGCTCCCATGCCGAGGCTGGATATCTGCCAGGCGATCAGCGAGAACAGCAAAATGGCGACTGGAGCAGGCATACCCAGCAAAAACTGCTGGAAACCACTGAGGATGAAATCTACCGGCACGCGAATGCCCTGGAACAGCGGACGGAAGTGCAACACCAGCCAATCAATGGCGTGGGTGACCCAGCTGTCAAACGGTACCCAAGCCTTGTGGAACGGATCCAGCAGGCTAAAGTGCTCGGGCTCCACTGGGGCGCTGTTAAGCCAGTCAGCGCTCGATGCGGCCTGATTAGCGGCATCGTGGGGTACGCTGTCTGCCGGTGCGCCGGTTGACCAGGGATCGCTGCTGGTAGCAGCCTGAGTTGCCGGGGCGTCGTTAGGGGATGTGGCAGCTGTTGCCCATGGATCCTGATAATCACTCATTCGTAGGGCCCTCTTTATCTAAAGCCTGCAGCAGCATGCCTTTGGAAATGATACCGATATAGTTGTTGTCTTCCCCGACCACCGGCACGGCGCAAGGAGCCTGTGCGACCAGTGAGATCAGTTCGCTCAGCGGCATATCCGCCGGAACGGGCAGTGGGGCATCCAGCAAGGCGTCGTCCAGCGTTTGATTGGCCGCCAGCGCCTGCTTGAGAGAGTCTATCGATACCACGCCGATAAATTTCTGGCCGCGTTCAAGCACGTAGCCATAGTCACGGTCTTCATCACGCAGGATCTGCAACGCAGAGCGCGGACCAAAACCGGGGGTCTTACGGATCAGGGTCACCGGGCGACGTTTGGCGATATCTTTGGCACTGAAAACGTGGCTGATATCGACGCCGCGGAAGAAGGTGCGCACATAATCGTTGGCCGGATTATTTAATATCTCATCCGGGGTCCCCACCTGGATCACTTCGCCGCCTTGCATAATGGCAATGCGATCGCCAATACGCATCGCTTCATCCAGATCGTGGGAAATAAAGACGATGGTGCGCTGATGTTTCGCCTGTAATTTGACGAGCTCATCCTGCATCTCGGCACGAATTAATGGGTCTAGCGCAGAGAAGGCTTCATCCATTAACAATATATCCGGATCGTTAGCCATGGCGCGGGCTAAGCCGACACGCTGGCGCATACCACCGGACAGTTCATCGGGATAAGCATTGGCATAATTTTCCAGCCCAACCTGACGCAAAGCGTCCAACGCTTTTTCCTGGCGTTCCTGTAAAGGAATACCCGCTAATTCCATGCCGAATGCGGTATTATTTAATACGTTCATATGCGGCATTAAAGCGAATGACTGGAACACCATGCTGATCTTATTACGCCGTACGGTGCGCAGCGCAGCATCGGATATTTTTGATATATCCTCACCGTCAATCAGCACCTCACCGCGGGTGGGTTCTATCAGACGATTGAGAAGGCGTACCAAGGTGGATTTACCGGAACCGGAAAGCCCCATGATGACAAATATCTCGCCTTCTTCAATGGCCAGAGAGGCGTTCTTGACGCCAAGTGATAACCCCGTTTTTTCCAGCAGCTGGTCTTTCGTCAAACCTTTGTCTATCAGCTTAAATGCGCGTTCCGGGTGCTCACCAAATATCTTATATAAATTTTTAACTTCTAGTTTAATTGCCATGCAATTCGCTGTTTCCTTTGGTTTATTATCAAACGCTAAAGTTGTCCTAATAGAAAATAAGAGTGCCCTATACCCTAACACACTGACATTCTGAGACAACCCTCAATGTTCATATCGCAGGATTTTTCTGGTGATATCCGGTTTGATGGTTGGGCATAATTACCCGATTTTTACGCGGTTATTTAACCATAATGAGCAATAGAAAATGGCCGGATATATTGGTGACTACGGCAGCTATTTGCAGGGAATATTGACAGCGTCAAATGGGTAATTAATGCACGCATGGTAAAGTTCTGCGTGCATTGACTAACGGCAGGAAAATCAGCGGGTTTACCACCGTGGATCAGAGCGTGGGTTCTTCGCTGCTGGTGGGAATAACGACCAGTTCCACTTGCTGCTGCTGTAACACCGATCCCATTGCAGAGGGGGGAGGTAGGTCGGTAAATAACGCGGTCGCCTGTCGGGTATTGCCGATTTCTACTGCCGCCGAAGCATGGAATTTGGTGTGGTCCGCAGCCAGCAGAATATGACGGGAGTGCGCCATCATCGCTTTCACCACGCTGGACTCATTCACGTCAAATTCCAGCAGGTCGCCGTTAGCTTCGATTGCCCCGACGCTGGTGATCAGGTAGTCGGCGCGAAAGCCTTCCACAAAGCTTACGGCGCTGGGGCCGATGATACCGCCGTTATTGGGGCGCAGCGTACCGCCCGGCACCATCACTTCGAACTCGGTGTTTTTATACAGGATATGTGCCACCCGCAGGCTATTGGTAATGATGCGCAGGTGGCTGTGGTTCATCAGCGCCCGGGCAACATGCTCAACGGTGGTGCCGATGGTGATAAAAATGGTGGAACGATCGGGAATGTAATCGGCAATGGCCTCCGCAATGGCTATCTTCTCTTGTGTGTAAGAGAGTTCCCGTTGCTCAAAGGCCGTGTTGACCACGCTGGAGGCACGACCTGCGCCCCCATGATGGCGGCTAATCAGCCCCTGCTCGCTCAGTTTGCGGATATCGCGCCTGACCGTCTGCGTTGACACTTCCAGCAATTGCGCCAGCTCGTCGATGTTCATATAGCCGCGCTTGGCGATCAACTGGATCAGCTGATCGTGGCGTGGGTTGCCGGTAAGTTCAGTCAGACTCATGCTCCACTCCCTTAATATTGTCATGGGCCAACCATATTATACAAAACTGGCCAGGAAAGAGTCAGTTTGATCACAATTGGGGATGCCCGCGCGCCCGCCAGGACGTGTACACTTCAATGCGGCAACTGCATTGGCGTAACGCACCGCCTGAGCTATATCGGGTTGTGAACCCAGGGATACCGCCAGCGCACCGTGGAAAACGTCTCCGGCACCCGTGGTATCCACCACCTCAACCGGAAAGCCTGGCTGATGTTTAAGTTGAGCGTTTTCCAACCAGAAACAGCCATGTTTACCCTGAGTGACATAAACTTGTCCGTTTTTGTCATTTTTTGCTGCACGCAATCCCTGCTCGATATCTGTTTTTCCTGTCATCCGCAGCAAACCAGGCTCGGAGAAGGCTGCATGGTCGGCCAAAGCAACCAGCGGGCGGATATCCTGCGGTGTGACATCGGCATCCAACAGGGTAGTGACACCTGCGCGCCGGGCCAAGGTGAAGGCGGTCAGCGCGCCCTGATGCCAACGCACGTCCGCCAACACCACATCGTAATGGCTAAAGTCGATGTTATGCAGCCATTCGGCATCCTCGGGTAAATCTGGGCTGGGATGGTTGATGATCATGCGTTCTCCCTGGGCATCCACCAGCACAGCCGATTGTGATGAGCGCGCCTGTGGGCAACGTCGGGCATGCCTGACATTGACGCCATAGCTGCCCAGCTCGGCCAACAGGGTTTGCCCGGTAGCATCGTCCCCGACCCGGCCAATGAAATCTACCTCTGCCCCCAATCTGGCTGCGGCCACCGCAGCCGTTGCCGCCGGGCCTCCGCCAATTTCGCGGTAGTCGGTGGCAACATATTTCCCCCCGCCTTCAGGCAGTTTCTCTACGTAATACAGGCGGTCTTGCACTGCAATGCCTACGCATGCGATTCGAGTCATGGTCTGGATCCCTGGATGTTGAACTGTGTAAGCGAACGGTTTTCAGCAAAAAGTGGCTGCCGATCACGCTGCCACCATTTTAATTCACTCAAATGTTAAAAGAGTGACGGCTGTCAATTTTTTGACCATAAATTACAAATACGATCAAAAACAGACAAAAACGGTCTGATTTGTGGCCGGTGGGATGACACAGACATGACACTAGTAACCAACAGGAGAGAACCATGGCACAGATCGCATTTATCGGGCTAGGGCAAATGGGCGCGCCGATGGCCAGCAACCTGATCAAGCAGGGGCACCGGCTGAACGTTTTTGATATCAGCCCGGCGGCGGTCAGCACCTTGGTTGCTCAGGGGGCCAAGGCGGCAACCAGCCCGGCGCAGGCGGTACAGGACGCGGAGTTCGTCATCACCATGTTGCCTAACGGCGAACTGGTGCATGAGGTGTTATTTGGTGCCGAGGGGGTGTGCTGCACCTTATCGCCTGCGGCATTGGTGATGGACATGTCCACCATCCACCCACTGCAAACGGATCGGCTGATTGCCCAGATGCAGGCTCGGGGCTTTAGCCTGATGGATGCCCCGGTCGGGCGGACTTCAGACCATGCTCAGGCTGGCACGTTGCTGATCCTGGCTGGTGGCACCGCCGAGCAGGTGGAGCGTGCGACGCCCGTGCTGATGGCGATGGGCTCGGAGCTGATCAACGCCGGTGGGCCGGGCATGGGGATCCGCGTGAAGCTGATCAACAACTACATGAGCATCGCGCTCAACGCGCTGTCTGCCGAAGCTGCGGTGCTGTGCGAGGCGCTAGGGCTGTCGTTTGACGTTGCGCTGCAAGTCATGAGCGGCACACCGGCAGGCAAGGGGCATTTCACCACCACTTGGCCAAACAAGGTGCTGAAGGGCGATCTCAGCCCGGCGTTCATGATCGATCTGGCGCACAAGGATCTGGGCATAGCGTTGGATGTGGCCAATCAGTTGCACGTTGCCATGCCGATGGGCGCAGCCTCACGTGAGGTTTACAGCCAGGCGCGGGCCAGCGGGCGCGGGCGTCAGGATTGGAGTGCCATTTTGGAACAGGTTCGGGCTGCTTCGGGCAGAGCGGATCAAGCGTAACACTTAACGTAATTGCGGTTGCTATGCAGCGCGCAGAGGGGAGAAGAAATGCCTTATTTATCTGGTAACACCATGATCCAACATGCATGGGAAAACGGCTATGCCATCGGCGCGTTCAGCGCACACAACGCCGAAACCATTCGCGCCATTTTGCTGGCAGCCGAACAGGAGCAGGCCCCGATCATGATCCAGGTGGGGCAGAAAGTGATTAGCGTGATGGGTCTGGAGCCCATGAAGGCGATGATCGATGCGTTTATGCGCGATATCACGGTGCCGGTGTGCATCCACCTGGATCACAGCCGCAGCTTCGAACAGACCATGCAGGCGGTGCAGGCCGGGTTCCAGTCGGTCATGTTTGACGGCTCTCACCTGTCATTTGACGAAAACGTACGGATCACCCGTGCCGTGGCGGACGTGGCCCATGCGCTGAACATTGGGGTCGAGGGTGAGATCGGCAAGATCGGCGGCACCGAGGATGATATTTCGGTCGACGAAAAAGACGCCCTGATCACCAGCAGTGACGAAGCGCTGCAGTTTGCTCAATCGACCACGGTGGATTATCTGGCAGTGTCCATCGGCACCGCTCACGGCCTGTACAAACAGGAGCCCAAGCTGGCGTTCGAACGTCTGCAAGAGATCCGCGAGATCGTCAAAAAACCGATTGTGCTGCACGGTGGCTCTGGCGTACCAGACGATCAGATCCGCAAGGCGGTTTCACTGGGCGTCGCCAAGGTGAACGTGGACACAGAACTGCGGCAGGCCTTCACCCAGGGCATGGCTGAAGTGCTCGACCAGGATCCGCACGAGTTTGTCTTGGCGGTGTCGCTCGGGCATGGCCGTGATGTGATGCAGGCCAAGGTCGCCGAAAAAATCAGGCTGTTTGGCAGCCAGGGTAAAGCCGCTCAGTTTTAAGCATCCGTTGCGCGGCAAACTGCCGCGCTCACCATAGGGCACAGATTATGACAACCATTCAACGCCAGCATTTTGGCGAACATCAAGGGCAGGCCGTTTCCCTTTTCACGCTGACCAATGCCAACGGGATGCGGCTGTGTGTGACCGATTACGGCTGCATCATTACTCAGCTTTGGGTGCCGGATCGCCATGGGCAAGCGGAAGATGTCGTGATGGGGTTCGACAATTTGGCGGCTTATCAGGCCGGGCATCCGTTTTTCGGCGCGATTGCCGGGCGCTGCGCCAACCGTATCGCTGGTGGACGTTTCAGCATCGACGGTCAGGAATATATTCTGGCCACCAACGAGCTTCCTACCGGACAACACCTGCACGGCGGACGTCGGGGTTTTGACAAATATGTCTGGCAGGCACAGGAAGACGGCGACGGCATTATTTTCAGCCGTACCTCTATCGATGGTGAGGAAGGCTATCCGGGCAATCTGCAGGTTAGCCACCGCATCGGCCTGACGGAAGACAATGTGATGACGCTGAGCTTTGAGGCACAGACCGATAAGCCGACGCTGGTCAACCTGGTTAATCACAGCCACTACAACCTGCGCGGACATCAGCATCTGATCCACGATCAGCAGCTCAAGATCGACGCCGACTTTATGACGCCGGTAGATGAAACCACCATGCTGCCCACCGGCGAAATCCGCCGTGTTGCCGGGACGGCATTTGATTTCCGCAACGCCCGTCGTCTTGGGGACGCCATGCTGCACCGCCCGGCGCAGGATTTTGATATGAACTACGTGCTTAAACCTGGCGATGACGCGTTGCATCCCGCTGCCAGTCTGATTTGCCCGCAGACCGGGCGAGTGATGGAAGTACACACCTCGCTGCCGGGCGTGCAGTTTTATAACGCCTTCAAGCTTTCCAACAAGATCTGGAATGGCAAGGCTGGCCATCGCTATCAGGCGTTTTCCGGCATCTGCCTTGAAACCCAGGCGTTCCCAGACAGCATTCACCACGCCCATTTTGGCAACGTGGTGCTGCGCCCAGGGGAAAACTATTACAGCCAGACTGAACACCGCTTCAGCACCGTGGCATAGATTTATTCGATTACTGGAAGCAATGTGATGAAAAATAAAGCAAAAGTAGGCGTATTGGCGCTTGGCCGCGCGACCTTCGATGTGCCCTACGCGCAAGAGATGCTGGCGCAAGCCTGGCAGGCGCTGAGCGGAATGGATATCGAGCTGGTGGGGGAACCGGTGTTGCAGTTTGATGCCGAATCGGCTCTGCAAATACTGCCCGCACTCAAACAGGCCGATCTCGATCTGCTGCTGATCCTGCAAGTGACCTTTACCGATGCCTCCCTCACCACCGAAGTGGTGCGTGATTTCCCGGTGCCCACGGCGATGTGGTCATTCCCGGAAGCCCGTACCGGTGGCCGTCTGCGCCTGAACTCTTTTTGCGGGGTGAATCTGGCTTGCCATGCCCTGAGCCGTGAAGCCATCAATGTGCAAACGCTGCACGGCCTGCCGGACGACAGCCGGGTAATTAACGAATTACAGCAGCTGGCGCAGGCCGCGGCGATCGTTAAGCGCTTCAAACAGGCCAAGGTGATGGTGATTGGCGAACACCCGCTGGGTTTTGACGCCTGCAACTACAACCAGCAGCAACTGACGCAGCACTTTGGCGTTGAGGTAACTCGCCAGCCGGTGCTGGAGTTTATTGAAGAGGTGAAGGCGCTGCCGGACAGCGTGGCCGATGCGCCTTATGCCCGCCGTGCCAAGGATTTCCCTAACCTGGCAGAGATGGATCAAACGGCCACCCGCAAAACGCTCAAGGTTTACTCTGCCCTGCGTGAAAAAGCGCAGCGTGAAGGTTACACCGGCATTGCCGTGCGCTGTTGGCCGGATTTCTTTACCGATTACGGCTGCGCTGCCTGCGGGGCGTTGGCGTTGATGAACGAAGATAAAGTGCCGTGTGGCTGTGAAGCCGACATGTTTGGCGTGCTCTCTTCGCTGATGGCGCAGTGGGCCTCTGGCAATGCGGCGTTCAATACCGACCTGGTGGATATCGATCCGCAGGATAACAGCGTGGTGTTCTGGCACTGCGGGCAGGCACCGATCGAAATGGCCGATCGCGATGGCCCGGTGCAGGCCACCATCCACTCCAACCGCAAGCTTCCTCTGCTGTCTGAGTTTGCTCTCAAACCGGGGCGCATCACGCTATGCCGCATCACTCAGGGTGAGGGCAAGCTGCGCCTGATGCTGGCCGGTGGCGAAATGATCAAGGCTCCGCTGGCGTTTTCCGGTACAGCCGGGACCGCACGCCTGGATGTGGATGCAGACACTTACCGCCAGCGCCTGATTGCGGCGGGTATGGAGCACCACACCTCGCTGGTTTACGGCGAGCACCGCCCGCTGCTGCGCAAAGTGGCCGGTCTGCTTGGTTTGGACGTGATTGAACTGACCTGAGCGGGCGACCAACGCTTGGAAAAATACGGTATTTAACCTTTTGGAGAATGGATCATGGTTTCTCAGCAAGGCTTGGAACTCACGCAACACGCAGGTGGATTTACGTTGACCTTTCAGCAGCGTGTGCTGATACAACACACGGCTGCGGCTCCGTGCCTGTGGATTGGGCGCGGCAAGGCGGATATCGAGATGTTCCGCGGCAACTTCAGCATCAAAGACCAGCTCAGTGAAAAACTGGCGCTGACCGAAACCCAGATCGTCCCGCAGGGCAAAGGCTGGCTGATCCGCTTTAGCCGGGGCGATGTGGCCCAGTGCACGCTGGCAATCACTACCGATGCGCAAGGGCGGTTGGAAATGCAGCTGCGCAACAGCGACGAGCAGAACAACCGCATGTGGTTGCGCCTGGCTGCCCAGCAGCAAGATCACGTTTATGGCTGCGGCGAACAGTTTTCCTATTTCGACCTGCGCGGCAAACCTTTCCCGTTATGGACCAGCGAGCAGGGGGTTGGGCGTAACAAGCAGACCTACGTTACCTGGCAGGCAGACTGCCAGGAAAACGCCGGTGGTGATTACTACTGGACCTTCTTCCCGCAGCCGACGTTTGTCAGCAGCCAGAAATATTACTGCCACGTAGAAAACAGCTGCTACATGAACTTCGATTTTTCTGCCCCAGAGTTCCATGAACTGGCGATCTGGCAGGATCAGGCGGTGTTGCGCTTTGACTGCGCCGACAGCTACATCAGCCTGTTGGAAAAGCTGACCGCGTTGCTTGGCCGCCAGCCGGAACTGCCGGACTGGGTGTATGACGGCGTCATCCTGGGCATTCAGGGCGGCACCGAGGTCTGCCAACAGAAGCTGGACGTGATGCGCGAGCACGGTGTCAAGGTTAGCGGGATCTGGGCGCAGGACTGGGAAGGACGGCGGATCACCTCTTTTGGCAAACGCCTGATGTGGAACTGGCGCTGGGACAGCGAGCTGTACCCGGAGCTGGATAAACGCATCCCGCAGTGGAAAAAAGAGGGGGTACATTTTCTGGGGTACATCAACCCTTACGTGGCCATCGAGAAAGAGCTGTATGCCGAGGCGGCAGAAAAAGGCTATCTGACCAAGGATTACGACGGCAAAGACTATCAGGTCGAGTTTGGCGAGTTCTATGCTGGCGTAGTCGATCTCACCAAGCCTGAAGCTTATGACTGGTACAAGAACGTCATTAAAAAGAACCTGATCGAGTTTGGCCTCGATGGGTGGATGGCGGACTTCGGCGAATATCTGCCGACCGATACCGTTTTGCATAACGGCATCGATGCGGAAATCATGCATAACGCCTGGCCAGCACTGTGGGCCAAGTGCAACTACGACGCGCTGGAAGAATGCGGCAAGCTGGGCGAGATCCTGTTCTTTATGCGCGCGGGCTACACCGGCAGCCAGAAGTATTCGGTGATGATGTGGGCGGGCGATCAGAACGTGGACTGGAGCCTGGACGACGGCCTGGCTTCGGTGATCCCGGCGGCACTGTCGCTGGCGATGACCGGCCACGGTCTGCACCACAGCGATATCGGCGGTTACACCACGCTGTTTGAGATGAAACGCAGTAAAGAACTGCTGATGCGCTGGTGCGAGTTCTGCGCTTTCACGCCGATGATGCGTACCCATGAAGGTAACCGCCCAGATGATAACTGGCAGTTCGATCATGATGTGGAAACCATCCGCCAGTTTGCCCGCATGAGCCAGGTCTTCACCTCCCTCAAGCCGTACATCAAGCAGGCGGTGGCGCTCAATGCGCAGTCCGGCTTACCGGTGATGCGCCCGCTGTTTCTGCACTACGAAGACGATGCCCACACCTACAGCCTGAAATACCAATACCTGTTTGGCCGCGATCTGCTGGTGGCTCCGGTGCATGAAGAAGGGCGCACCGACTGGACGCTCTACCTGCCGCAGGATAGCTGGATCAACCTGTGGACCGGTGACCGGCATAGCGGAGGAGCCGAGGTGACGATAGCAGCACCACTAGGCCAACCGCCGGTGTTCTATCGGGCGGATAGCGAGTGGGCGGAGTTGTTTGCCTCGTTACGCACGCTGTAATCACCAACTGTCAGCCGCCCGTTGTCCAGCCGGCAAGGGCGGCTATCTCTGGGAACAGGTGTTTTCCAAGGAGAATCACCATGAGTGAAGCTAACCAGGATCCGGTGAAGCTGATATTGCCCCTGCGCGAGAAATTCGCCTATGGCATGGGCGATGTCGGTTCCAACCTGCTGTTGTGTGTCGGCACGCTGTATCTGCTGAAATTCTATACCGACGTGTTGGGGATCCCCGCCGCGTGGGGCGGGCTGATCTTTCTCATCTCGCGTTTTTTTACCGCCTTTACCGACATGGGGACCGGGCTGATGCTCGATTCCCGGCGCAATATTGGCCCCAAAGGCAAGTTCCGGCCATTTATTCTTTATGCCTCAATGCCGGTGGCGTTGCTGGTGGTGGCCAATTTTATCGGCGTGGGCGCTTCGTTGGATGTCACCATTAAAACGGTGATCGCCACGCTGATCTTTATGGCGTTCGGGCTGTTCTTCAGCATGATGAACTGCTCCTACGGCGCGATGGTGCCTGCGATGACCAAAAACCCGCAGGAACGTGCGCAACTGGCTGCCTGGCGGCAGGGCGGGGCGACGGTGGGTTTGTTGTTGTGTACCGTAGCGTTTGTGCCGATCCTGTCGCTGTTTGATGGGCGTCCACAGGTGGGTTATCTGGTGGCGGCAGCGATCTTCGCTTTCGTCGGCATGCTGTGCATGTGGTGGTGCTATTCCGGCGTCAAAGAGCGTTATGTCGAGATCCCGAAACCGGGTGCACCCAAGCCGGGTCTGTTGCAGTCCTTCAAGGCGATCGCCGGTAACAAACCGCTGTTCGTGCTGTGCGTGGCCAACCTGTGCACGCTGGCGGGCTTCAACATCAAGCTGGCGATCCAGATTTACTACACCCAATACGTCCTCAACGATATCACCCTACTGTCCTATATGGGTTTCTTCAGCATGGGCTGCATCCTGCTTGGGGTGCTGCTGGTTCCGACGGTGGTGAAACGCTTTGGCAAGAAAAACGTCTATCTGGGCGGCCTGTCGCTGTGGATCCTGGGCGATGCCATGAACTATATGTGGGGCAATACCTCCACGCTGTTTGTGTTGTTCTCCTGCCTGGCGTTCTTCGGTACGGCCTTCGTCAACAGCCTCAACTGGGCGCTGGTGTCGGACACCGTGGAATACGGTGAGTGGAAAACCGGCGTGCG
Organism: Serratia sp. NCCP-200; assembly: GCF_059697885.1. Classification (NCBI taxonomy): domain Bacteria; kingdom Pseudomonadati; phylum Pseudomonadota; class Gammaproteobacteria; order Enterobacterales; family Yersiniaceae; genus Serratia; species Serratia sp. NCCP-200. The sequence continues at coordinate 28,306 of NZ_BAAKUJ010000001.1, forward strand.
TTCGGAAGGCACGGTTTATACCGGCTTTACCTTCTTTCGCAAGGTTTCCCAAGGGCTGGCAGGGTTCTTCCCTGGCGTGATGCTGGCCTATATCGGCTATGTTCCCAACGTGGCGCAGGGGCCTGGCACGCTGGAAGGCTTGCGACAGCTGATCTTCCTCTATCCCTGTGGCCTGGCCGTGCTGACCGCATTGACCATGGGGCTGTTCTATCACCTGACGGAGAAGAACTATCTCAAGATCGTCGGTGAGCTGGAAGAGCGCAAGCGGGTGGTAAGCCCGGCGCTATAAGCGGCCTGGTGTTAATCGGGGCGAATGTATTCGCCCCTGCAACCAGAAAAACGCAGGATGTAAGACAATAATAAGGACCCGTCAGATGGCCAACTCTTTATCCTACCAAGACCCCGTTACGCTGCGGTTGCCGCTGCGCGAAAAGTTCGCCTACGGCATGGGGGACTTCGGTTCCAACCTGATGCTGTGTATCGGTACCCTATATTTGCTGAAGTTCTATACCGATATTCTGGGATTACCCGCCATCTACGGCGGAATGATCTTCTTGATCGCCAAATTCTTCACCGCCTTCACCGATATGCTGACCGGCGTGCTGCTGGATTCCCGGCGCAATATCGGTGCCAAGGGCAAGTTCAGGCCGTTTATCTTCTATGCCTCGCTACCGGTGGCTTTGCTGGCCGTGGCCAACTTCCTCAATAGCGGGTTCAGCCTGAATACCAAAACCGTCCTGGCTACCGTGCTGTTTATGCTGTTCGGCCTGTTCTACAGCCTGATGAACTGCTCCTATGGAGCGATGGTGCCAGCCATGACCAAAAACCCGCAGGAGCGCGCGCACCTGGCCGCTTGGCGGCAGGGAGGTGCAACGCTTGGGCTGCTGTTGTGCACCGTGGGCTTTGTCCCGATCCAGATGCTGTTCACTTCACGCCCGGAGATAGGCTATCTGGTTGCCGCGGTGGTGTTTGCGACCTGTGGCGTGCTTTGCATGTGGTGGTGCCATGCCGGGGTCAAAGAGCGCTACGTTGACGTAGTACCGACGCATCATAAACCTGGCATCTTCAAATCCTTCCGCGCCATTTTCCAAAACCCACCGTTGCTGGTGCTGTGCATCGCCAACCTGTGTACGCTGGCGGCGTTTAATATCAAGCTGGCGATCCAGGTCTACTACACCCAATACGTATTGCACGATATCCATTTGCTGTCCTATATGGGCTTTTTCAGCATGGGCTGTATCCTGATTGGCGTGCTGATGGTGCCGGCGGCGGTGAAGCGCTTTGGCAAAAAGCGGGTCTACCTGGGTGGCCTGTTGCTGTGGTGCCTGGGCGATCTGTGTAACTACGCCTGGGGCGACAGCTCGCTCTCTTTCGTAGCGTTCTCCTGCATGGCCTTCTTCGGCACGGCCTTCGTCAACAGCCTGAACTGGGCGCTGGTGCCCGATACCGTTGATTACGGCGAATGGAAAACCGGCATCCGTGCGGAAGGCTCGGTGTATACCGGCTATACCTTTTCACGCAAGATCTCCGCCGCGCTAGCCGGATTGTTACCGGGCATTATGCTGACGCAGATCGGCTATATTCCGAATGTTGAACAGTCTGCCTCGGTGCTGAAAGGCCTGCGCGAGCTAATCTTTATTTATCCCTGCGTATTGGCGATGGTTGCCGCCGTCATGATGGGGTTTTTCTATAAGTTAAACGAGCAGTTATTTATGCAAATCATCACCGAGATTAATCACAAAAAAGGAAACCGCGACCAACAGGCCGAGCTTCATCCGGCAATCAATACGGCAATAATCAAAGAAGTCTAAACCAGGGTATTACCAATAATAACGCACAGCTGTCATGCCTAACGGCATGGCGGCGGGATTTCTGCATGCTTTTATCAGGAACAATGTCACAAGGAAACTTAACCATGTCTACTTTCTGGGGTTCTGGCAGCAATAAAACCAAGACGATACTGCTGGTAGCGGCGTTGTTTGCCTCAGCCAGCGCTCAGGCCGGGCGTGCCTATCTGGAAACTCGAGAGGCTTATAATACCGCCTCTGAATTAAACGAAATCATCCTGCGCGGCGGCTATAATTTTGATGGTGGAGCCGGTGTGATGGCCACCAACGCCTATAACATTGGCAAGTTTGATCAGCTCAAGCACAGCTATAACGAGCTGGAGGGCTGGTATCCATTGTTCCGGCCAACGGATAAATGGACGGTGTCTCCTGGTGGGCTGGTCAACTCGAGTAGTGCGGGTTCTGGCGGTGCTATCTATCTGGACAACAACTATAAATTCCTGCCGTTTTTCAACCTGACCGTGCGTTATCGCTATAACCATAATAACTACGATTCCATCGATTTTAACGGCAACCCAGCACGTAATGATACCCATGAAATTGCCAACTACTGGAACTTTAAACTCAGCGATGAGTTAAATTATACCTTCGAGCCACATTACTTTATCCGGGTTAACGATTTCCACAGTAAGAATGGCAAGAGTCACCATTGGGAGATCACCAATAAGTTCAGCTATAAAATCGATACCCATTGGATGCCCTATCTGGAGCTGCAATGGCTGGACCGCTGGAACGATTATAATAAGGAGCAGTATCGTATCCGCGTAGGGTTGCGGTATACCTTTTAAGCCACACCAATAAAAAACCCGGCCAAGTCTTGGCCGGGTAAAAAGAGCTGAATGTAATATTGATGCCGATATCGAAGGGGATATCTATGAGTCAGCATAACCCCGAAATATGACAGGCAGATGTCAGCCTAAGCCTTGCGGTATAGACGACGCGGATGACCGATATTGCCGTAGAGCATTTCAACGTGCACAAACTGGGTTGCTACGCAGTATTCCAGATAGCGGCGTGCGGTGGTTTTGCTAATGCCGGCGTGTGCCACCACGTCTTCCACCGCATGGGCTACCTCTGGCCGCTCGTTGAACAACGCCTGCACCAACTCCAGAGTAATGGTTTCAATCCCTTTGGCGCTGGGTTCGTTGGAAAACTGCTTGGACTGCAGGTTATACAGTGCATCGACGCTGCTCTGGTCGATGACCTTGAAGGTGCGTTGGGTCTGCACAAACTGCATAAAGCGTTCCAGCGAATTGCGCAGCCGCTTATAGGATACCGGTTTGATGATGTAGTCGAAGGCCCCGTTGCGGATCGCCTGGCTACAGGTATTCATATCGCTGGCTGCGGTAATGAAAATCACCGAGCAGCCGGGCTTTTTCACCGCGGCTTCTTCCATTAGCGCAATCCCCTGGCCGTCCGGCAGAAAGTTGTCCAGCAGGATCAGCCGGGGCTGGTGAGCATTCACTTTTGCTCTGGCTTCCGCCAGGGTAGCGGCATAGGCCACCACCCGCAGGTTGAAATTTTTCTCAAGAAATTCGGCGTGTAGCGTGGCCAGTTGCGGCTCGTCTTCCACGATCAGAACGTCCAGTGTCTCAGGTTGCATAGGTCGGATCCGGGTGCTTAAGCTTTTGGGATAAACAGCGAGAAAATGGCGCCGTGCGGATCATTGTCCGACACTTCGATGCTGCCATGTGCCTGAGCGACGTGGCTGGCCACCAGGTGCAGGCCGATACCGTGGTCGCCCTTATCTTTGGTTGTCACGCCTTGTTCAAACAGCGTATCACGAACCTGCGGTGCAATCCCGGTGCCGCGATCGGCCACTTCGATCACCAGCTCGTTGCTGCTGTCATTGATATAGAGTTCTACCGCTTCGTGCGGTGCCGCGCAACGCAGCGTAGCATCGAACGCATTATCCAGCAGGTTGCCAATAATCGACATCAGCTCGGTTTCATTCAGCGCGGCGGGGATTTGGCGCAGTTGGCAGGCGGGGTCGAAGCGGAGTTCAATGCCTTTTTCCCGTGCGCTGGAGTATTTACCCAACAGCAGGCCACATAGAGCGGCGGAGCTGAAGCGCTGGGAAATGAAATCGAGGATCTCTTGTGCGCCTTCCGACTGGGCCTCCACATAGCGGACGGCTTCGTCATAACGTTGCATATGCAGCAAGCCGGCGAGCGTGGCCGTCCAGTTCAGCTGTTCGTGGCGCATGATGCGCAGGTTATCGGCATAGCGTTTTACCTGGCTAAGCTGGCTGCTGAGGGTGTTGATGTCGTTCTTGTCGCGAAAGCTAATCACCCATCCCTGTAGCTCATCTTCCTGCATGATCCGCACCCGGCTGGCAATCACTCGCACATGGTTGAAGCGGCACACTTCATCATGGGTGTCGTGCCCCAGCTGCGCTGCGGCAAAGAAATCGGGCTGCGACTGAATGATCTCACCGATGTGCTGACCCAGCAGATTATTAGCCGGTTGGCGCAGATCCAGCAGCTCACGTGCTGCGTGGTTAATAGTGATGATGCGCAGTTGCGGATCTATGGCGATCACTCCTTCATAGATGGCCTCCAACAGGGCTTTTTGCTGGCGCACCAGCAGCGCGATCTCTTTGGGCTCTAATGAAAACATCTGGCGTTTCAGGTTTTTCGATAATAGCCAGGAAAAGATAAACAGCGCCATCAATAGCAAGACGATCGAGGCCACGATCTGGGTCAGCGTGCGGGCATTTAAACTGTCGATATGGGATTTAAGGTAGCCGACGGAAACTATGCCAATTACCCGGTTATTGTCATCCAGGATCGGGGCCTTGCTGCGTAATGAAATACCAATTCCCCCATTGCGGATCGAGATAATACTTTTGCCTTCCAGCACTTCTTTATTATCACCACCGATCATCGGCTTGCCCAGTTGCTCGGGGTGTTCGGAATGATAAAGATGCATGGTATGCCTATCGCCAATCACAATATAGCTGGCATCGCTGCTGGCACGGATTTTTTTCATCAGTGTGGCGATATATTGCGTGTCGTTATTTTCAACCGCGGTGACCAGAGAGGGGATCAGCGCAATCTCACGAGCCTGCACTTGGGCACGGGCGCCCAGATCCCGGTGCAACTGCGCATCCAGTTGGTAGTAAGTGTAAACCCCGATCAGCGTCAACAACACGCAAGAAAAGGCGACCAGGCACAGGAACAGCTTGATATGAAAAGAGAGTTTGATGTGCATGGTTTGCCGCGGATCCTGGTGTCTGTTTGGGTGACTACCCTATCATGAGTCGCCCTTGAAGTAATATTGCCCAAGATCAAGTTGTGAGCATCGGCACGGCTTTATTGTAAGGAGGAATGAAAACAAACCTATTATTGAACCCATTAACTCCACAGGTTATTTTACATAAAGAGTATTAACACCATAGAAACCATAACCCCCATTAAAAACCCTTATTTATTTTGAACAAAATCACAGCGGTGACTCCAAGCGTTTCTCTATGATGGCCGAACAAACAATAAGAGGCCAGATTATGAGCACAACCGATGATTCCTACCTCGTTACCAAAGATAAAACAGCCGATATTCCGCTGCGTGAAAAGTGGTGGCATATTCTGGATAATTACAAAATAGGAATTATACCGCTGCCCTTCTTCGTGCTGGCAGGAGTGCTGATCCTGCTCGATTGCCTGGCAGGGAAATTACCCAGCGATATCGTGGTGATGGTGGCGACGCTGGCGTTCTTCGGCTTTGCCTGTGGTGAGTTCGGCAAGCGCCTGCCGCTGGTGGGGAAAATGGGGGCTGCCGCCATCTGCGCCACCTTTATACCTTCCGCACTGGTGCACTATGGTTTGCTGCCGGACGTGGTGGTTGAATCCACCACCAAATTCTACAAGTCGACCAATATTCTTTATCTCTACATCTGCTGCATCATCGTCGGCAGCATTATGAGCATGAACCGCCAGGTATTGATCCAGGGCTTCCTGCGTATCTTTGTGCCGATGTTGTGCGGTGAGGTTGCCGGTATGCTGGTCGGGATGGCGGTGGGTATGGCGTTGGGCCTGGATCCGTTCCAGATCTTCTTCTTCCTGATCCTGCCGATCATGGCCGGTGGCGTGGGGGAAGGGGCGATCCCATTGTCAATGGGCTATGCCGCCATTTTGCATATGGAGCAGGGTGTGGCCTTGGGGCGTATCCTGCCGATCGTGATGTTGGGCAGCCTGACGGCGATCGTGATTGCTGGCCTGCTGAACCAAGTGGGGAAACGCTATCCGCACCTTACCGGCGAAGGCAGCCTGATGCCGAGCAAGCAGGGTGATAGCGAGGTCGCGGCAACCGAGAAACTGAGCGGTAACGTGGATGTTGCCACTATCGCCTGTGGCGCGCTGCTGGCCATCTTGCTGTATATGGTGGGCATGTTGTTACACCGGCTGATCGGCTTGCCGGCCCCGGTGGGGATGCTGTTTGCCGCTGTGGCGGTGAAACTGGCACACGGCGTTTCGCCACGCATTCAGCAAGGATCGCAGGTGGTGTATAAATTCTTCCGCACCGCCGTGACCTATCCGATCCTGTTTGCCGTAGGGGTTGCTATTACGCCGTGGCAAGAGCTGGTGGATGCCTTCACCGTACAGAACCTGATTGTGATCGTGGCCACGGTAAGCACGCTGGTGGCCACCGGTTTCCTGGTTGGCAAGAAGATTGGTATGCATCCGATCGACGTGGCCATTGTTTCCTGCTGCCAGAGCGGACAAGGCGGAACCGGTGACGTGGCGATCCTGACTGCGGGCAACCGGATGTCACTGATGCCCTTTGCCCAGATCGCAACGCGCATCGGCGGAGCGATCAACGTTTCGCTGTCGCTGCTGGTGCTGTCGCATTTCTATTGATGACCCCTCACCCCAACCCTCTCCCACAGGGAGAGGGAGCTGAAAGCCCCTGCTCTGTTAGGAGATAGGCGAAAATCTCAGCGAAGGTGAGTCAACTAAAGTCCATGATCGATCACCGTACCTCACCCCAACCCTTTCCCACAGGGAGATAGGCGAATATCTCAGCGAAGGTGGGTCGACTAAAGTCCATGATGGATCACCGTACCTCACCCCAACCCTTTCCCACAGGGAGATAGGCGAAAATCTCAGCGAAGGTGGGTCGACTAATGTACATGATAGGTCCTGGTACTTTCATACCGATCTTGAGGAGTTAATCTGTAATTTGTTGGTATGTAAGTAGAAAACAGTAGTTGAGATGTGGCTCGTTCAGTCCCCTCTCCCTGTGGAAGAGGGTTAGGGTGAGGGGGCTAGCGGTGAGGTTAAGTGACTCTTGCTGATGAAAAAACAACCATATCTATTGAGTATTCAAGAGTGGTGTAGCACAATTGAGCTACATTTTTTGTCATCGCCGAGGTTTGACCATGTCAACCACCACCATCCGCCTGCCTGAAGAACTTAAAGCTCGCGTCGCGGCCGCAGCAGACAATATTGGCGTGAGTTCTCACAGTTTTATTCTGCAGGCTATTACGGAAAAAACTCAGCGGGAAGAGTTACGTCGCGATTTCGAGGAACAGGCGGAACAGCGTTATGCCAACATTATCGCCACGGGTGAGACCATTTCCTGGGACGATATGCGCGGTTATCTGGAAAGCTATGTAGCCGGAAATAGCACGGCCACCCAGCCTGTAGCGAAAAAACTGGGGGGGCGATGACCAAAATCGAGTTGGCGCCAGAGGTCAGGGATGATATCGAGCGGATTCTCGGCCATTTGGCGCATTATGAGGTAGCCGATACCGGGCAGCGAATTCAGGAGATTATCCAGGCGATTACGGTACTGGAACATAATCCGTTGATTGGCAGGCCACTTGGCTCAGGAACGCGTGAGTTGATTATTGGCCAGCAAACGCGAGGATATTTGGCGCTTTATAAGTACGTGCCCGATATCGATACGGTATTTGTTCTGGCCATCCGTAGCCAGAAGGAACTGGGTTATTAATTGTTGAGGTTTTAGCTAGAGGCGCAGCATCCTGTTCCCTATCAGGCTCAGAATTCCCAGTCCTCATCTTCGGTATTCACCGCTTTGCCCATCACATAGGAAGAGCCGGAGCCGGAGAAGAAATCGTGGTTCTCATCGGCGTTGGGTGACAGTGCCGACAGGATTGCCGGGTCTACTTGTGCCATTGCCGGTGGGAACAACGCCTCGTAGCCCAGATTCATCAGCGCCTTGTTAGCGTTATAGTGCAGGAAGGTTTTCACCTCTTCCGTCCAGCCCACTCCGTCGTAGAGCTCTTCGGTATACCGCACCTCGTTGTCGTACAGATCCTGCAGCAAATCGAAGGCAAAGTTCTTCACCTGCTGGCGGCGGGCCGGGCTGGCCTGCTCCAGGCCTTTCTGGAACTTGTAGCCAATATAGTAGCCATGCACCGCTTCATCGCGAATGATCAGGCGGATCAGATCGGCGGTGTTGGTCAACTTGGCCCGGCTCGACCAGTACATGGGCAGGTAAAAGCCGGAATAGAACAGGAACGACTCCAGAAACACGCTGGCGACCTTTTTCAACAGCGGATCGTCGCTGCGATAGTGCGCCAGAATGATGCTGGCCTTTTTCTGTAGCGTGGCGTTTTCCTCGCTCCAACGGTAAGCCTCGTCAACATCCCGGGTTTGGCACAGGGTGGAGAATATCGAACTGTAGGAACGGGCGTGTACCGCCTCCATGAAGCTGATGTTGGAATACACCGCCTCTTCGTGTGGGGTGATGGAATCGGCGATCAGCGCCGGTGCGCCAACGGTATTCTGGATGGTATCCAGCAGCGTCAGCCCGGTAAATACGCGGATGGTGAGCTGCTGCTCCTTGGCGGTCAGCGTAGCCCAGGACGGAATATCGTTCGACAGCGGCACCTTTTCCGGCAGCCAGAAGTTGCTGGTCAGGCGGTTCCACACCTCCAGATCCTTGTCGTCATCAATCTTGTTCCAGTTGATGGCCTGCACTCGTTGCATTGTCATAATTTTCCTCACAGCGCGCAGGACACGCAGCCCTGCACCTCGGTGCCTTCCAACGCCATCTGGCGCAGACGGATGTAATAAATGGTCTTGATGCCTTTACGCCAGGCGTAGATTTGCGCGCGGTTAATGTCACGGGTGGTGGCGGTATCGCGGAAGAACAGCGTCAGCGACAGCCCCTGATCCACATGCTGCGTGGCGGCGGCGTAGGTATCGATAATCTTTTCCGGGCCAATTTCGTAGGCGTCCTGGTAATACTCCAGGTTGTCGTTGGTCATGTAGGGGGCTGGGTAATAGACCCGGCCAATCTTGCCCTCCTTGCGGATCTCGATGCGTGAGACGATTGGATGGATGCTGGAGGTCGAATTATTGATGTAGGAGATGGAGCCGGTAGGCGGCACCGCCTGCAGGTTCTGGTTATACAGCCCGTGCATCATCACCGCAGCGCGCAGTGCCAACCATTCCTCACGCCCAGGTATGGCGATATTGGCGTTGGCAAACAGTTCGCGTACCCGCGCGGTTTTTGGCTGCCACTCCTGCTCGATGTATTTGCTGAAATATTCCCCGCTGGCGTAGGTGGAGTTCTCGAAACCGGCAAAACTGCTGCCGCGTGCTATTGCCAGCCGGTTGGAGGCGAGCAGGGCGTGGTAGGTCACGGTGTAGAAGTAGATATTGGTGAAGTCGATGCCTTCGTCCGAACCGTAGAAGATGCGTTCGCGCGCCAGATAGCCGTGCAGGTTCATCTGGCCCAGGCCGATGGCATGTGTTGCCTGATTCCCCGCGGCGATAGACGGCACCGAGCCGATATCGCTCATATCCGCTACCGCCGTCAGCCCGTAGATCGCGGTTTCCACCGCCTTGCCGAAGTCTGGCGCATCCATGACTTTGGCAATGTTCAGCGAACCAAGGTTGCAGGAGATATCTTTGCCGATCTCGGTATAGCTCAGGTCCTGATGGTAACGGCTGGCGCTGTTGACCTGCAGGATCTCCGAGCACAGGTTGCTCATATTGATGCGCCCGGCGATCGGATTGCTGCGGTTGACCGTATCTTCAAACATCATGTACGGATAGCCGGATTCGAACTGGATCTCCGCCAGCAGTTGGAAAAACTCACGGGCGTTGATGCGGGATTTGCGGATGCGTTTGTCATCCACCATCTCACGGTATTTTTCGCTAACGCTGATCTCAGACAGCGGTACGCCGTACACCTGTTGCACGTCGTAAGGCGAGAACAGGTACATCTCTTCGTTATTTTTTGCCAGCTCGAAGGTGATATCCGGGATCACCACCCCCAGCGACAGGGTTTTGATGCGGATTTTTTCGTCGGCATTTTCCCGCTTGGTATCCAGGAAGCGCAGAATATCGGGATGATGGGCGTGCAGATACACCGCTCCGGCGCCTTGACGTGCCCCCAGTTGATTGGCGTAAGAGAAGGCATCCTCCAGCATTTTCATTATCGGGATCACCCCGGAGGACTGGTTCTCAATGCGCTTGATCGGTGCGCCAACCTCGCGGATATTGCTCAGCAGAAAGGCCACACCGCCGCCGCGTTTGGAGAGTTGCAGTGCCGAATTCACCGCGCGGCCAATCGACTCCATATTGTCTTCAATACGCAGCAGGAAGCAGGAAACCAGCTCGCCGCGCTGCTGTTTGCCGCAGTTGAGGAAAGTTGGGGTTGCGGGTTGGAAGCGCCCGGAGATGATCTCTTCCACCAGATCCTGCGCCAGCGCGGTATCGCCCGCTGCCAGCCGTAACGCAACCATACACACCCGGTCTTCATAGCGTTCCAGATAGCGGTGGCCATCGAAGGTTTTCAGCGTATAGCTGGTGTAATACTTGAAGGCGCCGAGGAAGGTCTCGAAGCGGAATTTCCTGGCATAGGCCTGCTGGAACAACTGCTTGATAAAGGGGAACTCATACTGCTCCAGCACCGCCGCTTCGTAATAGCCCTCATCCACCAGATAGCTCAATTTCTCCGCCAGATTGTGGAAGAACACGGTGTTTTGGTTCACGTGCTGCAAAAAGTATTGCCTGGCGGCCAGCCGATCCTTATCGAACTGGATGCGCCCTTCTGCGTCATAAAGGTTGAGCATCGCGTTGAGCGAATGGTAATCCAGCGTGGCGCTGGCGGACCTGGTCAGTTCTGTCGTTGCCAAAATGCGGTGACTCCCTGTTGAACGATAGCGACGTCTTGTGTGGTGCCGAGTAGCTCAAATCGATAAAGCACCGGTACCTGGCATTTTTTGGCGATGATGTCACCGGCGATGCCATACGCGGCGCCGAAATTGGTGTTACCTGCGGCAATCACACCGCGCAGGTAACCGCGATTCTGCGGATCATTGAGAAAACGGATCACCTGGATCGGTACGGCACCGACGCTGCTGCCGCCGCCGTAACTGGGCACGATCAGGATATAAGGGTGCTCCATCAGCACTTTTTTACTGCCCGCGATCGGGATGCGTATCGCGGGCAGTGCCAGCTTCTCAACGAATCTGTGGGTGTTCTCCGAACTGCTGGAGAAGTAGACCAGCGGATCCATGGCACACCTCAGGAGGTTAGGGCGTTGGCTAACGCGCCGATCTTGTCCGGGCGGAAACCAGACCAGTGATCGTCACCGGCGATAATCACCGGAACCTGTTGATAGCCCAGTGATTTAACGTGGTTCAGCGCCTGCTGATCCTGAGTCAGATCGACCACGCGATAGTCGATCCCTTGTCTATCCAGGGCACGGTAGGTGGCATTGCACTGGACACAATCTGGTTTGGTGTAAATAATAATACTCATGATTCGCATTTACCTTTTGTATTGAAGGAAAGGCGGATAAGTCAGAAAGTTGAGCATGATAGGGCGTTTCTGACGGCGTCACCAACCCAAGCGTTTCCCCCTGCGTTGATGAATGAATACTATATGTGGATATTTATATTATCAACATCACTATATGTGGTGTTTTTCGGTTTTTGGTGCGCAGGCCGCGCCGAGGCTGGAAAAGCGGTGGGGAAATATTTTTTGCGATGCGGATCGAGCAGGCCGGGTTGCCCCGGCCAGCAAAATTACTGCCGCATGCTGACTGCCAGGCGGTTAAAGGCGTTCATAATGCTGATGGCAAAGGTCAGATCGCTGATTTCGGCATCGCTGAAATGGGCTTTCAGGGCGTCAAAGGCGCTGTCCGGTGCGCCGGTTGCCGCAATCAGGGTCACCGCTTCTGCCCATTCCAACGCGGCACGTTCTGCCTCGCTGAATTCATGGCTGACGCGCCAACCGGCCAGCGTATCCAGCTTGGCGTGGCTCGCACCCCCTGCACGCATCGCTTTGCCGTGCATATCCAGGCAGAAAGCGCAGCCGTTGATCTGCGAAACACGCATAAACATCAGCTCAATGATCGCTTTATCCAGCGGGCCTTTCTCTAACCCGCCCAATGCGCTCACCATGGCTTTATAAGGGGCCGGTGACAGTTCGGCGTACTGCAAACGTTGCTTGATCATGTTCAAACCTCGGATTAATGACGTAACCAATGTATGGCGCTACTTTAGCCGCGATATGGTCTATGCTATAGAGCCATAAAATGATTATTTAACCAGGCCATGACACGTAGTGCTCATCAATTCAGACGGCCCATTTTCCCCTCACCCCAACCCTCTCCCAATGTACGGTTCGAGGTTCGTCACGAACACTTGTATGGGGAGAGGGAGCCAGTCCGGAGTCGCCGTTGGGCGCCGATGGTCATTTGTGGCACGGTATGTCCCCTCTCCCTGTGGGAGAGGGTTAGGGTGAGGGGGATTAAGCTATGACACGTCATATTTTTGCTGCCCTGCGGCTGGATCACCAACAGGCAGAGCCCCTATATCGGCAGATCTATCTGCGGATCAAAGACGCGATCGTGCAGGGAACCCTGGTAGCTAACAGCCGTTTACCTTCGGTACGCGGCTTGGCAAGCGATTTGGGGGTAGCACGTGCGACGGTAGAAAATGCCTACGCTGCGCTGGTGGCCGAAGGTTTTCTGCAAAGCCGGGGCCAGGCGGGAACCTATGTCTCCTCCCAGTTGCTGAAAATACCTGAGCGCCCCGAACTGTCAGCAGCTGCCCTCTTGCCGACTCCGGCACCTTCCGCATTCCAGTCTCATCCTGCCGGGCCGACTCAACCCTTCCAGCTTGGCCTGCCCGCGCTGGATGCCTTCCCACGGGCGGTATGGCAGCGCATCGTTGCCCGGCAGTTGCGTGGCACCACGATGGCTTCACTGGCACACCCGCCACCTAATGGCCTGCCGGAACTACGCGAGGCAATCGTGCATTACCTGCACCTTTCCCGTGGCATTGTCTGTCGGCCGGAACAGGTATTTATCTGTGCGGGTTATCAGGCTTTGATAGAGCTGGTGATTAACGCGTTGTTGAAATCGGGAGAGGCGGTCTGGCTGGAAGACCCTGGTTATCCGGTTACCCAGCCGCTGTTTATCGCCGCCGGAATGCAAATTGTCCCAGTGCCGGTTGATGAGGAAGGGATGAATATTGGCGCCGGTATTGCCACCCGGCCAGACGCCCGCATGGCGGTGCTGACGCCGACTCACCAAAGCCCATTAGGGGTTACCCTCAGCCTGGCCAGGCGTATGGCGCTGCTGGATTGGGCAACCCGTCACTCGGCATGGATCATCGAAGACGATTACGACAGCGAATGTCGCTACTACGGCAAACCTTTGCCGCCGTTAAAAAGCCTCGATCGTCAGGGGCGGGTACTGTACGCCGGGACCTTCAGCAAAACCCTGTTTCCGGCGTTACGCATGGCCTATCTGGTGGTGCCCGCAGAGCAGACGGCGGCTTTTGAGCGTTGCAGCCAGCTGCGAGGCTGCGGTTGTCCACCGTTACTGCAAGCCGGAGTGGCCGATTTTATCAACGGCGGGCATTTTTACCGCCATCTGAAGCGCATGCGGTTGCTATATCGCCAGCGGCGCGCATGGTTGGTGCAGGCCCTGACACAGCGGCTTGCAGACTATTTGACGGTGGCACCGCAGGCCGGGGGCATCCAGATGTTGGCTCATTTGCAAGCTGGGCTCAATGACAGTGAGCTGGCGAAGAAAGCCTGGCAACAGGGGTTGTCGATACAGGCATTGTCGGATTGGCAGATGTCTACGCCTGCCGATAATGGTTTATTGATGGGCTTTGGCAACTTCACCAGCTATAGCGAAGCGGAGCGCGCGGTGGACCGGTTAGCGGCGATTATCGAGAGCGGAAAATAAAGCGGCCCACGGAAAACCGTGGGCCAGACGCACATCTGTTTTTATGGTTAAAACCAGCTACATGGGTTAACGCCGTGCAAGCAAGACGCCGAGGACGATACCAACAGCGGCACCGATGCCTACGCCCTGCCAAGGTTTGTCTCGTACATAGCTATCGGCATTGCCAACTACGTCGCGAGCATGTTGTGTCAGGCTGCTGGAACCGCTGAAGCGTGCACGGGCATCGCGTAATATCCCTTTTGCCTTGCTGTGCAGTTCATGCAGTTCTTCTTTGGTCTTGCTGCTGGAGTCACGTAATACTTCATCCAGCGTATCGGCCAGCAGGTTCACGTCCTGATCGATGTCTCGTTCTACTTTCTCTGTCTTGTTAAACATTCGACTCTCCGTTACGACACATGTCCTTTAAGTGTAGACCATTTTGGGAAGTGTGCTGGCGATCACGAAAATTAATGGCTATCCCCGCGAAAAACGAAGCTTTTTTCGGGCCTTATTCCCGCCTAAGGGCCTGACTATAAGCTCTGTACATTTGGTTACTCAGCGAAACCAATCACTCACGGAAGCGGCGAATTGATTCCTCTATTATCTCCTCAACGGCCCAACCGGGCTTACCGAAAAACACAATCTGAGGATTTAAAGATGAAAAAAGTATTAGCGCTGATCGTTGCTGCCACCATGGGCCTGTCTTCTGTTGCTTTCGCTGCTGATACTGCGGCTGCACCGGCACCTACTGCGGCTCCTACTACTGCGGCTCCTGCGGCTGAGAAAGCTCCAGCTAAAGCGACTCACCACAAGAAAGAACACAAGAAAGCCACCAAAAAAGCACCAGAGCAGAAAGCTCAGGCCGCTAAAAAGCACAGCAAAAAAGCGCCAGTAGCTCAGAAGGCTCAGGCTGCCAAAAAGCATCACAAAGCCGCCACCAAACCCGCTCAAAAAGCGCAGGCCGCTAAAAAACACCACAAAGCTGCCGCGACCAAAGCTCCAGTAGCTCAGAAAGCTCAGGCTGCTAAAAAGCACCAAAAAGCCGCAGCCAAACCCGCTCAGAAAGCCCAGGCTGCTAAAAAACACCACCAATCAAGCAAAAAAGCCGCAGCTCCTGCAGCTAAATAAGTGAAGATAGCGGAGCCGTCAAAGGTTCCGCCTCCTCTGCTGAATACTCTGACACCCGGTTTTCCGGGTGTCTTCTTTTGAGGTGAGGTCATCATGATGAACCGCTACCTGTTTGAAGTGATCTTCAGTGCCGTCACGCTATGTGGTCTGGTGGTTGCCTGGCAATTATTCCTGGCCAGCAGCTTCCTGTAATTATTGCCCGATAGACGTTTCGTGCAGGTGCAGCCAGCGTAGCCCGTCTACGGTCTGGGTAAAGACCACGGTGGAATAACGCAGGGTCGCAGGTTGGCCTGGCAGCGTTTGCTTCTCGCGATAGTTGACTACGGCCCCCGTTGGCCATTCTGCGACCATCTTCATTTCTTCGATCGCAATCTCCAGCCCCGGCTTTGCAGCCCGATGCGCCTGGAAAAATCCCTCCAGTTCGTTGGACCCCAGCTTGCTGCCGTTTAGGGCAATCATGCAAAAATCTGCCTGAAACCGCGCCAAGAGCGGTTGCAGTTCCCCAGCCCCTTTTCCCAGCCAGTCGGCGATAGCCACATGGGCGTCAATCACTTCGGTAAAATAACGATTCATCAGGATCCCTGTTCAGCGTTGAGATGGCGCACGATGGCGCGGTTGGTAATACGCAGGCACAGCAGCATCGGGAACAGCGTACTGGCTGCGGCGAGATAAAAACAGTAACGATAGGCCATGAGCGCCTCCATATGGCCGAGCAACAGATTGAGCAACAGGCTGAGCAGGGTAACGCCAAAGCAAAAGCTCAACTGGCGGTTGATATTCCATAGGGCGCTGGCATCGGCCAACTGGGTGTCGGCAATGGTGAGAAAGGCGCAGCTTTGTGCCGTGCTGCTACATAGGCTGCCACCCAGCCCCATCAAGGCAAACGCGAAGATTTGCCAGCTATGCTGCCCGGCATCTCCGATCTGCGATAAGGCCAGCATCCCCAGGCCTTGCAAAGCGCAACCGGCAATAAACAGCGGGCGCGGGCCGCAACGGTTGAAAACCTTGCCGGTCAGGGTGATGGCGGCGAAAGAGGCCAGTGACCAGGGAACCATCAGCCCGCCCACCTGAGTGGCCGACATACCCAGCTGGTTTTGCAGGTACAGCATCGCCACCAGGCTGACGCCGATGAACAGACCAGGGATGCACTGGTAGACGATCATGGCGATACGCAATTGTGGGTCCCGCACCAACCGCAGGTTCAGCAGCGGGTGTGGATGGCGCAGGCTGTGCCGCAGGTAGTAAGCAAACACCAACAGCCCAGCGAACAGCAAGATAGCGCCTTGCAACAGCAAATGGGGGTCGCTCAGACGGGTCAGACCAAGCAGGATCAAGGTAAGTGCCAGGCAGGCGCTAATCAGCCCGGTGACGTCCAGCCGCTTAACCTCGCTGGCCGCAGGCTCGTTACGCAGCCACAGAACGGCCAACAGCAAAGCCAGTGCCGCCAGCGGCAGGTTGCTGTAAAACACCCAACGCCAGTCAAGATGATCGACAATCAGGCCACCCAATGCCGGGGAGAGCGCCGGAGCCAGCAGCCCCACCAGCATGATGGCGGCAGAAAGCCCGGCGCGTTCATGGCTGCGAAACAGCTGATAGGTGAGCGTTTGGCCAATCGGGATCAGCAACCCTCCGCCCATACCTTGTATCACCCGCCAGCCGATCAGTGCTTCGATCGAGCCAGCGCGGCCTGCCGCCGTGGTTGCCAGCATAAACAGCACCAACGACAGCAGAAAGACCTGCCGCCCGCCAATGCGTTGCGCTATCCAGGCGCTGAGCGGGATCACCAGCGTCAGGCCAAGCAGGTAACCGTTACTGATCCAGGCCAGTTGGCTGATGTTGGCCTGCAAAGCGTGTCCGATCGCCGGGTAGGCGACGTTGGCGATAAACATGTTGATCAGATCGACAAAGAATCCGAGCAGATAGACGATTGCCACTTTAGTGCGATAAGCCATGAAGCCTCCGGTTGAAGGCGTGCAGTGTAGCGGGCGGGAAAGGGCTGATAAATCGGCGCTGGGCGATTACACTGTCAAAAATATTTTGACAGTTGGTGGGTGAAAGATGCTCAATTTAAACAGATTAGCGATGTTTGCGGCAGTGGTCGACACCGGCAGTTTTACCGCAGCGGCGGAGGCGCTGGGGCAAACCAAGGCGGTGGTCAGCTTTAACATCAAGCAGTTGGAAAGCGAGCTAGGCGTTTCATTGCTGGTGCGCAGTACGCGGCGGCTGTCACTGACCGATGCTGGCGAGCGTTTTTATCCACGTTGCCAACGGCTATTGCAAGATGCGGAGTACCTGCTCGACGATGTGCGCCGCGATCATCATGGCTTGAGTGGCATTCTGCGCATCACCAGTACGCCGGAATATGGTGCGCAGGTTGTGGTTCCGGCCTTGGCCGCCTTCGCGCAGTTGCATCCGCGCTTACGCATTCAGCACGTTTCTTCTTCCTATCACGCGGATCTGATTTCCGAGCGGTTTGACGTGGCTATCCGTCTGGGTCAGTTGGCGGACTCCAACCATCATGCGGCGCTGATCGATAACTTCGCTATCTTGCCGGTAGCGTCTCCGGCTTATCTTGCACGGTGGCCGATCGCGTCATTGCCTCAACTGGCTCAGGCTGCCTGGCTGGCCCACAGCCGCCTCCCTTCGCCGCTGATTTGGCAAGTGCTCACCCCTGAACGTCAGGCGGTGTTGTTCAGGGGGGAAGATGACGCCAGGCTGATGGCCGATAGCGCCACCGCGTTGCTGACTTTCGCGTTACAGGGGGCGGGAGTGGCCCTGCTGCCAGAATGGTTGGTACGGCCCGTTATTGCCAACGGGCAGTTATGCCACCTGCTGCCAGATCATCAGTTCCCGGTACAGAGCATTTATGCACTCTATCCCAACACGCGCCATGTGCCTGAGAAGGTGCGGGCGTTTATCGATTTCCTGCGGGCGCGGATAGCCACGGCTGAATAAAAGCCAGCACGGCAGCGATGGTTTGCTGGTGGGCGCGTTCACGCTCGGTGGGGGAAGATCCACAGATAAAGGCTTCCCCTTCCTCCGCTAATATCTCTGGGGCGGCCGGGGTACAAAGCTGTAAGAAATCGAAGTGATTGCTACCCGGCAAGACGATGGCCTTGATTGGCTGCCGCCCAGCGTGTGTTGCTAGCGACTCAGCTCCCAGACTTTCCGGATCGCTGCCCGGCATAAAGCGTTGTGCGGCGATGACCAGCAGCGGCGCGCTGATTTGGCGCAGGCTGGCCGGTTGCAGATAGGGCACCATGCCTGGGTCCAGGGCGATGGCGAAGCGGATGCGGGCATCGGTGTAATTAGCGTCAAACTGGGTGGCAGAGATACTGTTCTTGTTTACACCGGCATAAAACAGGCAGTTAGGCGATTGTGGTTGGTGTTGGCAACCGGCAATAAAATCCTTTAGCGCGACTCGGCCACCAATCGCAGAGATGGCACTATAGCCACCTTTGGAATGCCCCGCCACGCCAATGGCCTGTGCGTTGATCCGCGGCTGCCATGTGCCATCCTTGAGCATGGCGTCGATCAGCGCCGAGATATCGCGCGTTTGTTGCCACAGTTCGAGCGATTTTGCTGGGATGGAATCACCGCTGGTACTGCCCGGATGATTGGCTGCAACCACAATCATTCCTTGTTCCACCAACGCCTTCGCCAGCCAGGCTTGGCTGCTATTGTTGCCACCGCTGCCGTGGCTGATGATCATCAAGGGAAAATGCCCTGTTGCTGGTGGGGCGTCTGGCAGAGCAGGGATGCCTGCAAATACGGGCCTGCCGCCAACCTGTTGCGGCTGGCCTTGGGCATGAGTGGGATAATAGATACGGCTAACCAATGGGCGATCGCCGTTATAAAACGTTTGCAGGCGGCTGGCAACCTGCCAGGGCGCAGCGGTGGCGACACTGCTAAACAGCAGGCACAAGATCCATAACTTTTTCATGATGACTCCTTCAAGGGGAAAACCAGACCATCGCATTCGCGTTCTCCTGGCGCGACCTCGATCGCGATCCAGGTCGTTAAGCAATTGTTTTAGCTGATTATGGTCACTACACTGGGGCGTTCCCGAACAACCACAGAGGTAACATGCCGCTTATCCCGCTGTCTTTTCTCTTCAGCCTGTTGTGCCTGGCGTTGATCGTGCGCCTTGGTTGGCCACGGCCACACCGTTGGCTGCTACAGCTGTTGCTGTTGATCTGCGCCTGGCAAAGCCTGCTGGTGGGGATCCGTTTTGGCTATCAGCAACCTTGGGTCGCTATTTTACAACCGCTGGGGGCCGCCCTGATCCCGCCCTTGTGTTATCTGGTGCTGATGCTGCAAGCCCGTGGGCCGATGGGCTGGCGCATTGTTGGGCATCTGACGTTCCCGCTATTGGTGTTATTGGCGCAGTGGCGCGTCTTGGCGGCGCTGGATGGGCTGATCGTTATTGGCTATCTCGGTTATGGCGCGGCTATTTTGCTGTACCTGCGGCGCGGTGAGAATGCCTTGCAGCAGGTGGCGCTGGCGGACAGTTGGCTGAGCTATCGCTTATGGTGCGGATTGGGCGGCCTGCTGATCGTCTGCGGCCTGACCGAGTTGGCGATCACCCTGGATTATTCGCTATTAGCCGGAAGGCATGCTGGCGCACTGGCGGCCTTTGGCAACGTGATGATGGTCTTGGGGATAGGACTGGTGCTTGGCCGTGAGCGCCAACAGCAGGAACCCGAAGAACAGCCCTTGCCACCAGTGAAAACCGAGGCGCTAACAGAGGATGATGAGCACTGCTTTGAACTGATCAACCAGCGGCTACGTCAGGACGATCTCTATCTGGAACCGGCGCTGAACCTGGCCCGGTTAGCGCGCAAGGTGGGCATACCGGCACGTAAGGTCTCCCAGGCGATTAACCAGCAAGCGGGGATGAACGTATCCCAATACGTGAATCAATTACGTATTCAGCAAGCGGCGCAGTGGTTGAGCAACAGCGATCGCCCGGTGACCGAGATTATGCTGGAGGCCGGTTTCAGCACCAAATCCAACTTTAACCGTGAGTTTCTGCGGGTTCAGGGGATGAGTCCCAGCGAATGGCGTAGACAGCAGGGCGGGGGCCTATAGCTGCAGATTATTCCTAAACCAGAATGAGTACGGATAAATTAATTGTTTCATCTCCTGATTACGGTAAGGTCGCAAAGCTACCCAGAACTGAGAGGAGAAATAGATGTATTTACGGCCGGATGAAGTGGCTAAGGTGTTAGAGAGTACCGGTTTTGAGCGTGATTATGTCACCGATCAGACCTACGGTTTTCGCAAGGGCGAGCACTACGTGTATGTGAATCGGGAAGCGCGAATGGGCAGAATGGCGTTGGTGATCCACCCGGCATTGAAAGAGAAGAGCCTCCATTTTGCCACGCCCACTTCGTTGATGCGTAACAGCGAGCAGTATCTTGAGTTTCCCCTGGATTTAAGCGGTGATACGCCCAACACGCGTTACGGCATTCCTCACGGTTTCAGCTCCCGCGATGCGCTCTCGCGCTATCTCTACAGCATGTTCCTTTAAACTCTCCCCCGTAAGCGGGGGAAAGCTTCACCAGTTGCCCAGTGCTTCCCGGTTATAGCGTTCGTTGTAGGCCCGGCGGAACTGCGCCAGTTCAAACGCATCCAGATCCAGTTCGGCAAAGTAAAACAGCGCCGCTTCGGTGTGCTCGGCATGCAGTTCCGGCGACAGCCCGGCGCGCAGCAGCGTTTCCCGCCACAGGCCAATCTGCTCATCGTCCGCCTGCTTGATAAACGTCAGGTAGATAAACAGCATATAGGCGGCCTGATGCATCTCTTCGGTATAACCGTTGTTCAACATGCGGATAAAGCTTTGGCTGTGGCGGCTGCCCATTTCCTGCAGCATGGACTCCACCAGCATCGGTTTTACTTTCAGCAAATGCGCCAGTGAATCTATCGCCTTGCGGGTGTCGGAGGTCAGGACACGATAGCCAATAATGAAAACTACGATCAGGGCGGCGATGATGATCCACGTCATGTATGATTTTTACCGTCTTGGTGCGCAGCATCCGCGCCCGAAATTGTCAGTGTTGCTCGCCGCTGAAATTGTCTGCGGCCCGTTGTTTATTATGGACATGGCGATTAAAGGTGGCGGCATCTTGTGCCAGCGCATCCAAATGGGCACCCAGCATCTTGATCTGCTTGACCAGGGCATGCTGTTCCGGCACCGAACTGGCGGTGCTTAGTTTGTTGACCAACTGTTCATTCTGCATGCGCAGCGCGATTTCACGCCGTTGCGCTTCGGCCAGCTGTTGTTGCAAAGCCTGGTAGCTTTGTTGCCATTCACGGTGCTGCTGTTCGAAGCTGGCTTGTAACTCATTCATTGCATTCTGAAACTGGATTTCCAGCTCGCGCATATTCATGGGTTGGATCCTTTGCGGCACTCAATAATGGCCTGCAGTATAACGAAAACCGCTCACAACCTCACCCGTTGCCGTCAATTCCTTGCTTGCAACCCTGGCAAGGCGTCTTACAATCAAGCCATTCCCACTAAAAGCAATAGTCCGCCGGTGGGTGAAATCTCCCGAGAGTGATGTGAAATGAGCAACGAAGAGAACGATTTTTTTGCCCAGGCGATGGCCGATGTGAGGCCGTTATCCGCGGGGCAATCCACGCTGTACCTCAAGGCGCAGGATCCCGTCGATAAACGTGCTCGCCGGGAAGCTCAGGCGTTACAGTTGGAGAACTTCCTCAGCACCGGCTTTCTGGACATTATTCCCTGCGATACCCCGCTGGAATATAAGGGCGAAGGTATTCAGCAAGGGGTGCTAGACAAGCTGCGTCACGGCCATTATCCACCACAGGTCAGCCTCAACCTGTTGCGTCAGCCGGTCGAGAACTGCCGCCAGGCGCTGTTCCGCTTTATCATCCAGGCGGAGAAAGACAGCCTGCGTTCGTTGC
Organism: Serratia sp. NCCP-200; assembly: GCF_059697885.1. Lineage (NCBI taxonomy): Bacteria > Pseudomonadati > Pseudomonadota > Gammaproteobacteria > Enterobacterales > Yersiniaceae > Serratia > Serratia sp. NCCP-200. Next base: position 50,375 of record NZ_BAAKUJ010000001.1, read on the forward strand.
TGATTGTGCATGGCCGTGGGCGCACAGATCAAAGCCATCCGAATATCATCCGCAGCTACCTGGCCAAATGGCTGGGGCAGTTTGAGCAAGTGCAGGCGTTTTGCCGGGCACTGCCACGTGACGGTGGGGAGGGGGCGTGCTACGTCACCTTGCGTAAGTCTGCCGCAGCCAAGGCGGATAACTTCGAACGCCATGCCAAACATAGCCGCTAAGGTGTGAGCATGGCGGCGCAGGAGAGCGCCGCCATAGGGGAGAGCTAGCGTTTAAACCACTTATAATCCAGAGAGTAACGGCCAGCACCGGTGACGGCAAGCAGCAGCAGACCGGCGATAATACTGATGTTTTTAAAGAAGTTGATTTCGTTGCCGATCATTTCTGCCCCGCTAAAACGCCAGAACGGGTGGCCGATAAAGGCGGTACCCAGCACATAAAGCGCATAAATGATGGCTATCGGCCGGGTGAAGGCCCCCAGCACGATGAAGATACCGAAAATGAACTCCACCACCACGGCGACAACCGCGGCCAGGTAAGGCATTGGCGTACCGTAGCCCTCCATTGCCGTGACCGTGGCACCAAAGTTGGTCAGCTTCATCCAACCGAAAATCAGAAACAGGATCATCAGCAAAATTCTGGCCAACAGAATGGTGCCGTCTTTTACACTTTCGCTCATTGTGAACCCCTTAACCACTACCCAAAATAGGTTGCTGTACCTGGTAAATACTAGATCAACTTCACATTTTATCTAGGGAGATGGCGTGAGAGAGTTCACGGAATATCAGCAGACGCCGAAGTCGTCGTCTTCGTGATAGGGGTTCACTTCGTTGGCCTGCACCTCGGTGCGTTGCTCTACCCCTAGTTCGACCCAACTGCATACCAAAGCCTCTCCATCCTCTTCGATAACGGTCATTTTTGGCCCACCGGTTTTACGCTGCACAAAATCACCCACGCTAAATGACATATCGTTTCTCCAGATCTGTTAGGGGGAAAACTGAGTATAGGAGACCGGAGGGATCCCTCTATAAACATTCCTCAACTGCCACCTTACGCAGGGGGGCCTGCGTAGATGCCCGATGAATTGCCGTTTGTGCCTGAATTGGTTAAGTATTATGCTGGCAGCAGGAAAATCACTCTATTTAGGGAACATCATGACAATTGAAATTCGCCCGGCGGTGAAAGCCGATGCCAAGCTAATTCTGGATATGATCATCGAGCTGGCCGTGTACGAAAAGGCTCGTGATGAGGTGCGCACCAACCAGGCAGAGATCGAAGAAAGCCTGTTTGGCCCCAACGCCTGCGCAGAGGCGCTGATTTGCAGTGTCAACGGCGAGCCAGCAGGCTATGCGGTGTTCTTTATGAGCTATTCGACCTGGCTGGGTAAGAACGGCATTTACCTGGAAGATTTGTACATCACGCCCAAGTTCCGTGGGGCGGGAACGGGCAAAGCCTTGCTGCGCCATATCGCTCAGCTTGCTTGCGAGCGCCGTTGCGGACGCCTGGAATGGAGCGTGCTGGACTGGAATCAGCCAGCGATTGATTTCTATCTCAGCATTGGTGCGGCTCCGCAAGATGAATGGGTGCGCTATCGTATGGAAGGCAAGGTGCTCGAGCAGTTTGCCATGTCTTGATCTGCGTCCGCTTCGGGGGAGGCATCTCCTCCGAAGGTTGAGATTGAATGCTTTTTTCCACCGCTGGCGCTATCCTCCCGTCATAGTGCTGCACCAATACCTTCATTTTCTGCTCGGTTTATCCCCTGCTTTGTCCTGTGAGGTTTCCTACAACACCCATCGATGGGCGGCTTTGCCTCGTCTGGTTACACTAGAGCCAATAAAAATAAGGAGGTCTTATGCGGGACATTCAACAGGTTTTGGGGCGCTGGGGCGTGTGGGCACGGGAAAGTTCTTCTCTGGGATATTCGCATATCGCCGCCGGTTTTAAAGGGTTGCTGCCGGGCAGTAGCAAACAGCAGGCCTCTTGCTGTGACGAGGACGGCTTGGTCGTTGATCGCGCTGTTGCCCACCTCCAGGCCCTACGTCAGCCGGAGGAGTTGGAACTGATCTTGCGTTACTACGTTTACGGGCAATCGAAGTCCGCCATCGCTCGCGGCTGGAAATGTTCGGAAGGCCGGGTAAGGCAACAGATGCAGGTGGCAGAAAGTTTTATCGAGGGTTGTCTGGTCAGCCAGAATATTCGTTTGGAAATGGATAGATAAACGATGACCGATAATAAAAATTAAAAATTTTTTAAATTGAAGTAATTACTACCCCGCAATGCGGGGTAGTTTTGTTATTTTAAATTAATGGCGAAAAATAATTTAATAAAATTCTATTCGCTACGAGTTTTATCTAGTAAATTGATAGCGTGGTTATTGCGTTTCGCAGTTGGTAAAAATATTTTTTAAAATAAACTTCTCGCTACGAATTATATCAGCTAGAGTGCTATTACTGGTTTAACCCAAGGTGATGCACTCTTATCAATAGGGTTAAATCAGGAGGCGCCATGAGCACCTTGCGTATTAATGATTTATTTGAGTCCAGGTTAACGGCCTGGGCTGAAGAGAACAGTATTAAATACACCTTGGCTAACGTGACGTTTACGGCGGATGACGATCTTCATCTGGAACCGTTTATTGCTCCGGAGCCTGCGGTGGCGTTAGGTATTTCCCAAGAGGTGCAGACCTACAGCGGGAATTATCAGGTTAATATTGTGATGAAGAAAGGGACGGGCGCTAAAACGGGCTATCAACTGGCGGAAGAGATTATCTCATTATTCCCCAGGGGATTGGTGCTGGCGGACGATGCTTTTAACTGTTATGTCAACGCTGGTGGCAATATCCTGCCAGCGATTGCCAAAGATGAATTATATACCTTGCCGGTCACCATCGGTTATTGGGCCGGGTATTAATATACCCGTCGTCTTTCAAGCTGCAGCGTTGTTACCTGCACTATCCCACCCCAGTCACTTACTAAACGTAAGCTCTTGGGGATGAGATAGCTTGTCGCCTAGCTGCAGCTTGAAATCCATAGGGTATAAAGATGTATAACGTTGTAAACATCGCTGGAGTGATTATCCAGCAAGTAAACCAAGCATACCGCCATCCGGCGGTTTTTTTATATCTGAAATTGGAGAATTACCATGGGTTTTGCATTACCAAATGGCGCCACCGTATTTGCTGGCGCGCCAACAGCACCAGGCGTAGTCACTACCGCAGTCAGCAATGCTAACGGCGCCGTATTTACCGTGGCCACCGGCCACACTCTGAAAGTGGGTGATATCGTAATGGTACGCTCCGGTTGGGGCCTGATCGACAGCCTGGTGGCCAAGATCACTGCCCAAGTGGATACCAGTATCACCATTGGTGCCATCAATACTACCGACGTAAGTTTCTTCCCGGCCGGTGGCGGCAAAGGCTCCTTGCAGAAGATCGCCAACTGGACGCAAATTCCTCAGATCACCGAGGTAGCGCAGTCTGGCGGCGATCAGCAATACGTGCAGGTGCAGTTCCTGGAAGACGATCGTCAGCGTAACCTGGCCACCTTTAAAGCGGCCAAAACGCAGACCTTTACCTTTGCGCACGATGCTTCTCAGCCGATCTACAGCCTGCTGCAGGATGCCGATCGCAATGGCGTCACGCTGGCGTTCTACATGCACGTGCCAAAAGCCAAGGAGCTGCGCTACTGGTCTGCGGTACCGGCTTTTGATCCGCAACCGACCACCGCGGTTAACCAGGTTGAAACCGTGCAGGTGGCGCTGGCGGTGCAGTCTTGCGATATGACGTTCTATAAAGTGACTGCTTAAACAGTCCATCAGCGAGCCCGATATTTTTCGGGCTCGATTTTTTTGCCGAATTATTTAACGATAGAGAGATAATCATGACCGAATTTAACCTGACACCGAATCCAACCTTTAAAGTCGACGTCAGCATTCCTCGCGCAGGTGACAGTGATGGGGTATTGACGTTTACTTTCAAACACAAAAAGCGCAGTGAATTGGAAAAACTGGAGAAAGCGCTTCGTGAGGCCAGCGAAGAACAGTTGAGCTCTGGCAACTATAGCAATCTACCGATGGCCGACTTCTTACGTGAGATCTGCGCCAATTGGACTTTACCCGATGAGTTGAATCAGGAAAGTCTAATCACTTTGCTGGACAACTATCCACGTGCTTTTGATGCTATCGCTACGGCTTATACCAAAGAGCTGATGGCGGTACGAGAAAAAAACTAATCGCGCTTGCTGAAGCCTTCTATTCGCCGGAAACGCCCCGTGAAGAACTGGCCGCATTTGGTCTATCTCCCGATGACTATGAAACAACCGTTCTCGATGTTTGGCCGGATATGCAGCCTGCATTCCAACTTTTTCAAGCGATGGCAACCCAATGGCGTACCGGTATGGGAGGTATTACGGGGTTAGATTACAATTGCCTTCCCTGGTTAATGCGGGTTTATGCCGTGGAGGATGAAGCAAGCGTGTTAAATGACATCCGAATTATGGAAACCGCAGCGCTTAAGGTGATCCACCAAAAATAATCGTCTGCGATGATGCCAGCCTTGAGCTGGCTTTATTGTTATAGCCAGGAGTAAGGCATGGCAGATATTACAACTATGACGCTGCGTGTTAATGCCAGTGATTTGCAGCGAGCTAATAGAGATCTGGTTGATTTGCAAAGCAACATTTCTGTGGCAACGAGTCGATTCGAAATGTTGAATCGTACGTTACGCAGCGGAATGCAGGAGATCAGCCGTTATAGCAATATTGGTAGACAACTGTCTCAGCTAGGAGAGAGTACCAATGCATTTATCGTTAACTTGAGAAGAAGCACTGCAGCAATAGAAGAATACCGGCAAGCGCTGGAAGGGATGCAGGGACAAGCTTCGAATACAGCTTCCATTTCTGGCCCTAACTCTGGAGATTTTGGTTGGAAAGAGGCTTTGGACCAAGGTTCACAGCTAGTAGATACCTATGATCAGGTGCAGAAAGTACTTGCTCCATTAGGAAGGATGGCTGCTCCGGTTGCTTTAACTGTGGGTTCAATTGCATTGCTTGGTACCGCATATTATCAAGGCGCAAAAGAGTCTGAAGAATTTAACAGGCAGTTAATCCTAACCGGTAATTATGCAGGGAAGAGCTCTGACCAATTACAGGATTTGGCGCGTAAATATGCTGATTTGGGTGGCGGTATGGATACCGCCTCTGAAACCATAGCAAAAATAGTTGGAACCGGTGCATTCTCTGGTGAGCAAATTGACGGGGTAACAAAAGGTGTCTTGGCACTACAACAAGCCACCGGCCAGACCGCAGAGCAGGCTATCAATGCGTATAAGAAAATATTTACCGATCCAATAACCAGTGCTTATGAATTAAATAAAGCCTATAATTATTTGTCTGTCGCTGAATTTGAACATATTCTTCAGTTGGAAGAACAAGGGAAGGTTGCAGAAGCTAGCGACTTAATTGCACAAAAGACAGCAATTACTTTCGAAGAACGAGCAAATAAATTAGTAGAAAATTTAGGGTATATAGATAAAGCTGTTATTATAGCTAAGTCTAGCTGGAGCTCATTATGGAATATGATGAAGGGAATTGGTCGGGATGACACCCTTTCAGAACAACTTGAAGCCGCCAATAAGAATGTCATTAATGTAAAAAATAATTTAGAAAAGTATCGGGATATTGATGCGAAATCGAGTCCAGACTATGGTACTGATTCTCGACCAATCGTAGATAAAAAGAAGATAATTTCAGATGCTGAAGGTAAAGTTTGGCTTCTGGAACAGGTTGTTAATTTAACTAACGATTTGTCAGCATCTACCTCTGCAGGGAATGTTGCACAAAAGTCAGCTATAGACCAGTTAAAAAAGGAGCATGATGCCAGGGCGACACTTAGAAATAAACCATCAGGAGCGACATACTCAAGCCCTCATAGAAATATAGCACCGGCTCCTACAGTTGGAGTTGTAGCTCCAACTGTTCCAGATACGCAAGAGCTACTTAAGCAATCTTCATCTGACTATATTAAAAACATGACGGAACGGCAGGAGGTTTTACGTGATAGCGCTGGTAAAAGTAATCGAACTATCCAGCGTGATGCAAGCAAGTCCCAATTTAAGAAAGAATGGATTCAAAAAGGTGGAGAACCATCAGGGATTGATTATGAAAGTCAATTAAAAGCCCTTACTGACTTCCATGCAGCTGAGGACGAAATCCGTGGTAGTTGGCTTGATGGAGCACAAAAAGGTTGGAACGAATATCTGGACTCTGCGACCAATGTGTATGATTCAATGGCCAATATCGGCCAAGCGACCTTTAGCGGTTTATCAGACATGCTTACCAGCATGGTGACCACTGGCAAAGCCAACTTCCAAGAGTTTACCGCCTCAATACTAAAAATGATTATCCAGGTGATTAACCAACTGCTAGTAGCTTTTGTCATCCAAAAAGCAATGGGTTGGATTAACCCATCGGCTGCAGCAACAGGACATTCCAGTGGTGGTTATACCGGCGACGGCGGTAAATACGATCAGGCGGGCGTGGTACACCGTGGCGAGTTCGTGATGACCAAAGAAGCTACCCAGCGGATCGGCGTGGGCAATCTCTACGCCATGATGCGCGGCTATGCGGAGGGCGGCCTGGTGGGCGGCAACAAAGCCCCGATGTACGGCTTGGCGGCAGAGCAGGGTGGTGGCATTACGGTCAACAGCACCGTAGTAATGAACAATGACGGCTCCGCGAATGCGGCCAATAGCTCCTCTGCCGGTGACGGCATGGGCAAGCTGGTGCAGGGCATCGTTAATCAGGCGATCACCGAACGTTTGGGCAAAGAGCTCAAGCCAGGCGGCCTGATCTGGAATGCCTCAGCGGCCCGCTGAATCTTCTTATCAATCATCAATAGTAACAACCGCAGTCTGGCATCAGGCCTGACTAATTGCTTCTTATCTCCCCCTCACCCCAACCCTCTCCCACAGGGAGAGGGAGCTGCTCTGGAGCTGTATTCAGTTGCAGCAATTAATCTGTAACGGGGGTGATATTTAGGATGAACGCATTAGCCAAGATGTGGCACGTACTGTCCCCTCTCCCTGTGGGAGAGGGTTAGGGTGAGGGGGCATTCTGGCCCAGCGACTGACGGTTATTACTGCTCGGAGTTTTTATGCTTATCGATACCTTTCAATGGCAAACCCAGGCCTCGCCTAGCGGCAACTTTGTTCATAACGTCAGAAGTGCGCAGTTCGGCGACGGCTATAAACAGGTCAGCAGCAATGGGCTGAACCAGGCGGTGCAGCAGTGGCAGTTGGCCTATACCGGCCATCCGGCCGTGACCCAGTCGATGCTGGCCTTTTTAAATCAACACGTGCTCGTCGCCTTTTTCTGGACGCCGCCCAACGGCAAGAAAGCGCTATTTCGCGTCAAATCGGATTCAATCTCCGTCACACCGCTTGCGCGCAATGTGGAGGCGTTGAGTTTTGCCTTTGAACAAGCCTTCGGCGTATAGGTGCAATCATGTCATTTAACAGTCAAGTGCAAAAGCTGGCGCCAGGGGAACTGATCCAGCTGATTGAAATTGATGGCACCGCCTTTGGCGCGGCCATCATGCGCTTTCATGCGCACAATATTCCCCACACTCAGGCCGAGATCGCGGCGGCGGGCAACGATGCCCAGCGGCTGAAACCAAAATCGATCTGGTGGCAGGGAAACGAGTATGAAGCCTATCCCTACGAGATCGCCGGCCTGGCAGCAACCAGCGATGGTTCACAACCAACGCCCAGGCTCAGCGTCGCCAACCTCAGCAATCTGGTGTCTTCGTTGTGTCTGACCTTCAACGACATGGTGCAGGCGAAAGTGCGGGTGCATGACACCTTTGCCAAATACCTGGATGCGGTCAACTTCCCCGAGGGGAACGCCCTTGCCGATGCTTCGCAGGAGCGAGTGCAGGTTTTCTACATCGACAGCAAAAGCACCGAAACCAACAGCGTGGTGGAATTCCAGCTCTGTACACCGTTCGATCTGCAAGGCCAGCAACTGCCCTCGCGGCAAATTCACGGGCTTTGCACCTGGTGCATCCGGGGTTGGTACCGCAGCGGCAGAGGTTGTGATTACAGCGGCGGGGCCTGTTTTGATAAGGACGATGAACCGATCGACGATCCGGCGTTAGACGTCTGTGGTGGCCGGGTGTCCTCCTGCAAAAAACGCTTTGGTGATGCGCAACCCCTGGCCTTTGGCGGGTTCCCAGGTTCCAACCTGTTGGGGAGGTAATGATGCAGGCTGAAATCATGCAGGCCATCTGTGAGCATGCCGCAGCGGAGTATCCCAATGAGTCCTGCGGTTTTGTGGTGCAGAACGGGCGTAAGGCGCGTTATCTGCCGTGCCGCAATGTGGCGGAAAACGCGTTGGATAACTTTGTCATCTCCCCTCAGGAATACGCGCAGGCGGAAGATCAAGGCGAGATCATTCGCATCATCCACAGCCACCCAGATGTGCCCGTGTTGATCCCTTCGGAGATGGATCGCCTGCAGTGCGATCACTCGGGCATTGTCTGGGGCATCGTCTCGTGGCCGGAAGGGGATTACACCGAGGTTGTGCCACGCGGTGAGCGCCCGTTGGTTGGGCGCAGTTGGCTGTTGGGGCATGCCGACTGCTGGTCATTGATCCGGGATTACTATCGCCAGGAACACGGCATCGCGCTGAACGATTATTCGGTAGAACATGAATGGTGGATCGACGGCAAAACCCGCCTGTATGACGATCATTGGTACGCCGAAGGGTTCCGAGAATTTCAGGGGCCGATGCGCGCGGGCGACATGATCATGATGCAGGTTTCAGCCCCGGTGACCAACCACGCGGGCATCTATCTGGGGGACGGCATGATGCTGCATCACCTGTTCGGCCAGCTTAGCCAGCGCTATCCCTACAGCGGATATTTTCAGGAGCGGACGGTACGCGTAGTCCGCAGGAAGGAGCTTCTATGATGCAAACAACAAGACTGATCCGGTTGGGTGGCCAACTGGGTAAAAAGTTCGGTAAAACCCATCGGCTGGTGGTGGCGGATACGCGCGAAGCGCTGCGGGCGCTGTGTATCACCTTGCCCGGATTTGAGAGCTTTATGATGAATGCCCATAAGGACGGCGTGCAGTTTGCCTTCTTTAATGGTTCGCAGAATATTGGCTTGGCCGAGTTTGCTACCTCCAAAGGCAGCGCCGATATTCGCATTATGCCGGTGATTGCCGGGAGTAAGAGTGGCGGGATGTTCCAGATTGTCATCGGCGTGGCGGCGTTGGTCGGGGCATTCTTTACCGCTGGTGGATCGATGGCAGCTTGGGGGACGGCATTAGCGGCTAAAAGTGCTGTGGTAACCGGTTTAACAATGATGGGGACATCGATGGTACTCGGCGGTGTAACGCAACTGATGACGCCACAGCCGAACTTCGGCATGTCCTCTTCCCAATCGGTAGAAAACAAACCGTCCTATGCCTTTGGCTCACCGGTCAACACCACGGCGCAGGGCTACCCAGTACCGGTGCTGTACGGCGAGCGGGAAATCGGTGGTGCGGTAATTTCCGCCGGTATTTATGCTGAAAACCAGCAATAACCCCCTTTAGGGCATTTTTCTACAGGTCGCATTCGCGACCTTTTTTGTGGGCGCAATATGACAAAGTTAACAATTCATGGGCGCAAGGGCGGTGGTGGATCGGCGCATACGCCGGTTGAAGCCCCCGATGATTTGCAGTCCAACGCTAAAATCAAAATCCTGCTGGCGCTGTCTGAAGGGGAAATTGCCGGTGAGTTAGACGGCACCCGCATCCTGCTCGACGGCACCCCGGTGCATAATCCCGATGGCAGTGAAAACTTTACCGGCCTGAAGTGGGAGGTGCGTAACGGCACCCAGACTCAGGATTATATCCAGGGCATGCCGGACGTAGAGTCTGAAACGCCGGTCAACGTCAAGCTGACCACTACTAACGTCTGGACCAAAACCTTCACCCGAACCGATATCGACGCGCTGCGCATACGCATGGGCTTTCCGGCGCTGTTCCAGCAGGAAGATAACGGCGATATGAACGGTTCGCAGGTAGAATATCTGATTGAGCTTTCCACCGACGGCGGAGCCTATCAAACAGTGGTCACCGGCACGCTAAAGGGCAAAACCACCAGCCTGTACGAGCGCGATCACCGGATTAATCTACCTAAGGCAACCACCAGCTGGACGCTGCGCATCAAGCGCATCACCCCAGACTCAACCAGCAGCAAGTTGGTAAACACTACCCAGATCCAGACCTACACCGAGATCGTGGACGCCAAGTTCCGCTATCCCAACACCGCCTTGCTGTTTATCGAGTTCGATGCCCAGCAGTTCAGCTCAGTGCCGAAAATTACGCTCAAGCCGAAGGGCAAAATCATTCGCGTGCCGGCCAACTATGATCCGCTGGCGCGGACCTACAGCGGCAATTGGGATGGCAGCTTTAAATGGGCCTGGAGCAACAACCCGGCTTGGGTGTTTTACGATATCGCGTTGGACAAGAATTACGGCTTAGGCAACCGGGTGACCGCCGCCGAGATCGACAAATGGGGGCTGTACAGCATCGCGCAGTATTGCGATGAGCTGATTGATGACGGTCTGGGGGGCGGGGGCAAAGAACCGCGTTTCCTGTGTGACGTGTATATCCAGTCGCAGCAGGATGCCTACACCGTATTGCGTGATATCGCCGCCATCTTCCGCGGCATTACCTACTGGGGTAACGACCAGCTGTTTGCCTATGCGGATATGCCGCGCGATGTGGATTTCGTCTATTCGCGGGCCAACGTCATTGGCGGTGAATTTGCCTATGCGTCGGGTTCTTACAAGAATCGCTATACCTCGGCGCTGGTGAAATGGGGCGATCCGGCCAACCATTATGCCGACGCGGTGGAAGCGGCTTACGATAACGAACTGGTGAAGCGCTACGGCGTTAACCAGACTGAAATCACCGCCATTGGCTGTACGCGGCGCACCGAGGCTCACCGCCGTGGGCGCTGGGCGATCCTGAGTAACGCCAAAGATCGTACCGTCAGCTTTACCGTCGGGTTGGACGGCAATATCCCGCTGCCAGCTCGGATCATCGGCATTGCGGATGCCATGCTGGCAGGCAAGACCAACGGCGGGCGCATCCATTCCGCGCAGGATCGTGTAGTGGTGCTGGACCGTGAAGTGGAGTTCGGCAAAGGCGATCGCCTGATCGTCAATCTGCCGGACGGCACGGCACAAACTCGCACTATCGCCAGTATCGCGGCAGACAAGCTTACGGTGACGCTGACCGCCCCGTTCCGCCAGCAACCAGAGCCTGAAGCGGTCTGGAGTATCGATTCCGACAACCTGGCGATCCAGCAGTTCCGCGTGGTGTCGGTCCAGTCCAACGATGATGGCACCTTCGCCATTAACGCCGTTGAGCACGATCCGGATAAATACGCCTTTATCGATAACGGCATCCGCCTGGATGCGCCGCCAATCACCGTCACGCCACCAGGAGCGATGCCAGCTCCGGCGAATATCGCCATCTCGCGCTACGACTACGTTAGCCAGGGGATTAACGTTGCCTCAATGCGGGTGCAGTGGCGTGCTGTTGCTGGCGCGGTGACCTATGAAGCCCAGTGGCGTAAAGATAACGGCAACTGGGTAAATGTGGGCGCGACGCCTTCGCTCGGGTTTGATGTTAACGGTATTTATGCCGGTAACTATGACGTACGGGTGCGAGCGGTGAATGCGGTGGGCGTTTCCTCGCAGTGGGGTCATGCCGAGCCGAGCTATCTGGCAGGAAAAGCGGGTGCGCCGCCCAAGATTGTTTCGCTGACGGCAACCCAGGATGTGGTGTTTGGCATCCAGCTTGCCTGGGGTTTTGGCCACAACTCTGCCGACGGCCTGAAAACCACCCTGATGGTAGCCAGCCGGGCGGATTTCGCCGACGAACGCTTATTGGCCGATGTGCCTTATCCGCAGCATCGCTATGACATGCAGGGCCTGCGTGCGGGGCAGGTGCTGTACTTCCGTGCAGCTTTTACCGACAAAACCGGCAACCAGTCTGACTGGAGCGAGTTTGTGCGCGGGATGGCTTCGGACAGTGCGGACGTGGTGCTGGCGCAAATTGCGCAAAGCATTACCGAGACCGAACTGGGCAAAGATCTGTTGGAGAAGATCAACAGCCTGCCTTCGGATCAGAACGTCCAGGATCTGGCCGAGAAGATCGCCCAGGCGCAGGCCGATATCGAGGCGAACAGGGATGCGCTGCAAGGGGATGTCGATACCCTGCAAGCGGCGCTGAACAAGGTTAACGCCGAGCTGGCGGGCCGGAATGCCGATCTGAGCAATGCTGTCGACGTGCTGCAACAGGATTTGACGCAGTTGGGCAAAGCCGCCATCGAAAACAGCCTGACCATCGAGCATAACCGCCAAAAACTCTCCCAGGCCCAGGAGGTTCTGAATAGCGATATCAAGGACGCACGCGGGGAAATTGACAGCACCCGCGCCAGCTTGGCGCGAGCAGATGCCGAACTGCAAGCCAAGGTCGATGCCCTTACCGGTGGCACCAACGCGGCAATGGCTCAGGTCGCTTCGCAGATCACTCAATTGCAGGATGATGATCAGCAACTGGCCAGCAAACTTGACGTGGTGATTGCCAAGGCCGAAGGGAACGCCGCACAAATCGCGCAGGAGCAAGCGGCTCGTGTGGATGCCGATGGGGCGTTAGCCAAGGATATCAGCTCGGTGAAAGCCACGGCAGATAATCAGCAGGGTTTGATTATCAAGCTGGAGCAGGCGCAGGCCGATGCCGATTCTGCTTTGGCTAAGGTGGAGTCCAACGTTTCCGCCAACGCCAAGGCAATCGGCAGCAACAAGACGGAACAGGACAAGGTTAACTCGCAGGTTACGCAGAAAACCGAAGCGCTGGCTGATCAGCAGAAAACGCAGGGCCAGCAGCTCAGCGGGCTGACTTCCGAGTTTAGCGAAAACCGGGCGGAGGTGACCCAACAGCTGAAAACGCTGGCGGCGACTGACTCGGCTCAGGCCCAGCAGATTTCCGGTTTGCAGGCCAGCACGGGCAGTAACACTGCGGCTATTCAGGCAGAGGCGAAATCCCGTGCCGATGCCGACGGTGCGCTGAGCCAACGGGTTGACGTGATCCAGGCAACCAGCCAGGAAAACACGGCGGCCATCACCCGCCTAGGCATCGCGCAAACCGAAGCCGAAAGCAGCACGGCCAGCCTGCAACAGGCTCTCGAGGCCACGGCCAAGGCGAATATCGAACAGGCGCTTAAGCAGGATAACGATGTTCAACGTCTGGATGAGAGCAGCGCCCGGTTAACCACGGCGCAAACCGTTTTCGCCGATCGGCAGCAGGCGCAGGCCCAGCAGATCACGCAGCTGGATGCGAACTTTGGTGATGTGTCTGCGCAGTTACAGCAGGAGATCACCACCAGGGCCAGCGAGACCGGCGCTTTGTCACAACGCTTTGACCATTTGAGCGCAGATGTCGGCAGCAATCAGGCCGAGGTGGATCAGCGTTTGCAGGCGCTGGTGGATAGTGGCAGTGCTCAAGCGTCGTTAATTACCGGCCTGGGGGCGGCCAGTGGCGAAAATAAAGCGGCGATCGCCGCTGAATCGCAAGCGCGAACCACGGCGGATGAAGCGTTATCTCGACAATTGAGTTCGCTAGATTCCACCGTTGGGCAAAATACGGCGGCAATCAACGAGCGGCTACAGACGTTGACCAATCAAGACTCGGCCATGGCGGAGCAGATTGGTTCATTAACGGCGGCCTCTGGCGAAAACAGTGCGGCGATCGGCGAGCTTAAGCAGGCTCAAAGCGACTCGGCGGGCTCGCAGGCTTCACTCAGCAGCTCGCTTGAAGCCATTGCCAAGGCGGATATCGAGCAGTCGTTAAAGCAGGCGGAAGACGTTATCAGCAATGACGTGGTCACCGCATCGATCAAGACCCAGCAGAACGTAATGGCGGACGATCAGCGTGCCCAAGCGCAGCAGATCACCGAATTACGGGCAAGCTTTGGTGATGTTGATGCGCGCTTGATGACGGAGCAGACGGTGCGTGCGGAAGCCGACAAGGCGTTATCCCAGCAGGTGACAGCGCTGGCAGGCACCGTGGGGGACAACAATGCCCAACTCAATCAGCAACTGCAGGTGCTGGTGGATACGGACAGCGCCCAGGCCAAGCTGATTAACGATCTGACCAGCCGAACAGGGGCGAATGAGGCCTCGGTGACCGCCCTGAGCCAAACGCTAACCGATAGCAATAGCGCGACGGCTCAGCAAATTGGCGCTTTGCAATCCGCTACTGGTGACAATACTTCGGCTATTACTTCGCTGTCGAAAACCGTGACCGATAACCAATCGGCAACGGCTAACGATATCAAGTTATTGAATACGGCGGTGGGGGATAACAAGGCGGCAGTCCAGCAGGTGAGTTCTGCGCAGGCGACATTGGATGGCAAGGTATCTGCAACCTGGTCGGTAAAAGTTGAAACCAGTAAGAAGGGGGAAAGCAGCGTTGCCGGTTTGGCATTGGGGGTTGATGACGCAGGGAACCGGCAATTCCTGGTGCGGGCCGATCGATTTGCCTTGGTAACCAAAGATGAGGGCAATGTGTCTGTTCCCTTCGCCGTGCAAAATGGCCAGACGTTTATCAACTCGGCGTTTATCGCTGATGGGACGATTACTAACGCGAAAATAACGGGTTGGATAGGCTCTGATAACTTCATTGATGGGAGGCAGGGCTGGGCTATCAATAAGTCTGACGGTAACGCTCAGTTTAATCAGGTTTCTGTTCGTGGAAATATCTATGCGGATGGTGGATATTTTAGGGGCGATATCACTGGGGCTAATGGAACATTCTCGGGAACTATTTACGCCAATAAAATAATAGGCGATCTAGTAGATAGCAACAGTATGTCTAACGTGATTAACATCTCTAGGCATATTAATAGGGAGTCTTATGTTGATATTCCATTGGTTACTATAATGGCGTCCGGCTTTGAGAAAAGAGGTGTAATACAAGGGCTGCTACCTAATGGATTAAGTCACTATCCAGAACGAGGGGTATCTGTGGCTCCGGGGAATGTAGCAAGTGTATGGGGGTATGGTGGTGCCAATGGCTCAATTGCTTTGTTATTAAATGGCAATGTGATAGCTAAATCATATAGAGACTATAGTGCTAATGGCTATTTACCTGAGATAATAAGCAGCATACCCATAACCATAAAAGCCGGTAGTAGTGATAATCAGTTGATATTGAGAGTGTTCAATAATGGATACGAGGCAAACTGGGTGGGGGTTTTCTTACAATGCTCCATTATATTGTCTCGCTCAACACAGAATATTATTTTTAATAACATTACTAACTAAAAACCGCCGCGAGTGGTTTTTCATTTTTTGGAGTAAGAATCTATGTGGTACAAAACAGGCACTATCAATTTAATCGCTAATAACGCCACCGTGACGGGTACCGGCACCGCTTGGGCCGATGCCAAGTTTGGTGTAATGCCAGGTATGATTTTACTGGCCCCGGATAATAAGTTGTATGAAGTTAAACAGGTTAATAGCAATACCTCACTGACCCTGAATAGCAACTATGCCGGTTCAACGGCCAGCGGGCAGAGTTACGCTATTATCACCACCTACGAAGGTGATATCAGCCAGTTCTCAGCTCGCTTTGCCGCGATGCTGACTTTCTTCCAAGGCAGCCGCAATGATACGGTGAGCTGGTTCACTGGCTCTGGGGATATGACATTTACCAAGGACGATGGTACAAAGCTAACTGTGCCTACGCTGGCGAAGGTTCAGGCGGATTATGTATCAAGAACATCCACTTTAGATCAGAGCATTTCTAGTACGGTGCTTCTTGCAAAGCCTGTTCGATTATCGACAGCATCTGGTTCAGCAGGTTTTATACCGGCTTCTCAAGGAGCGTGGGTTTCCTGGAACAGGAAGACATCAACGGATGATGGCCTCACTGGAGCGACAGACTTCATTACTCATAAGGGAGGGTATCAAGGGGGATGGAACTTTTGGAGTACCGATGGGGCTGCTATAAATCTTGTTGGTAAGTTAAGCTGGTCTGGATATTTATCTGTGATTGGTGGTTTGGTTTCTGTCGGTGACCAATCCATGCAGGCTGGTGTGACAACCTCTAATCTATTATTAAGGTTTAGAGATGTTTCAGGTGTAGAGAAAGGTGCTGTATATGCCCAGACCGATACTGGAGCTATGAATATCCGCTGGAATGGTTCAGCTTATACGATGGCTTGCCGCCCTGATGGCCTAGTCTCAGTACCCAAAGGGCATGTAATAACAACGGCAATGTCAACCCCTCAAGAAGTTGTTGATATAGTTGCATCCAATAGTGCACCCATCACATTTCGTGGTGCTGATTATGCGGGGTTTGATAAACCTAATAATTACACTATTGGTACTTGGAATGGTTTTTCAGTCGTACCTACCATTGGAAATGGTTTAGGGACAGGGGTCGAACAAGGTAAGCCTGTATTCTCCGTAAATGCTCGCACAGGGATTACTTATGCGCTTAATGGGCTATATGTTGGTTCTTCACCAGTTATTACTGCTGGACAATATGGTATTGGTGGTACAGCTGTATTACTTCCGCTAGATACAGTATTAGATGATCTTAAAACCAAACCTACGGGGAAATATGCTGTAAATGCCAATGGTATAGGAATGCCTCGTGCAGGAGTTGCTTATTCTCTTGACTGGGCGTTAACGGCTAACGCAAATGGAGGACAAGGAACTCTCTTGGCCTCGGCTATCATTACAGCACCAAGCTCGTATGATGAGACATATCGCAATACACTGAGAAATGGTGTCTGGCAAGGGTGGGTCAAATTATGGGATGCTAATGCGTTATCTGCGCCAATGAACACGGGGAGCTTTGGCCTCGGCTCGGCTTCAACAGCAACTATGTACTCAGATGCGAACACATCTGGTGTGAATCAGTTTATTAGACTGGCTCCTAATACTCCAAACTCTCCAACACCCACTGGTGCTGCATGGTCAGGGATTGAATGGGGTTACGACACAGCATCTAGAACTCAGCTACTATGCCAACAAGGACAAACTACCAACAATTTAGTATTCCGAGTTAGTGCTCCAGGGGGAAATAGATCAAGCTGGGCTACATTATGGCACAGCACCAACACCACCGTAGACGCCAACGGCTTCCTGAAAAAAGCATCCCCAATCGCCCGCCTCACCAGCAACCCAGAGAAAATGCCTGACGAATACCTGGATGGCTTTACCCTGTCCGGGCTGGCGGCGGTAAATGGCGAGGCTGCGGGCGTTACCGCTGAGCGAGTCTCCGTTGGCGTATACAAAGTGACGGGTTCGCTAGGTTTCGCGCTGGAAGGCTGGAACATCGAAGTCCCACAGGACGTCAACGGTAACCGCCTATGCTTCGTCGCCACTGAAGCAGCTGAAGACGGCACGATCACGGTCAGAGTCAGCAAGCGTCGCTTTGATATTGATACCGCAGCAATCGTTGCAGGGGAGCCGATGGATATTCCTGAAGGGCGCTGGATCGATCTGCGTTTGGAAATGCCGCCGGTTGAGGAAGTTCAGAGCGAGCCAGAACCGGAAAGCCACGAAGGCGAAATGGTGAGCGAGTAAGTTGTTCTGGCAGTGAAACGGTGTTGTCCTGAAGTTGCCCAGATCCGTTTGCTGTGAATAAGCTTGGAAAGTATTGGGGGGAGGCAGCCTCCCCAATATTGGATGTTTTAACGATATTTAATAAAGCGAATAGCCATTACGCAGCGGGTTTTTGTACCGCCAGGATAAAGATCATCGGGCGTTCTTTTTCTTCATCCAGTGCCGGGTTGTCGGCGATTTGCTGAGCCGAAGGACCCCACTCGTTAAGATAACGGATGGTGAATCCCTGCTGGACCAACAGATTGATATAGGTGCCCAGCATACGGTGCTGCTTGATCACTCCTTCCGCCAGCCAGTTGGAAATACGCTGTCCTTCTTGCTGATAGCCATTGATTGGCCAGGATTTTTGCCCTGCCTCATCCACTAACCAGCCCTGATGCTTTGGCGCAGTATAAATCGGGTGCTCGGCGGTAAAAATGAATTCCCCACCATTCAGCAATGCCTGATAAACGGTTGCGAACAGCTTGCCGAGGTCTTCGATATAGTGCAGCGTTAGCGAGCTATAGACCAAATCAAAGCTGGCTGCCGGGAGCTGTAGCGCTTCCAGATCCTGCTGGCGGTATTCAATCGCCGGATCTTTAGTCATCTCTTTTGCCTTGCCCAACATCTTCTCTGAAAGATCCATTCCCAGTACCTGGGCTGCACCTTGTTCACGAGCACTGCGGCAGAACCAACCGTAACCACAGCCAAGATCGACCACCTTTTTGCCCTGCAAATCGGGCAGAATGCTGCGGATGGTAGACCATTCCGGCGCGCCATCTAAACCCTGTACCGAACGGCTGAGCTGTGCATAGCCGTCGAAGAAGGTTTGATTGTCATAGATATTTTGCGACATAACGTCTCCTGTATTCAATAAACCGCATAACAGCGCGGCGCGTTAATGGTATTCGTTCAGCAACTGACTGCCAATAAAAATAGGGCATAATGTCGCTACCACAGAATAAATCAGGAGCTTGAGTGAAAATTATTTCGGTGCGTCAGGAGCCAGCCTATCGCGATGTGGCTATCGATTATTTCCAGCGTCAGTGGGCATCACCAGAAACCATGATGCTGTATCAAGACTCGATAACCCGTTGTATCGAGGCGGTAAATCCGCTGCCACAGTGGTATTTGTTGCTGGATGGGGAAACCGTTGTGGGTTGCGCGGGTTTGATTACCAATGACTTTATCAGCCGTATGGAGCTGTATCCGTGGCTATGTGCGTTGTACGTCGATGAGCAGTATCGCGGGCAGGGATGCGGCGCATTGTTGGTCAACCACGTAGCCAAGGCCGCAGGCGAACTGGGATTTCCCCGTTTGCATCTGTGTACCGACCATGTGGGTTATTACGAGAAATTGGGGTTCAGCTTTGATGGGCTTGGTTATCACCCGTGGGGTGAGTCGTCACGGGTCTATTCGTTGGATCTTGCCTAACCTTGATGTTGGGGCGCAGCGGCGCCCCTAAGGTTGGGCATCTCGCTATTTGGGGTGGTTCCAAGGCATTTTGGCCAACAGCGTTGCCATCCCGCAAAATCCGCTGATACCGGCAAATAGCAATCCAGCCCCGACAAAGCCGGACAACAGGAAGAACAGGGGAGAGATTACATACCCCAAGATTGTCCCAGCCAGAATAAGGGAGCCAGCAGCAATCTGCACCTGTCGCATGAGGGGAAGTGGCTGGTTGTTACCCTTGATGACAGCCAATCCCTGTTGCTTCCAGCCGTTGATACCGCCTTCAAGCAGATAAACCTTGGCAGGCCTTGCGGCCCCTGCCAATAGCACTGCGTTTTCTGCCGTACGGCGGCCAGACTGACAGTGAAAAATCACCACATCCTGTTCACTAACGGCCTGCGGTTTGCCACCTTTCTCAATATCAGTCAGCGACAGCAAGCTGGCTTGGGCAATGTGCTCGTGGGCATACTCATCCTTTCCGCGAATATCCAGCAACTGCGCTCCCTGCATGATTAATTTTTGCGCTTGCTGGGCAGTTATCGTTTCTATGTTCATGGTGTCCTCAGGGGCAATAGATGGCTTTTAGCGTGCTGATGACCTGCTGCACGGCGCTATTTTTAATTGAGTAGTTGATGCGCTGCCGATCGCGGGTGCTTTCAATCAGCCCTTCCTCGCGCATCTTGGCCAGATGCTGTGAGGTCGCTGATGGACTAAGCCCGGTAGCTAGCGCCAGCTCACCGGCACTGGTGCCTGGCGAGTCCACCAACATACAAAGGATCAACAGGCGGCGGGGGTTGCTCATGGCTTTGAGCAACGTCGCGGCGGCATTGGCGCTGGCAAGTAGTGAGGCGTTTTCGTCTGTCATTAATTACTTTAGTATTTTCTAAATTTAGTAAATGCTAAAGTAATTGGCGGGAAAATGCACGTGTTTTTTCAAGCGTCAGACAAAGGCCAAACTTGGGTTCATTCACAACGATATATACCGGCTATAGGGAGCGGCGCGTGAGGCCTTCGTAAATCAACTTAATGGCGAAAGCCCCGATTAGCTGACGCTCCTATGCCTACTGTGTGGTAGGCGTTAAGATCTCATCACCGCCATTTATGTCGTTCTGGCTGAATATGCTTTGCTTCGGCGGCTTTTTTGGCACTGTGTGGAGCCTGTTTATGTGGTTTACCGCCTGGCTTGATGATGGCGCTATATCATTATTGGCGAAAACGGGTAAACAAGCTGCCGGACTGGGGCAGTCTTTAATTGGTGAGTGGGGGCAAAAGTCATTCACCTGGGCCCCCAGCAAGCTGTGCTGTCAGCCTTTCGGCAATAAAGCACCAATCAGTGAGGTAAACACGCCCCCAGTGGTAAGGGCATGCGCTGTTTTGTATTCCTCACCCTTAATGTCTTTAAATCTGGCAAGGGCCGCTTGCGGGGAGGTGGCTTGCAACTCTTCAAATTGCTTGGCATAGCCTTTATCTAACAGGTGCTTTTGATTATCTGCGAAATCGGGTACAGAGTTATCCAGTACCACAATCTGCTCGCCCTTCACGAAAAAACTGTAAATCACCATAGTATCTTCCTTAAGTTAGTGTCACGACGATCCCAGGATCGGATGAGTGTTGTGTGGTCTATTTTCGCATAGGGCGACAAATCACAACCATTGCTATTGCGCTGCAAAATGGGAAAAATGCCAGGTGTAGCCAAGGGAAAATGGCTTCATAGGAAGGAACCAATGCGGCGTCAAGCTGGTTGCCAAGCAAGAAATTTCCCGCCAGTACCGCACACCCTCCGGCTGAGGCAAGCGCACCATAGTGTGCGCCCAACGTCGATTCGTTAGCAAACCATGGGATCAAGTCTTTCACTGAAGGCACCAGCAGCATTTGCCCCAGGGTCAATAACGTCACAAAACAGGCCGCAGGTAAAAGCCGGTATCCGTTTTCTGGCGGAGGGGTAGAAGCAAACAGCGCGACGCAAAGAAATGAGACGGAAATAAGCAGAAAACCCACGGGCAGGATGCGCGCAGCCCCGATGTGACGAGCAAAGCGTGCAAGCGGTAGCTGTAGGGTAATAATCAGCAGCGATGCCAGCATAAACAACGGGCCAAGATCTTTTTCGCTGCCGCCGGCACGTTGGATCTCCACCGGCAGCGCAAAATATAACTGGTTATAGCTTAACAGCCACGAGCTATAGGCGATAATAAAAGCGACAAACCGTGGTTTACGGAATGTCGTCCACCACGGAAGGATGTTTAGTGTCTGTTTCCTGACATTCGTAGCTGGAAGGCAGAAAAACAACACCACCAGTGCTATCACGAAGATACCCGCCCCCGCCAGTGCAACCTGACGAAAACCCAACCCTGTCAATAATGCTCCTGCCACCGGCCCCAGTACAGCCCCCAGCTCTCCGCAAACCGCAAACAACGCAAACCATTCCGCCCGGCTGCGTTTCCCCTGCAATTCGCTTTGCGTTCCAGCCTTTGCCAGTAACGCTTCGATTGATGGAGAAAACAGGGCACCGCCGATGCCTGTAAGACAGGCACCAATGATAATCGGAGATAGTGACTCGCCAAGTGCCAGTAGCAGGTAGCCTGCCACACGGATCATGCAGCCGCAGGGATAATGATACGTGCGCCGTAGCGATCGGATAACGCACCACCAACGATAAACATGCCTTGCTGCGAAAACGTTCGCAAACCTAATATCAGCCCGATGAGTCCGCCGGACAGCATCATGTCGTCGCGTAAAAACACGGCCAGAAACGGCACAACGGCGTAAAAGCCAATATTAAAAACAAACTGGCTGCCCAGTAATACAGGCGGCCAGACCTGAGTCACTGACCGCAGAATTGGCAAAGGCATGCGAATAACCCGGTATTAAGCGATGTAGTGGATATGTTTTTTTCCGTGGAAGGGCGAAATTTCAATCTTGGTCTCTACCCTGAATACATCCCAAAGTAGAGACTCTGTGAGGATCTCCTGCGGGCTACCAGCGGCGACGATCTGCCCTTGTTGCATTACAATCAACGAGTCGCAGAACATGGAGGCGTGGTTGAGATCGTGAATAGCCACAATGCTGGTTACTGGCAGTTCGCTGACGAGTTTCATCAACTGTATCTGATGACGGATATCCAGATGGTTGGTCGGTTCATCCAGGAGGATCTCCGTCGGCGATTGTGCAAGAGCTCGTGCAATGTGAACACGCTGGCGTTCGCCACCCGATAAACTCTGCCACCCCTGTTCACTCTTGCCGAGCATATCCACGCGCTGGAGCGCGGCGGTGACAGTATCGTCATCCTGCGCGGTCCAATTGGAAAATGGAGAGTGATGGGGAATTCGCCCCAGTTTGACCACGTCGACAACGCGCATATTGGCCTCGGTCATGCCGTGCTGTTCCACAAAGGCCACCCGACGCGCCAACTGTTTTTTGGTTATCTGAGCGATATTTTGCCCGTCCAGCGTAACGGTACCTGAGTGGGGGCGCCGTAATCCAGCGAGGATCCGCAGCAGTGATGACTTTCCGCAGCCGTTAGGGCCCAATAATCCGACGGTTTCACCACTCGAAACGCTCAGCGAGACGTTGTTGACGATGATTTTTTTACCCACACTCCAGGTAATATTTTCAGCGGCGATACTCATCACTTATTCCTTGAGCGGTAGATGATAACGGCAAAGAATGGCACGCCAACCAGCGCGGTGACCACGCCGACCGGAAGACTTTGCGGGGCTATCAGTAAGCGCGAAGCTATATCGGCCAGCACCATCAAGATGGCACCTGCCAATGCGCAGGTGATAAGTAACCTGCGGTGCAATGGCCCGAAAAAGAAGCGCATGACATGCGGAACGACCAAGCCCACAAAGCCGATGGAACCTGCCATGCTGACGATGGTTGCTGTAATCAGTGCAGTGATGGTGAAAAGGAGCAGGCGAACCCAGGGCACGGCGATGCCTAGCGAGGCGGCCGCATCATCGCCAAAAGTAAAAGCATCCAACGCTCGAGAATAGTAAAGGCACACTGCAAGCCCTACCAACACGACTACCAGCACCAGTTGAAACTCAGGCCATCTGACGCCGCTGAAACTGCCCAACAACCAGAACATCACGTCACGCGCCTGCTGCGCGCTAGCGGATGTGCTGATGGTGTAAGCGGTAATCGCGTTGAAGAGCTGGGACGCAGCAACGCCCGCCAGAATGGTGCGCTCATTGCCTCCACGCGCGCCATTGGTCAAAAAGGCGACAAAGGCAAAGGCGGCAAATGCCCCCGCAAATGCCCCGGCGGAGAGCGACACGGCACCGGTACCGATGCCCAATACAACCACTGACACCGCGCCGGTTGAAGCGCCCGCAGAAACGCCAAGCACATAAGGCTCTGCCAGCGCATTTTTCAGCAGGCTTTGCAGCACCGCACCGCATATGGCCAACCCGGCGCCGCAGCAAGCCGCAACAAGCGCACGGCTCAGGCGAAAGTCCCAAATCACACTTTCGTAAATGCGGCTAAGGGGCACTTCTGTCAGCCCGAGTTTATTGCTTATGGCATAGAACACGCTTCGCAGCGGGATAGAAAGCTCACCCACGCTAACGCCAATCGCGATCACCAGCACTAGCAACACCGCTGAAAAAACAGTCGACGCGGCTAGCAGAAACGTCTGTTTCATCGGTTGCGCCACTGCTGTCATTTATCTAGCCCAAGATTTCTTAGCTGTTCGCCAACTTGTTCTGCACCATAGATGGTACGAATCGTTGGGTTCATTGCCTGGCCGTCCATCACGACGATGTGGCCTTTTTTCACCGCATCTAATTGACTAACAGCAGGATCGGTTTTGAGAAATTTAATTTTTTCTTCTGCGTTATCGAGCGCCCAGCGATTTCGGTCAAGGCTTGAAACCACAATCACATTGGGGTTGGCGGCAATGATGCTTTCCCAACCGACGGTTGGCCACTCAGTCTCTGAGGTGATGGCGTTATGGCCGCCTAACAGATTAGCGATAAAACCGGAGGCGCTGTTCTTGCCGCCGACATAGGCGTCAGAGGAGGGAGAAGAGCTAGAGAACCAGAAGACAAACGAAAGATCCTGGTTGTTTTTTCCGAACTCCCGGCGAAGGTCTGCTTCGCGTTGTTTAAAATCGGCAATTAACGCCTGGCCGCGATCTTCGACGTTGAAGATTTTGGCAAAGTCCGCAATCTCTTGGTAAAGGAAGGTCATGTCCCACAGTTTTTGGCGGCTACCGTACATATCGCCAATGTCTTTTTTGGTTGCACACATACCAGGAGACATGTAGCTATTTACGCCAACGGTGGCGAGATCTTCGCGCTTGGCGACTTTACTTTCTGGGCCGAGCAGTAAAGGCAGTTGTGCGGGAACAAAATCAGGGTTTTGCGCAAGAATGGATTCCAGCGTCGGTATTTCTACCGTTAGCGTTTTGATTTTTTCATTCTGTTCAGCTAGTTGCGGCAGCACTTTGGTCGGCCAAAACGCACTGGCGACCATCTTGTCCTGCAGCCCCAGGAGCAGCAGAATTTCGACGGTATTTTGTCCCAGTGCGACGACGCGCTCGGGGGCTTTGGTAAACGTCTCTTTATAGCCACAATTCTCAATTGTTAGAGGGTACGTGGTTGCCAAAGCAGAGCTGGCCGAGGCGAGCACCATTCCTAACGCACAGATGACCTTTTTCATTTAACACTACTCTTAACGGAATGAGTTTTGACTGCGGAAACGCAATGATAATGAAAATTATTTATTATGCGATAAAAATTTACTGCTTAGCCCATGGAAAACCACGCATTAAATACCCATCAAGACTAGGGATTATACGGAGAAAAAAACGTCAAGTAGGTGATGACGCAGTGGGTAACTGCTTCACCTGATTTTGGCTCAGCATCAGCCCAAGGTTGTTAAGAGGTGATGTTGATATCCTTAGCAAATGAAAACAATATTAACTTACTGATTTTATTTTAAATAATTGAATTTAAAACACAAAAAAGCCCGCAATGTGAATTGCGGGCTTTTTCGTCACTGTCGCCGGGTCTATCTGGTATCACTGGCGACCTATTTGGGGCTGGGGGAATCTGAATGGATTGGTTAGTTAATTGTATTTATTGATAAAAATTGAGTTCAAGTTTGTGGCGTGTACCAATTATAAAAAGTGATATATTTCTGTGAATGATTTTTAAGCAAATATTTCAATGCAGAACGAGTAGGACAAACTACCATGAGCAAGACTGGAAGAGTGGTCTTACCTATGCCGAATCACATCTTTTAATTAGCAAAACTCCCAGATTGAAAAATAACCTTTTGTCGGTAACCTGTTTCTTCTATCACGCGGTAGGTATCGCCCGATTTGCTTTCAACAAGACTACTGGCGGTCATTGATATGTTGCTTTCTTCGTAGGCAATTTGACAACTAGCATGATCGAAGAAGCTCCGTAGGTAAGGTTTTACCTGCTCAAAAACCTCTTGGTGAGGGCAACTGACATAAAAGGTGACAATGTCTAGTTGGTCGGTCCAACCTCGATACAGATTAGCGATGAAGTATGTCTTTGCAAACCTGGATGATGTGAATACCAGTATATCGCCAGTCCCTACCGCAATTTCGTCAAAATAGTAATCGCATAGACCACAAAGATTAAGATTGATGTGCATGGCTTCCAGTGCTGCTTTTAAATCTGCATTGGGGAAGAAAGGGCCGTACTCGTCAGGGCAACATGTCCAGTCAGTCATTGAGACGCAGACAGTAAAAACTGTGCTTGGTATTTGTGCTGTCATCATCAATCCTTGGGGATGGTTATTAGTAGTAAGTTACGATAATGGCTGTTAGCTAAGCAATGCATCACAATACGTACAGTGACGCCCCTCACCCTAGCCCTCTCCCAAAAGGAGAGGGGACTGAACGTGCTACAAATTAGCTTCTGTACCTGGCTTAGGCTCCGTATAAGCCCCCTTTGAGTAGGGGGATGTTGTAGCCTTAGTAAGCGTTGATACTGATAACTCACTGATATAATTTATAATTACTGGATTTTAGGCACAAAAAAGCCCGCAACGTGAATTGCGGGCTTTTTCGTCACTGTCGCCGGGTCTATCTGGTATCACTGACGACCTATTTGGTGGCTGGGGGAATCTGAATGCATTGATTAGTTTGTTGTATTTATTGATAAAAACCGAGTTCAGATTTGTTATGTGTACCTAAGCGTGTACCAATTATGAAAGGTAACAGTCTTTTTAGTTCGTTTTTTAACCTGATGTAAACTTTAGGAAGTCCATTCTTACCTTCATTAGCAAAAGGCACAAATCGCGCCTTTCACTAAGAAATTGAGTTTTGCTAGGTATCGCAACTGTCATTTTTTCATGCAAGTAATTGCATGGTGAAAAGAGATATCTACCAACTCTGTGTCTGTTTTCAAATAAAAACAGATTGTCCCCTGCGGGGCTGTACCTACAATGATCCCATTTAAGCCATTGGCGATTTTGTCATCCCATCCATCATGATTTTTGAAAACTGAGATTAGAAAGCTGTAGTCGTCATCCGTGACAGGATTACCTATCGCGGTTGAATAAAGGATATGCTGGCATTTTTCTCTAATGTCAGCCTTTGTTCTGTAGGTCGTTCCATTGATCACATATGGCATATCAAACTCCTTTTTAACCTTAATAACACTTATTGATTATCTCTTCATTCTGTATAAATACACGTCTTCTTAAGTGTTAGCTAGCTCCCTAGTTTGGGGCGTACCTGTTTTGTGTCTTGAGTCACGAATATAACCAGGGTGTGTTTTGCGTAGTTATGAACAGCTAAAAAAAGATTTATAGAAAAACTGGTCACACTGTTCACTTTTTGCATTTTATCTAAATAAATCATTATTTTAAGTGGTGATGAGTTATCCGGGAACTGTACACAACTGTTCACTCCAGCGTGAACAGTGGCGACCGACAAGCACAAAAAAACCGGCCGGAGCCGGTTTTGCAGTTGTAGTGAAAGAGGGTAGCGAACGGCCCGCAAGCGGGCCGGAAGGATAACCGATACATTTTCCCTGGTGTTGGACTGTATGCGGTTTATACAAGGGACTATAAATGCCTCACTGCGGTAGCGTCCAATGGGTTCGGCAGATCAATAGCCGCGTATTGATCGGCGAAAACGATCGTGACCGCGTTCACTCAGTGCGCTTCACACTTGGGTAGCCAATCGGCCTCGCAATCCTCACTCAGTACCAGGTTGGTCTGTATCCCCTGGTTGGTCTTGCGCTTAAGCAAGGTGATCTCGTATTCGCGCAAGGTCTGCGGTATAGCCCGCCCGAACGCCGTCAGATTCAACGGGTATTTGTGCCCTCGCGCCTCCATATAAGAGAGGTAAGCGTGATACAGATATTTACGCGGGTTGGCGGGCACAATATTGGCGTTTCCCATATACAGGCCGTGGGGTTCACTCTCTTCCAGCAGGTAGCCACAAAAATCAACCAGCGGATCGGCACTGCGTTTGATTTCCAAGGCTTCATCCGAGTGTTGCTGCGCCTGGAGCAGGTCGCGGGCGTCGTTCGGGTTGGCAAAACGTTGCATCAGGTGGCGCACGATCACCGCCAGTTCGCCGGTGATTTTGGTCAGGAGCTGCGGATCGCGTTCATGGGGCGGTATCACCTCCGGGAACGGCAGGATGACCCGGCGACGGGATACACCGCCGCTGCGGTCACTGAATTGCATCGGGTTGTTGTTCACCGCCAGGATCACCGCCGGAATATGGGTGGAGTAGCCATCACGGTATTTCGGATCGATGGCGACGGCATCACCGCCGGTGATCGCCTTGATGCCAGCCCCGTCACCGCTCCATTTCTCCTGATCAGGCAGGATTATCAGCGAGAACCCGACCACCGAGGCCCGATCCCGTGAGGATTCTAGCGTATCGATAGAGGCCGAGGTGGTGTTGTCCTTCCCGGCCAGCAGGCTGGCGATCGAGGCCATCACGCTTTTACCGCTGCCACCCGGCCCGGTCACTTCCAGGAACATCTGCCAGTCATAGCGGTTGGCCAGCACCATAAAGAGCGCTGCGAGGATACGTTCCCGTTTGTCGGGTTGCTGCCCGGCGGCCCGCGTCAGCCAGCGCCAGAAGTGCGGCGCGTGGTCGGCCAGATTTTCCCCGGCCTTGGATGGCGTGTAATCCACGCTGTTCACGGTGCGCAGCCAGTGGGTTTTCTGGTGGGCGCTAAACTGGCCGGTGACGGTATCAAACACGCCATTACGAAAGCCGATCAATTGGCGGGCCGGGGTGCCCATCTGTGGCACCATCAGTTTCAGCGTATCCAGGACACTGCCGATCCCGGAGGCCGAGAACGGTGCGCGGATTTTCTGGAACAGGGCGGCAATTTCCCGGCTGAGTACCCGGTAAGGCAATACCTGCCAGGCGCCGTTCTCGTAGCGGCACAAATCTTCCCCCACTGGCGGTACCGCCAGCAAATGCTGGTAATGTTCGGCCAGCAGTGCGGCTTTCTCACTGGCGCTCATGGCTTTTAGGTCGGCATCGCTGAGGGTGTCGAACGGGCTAGGGTGCTGCGGTGGGTTAAACGCCTGCAATTGCGCCAGGGTAGGGAGTTTGCCCTGTTGCTGATAGCGATCGTTCCAATCACCGATCATTGGCGGTAATGCCAGTGTAGCGCCGGTCAGTTGGGCCGCCTCGGTGGCGCGGGTTTGGCCGGTGCCGTTCTCGTCATTGTCGGCGGCCAGCAGTAGCAATGCATCCGGGTATTGTGCGCGCAACTGTTGCGCCAGGGCGGGCAGGTTATTGGCACTGAGTGCAATACAGACGCTTTCCCCGGTTAATTGATGCACGGTCAGCCCGGTGGCGTAGCCTTCCGTTAACCAGACCACCGCGTGATCCGGCCCGGCCAGATAATGGCAGGCGTCTTTGACCTGTCCCCCGGCCAGGGTACGCTTGTCGCCTGCGGTGTTGATCAACTGGATGTTGACCACTTCCCCGGCGGCATTGGTCAGCGGTAACAGCAGATCGCCGGGTTGGTAGGTGATACCGCCTACGCGCAGGGGCTTACCCTGTAAAGTCAGGGTCTCGACATCCGGCCAGCCTTTGCGGATCAGGTAGGCATTGCCTGCCTGGGGGGCGGCAGCGGCCAGCAGTTGGCGGGCCTGTTCGGCGGCCTGTTGCCGGGCCTGGGTTTTCTCCTGTTGGCTATCCGGCACTGGTAAGGGGGCATATGAGGTGTTACCCAATACCCCGGCCACCTTGCTGGCGGCCTCTTTGGTGGTCACCGCCAGCGCCTTTTCGACCAGTGACAAGCCATCCCCGCCGCCGCACTGGTTGCAGAACCAGGTTCCGCGCCCTTGCTGGTTGTCGAAGCGAAAACGGTCTTTACCGCCGCATACCGGGCAAGGCTGCGCCCGACCCCCGGCGGTGATGTGAATGCCCAGAGCAGGGAGTAATACCGGCCACTGGCCGGTTGCTGCACGTGAGGTATGTGAAACGTTTAATAGC
The DNA here is from genome assembly GCF_059697885.1 of Serratia sp. NCCP-200. Lineage (NCBI taxonomy): Bacteria > Pseudomonadati > Pseudomonadota > Gammaproteobacteria > Enterobacterales > Yersiniaceae > Serratia > Serratia sp. NCCP-200. The sequence goes on from NZ_BAAKUJ010000001.1 coordinate 79,950, forward strand.
GTCATCGTCGCCCCCTCAATGCACGGTCGTATTAGCGGTGGCGGCGAGCTGGTCACAGCACAGTTCGTCCATCATCTTTTGCCCTAACGGCGTCAGGCGGGGAGGGGCGACCAGGATATCCGGCTGCACCATGTCACCCAACATGGCGCAGGCCATGTCCATGCCGTCTTCCGGGCCATGCTGACCGACAAAGTAGCCTTCCAACTGCATGGCGATGGTCATTTGCAATTCATCCAGCGAGTAACCGAGGCTGAGCCCATAAAAGGCGCAGGTATCGAGATAGGCTTGTGCCACGGCACGGCGATACACCGCTGTACGCACTTCAATAGGCAGGCAGGATTGATTTAGTGTGTTCATGCGGCGGTCGCCTCCAGGTTGTGATTGATATGGGATTCGCAGGTGGTGACCACCTGTCCGAGTTGGTCGGTCAGTACCGCCACCACGGAAGCTAGAGCATTTTGTTGGAAGCTGTCCGGGCGTTGGCCGCAGCAGTTCATCTGATCGAGCATATCGAGGAACAACACCCCGACAGAGTGCGCATGCTGTAGGCGCAGGAAATCGGCGTGTGGGATTGGGTAGTGGGTATCGCTATAGAAACGGGCGGCCAGGGTATTCATGCCACCTCCGCGACAGGCAGACGGCCCGCGAACGACAGCACGTAATCACGTACCAGGGCACGGCGGGCGGTGTGCTCACAGGTGGCGACGGTACGCAGCATGCAGGGCTGTAAATTGGTGGTGTTGCGGCGCACGGCAGCGAACAGGAAGATAAATTGCGGGTGTGACGGGGTGAGGGTAGTAGCCATGGTGGCAGCCTCCAATAAGTATTGGTTATTGCTACCACCGAAGTTCTCACGCAAGGGTGGTAGCCCAGACGGGGGTGAGAAACCGGCCTTATTGGAAACCGGCCAGCCCGAAGGCTGCCCCGCCTGAGCCACCATTGTTTGATCGCTACAGTAGCATAAAAACCACTGTGCAAAAAATGAGCGCACTAAGGCCACGACATAAAAAAACACGCTAGGCGCGTGTTGAGTCGCCAATAAGTAACACGGGTTCTCACGCCCGGCTGTCGATTTTGCGACAGCGCAAGGACTATAACGTAGGGCTTGCCGCCAGGGCAAGCCAGAAAACGCATACGGATGTTCAATCGATCGCATAGTGATCAACAGTCTGTCAGGTCAGAGGTTTTGTAGCTGTCGGCGGCGTTGGAAAGCGGTACATGGCGCACTTGGGGCCGGTGGTAAATCGATGGCCCTTGGCAGTTGAGAGCAATCACGCCGTGCAGGGCGCTGCGGCGTTCAGACAGAGCCATTTTAGGGTTCTTGCGCAGCATCAGGATAGCCTCTGCCACAAACAGGGCATCGCTGTGATCCAGGCTAAAGGTTTGCTGGCCGAGCGTCAGGAGCATCATGCTACGGCCTCCGGGTGACGGTTGGCGATACGTTCAGCCATCCACTCTTCCACCTCAGACTCAAGCCAGGCAACATTCTTACCGCCCAGGGAAATCTGGCTCGGGAACTGTGAACGCCCAATCATTTCATACACGGTGGAGCGGGAAAGGCCGGTGGTATAGAGCACTTCAGGCAGGCGCATAAAGCGATCGCGGGACGTTGGCTCGGTCAGGGTTGGCGCGGGGGTAGAACGGGACGGTGTGGCAACTGCAAGCATGGTTATGCTACCTCGTTTATATCCGGTGGTGACTCACCGGGACTGTGTGGACTCGTGTGGTAGCGCCCTATTATGTGAATATTTTTCATGATGGCAACAAGGGTTTGTTGTGTGGTGGATTACGCAATTGACTGAAAAATATACACATTATGTGATTAATAGTGATGAGGGATGAGGAAGGGGAGGAGGAGTTCAATCAGAAAGAAATAGTGGTAAATAAATAATAATCAATAGGTAAAAACGTTTAAAAAGACGATGAACAGGCTAGCCAGGGAAAAGGTCAATTTTGGGCAGGGTGAACAGTAGTGAACAGTGAGTGATGAGTTTTACAGTAACTGTTCACTACTTTACTTGCTGATTTAGCTATATTTATTATTAAAGTGAACAGTAGTGAATAGTTTATATAAAAACTAAAATCTTGGTGATGGTTTTTTGGGCAATTTCACGGGGTGTTGTCCTGCCGGTGATCCAACGGGGATTGATAGCGATGTTGTGCGGTTATCAACAGAATGGCGACACATTGACGAACACCGGAGACACCACAATGAGTACCACGCTACCCAAGTCCATCACTGAAAAGCTGCAAGCGCTGCGTGATGCCCGCGCCGCCCACGACAAAAATGCCCAGGAGTTAACGGAGGTCGTGACAGGTATCGCCCGTTGCCATCAACAGAAGAAAGACACCGAGGTGGAAAGTCTCGAAGCGGAAAGCCAGTGGCGTACCCTGTTCCGCAAACTGCGTGGGGAAATGACCCCGGAGTTGCAAGCGCAGCACCACAGCCGGATCTCCAAGCGGGAACTGACCAAAGAGTTCGACGGCCTGATTGAAGAAATGGAGGTGGATAAAATGTACCTCCACCTTTGCTGTGGAACGACAGCCCCCAAGCTGGTCGACGCGCACCGAGAGGCTTTGAACGCCTTTGCCGAGCACGCAATGGCTCAGGCCGTGGACTCCCTGGGGAAAGCGCTCTTGAGCGCCGATGTTGTCAATGCCTGCTCCCTGGCAAAGAAAGCCTACAGTGTTTACCACGATAACCCGATGAGAGTGATTGAACAGAGCGTATTGGGGGCGCTGACTGCGCATGTTATTACGGCTACGGCGCAAAAGAACATTGAGCATCCGGTACTAAGCGAAATTGGACTGGCACAGCCTGAGGAAACGGGGGTATTACCGGCGCTGCGTAACAGCCTAGTCAAACGCATGCAGGTCGCGAAGGAAGTGGAGGAAAAACGCAAGCGTTTCAGGGAGCGAGGGATGAAATCATGATGCGTTGTCCCTTTTGCCGCAGTGGTTCACATACCCGCACCAGTCGTTATTTAACCGAGCAGACCAAAGAGGCGTATTACCAGTGCCAGAATATCGACTGTTCTAGCACCTTTAAAACGCGGGAAAGTATTGAGCATGTTATTCAGCGGCCCTTGCCACCGGAAACTATCCCAGCACCGCCCCCACCGGAACGCCGAACGTTAAACCGTTACGGCAACAATAATCACCCGTACTGATTAATCACCCCGCATCTTTTACCTGGATGCGGTTTTTTCTTTCCAGCGCTCTCCCGAAATCAGCCTTTTTTCTGGCTAGCCTGCCTCAAACTGCGCGTGCATGCACATAGTGCATGATTTTGCATGAATCCCCTTGCCCTCAAAACAGCCGAAACCCCGCGCCACAAGGGCTTACATTGCCTTTACATCATGCATGAAATGTACATGATAAAGTCAGAGCGCGTAGGCGAGGGAGTATTGCGCGCTCAGAGGTTTACAGAGATATTTAGAGAGAATCTTGTATGAAATCTATATCTCCTTTATCTAAATAAGGTATATGTATGAAGTTGTTTTTTAAATAAGCAACTAGTTGGTCAAGATCTGCAATGTCTAGGTTTTTTAGAATTAATTTTTCTGCAACTTGGATTGGGATTCCAAACTCGTCCAATGCATTATAAATGCTAGGTAAATGGTTGTTTTCAAATTTGTAAGCGATAAGTCCATAGTCAAATTTAGCTGTCAAATTCATGCTTTTACAAATGTAATTCAGAACATCTGATATCGTGGATATTGCTGTTGGTATATTGTGACCAATTGCGTTTCTCAGGGTTTTCATTAACCAGTCTATAGTTCCTGAAATATCACCTGAAAATTTGTAATGTTCTATTTTATTCTTAAGGAAGTCAGAGTAAGAGCTACTGCTCAAATATTGAATTAGAAATGTGGATAGGTTTTCTATTTCTGATAAATGCACGCGTGAAAGGCTATTTTGCTCAAGAATTAGAATATACTCCGATAATGCTTTCATTTGATATTTGCTTGGCATTCCACTCCAAATTAGATTATTCCAATCAGATAATAGATTTTCCCTTATCTTCCTAGCTAACTCTTCGAGTTTTTTTGGCGGATACTTCGTGTTTGATGACAGGATTTCACTGTTTAGTATCGAGCCTGATTCGAATTCTGCCATTCTTTTTAGTGAGGACTCTGTTAAATAGGAGTTATCAACACCATAGAGTAAATTCAGTGGAACTTCAGGTGGTTGAGTTCCTGCAATTATGTTGACTTCATTAAGATGGTTTTCATTATCAGGGATGCTCTCCAAACAATAGACATTACCAACAAAGTGATGACCCATTCTACCTGCTCGTCCTTGTATATTTTTATGTGTGAAATTACTTACCAATGAAATATTAGAACGTCTATCATATATTATAACGTTTTTTGCAGAAGTATTAACGCCTTCGATTATTGTCGATGTGCATATAAGTATTCTGATTTCCCCTTGATTAAAGAGCCTGATCATTTTTTGCTGTATAGCTCGAGGCAATGAACCGTGATGTATTCCTATACCACTAAGTAGCGCTTTTACTATTATCCAGTCTCTATGATAGTTTTTAGAAAGCCAAGCTATAAAGTTGTTATCTATAGCTTGAGGTGTACCGCATTCTTTCTCTATTAATTTCTCTGCAACTTTAATGGCGGAAGTTGGTGATTGGCAATACACCATAGTTGAATCTTTAGTCTCCTTGAGTAACTCAGCTGTTTTCTCAATTCGTTGCTCATCGTGTGTAGGTAGATTAAATTCATATATATTTAAAGCGACAGTGGAGAACTCAGATGGTATAAATATATAGTTTAAACCTAGTTGTTTCAAACCAATGACATAGTCAATATTTGGACCGATTAAGTAAAATTGCTTCGTAGATTTTAATAGTTTTAAAAAAGCTATATTTAATAATATGGAGCGAGAGTCACTCTCAGATTCTATATTAAGTTTGTAAAATTCATCAAGAATGAAAAGATCAATGTCATTGAGGTCTTGCCTTTCCATTACTCGTTCTTGTGTTAAAATATATATACAATGATCTGTCGTCGCCAATTGACTTGGGTGAGTGATTATTTGAAATGTATCGATGAACTTTCCGGATAGTCTTCTTCTTGTTTCATCAATTAATGCAATGGTTGGAACTATTATTACAGTTCTTCTAAATTGACCGGATGCGATAGCGGAGTCAATTATCGCACTTTTACCAACGCTAGTCGATGCGCTAAGAACCACATTATTTTTGTTTATTAAGTAAGAGTAAACAAGCCGTTGAAGAGAGTGAAAAATGAAGCCGCCTTCTTCAGCTTTTGGCTTATAAAGATCTAAAATTAACAATTCTTTTAAGGATAAATCATCAAATTCACTCGATAAGTATGGGTACAATCCAGATTTCCTGACAGTATACTTAAATAGTTTCTTGGTATCCTCATATTTATGCTTATTATCAAGTGCCCGAATTACCAATTCGCGGCCATATTTTTCACTAAGAGGATTGCTTAGCAGTTTTAATATATAGCTTAAAGTGTCAAATCTAGACTGTATATCAGGCTCATTTCCAATTATATCTCTAATTTTATTTATTTCATACATTTGAAATGCCCTCATTAAATTTTGATATTAAAGCATCAAAACTCTCCAACGGTAATAAATAAGCCGAGATACAGACTTTGTTTATTTCGCTATCATTAATTTCATTTATTTTTTGACAATACATGTTAAATATGGCGGAAAACTCATCTTTAAGACTCTCCTTGTAACTATCAGTAAACCCATCCTTTAATTTTTCTGAGTTGTAAATGAATAATGATACAAACTTATATCTATCTATATAGCTACTTAATGTTGATTTTCTTTCCAAAAGTTCATCGATAGTATGCGGAAGTAAATGCTCATCCTTTTTAGCCTCAAAAATTCTACTTTTTGAAATATCAAATACATCAGGATCTAGATTTCGGTATAAAAAATCAGCAAAATTTTGTGTTATTAAATTAATGTCATTATCCACGGAAATAAATGAGCTGCCTAACCAAAGTTCATCGTCTTTTTCACTGTGAATAATATGAGCATTATTGAATTCTTTTATTTCACAGCCACTATTGATGTAAAGAATACCTGAAATTGGTTCACTGCATTTGTCATGTCGCATTAACATATGAAGAAGTATTTCAGAAACTAAAATGGGTATACTTATTGAGCTTGGTCTTCTTTTAATTCTATCTAAGGTTTTCTGCCATACAGAATAACAATCGCTAGATTCTGTTTCCGCTAACTCTCTAGGAGATAAAAGAAATTCAGGCATCCATTCGAAGATGTTTTCTGCTAATTTCTCATTTCTGAATTTATTCCTAGCATACTCTAGACAATAACCATGTGAAAACCTTTTCGAATCTTCTGACTGTAGTTGTGATAGAGAAGATAATACGAGCTCTTTTTTGCTGTTATAAGTTTTTTTATAGGCCGTACGTTGTGAGCAAACCTCTTGCAGCCATTCTTTAAGCATATCTCTAACTTCTTTTTGTTTAAATGTTTTTTGTTGTTCACTATAAATTCTATTTGAAGCGTTAGCTACCTCAGAAACCACGCGAAGTATCTTCTCGTATATTGATTCAACTTCATTATCAAATGCTGGAATGCCAAAGGAATTAGCAAATATATTTATTTTCTTCTGAGCTAATAGTAAAGCATCTTGCATTGAGGGTATCACTTGCCACATGGCATTATCAACCCAGTATTCCACATCATGTTTATTCAAAGATTGATAGTCTTTAATTTTACCTTTTATTGATTTTATCAAGCTATCTCTCTCTGTTGATTTTAACCTCAGAGATCGTTCTATTTCTAAATGCTTTAATGATTTTTGTATGCCGCGTTCAGTAATAATTCTAAACTTGGCTGTTACTCCTGGTTCTTTATCAGAGTCTAGTGACTTTTGAACAATGGTTTTCTTACCATGCTTTTTATGGAGTTCTGTTAAATTCCAATAACTTTCACCGTCAGTAGACTTCACCTGAACATACTCGGTGAAATCATTAAAAACTAAATCAATATCGTCAACTTTCTCACAGCGCACGCCAATAAGTGAATTGTTGGTCAACATGTCAAGGACTAGTGAAGTTGCAACATAGTCCTGAAATTTATAACCATGTCTTGCTGCAATAGCGCCGTGATTGTTTTGATCTTTGACCGGTATGGTTGATGTCATTTTGAGATAATCCATTATTCTAATTTACTATAACTATCAGATCCTCCCGAAGTTTCAAGCCGTATATTTAAACAGTGTTTTTATATACAGCTATACTTGTTAATTACCTAGTTAGCATATAGTTCATCTGTGTTACTTCTTGTTCGCGACAATGCAACCCCACCATTGCATTAGTTCTTTCCTTTGTTCTAGGTATGTTGAACGATTATATGCCTTTCTCACCTCATTTTTATCACTGTGAGCAAGTGCAGCCTCAATCACATCAGCATTAAACTCCGCCTCATTCATAGCAGTACTAGCTATAGACCGTAACCCATGAGCCACAAGCTTGCCACTATAGCCAATACGTTTTAAGGCAGCATTTGCCGTCTGACTGTTCATCGGCTTGCGTGGATCGTTACGACTTGGGAAAACATGCTCACGTCTACCGCTGATAGGGCGCATGATTTCGAGTATCTCTAATGCCTGGTCTGAGAGCGGAACAATGTGATCGCGTTTTGCCTTCATCCGTTCTGCCGGTATGCACCATTCCCTTTTCTCTATATCGATCTCGGCCCATGCGGTTGCCGAGGCTTCTGCAGGGCGTATCAGAGTTAGCAACTGCCATTCCAGCAAACAGCGCGTTGGTATCGATAAATTACTCATCGAGATAGTGCGCATCAGCTTAGGCAGTTCTTCGGGGCGTATAGTCGGCATATGCTGCTTTTTAGGACGTTCAAATGCATTACCAATACCTGAGGCTGGGTTAGCCTCAATCAAGCCGGTGTTGACGGCGTAAATCATGATTTCGTTGATGCGCTGCACCAATCGGCGAACTGTCTCTAATGCTCCACGCGCTTTGATAGGCTCCAGCACCTGGATCAGCAAGCGGGCTTTAATTTCCTGAACAGGGACATTCTCCAGGGAAGGCAAAATATCTTTCTCGATAGAACGCCAGATATCTTTCGCGTGATCCGCACTCACGTGGGCTTGCTTCAATGCAAACCACTGCTTGGCAACGTTAAGGAAAATGCTTTCCTGTGCTATCTGCTTCTGTTCGGTTTCTTCGGCATCTTTGGCTTGAGGGTCGATACCCCGAACCAGTAGCGAAAGCTTCTCATCACGGATCTGTCGGGCATCGGCTAACGAGAGGGCAGGGTAGGCACCTAGGCTTACGTTGGTTCGCTTGTCAGTTCCTGGGCGTTGGTAGCGTAACCGCCACAGCTTTTTGCCGCTGGTCTTGACCAGGAGGAACAGACCGTCGCCATCGTGCAGCGTGTAGTCTTTGTCTTGAGGCTTGGCTTTGAGGATTTCATTGTGGGACAGGGGGCGTGTTAGGCGCGCCATAACTAGCTTTCTTCCATAATTGGTACACGATTATTGGTACACATTATAGCGTGTACCTAAACGTGTACCAATTATCTCTGGATTCAGGCGGATGCTCTCGGACTACTACAGACACAAAAAAGCCCGCAAACCTAGGTGGGATGCGGGCTTTCCGTACTTCTCCGGACTTATCTGGTAATACCCGGATCATTATTTGGTGGAGCTGGGGGGATTTGAACCCCCGTCCGAAATTACTACACCGTCGGCACTACATGCTTAGTCCAATCTTTACATTCGCCGGTCAGCTGCGGATGGACACGCCACTAACAAACTAGCCTGATTAGATTTAGCACTTCAGCCCCAGGCAGGACTTCCATGCGATCTCTTTTGGGTTTGACCTCTCTTTATCCCCGTCTTAAGAGCGGAAGCTAGGGAGAGAGGGCTCTAAGCAGGGTATTAAGCTGCTAGTGCGTAGTTTTCGTCGTTTGCGACTATTTTTTTGCGGCTTTTTACGAGGCAAACCGCCCCTCGGCATGCTCCTAGGGCTTCGCAAATCCCGTCGAATCCAGAATCAGCCCCAAGTACTTTGTGCAGTATAACAGAAGATTACCCTGTTAAGCCAGCGGCTTAACGATTGGCATGCTTCATGATACGGGCTTTCGCCGTCTGCCACTCACGATCTTTGATGTCATCGCGCTTATCGTGTTCTTTCTTACCTTTGGCTACGCCAATCTTCACTTTGCTCCAGGCATTTTTCCAATACATGGAGAGGGCGACGACGGTATAACCATCGCGGGTAACGCGGCCGATCAGTGAGTCTAGCTCACGTTTTTTCAGCAGGAGTTTACGGGAACGTGTTGGATCGCATACCACATGAGTTGAAGCGACGTTCAGCGGCGAAATGGTGGCGCCAAACAGATAGGCTTCACCGTCGCGGAACATCACATAACTGTCGCTGATGTTAGCTTTGCCAGCACGCAGTGATTTTACTTCCCAACCTTGCAGGGCCAAACCCGCCTCGATCTCCTCTTCGATGGAGTATTCGAAACGTGCTCGCTTGTTTTGTGCAATGGTCGCGGAACCGGGTTTGTATGCTTTTTTCTTTGTCATAGTGCACTCATTATACTGGATGACGCAGCGAAAGAAATCCTTTCCCACTCAGCACCTGCGCAATTTCTCGCATTTTGGATCCGTGCCGCGCGTAGCAGATTTTTTGTTTGGCGCCAGATAAATGGTATTATCTGTACGTTTTTTGCCTCTCAGGAAATGATATGCCCCAGATCAGTCGATCTGCATTAGTGCCATTCAGCGCTGAGCAGATGTATCAGTTGGTTAACGATGTTCATTCTTACCCCGATTTTCTGCCAGGATGCACCGGCAGCCGGGTGATTGCCGCTTCCCCAAATGAAATGACCGCCGCGGTAGAGGTGGCAAAAGCCGGCATCAGCAAAACCTTTACCACGCGCAATACGCTGCTGGATAACCAAAGCATCAATATGCAACTGGTCGATGGCCCGTTCCGCAAGCTGATGGGCGGCTGGCAGTTCACCGCGTTAAGCCCCGAGGCGTGCAAGGTAGAGCTGCACCTGGATTTTGAGTTCACCAACAAACTGATCGAGCTGGCCTTCGGTAAAGTGTTTAAAGAACTGGCCGGTAGCATGGTGCAAGCGTTCACTCAGCGCGCCAAAGAGGTCTACAGTGTCTGAGATACGCGTTGAGGTGGTCTATGCGTTGCCAGAACGCCAGTATGTGCGCCAGGTTAAGTTGGCCGCAGGCAGCAGCGTTGAGCAGGCCATCCTGGCTTCTGGGCTGTTAGAGCTACGGAGCGATATCGATTTGGCCAGCAACAAGGTGGGTATTTACAGCCGACCGGCCAAGCTGAGCGATGTGCTCAATGATGGTGACAGGGTAGAGATTTACCGGCCATTGATTGCCGATCCGAAAGAACTGCGCCGTCAGCGGGCGGAAAAGGCAAAAAAATAAGGCGCTGAATGCGCCTTATCTTCATCAGAACGTTGTCTTCCGAGTTGCAGCCTGCGACTGTCATGAAGGATTTCACTCTTCCCCCATGGGCCGGATGACAGCTCCGGCTCGGCTTACTCGGTCAGTGCCGGTTTATTCTGCAGATCCGTCAACACACCTGCGCTGTCGAACGTCAACGTCAGTGTTTGCTGCGTGATCTTCTCATGGCCTGGCTCTTGGCGGAACACGTAGAACCACGTCTGGGTACCAAACGGATCCTGCATCATTGGCGTGCCCAATGTGTAAGCAACCTGTTGTTGCGTCATTCCCTTGTGGATTTTTGCCACGTCGGTTGGTGTCAGGTAGTTACCCTGGTTGATATCAGGCCGGTAAACCACCTTCTCAAAAGTAGAACAGCCTGCGGTCAGCATCACAAGAACCACAGCGGCAGCTGTCAGCATTTTACAGCGCATAATAATCACATTCCTTTAGGGCATAGGATGCCGATGATAATAGACCTTGCAGCAGTTGGGAACCTTTACAGGGCCTCATTATGACCTCAGGAAAGTAAAAAAGTTATGCGGCCAGCAATTCTTTTGCGTTTGCCAGCGTATTTTTAGTGACTTCACTGCCGCCGAGCAGGCGCGCCAGCTCTTGCAGACGGGCACGTTTGTCCAAGGGGGACATCTGGGTTTCGGTTTCCGTGCCGTCGGTTTGCTTGCTGACAAATAAATGCTGATGACCGCAACCGGCGACCTGGGGCAGGTGGGTCACGCACATAACCTGGGTTGATTCACCCAACTGACGCAGCAGGCGGCCAACAATGGCGGCCGTTGGGCCACTGATGCCTACGTCTACCTCATCGAAGATCAGCGCCGGGGTTTCCATTTTACGGGCGGTAATGACCTGGATGGCTAACGCGATGCGGGAAAGCTCACCGCCGGAGGCCACTTTTGCCAACGGCTGCAGCGGTTGCCCCGGGTTGGTGGAGACGCAGAACTCAACGCGGCTGGCCCCCTCGCTGCTCAGGTATTCCGGTTCAAAGCGGACGTCGATATTAAATTTGCCGTGCGGCATCGAGAGCGCATTCATGCTCTCGGTGATCAGAGTAGTTAACTCGGCCGCATAGTGCTGCCGCTTCTGGTGCAACTGCTCAGCCAGTGACAGCGCCTGTTGATGATGCAGGTTGACCGCTTCGCTCAGGTGTTGCTGATCGCTAGCCTGTTGGGAAAGCAGCTGTTGCTCATCCAGCAGTTGTTGATGCAGGCCGGGTAATTCTTCCGGCGAAACATGGTGCTTACGTGCCAGGCTGATTTGGCGCGACAGGCGCTGTTCCAGCTCATGCAGGCGGTTGGGATCGAGATCCATGCGGTCTGCGTAATGGCGCAGTTCATCGCTGGCTTCGCTGATTTGGATCGAGGCTTCTTCCAGCATGTCCAGCAGGCCGCTTAGCTTCTCATCCATGCCGATCAGGTCCAGCAGCAGGTGCTTGGTGGTGTAGAGCTGGCTGAGCATGTTGTGTTGTTCGTCATCGGCCAGCAGTTGCAGGGCCTGCTGGCTGAGGGTCAGCAACTGGCCGCTGTTGGCCAGGCGCTTGTATTCGCTGTCGATCTGCTCAAACTCACCGGCCTGTGGGGCGAATTCGTTCAGTTCTTTCAACTGGTATTGCAGCAGTTGCTTGCGGGCATCGCGCTCGAGAGATTGTTGCTGATGGTGTGCCAGCTCGCGGCAGCTTTGATGCCATTGGTGGTAAGCCTGGTGCATGGCGGCCTGCAAGGCCGGTTCGCCGGCATAGGCATCCAGCAACTGTTTTTGGTGTTCGGGTTTTAGCAGCAACTGGTGAGCGTGCTGGCCGTGGATCTGGATCAGGCGCTGGCCAAGCTCCCGTAATTGGGAAAGGGGAACGGCGGTGCCATTGATAAAGCCACGGGAGCGGCCATCTGTTCCGATCACGCGGCGTAGTAGGCACTCGTTGCTGTCATCCAGCTGGTTTTGTTCCAGCCATTCGCGGGCGGATGGGGTATCTGCCAGTGAGAAGCGGGCACAGATATCGGCACGGGAGGCCCCCAGACGTACCACGTTGCCGTCGGCGCGGTTGCCGAGGCACAGGCCTAACGCATCAATAGCAATCGACTTACCGGCACCGGTCTCGCCGGTGATTGCCGTCATACCCGCTTGAAAGTCGATCTCCAACTCACGAACGATAGCAAAATTGCTGATGGTTAATTGCGCCAACATAGGGACCTTCCTGTGTATAAACACATAACTGTGATTTCATACAGTATAAACTGGTTTTATATACAGTAAAGCGGTTGGCGCCATTTTTAGAATAATTTTTTTGACCAGCCCAGTTTGGTGCTCAACGTATTGAAATAGCTGTAGTCCTTGGGATGGATCAGGTTTAAGTGGAAGTCGCTGCGGCGGATCAGTACCTCTTCGCCTTCCTGGATGGGCAGGGCGATCTGGCTGTCGCAGCTGATTTCCAGATCGCTGCCGATATGGGAAAACTTCAGGCGAATGGTGCTGTCACCGTTGATCACCAGCGGCCGGGCGGAAAGCGTGTGCGGGAACATTGGCACCAGCGCGATGGCTTCCAGCGATGGAGTCAGAATGGGCCCGCCTGCGGAAAGCGAGTAGGCGGTAGAACCGGTTGGCGTGGCGATGATCAGGCCATCGGAACGCTGCGAGAAGGCGAAGCGATCGTCAATATAGACTTCGAACTCGATCATGTGCGCCACCTTGCCAGGGTGTAGCACCACTTCGTTAATCGCGGTGCTGACGCGGCATTGCTGGTGCTCTTTATGGACGATGGTTTCCAGCAGGAAGCGCTTCTCGTCGATATATTCCCCTTCCAGCACGTCCGCCAACTGCTGGAGTGCGTTGTCCGGGTCGAGATCGGTCAGGAAGCCGAGATTGCCACGGTTTACCCCGATCACCTTGATGTCATAACGCGCCAATACGCGCGCTGCGCCCAGCATGTTACCGTCACCACCCACCACGACGGCCAGATCGGCCCGTTGACCAATCTCCGCCAGGCTGCCGGTGTCTACGTCTTTCATGCCCAAATCGTGGGCAATCTGGCGTTCAAGGATCACCTTGTAGCCACGGGCAACCAACCATTCAAACAGCATTTCATGAGTAGCCAATGCGGAAGGGTGACGCGGGTGCCCAACAATGCCAATACATGCAAATTTTTTCTTCATCGCTGCCATTTTCCTCACCAGGGACGGTTTATGCCCCACATTGTGACCGGTTGACTTGAAACCCCGGTTTTGATCCCCATAATAAGCCAAGTTGCGAGATTAATGCTAAAACGCGGAGATATTCATGAGTAGTAAAGAACAGAAGACGCCAAACGAGCAAGCCTCGGAAGAAATGGAACAGCAAGTACAGCACGAGGAAGCCATGGCGGCAGGCGCCGATCTGCGCGATGATCGCATTGCCGAGTTGGAAGCCCAACTGGCTGAAGCTCAGCAACGCGAGCGTGACAGTGTGCTGCGTGCCAAGGCCGAAATGGAAAACGTTCGCCGCCGTAGCGAGCTGGATGTCGAGAAGGCCCACAAATTCGCGCTGGAAAAATTCTCCGGTGATTTGCTGCCGGTGATCGACAACCTGGAGAGAGCGCTGGAGCTGGCGGACAAGAACAACCCTGAACTGGTCGCGATGATCGAAGGGATTGAACTGACGCTGAAGTCACTGCTGGACGCGGTACGCAAGTACGGCATCGAAGTGGTAGGCGAGCTCAACGTGCCATTCAACCCGGACGTTCACCAGGCGATGAGCCTGATGGAATCAGCCGACCATCAGCCGAATCATGTGATGATGGTGATGCAGAAAGGCTACACGCTAAATGGCCGCCTGCTGCGCCCTGCGATGGTAGCGGTATCCAAAGCCAAGTCCTAATAAGACCTGCTGAGGATAAAGGCACCTTCGTGGTGCCTTTTTTGTGGCTGGATCATTCCTGCGGCAGGTGCGGCACCCAGTCAATCGGTGCCAGGCCTTGTTGTTCCAGTAACTGATTGGTTTGCGAAAAGTGGTGGCAACCCAGGAAACCGCGATGGGCAGAAAGCGGGGAGGGGTGCGGCGCTTTCAACACATGATGGCGCTGGCGATCGATAAAGCTCCCTTTCTTTTGTGCGTGTGAACCCCACAGCAGGAACACGACACCCTCGCGATTTTCGTTTAGTGCGGCAATAACCTTGTCGGTAAAGGTTTCCCAGCCCAGATTGGCGTGAGAATGCGCGCGGCCACCTTCAACGGTTAATACGGTATTGAGCAGCAGTACGCCTTGCTCGGCCCAGCTTTGCAGGCAGCCGTGTGTCGGGCGTTCAAAGCCGGGGATATCCGTCACCAGCTCTTTGTACATATTGACCAGTGAAGGCGGCGCAGGGATGCCTGGGCGCACGGAAAACGACAGGCCATGGGCCTGGTTCGGGCCGTGATAGGGATCTTGCCCCAGGATCACCACTTTGACGTCTGCCAACTCGGTAAAGCGGAAAGCGTTAAACACGTCTTTCTGCGGTGGATAAATGGTCTTACCAGCCTGGCGTTCATTAGCTACAAAGGCGAGTGTATCCAGAAAGTAGGGCTGCTCTTTCTCTTTGCCGATGACGTCGTGCCAGGTGAGGGAGGTAGACATAAGCACTCTCCTTTGTTTTTGTTAGCAATTCATGGTGCATAGCTTACCGTTAACCTCCGCTCGGCGAAACCCGCTTTTTCCATGGGTATGGTGAGCGAGATATACAAATATTTTTGAAAATTTACAAAAATAATTTTAATGAGCAAAAAGGTAAAATTGATATAAAACATAAATTTGCCTCTGATGCTCATTCGGCTACCCCGTAAAAATTGATTTTAGTCAAAGAATTGACCCGGTTTGACTGGTATACAGAACAACAAGACAACATTGGTTTTACCAAATGGCCGGGAACCACAACCGAGTTTTCGGCGACGTAGAAATTTTTCGCCCTATTACGGAGGCAACAAAATGATTACTGGTATTCAAATCACTAAAGCGAACAATCAAGCACTGGTGAACTCTTTCTGGCTGCTGGATGAAGAGAAATCAGAAGCGCGCTGTGTCTGTGCCAAAGCGGATTACGCGGAAGATCAGATCGTGCCTGTTAGCGAACTGGGCCAGATCGAGTACCGCGAAGTACCGATGGAAATGCAACCTACCGTGCGCGTAGAAGGTGGTCAGCACCTGAACGTGAACGTGCTGCGCCGTGAAACGCTGGAAGATGCCGTTAAGAACCCAGAAAAATATCCGCAGCTGACCATTCGTGTTTCTGGTTACGCGGTGCGTTTCAACTCACTGACGCCAGAACAGCAACGTGACGTTATCGCACGTACCTTTACCGAAAGCCTGTAATTTTCGGCTAGGTAGACAAAAGGGAGCTTCGGCTCCCTTTTTTAATGCCTTCACGGCAGAAAATAGATTTTGATCACATTAGCTGCAAAAAATAATCATTCCCATTACAGAACTCGTAGGACTCGCCGATAGCTAAATCAGTTCCATTTGGGGCTGTCTATGGATAAGGAGTCTTTATGAGTTTGCCTTTGAGTTTCATCTCGACGATGACGCCCATCACCGCGGTATCTGCTGCGGCACTCCCGGCTCAAGACGCAATAAAACCAGTCCACACCGACGAGCCACAGGTGACAAAAGTTGCTGTGTCGCTCCCCTCTGAAAATAGTCGTAATGCACAAAACCTGTTGGATTCACTGACTCGCGATCTCTCTGCTGCGGTACCTTTGGCCGCAAGGCTGGAGATGTCTCGTGGGCAAGCGTCTCAGCAGGGTGATTACTCTTTGGCGCTATTGGCCAAGGATGTCTACAACCTTACAGGGCAGGGTGCAGAGGGTTTTTCGCGCATGAGTGATAACGATTTACTGGGTGTTGGCATTGATTCCGCAAGTTTATTGGATACAGCCTCGGGGTTACAGGCGGGTATTTATTCGAATAAGCAGCACTATGTGCTGGCCTTCGCCGGTACTAATGATATGCGCGATTGGCTGAGTAATGTGCGTCAGGCTACGGGGTACGACGATGTGCAGTACAATCATGCTGTGGCGATTGCCAAGAATGCCAAAGCGGCGTTTGGTGACGGATTGGTGATAACCGGTCATTCGTTGGGGGGAGGGTTGGCAGCAACGGCAGCGCTGGCAACGGGTTCTCTGGCAGTAACATTCAACGCTGCTGGGGTTTCCGATCATACTCTCAACCGTTTCGGTATTAATCCCGCTGCGGCAAAGCAAGATGCAGAATCTGGCGGGATCCGTCGTTACAGCGAACAATACGATATGTTGACGGGGACGCAGGAGTCGACGTCACTGCTTCCCGATGCGATCGGGCATAAAATAACCATTGCCAACAATGAGACTCTGAGCGGCACTGATGCTTGGCGGCCGAGCAAATATTTCGATCGCAGCATGACGGCACATGGCATCGATAAAGTAATCAGTTCAATGGCGGAACAGAAGCCATGGGAGATCAAGGCGAATGCCTAAAAGGTGGTGCAGAGGCTGCTGGATAGCGGCTCTCATTGTGCCCTTGTTTGGGATCGCTGGGTTATTGATGGTAGCCAAGGAGCACTATATGGAACAGCAAACTTCGCCATTTGCGGGTACCGATATCTTGTCTTTATCACAGGCGGTGGCTGAAGGTGACGTTTGGCAAATTAGCCAGCAAGCAACGGCTGAACGGCAACATGTGCGGGGAGATTTACAGATCACACTGTTGCAGTGGGCGATTCTGCAGCAGAGGCCAGGCAGTGTACAGGCGTTGATACAGGCGGGAGCAGATATTGGGCAGCCTGGTATGGAGGGCAACGGGGCATTGCATACGGCGGCGATGGTTAAGGATGCGCAATATTTACGCTTGTTATTGCAACAGGCTCCCCAGGTTAATATGCGTAATCTGGTCACTGGTGCTACGCCATTAGCCGCTGCCGTGCTGGCGGGGCGGGAGGAGCAGGTGCGTATGCTGTTGAATGCCGGGGCTGATAGTACCTTGAGTGACAGAGTAGGGGATACGCCCTTGCACCTGGCCGCAAAAATCAACGTGCCAGAGTTGGCGTTGCTGCTGTTACAAACGGGGGCTGATGCCAAGGCACAAAATCAGCAAGGGAGAACGTTCCAGTATTATTTTGCCCAGACGCCAATGCATTTGCAGAATAGCGAGTTGCGTGAACAGTACCGCCAATTGGAGGTCTGGCTCAAAAGTCAGCAATTGGCTGGGCACTATACTCAGCCTTGAAAATAAAAAAACCGCCTTCAAAGTGATGGCGGTTTTTTGATGGCAGAGAGATTATTCTGCGTCTGGTTTGGCTTTTGGCTTGCGGCGCTTACCGACGTTTTTCGCGTCGCGATGGCGTACCTTCACCTTGGCCTTCTCTTTGTTCTTCAGCTTGTCTTCGATGCGCTTGGCCAGCACCTTCTTCGAAGGTTTACCGTTGCTCTTCTCGCTAGGCACCTTGGTGGATGGACGCAGTTCGTCAATCACGCGGGCTTTTAGTGGCTCATTGAGGTAACGCCCCACTTTGCCCAGCAGCAGATGGTCGTGCGCTTCTACCAGCGAAATGGCGGTGCCTTTACGCCCGGCACGGCCAGTACGGCCAATGCGGTGCAGATAGGTATCGGCAGTGCGCGGCATATCGAAGTTGAACACGTGGGTGATATCCAGGATATCCAGCCCGCGAGCTGCAACGTCGGTAGCGACCAGCACGTTGACGCGGCCATCCATCATGCGTTTTACCGCTTCGTTACGCTTGGCCTGCACCATTTCCCCTTCGAGATAGCAGGTGTTGATGCCCGCTTCACGCAGCCAGGCGGCCAGCTCATGCACGCGCTCACGCTTACGTACAAAGATCACTGACTTCTGCACGTCCGGCTGTTGCAACAGATGCACCAGCAGGGCGGTTTTATGCTTCACGTCATCGGCGCGGTAATACCATTGCAGGATCTTTTTACGTTCGCGGCGGGACGGATCGGCTTCAACCTCAACCGGATCTTTCAGGATACGCTCGGCAAACTCTCGGATCGCTTCGCTTTCCAACGTTGCGGAGAACAGCAACGTCTGGGTACGCCAGCGGGTTTCGGCCGAGATGGTCTCGATGTCTTGCGCAAAGCCCATATCGAGCATGCGGTCGGCTTCGTCCAGGATCAGCGTTTCTACCGCACGGCAGTCAAAGTTTTCTTCTTTGATGTATTGCAGCAGGCGGCCGGTGGTGGCAACCACCACGTCCTGGTTTTCGCTAAAGACTTCGGCGTGGTTCATATACGCCACGCCGCCGGTGATGGTGGCGATATCCAGCGAGGTATGCGCAGCCAATTCACGAGCCTGATCGGCCACCTGCATTGCCAGCTCACGCGTCGGGGTGAGGATCAGTACGCGCGGTGGGCCAGACTTCTTGCGTGGGAAATCCAGCAGATGTTGCAGAACCGGCAGCAAGAATGCGGCGGTTTTGCCCGTGCCGGTCGGTGCCGAACCTAATACGTCGCGCCCGTCCATAGCTGGCGGGATCGCCTCGGCCTGGATAGCGGTGGGGCGATCGTAGCCTTTATCACGCAAAGCGAGGATCAGGCGCTCATCGAGTTCGAGTTCGGAAAAATTGGTTGCTGTCATTATCTACCTCTACTTGGGGCGCCGATTATAGACGGGATGGCCGCAGGGTTCACCCTTTTTAACTTTTACCCTAAATCAGTTTGCCTTATGCTACGCCAGTTTTGTCTGCTGGTGGCCATTGTGAGTAATCAAATTAAAACAAAATCGACCCCGCGCCGCGGCGGTTTTACCTTTAAGCAGTTCTTTGTCGCCCACGATCGTTGCGCGATGAAGGTGGGTACCGACGCGGTTATGCTTGGCGCCTGGGCTGCCGTGGATAACGTGCAGCGGGTGCTGGATATTGGCTGTGGCAGTGGGTTGATTGCCCTGATGTTGGCGCAGCGCACGGCTGGCGAGGCCACCATCGATGCGGTTGAGCTGGATAACGCCGCCGCCTTGCAGGCGCGTGATAACGTGTTGGAGTCACCTTGGCCGCAGAAGGTCCAGGTGTACAGCCAGGATATCCATCATTTTGCCCAGCAGCATGCCCATTGTTACGATCTGATCGTCAGCAATCCACCGTATTTTGAGCCTTCTGTCGCCTGTCGCGATCTGGCCCGCACCAACGCCCGTTATACCGAAACCCTGACTCATGACGCCTTGCTGGATAGCGCCGAACGATTGATAACGGCAGAGGGGCAGTTCTGCGTGGTGCTGCCTTATGAGATCGGCGAAGCTTTTGAAGTGAATGCCCACCAACGTGGCTGGCACACCGCACGACGGCTGAACATCAGCGACCGGGCCGAGACGCCAAAGCACCGCTTGATGCTGGCATTAGCGCGTAAACCGGTGGCAAAAGAAGAGGCGGAGTTGGCAATAAAACTGGCGGATGGCAGCTACACCACCGATTTCCGCCAGTTGATTACCGATTTCTATCTGAACTACTGAAGCCTCAGGGTTGCAGAATGGTGGGTTTTGGCTCCGGCAACATGTCCGGGTAATCCAGCGTGTAATGCAGCCCACGGCTTTCCTTGCGCTCCATCGCGCTGCGCACAATCAGTTCCGCCACCTGCACCAGATTACGTAGCTCCAACAGATTGTTGGAGATGCGGAAGTTGGCGTAATACTCGTCGATCTCCTGCTGCAGGGTATTGATGCGGCGTAGTGCCCGCTCCAGGCGTTTGGTGGTGCGCACGATCCCGACGTAGTCCCACATAAACAGCCGCAGTTCGTGCCAGTTATGCTGGATCACCACGCGTTCATCCGAATCATCCACCCGGCTTTCATCCCACTGCGGCAACTGTTTGGCCAGCTTGATGGCAGGCAGGCGCGTCAGAATATCTTCGGCGGCGGACCAACCATAAACCAGGCATTCCAACAGCGAGTTGGATGCCATGCGGTTGGCTCCGTGCAGGCCGGTGTAGCTCACTTCACCAATCGCATACAGGCCGTCCAGATCGGTACGGCCATGCTGATCGACCATCACGCCGCCGCAGGTGTAATGCGCCGCAGGGACGATCGGGATCGGCTGTTGCGTCAGGTCAAAGCCCAGCGTCATCAGCTTTTCGTGGATCATCGGGAAGTGCTGGGTGATAAATTCCGCCGGTTTGTGGCTGATATCCAGGTACATGCAGTCTGCACCCAGGCGTTTCATCTCATGGTCAATCGCACGAGCGACGATATCACGTGGAGCCAGCTCACCACGCGGATCAAAGTCTGGCATAAAGCGGCTGCCGTCTGGGCGTTTCAGATGGGCACCTTCACCACGCAGCGCTTCGGTCAGCAGGAAGTTACGTGCCTGCGGGTGGAACAGGCAGGTTGGGTGAAACTGGTTGAATTCCAGATTGGCGACACGACAGCCAGCGCGCCAGGCCATGGCGATACCGTCGCCCGAAGAGATATCCGGGTTGGTGGTATATTGATAAACCTTGGCCGCTCCGCCGGTGGCTAACACCACCGTTTTGGCACGGTAGGTTTCCACCTGCTCCCGCTCACGGTTCCAGACGTAAGCGCCCACTACGCGCTTGGTGCCCGGCAAGCCGATCTTGTTGGAGGTGATCAGGTCGACGGCGTTGCGGCGCTCCATCACGCAAATATTGGGGTGAGCACTTGCTTTCGCTACCAGGGTAGTCTCTACTTCTTTGCCGGTGGCGTCGGCGGCGTGGAGGATGCGCCGATGGCTGTGCCCGCCTTCCCGCGTCAGGTGATAGCGTTCTTCACCTTGGGAATTGGTTTCGGTGTCGAACAGCACGCCCTGATCGATCAGCCACTGTACGCAGTGGCGCGCATTGCTGGCAATAAACTCGACGGCGTCTTTGTCACACAGGCCGGCTCCGGCGATCAGCGTGTCATCAACGTGCGAGGCGATGCTGTCCGTTTCATCAAACACCGCGGCGATCCCGCCTTGGGCATAAAAGGTGGCGCCTTCATTGAGCGGACCTTTGCTGAGTACAGTAACCTTGCAATGTTGCGCCAGGCGCAACGCCAGGGAGAGGCCAGCAGCACCGCTACCGACGATCAATACATCGCTAACATGTTCAGATGATGGTTGCATAACGTATGATGTGTGCAGAAGAAGAGTGAAATTCATGTTAGCCTACTTGTCCGGGCAAAAGCCACGGACAAGGTGACATCAACAAAAAAACAATGGCGGTATGGAACTTAGCGTTCCGTATGAACTCCAAGCGAGTGCTTGCTCAGGAAAATAATGTATGGCTGGCGGTACAATTTCACGCGTGGAGATAGATTTGGGGAGAATTTACCTCGGATGAGCGAGCAGTTAACGGATCAGGTTCTGGTTGAGCGGGTCCAGAAGGGCGATCAGAAATCGTTTAACTTACTGGTAATTCGTTACCAGCATAAAGTGGCGAGTCTCGTTTCGCGCTACGTACCACAGGGCGACGTGCCGGATGTGGTGCAGGAGTCGTTTATTAAAGCTTATCGCGCACTGGAGTCGTTCCGTGGCGATAGCGCCTTTTACACCTGGTTGTATCGAATTGCTGTCAATACAGCAAAAAATTATCTGGTTGCTCAGGGCCGGCGCCCACCGTCAAGCGATGTGGATGCCAATGATGCCGAAAATTACGAAAGTGCGGGTGCACTGAAAGAAATTTCGAACCCTGAGAACTTAATGTTGTCAGAAGAACTGAGACAGATAGTTTTCCGTACCATTGAGTCACTCCCAGAGGATCTTCGCATGGCGATTACCCTGCGGGAGTTGGATGGTCTAAGCTACGAAGAGATAGCCGCCATCATGGATTGCCCGGTCGGAACCGTACGGTCACGTATTTTCCGTGCTCGGGAGGCTATCGATAATAAAGTTCAACCGCTGATCCAACGTTAGCGATAGCGGACACTGGAAGGGTACTTAGGCATGCAGAAAGAAAAGCTTTCCGCTCTGATGGATGGTGAAATGCTCGACAATGAGCTGCTGAGTTCATTGAGTAAAGATCGGGCGCTTCAACAAAGCTGGCAGAGCTATCACCTAATCCGTGACACGTTACGGGGTGATATCGGGCAAGTCATGCATTTCGATATCGCAGACCGTGTTGCTGCCGCATTGGAAAAAGAGCCCGCTCGTCTGGTTCCTTCGGCAATTCCCGAATCTCAACCGCAACCTCACACCTGGGGTAAACTGCCGTTCTGGCACAAGGTTCGTCCTTGGGCTAGTCAGCTCACTCAAGTCGGCGTTGCCGCTTGTGTCTCTCTGGCAGTGATCGTGGGTGTGCAACAGTACAATCAGCCAACGGCCCAATCAGGCGCGGCTGAAGCACCAGCGTTCAATACGTTGCCAATCATGGGGCAAGCTTCCCCGGTCAGCCTGGGTGTCCCGGCAGACAGTTTCTCAACCGGCAGCGGTCAACAGCAGCAGGTGCAGGAACAGCGTAAGCGTATCAATGC
The DNA here is from genome assembly GCF_059697885.1 of Serratia sp. NCCP-200. NCBI lineage: Bacteria > Pseudomonadati > Pseudomonadota > Gammaproteobacteria > Enterobacterales > Yersiniaceae > Serratia > Serratia sp. NCCP-200. The sequence goes on from NZ_BAAKUJ010000001.1 coordinate 102,842, forward strand.
CATGCTGCAGGATTATGAGCTGCAACGCCGTTTGCACTCCGATCAGCTGCAACTTGAACAAAGCAGGCCACAGCAGGCCGCCGTTCAGGTTCCTGGAACTCAGTCTTTAGGAATGCAACAGCAGTAATGAAGCAAATCTGGTTCTCCGTTTGTCTTTTAACGGGCAGCCTGCTCAATTCAAATATCGCCTCGGCGCAGGAACCTGCGTCCGGGGCGTTATTGCAACAAATGAGCAGTGCCAGCCGTTCACTCAACTATGAACTCGCCTATATCAGCATCAGCAAGCAGGGGATAGAGTCGCTACGCTATCGCCATGCGGTGATCGACAAGCAGCCCCTTGGGCAGTTGCTGCATATGGACGGCCCTCGTCGTGAAGTGCTGCAACGTGGCGGTGGGATCAGCTATTTTGAGCCTGGTCTGGAACCGTTCACGCTGTCTGGCGATCACATCGTCGACGCCTTGCCCGCTATCGTATTTGCCGATTTCGACTATCTGGCGAAATACTACGACTTCATCTCCGTTGGCCGCACCCGTATTTCCGATCGGCCTTGTGACGTTTACCGCGTCGTGGCTCGTGACGGCTCCCGTTACAGCTATGTGGTCTGGATGGATATGGAGACCAAACTGCCACTGCGGGTCGATTTGCTCGATCGTGATGGCGAAACGCTGGAACAGTATCGCGTCATCTCGGTCGTGGTGGGCGATCAGGTAAAAAACGTCATGCAACCTTTGCTCAAGGCCAATCTGCCACCGCTATTGACCTTACCCGCGGCTGAAGACGTTAAGCTGGCCTGGAATGCTGGTTGGTTGCCCGCAGGCGTTAACGAGGTGGCGCGTAATCGCCGCAAGTTACCGAATGTGGCGGTGCCGGTTGAATCGCGGCTTTATAGCGATGGCTTGTTCAGCTTCTCGGTTAACGTCAGCCCTTCTGGCAGCAATACCAGCCAACAGTTTTATCGTCAGGGCCGCCGCACCATCCAAACCGAAATTCGTAATGGCAATGAAATTACCGTGGTTGGGGAATTACCTCCTTCAACGGCGAAACGCATTGCCGACAGCATTACTTTCAAGGTAGCGCCGCAATGATGAAAGAGTGGGCCACGGTGATCTCGTGGCAACAGGGTGTGGCACAGCTGCGTTGTGAGCCTAAAGCCGGCTGTGGCAGCTGTACCGCGCGCTCTGGCTGCGGTGCTCGCGCGTTCGACGAACTGGTGCCCGAAAGTGAACATCACCTGCAGGTGGCAATTGCCCAGCCTCTGGAACCCGGCCAGCGCGTTGAAGTCGGTATCGCCGAAGGCAGCCTGTTGCGCTCGGCAATGCTGGTCTATCTGACCCCGTTATTAGGCATGATGCTAGGCGGTGGCCTGCTGCAATGGTGGTTGGGCAGTGACGCTGCGGCGGCACTCGGTGGGATTTTAGGGGGCGGCCTCGCTTTTCTGATCGCACGCGCATTGGCAAAACGCCTCGGCGAACAGGCCATTTATCAACCCGTGGTGCTGCAAATCGGTTTGCCACCCGGTGCCTTGCGGTTGAACACTGAAACCGAATCCCCGATTTAATACGGCGGCCGCGTCATCGCCGGGTTGTTATAGGCGGGGATGCGGTTGTTGATCATATGCTCCATCAGCGCAATAAACAGATCGGCGCTGAACAGCGAGTCATAACCCAGCGAAAACAGCTCATTACCTTGTAGATCCAGCAAACGAAGGGTGCCATGTTGCGGATTGTTTTCCAGGCGGTGGATCTTTTCGATCTGAACCTGCGCCTGGGCGGTACTCAGCGTCGTAGCGCTGAGTCGTAATGTTTGAGTCGGCTTCTCTTGCCACGAACCAAGCCAGCCCCCTCCGCTTTTGAGATAGCCGAAGGTCAATATTTCCCCCTGATAAAGCGAATTTAATGCCAGCGGTCCACGCAACTGGATCTGTTGCTGGATCAGCGTTTCAATCAGCTGCCGGGAGTGAGAGATATTGCTCTTGATGCTGTACCAGAACCCCGCCTCCGAGGTGCGAAACGCCATATTGTCGTTCAGCCCGCCAAGCAGCCTGCTACCGCGCGAATGGTAGATATCAGCAATCTTTTCAAACGCAATAAACCGTTCTTTATGACTGTGGTGATCCAGCACGCGCACGCCGTGCTCATACAGGCGATAGGTCAGCATTGGCCGCAGATAATGGCGCAATGCTAGCAACAGGGTGCCTAACAGAATGGTAACCGCGCCGGCTTGTAGTAAGGCCAGAACGTGAGGATCTTCCATGTTGCTCAATATCGGCACTAACAACAGCGCCGCACCGAGTGTGAACAGCAGCGTTACCACTGCCAAAATGCCCCAGTTGACCTTGGAAAAATCGTGCCGGCTCAGCATTTGCCCTTTATCGATCATGATAAACCTTCCAATCAATGCTCAGAGGAGATGCTGGTGAACTCTGGTGGGCTTGCCGATGTCGTAGTGCCCTGAAGTCTGTTTTTATCCAAAGTTCTTATCACTTGTAACCGAGGGGCGAGGGAGCGTATATGGGGTTTATCCGAAAGCAGGGGTAGAGTTTTTTAATTGTAAGTTATTGATAAAAATATTATTTATTAAATAATTAAGATTGGGTTTATTGCGTAATTGCATAATATGTATTACCAGCGGGTAAATATGATCTGGCCAAGAGGATTGGCGCAATTAACCCACAATTTTTATCGGGCCTTCGCCGCGTTAATATCTGCTTTCATCAACTGCGACGCGTTGTAACACTAAACTACGTATAATCGAATGGCTTCCCGACACCGATTGCTAGGTTTTCAGTGTTGTGACATGTAGAATGCTGCGATTCAGGCGAAAAATAGCCGACCCATTCACTGTCGCTTTATGTCCATGCGGGTTCCATAGGCGAGTAATTCAGAAATACCAAGGCAGAAAAACTAATTAAATGAAACACATAAGAAATTTTTCTATCATTGCCCATATTGACCACGGTAAGTCGACGCTGTCTGACCGTATTATCCAAATCTGCGGCGGCCTGACCGAACGTGAAATGGCTGCACAGGTGCTGGATTCTATGGATCTGGAGCGTGAGCGTGGTATTACCATCAAAGCGCAGAGCGTAACGCTCGACTATAAAGCCAATGATGGGCAGGTTTACCACCTCAACTTTATCGACACCCCTGGGCACGTTGACTTCTCCTATGAGGTTTCCCGCTCACTGGCTGCCTGTGAAGGCGCATTGCTGGTGGTGGATGCCGGGCAGGGCGTAGAAGCCCAGACCTTGGCCAACTGCTATACCGCACTGGACATGGATCTGGAAGTGGTGCCGGTGTTGAACAAGATTGACCTGCCAGCTGCCGATCCGGATCGCGCCGCACAGGAAATCGAAGATATCGTGGGCATTGATGCGACTGACGCGGTACGCTGCTCGGCAAAAACCGGCGTTGGCGTACCAGACGTGCTGGAGCGTCTGGTACGTGATATCCCGCCACCAGAAGGTGATGCGGATGCTCCGTTGCAGGCGTTGATCATCGATTCCTGGTTTGATAACTACCTTGGCGTTGTCTCCCTGATCCGCGTGAAAAACGGCACCCTGCGCAAGGGCGATAAAGTTAAGGTCATGAGCACCGGCCAAACTTATAACGCCGACCGCCTGGGGATCTTCACCCCGAAACGTGTCGATCGCGACGTGCTGAACTGTGGCGAAGTGGGTTGGTTGGTCTGCGCCATTAAAGATATCCTCGGCGCGCCAGTGGGCGATACCTTGACGCTGGCTCGCCAGCCGGCAGACAAAATGCTGCCAGGCTTCAAAAAAGTGAAGCCACAGGTGTATGCCGGCCTGTTCCCGATCAGTTCCGACGATTATGAAGCCTTCCGCGATGCGCTGGGCAAGTTGAGCCTGAACGACGCCTCCCTGTTCTATGAACCAGAAAGCTCCACCGCGTTGGGCTTTGGCTTCCGCTGTGGCTTCCTGGGTCTGCTGCACATGGAGATCATTCAGGAGCGTCTGGAGCGTGAATACGATCTGGAGCTGATCACTACGGCACCTACGGTAGTGTATGAAGTCGAAACCACCGGCAATGAAACCATCTACGTCGACAGCCCTTCCAAGCTGCCGCCGTTGAATAACATCGCTGAACTGCGTGAGCCGATTGCAGAGTGTCACATGCTGATGCCGCAGGAATATCTGGGCAACGTGATCACGCTGTGTATCGAGAAGCGTGGCGTACAGACCAACATGGTTTACCACGGTAACCAGGTGGCGCTGACCTACGAAATTCCAATGGCCGAAGTGGTGCTAGACTTCTTTGACCGTTTGAAATCTACCTCGCGCGGTTACGCCTCGCTGGATTATAACTTCAAACGTTTCCAGGCCTCGGACATGGTGCGCGTTGACGTGTTGATCAACAACGAACGCGTAGATGCGCTGGCGCTGATCACTCACCGTGATAACGCGCAGTATCGTGGCCGTGATCTGGTCGAGAAAATGAAAGAGCTGATCCCACGCCAGCAATTTGATATTGCGATCCAGGCGGCGATCGGCACGCATATCATCGCTCGTTCTACGGTGAAACAGCTGCGTAAAAACGTGTTGGCCAAGTGCTACGGCGGCGACGTCAGCCGTAAGAAGAAGCTGCTGCAGAAGCAGAAAGACGGTAAAAAACGCATGAAGCAGGTAGGTAACGTTGAGTTGCCGCAGGAAGCGTTCCTGGCCATTCTGCACGTGGGTAAAGACGGTAAGTAAGAGCGAAAGCTCGCGTAACTAGGGAGTTTGCATGGCGAATATGTTTGCCTTGATCCTGGCGATTGCCACTTTGGTGACCGGGATCATCTGGTGCTTTGAGCGCTTTAAATGGGCGCCGGCACGCCGGGCGAAAATCGCGGCGGTCAATGCACAGGCGGCCGGAACGGTCGACGAAGCGGCCTTGGCGAAAGTGGCAAGGCAGCCGGGCTGGGTTGAAACCGGGGCTTCGGTGTTCCCGGTATTGCTGTTGGTGTTTGTGGTGCGTTCGTTTATTTACGAACCGTTCCAGATCCCTTCAGGCTCAATGATGCCGACGCTGTTGATTGGTGATTTCATTCTGGTGGAAAAATTTGCCTACGGCGTAAAGGATCCGATCACCCAGACCACGCTAATTGAAACCGGTCATCCCAAGCGCGGTGATATTGCGGTATTTAAATATCCACGCGACACCAAACTGGATTATATCAAACGCGTGATTGGCGTACCTGGCGATCGCGTGACCTATGATCCGGTGAATAAGCGCGTGACGGTGCAAGAGTCCTGTAATAGTGGCCAGGCGTGTGATACCGCATTGGCGGTCACCTACAGCGATATGCAACCGAGCGATTTTGTGCAGATGTTTACCCGCAGCGGTATGGGCGAAGCCAGCAACGGTTTCTTCCAGATCCCTCTGACGGATAACGTGCCACAGGGCGGTATTCGCCTTGGTGAGCGCAAGGAAACGTTGGGCAACGTGACTCACCGTATTCTGACTGTGCCTGGCGCACAAGATCAGGTCGGCGCTTACTATCAGCAGCCAGGCCAACAGTTGGGCGAGTGGGTAGTACCGGCCGGCCATTACTTCATGATGGGCGATAACCGCGATAATAGTGCAGACAGCCGTTATTGGGGATTCGTGCCTGAGAAGAATCTGGTCGGTAAAGCCACCGCGATCTGGATGAGTTTTGAAAAGCAGGAAGGTGAATGGCCAACGGGCGTCAGATTGAGCCGTATCGGTGGTATTCACTAATAGCGTTTTACAAACTGCAGCCAATTAGGCTGCAGTTTGACAGGCAATGGGTCTATATAAACGCAGCAATATATTTCCACTCGTTGTAGAATAGCCCCTCGAGCGATAAAAGTTGGCCCCTTTTGGGCGCCACTGCAAACGAAACAGCTTTGGATTGGCTTTTGGCAAAGCAGGCCTGTTCCGTATGCTGCAAGTTTTTGACGCATTCTTGATCTATTGGTAACTCATGAACCCCATCGTAATAAACAGGCTGCAGCGGAAGCTGGGCTACACTTTTCAACAGCAGGAGCTCTTACTGCAAGCGTTAACTCACCGTAGCGCCAGCAGTAAACACAATGAACGTCTCGAGTTTCTGGGTGATTCGATCCTTAGTTTTGTCATCGCCAATGCGCTCTACCAGCGTTTTCCTCGCGTAGACGAGGGAGACATGAGCCGCATGCGTGCCACGCTGGTGCGGGGCAATACGTTGGCGGAGATGGCGCGCGAATTCGATCTGGGCGAGTGTTTGCGCCTTGGGCCGGGCGAGCTGAAAAGTGGTGGATTCCGCCGCGAGTCGATCCTGGCGGATACGGTGGAGGCACTGATTGGCGGTGTGTTCCTGGATAGCGATATTCAAAACGTCGAGCGCCTGATTTTGGACTGGTATCGTAGCCGGTTGGACGAAATCAGCCCCGGTGATAAGCAGAAAGACCCGAAAACCCGCTTGCAGGAGTTTTTACAAGGTCGTCATCTGCCATTGCCAACATATCTGGTGGTGCAGGTTCGCGGTGAGGCGCACGATCAGGAGTTTACTATCCACTGTCAGGTGAGTGGTTTGAGCGAGCCCGTTGTGGGCACCGGTTCAAGCCGCCGTAAAGCCGAGCAGGCGGCAGCGGAACAAGCGCTGAAAAAGCTGGAGCTTGAATGAGCGAAGAAAAACAATACTGCGGTTTTATTGCGATCGTAGGTCGTCCCAACGTGGGCAAATCCACGTTGCTGAACCAACTGCTGGGGCAAAAAGTCTCCATCACCTCGCGTAAACCACAGACGACCCGTCACCGCATTATGGGTATCGATACCGATGGCGCTTATCAGGCCATTTACGTCGACACCCCGGGTCTGCATATCGAAGAAAAGCGTGCCATCAACCGTTTGATGAACCGCGCGGCCAGCAGCTCAATCGGCGACGTCGAGCTGGTGATCTTCGTCGTAGAAGGCACCAACTGGACTGCCGATGATGAAATGGTGGTCAACAAGCTGCGCAGCCTGAAAAGCCCGGTGCTGCTGGCGATCAACAAGGTCGACAACGTTACCGACAAATCCAAGCTGTTGCCGCACATTGCGTTCCTCAGCCAGCAGATGAACTTCCTCGATGTGGTGCCGATCTCTGCCGAAAAAGGCATGAACGTGGACACCATTGCGGCTATCGCACGTAAAGTGTTGCCGGAAGCGGAACACCACTTCCCGGACGATTACATCACTGACCGTTCCCAGCGCTTTATGGCGTCGGAAATTATCCGTGAAAAGCTGATGCGTTTCCTGGGTGAGGAACTGCCTTACTCGGTGACGGTCGAGATCGAACAGTTTGTACCGAATGAGCGCGGTGGTTACGACGTGCACGGTCTGATCCTGGTTGAGCGTGAAGGCCAGAAGAAGATGGTGATCGGCAACAAAGGTTCGAAGATCAAGACTATCGGTATTGAAGCCCGTCAGGACATGGAACAGATGTTTGAAGCCAAAGTGCATCTGGAGCTGTGGGTGAAAGTGAAATCGGGCTGGGCGGACGACGAACGTGCGCTGCGTAGCCTGGGCTATACCGACGACCTGAAGTAATACCTCCTATGGATGGCTGGGAGCGCGCTTTCGTCCTGCATGGGCGGCCCTTTAGTGAAACCAGCCTGATGCTGGACCTGTTCACGGAAGGTCATGGGCGGGTGCGCTTGCTGGCGAAAGGCGCACGCAGTCGCCGTTCCAATCTAAAGGGTTGCTTGCAACCCTTTACTCCTCTGTTAGTACGCTGGGGCGGTCGTGGCGAAGTCAAAACGCTGCGCGGTGCCGAAGCGGTCTCCCTTGGTTTACCCCTCAGCGGCATGATGCTTTACAGCGGCCTTTACGTGAATGAACTGTTGTCACGGGTGCTGGAGCAGGAAGGCAACTATTCGGTGTTGTTCTTCGATTATCTGCAATGCTTACAGGCCCTGGCAGCGGAAGACAGCTCCCCGGAGCATGCCCTGCGGCAGTTCGAGTTGGCGCTGTTAGGGCACTTGGGTTACGGGCTGGATTTCCTCCATTGTGCTGGCAGCGGTGAGCCGGTGGATGATGGCATGACCTATCGCTATCGGGAAGAAAAAGGCTTTATCGCCAGCCTGGTGGTGGATCATTACAGCTTTACCGGCCGTGAACTCCGCGCCCTGGATGAACGCCAATTCCCCGATGCAGAAACCCTGCGTGCAGCCAAGCGCTTTACCCGTATGGCGCTAAAACCCTATCTCGGCGGTAAGCCGCTCAAGAGCCGTGAACTGTTTCGCCAGTTCGTGCGCAAACAACCCGATACCCCCGTCGACGAAGCCTAAGCGGTTTCTGCTTTTGCCGTTTTGCCCGCCCGTGTAAACTGCTGCTACTGAAAATGACTTAGTAGAGGGTTGTCATGGCTGATTTACTGCTGGGCGTCAATATCGATCATATTGCCACGTTACGTAACGCGCGCGGCACCAATTACCCGGATCCGGTGCAGGCGGCATTTATTGCCGAGCAGGCAGGTGCCGATGGCATCACCGTTCACCTGCGTGAAGATCGCCGTCATATCACCGACCGCGACGTGCGTATCCTGCGCCAAACCATCCAGACCCGTATGAACCTGGAAATGGCCGTCACCGATGAAATGCTGGATATCGCCATTGAGCTGAAACCTCAATTTTGTTGTCTGGTGCCGGAAAAGCGTCAGGAAGTGACCACCGAAGGCGGGCTGGACGTGGCCGGGCAGCAGGACAAAATGGCCGTAGCGGTTGAACGCCTGGCACAGGCTGGTATTTTGGTTTCGTTGTTTATCGATGCCGATCACCGTCAGATCGACGCGGCGGTGGCCGTTGGCGCACCTTATATCGAGATCCATACCGGTGCCTATGCCGAAGCGCAGGGCGATCTGGCCGTGCAAGCCGAGCTCAAGCGTATTGCCAAAGCGGCTACCTACGCGGCCAGCAAAGGCCTGAAGGTGAATGCGGGACACGGTTTGACCTATCATAACGTGCAGCCGATCGCCGCGCTGCCAGAGATGCATGAGCTGAATATCGGCCATGCCATTATTGGCCAGGCGGTGATGAGCGGTTTACCGGCGGCGGTGGCTGACATGAAGCTGCTGATGCGGGAAGCGCGTCGCTAATGGCGGTACTGGGCTTGGGAACCGACATCGTGGAGATGGCGCGTATCGAAGCGGTGGTGGAACGCAGCGGCGATCGCCTGGCTCGCCGGGTGTTAAGCCCGGCCGAATGGGAAGTGTATCAGCAGCATCAGCAGCCGGTACGCTTCCTGGCGAAACGTTTTGCGGTCAAAGAGGCCGCCGCCAAGGCGTTCGGCACCGGCATTCGCAACGGCCTGGCGTTCAATCAGTTCGAAGTGTTCAATGATGGCCTGGGTAAACCCAATATCCGGCTGCATGAACGTGCAGCCAAGTTGGCGCAGGAGATGGGGGTCAAATCAATCCACGTTTCTTTGGCGGATGAACGCCGCTATGCCTGTGCTACGGTGATCATCGAGGGGTAAGGAAGGATTTGCCCTGAGGTGCCGGAGTCAATCTAGTCCCCTCATCCCAACCTTCTCCCACAGGGAGAAGGAGCTAGTTAGGTGTTGCCGTCTGTTACAGAAGTCAGTCTGTGGCATATTCGTTGGAAGAGCAAAGGTGAGCTCAATAACGATAAATAGCTCGATCGGCCCCCTTTGGGAGAGGGCATTGAACTCACAGGCTATCGGCATGGTGCAGCACGACAAACTTGTCCCACAGCTGTTCCTGGTTCTCTACGTGCTGCGGATCGGTAATGATGGTGTTATCGATCGGGCACACCTGCTGGCAGGTTGGGGTCTCGTAATGCCCCACACATTCGGTGCAGCGGTTGGCATCGATCTGATAAATCTCATCCCCCATCGAAATCGCCTGGTTCGGGCATTCCGGCTCGCACATATCGCAGTTGATACATTTTTTGGTAATCAATAAAGCCATATCAATAAGTTACTCATTTAATCTTTTAAAATAAGCACTGGTTCGGTCAGCCGGTTTAACGGGGGGTGCTTATTACTGTCAGGCAAACACCACTTTAAGACTGCCGGGTGTCCGGCGTGGCTTGCCTACCACAATTTGTACATCACGCCCTAAGCGGGTCAGGCATTCTAGCATTTTGGCTTCGCTGATGCCCCGGAACTGGCCGCGCAACAGATTAGACAGCTTGGGCTGTGTCATCCCCAGGAGCTTTGCGGCCTGCTCTTGTGTCAGACGGCGACTTTTGATGATGTCGCCAATTGTGCTGGCAAGTTGGGCTTTAACCTGCATTTCTTCAGCGCCGTCGCTGCCAATATCGGCATAAACGTTGCCGCTGCTGACTTCGATATCTTGGCTCATACTATGCCCCTCTGGCATGATTTTCTGCGGCTTTCAGTCGTTCACGGATTTTGTCCATATCTGGTTTCGGTGTGGCGATCCCGGCTGAAGACTTTTTCTGGAATGCGTGCAGAACATACACGGCATCACCAAACTTAACGGTATAGACTGCACGATAAGTATCAGTAAGAAAGTCTTCTACTACCTCTAGTACTCCTGCCCCACCAAACCCTCTTAAGGGTTTCGTCTGGGAATGCTTACCACCTGCCTGCGCCAAGTGTAGAGCATAGCCGAAAACATCCTGAACCTCTTCGGGTAATGACTGGAGGTCTTTCTTACTGCTACCAACCCAATATAGTGGCTTCATCCGCGTTATCCATGCGTCAAATTATACCTATATGGATATAATTTAACATGACCAATGGTCGATTTATAGTCAGAAAGCGAAAGAAGTTGATTTGATTAGTTCATACCACGTGTCCAACCGGCTCGTGCTGGAGCAGCGCCATAAACAGCAGGTCGGTCAGGGCGAACTGCGCGGTGCTGGAGGATATTGCTGCGCTGCGGATATTGGGCTCTTGCGCAATGGTATAAAGGCAGTGATCGGCCCGTTGCTGTAGGCCATTAGGTGAGAAGCTGGTCAGTGCCAACACCTTGGCTCCGGCAATACGTGCTTCTTCGGCGGCCAGGTTGATTTCACGCCGTTCGCCGCTAAACGAGATCGCCAGCAGCAGATCCTCCCTACTCAGCGCCTTTATCGTCGCCAGTTGAACGTACATATCCGCTTCTGCCACCGCCATCACGCCAATCTTTAGCAGCTTGAACGACAGGTCTTTGGCCACTAGCCCGGAAGCCCCGATGCCGACCAAGATCACCCGCCGCGCCGCACGCAGCATCTCCAGGGCGGTAAGCAGCCGCTGTTCACTGTTGATATCTAGGGTAGCTCGTAATGCGGCCTGCTTTTCCAGCAGCAATTTCTCACCGACGGTTTTGAGAGGATCGCTGCTGAGAATGTGGTTATGGACCGTCACCACCGGTGCGACCTGCGGTTGAGCCACCACCTCACCCAATGCCAGTTTCAGTGCTGGAAATCCCTTGTAGCCCAGTTTCTGGGCGAACTTGACCACGCTCGATTGGCTGACACCGGCCAACTGGGCCAGCTTTTGTGAGCTGAGGTGGCAGGCCTGTTCGGCGTTATCCAACAGAAAGTCCGCCAGTTTGCGATCGTTTTGTGCCAGCGTTGGGTAAATCTGACGAATGCGAAGAAGGGTACTCATGGTTTTTTCCTTTGAGCCAGCCAGCATTCTGCCATGCCGGTGGCAAAACGGGCAGCAATCATTTTTGCGAGCAGGTCGCTAAAACGCTTGCAGCAACACTATGACTTGATGAGTTAACGCGCCTTTGGCGTTGACCAATGTCGGTTGTATCTGGTCGGTCTAGTGATTACGATAATAGCCGGTTGTATTTTCACCTGCATAATGGGGTCAACGATCCTGAGGAGTAACGTTTGACTGACAAACCGGTTGCACAGGCCCAGCGCGTGGTATTTTTCGATCTGGATGGCACCTTGCATCAGGAAGACATGTTTGGCAGTTTCCTGCGCTTTTTGCTACGGCATCTGCCGTTGAACCTGGTGCTGGTAGTGCCGCTGTTGCCCATTATCGGATTGGGTTTGTTGATCGGTGGGCGGGCGACACGCTGGCCCATGAGCCTGCTATTGTGGGCAATGACCTTTGGCCGTTCAGAGACCAGGCTGAAAGCGCTGGAGGCGAAATTCGTCGATTATTTTCGCCGTAAGGTCACCGCCTTTCCGGTCGTGCAGATGCGTTTGCGCCAGTACCTGGATGCCCAGGATGCTCAGGTGTGGTTGATCACCGGCTCGCCGGAACGACTGGTGGAGCAGGTTTATCGGGACTCTGCGTTCCTGCCACGGGTACGGCTGGTGGGGAGTAGCATTGTGCGTCGCTACGGGGGCTGGGTGTTGCCCATGCGCTGCCTGGGCGTGCAAAAGGTAGTACAACTCGAGCAGCGCCTGGGAGCGCCATTGAAACTGTTCAGTGGCTACAGCGATAGCAAGCAGGATAACCCTTTGCTCTATTTTTGCGAACACCGCTGGCGGGTGGGTAAAGAAGGCGAGTTACAGCAGTTGGACTAAATAAGGCTCCCCCAGTAAACGAGGGAGCCTGGCAGCGGTTACATGGCTGCTTTGAAGATGGCCACAATCTGTTCGTGGCTTGCCTGGATTGGATTGGTAAATCCGCAGGCATCGTTCAGGGCGTTAGTGGCTAACGTAGCAAAGTCTTCTTCTTTGACCTGCAGATCGCGTAAGCCAGCAGGAATTCCCACGTCTTTCGCCAGTTGGCGAATGGCGGCGATACAAGCGGCAGCCCCTTGCTCATCGCTAAGGCCTGCAACATTTACGCCCATAGCGGCGGCAATGTCTTTCAGACGCCCTGCGGCAACCTGAGTATTGAACTCTTGCACGTGCGGCAACAGCACGGCGTTGCACACCCCATGTGGCAGGTTGTAGAAGCCACCCAACTGGTGCGCCATGGCGTGCACATAACCCAATGAGGCGTTATTAAACGCCATACCGGCCAGGAACTGGGCATAGGCCATGTTCTCGCGCGCCTGCATATTTTGCCCGTCGTTGACTGCATCACGTAAAGATTCGGCAATCATGGTGGCGGCTTTCAGCGCGCAGGCATCGGTGATTGGGTTGGCGGCGCTGGAGACGTAGGCTTCGATAGCGTGGGTCAGAGCATCCATACCGGTTGCGGCGGTAAGGCCTTTTGGCATGCCAGCCATCAGGTGAGGATCGTTGACTGACAGGATCGGAGTCACGTGCTTGTCGACAATCGCCATTTTGATGTGGCGCGCTTCGTCGGTGATGATACAAAAACGCGTCATCTCGGAAGCGGTACCCGCAGTGGTGTTGATCGCAACGACCGGCAGTTGCGGCTTAGCTGAGCGATCAACCCCTTCATAGTCTTTGATTTCCCCGCCGTTAGCGGCGACCAGGGCAATCCCTTTCGCACAGTCATGCGGCGAACCGCCACCCAGAGAAACGACACAGTCACAGTGATGTGCGCGCAACAGTTCCAGGCCCTGTTTTACGTTTTCCGTGGTCGGGTTGGGATGGGTGCCGTCATAGACGCAGCTTTCAATGTTCTGTGCCGCTAACAGGGCTTGCACCTGAGCGACGACGCCAATGCCGTTCAAAACCTTGTCGGTCACGATCAGTGCGTTATGCAGACCATGCTCTTTCATGGTTTTTGCCGCGTCTTCCAGACAGCCGGAACCAATCATGTTGATGGAAGGGATAAAGAATGTTGAGGCAGCCATAACCTACTCCTTATAAAGGCTTTTTGCGTGAGGTAAACATTATCGTGCTAATGCTTAAGAGAATATGATCTATCACAATTTAGTTAGAAAAAATTTGCTTAATTTTACGGCTTGATTTTCCACCGGTTTATAACGTTTATCTGAAATTTTAAGAAATGAACAAAATTTAATCATCATTAAATATGATGTTATTGATTTGTTGGTGGCGTTTTGAGCGATCGACAAACGTGGCGGGTTCAAGCTTATTTGCATCAACAGGGCCGAGTGGCTGCGGCAAAAGGGACTAGTGTGTATAATGCCCGCCGCGATGCGCACGAGGATTGATGTGGTGAATGAATATAGTGATGAGTATTGGATGCGTCAGGCGTTAAGCCTGGCTCAACGTGCGCAGGAGGAAGGTGAAGTGCCGGTTGGGGCGCTGCTGGTGCTGGACAATCAGGTGATTGGCGAAGGTTGGAACCGGCCGATCGGCCGCCACGATCCCACCGCTCATGCTGAGATCATGGCGCTGCGGCAGGGGGGAGCGGTATTGCAGAATTATCGCCTGCTGAATGCCACGCTGTATGTCACGCTGGAGCCTTGCGTGATGTGCGCCGGGGCGATGGTGCACAGCCGCATCCGTCGTTTGGTATACGGCGCGGCCGATGAAAAAACCGGAGCGGTGGGTTCGCTGGTGGATATTCTGCGCCATCCGGGCATGAATCATCAGGTAGAAATCGTCTCGGGCGTGCTGGCAGAAGAGTGCGCCGCCACCCTCAGCAACTTTTTCCGCATGCGTCGCGAGCAGAAAAAAGCGCTGAAGCTGGCGCAACGGGCCGGAAAAGACCCACAATAACTACATATTGAATCACTACAGGGCGAGCGCCAGCTTGGCTTCCACGGCAGGATAGCCTTTGGCCAGTTCGGCCTGTTTCATTGCTTCTACCGCCTTCTTCTCTTTTTCCAACAGATAGCCCACCAGGCTGACCTGATAACGGCGGATGTTTTCCACGTAGTTATAGGCTTCGCGGCCACGGGCATAGCCATAGGTGAGTGATGGATAGTAGCGCTTCTGGCTCAGCATCGGCAGGCGCTGTTTCACATCGACCCAACTGTCGGGGTTGCCTTGCTGGTTTTTGGTGAGTTTACGCGCGTCCAGCATATGGCCCCAGCCCATGTTATAGGCGGCCAGTGCGAACCAGATCCGCTCATCTTCCGGCACCGTATCGGGAACCTTCGCCATCAGACGCTGCAGATAGAGCGCCCCGCCTTGAATACTCTGCTCCGGATCGAGCCTGTCGGTGACGCCCAGGCCGTCTGCAGTGGCCCTGGTCAGCATCATCAGCCCACGGACACCCGTAGGGGAGGTCGCCTGAGGATTCCAGTGAGATTCCTGGTAGGCGATGGCGGCCAGCAGCTTCCAGTCAATTTCGCTGGCATACTTTTCAAACAGCGAACGGAAAGTGGGCAATACCGAGTCGATGGCCGACAGGAAGGTTTTGGTATCGACGTAGTCAAAACTGCCCACGTGCCCCAGATACTTCTCTTCCAACCGTGCCAGCGTGCCGTCTTCTACCCTTTGGCTATAAAAATCCAGCAGCGCGGCGTACAGGCTATCGTCATTGCTGCGCTTCAGATACCAGGTCACTGGCTCTTCATCGGTAATGTCAAAAGCGACGGCCAGCTGTGGATGGATACGCTGCAGCAGGGCAATGGTCACGGAGTCGCCAATGGTGTAATCCAGCTTGCCATCGGCCACCTGTTCCAGCAGCTCTTTTGACGTCATATCGCTCGACGCTTCCCAACTGAGATCGGGGTATTTGCTTTGTTTGAGCTGCTTTAGCGTGCTGACGTGCGCCGAACCGGAGGCCACTGCCAGCTTGCCTTTGATATCGGCAAAGGATTTTGGCCGCGTGGTACCCAACCGATAAACCAACTGCTGGGAAACGGAATAGTACGCCGGGCCGGTACTGGCGCGGCTGAGGCGATCCCGGTTGTAGATTAACCCGGCGGCGAGAATATCGGCATTGTCGTCATCGAGATCGTCAAACAGGTCATTGATGTTTTGGTGTGGGATCACCACCAGCTTGACCCCCAGGTAGTTGGCAAAGCTTTTGGCCAGCTCATAGTCAAGGCCACTCGGCCCCTGTGGGGTAGTGAAATAGGTTAACGGTGAGTTTAACGTGCTGACGCGCAGTTCCCCACGCGCTTTGATCGCCTCGAGTTGGCCTCCCTGTCCACCACGCCAGGCGATATTGGGCCACAGGGCTAGCGCCAGCAACAGGGCCACAACACCGATTAGAATGTAATTTATTTTTAGGCGTTTCAAATAGTTATCTCAAATAGATGCACGCTTTATATTGACCGGAATCAGGATTTTTTCATGGTTAAATCACCAGTGCCGGGGCATTTTGCGCAACATTACGCCAGCGTGCAACTTTATTGATAGGTTATGAGAATTCGTCAGCGGGAATAGCTTTTATCAATAATAGCTACGCAAACGGTTTCGTCGGCGGCGCGGATTATCTATAATGGCGCGCGTTTTCCCCCTGTTGCGCCCAATGAAGTGCTGAACCCAGTTGCTTCGAAGACGAGAGAACTTTGATTATGGAAATACTGCGTGGTTCGCCCGCTTTGTCGGCTTTTCGTATTACCAAACTACTGTCCCGCTGCCAGGATGCTCAACTGCCGATCGTTGATATCTATGCCGAGTACGTTCACTTTGCCGATGTCAGCGCACCGCTAAGCGCCGAAGAGCAGGCCAAGCTGCAGCGGTTGCTCAAGTACGGTCCTTCTCTCGCTGAACATGCTCCGCAAGGCCGCCTGCTGTTGGTGACGCCGCGTCCGGGCACCATTTCGCCGTGGTCTTCCAAAGCCACCGATATCGCCCATAACTGTGGCCTGACGCAGGTGGTTCGTCTTGAGCGCGGCCTGGCATTTTATGTCACAGCGCCGACCTTGACCGATGCCCAGTGGCAACAGCTTGCCTCCCTGCTGCACGATCGCATGATGGAAACGGTATTCAGCGAGCTGCAACAGGCGGAAACACTGTTCTCTCATCATCAGCCCGCCCCGTATCAGACGGTGGATATCCTGGCCCAGGGCCGCAGCGCGCTGGAACAGGCCAACACCCAACTGGGGCTGGCCCTGGCGCAGGACGAGATCGACTACCTGCTGGCCGCCTTTACCGAGTTGGGGCGCAACCCAACGGATATTGAGCTGTACATGTTCGCACAGGCCAACTCCGAACATTGCCGCCACAAGATTTTCAACGCCGACTGGGTCATCGACGGCGAACAGCAACCGAAGTCGCTGTTCAAAATGATCAAAAATACCTTTGAGCAGACGCCGGACTACGTGCTTTCTGCCTATAAAGACAACGCAGCGGTGATGGAAGGTTCCCAGGTAGGGCGCTTCTTTGCCGCGCCGCAAAGCGGCCTGTATGACTATCATCAGGAAGAAGCACACATCCTGATGAAGGTGGAAACCCATAACCACCCGACGGCGATCTCGCCTTGGCCAGGAGCTGCGACCGGTTCTGGCGGTGAGATCCGCGACGAAGGCGCTACCGGCCGTGGCGCGAAGCCGAAAGCTGGCCTGGTAGGGTTCTCGGTTTCCAACCTGCGTATACCGGGTTTCGAGCAGCCTTGGGAACAGGATTTCGGCAAGCCGGATCGCATCGTCACCGCGCTGGATATCATGACCGAAGGCCCATTGGGCGGTGCGGCATTCAATAACGAGTTTGGTCGCCCGGCACTGGTCGGTTACTTCCGTACTTATGAAGAGCGCGTCAATAGCCACAACGGCGTTGAGCTGCGTGGCTACCACAAACCGATCATGCTGGCAGGCGGCCTGGGCAACATCCGCGCCGATCATGTGCAAAAAGGTGAGATCACCGTGGGTGCCAAACTGGTGGTGCTGGGTGGCCCGGCGATGAACATCGGTTTGGGCGGCGGGGCGGCTTCTTCGATGGCCTCTGGCCAGTCCGATGCCGATCTGGATTTTGCTTCCGTACAGCGTGATAACCCGGAAATGGAACGCCGCTGCCAAGAGGTGATCGACCGCTGCTGGCAGATGGGCGATAGCAACCCGATCCTGTTTATCCACGATGTGGGTGCCGGTGGCCTGTCGAACGCGATGCCGGAACTGGTTAGCGACGGTGGCCGCGGTGGCCGTTTCGAACTGCGTGACATTCTCAACGACGAGCCGGGCATGAGCCCGCTGGAAGTGTGGTGTAACGAATCCCAAGAGCGCTATGTGATGGCGGTAGCGCCTGAGCAGATGGCGACCTTTGAGGAAATCTGCCGCCGTGAGCGCGCACCTTTTGCGGTGATTGGTGAAGCGACGGAAGAACGCCATCTGACGCTCAACGATCGTCACTTTGACAATCAGCCGATCGACATGCCGTTGGATGTACTGTTGGGCAAAACGCCAAAAATGACCCGCGACGTGAAACGTCAACAGGCGAGCGGCGAAGCGTTGCAGCGTGCTGATATCTCCATTGCCGATGCGGTCAAGCGGGTGCTGCACTTGCCAGCCGTGGCGGAGAAAACCTTCCTGATCACCATTGGCGACCGTACCGTCACCGGCATGGTTGCGCGCGACCAGATGGTCGGCCCGTGGCAGATCCCGGTAGCCGACTGTGCGGTAACCACGGCCAGCCTGGACAGCTATTACGGGGAAGCGATGTCGATCGGTGAGCGTGCTCCCGTCGCATTGCTGGATTTTGCCGCCTCAGGCCGCCTGGCAGTTGGGGAAGCGCTGACCAACCTGGCCGCGGTGGAAATCGGTTCGCTCAAGCGGGTGAAACTTTCTGCCAACTGGATGGCCGCAGCGGGCCACCCTGGCGAAGATGCTGGCCTGTATGAAGCGGTGAAGGCGGTGGGTGAAGAACTTTGCCCGGCGCTGGGGATCACCATTCCGGTGGGCAAAGACTCGATGTCGATGAAAACCCGCTGGCAGGAAGGCAATGAACAGCGGGAAATGACGTCACCACTATCGCTGGTGATCACCGCATTTGCTCGCGTGGAAGATGTGCGCCGCACCGTGACGCCGCAACTGCGAACCGACAAGGGTGATAGCGCACTGTTATTGATTGACCTGGGTAATGGCCACAATGCCCTGGGGGCAACGGCGTTGGCGCAGGTTTATCGCCAACTGGGCGACAAGCCAGCCGATGTTCGCAACGTGGAGCAATTGGCCGGTTTCTTCAACGCGATGCAGCAACTGGTGGCGGATCGTGCGCTGTTGGCCTATCACGACCGTTCCGACGGCGGCCTGTTGGTCACCTTGGCCGAGATGGCATTTGCCGGGCATTGCGGCGTAGAAGTCGATATTCAGGCACTGGGTTCCGACGCCTTGGCTGCCTTGTTCAACGAGGAACTGGGTGCGGTGATCCAGGTGCCAGCTGCGCAGTTGGCAGCCGTACAGCAAGTCTTTGCCCAACACGGTCTGACGGATAACGTGCATCACCTTGGCCAGGCGCTGAGTGGCGATCGTTTCGTTATCACCAGCGCTGGCAAACCAGTGTACAGCGAAAGCCGCAGCACTCTGCGTACCTGGTGGGCTGAAACCACCTGGCAGATGCAGCGCCTGCGTGATAACCCGGAATGTGCCGATCAGGAGCACCAGGCCAAGCAGGACGAGCGCGATCCGGGCCTGAACGTCAAGCTGACCTTCGCTACGGACGACGACATCGCGGCACCTTATATCGCCAAGGGCGCACGCCCTAAAGTTGCGGTATTGCGTGAGCAAGGGGTTAACTCTCACGTTGAGATGGCTGCAGCGTTCCACCGTGCCGGTTTCGATGCGGTTGATGTTCACATGAGCGATCTGTTGGCAGGCCGCCGCGATTTGCAAGAGTTCCACACGCTGGTGGCCTGTGGCGGCTTCTCTTATGGCGACGTGTTGGGGGCTGGTGAAGGCTGGGCGAAATCGATACTGTTCAACGAGCGCGTACGTGATGAGTTTGCCGATTTCTTCCATCGCCCGCAGACCTTGGCGCTGGGCGTTTGTAACGGTTGCCAGATGATGTCCAACCTGCGTGAACTGATCCCGGGGGCTGAACATTGGCCGCGCTTTGTGCGCAACCTGTCGGATCGTTTCGAAGCGCGCTTCAGCCTGGTGGAAGTAGCCAGTAGCCCGTCGCTGTTTATGCAGAGTATGACAGGCTCGCGCATGCCGATTGCCGTTTCTCATGGTGAAGGCCATGTAGAAGTGCGCGATGCGGCGCATCTGGCGGCGTTGGAACATCACGGCCTGGTTGCGTTACGCTTTGTCGATAACCATGGTCAAGTGACTGAAGCTTACCCTGCCAACCCGAACGGTTCACCGAATGGGATTACCGCAGTGACCAGCAGCAATGGCCGCGCCACCGTAATGATGCCACATCCAGAACGCGTGTTCCGCACCGTCAGCAACTCCTGGCATCCAGAGGAGTGGGGTGAAGACAGCCCTTGGATGCGCATGTTCCGCAACGCTCGCAAGCAACTGGGATGATTTAACCAGAGGTTTGCGTGAAGTTTACTGAGGCGCCGCGTAGGCGCCTTTTTTCTTTATTTTTTAAGTGGTTAGCCCGTGTGTCGGTTTTTTGAGACAAAGGCCATATTGCTTGTCTCTAAAAAGAGACACTTAACTAATTGATTTTAAACAGGGTTAAAGCGATTGAGTTTAGTTGTCGTGTTTTGGCGACGGTATGTCGGATTAATACTCAAGCTCGACTACCCAAGTAGAGCGCTGGAAGTGACATAAAAATAAATTATCGTTAATAAACAATGTTGTGAAAATATTTTTGTAAAGTTGGCACGGAAGGTGCATTATAACTATCAGTTGCTCATTCAACTTTTTATGATTGGCCCCGTCTAGCACGGAACAGCGCCTCATAAGCCTCCGAATGATGCCTAAGAAATGGTGCCTATCGTCCAACCAAACCGATAACAGACGCGCAAGCGACTTTATCAAGCATCGGACGACACGTGGAGTGAGGCACCGCCTAGTATCCAACTGTGATGAAATGTTCATCAATCCCGGATACTTTTTGGATGCTATTCGTCCCAATCAGATGCCAGCTTAGTGCTACATCACCTGGGGACGAGGAGTAAGGGCATCCACATATTCCTTGCGATGGGGCATCATGCCCCAGCGTCAAAATCCAAAGCGCGTTGCCTCCGTTATTTCCCTCGATACGTTCTCAAACCACATCAGTTTCCTCTTTTGGGATAACGCGTTTTTGCTTATCTGAACGCCATTAATCCGCTGCCGGGCTTTTCTCTCCCCGGATTGTCGGTTAGCATCTGGGCAGACTAGAGATAATGAGATGATTTCTTTGAAAAGATGGCGTCTATTTCCACGCTCGTTGCGCCAATTGGTCGTAATGGCGTTCCTGCTGGTGCTGTTACCGCTGCTGGTATTGGCTTATCAGGCCTACCAAAGCCTGGATCATCTCAGCGCGCAGGCGGCGGATATCAACCGTACGACGCTGGTGGATGCCCGGCGCAGTGAGGCAATGACCAGCGTGGCGTTGGAAATGGAGCGCAGCTATCGTCAGTATTGCGTACTGGTCGATCCGACCCTGGAGCGGCTGTACCAGAACCAGCGTAAACAGTATTCACAAATGCTGGATGCCCACGCCCCGATCCTGCCGGACGAACGTTACTACCAGACACTTCGTAAACTGCTGACGCAGCTTGCTACCATCAAGTGCCAGAGCAGCGGGCCGGACAAGGACGCTTCACTGCTGTTAGAGTCTTTTTCACATTCCAACGCCGAAATGGTCCAGGCCACCCGTACCGTAATCTTTTCCCGTGGGCAGCAGCTGCAGCAGGCGATCGCCGAGCGTGGCCAATACTTTGGTTGGCAAGCGCTGTTGCTGTTCCTGGTCAGCGTGCTGTTGGTGGTGCTGTTTACCCGCATGATTATCGGGCCCGTCAAGGCCGTTGAGCGTATGATTAACCGCCTGGGGGAAGGGCGGCCTATCGGCATGACGGCGTCCTTTAAAGGCCCGCGTGAACTGCGTTCTTTGGCTCAGCGTATTGTCTGGTTGAGCGAGCGCCTGGCCTGGCTGGAATCGCAGCGTCATGAGTTCCTGCGCCATATCTCCCATGAGCTGAAAACGCCGCTGGCCAGCATGCGTGAAGGCACCGAGCTGTTGGCCGATGGTGTGGCAGGCCCGCTCACCTCCGATCAGAAAGAGGTGGTGGCGATCCTCGATCAGAGCAGCCGCCATTTGCAATTGCTGATTGAGCAACTGCTGGATTACAACCGCAAACTGGCAGATGGCCCGTCGGAACATGAAAACGTCGAGCTGGAAGAACTGGTGGATATGGTGGTCGCCGCCCACAGTTTGCCGGCACGTGCCAAGATGATCCGTACGGAAGTCAAACTTGACGCGGAAATCTGCTGGGCAGAGCCTACGCTATTAATGCGCGTACTGGATAATCTCTACTCCAATGCGGTGCACTACGGCAAGGAATCCGGTAACATTTGGATCCGCAGCCGCCAGGTCGGCCAGCGGGTACAGATTGACGTTGCCAATACCGGCAGCGCGATCCCGCAAGCGGAACGAACCATGATTTTTGAGCCTTTTTTCCAGGGGAGTCACCAGAGAAAAGGGGCCGTTAAAGGAAGCGGACTGGGGCTGAGCATTGCACAGGACTGTATTCGCCGTATGCGTGGCGAATTGACATTGGTGGATCTCGCCGATGCCGACGTCTGCTTCCGTATTGAATTGCCATTAACCGCCGAGAATGAATAAATAATGTACACAGGGTCTAATCGCGCTTATCAATCGCAGACCGAAGGTTCACCGCGTGTTTCTCTACGCGCACCGCTCGGCAAACATTCGCTTTCTTTTTTGGGCACGATCCTTTTTGCCCCGTTTCTGCTGATCGGCTGTGTCGATCGTGCCGTCAGTAGCGGCCCGGCCCAGCAGCAACAGGAAGCGATCCCGGATACCAAGGTGGTGGATTACCGCATTGCGCCTTGCGATACGCTTTGGCAGCTTGACGAAAAAGAAGCCTTGGAAAACTCACTCTTTTGGCTGCGGGCGATGGACTGCGCCGATCGTATCGGCTCCACGCAGGCCAGAGCGTTAGCGAAAACCCTGCCGGGCAACAATTGGCAGGACGTGTTCAAGCAAAGCATTTTGCTGGGCAGCGCTGAGCCGAGCTCGAGTGAGCGCCGTCAGATCATCGATCGTCTGAACAGCTATCGTCTCGAGTTCCCTAACTCGCTGCGTCCATTGCTACAACTGTGGCGTCAGCAGCAGGCGTTGCAAGTGAGCCTGTTTGACGAGCGGGCGCGTTACCAGCACCTGCAGGAAAGTTCAGACAGCCAGATCGATTCGCTGCGCCAGAACCAGATCCATCTGCAGAGCCAGTTGCAGGAGACCTCCCGCAAACTGGAGAACCTGACCGATATCGAGCGCCAGCTCTCGTCACGCAAGCAACTGCAGGGGGAAATCCCGGAAAGCAGCGTGGCGCAGCCTAAAGCCGAGCCCGCAGGCAAGCCCGCAGCGCCCGCCAAAGTGGCCGAGCCCGCAGAGCCAGCCCCGGTGACTGAAACCGGTACCGCCTTGCCGGTAGAGCCGGAAGAGACCTACACGCCGCCCGCGGCTAACAAGGAGTCCCCAGCGCAATGACAGCTCGCAAACCGGCCAATCTGTTGTTGGTTGACGACGATCCCAGCCTGCTCAAGCTGTTGGGAATGCGCCTGACCAGCGAAGGTTTTCACGTTACCACGGCGGAAAGCGGCCAAGAGGCTTTGCGCCTGCTGGCCCGCGAAAAGATCGACCTGGTGATCAGCGATCTGCGGATGGATGAAATGGACGGCATGGCGCTGTTTGCCGAGATCCAGAAATACCAGCCGGGAATGCCGGTGATCATCCTGACCGCCCACGGTTCTATCCCGGACGCGGTGGCGGCGACCCAGCAGGGGGTGTTCAGCTTCCTGACCAAGCCGGTCGATCGCGATGCGTTGTATAAGGCGATCGATGAAGCGCTGTCGCTGTCGTCGATCCCTGCCGGTGATGACAGCTGGCGCGAGGATTTTGTCACCCGTAGCCCGATTATGCTGCGGCTGCTTGAACAGGCCAAGATGGTCGCCCAGTCTGACGTCAGCGTGCTGATCAACGGCCAAAGCGGCACCGGTAAAGAGGTGTTGGCACAGGCCATCCATGCGGCCAGCCCACGGGCCAAGAAAGCCTTTATCGCCATCAACTGCGGTGCGTTGCCGGAGCAACTGCTGGAGTCGGAGCTGTTCGGCCATGCCAAGGGGGCGTTCACCGGTGCCGTCAGCAGCCGTGAAGGTTTGTTCCAGGCGGCTGAAGGGGGCACCCTGTTCCTGGATGAGATTGGCGATATGCCGCTCTCGCTGCAGGTAAAATTGCTACGCGTGTTGCAGGAACGCAAGGTGCGCCCACTGGGCAGCAACCGCGATCTGGATATTGACGTACGCATCATTTCCGCCACCCACCGCGATCTGCCTAAAGCGATGGTAAAAAACGAGTTCCGTGAAGATCTCTATTACCGTCTGAACGTGGTTAACCTGAAAATACCAGCGCTCAACGAGCGGGCCGAAGATATCCCGCTGCTGGCCAACCATCTGCTACGTGCTTCGGCGCTGCGCCACAAACCTTTTGTACGCAGTTTCTCCTCCGATGCCATGAAACGCCTGATGACCGCCAGTTGGCCCGGCAACGTGCGCCAGTTGGTGAACGTGATCGAGCAGTGCGTGGCATTGACTACGGCACCGGTGATCAGTGAAGCGTTGGTTGAGCAGGCGCTGGAAGGGGAAAACACGGCGTTGCCAACCTTTGTCGAGGCGCGCAACCAGTTTGAATTACACTATCTACGTAAACTGTTGCAGATCACCAAGGGTAACGTTACCCAGGCCGCGCGCATGGCGGGCCGTAACCGTACTGAGTTCTATAAATTGTTGTCGCGCCATGAACTGGATGCCAACGATTTCAAAGAATGATGTTTTCTTTTCTGAACCTGTATGCGCAGGTTCTCAACAAAGTAGCCGGAATGATTTACACTCCGGTTTCTTTGTTGTGGCATGGCAGACCATAGAGATATGAGCAGATCACTTTCCATTGCGTTGGCCCAGCTGAATTTGCTGGTGGGCGATATTGAAGGCAACAGCGAGCGCATGTTGCAAACCGTGCAGGAGCAGCAGAAGGCGGGAGCCGATCTGGTCATGTTCAGCGAACTGGCGCTGTCCGGCTATCCGCCGGAAGACCTGCTGTACCGTGATGATTTCTACCAGCGCTGCGATACCCAGCTAAGCCGCTTGCAGCAGGCCTCCGCCGAGGTGGCGATCCTGGTCGGCCACCCGTGGCGTGAAGACGGCAAGCTGTATAACGCGCTGTCCCTGTTCTCTGAGGGGGCTTTGCAGGCTCGTTACTTCAAGCAACAGTTGCCTAACTACGGCGTATTCGATGAGAAGCGCTACTTCCATGCGGGTGATAAAAACTGCGTGGTGGAGCTGAAGGGTTACCGCCTGGGGCTACTGATCTGCGAAGACCTGTGGTTCCCGGAACCGGTCGATGCGGCGAAAGCGGCGGGCGCAGAGATCCTGCTGTCGATCAACGCTTCCCCGTATAACCGTGAAAAGCCGTATATCCGCAAAACCCTGATGTCCGGTCACTGCCAGCGTACCGGGTTGCCGTTGGTCTATCTGAATCAGATCGGCGGGCAGGACGAACTGATTTTTGACGGTTGTTCAAAAGTCTTTGATGCCGCTGGCAATATGACTCATCGCCTGGCGGCTTTCGCCGAACAGGTGACTCTGCTTGAGTTCAAAGGCCTGGAAGTGGTGCCGATGACGGCTCCGGCGGCAGAGTTGCCACAGCTGGCGCAGGTGTATGAAGCGCTGGTGCTGGCCGTACGCGATTATGTGACCAAGAACGGTTTCAAAGGCGCGGTGCTGGGCTTGTCCGGTGGGATCGACTCGGCGCTGACCCTGGCGATCGCCGTGGATGCGTTGGGCAAAGACAAGGTTCAGGCCTTGATGATGCCGTTCCGCTATACGGCAGATATCAGCATCGCCGATGCCAAGGAAGAGGCCGAAATCCTCGGCATAGAATTTGACATCGTCTCGATTGAACCCATGTTCGACGCCTTTATGGGCCAGCTCGCCCCGATGTTTGCCGATACCGGAAGGGATACCACCGAAGAAAACCTGCAGGCCCGCTGCCGTGGTGTGGTGCTGATGGCGCTGTCTAACAAACGCGGCAGCATCGTGTTAACCACGGGTAACAAAAGCGAGGTGGCTGTCGGTTATTGCACGCTGTATGGTGATATGGCTGGTGGTTTCGACGTATTGAAAGATGTGCCGAAAACCCTGGTGTTCAAGCTTTCTGAATACCGTAATACCGTCTCCTACGTGATCCCTCAACGGGTGATCGATCGTCCACCGTCTGCCGAGCTGGCGCCGGATCAGCTCGATCAGGATAGCCTGCCACCGTATGACATTCTGGATGCTATTCTGGAAGGTTATGTCGAGCGCGATAAATCGGTAGCCGATCTGGTTGCTGAGGGCTTTGAAGAAGCCGTAGTGCGCAAGGTGATCCGCCTGGTGGATATCAACGAGTACAAACGCCGTCAGGCCGCCGTCGGGCCGCGCATTACCGCCCGTAACTTTGGCAAAGACCGCCGCTATCCGATCACCTCCGGCTTTGGCCGTAAAAATTGGTAATTAAGGAATAAAAATGAAAAAAATTGACGCGATTATCAAGCCCTTCAAACTGGATGACGTGCGTGAAGCACTGGCCGAAGTAGGCATCACCGGCATGACGGTGACCGAAGTGAAAGGCTTTGGGCGCCAGAAGGGCCATACCGAGCTGTACCGTGGTGCCGAGTATATGGTCGACTTCCTGCCAAAGGTTAAAATCGAGATCGTGGTAGCTGACGATATCGTGGATACCTGTGTGGAAACCATCATGCAGACGGCGCAGACCGGTAAAATTGGCGACGGTAAAATCTTTGTCTTCGACGTGGCCCGTGTGGTGCGTATCCGTACTGGCGAGCAGGACGAAGAAGCGATTTAATCAAAGCCCTAACAGGCTCACAACCAAGGCGCGGCTTAGCTGCGCCTTGGTTGTTTTTGTGCACTCCCTCCCTTTTTCCGTTCTAAAAAAGCGAATGACATCGCGTTTTTCACACATTTCCTGATGGCTTACCGGTGAGCATCTACACTCAAACCAACTGTTTTGTTTGAGGTTGTTACCATGATGACGTTACGCCAAATCCGCCATTTTATTGCCGTGGCCGAAACCGGGTCGATCTCGGCGGCGGCGCAGGCGGTGTTTGTGTCACAGTCTTCGCTCACGCTGGCGATCCAGCAGTTGGAAACCGACATTGGCGTCCGGCTGTTCGAGCGCCACGCCAAGGGAATGAACCTGACCCACCAGGGGCACCAGTTCTTGCGCCAGTCGTACCTGATCCTGGCAACGGTGGATAATGCCAAGCGCAGCCTGCAACTGGGCACTGAAAGCCTGAGCGGCAAACTGACCATCGGCGTCACCAGTCTGGTGGCGGGATATTTTCTGGTGGAACTGCTCAAGCGCTTCAAGTCTGCCTATCCCAACGTGACTATCCAGGTGATTGAGGACGAAAGGCCCTATATCGAGCATTTGCTGGTGAGCGGTGAAATCGATATCGGGGTGCTGATCCTGTCGAACATTGAAGATCGCGACGCCTTACAGACCGAAGTGCTGATGCACTCCCCGTATCGCCTGTGGCTACCGCCGCTGCACCCGCTGCTGGAGCACGAAAGCATCGGTTTGGCAGACGTGGCCAAACAGCCGCTGATCCAGCTCAACGTCGATGAAATGGACGTTCATGCCCGGCGTATCTGGGGACGCGCGGGCCTGAAGCCGGAGATCGCCATGAAAACCGCTTCTACCGAAGCGGTACGCAGCCTGGTGGCGGCAGGCATGGGCATTGCCATCCTGCCGGATATGGCTTACCGCGCCTGGTCGTTGGAGGGCAACATGATTGAGGCGCGCAAGCTGGTGGATTTGCTGGAACCGTTGGATATCGGCCTGGCCTGGCGGCGTGGCAGTGCGCGGCCTGAATTGGTGACCCCATTCCTCACGATTGCGCGGGAGAACAGCAAAACGAACATGACCGGCCTCAAGCCTTCGATTTAATCGAACGCTGCCTTCAGTATTTAGAATTTGTTGTCCGCAGTGCGCTCGCTTAGTCTGGTTAAAACTAACTTATCACATTTAGTTAACGTTTTTGTCACATGAGGCGGCGCAATGGCAGAGCTACAGTTGGTTTCCGGTTTGTCCTGTCGGCAATTCATTAACGGCGAGTCAGTCGAGGGTGAAGGCCATCAGGAGACCATTGTTAATCCTGCCAACGGTGAAACCCTGGTTTCCATTGCCGAGGCAACGCCAACCCAGGTGGGGCACGCAGTTGCCGCCGCGCAGCAGGCATTTTCCCACTGGTCACGCACCACTCCCGCTTTCCGAGCAACAATCCTGCTGCGTATTGCCGATGCCATCGAACGGCAGGCAGAACATCTGGCGCGCCTTGAAGCGCTGAACTGCGGTAAACCTTTCCATCAGGCACTGAACGACGATCTTCCCGCAGCCATTGACGTATTCCGCTTCTTCGCCGGGGCCGTGCGCACCCAGCAAGGCCAGTTGGCCGGTGAATATGTTGAGGGCCATACCTCCATGATTCGGCGTGACCCGATCGGTGTGGTGGCCTCCATCGCACCATGGAATTATCCGCTGATGATGGCGGCCTGGAAGATTGCTCCGGCGCTTGCAGCCGGCAACACCGTAGTATTCAAGCCTTCCGAACATACGCCATTGACCATTCTGGCCTTGGTGCCTGCGTTGCAGGAAATTCTGCCGCCAGGCGTGTTGAACATTGTCTACGGCGGTGGCGAAGGGGTGGGCAGCCATCTGGTTGGTCATCCGCAGGTTCGTTTAGTGTCGGTTACCGGCGATATCGTTACCGGGCAAAAAATCTTGCAGGCGGCGGTCAAAAGCGTCAAGCGCACCCACCTGGAACTGGGCGGTAAAGCCCCGGTGATCGTCTGTGACGATGCCGATCTGGATGAGGTCGTCAGCAGTATCCGTACCTTCGGTTACTACAATGCCGGGCAGGATTGCACCGCGGCCTGCCGCATATACGCCCAGGCAGGCATCTATCCGAAGCTGGTGGAAGCCTTGGGGGAAGCGGTCGCCAGCCTGCGTTTTGCCCGCAAGCGTGATGAAGATAATGAAATCGGCCCGCTGATCAGCAGCCGCCAGCGTGACCGGGTTGCCAGCTTTGTCGAACGGGCTCTCAGCCAGCCACATATCGAATTGATTACTGGTGCGGCGGCACACTCTGGCCCCGGCTTTTACTATCAGCCCACGTTATTGGCTGGCTGCCTGCAAACCGATGAAATCGTCCAGCGTGAAGTGTTTGGCCCGGTGGTCAGCGTGACGCGTTTCGAGACTCTGGAGCAGGCGGTGACCTGGGCCAATGACTCCGAATACGGTCTGGCCTCCTCGGTGTGGACACAGAATATCGACCGCGCACTGCATATCGCGGCGCATCTGCAATATGGCAGCACCTGGATCAACACCCACTTTACGCTGGCGAGCGAAATGCCTCACGGCGGCTTAAAGCGCTCCGGCTACGGCAAAGATCTCTCCAGCGATTCATTACAGGATTACAGCGTTGTCCGGCACGTGATGGCGAAGTTCAAGGCTTCCTTCTAGCCACACGGCCGATAAAAAATCGGCGGCAACCGTTCCTTGCCGCATACCAACATGCAACACAGGGGTAATTACGATGGGAAAAACACACGCAATCACCACAGTCACCGCGCTCTGTATGACGATCCTTTGCGGTATGGCTCAGGCCGCCGATACGCCACAGCAGTTGGGCAAGGGGGAAGGGCGGTTGGACATCATCGCCTGGCCCGGCTACATCGAACGTGGTCAGTCCGACAAGAACTACGACTGGGTGACCCAGTTTGAGAAACAGACCGGCTGCGCGGTGAATGTGAAAACCGCCGCGACCTCGGATGAAATGGTCAGCTTGATGGCAAAAGGCGGTTACGATCTGGTGACCGCTTCTGGCGATGCCTCGCTGCGCCTGATCTACGGCAAACGCGTGCAGCCAATCAATACCACGCTGATCCCTAACTGGCAGAATATCGACCCACGCCTGATAAACGGCCCTTGGTACAACGTGGCGGGCAAAACCTACGGTACGCCATATCAGTGGGGGCCAAACCTGCTGATGTATAACACCAAAACCTTCCCGACGCCGCCAGACAGCTGGGCTGTAGTGTTCCAGCAGCAAAATCTGCCGGACGGCAAGACCAATCAGGGCCGGGTGCAGGCTTACGACGGCCCAATCTATATCGCCGATGCGGCTCTGTTCCTGAAAGCGACTCAACCCCAGCTTGGCATCACCGACCCTTACCAACTGAACGAAGAGCAGTATCAGGCGGCACTGAAACTGTTGCGCAGCCAGCATGCGTTGATCCACCGCTACTGGCATGACACCTCGGTACAGATGAGCGATTTCAAAAACGAAGGCGTGGTGGCCTCCAGCGCCTGGCCATACCAGGCCAACGCTCTGAAAGGCGAAGGCCAGCCTATCGCTACCGTATTCCCGAAAGAAGGGGTTACTGGCTGGGCGGATACCACCATGTTGCACGCCGAGGCCAAGCATCCAAGCTGCGCCTACCAGTGGATGAACTGGTCGCTGGAACCGAAGGTACAGGGTGACGTTGCGGCCTGGTTTGGCTCGTTACCGGCAGTTCCTGCCGGTTGCAAAGCCAGCACCTTGCTCGGTGACAAAGGGTGTGAAACCAACGGCTTCAACCAGTTTGACAAAATTGCCTTCTGGAAAACGCCACAGGCCGAGGGCGGCAAGTTCGTCCCTTATAGCCGCTGGACCCAGGACTACATCGCCATCATGGGCGGTAGATAACCCTTATAGCTCTCACCCGCGAGCGCCAGACGGCTCCCTCTCCCTTTGGGAGCGTTGGGGTGAACAGCTGGATTACATCGCCATTATGGGCGGTAATAACCATCATTGCTCTCACCCGCGAGCGCCAGACGGCTCCCTCTCCCTTTGGGAGCGTTGGGGTGAACAACTGGACTACATCGCCATTACGGGCGGTAGATAACCACCACCGTTCTCACCTACGAGTGCCTGACGGCCCCCTCTCCCTGTGGGAGAGGGGTGGGGTGAGGGGCAACATTTTGGAGCGTACATCATGACCATTGCTGTGCAATTTATCGATGTCTCGCGCATTTTCGGCGATGTTCGCGCCGTAGATCGGGTTTCTGTTGAAATACAGGACGGCGAGTTTTTCTCCATGCTTGGGCCTTCAGGCTCGGGTAAAACCACCTGCCTGCGGCTGATCGCTGGCTTTGAACAACTTAGCTCCGGCTCCATCCGTATTCATGGGCAAGAGGCGAGCAATCTGCCGCCTTACCAGCGCGATGTGAACACCGTGTTCCAGGACTATGCGCTGTTCCCACACATGTCGGTGCTGGAGAACGTGGCCTACGGCCTGATGGTGAAAGGCGTTGCCAAGCGTGAACGGCTGGCGCGGGCGAATCAGGCATTGGAAAGCGTGGCATTGGGGTTTGCTGCCGAACGTAAACCGGCGCACCTTTCCGGTGGCCAACGTCAGCGCGTGGCTCTGGCTCGTGCATTGGTCAATCGCCCACGCGTGCTGCTGCTGGACGAACCGCTTGGGGCGTTGGACCTGAAACTGCGTGAGCAGATGCAGGGGGAGTTGAAGAAGCTGCAACGCCAACTGGGCATCACCTTTATCTTCGTTACGCACGATCAAAGCGAAGCCCTGTCGATGTCCGATCGGGTGGCGGTATTTAACAATGGCCGCATTGAGCAGGTAGATGCGCCTCGCGAACTGTATATGCGGCCAAGAACGCCGTTTGTTGCCGAGTTTGTCGGCACGTCCAACGTGGTACGCAGCGCACTGGCGGAGCGGTTGCTGGGGCAATCGGCCACCTTCTCGATCCGCCCAGAGCATATCCGCCTGCTGGATCAAAGCAGCGCAGCGCAGGGGGAAGTTCAGGTTCAGGGTACCTTGCAGGATATCCATTACCAAGGGGCGGCGACACGCTATGAAATCGCCCTGAGCAGCGGTGAGAAACTGCTGGTCAGCCAGGCTAACCCACAGTGGCAGGCCGTGGCACAGCAGTGCCTGATCGGTCAGCCGGTCACCGCCTGTTGGGCCAGAGAGGCAATGGTACCGCTGCTGGAGGAGAGGTGAGATGGACGTGAGCATCGAGCAGCCGGCAGCGCCCGGCGGTAAAATTCGCGCGATTTCCACCTACCTGTACCGCAAGCCAACGCTGTATCTGCTGCTGTTGCTGGTGCCACCGCTGCTGTGGTTTGGGGCAGTGTATCTTGGCTCGCTGCTGACCCTGCTGTGGCAGGGCTTTTACACCTTCGACGATTTCACCATGACGGTGACGCCGGAACTGACCTTCGCCAACCTGAGCGCGCTGTTCAACCCGGCCAACTACGACATCATCGTGCGTACGCTGACCATGGCGGTGGTCGTTTCGCTGGCCAGTGCGGTATTGGCATTCCCCATCGCCTATTACATGGCACGATACACCAGCGGCAAGGTGAAGGCGTTCTTTTATATCGCCGTGATGATGCCGATGTGGGCCAGCTACATCGTTAAAGCCTATGCCTGGACGCTGCTGCTGGCGAAAGACGGCGTGGCGCAGTGGTTCCTGCAACATATGGGGCTGGAGCCGGTATTGGCGAGCATTCTGAGCATTCCCGGCGTAGGGGGTAATACGCTATCCACTTCCGGTCTTGGGCGCTTCCTGGTGTTTGTCTATATTTGGCTGCCGTTCATGATCTTACCGATCCAGGCGGCGTTAGAGCGCTTGCCGCCTTCGTTGCTGCACGCTTCTGCGGATCTGGGCGCGCGCCCGTCCCAAACGTTCCGCTATGTGATCCTGCCGCTGGCGGTACCGGGTATCGCAGCCGGTTCCATCTTCACTTTTTCGCTGACGCTGGGTGATTTTATCGTGCCGCAGTTGGTGGGGCCGCCGGGCTACTTTATTGGCAGCATGGTGTATGCCCAACAGGGGGCGATCGGCAATATGCCGATGGCGGCCGCCTTTACGCTGGTGCCGATCGTTCTGATCGCCATTTATCTCTCGATTGTGAAACGCCTGGGGGCCTTCAATGCACTCTGAACGCGCGCCGTTAGGGCTGAAACTGGCCGCCTGGGGTGGCCTGATCTTCCTGCACTTCCCGATAGTGATTATTGCCATGTACGCCTTCAATACCGAAGACGCGGCATTCAGCTTCCCACCGCAGGGCTTTACCCTGCATTGGTTTAGCGTAGCGGCGGGGCGGCAGGACATTATTGATGCGGTACTGCTTTCGGTACAGATCGCCTGCCTGGCCACGGCGATTGCGCTGGTGCTTGGCACGCTGGCCGCAGCGGCTTTGTATCGCCGGGATTTCTTCGGCAAGGACAGCATTTCTCTGCTGCTGCTGTTACCTATTGCCTTACCGGGGATCGTCACCGGTCTGGCATTGCTGGCGGCCTTCAAGGCGCTGAACATCGAACCGGGGATCATGACGATCGTCATCGGCCATGCCACCTTCTGCGTGGTGATCGTGTTCAACAACGTGATCGCCCGCTTCCGCCGTACCTCACACAGCCTGATCGAAGCCTCGATGGATTTGGGGGCCGATGGCTGGCAGACCTTCCGTTACGTGATCTTGCCGAATCTGGGCTCGGCACTGCTGGCGGGAGGAATGCTGGCGTTTGCCCTGTCATTCGACGAAATCATTGTGACCACCTTCACCGCCGGGCACGAACGTACGCTGCCGCTGTGGCTGCTGAACCAGTTGGGCCGCCCACGTGATGTGCCGATCACCAACGTGGTCGCGCTGTCGGTGATGGTATTGACGATGTTCCCGATCCTGGGCGCGTACTACCTGACCAAAGGCGGAGAAAGCGTCGCAGGCAGCGGTAAATAGCACCTCAATTCCTAAATAGCTTATGCCAATATTTCAAAGGATAACCCTATGCAAAGCCAACTGCTGATTAATGGTCAACTGGTTACCGGCCAGGGCGAAAAGTTGCCGGTCTACAACCCGGCAACGGGAGAAGTGATTGTTCAAGTGGCCGAGGCCAGCGCACAGCAGGTTGAAGAGGCCGTGCAGGCCGCCGATGCGGCGTTTGAACAGTGGGGGCAAACCACCCCGAAAGAGCGTGCCGAACACTTACTGGCGCTGGCGGACGTGATTGACCAGCATGCGGAAACCTTCGCCAAACTGGAGTCTCTCAACTGCGGCAAGCCTTATCACTGTGCGCTGAATGACGAACTGCCTGCGGTGGCCGATGTCTTCCGCTTCTTTGCCGGTGCCAGCCGTTGCTTGAGTGGCATGGCGGCCGGTGAATATCTGGCGGGGCACACTTCGATGATCCGCCGCGATCCGTTGGGCGTGGTGGCTTCGATTGCTCCCTGGAATTACCCACTGATGATGGCCGCCTGGAAGTTGGCACCCGCATTGGCGGCAGGGAACTGCGTGGTGATCAAACCTTCTGAACAGACGCCGTTAACCACCTTCAAGCTGGCCGAACTGGCCGCTGGCGTGTTCCCATCGGGAGTGCTCAACGTGCTGTTTGGCCGTGGTGCCAGCGTGGGCGATGTGCTGACCGGCCACGACAAGGTGCGCATGGTGTCTCTTACCGGCTCTATTGCTACCGGCGAACATATCATTGCCCATACCGCTCCAGGGATTAAACGCACCCATATGGAGCTGGGCGGCAAAGCGCCGGTAATCGTCTTCGATGATGCCGACATTCAGCAGGTTGTTGACGGCATCCGCACCTTCGGTTTTTACAATGCCGGGCAGGATTGCACCGCCGCCTGTCGGATCTATGCGCAAAAAGGCATTTACCCACAGCTGGTGAAAGCGCTGGGTGAAGCGGTGGCCAGCTTGAAGATCGGGCCACCGGAAGACAGCAGTACCGAATTAGGACCGTTGATCACTTCCCAGCATCTGGAGCGGGTGATTGGCTTTGTTGAGCGGGCCAAAGCACTGCCTCATATCCAGGTGGTCACCGGGGGCGAAAAAGTCGCTGGCCCTGGCTTCTATTTCCAACCAACGCTGTTGGCAGGCGCGCGCCAGGAAGATGAGATTGTCCAGCGTGAAGTGTTTGGCCCAGTAGTGACGGTGACAGAATTCGACGACGAGGCGCAGGTACTGGCCTGGGCCAACGCCTCCAATTACGGCTTGGCTTCCTCTTTGTGGACACGTGACGTAGGCCGTGCCCACCGCCTGAGCGCGCGTTTGCAGTATGGCTGCACCTGGGTGAACACCCACTTTATGCTGGTGAGCGAAATGCCGCACGGCGGGCAGAAGCTGTCTGGCTATGGCAAAGACATGTCGATGTACGGACTGGAGGATTACACCACCATTCGCCACGTCATGTTCAAACACTAATCTGCTTGATCTGACAGGATTTATACGCACAATAACGCGGCTCTCAGGCTGGTTTCGGCTGGCCTGATAATAATAAAGAATAAAAGGACGCTTTTATGGCTATCACCCGTCGCGATTTTCTTAATGGGGTGGCGATCACCATCGCCGCCGGGCTTACGCCGATGCAGATCCTGCGCGCATCGCCGCAAGCCGCCCATCAAACCCTGTATTACCCACCCGCGTTAACTGGTCTGCGTGGCAATCACCCAGGCTCCTTCGAACATGCCCACCAACTGGGGCGTGATGGCAAAACCTTTGATTTTGTCAACCTGCCGATCGAGGAAGAATTCGATCTGGTGGTCGTTGGCGCTGGCATCAGCGGCCTGGCGGCGGCCTGTTTCTGGCAGCAAATGAAGGGCAAACAGCAACGTATTTTGCTGATTGATAACCATGATGACTTTGGCGGCCACGCCAAGCGTAACGAATTCAGCAGCGAGAACGGCACCCTCCTCGGTTACGGGGGCAGCGAATCGTTACAGTCGCCGCGTTCCAACTTCAGCCCGGTCGCCATGGGGTTGCTGAAAAATCTGGGCGTTAGCCTGGACGGTATGGAAAAGGCCTTCGACACCACTTTCTATCCGGACCTCAATCTCAGCCGTGGCGTCTACTTTGATCGCCAGAACTTTGGCGTTGATAAGGTAGTGAGTGGCGATCCGGGCCGAGTGGTGGCGGATGATATTCCGCGTGATCGCCTCAATGGTCGCTCTTATGAAGATTTTATCAACGACTTCCCGTTGCCGCAGGCCGATCGCCAGGCCTTGATTGCGTTGCACACCGTCGAAAAAGACTACCTGCCGGGCCTGAGCCAGGAAGAGAAGGTAGCCTGGTTGGACAAGCACAGCTATAGCCAGTTCCTGCGCGAGAAAGTGGGGCTGAGCGAAATGGCGATCCGCTATTTCCAGCAAACCACCAACGATTTTCAGGCCGTCGGCATTGATGCGACCTCTTGCAGCGATGCCCGCATCTGTGATCTGCCAGGCCTGAACGGCATGAACCTGCCGCCGTTGGATGAGGAATCGCAGGCCGATCTTGACGATCCCTATGTATTCCACTTCCCGGATGGCAACGCTACGCTGGCTCGCCTGATGGTGCGTCATTTGATCCCGGCGGTGGCACCGGGTGGCAAAGATATGAACGACGTCATCCTGGCAAAGTTTGATTACAGCCAGCTGGATCGCCCCGATTCGCCGGTGAAACTACGCTTGAACAGCACCGGGCTGCACGTGGCCAACGTGGGTGATAAGGCCGAGGTGACCTATATCAACGGCGAGAAGATGGTCAAAGTGCGGGCCGGGCAGGTGGTGATGGCCGGTTACAATATGATGATCCCTTATCTGATCCCGGAAATGCCTCACGAGCAGCAAGAGGCGCTGAAGCAGAACGTCAAATCGCCATTGGTGTACAGTAAGGTGGTGATCCGCAACTGGCAGCCGTTTATCAAACTGGGAGTGCACGAAGTCTATGCCCCGACCGCGCCTTATAGCCGGGTGAAATTGGACTACCCGGTAAGCATGGGGGGATATCAGCACCCACGCGATCCAAACCAGCCTATCGGGTTGCATATGGTGTATGTGCCGACATTGCCCGGCAGCGGCCTTAGCCCGCGTGAACAGTCGCGCAAAGGGCGAGCGCTGTTGCTAGGAACCCCGTTTGAGGTACATGAGAAGATGATCCGTGAGCAGCTGCAGGGAATGTTAGGTGATGCCGGATTTGATCATCAGCGGGATATTCAGGCGATCACCGTCAACCGCTGGTCGCACGGTTACTCCTATTTCCTCAACGGTATGTTCGATGATGAAGATGAGTCCCAAAAGATCATCGAAACCGCGCGGCAACCGATCGGCAAGATCGTCATTGCCAATTCCGATTCCGACTGGAGCCCGTATGCCAACTCGGCGATCGATCAGGCTTGGCGAGCCGTGAATGAACTGGCCTACGGCAAGGTTGCTGCCAAGGAGGGGGTATGACATTACGTCCGTGGTATCTGATGCTGTTGCTGGCTGGTGGCTCGGCTCACGCCATGTCCGCCGGGGAATACGTGGCCAAGGCAGGGGACTGTACGGCTTGCCATACCGCTCCGGGTGGTAAGGAACTGGCGGGCGGGATGAAGTTCCCAACGCCGGTAGGGGATATCTATGCCACCAATATTACGCCCGATAAACAGCAAGGTATTGGCAGTTACAGCTTTGCAGAGTTCGATCGTGCCATGCGGCAGGGCGTGGCCAAAGATGGGCATCGTCTGTATCCCGCCATGCCTTATACCTCCTACGCCAAAATGAGCGAGCAGGACATGCGTGCTCTGTATGACTACCTGATGCACGAAGTCCCGGCGCAAGACACTGCCAACCGGGAAAGCGATATCAGCTGGCCAATGTCCATGCGTTGGCCGTTAGCGGTATGGAATACGCTGTTCCATGAAGACCAAACCTATCAGCCAGACAGTAAGCAAAGCGCCCAGTGGAATCGCGGTGCTTATCTGGTACAGGGGCTGGGCCACTGTGGCAGTTGCCATACTCCGCGCGGCTGGGCGATGCAGGAAAAAGGGCTGGATAACCAATCCCCTGAGTTCCTGAGCGGCGCAGAGTTGGATGGTTGGTATGCCCCGAGCCTGCGTGGGTTGAAGCCGGATGATGTGGTTGCGCTGCTGAAAAGCGGCCGTAGCCAACACGCGGCTGTGGCCGGGCCGATGAGCGACGTGGTGGCGCATAGCACGCAATACCTCAGTGATGACGATTTAAAGGCTATCGCGCAGTATGTACACAGCCTGGAGATAGAGGCACCGAAACCTGTAGCAACCATGGCGGCATCAAGCGCGAGCATGGCTTCTGGCGGGCAGATCTATGCGATGTACTGTTCAACTTGCCATGGCAATAAGGGGGAGGGGAGCGACAACGTCATACCTGCTCTGGCGGGTAATCTGTCGGTGACGGCGGATAATCCACTGACCGCCTTGCGCGTGGTGCTGGAGGGGGCGCATACGCCGGTCACCCAACATGCACCATCGATCGTTATGCCGGGCTATGGCTGGGTGCTCAACGATCAGAAGGCTGCCGATCTGATGAGCTATCTGCGCGGGAGCTGGGGGAACCAGGCTGCGCCGGTGACGGCGGAACAGGTACGGGATGCGTGGAAGCTGACTAAATAACAGAGTGTTGCGGTGTGTTACTCTGTGCTTGTTTTATAGGGTTCGAACATGTTCGAACCCTATAACTTCAGCCACTCTCATCGAATGCCACCTCCAGATTGTCGAAGCGCCGTATATCGTACCCAGGCAAACCCCACCGTATACACCAAATTAACATCATGTCTGCGATATCTGATGCAGCTAATTAAAAAATAATTAACCATCGTGTTTTCCCTTCCGAATAAGCTCGTCATAATACTCAGGCGTATGGATCAAGGTTTGTATAAACTACTTCACCTAAATAGCTGCGCCTAATAGTAGATCACTTAAAGGGAACTCAGCCCGGGTTGTGCGATCTGATCAATCGCCAAACCAACCAAAATCACCAACCGGACTGAGTTATGCCGATCATAGCACCCATCCCCCGAAATGAACGACGCCAGATGCAGAAAATCATCCATAAAACACCAGATAAAAATCATGCCCGCAGGCTTATGGCTATGTTGATGTTGCACCGTGGAGAACGCGTCAGCGACGTCGCAAGAACTCTCTGTTGTGCCCGTTCATCCGTAGGCCGCTGGATTAACTGGTTTACATTATCGGGTGTCGAAGGTCTGAAATCCTTGCCTGCCGGGCGCTCTCGACGCTGGTCTTTTGAACACATCTGCACATTGTTACGCGAACTGATAAAGCACTCTCCCGGCGATTTTGGGTATCAGCGTTCACGATGGAGTACAGAACTGTTGGCGATAAAAATCAGAGAGATAATAGGATGTTCGTTACATGCCGGAACTGTACGTCGCTGGTTGCCGTTAGCCGGACTGGTCTGGCGCAGGGCAGCACCAACCCTGCATATCCGTGACCCACACAAGGATGAAAAGATGGCTGTAATCCATAACGCGCTGGCTAAATGTAGTGCAGAACATCCGGTCTTTTATGAGGATGAAGTGGATATCCATCTCAACCCAAAAATCGGCGCAGACTGGCAACTTCGCGGACAACAAAAGCGAGTGGTAACGCCGGGCCAGAATGAAAAATACTACCTTGCCGGGGCCTTACACAGCGGTACGGGAAAGGTCAGTTACGTAGGTGGCAACAGCAAAAGCTCGGTGTTGTTCATCAGCCTGCTTAAACACCTTAAAGCCACATACAGACGGGCAAAAACCATCACACTCATCGTGGATAACTACATTATCCATAAAAGCCATGAAACACAGCGTTGGCTAAAGGCGAATCCAAAGTTCAGGGTGATTTATCAGCCGGTTTACTCGCCGTGGGTGAACCACGTTGAGCGTTTATGGCAGGCGCTTCATGACACAATAACCCGCAATCATCAGTGCCGTTCAATGTGGCAGTTGTTGAAAAAGGTTCGTCATTTTATGGAAACCGCCGGCCCATTCCCTGGAGAGAAACAGGGTCTGGCAAAAGTGTAGCGGTATTAAGCGCAGCTATTTAGGAACGCCAGTTATTGATATGGAGAGTTAACTGCTGGAAATCGGCAGCTAACCCTACTGTATCATTACAAAAATCATTTGCATATTAAATTAATAATGCAGATATTTTCTATAATACTCTTCAGTATCCTGTACTGAATTAATATCCGTGTAAGATCCTCTGCATCGAATGCTTATTTGCTCATCTGGAATATCAGCGACATTCCCTATCCTTCCCTTTTCATTGCTACCTACACAAACATATACTTCATCTTCATCTGCTTCTATGCAAGCGATAAACTCATCATGATGAACACTTGCCAATGGCTCCCATTCTCCATATAAATCAAAGTTATCCATTCTACCATTCAGTAGAAACCCAACAACTTCCTTCTTCCAGAAAACTTTATCTTTTCGCATAGTTACTCCAACTCTTTTTTCACATCAACAATTTTGAAACCTGATTTACTAGTTCCTTTTCCCTTAGGCGGAACATATAGATCCTTAATTCCGAACTCATTCATTTCCTCATCTCTAAACCTATTGGGTTTTGTTCTTCCACCTCTAGTTTCAAGTTCCAGATTGAAATCTATGCCAGCACTTTTTGGACCTCTAATCGTAATAAGCTCCACATTTCTACCGTCATTTAATGCCTCACGAAATTCACGTTCTGCCCCAGCTTTATCAAAAGTTGTAGATATCACTGGACTGCTACCTCCACCAGCCTGAGCATGCTGCATAGCTCTAACCGCGTCTGCAGGATCATCAGACTCCAGTTTTCCAAGCAATTTCTTCCGCTGATTATTTGCCTGCATTATAGATTTACCTTTCTCACGCTCACGCAAGAATGCACCACCTAAAACAATATCTGAATTAGGTCTCACGGGCTGAACTCGATAAACTTCAACCAGTTCTTCACCCGCATGCGCTCTTACTCCTGTGCCCGGCGGCTCCGGACAATCTCCAGGAACGCTAGCCAAACCAAGCGGATCCACCCACCCGGTAGGGTTAGGTACATACTGCGTCTGGTTTAGGCCACCGGCCAGCCCAATCGGATCAGGGATGATAAACCTTGCGGTCTCCGGCGAGTAATAGCGATACCGGTTATAGTGCAACCCGCTTTCTACATCGAAGTACTGCCCCTGAAAACGCAGTGGTTGCGGCACAGATTCAACGAACGCTACCGCCAGATTGCCGTAGGCGCGGTACGCCGCGCTCCAGGCAATCTGTCCTTTGCCGTTGACCAGTTCCTCGGGGGACCTAGGTAGTCATTCAGATTGTTCAGGTCGATATTTTCATATCGACCTTTCTGAGCTACCTTTATATCATTTCATTCACTTTATAGTTATAAATTCCTTTTTTATTATCATCTATTTCTTGATTGATTGAGATTTCAATTGCATACTCAAGAAGTAATTTCATAAAATGGTGGGGATCTTCTAAGATGTCACCAAATACTAACTTATGCAAAGCATCTTCAAAAGACTCGTCAGCATTCAAAAGATACTTCTCAAGCACGGTAATAGTTAAAAACATCCAAGCAGGGATGATGCCAGATCACTTTTTATATATTTATCAAATAATTTAAAAATGCTTGACTTATCGGAGAAATTGCATTCAAATATATCCTCACTCCACAGTAGTGATATTTGAGTTGAAGGGGCTTAACACCCCCCCTAAAAACCCCATCGCTTTCAGCCTTTTCTTTTTATTTAATTTCACTTTTACTGTCCCCGTTTAGGATGGCTGGTTAATGGACTGCCATTATCATCAATATCTTTCCCCATATGTTGAGGCCTTTTTGAAAGACTGTTGTCACCTCTTTGTTTCAATATCAATTTGGCGTGATAAATAGAGTTAAGCTGATCTCGTTGGCTTAAATATCGTTTCGGAGCTCTAGGGGACTTTCGCTTGCCCAGCTTTCGCGGCACTTTTATGTATTACTGCTTGATAAACCGGACTGTATCCAGTGACTGGAAAGATAAGTGATGTAAAAAGCCGGAACTATCAGAAGTTCCAGCATTCTCATCTACAACATAACTAATGAATTACGTCAAGTTATCATGAGAGCAGTGGGTTAACATTTATCTAATATTGTTTATTATTTCCCTTGCTTTATAAGTCAAAACAAAACAATCCTCCAGTGGTTCTCCATCTAACGCCCAGTATTCAATTAACTGAAAATGCTTCTGGTGATTATTTGAAAGCAAATCTAATGCTTTAACGATAACTTCATTATTAGTATCCATTCCCATACTTAAACAATCATTAGTAACATCGAGTATCAATTGCATCAGCAAATCTCTCTCTGATTCTGAATAATTATCATTTGAGTAAGTTAAGATATATTTGTTCAGATATTCCTCGGTACGAAATTCCTCAGGTAATTCATATGTCCAATCTTGAGTAAAATCATCCCCGCAAGGTAAGCCAAGATCTCTGCATATCCGTTCTATTGAGTTCATTTTTTGCAACTTTATAATTTTTTTTGAGATGTGTTAAGTTATATAGCAATGACGTTATGGCAGAGCCAGAATATCAATCTGGTGTGACTGTAAGCATGATATCCGACAAGGTGATTCGGTGTGGCAAAGGAATATACTTATATAACAAAAAAGATATAAGGCCGAAAAAATCTTAACCTCCGGCCTTTCTAATCACTTAAGCATATACAACTTCGCACTGACCTATCACATCAAAGACATGATCATAAGTACTTAAAATGTAATTGTTATTTCCTCCTGAAACAATCAAATCAAAACAAGACTTCTTTATCAACTGATAGTCTGATTCATCAATCATTATTATTTTTAAGCTCTTTATGTTTTTGAATTTAAAACAAACTAGAGCTTCAATATTACTTTCTGTGGGCGGCTGACAAAAAGACAGATCAAGTAAAGCATTCACCTCAATGCTCATGGGGTACATATCTAACTTGACATCCTTTAATATTAGCGCATCTCTTCCATGTATTGTCCCGTACTGAGTTTTAATTGCTCTGTTTTCCATTTTTAATTCCTCACCCTTATATTTTTCCCACCTGTTTTAGTGGAGAACCTGTCAACTAAATTAATCCCTTTCAAATCATCCGGTGTTGCCCATCGTGTTGGAATTTGGGATATTCCAGCCTCCTTAGCTGCATATAACCTTCTGTTGTCTAAAGAAAATACTGAATGTTTGTGCGCTCCTTGTGACAATAGTTTTTCTTGGACTTCAACAGGGAGATCCACCATCCTCACTCTTCTTATTGGCTCAACTTGATTGATATATGAAGGATCATTTTTCAATCTAAATATTAAATCATTAATTTTATTACCGTCACTAAAATGTGGATTAATACTATCTTGAGAGTACTGGATAGTTTTAGGATTTATGAACTTAATTGATGGCGGACAATCTCCCAACGCATTCGCCAACCCCAGCGGATCCACCCACCCGGTAGGGTTAGGCACGTACTGCGTCTGGTTTAGCCCACCAGCCAGCCCAATTGGGTCAGGCGTGATAAACCTTGCGGTCTCCGGCGAGTAATAACGATACCGGTTATAGTGCAACCCGCTTTCTGCATCGAAGTACTGCCCCTGAAAACGCAGTGGTTGCGGCACAGATTCAACGAACGCTACCGCCAGATTGCCGTAGGCGCGGTACGCCGCGCTCCAGGCAATCTGTCCTTTGCCATTGACCAGTTCCTGCGGGGTACCCAGGTGGTCATTCAGGTAGTAGTAAATCTCCGACTTGCGTCCTTTACCCAGTAACTGCGCCAGCGGCACAAAGCTGCCGGGGCTGTACAGGTAGCTTTTATAGGTCGCCAGGTGCGCCGGTTTTGGATCGTCCGCTGTGAAGATATTATCATCGTCGGCGCATTCTGCCACCATCCGCTCACCCTGCCAGAAGAACCGGGTTACGGCATCAGGCCGTTGGGCTAGCAGGTCCTGCTTTTGGATGCGTCGACCAAAGGCATCATAGGTATAGGCAAAATGGGTTTTCTGCCCCTGGCGTTGTTCAATGAACTCCACCAGCCGGTGCTGGCAGTCATAACGGAACTCCCGCACCCACAGTGGCTTGGTGCTGCGCACTTCACGTGTCAGGTTGCCAAACTCGTCATACTCGAACCGCACATCGCCTTTCTGCTTCAGCAGGTTGCCACGCACTTGTGTTCCACGGGAGGCAGCATCGTTCCCCAATACGTTACCCGCTGCATCGTGCGTAAATTGTTCACTGATACCCCGCCAGCGCAGCGCCTGCGGCAAGGCTTCGGGGTAGGCTATCGGGTGGTGCAGCGCTTCGGTCAGGCGATGTTGCTTATCGTAGCGGTATTCCCGGTTGCCCTTGTGCGGGTCGAGGATCTGCGTCAGGTTGCCTGCCGGGTCGTACTCGTAGCGGCGCTGCATCACCGGCGTCACGTCTGGGGCGTCACCCTCCATTTCTGCCTGTACCACGGCGGTAGCCCGTTGATGGCGCAGGCGTTGCTGCGCGTCATAATCAAACTCGCTGACCACCTCACCGGTGATGCGCCGGGTTTCCCGCTCGCCGCGATACTGGTGTTCACTGAGTATGCGGCCATTCAGGTCAATGCGTGAGACTTGCCCCTGTTGGTAGTGGTAAGCCAGCAGGTTGCCATCGGGCAGGCGTTGGCGTGTCAGGTTGCCCGCGCTGTCATAGCCGTAAAACAGGCTGGCAAAGCCCTGATACTCCTCCGTCAGTCGACCAATTTCATCGTAACCGTATGCCAGCGGCCAATGCCCGTCATCCACCAGGCGCAGGCGGTTAAAACTATCGTAGGCGTAACTGACTTCCTTGCCGTCCGGCAATACTTTACGAACTAGCCTCCCGGCAGCATCCCGCTCGTAGCGAGTCACCAGCGCGGTCTGTTCACTCTGGCTAGTGCCGTACTCGGTGCGCTGGGTCAGGTGCCCGTTAAGGTCGTAGTTATAGAGGAAGTGGCGTCCGTCAACGGTGTGCTCTTCACTCACCAACCCGTTGGGGTGATAGTCCAGCCGATGATGTTCACCGTTCTGGTTGATGATGTCGCTGACGAAGTTCTTCGGGTTGTCATAGCGGT
The DNA here is from genome assembly GCF_059697885.1 of Serratia sp. NCCP-200. Lineage (NCBI taxonomy): Bacteria > Pseudomonadati > Pseudomonadota > Gammaproteobacteria > Enterobacterales > Yersiniaceae > Serratia > Serratia sp. NCCP-200. Next base: position 147,594 of record NZ_BAAKUJ010000001.1, read on the forward strand.
ATTCCACCTGGCTGAGGTCGGGGTAAATGACTCGGCTCACCAAATGGGAGTTTGGATGGTATTCGTATTGGGTGGTCAGCCCCTTTTCATCACGCTCGCTGGTCACCTTGCCGTAGGCGTTGTACCGGTAGTGGCGCACTGAGCCGTCAGGCGCGTGAATAGCCTCCAGCCGGTTGGCGGCATTCCAAGTATAACGGGTACCGTTTACCCCCGCCTCGTCCAGTGGGCTGTCGCTGTGCCGGATCACTTGCCCCAGCAGGTTGTAGCGATAATAGTGGGTCAGCCCGTTGCGCTGATGGTGTTCCAGAACCTGGCCAAAGGCATCGCGGACAAAGCGCTCGCGGCTGCCATCCGGGTATTGCACCTCGTTGAGTGCCCCTTGCGCAGACCACAGGTAGTGGCAGGTATTGCCCAACGCATCGGTTTCTTCCGTCAGGTTGCCCTGCGTATCGTAGCGATACCGTTCACGGATCTTGTCCTCCTGATCGAGGCTCCAGGTGGTTTTCTCTACTACTCGGCCCCGCGAATAACGGTATTGGGTCTCTTGTCCGTCAGGAGTGCGCACCCAAGTGCACTGTAGTTCACCGTTATAGCCATATTCGGTGCGGTTGCCCAACGGATCGGTTTCACTCAGCAGCTCACCGCGTTCACCGTATTCGTTGTGGTGAATCGCCCCGTCTGGGTCGACCTTCTTTATCAGGCGGCGAAAGCGGGTGTCATGTTGCCAGGTCTCCCGTGAACCGTCCTGATGGACCAGGGTGACGGCCCCGGGTTGCTCATCCCACAGAAAACGTTGGTCAAAGTTAGGCAGGTTGCTCCAGTGGCGCACCGCACGAGCTTGTTTGCCTTCCCCTTGCCATTCCCAATAAAACTCAGCCCCGCCGGCCAACTGCCGCAGGCTGAATACATAGTCATCACGATACTGATAGCGCTCGGCTTCCCCGGCTGCATTGATAGCGGCACTCAGTTGCCCCCGCTCATCGTACTCATAGGTCATCAGTGGATGGAGAGCCTCTTCCCGGCCCGATTCTGGGGTCAGGCTCAACTGCGTCAGGCGCCAGCCTTGAGGGAATTCCTGATAGCTGAACTGCAAGGCAGCACCAGCCGGATGTTCCAGCCGAACAGGTAAGCCATCGTGATAGTGCAGGGTCAACCGCAACTGGCGGTGTGAAAGGCCGGTGATGCGCCCGGTCGTTTGCCCCGTAACCCGATGCACATGCAACACCCAGCCTTCCATGCTACCGGCCATCAGGCAGTAGCTGTCAGGTTCCTTGTCCAGATAGGCGGCGGCCCCGGCTACATAATTAAGCCCACTTGGGGAAACTTCGGTAGGTAACGGCAGAATGGTGGTGAGGGTCTGGTGATCGGTCCAGTGCAGTTCATCATCGATAAACTCGACGGTATGCTGCAGGCTATGGCTCCAGCCAAAACCAAACACCGACGTGCGTTCGACCGCGGTGGTGCGGTACTGACGCTGGAAGATAAAGGGCGTCAGGCCAATCAGTTGCCCATCGTCCAGAGTAAGCAACTCTTCGCCGTTGATCAGCGAGACCGGGCAGCCGGTGCCGGGGGTGCACTGCGAGTTCACCGTGGGCTGGTCAGCCGCATTTGTCGCGGGGTTGTTTTTCACCGTGCCTGAGTTATCCACCAGTCCAGTATGGTTTGACGAACCCAGCTGGTTTTTCCGATCCTGTTTCAACTTGGCATTGGCCTGGCGCTTGAGGTTCAGTTGGCGGGTCTTCTCAAAGAACCGTTTGACCAGTTCCAGGGTGGCAAACAGAATCGTCTTCAGCCCCTGCCAGACAGACTGCAATGCGTTGCCCAGTTTCTTGAGCAATCTGCCTACCTTATAGATCAGGAACGCCACGCCCAACCCGGCGGTCACCAGGGTCAGCAGCGCCCCGAAGACAATACCGACCAACGCATCGCTGATAATGGACCCCCCTATTTTTACCATCGGTTCCAGTAGTGCGCCCCAAGGGTACATACGCACTTGCAGTTCCACTGAGCGCATAAACAGGTACAGCGCAGCTTCATCATTGAACAGCGCCAACAGCTCGCGGGCCATCTGCTTGCTGCCTTCCAGCAGCGACTTCAGCTTCTGTTCATCTACCTGGGTGATCAGATCCTTATACTTACCCGCTTCCGCATAGATTTTCTGCCCGTACTTTGCGGGGTCGGTGATCACGTCGTAGGCCAGTTTCACGTCGTCCCACAGCCCAAACATGCCGTCGTACAACCCAGAGCCCAGCGCAGTCAACAGGCCGGCATTGATTGGACTCAACTGCCACTGCGGCCTGTAGGTCTGCCATTGCGTTGACAAGGTGTCGTACATCTCCAGCATCAGGCCGTCATAGGCTTGCAGCATCTGGTCATTGTGCTGCTCCAGCTGGGGATCGGTGGCTTTAACGTAATATTTCTTGCCCGCAGTCAGACCAGGGAAACGGGCTATGCCTTGCTCATCGGTTTGCTGGGTAGCCACCTTGGAGTCAAAACCAAAACTGACATCTTCATAGATCTCAATGGTTACATCGGGGATAGGCAGTTCAAGCGTGGACTCGTAGGCGAGAGCCACCTTGATCTCGCCACTCTTCGGGCAGGTCACTACGCTACTCTCAAAGCTGCGATCGTTTTCCGAGACCACGGTCTTGTTGTCGTTGAGCCGCAGAGTTTTTTCCATCCCCAGCGTCGGCCCACCTAATCGCCCCGAAATGCTGCTGGCCGTGGCCCACTCCTTGACGATCTGCCGATACTCTTGGGTGATCAGGGTCTTGTTTTTGAAGCCCAGCAAGGCATTGTCAATACTCGCAATATATTCGGTCGTCATAGTCCATTACTCACGGTCGAAAAGAGGAAACGTTGAAGGTGATCACCTCGAACGGATTGGTACGGCGGCTTAGCGCATCTACCAGGGCCTGGGACAACCGGGCGGTTCGCTTCTTCGGATCTGGCGTCTGTTGCCAGACCTGTGGGTAAAGCCGCAGCGCTATCTGGCGCAGAACCGGTTCTGGCACGGCTTGATAGAGTTCAAACTCATTCTCGCGCAGCCAGGTCAGCTGGTTGGCGATCAGCGGCTCCGGATCTTCATCCAGCAGAGCATCCACCATCCCTTGGGGCACCTGCCACCAGGGGCTGATCTGGGCCTGCGCAGAAGGATCCACCGGGCAGGTAAAACCCTCGCCGTTTACCCAGTAATCGGAGAATACCGGCAGGATAGAGCGCCACTCATTGCCAAAGTAGCGCAGGTAAGCTGGCAGATAGCGCCCATCCCAATAGCGGAAAAACACCGCTTTGCCGCTGGGCATGATCACCTGTGTCAAACCGGCAAGGTGGACCGCCAGGGCAGCCTGCGGCAACGGCGAACGTGCCAGCCAGCCCCAGTTGCGTAAAGGGGTTTCTGCCACCCAGCGTAAGAATGGGCTGCCTTCGTTTAGCTGCACCAGTACCGGCATCACTTCAAACCAGTTGGCATAGGGCGTATTGGCGTAAAGCCCGTGCGGCGTGCGGCTGCCGTCCTCACGGTAATAGGCCTTGATGCCTTGCGCACCATGGGTATTGGCCAGGATGGCATACAACGGTGTACCCGCCGTGTTTCTTACCCAGTCCTGTACGGTCTGTTGCATCTCTGTACCTCCTTGAAGATGACGCAAATAGTGAGTCCACTGATGCGATCAACGTACACTTTCCATAATTAACAACGTGAATGAACAGCTATGGCTGCCAAAAAAGGTATTAGCCTGACGGGAGTATGGCGAGAGTGGCGGGTCAGATTACTGGCGAAAATACAGCGGGATGCTGAAAGCTGGATCATCCTTGCGCTCCATGCAAAGTCCTTATCAATGGGGCGTAGATTTACCACAATGTCGGTTTAAAAACGATAGTGGAAAGGGGAATAACATTAAGGAAATTGTAGGTTTTAGATTGAGGTCAAATCCGTTGAGGATTTTCGCGGGTACCGTTTCTTAGGCACCCGCACTTATCGCGCAAAGTAATCAATAACATTCGTACCTGATAATGTTATCAAGACACTAGGATGTTACAGCACCTTATGCGGGCCGAAGCATTCGTAGTGGATACGTTCGGCCTCCACGCCCATCTCAAGCAACTGCTTACCCACGTGCTGCATAAACGGCACCGGGCCACAGAAGTAGTAATGCATCTGTGGATCGCTTAACTCGCTACGCAATGCGCTCAGATCCATCAGGCCCTGGCTGTGATAATCGCGGCCCTGCACATCATCGGCATTGGGTTCACGGTACCAGACATGACGGCTCAGATTAGGCATACGCCCGGCGATATCCGCCACTTCGTCGGCAAAAGCATGCACCGCACCGTTTTCTGCGGCATGTAACCAGTGGATGTTGGCCGGATGCTGATTGTCGTGCAGGGCGTTAAGCATCCCCAGCATTGGCGTTTGGCCAACGCCTGCCGAGATTAATGCCACTGGCGTAGTCGGTTCTACCTGCAGGAAGAAATCGCCGTGTGGTGCCGCGAGATGAATGATATCGCCTTCTTTGGCCTGCTGATGCAGGAAGTTGGAAACGGCGCCCTGTTCCTCACGTTTGACCGCGATACGGTAATATTCCCCGTTCGGTGCGGTGGTGAGTGAATATTGGCGGATCTCCTGATGTTGCAGGCTGTCATCGTTAATATAAACCGCCAGATACTGGCCTGGCTGATAATCGGCCACGCGACCACCGTCTACTGGAGCCAGTACAAAGCTGGATATGACCTCGCTCTGAGGCTGTTTTTTCACGATGCGGAAGGCACGCAAATCACGCCAGCCACCGTCACTCTTTTCCGTTTCCTGGTAGATCTGGCCTTCACGTTGAATAAACACGTTGGCCAGCACCCCGTAGGCTTTTCCCCAGGCATCAAGCACTTCCTGGCCAGGGCTGAGCATTTCGTCCAACGTGGCTAACAGGTGGTGGCCGACAATCTGATACTGATCGGGCTGGATATTGAAGCTGGCGTGCTTCTGGGCAATGCGTTCTACCGCAGGCAGCAGGGCGGCCAGGTTTTCCAGATTGCTGGCGTAAGCGCAGATGGCATCGAACAACGCCTGGCGCTGATCGCCGTTACGCTGGTTGCTCATATTGAAAATATCCTTCAATTCAGGGTTATGGGCAAACATGCGATCGTAGAAGTGGGCGGTCAGTTTGGGGCCGGTTTCGGCTAACAGGGGAATGGTTGATTTAACGGTGGCGATGGTTTGACTATCCAGCATGGTGATACTCCTTGGCGGGCGTTTTATGTTTGTCTAATAGGTGTATTTTAAATGCATCTTATAAAATTACCCCGTGCTTGTAAATATCCCTGTTATTGTTATGGGGTTGTTAACCGTCGATCGCCTTCACAGAACATGAAAAAAGCGCATTTTGTTGATGAGTAAAACTCCGTTGCCAAAATGTGGCCTTTAAGGGTTCAAAGCCTTACGCCACGTGATGCCAATCGTTTGCGTAAAAACCTCTGTCAAGACCTATCTTCGATAGGCCGAAACGGTTTACACTGTTGCCCAGCACCCGTAGGGGTAAATTAAGTTAGCTGATTTCAGTCAGGAGATGCCGGATGTTAAAGCGTGAAATGAACATTGCTGATTATGATGCCGAACTGTGGCATGCAATGGAGCAGGAAGTCGTGCGTCAGGAAGAGCACATTGAGCTGATTGCGTCTGAGAACTACACCAGCCCGCGCGTGATGCAGGCCCAGGGTTCCCAACTGACCAACAAATACGCAGAAGGCTATCCGGGCAAGCGTTACTACGGCGGTTGCGAATACGTTGATATCGTTGAACAACTGGCGATCGATCGCGCCAAAGAGCTGTTCGGTGCCGACTATGCCAACGTGCAGCCACACTCAGGTTCCCAGGCTAACTTTGCCGTTTATACCGCGCTGCTGCAGCCGGGCGACACCATCCTGGGGATGAACCTGGCACACGGCGGCCACCTGACGCACGGTTCACCGGTGAACCTGTCCGGTAAGCTGTATAACGTGGTGCCTTACGGCATCGACGAAACTGGGCAGATTGACTATAACGATCTGGCCAAACAGGCGCAGACCCACAAACCAAAAATGATCATCGGCGGTTTCTCTGCCTTCTCCGGTGTGGTTGATTGGGCAAAAATGCGTGAAATCGCTGACAGCATCGGCGCTTATCTGTTCGTGGATATGGCACACGTGGCGGGCCTGATTGCCGCTGGCGTTTACCCGAACCCGGTTCCTCATGCCCACGTTGTGACCACCACCACCCATAAAACGCTGGCGGGTCCGCGCGGTGGCCTGATCCTGGCCAAAGGTGGTGATGAAGAGCTGTATAAGAAGCTGAACTCTGCCGTCTTCCCTGGCGGCCAGGGGGGCCCGCTGATGCACGTGATCGCCGGTAAAGCGGTAGCGTTGAAAGAAGCGATGGAGCCTGAGTTCAAGGTGTACCAGCAGCAAGTGGCCGATAACGCCAAAGCGATGGTGAAAGTGTTCCTGGAGCGCGGTTACAAAGTGGTTTCCGGCGGCACCTATAACCACCTGTTCCTGCTGGATCTAGTAGATAAGAACCTGACCGGTAAAGAAGCCGATGCCGCGTTGGGCCGTGCTAACATCACGGTTAACAAAAACAGCGTGCCAAACGATCCGAAGAGCCCGTTTGTGACTTCTGGCATCCGTCTGGGTACTCCAGCGGTGACTCGCCGTGGCTTTAAAGAAGCCGAAGTGCGTGAACTGGCTGGCTGGATCTGTGACGTGCTGGACAACCTGAACGACGAAGCCACCATCGAACGTACCAAGAAGAAAGTGCTGGATATCTGCGCTCGCTTCCCGGTTTACGCCTAAGTACTTCGATTGCTTTGCAGATAAACCCGCCTCGGCGGGTTTTTTTAGCATTGTTGCAGTTAAACTGTGAACTGCTTTGCACTCTAGCCCTTTGAACATGAATGAAGATTGCTGCAAGGTGTGAGCTCTGTCAAAGTATTGCCCTCATCCTGGAGGGAACATGGTTCTGCAATCAACGCGTTGGCTCGCTCTCAGTTATTTCACGTACTTCTTTTCCTATGGCATCTATCTCCCGTTTTGGAGCGTTTGGTTAAAAGGTGAGGGTATACCGCCTGAAACCATTGGTATCTTGCTCGGCGCTGGCCTGGTGGCGCGCTTCCTTGGTAGCCTGCTGATTGCTCCACGCGTTAAAGATCCCTCCTATTTAATCACCGCGTTGCGTTTGTTGGCATTGCTCTCCCTGGCGTTTGCCGTCGGCTTCTGTTTCGGTAATGGCTGGGCCTGGCTGATGCTGGTGATCGCCGGTTTTAACCTGTTCTTCTCCCCGCTGGTGCCGCTGACCGATGCGTTGGCTGCCACCTGGCAACGGCAGATCACTCTGGACTATGGCCGGGTGCGGTTATGGGGATCGCTGGCCTTTGTGATCGGCTCGGCGCTAACCGGCAAGCTGGTGTCTGTTTGGGGGCATAATGCGATTTTGATCAGCCTGTTGGTCAGCATCCTGGCGATGCTGGTGGGCATGTTGCTGAAACCGAGCGTGCTGCCACAAGGTGAATCTCGGGCGCAGAACGAACCTGGCCGCTCCTGGCGAGAACTGCTCAGCGAAGGGCCTGTCTGGCGTTTTCTGCTGTGTGTGACGCTGTTGCAAGGGGCACATGCCGGTTATTACAGCTTTGCCTCCATCTATTGGGAAGAGGCGGGTTACTCTGCGGCAACTATCGGCTACCTGTGGTCTTTGGGCGTGGTCGCTGAAGTGGTTATCTTTGCCAGCAGCAATTTCCTGTTCCGCCGTTGGAATGCGCGTAATCTGCTGTTACTTTCCGCCGTGTGTGGTCTGCTGCGTTGGGGCCTGATGGCAACCACGACGGAAATCGGCTGGCTGCTGCTGGTACAGGTGCTGCACTGTGGTACCTTCACGGTCTGCCATCTGGCGGCAATGCGCTTTATTGCGGCGCGTCAGGGAGCGGAAGTGATTCGCCTGCAAGCGGTTTATTCGGCGCTGGCGATGGGCGGCGGCATTGCAGTGATGACCGTAGTGGCGGGTTTCCTGTTTGAGCACTATCAGGGCGGAGTGTTCTGGGTGATGGTCGCGGTGGTGGTGCCAGCGTTGTTTATTCGCCCACCGGCGGTGGCGGTTAGCTATAGCCGTTAATGGCTTTCCAGCAGCGCACGGATCGCCTTGCGCTGCTGACGTTCCAGCGGCAGTTCGGTAATAATCAGCGTGGGGGGATGCTCCTGGCTTGGTGTGGCGTAGGGGCTAATCACCAGCGTAATCCCTTGCGGTGCACCAGCAAGCAGGTAGTCGTGTAAGGGCTGATATTTGATATTCAATGGCAATAGCGTCAGTTCGCGGATCTGATATTCCACTTCTTCTTCCAACTGCGGGTTATCCAGCGTCAGCAACAGTATCTGCTTTTCATGCAGCGCGTTACCCTGCATCAACCAGGCACCAAAGCTGATTGCCACTAGCCCTGCTTCTTCCCGCGAAAATTGAATCTCATATTCCTGTTCAAACGGCGCTAACGCCTCCTGCGTAGTGCGCATCAGACGGGGATATTTACGGACCACCTCTTCTAGTAGCGTATTGTCGATGCCGATAGCAAACCGGCAGCGTTCTACTGCAGGGGCTAAATGGGCAAACAGCTGGCTGATTAACCCCTCCTGGCTGCTGAAATGCATGCCGGAGATCTGCTGGAAGCGTTCCACCACCTGCCCAATCGCCGCCATCAGGCGTTGGTCCTCTGGCGAATCGCTGCTCTGGTAGCTGTGACTTTTCAGCAGGGTAAACATCAACGTAAGGAAATCACATTCCCTATTGTCATCGGGCTGGTCAAATAGCTGGTTCAGCGCTTGATGCAGTTCCGCTGCCGCCAGGTGCTCTGGTTTGGTTTGCAGCCACTCATGCTGGCGGCGATCAAATTGAGGATGGCGCTGATGCTGGCTAGCCCAGACGCAATAACAAAGATAGTGTTGCAAAAACAGTCGGTCACGCTGCTCAAAGCGGCGGTTAAGGCGCTGTTCACATTGGTTGATGCACAATGCCAGAGCCGGAAGCTGTGGGTGCTGAAGTTGCATCGCCCGCTGAAACTGAGGGCCAAAGTGTTGCTCGACAAACTCAGGGCTGCAACGCAAGGCTCGCCGTAGCCATTGGAGCAGACACAAGCGAAGATCCAGCGCGCTGCCCTGGATCTGGTAGCCTTCGTCGGGATCGCCGCTGATTTCCAGATGATGGAAATGCTGGATCTCGCTGGCAACCTCGGCTATATCTTGCCGGGTAATGAGCAGGTCTACGCCGTTGATTTGGCCAATTGTGTCTAGTTGTACCGAGGGTACTGGCGCATACAGCATCAGCAGTAAATGACAGCGCCGTTGTTGACCTGAAAACTCAGGCGCAGAAGAAGTCTCCAGGCTCATATCACCTTCTGGCAGGTCGTGTTTAAATTATGTTTAAGCATAGCAAAAGGCTCTGCGGGGCGTGGCAGTTGCCCCTGCTTTTACTTCGGCTTACTACTTTCGTCACAGTTATTCGGCTTGTTAACGCCGGTTGAGGTTTGATTGATGTTATATTATAACAATAGAAAGTATGCTTGGATGATGAAACTCCGTGGCCTGGTGGCCTGCTTGCTAATGATGACCTGCATGGGCGCACTCGCCCACCCACACAGTTTTATCGATATGAACACCACCTTTGTGGCTAAGGATCAGAAGCTGACCGGTTTAAAAATGGTTTGGGTAATGGATGAGATCACCTCGGCGGATCTGCTGTATGACGCAGAAAATGCCAACAGCGATTCAGAAGTCTGGAAAAAACTGGCGGCGGAAGTAATGGCTAACGTCCTCGGGCAGCACTATTTCACCGATATTTACCGCGCAGGCAAACCGGTGAAATACCTCAATCTGCCAACCGAATACCATCTATCCCGGCAGGGCCATAAAGCCGTGCTGGAATTTGTGCTGCCGCTGGCGGAGCCACAGCCGCTGGTGGGAGAACCCTTTGAGATTGCCACCTACGATCCCACCTATTTTGTGGACATGACCTATCAGGATCAAAAGGCGCTGCACTTGCCGCCAGAGATGGCAAAGCAGTGCAAATTCAGCCTGGTGACGCCAAAGCCCGATTCGTCATTACAAGCTTATGCATTGTCTCTCGATAAGAACGACTCGCCCGGTGAAGATATGGCATTAGGGCAACAGTTTGCCCAGCGGGTGACGTTAACATGTCAATAAACCTCAGCCAGACCAGCAAACCTCAGCGCCATTGGGCCTTCAGCCTGTGGCCGCTGTTGCTGTTCTTCATTCTGCTGGCGGCGGTGGCCCAGTGGGTTTGGCATTACTGGCCGCAGCTGTTGATGCAAAGCGTGGTGTGGCAGAAAGGGTTACATCAGGAAATGGCGGCCTTGCTGCAACAGGTCAAGGCGGCTCCCCAGCAAGCGGGAGTGGCGCTGATGCTGTTCAGTCTAGGCTATGGCGTATTGCATGCCCTGGGGCCGGGCCACGGTAAAGTGGTGATCGCCACCTATCTGGCTACCCACCCGGCACGGTTGAAAAGCAGCCTGAAGCTGACGTTTGCCGCCTCTGTGGTGCAGGGATTGGTCGCGATTGCCCTGGTCACGCTAGTGCTGGTGGTGCTGCAACTTTCTTCCCGGCAGTTGCATCAAAGTAGTTTCTGGCTGGAGAAGGGCAGTTTTATTCTGGTGATCCTGCTCGGTGTCTTGCTCAGTTGGCGGGCGTTAAAGCGCTTGTTTATGGCGGTGAAAGCCATGCGGCCTCGGCCTGCGCTGCGCATCAACAGCTTGCAGCCTCTGACTGCCGATCATGTCCATAGCGCGAATTGTGGTTGTGGCCACCGGCATTTGCCGAGCGATGAGGAACTGCAAGCCGGCAATGATTGGCGCACCAAAACGGCGATTGTGCTGGCAATGGGGCTGCGGCCTTGCTCCGGGGCGATCCTGGTCTTGCTGTTTTCCAAGGTGATCGGTGTTTTTACCTGGGGTGTGTTGTCGGCACTGTCCATGGCACTAGGTACCTCGATCACGATTTCCGGATTGGCGCTGTTGGTGCATTACAGCCGTAAGCTGGCGATACGCATCAGCCGCCAGTGCGCACCGGCGGCCTGGAGTGCGGTTGCTTGGGGCTCGTTGGCGTTAGCCGGAGGTTTAATTCTGCTGTTTGCCGGTGTGCTACTGTACGTCAGCGCTCAGCCGGAATTTGGCGGCGGGATACGGCCTTTTGCCCGCTGAGGAAAAAAAAAGCGCTGCAAATGCAGCGCCTTGATTTTCAGCTGAGTTATTAACGCTTCAGCGCTTCACTCAGTTCTTCACGCATATTGGAAAGCAATGCTTTCACCACACGTGGGTTACCGGCAACCACGTTGCCAGAGCTGAAGTGGTTATGGCCGCCAACGAAGTCGGTGACCAGGCCGCCAGACTCACGTACCAGCAGTTCGCCAGCAGCAAAGTCCCAAGGCTTCAGGCCAATCTCAAAGAAACCATCAACGCGGCCAGCGGCAACGTAGGCCAGATCCAGCGCGGCTGAACCGGTACGGCGGAAGTCGGCACATTGGGTGAACAGTTTGCCCAGCACGTTGATGTAAGCCGGTGCGTGCTGTTTGACTTTGAACGGGAAGCCGGTCGCCAGGATGGTGCCATCCAGATCTTTGGCATTAGTACCGCGCAGACGGTAACCGTTGAGCTGTGCGCCCTGGCCACGGGTGGCAGTGAACAGTTCGTTGCGCATTGGATCGTAAACCACGGCCACTTCGGTACGGCCTTTAATGCGTACGGCGATGGAAACGGAGAAGTGTGGCAGACGTTTGATGAAGTTGGCGGTGCCATCCAGTGGATCAATCACCCATTGTACATCCTGATCTTCACCGGTTAACTCACCGCACTCTTCACCAATAACGGTGTGTTTCGGGTAAGATTTACGGATGATTTCGATGATCAGACGCTCAGCCTCGCGATCGACGTTAGTGACAAAGTCGTTAGAACCTTTTTGTGTCGCTTCTACAGCGTCTGGAGTCTCGTAATTTTTGGCAATCAGGTTGCCAGCCTTGCGCGCAGCGCGCACGGCGATAGTCAGCATCGGATGCATGGGTATCTTCCACAGGATGTTAAAGAACAGGAAACGGCGCGAAGTATAGCAGGTGTTCGGCAAAATACCTACGACTGTGTTAGGATGCTACGATTTTCCGCAACGCTCAGAGTTTGTATGCTGCACAATATCCGCATTGTTCTGGTTGAAACCTCTCATACCGGCAACATGGGCTCTACTGCCCGTGCCATGAAAACCATGGGGTTAACCAACCTTTATCTGGTCAATCCACTGGTGAAACCCGATTCCCAGGCGATCGCCCTGGCCGCAGGCGCCAGCGATGTGATTGGCAACGCCACGATTGTCGATACCTTTGATGAAGCCATTGCGGGTTGCCGCTTGGTAGTGGGCACCAGCGCTCGCTCGCGCACTCTCCCATGGCCGATGCTGGAACCCCGCGAATGCGGCGTGCGCGCGGTACAGGAAGGCGAGCAGGGGCCGGTTGCGTTGGTCTTTGGCCGTGAACGCGTTGGGCTAACCAATGACGAATTACAGAAATGCCATTATCATGTCGCCATTCCTGCCAACCCGGATTACAGCTCGCTGAATCTGGCCATGGCGGTGCAAATCCTGGCGTATGAGGTTCGCGTTGCCTTCCTCGATCGCCAGCAGGCTGATGCCGCACCGGTGGAAGAATCGCCGTATCCTCTGGTGGATGATATTGAACGCTTCTATCAGCATCTGGAGCAGACTTTGGTGCGCACCGGCTTTATCCGCGCCGCCCATCCAGGGCAGGTGATGAACCGTTTACGCCGCCTGTTTGCCCGGGCACGCCCGGAAGCGCAGGAGCTGAATATCTTGCGTGGTATGCTGACCTCGATCGAGAAACAGGATAAACAGCAAGGTAATTAATTTTGCTGTCACTCGCAGTTAGGCAAGATACTATTGCTTATCTGCGGGTTATAAGGTGTATTTTATATGCATTGGATAGCAAAGCGCACAAAAAGCACGAATACTTGAGTGAATTAGTAGGTTAAATAGTTGACTGATTTACTCGGGAATGTCAGAATTTGGCCCATGTTTGACCAACAGGTAACCAATTAGCTATGAGACTGACATCCAAAGGCCGTTATGCAGTAACTGCCATGCTCGACGTGGCATTACACTCCCAGGAAGGGCCGGTACCACTGGCGGATATTTCCGAACGCCAAGGTATCTCGCTCTCTTATCTGGAACAACTGTTTTCCCGTCTGCGTAAGAATGGCCTGGTGGCCAGCGTGCGTGGGCCAGGCGGTGGTTACCTGCTGGGCAAAGACGCGGACGCTATCGCCGTAGGCGCGGTGATTTCCGCCGTCGACGAATCGGTAGACGCAACCCGTTGCCAGGGTAAAGAAGGCTGCCAGGGGGGCGATCGTTGCCTGACCCATACCCTGTGGCGCGATCTGAGCGAGCGCATCAGCGGGTTCCTGAACAATATTACGCTGGCCGAACTGGTGAACAACCAGGAAGTGCTGGACGTGGCAGACCGTCAAAATAGCGATACGCGCCGCACGGCCAACGGTCGTCTGCAAGAAACGATCAACGTTAATCTGCGCGCATAAGCAGCTGACGACTAATTTATTGGTTTTTGGAAGTGATGTACGGAGTACAAGAGCAATGAAATTACCGATTTATCTGGACTACTCGGCCACGACTCCGGTCGACCCGCGTGTTGCCGAGAAGATGATGCAGTTTTTGACCCTGGACGGCACTTTCGGTAACCCGGCCTCCCGTTCCCACCGTTTCGGCTGGCAGGCGGAAGAGGCGGTTGATATCGCCCGTAACCAGATCGCTGGACTGGTTGGTGCGGACCCGCGTGAGATCGTGTTCACCTCAGGGGCGACCGAATCCGATAACCTGGCGATCAAAGGCGCTGCCAACTTCTATCAGAAGAAAGGCAAGCACATCATCACCTGTAAAACCGAACATAAAGCCGTGCTGGATACCTGCCGCCAACTTGAGCGCGAAGGTTTTGAAGTCACCTACCTGGCACCGCAGAGCAATGGGATCATCGATCTCCAGGTTCTCGAAGCCGCGATGCGTGAAGACACCATCCTGGTTTCCATCATGCACGTGAATAACGAAATTGGCGTGGTGCAGGATATCGCCGCCATCGGCGAAATGTGCCGGGCGCGTGGCATCATCTATCACGTCGATGCAACCCAGAGCGTAGGCAAACTGCCTATCGACCTGAGCAAGCTGAAAGTGGATCTGATGTCCTTCTCCGGTCACAAGATTTATGGCCCGAAAGGCATTGGTGCCCTGTATGTGCAGCGTAAGCCGCGCATCCGCATCGAAGCCCAGATCCACGGCGGTGGCCATGAGCGCGGTATGCGTTCTGGTACCCTGGCAGTGCATCAGATCGTTGCCATGGGTGAAGCCTATCGTATCGCCAAAGAAGAAATGGCCAGCGAAATGGCACGCCTGCGCATCCTGCGCGATCGTCTGTGGAACGGCGTGAAAGATATGGAAGAAGTGTATCTGAACGGCGATCTGCAACACGGTGCACCGAACATTCTCAACGTCAGCTTCAACTATGTTGAAGGTGAGTCGCTGATCATGGCGTTGAAAGACTTGGCGGTTTCTTCAGGCTCAGCCTGTACTTCTGCCAGCCTTGAACCTTCCTATGTGCTGCGTGCACTGGGTATGAGTGATGAGTTAGCGCACAGCTCGATCCGTTTCTCCCTGGGGCGTTTCACCACGGAAGAAGAGATCGATTACACCATTTCGTTGGTGCGTAAATCCATTGGCCGTCTGCGCGATCTCTCCCCTCTGTGGGACATGTTCAAGCAGGGCGTGGATATCAACAGCATCGAATGGGCACATCATTAATTCTCAGGATCCAGGAGCAACGTCATGGCTTATAGCGAAAAAGTAATCGATCATTATGAAAACCCGCGTAACGTAGGGTCGTTTGATAACGAAGATCCTACCGTCGGTAGCGGTATGGTAGGGGCACCGGCCTGCGGCGACGTGATGAAGCTGCAGATCAAGGTCAACAACGAAGGCATTATTGAAGATGCCCGTTTCAAAACCTACGGCTGCGGTTCCGCCATCGCTTCCAGTTCGCTGGTCACCGAATGGATGAAAGGCAAGTCTCTTGATCAGGCCGAAGCGATCAAAAATACCCAGATCGCCGAAGAGCTGGAGTTACCTCCGGTTAAAATTCACTGCTCAATTCTGGCCGAAGACGCCATTAAAGCAGCGATCGCCGACTACAAGAGCAAGCACAGCGCCAAGTAGTTATTATTGAGTCAGTTAGCCCGCCTTGCGGGCTAAGATTGAAGAGGTTGTTATGTCGATTACCATGAGCGACAGCGCCGCGCAGCGGGTTCAGGCATTTTTGGACCACCGTGGCAAAGGTCTCGGCCTGCGTCTGGGCGTGCGAACTTCCGGCTGTTCCGGAATGGCGTATGTGCTCGAATTTGTTGATGAAACGAACGACGATGATATCGTTTTTGAAGACAAAGGCGTCAAGGTGATCATTGACGGCAAGAGCCTGGTCTATCTGGACGGTACCGAGCTTGATTTCGTCAAGGAAGGTCTGAACGAAGGCTTCAAGTTCAACAACCCGAACGTCTCAAGCGAGTGCGGCTGCGGCGAGAGCTTTAACGTCTGACAGTCCATCGTGCTCCCCCGTGACCCACGGGGGAACCTCAATCATCACGATAACGCCCCGAGCACGCTATGGATTACTTTACTTTATTCGGGTTGCCGGTCCGCTATAGCGTAGACGGCAGCTTGCTTACCTCACGCTATCAAGATTTGCAGCGCCAATTCCACCCCGATCGTCATGCCCTCCAACCGGAGCGTGAACGCCTGATGGCGTTACAGCAGGCGGCGACCATCAACGAAGCCTATCAGTCGCTGAAGCACCCGTTAAAACGTGCCGAGTATATGTTATCTTTGCACGGCTTTGATTTGGGCAACGAGCAGCATACCCTGCGCGATACCGCGTTTCTGATGGAGCAGTTGGAGCTGCGTGAAGAGCTTGATGCCATTGAACGCTCGCCGGATGCGCAAAACGCACTGGCTGCCTTCGCCACGCGCTTGAACAAGACCTTCAAACAGCGTAGCGCGCAGATGGTGCAGGAGTTGGATGAGCAGCAGTGGTCACAGGCTGCCGATACCGTGCGCAAGCTACGCTTTTTGGACAAACTCCAGCAACAGATTGAACAACTCGAAGAAAAACTGCTGGGTTTTGAGTAATAGATTCTTGATCTCGATTTTGGAAGCTCTGTAAATGGCCTTATTACAAATTAGTGAGCCTGGCCTCACGGCTGCGCCGCATCAGCGCCGCCTGGCTGCCGGTATTGATCTGGGGACCACCAACTCGCTGGTGGCTACGGTGCGTAGCGGCCAAGCCGAGACGCTGGCCGACATTGAAGGGCGCTATCTGCTGCCTTCCGTGGTGCATTATCAGGCCACCGAACATCAGGTTGGCTGGAGTGCTCGTGCACAGGCGGCACAAGATCCGGTCAATACGGTCAGCTCTGTCAAGCGCATGATGGGCCGTTCTTTGGCTGACGTGCAACAACGCTATCCAAACCTGCCGTATCAGTTCCAGGCCAGCGATAACGGCTTGCCAATGATCGTGACCGCCGCAGGCCTGGTTAACCCAGTTGGTGTTTCCGCCGATATCCTCAAGGCACTGGCTACCCGCGCTAAAGCAGCGTTGGAAGGTGAGCTTGATGGTGTGGTGATCACCGTTCCTGCCTACTTCGACGATGCTCAACGCCAAGGTACCAAAGACGCTGCGCGTCTGGCTGGCCTGCACGTGCTGCGCCTGTTGAACGAACCGACCGCTGCGGCTATCGCTTACGGGTTGGATTCGGGTCAGGAAGGGGTCATCGCCGTTTACGATCTGGGCGGCGGCACCTTTGATATTTCCATTTTGCGCCTCAGCCGTGGCGTGTTCGAAGTGCTGGCTACCGGCGGTGATTCCGCATTGGGTGGCGATGACTTCGATCATCTGCTGGCGGACTGGTTGCGTGAACAGGCAGGTATTAGCGATCGTAGCGATCATGGTGTGCAACGCCAATTGCTGGATGCCGCGATTGCGGTCAAAATCGCCCTGAGCGATGCGCAGAGCACCACGGTAGATATCGCTGGTTGGCAGGGTGAAGTGACCCGCGAACAGTTCGAAACGCTGATTGCCTCGCTGGTGAAACGTACCCTGATGGCTTGCCGCCGCGCGCTGAAAGATGCCGCCGTCAGTGCCGAAGAGGTGCTGGAAGTGGTGATGGTGGGCGGTTCAACCCGTGTGCCGTTGGTACGCGGACAGGTGGGCGAGTTCTTTGGCCGCACGCCGCTGACGTCGATCGATCCAGACAAGGTGGTGGCGATCGGTGCTGCTATTCAGGCGGATATCCTGGTGGGTAACAAACCGGATAGCGAAATGCTGCTGCTGGACGTGATCCCGCTGTCGCTTGGCCTGGAAACCATGGGTGGCCTGGTTGAGAAGGTGATCCCGCGTAACACCACCATTCCGGTGGCGCGTGCGCAGGAGTTCACCACCTTTAAAGACGGCCAGAGCGCGATGATGATCCACGTGCTGCAAGGCGAGCGTGAACTGGTGCAAGATTGCCGTTCGTTGGCGCGCTTTACGCTGCGAGGCTTACCGCCGCTACCTGCCGGTGGGGCACATATTCGTGTGACCTTCCAGGTGGATGCCGACGGCCTGCTGAGCGTGACGGCGATGGAGAAATCCACCGGCGTCGAAGCCTCCATTCAGGTCAAGCCTTCGTATGGCCTGTCCGATGCCGAAATTGCCGGCATGTTGAAGGACTCGATGGCCAATGCGCAAAGCGATGTTGGTGCTCGCAAGCTGGCGGAGCAACGGGTAGAAGCTTCCCGTGTGCTGGAAAGCCTGCAAGGTGCACTGGCAAGCGATGCCGCTCTGCTGAGTGACGAAGAAAGCCTGGCTATCAACAACGCGGTAGCTGAGCTCCAGCAAGTGATGCAAGGCTCCGATCCTGCTGTGATCGAGGCCGCAATAAAAATAGTCGATGCAACAACCCAAGATTTTGCCGCGCGCCGCATGGATGCCTCCATTCGCCGTGCGCTGGCTGGCCATTCTGTGGATGAGGTTTAACCATGCCGAAAATTGTTTTCCTGCCCCATCAAGATCTCTGCCCGGAGGGGGCAGTACTGGAAGCGGAAGTTGGGGAAACTATCCTCGATGTCGCACTGCGTAACGGTATTGAAATTGAACATGCCTGTGAGAAATCCTGCGCCTGTACCACCTGCCACTGCATCGTGCGTGAAGGGTTTGATGCCCTGGCCGAAAGCAGCGAGCTGGAAGATGACATGCTGGACAAAGCCTGGGGGCTGGAGCCGGA
This sequence comes from Serratia sp. NCCP-200, assembly GCF_059697885.1. Classification (NCBI taxonomy): domain Bacteria; kingdom Pseudomonadati; phylum Pseudomonadota; class Gammaproteobacteria; order Enterobacterales; family Yersiniaceae; genus Serratia; species Serratia sp. NCCP-200. Next base: position 165,989 of record NZ_BAAKUJ010000001.1, read on the forward strand.
AAGCCGCTTGAGCTGCCAGGCCCGGGTCACCGAAGACGATCTGGTAGTCGAAATGCCACGCTACACCGTCAACCATGCTCGTGAGCACTAGGAGCTACTAATGGGACTGAAGTGGACACACAGCCGCGAAATCGGCGAAGCCCTGTACGACGCCTATCCAGATACCGATCCGAAAACCGTGCGTTTCACCGATATGCACCAGTGGATTTGCGATCTGGAAGAATTTGACGATGAACCGCAGGCTTCCAATGAAAAAATACTGGAAGCGATCCTGCTGGTCTGGTTAGATGAAGCAGAGTAAATAGCGAAATGGGCTGCCAAAGGCAGCCCGTTTATTTTGTATCCGACAAGATTAGTACAAGAATAATCCGGAGTAAGGCTATGACAACCGAAATCATGCAGATCACGCTATCCCAGCAACCCGCTGATGCGCGCTGGGGTGAAAAGGCGCTGCTGAGCACCAATGACCAAGGCATCACCATCCATCTGAGCAATTCCGGCAAACTGGGCCTGATCCAGCGCGCGGCACGCAGGATCGATGGCCAGGGCATCAAGAAAGTGAAACTGGCCGGGGAAGGCTGGGACCTGGAAAACAGCTGGGCGTTTTGGCAGGGCTATCGCGGGCCAAAAGGGCAGCGTAGCGTCGAGTGGGCTGAGCTGCCGGAAGCGGAAAGCCAAGAGCTGCAACAGCGCCTGAAGATTGTCGATTGGGTGCGTGACACCATCAATATGCCAGCGGAAGAGCTGGGGCCAGAGCAACTGGCAACCCGCGCGGTTGATCTGATGTGTGCTGTTGGTTGCGATGCCGTCAGTTACCGTATCACCAAAGGTGAAGACCTGCGTGAGCAGAACTACGCCGGTATTCATACGGTTGGCCGGGGTTCCGATCGTTCTCCGGTGCTGTTGGCGCTGGACTTTAACCCGACGGGCAACCCGGATGCACCGGTATTCGCCTGCCTGGTAGGTAAAGGGATCACCTTCGACAGCGGCGGCTACAGCCTCAAGCAAAGCGCGTTTATGGACTCGATGAAGTCCGACATGGGCGGCGCGGCCACCATCACTGGCGCATTGGCATTGGCGGTGGCTCGCGGCTTGCAGCAGCGCGTCAAACTATACCTGTGCTGTGCGGACAATATGGTCAGCGGTAACGCCTTTAAACTGGGCGACATTATCCGCTATCGCAATGGCAAAACGGTTGAAGTGATGAACACCGATGCGGAAGGGCGTCTGGTACTGGCCGATGGCCTGATCGATGCCAGCGCGCAAAACCCGCAGTTGATCATCGACTGTGCGACCTTGACCGGCGCCGCGAAAACGGCGGTAGGTAATGATTACCACGCGCTGTTCAGCTTTGACGATGCGCTGGCGCAAGAGCTGTTGGCCAGTGCGGATGAAGAGCACGAGCCGTTCTGGCGCCTGCCGCTGGCGGAATTCCACCGCAGCCAGTTGCCGTCAAACTTTGCTGAACTGAACAACGTTGCGGGCCCGGCTTACACCGCTGGCGCCAGCACCGCCGCGGCCTTCCTGTCGCACTTTGTGCAGAATTATCAAAAGGGTTGGCTGCATATCGACTGTTCTGCCACCTATCGCAAAGGTGCCGTGGAGCAGTGGTCAGCAGGCGCAACCGGTCTAGGCGTACGTACGCTGGCCAACCTGTTGCTGAGCAAAGCGAAGTAAGTTTAACATTACGTTTTTCCGTAGGGGCTCAGCATGCTGGGCCCTTAATACATTGGAGGAGTCGGCAATGAGTTCCCACCATCATGATGATGACGCCGTTTCAGGCGAAAACGAGCTTGAGCGCCTGCTGAGGCTGGCGGCCTCAGAACCGGCATACCGCCCGGCGTTTTTCCGCGAACTGCTGGATTCAACGGTCTACATTCTGGGTGACAGCGAGCAGGTGCCGCACGACGGTGAAATTACGCTGAATGCCGAGACACCGGTGAACATTCAGCACTGGGAAAAGCAGGATGGCAGCAGCGTGGTGCCTTTCTTCACCTCGCTGGAGGCGCTGGAAAACGCAGTGGAGGATGAGCAACCCTTTATCGCCATGCCCGCTCGCGTGCTGTTTGAAATCACCCAAGGTGCCGAACTGTTCCTGAACCCGAAAGGCACCCACGGCAAGGAATTCTTGCCAGCCGAGATCGCCATGCTGTTGGCTACCGGCGGCGTAGTGAAACCGGCAGAGCGTTATATCGATACCGAAACTCAGCTACTGCTTGGGCAGCCTGAAGAGTATCCGGCGGCGATGGTGGATGCGCTGACGACCTTGTTCAGCCAGCGGAAACCGGTACGCCGCGCTTTCCTGGCGTTGATGCACGATCGTGCCGTAGACGAGAAGCCGAACCTGCTGGTGGGCCTGGAAGTGGATGGCGATCCCGCAGAGATTGAAGCCCTGATCAGCGAAGCCGGTATGGTGGCCAGCGAAACCGCGCCGAACGATGAGCCAGTCGATTTTTGCCTGGTAGAAGAGAATGCGCGGGGCGTGAGCCATTATCTGATCAATCATACCCAGGCTTTCTACCAGCGTCGCTGGGGCAGTTGGCTGCGAAATATGATTCCATCGACCGATAAAACCCAGTAAGGCCACCGGCGAGGATCCCATTTGTCGCTGACTATGGTGGATTAAGATAATTTTTTTTTAATGAAATGTTGATTTTCCCGTAGGCAAGCGTTAACAGCGCACATATAATCTGCGCCACTTGAAAGGCCGGCACCTCACCTTATCGCCCGGCCTGTTTTGGAAGACATAATAGAGGCCATCATGACCGTAGAACGTACCTTTTCCATCATTAAGCCAAACGCTGTAGCTAACAATGACATCGGCGCTATCTATGCTCGTTTCGAGCGCGCGGGTTTCAAAATCATCGCATCTAAAATGTTGCGTCTGACTCGCGAACAAGCCGAAGGCTTCTACGCCGAGCACAAAGGCCGTCCTTTCTTCGACGGTCTGGTTGAGTTCATGACCTCTGGCCCGATCGTGGTACAGGTTCTGGAAGCGGAAAATGCCGTACAGCGTAACCGTGACATTATGGGCGCAACCAACCCTGACAACGCATTGGCCGGCACCCTGCGTGCTGACTATGCAGACAGCTTCACTGCCAACGCCGTTCACGGCTCAGACGCAGTAGAATCTGCCCAGCGTGAAATCGCATACTTCTTTAACGAAAGCGAAATCTGCCCACGTTAATTGTGGTGGGGTCTGCTGAAACCGGTTATTTACCGGCAGATACAATAAAAATGCCGTGAAAGCCGTTCAGACGTAGAAACCCGCTACTAAAATTTGTACAATGCCGCGCCCCAGGGAAGCTATCTTGCCTGGGGCGTGTCTTTTGATGACACACTTACTTTTCACTCCTTCAAGCCATAACGTGTAATAACGAGGCTAAGAGATCATTATGTTAGAACCCATCGCGCCCGAGCATACCTTGTCTGAAAATACTTCCCTGACCGTGCAAACGGAACAACCGGCTACCGCCAAAATCAACCTGCTGGATTTGAACCGTCAGCAATTGCGCGAATTTTTCGCCAACATGGGTGAAAAACCTTTCCGCGCCGATCAGGTGATGAAGTGGATGTATCACTATTGCTGCGACGATTTTGAGCAGATGACCGACATCAACAAGGTGCTGCGCAATAAATTACAGCGCGTGGCGGAAATCCGTGCGCCGGAAGTTGCAGAAGAGCAGCGTTCGGCCGATGGCACCATCAAGTGGGCCATCAAGGTGGGCGATCAACAGGTCGAAACCGTCTATATCCCAGATGGCGATCGCGCCACCCTGTGCGTGTCTTCACAGGTAGGCTGCGCACTGGAGTGCAAATTCTGTTCCACGGCTCAGCAGGGCTTTAACCGCAACCTGCGCGTCTCGGAAATCATCGGCCAGGTTTGGCGTGCCGCTAAAATCCTGGGCGCCATCAAAGTCACCGGCCAACGTCCTATCACCAACGTGGTGATGATGGGCATGGGGGAGCCGTTGCTTAACCTGACCAACGTGGTGCCAGCGATGGAAATCATGCTGGATGATTTTGGCTTTGGTCTGTCCAAGCGCCGCGTTACCTTGTCTACCTCCGGTGTCGTACCCGCTCTGGACAAATTGGGCGATATGATCGATGTGGCGCTGGCCATTTCGCTGCATGCGCCTAACGACAAGATCCGTGACGAGATCGTACCGATCAACCGTAAGTACAATATTGAAACCTTCCTGGCGGCGGTACGCCGTTATCTGGAAAAATCCAATGCCAATCAAGGGCGCGTCACCGTTGAATACGTGATGCTGGATCACATCAACGACAGCACCGACGATGCGCACCAACTGGCGGAAGTGCTGAAAGATACGCCGTGCAAGATCAACCTGATCCCATGGAACCCGTTCCCTGGGGCACCTTATGGCCGCAGCTCCAACAGCCGCGTCGACCGTTTCTCCAAGGTGTTGATGGAATACGGCTTTACGACTATTGTTCGTAAAACCCGTGGCGATGACATCGATGCTGCCTGTGGGCAGTTGGCGGGAGAGGTGATCGATCGTACCAAGCGTACCCTGAAAAAGAAAATGGCCGGGGAACCTATCAACGTACGAGCGGTCTGAATCCTATAGCATGATTTTTTTGTTATCTAACAGCCTGTTATGTGAGCAGCAATCCTTCAGGCGATCGGGTAACATCGGATAAGGAAATGAGTGCAAGCATGAAGCTGAAACTGTGGGGTGTATTATTGGCGGCCAGTTTGCTGGCGGGCTGTTCCAGCTCGCAACCCGATAACGACGGGCCAGCGGTGGCGGCAGGCCAGACCCGGTTGCAACTGGGCCTGGAGTATCTGAACCAGGGCGATCTACCGGCAGCCAGGCAGAATCTGCAAAAAGCGGTCGATGCGGCCCCACAGGATTATCGTACCCAATTGGGCATGGCACTCTACAATCAGCGGATCGGTGATAACGCCGCCGCTGAACAGCGTTATCAGCAAGCGCTTAAACTTGCACCGGGTAACGGTACCGTATTGAATAATTACGGTGCGTTTCTCTGTAGTTTAGGGCAGTATGTACCGGCCCAACAGCAGTTTAGCGCTGCGGCACTGGCGCCAGAATATGGCCAGGTTGCCGACAGTCTGGAAAACGCAGGTTACTGTTTCCTCAAGGCCGGTCAAAATGATGAAGCTCGTAAGTTATTAACGCGAGCGCTGAAGATCGATCCGGACAAGGGGGCTCCGCTGCTAGTGGAAGCAGAAAAGCAATTTGGAGAAGGGAAGCGCGCGCAGTCGCAACTTTTATTGGACAGTTATCAACATGTTCTGCCGGCGAGTGCCGACAGTCTATGGCTACAGATTCGTTTCGCCGCGTTAGCGGGCCGTCAGGATAGCGTTCAACGCTATGGCAAACAGCTAGCGCGAAGTTTTCCACAATCCAAACAGTACCAGCAGTTCTTAGCTAATGAATACTGAAGATTCCCAAGATAAAACCGTATCTATGACAACAGGTCAACGCCTGCGCCAGGCTCGTGAACAACTCGGGCTGAGTCAACAGGCCGTGGCTGAACGCCTGTGCCTAAAAATGTCTACCGTGCGCGACATTGAAGACGACAATATGTCTGCCGATCTGGCTTCAACGTTCGTGCGTGGTTATATCCGTTCCTATGCCAAGCTGGTGCATTTGCCAGAAGATGAACTGTTGCCGATGATGGAAAAACAGGCACCGGTGAGAGCGGCCAAAGTGGCTCAGATGCAGAGCTTCTCTTTGGGTAAGCGCCGTAAAAAGCGTGATGGCTGGCTGATGAGCTTTACCTGGCTGATTGTGTTTGTGGTCGTGGGGTTGACCGGTGCCTGGTGGTGGCAGAATCACAAGGCTCAGCAGGAAGAGATCGCCACCATGGCGGATCAATCTTCCGCACAGCTTTCTCAGCATGGTGAAGGCCAGCCAGTGCCATTGACCGACGGTAACGTGGATAATGGTGCATCGGCAGTTGTCCCAGACAACAGCCCTGCGCCGTCAACCAATAGCGCTGCTACGACTCAACAGGTCCCGGCCGTGCTTGATCCTCAGGCGGCTCAACAGCCTGCTGTAGTAGCACCAAGCCAGGCTACTATCCCGGATGCGACATCGACCGCGCCAGCCGCTCAGGCTCAGTTGCCTACCGGTGCTGCTGGCGTCAGTGCTTCGGAGGCTGATGCCAACGGGCTGGTGATGGATTTTTCCGGCGACTGCTGGGTGCAAGTGGTTGACGCGACGGGTAAATCCTTGATCAGCGGCATCCAGAAAAGCGGTTCCCGGCTGAATCTGGCTGGCAAGGCGCCGTTTAAACTGACCCTTGGCGCACCGGCTTCGGTACAGGTCCAATTCCAGGGTAAACCGGTCGATTTAAGCCGGTTTGTCAAGTCAAACCGTGTTGCTCGTCTGACCGTTGCCGCGCAGTAATTGCGCGGCTATTGTCGTTATGTCTGAGCAGCAGTGGAGAGTAACTGATGCATAACCAAGCTCCCATTAACCGTCGCAAATCTACCCGTATTTACGTCGGTAACGTGCCTATAGGCGATGGAGCGCCGATTGCCGTGCAATCGATGACCAACACCCGTACCACCGATGTCGAAGCGACGGTTAATCAGATCCGGGCTCTGGAGCGCGTGGGGGTTGATATTGTCCGCGTTTCCGTTCCCACCATGGACGCCGCCGAGGCGTTTCGGCTGATCAAGCAGCAGGTCAACGTACCGCTGGTGGCCGATATCCATTTCGATTACCGCATTGCGTTGCAGGTTGCCGAATACGGCGTTGACTGCCTGCGTATCAACCCTGGCAACATTGGCAACGAATCTCGTATCCGTTCAGTGGTTGATTGTGCGCGTGACAAAAATATCCCGATCCGCATCGGCGTTAACGGCGGTTCGTTGGAAAAAGATATTCAGGAAAAGTACGGCGAACCTACGCCGGAAGCGCTGCTGGAATCCGCCATGCGTCACGTGGATATTCTGGATCGTCTCAACTTTGACCAGTTCAAGGTGAGCGTGAAAGCGTCCGACGTGTTCTTGGCCGTACAGTCTTACCGGCTGCTGGCTGCCCGTATTGACCAACCCTTGCATCTTGGCATCACCGAGGCGGGCGGAGCACGCAGTGGCTCAGTGAAATCAGCCATTGGCCTGGGCATGCTGCTGTCGGAAGGGATCGGCGATACGCTGCGCATTTCGCTGGCGGCAGATCCGGTTGAAGAAGTGAAGGTTGGCTTTGATATCCTGAAGTCCTTGCGCATCCGCGCTCGTGGCATCAACTTCATTGCCTGCCCAACCTGCTCACGTCAGGAGTTTGACGTCATTGGCACCGTCAATGCGTTGGAACAACGCCTGGAAGACCTCATCACCCCGATGGACGTGTCCATTATCGGTTGCGTGGTGAACGGGCCGGGCGAAGCCCTGGTGTCGACCATTGGGGTAACCGGTGGGCACAAGAAGAGCGGCTTCTACGAAGACGGCGTGCGCCAGAAAGAGCGTTTTGATAACGAACAGATGATTGACCAGTTGGAAGCGAAGATCCGGGCCAAAGCGGCCATGATGGACGGATCCAAGCGCATTTCGATCAATCTTCTGGAAGAATAAGTCGGCGGCTATTGGCCCGCTGATTGATAATCCGAGGACTGGATTGCGCATCTGCGTTGAATAGCGGGTGGCAAAGTCCCTATAATCGGATCCATTTTATATAAACGGACAGAGAACTCACGTGGCAAAAAACATTCAAGCCATTCGCGGCATGAACGATTACCTGCCGGAAGAAACGGCACTGTGGCAGCGTATTGAAGGCACACTCAAGCAGGTGCTGAGCGGCTATGGCTATAGCGAAATCCGGTTGCCGATTGTAGAGCAGACCCCGTTATTCAAGCGCGCCATCGGTGAAGTGACCGACGTCGTGGAAAAAGAGATGTATACCTTCGAGGACCGCAACGGCGAAAGCCTGACGCTGCGCCCGGAAGGAACGGCTGGCTGCGTACGCGCCGGTATCGAACATGGTCTGCTGTACAATCAGGAACAGCGTCTGTGGTATATCGGCCCGATGTTCCGTTACGAACGTCCACAAAAAGGCCGTTACCGCCAGTTCCATCAGTTAGGGGCAGAGGTATTTGGCCTGCAAGGTCCGGATATTGACGCCGAGCTGATCCTGCTGACCGCCCGCTGGTGGAAAGCGCTGGGCATTGCCGAACACGTCAATCTGGAACTGAACTCCATCGGTTCACTGGAAGCTCGCGCCAACTACCGTGACGCTCTGGTGGCTTTCCTGGAACAGCATCAGGAAAAACTCGACGAAGACTGCAAGCGTCGCATGTACAGCAACCCACTGCGCGTGCTGGATTCTAAAAATCCAGAAGTGCAAACCCTTCTTAACGATGCGCCGCGTCTTTCCGACTATCTGGATGAAGAGTCCAAAGCCCACTTTGCCGGGCTGTGTGAACTTTTAGCTCAGGCCGGTATCCCATATACCGTTAACGAGCGCCTGGTGCGCGGCCTGGATTATTACAATCGCACGGTGTTTGAGTGGGTCACCACCAGCCTGGGCGCTCAGGGCACCGTGTGTGCCGGTGGCCGTTACGACGGCCTGGTTGAGCAACTGGGTGGGCGCGCTACCCCTGGCGTGGGTTTTGCCATGGGGCTGGAGCGTTTGGTACTGCTGGTTCAGGCGGTTAATCCGGACTTCAAGGCACCGGCCACCATCGACGTGTACGTCATATCGAGCGGTGCGGGTACCCAGAGTGCGGCCATGTTGCTGGCAGAGCAGGTTCGTGATGCTGCGCCGCAGATTAAATTGATGACCAACTATGGCGGCGGCAACTTTAAAAAGCAGATCACCCGTGCGGACAAGTGGGGCGCGCGTATCGCCCTGATCCTGGGTGAGAACGAAGTCGCAGCACAGCAGGTGGTGGTTAAAGACCTGCGCAGTGGTGAACAAGAAACGCTGGCGCAAAGCGAAGTCGCTGCGCGTCTGGCTTTGATGTTAGGTTAAGGAGAAGGACACCGTGGAAGTCTATACCACTGAAAACGAACAGCTTGACGCCGTGCGCAACTTTTTTGCCGAAAACGGTAAAGCTTTGGTTGTGGGTGTGGTGCTCGGTATTGGTGCCCTGGTTGGTTGGCGCTACTGGCAGAGCAACCAGACCTCCAGCATGATGGCTGCCTCACAGTCGTATCAACAGGTTGACGTTGCCCTGGCATCGGGTAAAGCCGAAGACGTGGCAGCGGCAGAGAAGTTTATCCAGGCGAATGACAACAGCTACGGCGTGTTCGCGGCTCTGGATTTGGCTAAACACTTTGCACAACAAGGTGATTTTGCCAAGGCAGAACAGCAACTGGTGGTGGCACAGAGCCATGCCAAAGATGAAAACCTGCTGGCGTTGGTAAATCTGCGGCTGGCTCGTGTTCAGATGCAAGAGAAAAAGCTGGATGAAGCGCTGAAAACGCTGGATGGCGTGAAAGGCGAAGGTTGGATGGCCATGATGCAAGACGTACGCGGCGACGTGCTGTTGGCCAAAGGCGACAGTAAAGGTGCACGTGAAGCTTACAGCAAAGGCATCGAATCCAATGCTTCTCAGGCGCTTGCGGCAGTAATGCGCATGAAATTGAATAACTTGTCCAGCTAAGGGGAATTCCCATGCAATTGCGTAAAACACTCTTGGTCGGACTGGTTTCCGTGACTTTGCTGAGTGGCTGCTCGTTGTTTAGTGGCGAAGAAGACGTGGTTACCATGTCGCCGCTGCCAACGGTTGAAAATCAGTTCACGCCGAACAAAGCGTGGAGCACGTCGGTCGGTGATGGTATTGGTGAGTATTACTCTCACCTGCGCCCGGCTTATCAGGACAGCACGGTTTATGCTGCCGATCGTCGCGGTACGGTGAAAGCGATGGACCTGGCCGACGGTAAACAAAAATGGAAGGCCGATCTCTCCGAGAAAACCGGCTTCTTCTCCAGCAACCTGCCTGCGCTGCTGTCTGGCGGCCTGACGGTGTCTGGCTCCAACGTGTACGTTGGCAGTGAGAAAGCGGTGGTGTATGCGCTGAATACCGAAGACGGTAAAGTCGCCTGGCAAACCAAGGTTGCGGGTGAAGCGATTTCCCGTCCGGTGGTCGCCGAGGGGCTGGTGCTGATCCATACCACCAACGGTCAGCTGCAAGCGTTGAACGAGTCTGATGGTGCCATCAAGTGGACGGTCAACCTGGATATCCCTTCACTGTCACTGCGTGGTGAGTCTGCTCCGGCAACGGCCTTTGGTGCCGCGGTAGTTGGCGGTGATAACGGTCGCGTCAGCGCTGTGTTGATGCAGCAGGGCCAGTTGATCTGGCAGCAGCGTATTTCCCAGCCAAGCGGTGCGACCGAGATCGACCGCTTGAATGACGTAGATACCACGCCGGTGATTATTGACAACGTGGTCTATGCCTTGGGTTACAATGGCAACATGGCGGCGCTGGATCTGCGCTCCGGCCAAATCATGTGGAAACGTGATATGGGCTCGGTGAACGACTTTATCGTCGATGCAGGCCGTATCTATGTGGTCGATCAGAATGACCGTGTAGTGGCAATGAATACCGAAGGTGGCGTTAACCTGTGGCGCCAGAGCGATCTGCTGCACCGTAACCTGACTGCACCAGTGCTGTATAACGGCTACCTGGTCGTTGGCGATGCCGAAGGTTATCTACACTGGATCAATACCACCGATGGCCGTTTTGTGGCTCAGCAAAAAGTGGATAGCTCCGGCTTCCTGTCCGCGCCAATTGTGGCCGGTGACAAACTGCTGATCCAGGCGCGTGGCGGCAAGGTTTACGCCTTCACTCGCTAACAGTTGTAACCCCAATCAATCGCAGGCTGTGCAACCTGTAAGATTCATGGGATAACGGCTCCTGACGTCAGGGGCCGTTTCGTATTTTTAAGCTATGCCGCTGCTGTCTATTGCGCTGCATAGTAACGCATTGATTATTAAGTAATGAGGCTTCAACATGATACCTGTCGTTGCGCTGGTCGGGCGCCCGAATGTCGGTAAATCCACCTTGTTTAACCGTTTAACACAGACGCGCGATGCGCTGGTGGCGGATTTCCCCGGGCTAACGCGAGACCGCAAATATGGTCGTGCTGAAGTTGAGGGCAACGAATTTATTATCGTCGATACCGGGGGTATTGACGGGACGGAAGATGGCGTTGAAACGCGCATGGCTGGTCAGTCGCTGCTGGCGATCGAAGAGGCCGATATCGTCCTGTTTATGGTCGATGCCCGTGCCGGGCTAATGCCTGCCGATCAGGGGATTGCCCAGCACCTGCGTAATCGCCAGAAGGCGACGTTCCTGGTTGCCAACAAAACCGATGGCATGGATCCGGACACCGCGACGGCAGATTTCTATTCCTTGGGCCTGGGCGACGTCTATGCGATTGCCGCTTCCCATGGCCGTGGCGTCACGCAGCTGATTGAACACGTGCTGGTGCCGTTCATCCCGGCAAAACCGGAAGAAGTCGAGCTGACCGAAGAAGAAGCCAATGCCGCCTATTGGGCCGAGCAGAACGGTGAGCTGGAAGAGGGTGAATATGAAGATCCGGAAGAGGACTTCAACCCGCAGGATCTGCCGATCAAGCTGGCGATCGTTGGCCGCCCTAACGTAGGTAAGTCGACGCTCACTAACCGTATCCTTGGCGAAGAGCGTGTCGTTGTGTTTGACATGCCTGGCACGACTCGCGACAGCATTTACATTCCGATGGTGCGTGACGAGCGTGAATACGTGCTGATCGACACCGCCGGGGTGCGCAAGCGTGGCAAGGTTACCGAAACCGTTGAGAAATTCTCGGTGATCAAAACGCTGCAGGCGATCGAAGATGCCAACGTCGTGTTGTTGGTGATCGACGCCCGCGAAGGCATTTCCGATCAGGATCTGTCGCTGCTGGGCTTTATCCTCAATAGTGGGCGCTCACTGGTGATTGCGGTCAACAAGTGGGACGGCATGAGTGAGGAAGATCGCGATCACGTGAAAGAGATGCTCGATCTGCGTTTGGGCTTTGTCGATTTTGCGCGTGTGCACTTTATCTCTGCGCTGCACGGCAGCGGTGTGGGTAACCTGTTCGAATCTGTGAACGAAGCCTATGAGTGTGCGACTCGCCGCGTAAATACCTCGATGCTTACCAAGATCATGCAGATGGCTGCCGAAGACCACCAGCCGCCGTTGGTGCGTGGCCGCCGCGTGAAGCTCAAATACGCGCACGCAGGGGGTTATAACCCGCCAATCGTGGTGATCCACGGTAACCAGGTATCCGATCTGGCCGACTCCTACAAACGTTACCTGATGAACTACTTCCGTCGTTCACTCAAGGTGATGGGGACGCCGATCCGCATCCAGTTTAAAGAGGGTGAGAACCCGTTTGCGGGCAAGCGCAACACCTTGACGCCAAACCAGATGCGCAAGCGCAAGCGCTTGATGAGCCACCTGAAGAAGTCAAAATAACCATCGTAGGGCGTGGAATTGATACCGCGCCCTATTTTTATCCTGCTTAAACCGTTCTATTATCTGCCAATCTCACTTCTACACCGGCCTTGCAAAGGAAGCTCATGTCCTGGGAAACCTGGAGTTTTGCCTTTAGCGTCACCGTACCCAACTTATTGATGATGCTGCTGGGGATCCTGCTGCGCCACTGGCGGCTGATGGACGATCGCTTTATCGATGGGGCCACCAAGCTGGTGTTTAATCTGGCGCTGCCCTGCCTGTTGTTCTTCAGCATCGCCACCAACCACCCGCAACTGCGCGATAATTTTGCTCTGGTGATCTACGGTGCGGTAGGGACGATTGTGACCTTCCTGCTGCTGGAGTTCGCAGCCAAGTGGCTGGTGAAAGATCCACGCGAGCGTGGCGTGTTCGTGCAGGGGGGATTCCGGGCGAATACCGCGATTGTCGGCCTGGCTTATGCAATGACCGCTTACGGCGATGAGGGCGTCGCGATTGCCTCGCTGTATCTGACCGTGACGGTGATCCTGTTTAACGTGCTGTCGGTTATCACCCTGACGCGCAGCCTGCAAGGCGGCAACGGGCAGAAGATCAAACATCTGTCATTGCTGCGCAGTATCGTGACCAATCCGCTGATCCTCGGGCTGTTAAGCGGTCTGGCCTATGCTCAGACCGGGCTGGGGATTGCGCCCGTGCTCAAGCAGACCGGCAGCTATATCTCAGGCCTGTCATTACCGCTGGCTTTGTTGTGTACCGGGGCCAGCCTCGATCTGCGGGCAATGTTCCGTTCTTCCAACGTCGCTGCGTTGTCGTCGTCGGCTAAACTGTTTTTGGTACCGGTGTTGATGACGTTTGGGGGTTGGCTTTGCGGTTTCGAGGGCGCTACGCTCGGCATTATTTTTATGTTCTCGGCGACGCCGACCGCCTCCGGCAGCTATGTGATGACGCGCGCCATGGGGGGCAACGCGACGTTGGCCGCCAATATTATTGCGATCACCACCGTGGGATCCTTCTTTACCACCGCGTTGGGGATCTCTTTCTTGCGCTCGTGGGGCGTGATTTAAACCAGGAGGAAAGATGGACGCCTTATGTCCGGTTTGTGCTCAGCCGATGAGCTGGGTGAATGGCCACTATCATTGTGACGACTGCAACAGCGATTACCGGCAGCTTGCCGAATGCCCCGACTGCGGGCAACTGTTGCAAGAACTGAAAGCCTGCGGCGCCGTGGATTATCTCTGCCAACATGGCCACGGGCTGATCTCCAAAAAAAGGGTGAAGTTCAGCTATCAACCGGTGGAATGACCTCATACATCATAGAGCCGGTGGTCGTGCGTGCTGACCGCTGGCGACACCTTGTTTTGGCTGAGGCGTTTTACCGAGGCCCGCACCGCCAAGCGCCCGTGCAACAGCATATTGCTGGGTGGCGCATCCGGGCGCAGCATACGGCGTTGCAATAGAGCGATGGCCTCTGCACCCAGCTCATCACGAGGAACGTGAACCGAGGTGAGCGGCACGTCGTGGATTTCTGCCAGATTAAAACCATCCGTACTCATCACCGAAATATGCCCCGGCACGTTGATATGCATCTTCTTTAGCGCATTAACCGCACCTACCGCCATATAGTCACCCCCTGCCAGGATCGCCGTGGGCAATTGCGTCCGATCGGTAACGCCGTTGATAAAGGCTGTGATGGCCTGCTCGGCTTCTTCGCTGCCGAACCCGGACGTGGTGACCAGATGTTGGCGATCATCGAAGGGAATATTGTGCCGCATATAGGCCTGTTTGATCCCCGCCAGCCGCAGCTCCATGGTATTGCGCCGTAGACATTGCAGATTGAGGATACGACTGTGGCCCTGTTGCAACAGATAGTTGGCTGAATACTCCCCAATCAGTTGATGGTCTGGGGAGACGCTGTCTAGCCGCATCTGGCGATCGGTGCAGTTAATCAGAATGCAGGGCTTGTTCAGATCGGCGGCCAGCGTATGGATATGCTCGTCATCAATGCCGATGATCAGCACGGCTTCGGTTAACGGATCGCTCATCTTTTCCAAAAACAGTACGCTGTCGCTGTGTTGTTCCTCCAACCCGCAGTAGCGGATCCTCACATCATGTTGCGCCAGTGCACTGGTGATCCCCTGGATCACCTTGTAGTAGAAAATATCGGTGCGGACATCAAAGGCGCGCTGTGGGGCAAATACCATCACGTTGTTCAACATCAGCCTGCCGTTGGAAAGCCCCTGCAAAATGCCGTTTTGCTGTGCGCAGGCCAGCACTCGTTGCCGCGCCTCGGCGCTGGTGTTGGATTTCCCGGCCAACACGCGTGAAACGGTGCTGATCGAAAGCCCGGTTTGGCGCGCAATTTCCTGTACTTTCAGCTTTCCGTTCATTTTGTGATCTCCTTCAAATTCGGTCGTGGAAATTTTTTCACGGCCTATATCTGCCTTTTATACGGCTTTCTATGGCTATAACGGCGAAATTTTAACTAACGCATGAGAATTTTTGCAAAAATCGCCATTTCACTCGCACTCTCCGCTGGTTAGTCTCCATTGGTACACCAATTTTATAGATTTATCAGTCCAATTTACCGGCTGGAATACAAGTAAAACAACATTAAATCATAGGGTTGTCGCAGCATTGTCGTTGTATTTGTGGCCGACGTCACAAATAACGCTGTTAACACCTCCGTTAGCAAGAGTTGCCCTACCAAAAAGGCGTATGGTCGCCACGGAGATCAAGATGAGTGTAGAAATCAATCAAACGGTAGTTGCCAGCAGCCGCCGCAAATTCAAATCGTTGCGCTGGTGGATGTTGGCCCTGTTCCTGCTGGGCGTCACGGTTAACTACATAACCCGTAACTCGCTGGGTATTTTGGCCCCTGAGCTGAAAACCAGCCTCAACATGACCACCGAGCAATATTCTTGGGTGGTGGCCTCCTTCCAACTGGCCTATACCCTGTTCCAACCTATCTGCGGGTGGCTGATAGACGTCATCGGTCTGAAGATGGGGTTCCTGGTTTGTGCCAGCATCTGGGCGGTAGTGTGCATGATGCATGCTGGTGCGGGCAGCTGGTTGCAACTCGCGATCCTGCGTTTCTTCATGGGGGCAGCTGAAGCGGCGGCTACCCCGGCTAACGCCAAAGCGATTTCTGACTGGTTCCCGAAAAAAGAACGGCCAATTGCCGCTGGCTGGGCAGGGGTTGGCTTCTCGATCGGCGCGATGTTGGCTCCGCCGATCATTGTGATTGCCCATGTGTCCTTCGGCTGGCAGGGAGCCTTCTTGTTCTCTGGTGCGCTGGCGCTGATCTGGGTGGTGCTGTGGTGGGTGTTTTACCACTCGCCGCAACAGCACCCGAACCTGAGCCAAAAGGAGTTTGATCTGATCAACGAGGATAATGAACCGGTACTGCCGAAGCTGCCGTTCTTTAAATCGTTGGCGATCCTGTGCAAAAACAAAAAATTCTACGGCATCGCCATCCCAGCGTTTCTGGCTGAACCGGCTTGGGCGGTGTTCAGCTTCTGGGTGCCTCTGTACCTGGCCACCGAGCGCGGCATGGATCTTAAACAGATCGCCATGTTTGCCTGGCTGCCTTTCCTGGCGGCGGATATCGGCAGCGTCGCCAGTGGTTATCTCACTACGCTGTATCGCAAATGGTTCGGCTGTTCACGGGTGAACTCGGTGGTGGCCAGCTCGGTGACCGGAGCCTTCATGATGGTATCGCTGGCGTTTGTCGCGATCACCAAAGATCCCTACATCGCAATCGCGCTGATCTCCATCGGTGGCTTTGGCCACCAGGTGATCTCCTGCATGTTGAGCGCGCTGGTGGTGGAATCCTTCGATAAAAACCAGATGGCGACGGTGAACGGTATGCGCGGCTCCAGCGCCTGGATCGCCAGCTTCCTGTTTACGCTGTTGATTGGTGCCGTTTCCGACACCGTCGGCTTCAACCCGCTCTTCGTCGCCATGGGCTTCTTCGATCTGATCGGTGCGATGTTCCTGATCGGTTTGATCGCCGAGCGCGGCAAAAAACCTTCACCTACTGTTTAAGTTGGATCATTATGAAAACGTTAAAAAACTGGACGCTGGCGGGGCAATACGCGGACCGTGTTGAACTGCTGGTGGACGAGCAACACCTGTTCTGCCTCTACGTGCTGGAAAGCAATCTGTTCCGCGTGCTGATCAAACGCCATGGTGAGCTGGCGCTGGATCGTACCTGGAGTATCGCCCCGCAGGAGGATGTGCCTTGGGAAGGACGCGATCGCCTCAGCGTCGTCGGTTTTGGCCTGCCGGGCTATCAACTTAGCCAGCAGGCAGACAGTTTGACGGTAGCGACTCCGCAGCTGCGCGTGACGATACATCAGCCGCTATGGCTGGAATGGGAATATTGCAACGCGGCGGGGGAATGGCTACCACTGGCAGCGGATCGCCCAACCAGTGCCTATCTGCTCAATGCGCACGGTGACGGCGTGGCGCACTATCAGCGCCGCCATAAAGGCGAACGTTACTATGGACTAGGTGAAAAGGCTGGCGATCTGGAGCGAACTGGCCGCCGCTTTGAAATGCGTAACCTGGACGCGATGGGCTACAACGCCGCCAGTACCGATCCGCTCTACAAGCATATCCCTTTTACCATCACGCGCCGGGAAGAGGTCAGCTTCGGCCTGTTTTATGACAACCTGAGCAGTTGCTGGTTGGATCTGGGTAATGAGATCGACAACTATCACCTGGCCTATCGCCGCTATCAGGCCGAGGCGGGAGATCTGGATTACTATCTGTTCCTGGGGCCAAAGGTGCTCGACGTCACCAAAGCCTTCGTGCGCCTGACCGGTAAAACCCATTTTGGGCCGAAGTGGAGCCTGGGTTACAGCGGCTCGACGATGCACTACACCGACGCGCCGGATGCCCAGCAGCAGTTGCAGCAGTTTATCCAACTGTGCCGCCAGCACGCCATCCCGTGCGATTCGTTCCAGCTCTCTTCCGGCTATACCTCGATCAATAACAAACGCTACGTCTTCAACTGGAACTACGACAAGGTGCCGCAGCCTAAACAGCTTAGCCAAGCCTTTCACGATGCTGGGTTGAAGCTGGCGGCTAATATCAAACCCTGCCTGTTGCAGGACCATCCCAAATATCAACAGGTGGCAGAACTTGGCTTGTTTATCCGCGATTCGCAAAGCGACGCTCCAGAACGTTCCAGCTTCTGGGATGACGAAGGTTCGCACCTCGACTTCACCAACCCAGCGGCGGTTCGCTGGTGGCAGCAAGGGGTGACAGAGCAACTGTTGGAAATGGGGATTGATTCCACCTGGAATGACAACAACGAGTATGAAGTGTGGGATGGAGAAGCGCGCTGCCATGGCTTCGGCAAGCCAATCGCCATCAAGCATATTCGCCCGGTGATGCCGCTGCTGATGATGCGAGCCTCGCTTGAAGCACAGAAGCGCTTTGCGCCGAACCTGCGGCCTTATTTGATTTCGCGTTCCGGCTGCGCCGGTATGCAGCGCTATGTGCAAACCTGGAGTGGGGACAACCGCACCAGTTGGCAAACCTTGCGCTACAACACCCGTATGGGGGTGGGGATGAGCTTGTCCGGGTTGTTTAACGTAGGGCACGATGTGGGGGGGTTCTCCGGCGATAAACCGGACGCGGAACTGTTGGTACGTTGGGTACAAAACGGAGTGATGCACCCGCGCTTTACCATCCATTCCTGGAATGATGATGCTACCGTCAATGAACCCTGGATGTACCCGGCGGCAACGCCGATGATCCGTGATGCCATCAACCTGCGTTATCGGCTGATGCCCTACTTCTACACGCTGCTGTGGCAGGCAAGCCATGACGATGAGCCGATGTTGCGGCCAACCTTCCTCGATCATGAGCACGATGAACGCACCTTCGGTGAGACCGATGATTTCCTGATTGGCCGCGACCTGCTGGTGGCCAGCGTGGTGGAGCAGGGGCAGCGCCAGCGTGAAGTCTACCTGCCGGATAACGTTGATGGTTGGTACTGCTTCTATAGCGGCCAATGGTACAGCGGTGGCCAGAGCATAGTGCTGGAGGCACCGCTGGAGCGCTTGCCGTTGCTGGTGCGCGCTGGGGCCGGGCTCCCGATGTCACAACGGTTGGGGCATGTAGACAATGCGGCAGACGATCGCCGTGAACTGCGACTGTTCCCCACCAAGGGCTGCGGATGGTCCTCAGGCCTGCTGTTTGAAGACGACGGGGAAAGCCATGGCTGGCAGCAGAATAATGCGCTGTGGCTCCGCTGGGAGGCAGTGAGTGACAATCAGCGCATCGAGCTGACCTTCACCTGTGAAGGGCATTTCAAACCGACGTGGCAGGCGCTGAACATTGTGTTGCCAGCAGGTGAGACTCGCGAACTATGGGTGAATGGGGTTTGTTGTGATAGCTATGTGCTGTGACTGATGCCACATCCCAACCCTCTACTGAGGGTTGGGATGCTATCAAACGGGATGAAGTTTGGCCTAAAAAAGAAGAAGTCGATCGGCTCTGCCACTAACGGCTATTCCACCACGCGTTTCTTACGCGGCTTTTTCGCCACGGTGACGGTTTTGACTACGCTCTCCACCCAGCCATCCTGCAGGCGGGTTTTCAGCATTTCCCCAACCTGTGCCTGCTTGGTGGTTTTCAGTAACTCACCCTGTGGTGTCTGCGTTACGCTATAGCCGCGAGCCAGGGTTGCCAGCGGGCTAACCGCCTCCAACTGACTACAGGCGACGCCAAAGCGTTGGCGATAGCCATTGAGCTGCCGCTCCATCCCTTGTTGCAAACGGTATTCCTGCTGCTGAACGCGCTGCTGCAAGCGGTGGATTCGGCCCATCGGCTGGACCTGCGCCAGGCGCTGCTGCGCGCGTTCACTGCGGCGAGAAGATAGCCGTAATTGCTGCTGCATCCCATCTTCCAAACGGCGCTGTAGCTTGAATAACAGCGTTTGCTGCCGCGCCAGCCTCAGGTGCGGATGCTGTTGTTGCAAACGGTGGTTGATGCGGGTGAACTGCTGCTGGCGCTGCGCCAGATAATAGTCCATCGCCATTTCCAGCCGCTGTTGCTGTGACTGCAATTGGCGCAACAGCTCAAGCTGATTACGGCTGACCAACTCCGCCGCAGCGGAAGGGGTAGGTGCCCGCAGGTCGGCAACAAAGTCGGCAATGGTGACGTCGGTTTCATGGCCAACGGCGCTGACGATCGGGATACGGCTGGCAAAAATTGCCTTCGCGACGCGTTCGTCGTTAAAACTCCATAAATCTTCTAACGAGCCACCGCCGCGCCCGACGATCAACACATCGCACTCATCACGGCGGTTGGCGGTTTCTATCGCGCGAACGATCTGCAACGGAGCTTCTGCCCCTTGCACGGACGTGGGGTAAATCACGATCGGCAGTGAAGGATCGCGCCGCTGTAACACCTGTAAAATATCGTGCAGTGCCGCGCCGCTGGCGGAGGTGATCACTCCAACGCATTTGGCCGGGCTCGGCAGCGGTTGCTTGAACTGCTGATCAAACAAACCTTCGGCTGCCAGGCGCTGTTTCAACTGCTCGAATTGCTGTTGCAGCAGGCCGTCACCGGCAGGCTGCATGCTTTCGGCGATCAGTTGGTAATCACCGCGTGGTTCATACAGGGTGATGCTGGCCCGCACCAGAACCTGCTGGCCATTTTGCGGGCGAAAGGTGGTGCGGCGGTTGCTGTTGCGGAACATCGCACAACGCACCTGGGCACGGTCATCTTTCAGCGTGAAATACCAGTGGCCGGAGGAGGGCTGGGAGAAGTTGGAGATCTCGGCGGAGAGCCAAATCTGCCCCATTTCCATTTCCAGCAGCTGTCGAACCGTCTGATTGAGGCGGCTTACGGTAAAAATGGACGGTGAAGTAGGTAGTGACATGTGACCCAGATCAAATTTCAAAACAAGCACTTAATTGGTCGATATTACAGCTCGGCGAAAGGTAATCAAGAGTTTTTGTAAGAAAGTGCTGGAGGCAACCGATTACGCTCTGTATAATGCCACGGCAATATTTTATCTTTTCCGCATCCACCTTGGTGAGATATTGCCCATGCTACGTATTGTAAAAGAAGCTCTAACGTTTGATGACGTTCTCCTGGTTCCAGCCCACTCCACAGTTCTGCCTAATACCGCAGATCTTGGCACCCAACTGACCAAATCCATCCGCCTGAATATCCCTATGCTGTCCGCAGCCATGGATACCGTAACCGAATCCAACCTGGCCATTGCGCTAGCGCAGGAAGGCGGTCTGGGCTTCATTCACAAAAACATGTCCATTGAGCGCCAGGCGGAAGAAGTTCGCCGGGTGAAAAAACATGAAAGCGGCGTGGTCACGGACCCACAGTCCGTCACACCTTCCACCACGCTGGCTGAAGTGAAAGAGTTAACCGCGCGTAACGGCTTTGCCGGTTACCCGGTTGTGACCGAAGAAAACGAACTGGTGGGGATCATTACCGGCCGTGACGTGCGCTTCGTCACCGATCTGACTCAGCCTGTCACCGCAGTGATGACGCCAAAAGAGCGTCTGGTCACCGTCAAGGAAGGCGAAGCGCGTGAAGTCGTGCTGCAAAAAATGCACGAAAAACGCGTTGAAAAAGCGCTGGTGGTGGACGACAGCTTCCACCTGCTGGGCATGATCACCGTTAAAGACTTCCAGAAAGCAGAGCGTAAACCTAACGCCTGTAAAGATGAGCATGGCCGTCTGCGCGTAGGCGCTGCGGTGGGTGCTGGTGCCGGTAACGAAGAGCGTGTTGATGCGCTGGTCGCTGCCGGTGTTGACGTACTGCTCATCGACTCTTCACACGGCCATTCCGAAGGCGTGTTACAGCGCATCCGTGAAACCCGTGCCAAATACCCAGACCTGCAAATCCTTGGCGGCAACGTCGCAACTGGGGCTGGTGCCAAAGCCCTGATGGAAGCCGGCGTGAGCGCGGTGAAAGTCGGTATCGGTCCTGGCTCTATCTGTACAACTCGTATCGTAACCGGCGTGGGTGTTCCGCAGATCACCGCTATCGCCGATGCGGTCGAAGCACTCGAAGGAACGGGTATCCCAGTTATTGCTGACGGTGGTATCCGCTTCTCTGGCGATATCGCCAAAGCGATTGCTGCCGGTGCGTCCTGTGTGATGGTTGGCTCAATGCTGGCGGGTACGGAAGAATCTCCGGGCGAAATCGAGCTGTATCAGGGCCGTTCGTTCAAATCTTACCGTGGGATGGGTTCTCTGGGCGCAATGTCCAAAGGTTCCTCCGACCGTTACTTCCAGACCGATAACGCCGCTGATAAACTGGTGCCGGAAGGTATCGAAGGCCGTGTGGCCTACAAAGGCATGCTGAAGGCGATCGTACATCAGCAGATGGGCGGTCTGCGTTCCTGCATGGGCCTGACCGGCTGTGCGACCATCGACGAACTGCGTACCAAAGCCGAGTTTGTGCGCATCAGCGGTGCCGGTATTCAAGAAAGCCATGTGCATGACGTGACCATCACCAAAGAATCACCAAACTACCGCATGGGCTAATGCTTTAACCTCTCTCCTGCGGGAGAGGGGCAGGGATGAGGGGGGCAACCTCTCATCCCAAATACCCTTTTTGCTTTTTTTCTCTGTTGCTGGAATTTGCCTCACATGACAAAAAATATTCATAAGCATCGCATCCTGATCCTGGATTTCGGTTCACAATACACCCAGTTGGTTGCTCGCCGCGTGCGTGAGATTGGCGTTTACTGTGAGCTGTGGGCCTGGGACGTCAGCGAAGAGCAGATCCGCGAGTTCAATCCAAGCGGCATCATTCTCTCCGGTGGCCCGGAAAGCACCACCGAACTGAACAGCCCGCGTGCGCCAGAATATGTCTTCACCGCCGGCGTACCGGTATTGGGCGTGTGCTATGGCATGCAGACCATGGCGATGCAACTGGGCGGCCATGTACAGGGGTCAACCGAGCGTGAGTTCGGTTATGCGCAGGTGGAAATCACCCAATCAAGCGCCCTGATCCGCGATATCGAAGATGCGATCAGCCCGGCAGGCAAACCGGTATTAGACGTATGGATGAGCCACGGCGATAAAGTTACCGCTATCCCGTCAGATTTCGTCACCGTTGCCAGCACCGATACCTGCCCGTTTGCCATTATGGCCAACGAGGAAAAACGCTTCTACGGCGTACAGTTCCACCCGGAAGTCACCCATACCCGCCAAGGCCAGCGTATCCTGGAGCGTTTCGTACTGGATATCTGTGGTTGTGAAGCACTGTGGACGCCTGCCACCATCATCGAAGATGCCGTTGCGCGTATTCGTGAGCAGGTCGGCGAAGATCACGTGATCCTCGGCCTGTCCGGCGGCGTGGATTCATCCGTTACCGCCATGCTGCTGCACCGTGCCATTGGCAAGCGCCTGACCTGCGTATTCGTAGATAACGGCCTGCTGCGCCTGAACGAAGCTGACCAAGTGTTGGAAATGTTCGGTGACCACTTCGGTCTTAACATCGTGCACGTGGCGGCAGAGAACCGTTTCCTGAGCGCGCTGGCGGGTGTGGATGAGCCAGAAGCCAAGCGTAAGATCATTGGCCGCGTCTTTGTCGAAGTATTCGACGAAGAAGCCTGCAAGCAGAGCGCCGTGAAGTGGCTGGCTCAGGGCACCATCTACCCGGATGTGATCGAATCCGCTGCTTCCGCTACCGGCAAAGCGCACGTGATCAAATCGCACCACAACGTCGGTGGCCTGCCGAAAGAGATGAAGCTGGGCCTGGTGGAACCGCTGAAAGAGCTGTTCAAAGACGAAGTGCGCAAGATTGGTCTGGAGCTGGGCCTGCCGTACGACATGCTGTACCGCCACCCGTTCCCAGGGCCAGGTCTGGGCGTGCGCGTATTGGGCGAAGTGAAGAAAGAATACTGCGATCTGCTGCGCCGTGCCGATGCGATCTTCATCGAAGAGCTGCACAAAGCCGATCTGTACAACAAGGTCAGCCAGGCATTCACCGTATTCCTGCCGGTGCGTTCCGTTGGTGTGATGGGCGATGGCCGTAAATACGATTGGGTTGTCTCTCTGCGTGCGGTAGAAACCATCGACTTTATGACCGCGCATTGGGCACACCTGCCGTACGATTTCCTTGGCCGTGTTTCCAACCGTATCATCAACGAAGTCAACGGGATTTCCCGTGTGGTTTATGATATCAGCGGGAAGCCACCGGCGACGATTGAGTGGGAATGATAAGTTAATATCAGCCTCACTCGATAGCGTGAATAGAATGAAAATCCTCTGTTTTACAGGGGATTTTTCTTTTTCAGTGAGCATTCATTGTGTTAGCCTCGAAAGTTTTGCCATCGGCATGATGTGGTGGCAGAATACGGCAAACTAACTTTTAAGAATTTTTTCGCATTGAATATTTTTTTACGTTATGCATCTGTAGGTGTGCTGAACACCTTTGTTCATTGGGCTGTGTTTGCGCTCATGTTTTTTAGTGGTTTTTCCCAATCAATATCCAACGTTGTTGCCTTTTGCATCGCGGTGACCTTCTCGTTCTTTGCAAACGCCAGGTGGACCTTTAAAAAAGAAGCGACTACTGTCCGCTACATGGCGTATGTGCTGTTTATGGGGGGCATGGCATTTTGCGTAGGTTGGATCGCTGACGAAGTAAAGGCTAACCCAATAGTCACACTGATTACCTTTTCTGCAGTAAGCCTCATATGTGGCTTCATTTATTCTAAACTAGTTGTATTCAAGGATGATAAATGAAAATATCGTTGGTAGTTCCTGTATTTAATGAAGAAGAAGCAATCCCTCTCTTCTATAAATCCGTTCGTGAATATAAAGAGTTTGCAGAAAAAGATATAGAAATTGTGTTTGTAAACGATGGTAGTTATGATAAAACAGAGAACATAATATCAGCCTTGTCGCTAGCTGATGAGAAAATAAAAGTTATAAATTTCACGCGTAATTTTGGCAAAGAGCCTGCCTTATTTGCTGGTTTGGAGGCATCTTCGGGTGATGTCATCATTCCTATCGACGTAGATCTCCAGGATCCAATAGATGTTATCCCGTTATTGTTAAATAAATGGGAAAATGGTGCGGAAGTTGTTTTAGCTAAACGTATAGATAGACAGAGTGATGGAAGAATGAAGCGTAAAACTGCAGAGTGGTTTTATCGCATTCACAACAAAATAAGCAAACCGGCCATAGAAGAAAATGTTGGCGATTTTAGGCTTATGTCTCGAGAAGTCGTGGATAACATCAAATTACTTCCCGAAAGAAACCTGTTTATGAAAGGGATATTAAGCTGGGTGGGTGGAAAGGTTGACATCGTTGAGTATTCAAGAGCCCAACGAGTTGCTGGCTCAAGTAAATTCAATGGCTGGAAACTGTGGAATCTGGCGATAGAAGGTATCACCAGTTTTTCGACCTTTCCGCTACGGGTATGGGCATATATCGGTTTTTTCGTTGCCACTTTATCCTTTACTTATGGCGCATGGATGATTCTGGATAAATTAATTTGGGGCAATCCGGTACCGGGCTATTCCTCTATTATAGTTTCCATCCTCTTCCTTGGAGGTGTGCAGCTAATTGGAATAGGTGTGCTAGGTGAATATGTTGGACGGATTTACATAGAAACAAAACGCAGGCCGCGTTACATAGTTAAAAAGTGAGATGGAAAATCAGATGATCTGCAAAGACGATAAAAAAACATTGGCCTTGTATTCAGGCTTGGCTCTGCTGTTTATATATCCTCTTATTCAAGCTGGGGTGTTTTACAGGGATGACCTAGATCGAGCGATTACAGGGCAATATGGATGGCGTGGATTAGGGCGGCCAATTGCGGATATTCTGATGAAAATCCTATCGGCGAGTGGGCGCTACAATCTTGACCTGTTTCCCTATACAATGATTGCATCTTGTCTGTTTATAGGTGCCGCTTCCTTCTTGCTTTTCAAACATTTGGTTAAAATGGATGTTCCGCATGCCAAACTTGTTGCGGCACTTTTGATATTCAATCCTTATCTATTACAAAATATTGCTTATAGATACGACTCTTTGGGTATGGTAATTGCCTTGTTTCTTGCCGTGTTAGCCTATACCTATAGGAACGACAGCATAATTCGTGAAGGCTCAATAAAAATAATAGCGGGCGTGTTATCGCTAACCCTCTATCAACCATGCATGAATATTTTTATCGGCCTGCTTGCCATTGATATGATGATTATTGCAGTTAAAAGTGAATCTACAATAGCTCATTCCATAAAATTAATAATAAACAAGGCAGTGACATTTGTTTGTTTTTATCTTGTGTACATGCTGTTTTTTGCTGTAAGAAACAACTCTCGTTCGGACATTATTTTGCCGAATGCTGAGGGTGCTGAAAAACTGTTAAGCACGATAAAGGGATTAAAAGAGCTGGTTTTGTCGTATTTTTACGGCCCTGTTTATATCTATTTCCTGGTGCCTGTAGTGGTTGCT
Source organism: Serratia sp. NCCP-200 (assembly GCF_059697885.1). Taxonomy (NCBI): domain Bacteria; kingdom Pseudomonadati; phylum Pseudomonadota; class Gammaproteobacteria; order Enterobacterales; family Yersiniaceae; genus Serratia; species Serratia sp. NCCP-200. The sequence goes on from NZ_BAAKUJ010000001.1 coordinate 191,878, forward strand.
TTGGTATTCATGATGGTCAGCAACTATGCACATACCAAGAGAATAATTTCATTCATGATATACGCTTTGCTATCATGCTTTATTTTCTTGGTGTCTCTAATGGGGCCAACAATCCTTCTGCAAGATGCTCCTGTATTCCCAAGGACCCTGGTTTCATTTTCGGTGCTACTGGTTATTATTGCCATTCCGATTATGTATTTTTCTCCTAAATTAAAATATCTATCGCTCGTCCCGCTAATCACCGTTTTTGCATTCAGTGCTCAGCTAAGTAGCGCCATAAAGTCACAGCGTGAATATGAAGACTTTGTTTTTAACATGATTGCCAGAGAAATGCTGAGCTACCCAAACATAGAGACTATCGGCACTACTGGGCAAGTGAATATTAACGAAAGAACCAAGTTAATCATGGAAAACAAGCCGCTGATTGGCCATTTTCTTAGCCCGGCCTCTGAGTTTATTGCATCTTTCCAGTTGATTAATAAGGGATTAACGCAAACGCTGCATGGTTACGTTGATGAGCAAGCCAATATGGATAGACTTGCAGGGATGATAGATAAAGGTATTAAGCCGGTATCCTCTAATAAGGACTATTCGTTATACGTTTCTGGTAATGAGGCTATAGTCACATTGGGAACCACTAAAAATTCACTATCTGTATTGGCTCAATAATTTTTAACTGAGTCTATGAATTTGGTTTATCTGCATCAAGCGGTTAATCTGGCCTGAGTTCGGTATTCAAATCGACTCAGGCCGTTCAGGTTATTGCTTTGCTACTTATCTATGCTTACTCAGGAAAATTATCCATCAATATATAGCTGGCATCCTTACGTTTATGTTGATCGATCAACGGCACCAGGCGTTTAAAGTGTTCGCTCGCGCAGTGAGCATCCAACGCCGCGCGATCGGGCCACTCTTCGATAAAGATAAAGTGCCCGGCGTCCTTTTGGTCGACATACAGATCATAGGCGATGCAGCGGGGTTCCTGCTTGGTGGCTTCAACCAGCTCTTGATAAAGCGGTAACACCGTTTCTATTGCTTCAGCCTTGATAAAATCTTCGGCAATGACTTTCAACATTTTTATACCTCATCCACTTTTACGACTCGGGTATTGCCTAAGTTGAGTGCTTGCCCGGCATGACCGATTGGTGTCATGCGAGGTATTGGCTGGCCGCTGTCGTTTTCCACCAGGCGTGAGTAGTCCTCTCCTGCCGCAAAAAGATGGTCTTCTCCCCATTGGCGCAGCGCGACGATAATCGGGAAGATATCTCGGCCTTTATCGGTCAGCAAATACTCCTGATAGGCGCTGCCATCGGCGGCAGGGCTAACTTGCAAAATCCCCTGGGCGACCAGCGTGCGTAGCCGAGTGGAAAGAATATTCTTTGCCATCCCCAGATTCTTTTGAAACTCACTAAACCGGCTGATGCCGTCAAAGGCGTCGCGGATGATCAGCAGTGACCACCAATCACCCAGCACATCCAAGGTTCGTGCTACCGGGCATTGAGCATCCTCAAGGCTTTTACGTTTCATGCTGCGGCTCCCGAATTATTCTGGTTGCATTATAAAACCTCTTTCACTAAAGTGCATTGAGTTTAATAATGAAACCACTTTGACGAGGCGCTTGATGAGTGATAAACCGCTGGAAACCTTCCGCTCACAGTCTGTCGAGCTTTTGCCTACGTCACTGGTGCTGCTGTTGGCTACAGCCTGCGCCTTCAGCGTGGCCAATGTTTATTACGCGCAACCGCTGCTTGATGCCATTGTGGAGGATTTTAATATCAGCCTGGCAAGAGTAGGGATGGTGATTGCAGCGACCCAGATCGGCTGCGCCTGTGCGCTGTTATTGGTGGTTCCTTTGGGGGATTTGCTGGATCGCCATCGTCTGCTGGCGGTGCAGCAAATACTGTTGATTGCCGCGTTGCTGATGGTTGTGGTGTCTAGTAGCAGTTTGGCGTTACTGGCGGCTATGCTGCTGGTGGGGCTGCTGGGAACCGCGATAACGCAGGGATTGATCGCCTTTGCCGCGACGTTGGCCTCCCCGCAGGAACGTGGACGCGTGGTGGGGGCTGCTCAGGGCGGAGTGGTGATGGGTTTACTGTTGGCGCGCACCCTTTCTGGGTTACTGGCGGATATCGGCGGTTGGCGAACCGTCTACATTTTCTCAGCGGCTCTTACCCTGATATTACTTCCTGTTCTGGCTCGTTTATTACCAAAGCAGCCTGCTTACGAGTTGAAGTTAAGCTATTGGCAACTGCTGAGCTCAATGCTGAGCCTGTTGCGCCATGACCGGATTTTGCAGATACGCGGTATGTTGGCGTTGTTGATGTTCGCGGCATTCAGCATCTTCTGGAGCACGCTGGTTCTCCCTTTGAGCCAACCCCCATTTCTTTTTTCTCATTCGACCATTGGTGCATTTGGGCTGGTAGGGGCAGTCGGAGCGCTGGCGGCGATGAGAGCTGGGCATCTAGCTGACCAAGGCTGGGGGCAGACAGCTAGCGGAGTGTGCCTGTTGTTGCTGATGATCGCTTGGCTGCCGCTTGGGTTGATGGAGCGAGGAATGGCGTACCTGATTGGCGGTATCATCCTGCTGGATCTTGCCGGGCAGGCGATCCATGTCCTCAACCAGAGCATGATTTTCACTGCACACCCGCAGTCCCACAGTCGCCTGGTCGGGTGCTACATGCTGTTTTATGCCGTTGGCAGTGGGCTGGGGGCGTTTGCCGGTAGCCATATTTATGCGTGGGCAGGCTGGCACGGCGTATGCTGGTTGGGTGGTTCGGTAAGCCTGGTGGCATTGCTGTTTTGGTGGCGTACGCTGAAATATTGCCGTTGACCCTTCCATACGCCAGTGCAGGTTTATCCAGCAGCTTTTTTTTCCGCCATACCCTGGATAAACAACAATCCCAACGCAATGACGACTGGGATAAACACCAGCATATTCAGCCAGAACCAGCCGAGAATATGCATCATCTGCCCAGATAACAGAGAGGCTAATGCCGTGGTGCCGAACACAAAAGAGTCATTCAGTGATTGCACCTTCAGCCGTTCTTGATGCGTGTAACAAGCGCTCAGCATGACGGTCGCGCTGACAAAACCAAAGTTCCAGCCGACGCCCAGCAGGATTAATCCGCCCCAGAACCAGATGACCTCGGTGCCTATCATGGAAACCGCCGCGGCACAGGCCGTCAGCAATAGCCCGCTGGCGCAGACGTTACGTGGCCCAAAACGCGATATCAGCCTGCCAGTAATAAACGCCGGCGCGTACATGGCCAGAATATGCCATTGGATACCTAATGTGGCGGTGGACAGGCTGTGGCCGTGATGGATCATCGCCAGCGGCGTTGCGGTCATCATAAAGGTCATCAGCCCATAAGAGACCAGGGCTGCCACTGCGGTGGTGATAAAGCGCAATGAACCGGCGATTTCCCCCAGAGAGCGGATTTTATCTGTTGATGCTGTTTGAACGGGGTCGGAAAGCGGGTTTTGTTGAGCCACTAAGCGAGCGGTCATGCGCCGCATTTGCCATAAAAGCAGCAACGCAATCAACGCCAGCAGAGACTGCCCGAGGAAACTGGCCGACAGGGGAACTGGCAACAGGTTTTGCGTCCAGATCACCAGCTGTGGGCCAATTACCGCTGCCAACAGTCCGCCGAGCATAACCCGGGAGATCGCCACGGGTTGCTCAGGTTTGGCGACATAATCCGTTACCGCAAAACGGTAGCTTTGCACGCACGCCGCGTAACCCCCGGCCATCAGGCAGCCCAGACAGAACAGGATGAAGGAGCCGTTTATGACGCCCCATGCAGCTATTATCCCCCCGATGAACGCACTGAGCGCACCAAGGGTATAGGCGTTAACACGCCCAAAGCGGGCTATCAAGGCCCCTACAGGTAACACCGACAAGGCCAGGCCAATGTTGAAGAGACTGACCGGTAGCGTGGATAAGGCTTTATTACTGCTTAATGTCTCACCCACCAATCCGCCCAGTGAGATGATAATCGCAGGCGAGGATGCACCTATCGCCTGAAGGGCAAAAAGCAGATGTACGTAGCGCTTTGTTTGTGCGCGGTAGGTGTCTATCCCTGTATTGACGCCAGCCGGATCCACGATGGCTATTCCTTGGTTGGTTATGGGTAGTGAATACCCTGAATGAACCAGGCGCTATCTCCATGACGCCTGATTCGGTAATAGCGATCAATAGTACCCTAGCAATTTCCACCAGGCGAGGCCGACAACGAAGATCAGAATGACGTTGAACGTCACCACGCAAAAATTGATTTTGTAGAAACGTGGCCGTTCAAAATATCCCTGAGCGAAGTAAATGGGGCCAGGGCCGCCGCCATATTCGGTATTTCCCCACATCAGATTGCTGAAAATACCAAAACAGATGGCAACCATCATCGGCGGCGCGCCAGCAGCGATGGCGGTAGCTGCGAACGGTGCATACAGTGCAGCGACATGGCCGGAGGCCGTGGCAAACAGATAATGCACATAGATATACAGTATCCCCAGAATGACAAACGTTTGCATTGCGCCAAAACCGCTAATAGTGGTTTCGAGCTTGGTGGTCATCCAACTGATAAAACCGAGGCTGGATAGCCCGCCAGCCAGGCTGATGATGACGCTGAACCAGATCACCGTATCCCACGCGGCCTGATCTTTAAGCAGGTCTTTCCAACTCACGGCATGGGTAGCAAACAGATAGGCGGCCAGCCCCAGCCCTACCGTAGTGGCCGATAATCCTGTCAGCAGGCTGGTGCCCCAGCCCAGCAGTGCCAAGATAAAACCCAGCGCGACCTTTTTTTCAACGCCTGACATCGCACCCAGCTCATTGAGAGCACGGCGTCCCATGTCTTTCGCTTCCGGGGTCTTTTTAAGTTCCGGGTTCAAGATCTTATAGACCAGCAGTGGCATCAGGAAAAAGCACACCATGGCGGGTACGACCGCGGCCACGAACCAGCCACCCCAGGTTATCTCTACCCCCAACGAATCTTTTGCCAGACTGCCCACCAGTGGGTTCGCCGCCATACCCGTCAGAAATATGGCACCGGTAATGGGGGTGAACTGGAAGCACACCATAGTCAGAAAGTCGCCGATCTTTTTACCGCTCTTACCTGGTGCCGAACCTAAGACTTCATTGATAGAGCGTACGATGGGAAAGATGATGCCTCCCGATCTGGCGGTTACCGAAGGCATGGCCGGAGCCATAATCAGATCGGATACCCCTAGCGAGTAGGCAATCCCCAGGCTGCTGCCACCAAATAGTGACAGCATTTTATAGGCGATACGCTTGCCCAAGCCGGAGGTAACGAACCCCAGTGACAGGATATAAGCACAGAAAATCAGCCATACTGTCCCACTGGCAAAGCCGGATAAGGCTTTAGCCTCCGTCAGGGTTCCGGTAAAAATGGCTACGCAAAGCGCGACCAGCATGACTGCCCCGGAGGGCAGTGGTTGAGTCAGAATTGCCGCAATAGTTGCTGCAAAGATGGCGAACATTTGCCAAGCCTGTGGTGTTAATCCCTCGGGTACCGGGTAAAACCAGATCGCCAAGCCTAAAAGCAGGGGGATCAGGGTGGCGATAGCTTTTTTCTTTCTGTCGGGTGATCCTGCTGACATAATTATCTCCTTATACAAGGATTGAATTTCCTGCGGATGCGTTAGCCCTGTTTGGCTGAATGTTGTACTGCCCGATCCACCATTTGCGGTGCCATACCCAAATAATTGGTCGGGTCGGTAAGCTGTTCAATCAGCTCTGGTTGCAGACGGCTGGCAATGGCCGGCAACGCGTTCAGCACATCGGCGAGGCGTCCTCCCTGTTCATTGACAATGCGGCAGGCGTCATACACCACATCATGGGCATCCTGGCGGCCAATATAAGGTGCAAGCCCCATCATCACGGCTTCGGCTACGATCAACCCATTCGTCATGTCCAGGTTTTTTGCCATGGCAGCTTCATCCACAATCAGCCCACCGAGCATAAATCTTGCCTGCTTCAGTGCACCGGCGCTGAGAATGAAGCTTTCTGGGATGGCTATCCATTCGGCATGCCAGGGCCCGGTGGCGCGCTCCAGGTCCTGGACCATCGCATCCAACATCAACCCAGCCTGTTGACGGACTCCTTTAGCGCAGGCCAGCATAAGCTCACTAGAAATAGGATTGCGTTTTTGCGGCATGGTACTGCTGGCACCACGGCCTTTGACGAAGGGCTCATAGAGTTCGCCGAATTCGTTTGAGGCCATCAGCATGACGTCATAGGCGATTTTGCCTAACGATCCGGTGATCAGACCCAACAGGTTAACGGCTTCGGCAAAACCGTCGCGTGCGACATGCCAGGTGGAGGCAGGAGTGCCCAGCTTCAGCTCTTCCATCATCGCCTGCTGCACAGCCAGCCCCTTATCCCCCAGCGATGCCAACGTCCCGGCGGCTCCGGCGAATTGGCCTACCAGGACGCGCGGGCGGGCTTGCGCCAGGCGTTCGGCGTGCCGATCAAACATATTGAGCCAGATTGCCGCCTTATAGCCGAAGGTGATCGGCAAGGCTTGCTGCAAATGGGTGCGTCCGGCCATTGGGGTGGTTCGGTAGCGCTGTGCCATGTCAGCCAGAATGCGGCGTAGTTCGTTGATATCGGTTTCGATAAGTTCGAATGCATCGCGGATTTGCAGGACGACAGCGGTATCCATAATATCTTGTGTCGTTGCACCCCAGTGAACGTATCCCCCTGAGCTGCCAGCCTGCTTCGATATCTGATGCACCAACGGCAAAATGGGATAGCCAACGATTTCGGTTTCATGACGCAGTAGGTCAAAATCCAGCGTGTCTGCACTGCAGCTGGCCGCAATTTCCTCTGCGGCTTCTGCTGGGATCACCCCACAGCGAGCTTCGGCTTTGGCCAGAGCGACCTCCACTTCGACATACTTGCGCACCAACTCGCGATCATCAAAAATGGCACGCATTTCCGGGGTACCAAAAGCGTCACGGAACAGAATAGAATCAAGAACATTAGAAGCCATATTGCCTCCCTGAGTGTAAGAATGGTGGTAAGATTTATTTCATATGTCATATAGGACAGGTGGCTAAACAGCAGCTCGTGAGGAGCGAGGAAACGAGGACTCTTGCTGTTCAGGTTACTTTAAATGTCCGTACATTTAATATGTCCGGACAATATATAATGTACGGACATTTGAGCAAAGCTGTCTTGCTACAGCTTTGTGAGGTTGATCTGAAAGTTTTTTCGGGAGTAACGGCCAGACCGCTATGAAAGAATCTCTTTATAAACGTATTGCTCGTGAGCTGGTGCAAAGCATTGCCTCGGGTAAGTACCCGGTTGGCACGTTTTTGCCACCTGAAATGGAGCTGTGTGAACAGTTTGATGTTAGCCGACATACCATCCGTGAAGCTTTGCGTGATATCACCGAGCAGGGATTGATCGTCAGGCGCAAGGGGATTGGCACACTGATAGTGGAAAAAAAGTCAGACAGCGCGATGAATCACCCGCTGGCCAGCCTGGAAGATTTGCTTTTCCTGGCCAACAACAACCTTCGGGTGGTTAAAAAGATTGATGAGGTGGTGGCTGATGAGGCGCTATCTCAAGTGATCGGCGGTTCGCCGGGTTCGCGCTGGTTACATATCGCCAGTATCCGTGAAGACGGCGCAAAGAAAGACGCGCCCATCTGCTGGACAGACAGCTATACCCGCCTGACTTATGACAAAATACGTCGCCTGGTGCGCAGCGATCCCTATGCATTGATCAGTGAGCTGATTGAAAAGCATTATGGGGTCAAGAGTGAAGAGGTTCGTCAGACCATCACCGCCGTTGGCGTATCGCCGAAAATTGCCAAAGTGCTTGGTGTTGAACCCGGCTCACCCGCGCTGAGAATTGTTCGTCGTTACGTTGACCGTCATGGTGAAACGTTCGAAACGACGGTGTCTATCCATCCGGCGGACAGATACGCTTGTTCTATTGTGTTAAGACCGCAAGCTTAAGGACAACGCTATCTTTTCGGTGAATACATCAGGTAATACTCTTCACCGCCGTCACAGCCAGTGGAGGCGATCTGCCAGCCGTGCTTGTGATAGAACGTCAGCGCCTTGTCGTTTTTCACCAGGCACTTGAGCGAGCCGGTTGAGGTAAACGTCCGTTCTGCGGCATGCAACAGCGCGCTGCCCACGCCCTGTGGCGGCAACAGGGGGTCGACATACAGGTTATGAATAAAATTATCGGCGCGATATATCGAGACAAAGCCGAGCAGCTTGCCGTCCTGCTCGACTACCCAGATCTCTTCACCAATCGTTGAGCGATCAAAATCTTCCAGCCGATAATTTTGCGTGTCACGCCAGGTAAAGGCGGCTTGGCGAGCGGCCAGATACAGGCTGCGCAGGAAAGGGCGATCGGCCTCTTGGTAAGGTCTTATGTGCATGGCGGCTCCTGATGATTTGCTAGCACTATAGCTGACAATCAACTCATTTCAACGCTGGTACCCAGCCATTGGCCGATCCCTTCTACTCCGCCGTTGGTTTTGGCCTGTTGCTCAAGGTTATGATGAAGACGTCGTTTATTCCGTTCTTTATCGTCGGCTTTTTGTTCGTCACCTTTATTCCGGTACAAAATCTGCTGCCGGTAGCCGTGCTGGGCGTGGCGTTTGCGGTCTACGAATACTTTAACCAGCAGAAAAAGGCTGCGGCTCCAGCAATCACTTCGGGAGATCTGGAAGATGGCATCTGAAATCAATGTGACCGAAACGGCGCTTGAAACTCTCCCTCGGGCTACCTGGTGGTGGCCCTTTATTTCTCGAGTGATTTAGGAATATAAATCCATTTTATTGTGTGTTAAGTCAATATAATCAGTATAAGACACAATATTTTGTAGTTATAGGCCTTGTTGGCTGTAACGGCTAACTCTATAATTTAGTGTGTTAGGTAGCTTTAACTAAGGGGGGACAAACATGTTGGACTTAAGCCTCAGTAAGCCGAGTGAGATAGTCAAACTTCTGTGTGAGCGCCTACGTACAGAACGGTTAGCTTTGCAGATGACGCAAGCTGATGTGGCCGCACGCGCTGGCATTGGGGTCAATACGGTGTCCAATTTGGAGGCTGGGCGCAGCGTGGGCTTCGAGAACGTGATCCGGGTAGCCATGGTGCTGGGACGAAGTAAGGAGCTGGAAGCGCTCTTCTTGCCTAAGCTGGATAGCTTGGAGGACATTCTGCGCTATGAAAGCAGTGCCAAGCGTCAACGCACCAAGAGGAAACTCACTCATGCTTGAACAGGTTGATGTCTATTATGATGGCTGGGGTGAGCATTGGCGGTGGGGCACACTGGTTTCTACGACAGCGATTACCGGTCGTCCGCTGATTGCGTTTGAGTTCAGCGACGAGGCGAAGAATAGAGGATTAGAGTTGTCCTCCTTCAGACTTCCTTTGGCGGGGGGCAAGTTACGCAGGGATTTCCCACCCCATCAATGGGGGCTACCTGGGCCTGTCTACGACTCGTTGCCAGACGGTTGGGGCATGTTGCTGATGGATCGTTTGTTCAAGCGCCGCGGCCTCAATCCAGCACGTATTGGCCCATTAGAACGCTTGGCCTACATTGGCAATAATGCCATGGGGGCAATGTCGTTCGAGCCTGTGGCACTCGAGGGACTAGTGCCTGAAGTGCATCTTGCCGTTGAGCGGCTGGCCGCAGAAGTACAGGAAGTGCTCAATGGTGAGGGAGGGGAGTTCCTGCAGCAATTGCTGTTGGTGGGCGGTTCTCCGCAAGGTGCCAGGCCAAAGGCCCTGGTTTATCGCGATCCTCAAAACGGAACATTTACCACCGCTTCCATACCAGGATTTGAAGCCTGGCTGATCAAGTTTCCGGCCAAACAAGAGCATCCCGAAGTGTGCGCCATCGAAATGGTCTATGCCGAATGCTTGCGCACGTGCGGTATCCAAACCCCCGATACTCAGCATTTCACCCTGCCTGATGGGTTAGCGGCCTTTGCGATCAAACGCTTTGATCGCCAAGACGGCCTACGCGTGCCCATGCAAAGTCTTGCCGCGTTTACCGGAGCCGATTACCAAACTGCTGGAACTTTGGACTACGTAAATTTCTTGCGTGCCACTCAGTTATGTACCAATGATATGCGGCAGAAGGCGCTCGCGTTTGAGCGTGTAGTCTTCAATATTGTGTTCAACAACCGAGACGACCACCCCAAGAATTTTTCCTACATCATGTCATCGATCGGTGAATGGACGTTAGCACCGGCCTACGATGTGACTTTTTGTGAGGGGCCGGGCGGATACCATCAGATGGACGTGATGGGCGAGGCTTTGGCGATATACCGAGAAGGTCTGCTAGCCCTGGCGGATGAAGCAGAAGTCCCAATGGATACGGCTGGCAGCATCATTGATCGAATGTGTGATGTGGCCAGCCAGTTTACGACTATAGCTCGCAACATGTTCCCAAGTGCGATCACGCAAGATACCCTGCGCACTATTCAACATCGCATTGACGAAAACATCGATCTGCTACGCTAAATCTGGGGTTAAGTACTCAAGGGCAACGGCCCGAAGGTTATAACCCCTTCACTGCAATCAACGCAGTGTTTAACTGAGCTACCGCCTACTTGGCAGACATATCGGGATAGGTGAAAAAGTCATTCAGCACGCGGAAAAACACCTCTTTCGTCTGTACATCCACCGCCATTGAGTGTGCCATGCTCGGTAGTAAACGGTCGGCGGCTCCTGCACTCTTGAACAGCTTGGCAGCTTTTTGTGCGCAAACATCAAAGGTGCTCATGTCGATATCGGTACGTGCCGGAATTGACCCTTTGATCTGATTAAAACGACGTTGGAAATCGGGATCCATAAGCACATTCGCCAAGTGGCACTGTGCCTCAATGGCTGTGGCGTTGCCGTTCTGCTGCAAAATGGCAAAGCTGTCGATGCCGTAGATAAAATAGCCTTCACTGTCAGGTGTCGCGACGCACAGAAAATCTTTCCCCGGCACGGCGCCCATCTGCATCCGTTCGTCTTTAGCCCAGTCCCCCATGATCATCATGGCTGCCTTACCGCTGTAGAGCAGTTCGGCGGACTCTTGCCATGGGCTGCGTACATAATTAGGATCGATCTAGTCATGCAGGCAGCGGAACAAAAAGGCTTCATTCCTTTCGGTTTGAAGCCCTGAGTCATCTTTACAAGCGTCAGCGTTTACTTCACATCGACCTGATAGAAAATGTGTTTGCCGAACGGGTCGATTTCGTATCCGGTGACCTCTTTGCGCACCGGCTCAAAAATCGTCGAGTGGGCAATCATCACCGCAGGCATCTGATCGTGCATCATCTGCTGGGCTTCTTTGTACAGCGCTACACGTTTTTCGTGGTTACTTTCGGCGCGAGCTTCCAGGATCAACTTATCAAACGGCTGATAGCACCACTTCGACGAGTTAGAACCGCCGTTGGCTGACGTGCAGCTATACAACGGGCCAAAGAAGTTATCCGGGTCGCCGGTTGCCGTGGTCCAGCCCATCAGTGCGGCCTGATGCTCGCCGTTTTTCACCCGCGTCAGGTACTCGCCCCACTCGAAAGTGACTACTTTGGCCGTTACGCCCACTTTCGCCCAGTCGGCCTGGATCATCTCGGCCATGCGCTTGGCGTTCGGGTTATACGGACGCTGAACCGGCATTGCCCACAGATCGATGGTCATGCCGTTGGCGAAGCCGGCTTCTTTCAACAGCGCTTTGGCTTTCTCCGGATCGTAATCGTAATCTTTCAAATCCGCATCGGCACTCCACACGCCCGGTGGCAGTATATTTTTCGCCGCTGTGCCGGTGCCGTGGAAAACTGCCTCGATGATCGCTGGTTTATTGATGGCCAGCGCCAACGCCTGACGGACTATCACGTTATCCAGCGGTGCCTTCTGGGTGTTAAACGCCAGGAAGCCGGTGTTCAAACCCGCTTTTTGCATCAGGTTGATGTCTTTATTTTCCCGCATGCGTGGCAGATCTGCCGGGTTAGGGAACGGCATCACCTGGCATTCATTTTTTTCCAGCTTGGCGTAGCGGATCGACGCGTCCGGCGTGATGGAGAACACCAGACGGTCGATTTTCGCTTTGCCCTGCCAGTAATCAGGGAAGGCGCTAAACAGGATGCGGGAGTCTTTCTGATACTGCTTCAGTTCAAACGGCCCGGTGCCAATCGGCTCCATATCCACACGCTCTGGTGTGCCCGCTTTCAACATGCTATTGGCGTATTCCGCCGAGAGAATTGAGGCGAAATACCAGCCTAAATCGGCAACAAACGGTGCTTCCGGATGGGCCAGAGTGAAACGCACGGTATGGTCATCAACCTTGTCGATGGCGGTAATTAACTTGCCAAACTCCAGGCTCTCGAAGTTGGAGTAGTTGCCGTTGGAAACGTTGTGATAGGGATGGTTTGGATCTTTCTGGCGCATAAACGAGAAGATCACATCATCGGCGTTAAAATCGCGCGTCGGCTTGAAATATTTGTTGCTCTGGAACTTCACCCCTTGGCGCAGATGGAAGGTGTACACCTTACCGTCTTCACTGACGTCCCAGCTTTCTGCCAGGCTAGGCTGTAGTTCGGTGGTACCGACTTTGAAATCCACCAGTCGGTTATATATCGGCACCGCGCTGGCATCTACGCTGGTCCCGGAGGTGTAGAGCTGCGGGTTAAAGTTTTCTGGTGAACCTTCTGAACAATAGACTAACGTTTTTGCTGCTACCCCAGAGCTTATTGAGAGCGCTGCTACGGTCAGCGCAAGCTTTGTAATTTTAATTATCATCACTATCTTCCTGTTGGTGAGCCTACCACTGAAAAATAAAGCTTGTACTAAAGCGCTTAATAAATAACATTAAATTTACATTGTCAGCAAACAACATCGAACGATAACAATGAGGTCAACGCTAGCCTCGGTAAAGGCAGTAGTTGGCAAAAATAAACTCTAACAAAAGGGTGAATTCTGAAAGATTGCTCTGGTGATCCTAGCCATGGGAGCCTTGCAAACGGGATGCGTTCATATACAACACAATGTCTTCACCGCTCGCCACGCAGTTAACCCAACGTTTCTTCCGCTACCTGGCCGTCACCAGCCAGAGTAACCCAGCGGTAAGTACTTTACCCAGCACTCCTGGCCAGTTCGCCATGGCAGAAATGTTGGCAGAGGAACTACGCCAACTTGGCCTGGATAATGTGGTTATTGACGAACATGCCACCGTCACCGCAGTGAAAAAAGGCAACGTACCCGGCGCGCCACGTATCGGGTTCATCACCCATATCGATACCGTTGACGTCGGTTTATCGCCGGATATCCATCCACAAATCTTGCGTTTTACCGGTGAGGATTTGTGCCTGAACGCGCAGCAAGATATCTGGCTACGCACCGCTGAACACCCGGAAATCAAAGCCTATCCGGGGGAAGAGATTATTTTCAGCGACGGCACCAGCGTGTTGGGGGCGGATAACAAAGCGGCTGTCACGGTAGTGATGACGGTGTTGGAAAACCTTACCGCAGAGGACCAACACGGCGATATCGTGGTGGCATTTGTACCGGACGAAGAGATTGGCCTGAACGGTGCCAAAGCGCTGGATCTGGCGCGTTTCGACGTCGACTTTGCCTGGACCATCGACTGCTGCGAATTGGGCGAAGTGGTGTATGAAAACTTCAACGCCGCCAGCGCCGAACTCCGCTTTACCGGTGTGACCAGCCACCCGATGTCCTCCAAAGGCGTGCTGGTGAACCCACTGCTGATGGCGATGGATTACATCAGCCACTTCGATCGCCAGCAGACTCCTGAGCATACCGAAGGGCGTGAAGGCTATATCTGGTTTAACGGCATGCAGGCATCACAAAGCGAAGCGCTGCTGAAAGCCAATATCCGTGATTTCGATTTGGCGAACTTTGAGCGCCGTAAACAGCAGATTGGTGAAGTTGCGGAGAAGATTGCTGCGCAGTATCCCACCGCCCGGGTGGAGTATCACATCAGCGATACCTACAGCAATATCAGCAATGCCATCACCGATGACCGCCGGGCCATTGATCTGATTTTTGCCGCACTGACCGAGTTGAACATTGAGCCTAAAGTCATCCCGATGCGCGGGGGCACCGATGGTGCTGCGTTGTCGGCAAAAGGGTTATTAACGCCCAACTTCTTTACCGGCGCGCATAACTTCCATTCGCGGTTCGAGTTTTTACCCCTCAAGTCGTTCGAGGCTTCCTACAATGTGGCGTTAACGCTGTGCAAGCTGGCGGCTAAATAAGGACTGGCTAGCCAGGCTGAGTCTTGAGCTTCTTTGCTCTGGCCTGCCTGGCGTCAACGGGCATATTCCGTCGGTTACGGCTTATTTATTAAAATTAAAGTAATAAAAAACAATAATTAATAGATTTTAATTCCATGGATGTATTCTTGGTTATGTTTTAATGTGGCGCATTATTTTTTCAAATTTTGGAGGTTATAATGACCTTTCTTTTAGTGTGCCTGCTGGGATTTTTTTTGATGAAAAAACGCCATTATCTTTTCTAAGTGAACTATATTTGTTATGCACGGAATGAAGGAGGAAGGTGCTTTAAATCCTAGTGAGAAACCAATGGCTTTCTACTAACTCAGTATGCTTCTGATATTACAAGCTTAAACTAGTTTTTATATTGGTAAACTTTTTTGACCTCTAGAGGTAATTAAATGGCCAATAAAGGTAATGAACATATTTATCTTGGGAAAAGGCTATCCAGTATGGTTTCAACCATGCTGGATAGCGATTAACAGACTTATTGCTTCGTATCATGAACACCGCAAATGTTGCTGCGGTGCTCATGGAAGATTGATCACTCAGCTTGGCATTATGCCAATGGGGGGTAACTAGTTTATGTCTAATTCTGTTTCTAATACCGCTAAGCCCGGTCATTCAGCCAAGAAACTTGGTATTGCTACACTTGCCATTATGAATATCGTTGCCGTAGTGAGCTTGAGAGGCTTACCCGCAGAGGCTGAATATGGCTTGAGTTCGATATTTTACTATCTGTTTGCCGCCGTTTTTTTCCTGATCCCGGTGTCACTGGTGGCTGCAGAGTTAGCGACCGGTTGGCCGGAAAAAGGCGGAGTGTTCCGTTGGGTCGGGGAAGCCTTTGGTCCTCGTCTGGCCTTCTTGGCCATGTTTATGCTGTGGGTAGAAGTCACCGTCTGGTTCCCGACCGCACTGACGTTTGCTGCTGTTTCTCTTGCCTTCATTGGCCCGGAACAACGGTGGGATGAGGCTTTATCGGCGAATAAATTCTTTGTGTTAGGGATAGTACTAGGTATTTATTGGCTGGCGACCTTTATTGCTTTCAAAGGGGTTGGTACCTTTGCCAAAGTGGCTAAATGGGGCGGCATTATTGGCACCATAATACCGGCCGTGATCCTCATTGTGCTGGGTTTCTCCTATTTAATGTTTGGTGGTGCACCGCAGGTGACTCTGGCATGGGGTGACGTCATTCCTGATTTCAATAATTTCGACAATGTCGTGTTGGCCGCAAGTATCTTCCTGTTTTATGCAGGGATGGAGATGAATGCCATTCACGTAAAAGACGTCGACAACCCGAAAAGAAACTATCCTATCGCTATTATGTTAGCGGCAGTGGGGACCGTGCTGATCTTTGTGCTGGGCACGCTGGCGATTGCTTTTGTGGTCCCTCAGTCCGATATCAACCTCACCCAGAGCTTATTGGTTGCCTATGACACTATGTTTAAGTGGGCGGGCCTAGAATGGCTGGGTCCGATTGTGGCTTTTGCATTAGCCATTGGTGTGCTGGCTGGCGTAGTGACTTGGGTTGCGGGTCCTTCTTCTGGTCTGCTGATTGTCGCGAAGGCGGGTTATTTGCCCCGCTGGTGGCAACATACCAACAAGAATGACATGGCAACCCATATTCTGCTGTTGCAGGCATTGCTGGTTTCGCTATTAGCGACATTGTTTGTGGTGTTGCCTTCCGTACAGGCGGCCTACCAGATTATGAGTCAGTTGACGGTTATTCTGTATCTGGTGATGTATATGCTGATGTTCGGCTCTGCCATTTATCTGCGGCATAGCCAGCCTAATCGTCCACGTCCTTATCGTATTCCTGGGGGGGACATTGGAATGTGGGTGATCGGTGGTGCAGGTTTGGTGGGGTCAATTCTGGCGTTTGTCTTCAGTTTTATACCGCCAAGCCAAATATCGGTGGGTAGCCCTGAGGGATATGTAAGCATCTTGCTGGTCCTGACCGCGTTCTTTGTGGTGCTGCCATTCCTGATTTACATGCTGCGCAAGCCGCATTGGCGTGATGAGAACAGCGATTTTGCCCCGTTCACTTGGCAAATCGAAAGTGGGCACCCAGGTATTGCAAGCGCTTCAACTTCGCACACCAGCGATGTAGTGGCGACCGGTGTGGTGAAAACTATTGAGCCTGCTGCACCAGTCGCTCCGCTGCCAAAACCTTAATATTTCTTTCAAGGGTTGGGAGTATTAGCTCCCAACCCCGAAAATTCAGTCTGGGAGCCAACAACATGACTATCGATTTACAACGTCTTCAACAGGTGGCATCGGATGCCTATACGCAGTATTCCACATTGAGTGGCGGCGAGAATGCCAGCTATATCCCTTTTTTAGCGAGCGTGCCAAGCCATTTAGCCGCCTTGGCGATTGTGACCGTTGACGGGGATATCATTTCTCATGGCGATGCGGAGTTTCGCTTCGCGCTGGAGTCAATTTCAAAAGTGTGCTCGCTCGCCTTGGCGTTGGAAGATGTTGGCCCACAAGAGGTTCAGGACAAGATTGGTGCCGATCCCACCGGTTTGCCCTTTAACTCGGTGATTGCTCTGGAGCTGCATAACGGCAAACCCCTCTCACCGTTGGTGAATGCCGGGGCAATGTCAACGGTGAGCTTAGTGAAAGCGAGTGACCGGGAAAACCGCTGGTCGCGTATTCTTGATATGCAACAGCAGCTAGCGGGGGCACAGATCGCACTCTCTGACGAGGTGAATGATTCAGAGCAAACGACCAACTTCCATAACCGTGCGATCGCCTGGTTACTCTATAGCGCCGATGCGATGTACTGCGATCCAATGGAAGCCTGCGATGTGTATACCCGCCAATGTTCAACGCTGCTTAATACCATTGAATTAGCCACTATGGGGGCGACAATTGCCGCTGGTGGTATTAACCCCGTCAGCAAAAAGCGAGTGCTGACAGAGTCTAATACGCCCTATATTTTGGCAGAAATGACGATGGAAGGGATGTATGGCAGTTCCGGTGATTGGGCGTATACCGTTGGATTACCGGGTAAGAGTGGTGTTGGGGGGGGGATCCTGACCGTGGTACCCGGTGTTATGGGGATTGCTGCGTTCTCGCCTCCTCTCGATCCCGTTGGTAACAGCGTCCGCGGGCAAAGAATGGTTGCGGCTGTTGCCCAGCAAATGGGGTATAACCTTTATCGGAGCCGTTAATTATGAACAGGCCGCTGGTTTCTGCGAGTGGAGATAAATCCCTGACGGTTTTTAATGTTGCCGCGCTTGGCATTGGTGCCATGGTGGGGGCCGGGATTTTTGCGTTACTCGGTCAGGCGGCTCTGTTAGTTCATTCGGCAACCTGGCTGTCGTTTGCTATCGGTGGGGTGATCGCGTTATTTGCCGGTTACGCGTATTCCTGTCTCGGCGCGTTTTATCCTAGCCGGGGCGGGATTATTACTTTTTTCCAGCACGGATTACCGTCTACTGTCCTGAGTAACATGTTGTCGTTGCTCTATTTGATCACGCTTGCGCTGACAATTGCGATGGTTGCACGGGCTTTTGGTGCATACGCGCTCCAACTGTTTCACTCCGACCCCTCCTCGATTTGGCTGCTCCGTA
The DNA here is from genome assembly GCF_059697885.1 of Serratia sp. NCCP-200. Taxonomy (NCBI): domain Bacteria; kingdom Pseudomonadati; phylum Pseudomonadota; class Gammaproteobacteria; order Enterobacterales; family Yersiniaceae; genus Serratia; species Serratia sp. NCCP-200. The sequence goes on from NZ_BAAKUJ010000001.1 coordinate 209,729, forward strand.
CTTATTCAGGTGGGGTCATATTGGCTCTGGTGCTGGTAAATATTATCAGCACTAAGGTGGTGGGGCGTACCGAAAACGTTCTGGTGGTCATTAAGCTTGCTATTTTAGCTGTCCTCATCCTTGCTGGCATAATGACCATCAAACCGCAGATGTTGGAAATTCAGCAGATACCTAGCGCGCAAACCTTGTTTTCTAGCGTAGGGCTCACGTTTTTTGCCTATGCAGGGTTTGGCATGATGGCCAATGCGGCTGACAAGGTAGCAGACCCGCATCGTACGATGCCCAGAGCTTTCATGCTGGCGATTGGTGTGACCATCGTATTATATATTTCGTTGTCCCTGGTGTTGCTGGGCAACGTTTCGGCATCAGATTTGGCTAAGTACGCAGATACCGCTGTGGCCCAGGCGGCTTCTCCCATTTTGGGTCCGATTGGTTTTACTGTGGTGGCTATTGGTGCCTTGCTGGCTACCGCTTCGGCGATTAATGCCACGGTGTTTTCCGCATTCAATATTATGTCCAGTATGGGAATGAACGGCACGCTGCCTGCGATGTTCAAACAGACACTATGGCGGCAGGCGACGCGTGGCAATATTGTTGCTGCGATAGTCGTACTGGTTCTTTCCCTCTCCTTGGATTTAGGTTCGCTAGCCAATGTTGCCAGTGCGACATTTTTAATCTGCTATTTAGCCGTTTTTTTCGCCGCATGGCGGTTACGCCTGCAAATTAATGCCTCCTCCATTTTAATCTTGTGTGGCGGTGGATTAATGTTATTGGTATTTGTCGGCTTTATTTATAGCCTGATGCAGCAAGGGCTGAAAGAAGCGATAATTATTTTTGTTGCGCTGGTCATCAGTTGGCTATTTGCGTTAAACGCCAAGCGTAAATCACATGTCCTGGAGTGATCTCATGGAAGCCACGTTGGTGCAGTTTTTGCTCTTGTATATCACCTTCCTAGCCATGTTCAGCCCGCCCGCAACCATGGCCGCTGCGGCCACTATACTGGGAGGCGTATCCAACAAGGTTTTGCGACGTGTAGCGTTGCGCGTGTCGCTGGCCTATGTAGTAGTGATGTTGATCGTGATCTGGCTGGGCAATTACATGTTGACAGCATTAGGGCTCAGCACCCATGCGTTAAGCGCCACCGGTGGGGCAGCCTTGCTCTTTCAAGGCTGGCCGTTGATGACGCGTGGCACTAAAGCCGATCAAAGTAATGCGGTGTTAAACAGCGACAGCCCGAAAAATGCGGATGATTTGGCGGTGGTGCCGTTGCTATTTCCGATATCGATTGGTGGCGGGACGATTGCCGTTGGGATTTCGTCGGCGGCACATAATGATACTTTTGCGGGCATGATGCTGCTTTCGGCCGTGATCCTGGCAATGGCACCGACCATTGCCTTAACGTTTTTGATTTCTGGCCCGCTGCATGGGCGGCTTTCCACTGGTGCCATGGACACGATTGCACGTATTTCTGGCATTATTCTGGTTGCTCTGTCATTGCAATTGCTGGTATCTGGCCTGACTGGGTTAGTGACGTCGGCGTTGCACGGCACGGTTGTAAAAACCCTTTGAGGGTAAGCTAATACGGGTAGCTCAAGTGCCGTGGTGGGTCCCTCTTCTTTTGGGAGAGGGGACCCACCGTATCCCCTCATTCCTCGTTATGGCGAGCAGTCAGATTTGCCCCGTCTTGTTCCGAGAGCTTGAAGAAAATAAATCCAGAGACAATGGTTATTACCCCGAGAATAACGAAAGTCACTCTGAATGAATCCACCAGATCCAGATGCATGGGATCGGCAGGCGCCTGAAACATCCTCAACAGCACTGCGCTGATGGCAACACCGAATGTGGTAGAGAGCTGCTGGCTGACAGACATCAAACTGTTACCGCTGCTGGCCTTCTCATCATACAGGTCAGCAAGGGTAAGGCTGCTCATGGCGGTAAATCGCAGTGAGTTGACGAAACCGATCAGGAACAGGTTTATCGCCAGGAAGTATATTGGCGTATTCTGGTCAAAGAGACCCAGGGCCATGATGGCCATGCCGACAAAAAACGTACTATAAATTAGCACATTGCGATAACCAAAACGGCGGAGGATCGGGGTGACCAGCTCCTTCATGATCATCGCCGCCAGGGCGAGTGGGATCAGCATCAAGCCCGAATGAATGGCCGAAAACCCTAACGCCAGTTGCAACATTAAAGGGAGCAGGAAAGGTATGGCCTGCGCCCCCAAGCGTGATGCAAAGTTGCCTGCCAACCCGATACTAAAGGTTTTTACCTTGAATAACTCGAGAGGAAAGATCGAGCTTTTGTGAAAAACTTTGAGGTTTTTTCTGGCATGAGTGACGTACACATACAGCAGCAGCACCCCTGGGATGAACAATAAGATAGGGTAGTGTATGCCTTCGCCATCACTCATCATTTCAAGGCTTAAGGTCGTAATAATAAACGCCAGGGAAACCAAAACCAGCCCCTTGACGTCCAGGTCTGTCGATTTGCCACGAATATTCGGCATGAATTTCAGGCTGAATATGATCCCCAGAATACCGATAGGCACGTTAATCAGGAATATCCAGTGCCAGGTGAACTTTTCGACTAAAAACCCACCTAGCACTGGGCCAAGGAAGGGGCCCGCCAGCCCTAAAAGGGTAGATGTGTTTAGCGCCTTGAGAAAATCTTTTCTATCAAACGACTTTATCAGCGTCAGCCTGGAGACGGGAACCATCATGGCTCCTCCAACCCCTTGAAGAACCCGGGATACGTCCAGCCAGAACAAGGATGTGGAGCTGGCGCTGCACAAGGAGCCGATAGAAAAGAAGGTCAGGGCAAAGATAAATACGTTTCTGGTGCCGAACTTGTCGGAGAGAAAGCCGCTAGCCGGGATGAAAAGCGCCAAGCTGAGGGCATAGCAAATCACTGCCGACTCCATGCTCAACGGTGATTCATGTAAGTCTGCCGCCATCTTTGGCAGCGCAGTGTTGAGTATTGAGGTATCAAGGGCCTGCATAAAATATGCAACCGCTGCAATCCATGGCAAGGCTTTGTGCATAGTAGGAGTAATCGCAGTTGCCATCTAAATTCGCTCACCAGGCGGGTTATCTATTGATAGTAGAACAGCCACTTGATGAGCGCGAATGCCAATTTTGCACGTATGGTTTCTGAAGGAACCGATAAAAGTCACACAGCCGCAGGGAAGGCTATTTTTTTACTATTCCGGAAATATCATTGGTATTGATCAGATGATAGTCGCCGTTCATGCCGGTATAGCTGGTCATACCGCTACTGCGGTCAGTGTCAGGTTCACCGTGAGCCTGTAGGATATCGCCATATTTAGTCGTGATAATGTAGTCACTGGTGCAACCCGTCAGCGCCACTGTTAGGACAATGAGAGGCAGAAAAGTCAGTTTTTTCATTGGTCAACAGGCTCTTTCATTTTAACTGCTTCATATTACAGACGAAGTGGCCCGAGATGCAAAGGCTACCTTGTTACACCTCAGCGCGTTTGTGTTTCAAAGATATCCGTCGGCAAATGGGTGTAGTCCACCTTCTTGAGCTTAAAGTTGGTGATATAGACGGGGCCGGCTTTTTGCTCGGAAAGAAACGAGTATTTCGGCGTCAGCTCTTTGGTTTTGATCCCGGTCCACGAGGCGAAAAAGGTCAGGAAGTCATTGGCCGAACGAGGGGCTTTAATCAGGCGGTGTGCGGTGTCATCGCTGGAAAGCACCATAAAGGGGACCTGAAAATTTTGCTGAAACTGGTCATCGTGGGCCAGATATTGCACCTGGGTACCGCGCTCTTTAAACGCCAGACCGTGATCGGAGAAGTAGACCATTGAGAAACTTTCCCCGGTGTCGCGTAACTGCTGATAGAGCTGTTTCAGCAGGTTGTCAGTTTGCGTCATGGAGTAAAGATAGCAGGAGGTCTCTTTGGATTGCACAAAGTCCGCGTACTTCCCCTGAGTCCGGTCGCAGGCTTGCGGATGTGAACCCATCAGGTGCAAGACGATCAACTGCGGGTTAGTGCTGCTCGGGGCGGCAAAAACCTGAGCGGTCATTTTGAGCAGCGTTTCATCATGGGTATTCTTATCCGCTTCAAAATCACCGTTTTTCAGGAACTGCACTTCATCGGCACGTTTGGCAATGCTGGCGATAGCGGTGTCATATTCACCAATTTGGCCTTGGTTGGAGAACCACCAGGTCTGAAAACCTGCCCGATTGGCCAACGTGACGAAGTTATCCTGATACTGCGGTTTGCCGTTAATGACACGGGTTAACGTTAAGCCGAGCGATTTCTGTGTTGAGCCGCTGGCCGCAATATAGTTAAGCAACAGAGTACCGTTTACGTGGCTGGCGAAGGGGGTATTGTCCCAGTGCCCACCAAACGCCCCTAAGGCATCTCGCCGCGCGCTTTCGCCGATCACTACCATGTAGATATGATATTTCGGTTTCACCGCCAGCACGTTCCAGGAATCTTTCAGCTGTGAAAACGCCTGCATACGGGCTTTTTCATCAATCACTTCCTGGTTATTGGCGATCACATCTCTGACGAAACGAAACACGGGATAACCAGAGTCGGTCAATTTAAACACGCCACCGTACGCCAGATTCTGTACTGGCGTGACAAAAAAGCAGACCACGCTGATGGTGAGACATAAGCTCTGGAGGGTGTTCCAAGCGCCTTTCGGGGTTGGCTTACGGCGCAATGCGATAATACCCAGTGCCAGAATAAACAGGGACACCAGATAGCTGTACCACGGGAAGATGGTCAATATCTCGCTGGACTCTTCCACCGTGGTCGAGTGTAACGCCAGCAGGGTATTAAAATTGGGCGAGCCATAGGCCTGAGAAAATGGGAAATACATGGCGGCGATGAGGCTACACAGCCCGATCACACTCTTTTGCAAGCGCGGGCTGAGGCGCCACAGCAGCAGTAACACACAACTGAACGCCACGGCATACAGCAGACTAAATGGGTAGCCGAGGGCGAAGTTGATCAGCAGCGACTGCAGGAAATAAAAGCCTGTCCACGGGGTTAGGGTGACGTCACGCGCTGCCAAGGTATCTTTAACCGTTGAATTCATGTTTACCGAAATTTATCAAATGCCGTGTGGTAACTCTGACAAGAAAAGAGTCATAAATCCGTTTGGTAGACGGAAAGGGGAGGAGGGATAGACCGCATCCAGCGAGCCGCAACATGTACCCGGATGCGAGAAGATAGAGCCGAATGAAAACAAGATCAACTGATAATTATCGGCTGTTTTGAGAGGTTGATTGCAATTTCGAACGGAATGAGAGGTAAAGGTAGGAAGGTGCGGATTTTCAAGAAAAATGCAGACCCTTCAGTGAGGACGGATCGCTATCGGTACGCCCCATTTCTGGAATAACGCAATCAGGTTAATCAGTGATTGCCGGAGTTGGAGTAACGCTACTGTCGCTTAAATCTGGCGTTATTGAAGCGGGGGCGGAAATATCCTCAGACGAGGAGTGTTCAATCAGCTCGTATAACTCGATCCGTTCATCAGCGGTAAAATCCCGCCATTCGCCCATCGGCAACCCTTGCAGAGCGATGTTCATAATACGTTCGCGCTCAAGCTTGATGACTTTATAACCAAAATATTTGCACATGCGGCGGATTTGGCGGTTAAGCCCTTGCACCAGGGTGATGCGAAACACCTGCGGGGCTTCTTTCTCTACTAAGCATTTTTGAGTCACCGTGCCCAGGATGGGGACGCCCGCACTCATGCCCTGAATAAACTCATCGGTCACCGGTTTGTTGACGGTCACCAGATACTCTTTTTGGTGATTGTTGCCAGCACGGAGGATCTTATTGACCAGTTCGCCGTCATTGGTCAGGAAAATCAGCCCTTGGGAGTCTTTATCCAGGCGCCCGATGGGAAAGACGCGTCTGGTGTGATTAACGAAATCACCAATGTTATCCCGCACGTGCTTCCCCATGCTGGTGATGATGCCAACAGGCTTATTCAGTGCGATAAGCACTAGATCGTCCGCATCACGCGGTTCGATCGGCTGGCCGTTAACTGTCACCACATCCCCGACCAATACCTGAGCACCCAAGGAGGCTAACTTGTCGTTGATGGAAACGTTGCCTTGCTTGATGTGGCGGTCGGCAGAGCGACGAGAACACATGCCGCTGTCGCTAATGTATTTGTTAAGGCGGATAGATGAGTGAGTGAGCATGGTTTCCCCGTTAAACGCGAACTATACATTATCTGGGGGAGACGGCGTCTCCTTTTTATTTTTTGACGCTATCGCGTGATTGACCTCACTGGCCACAGCCTCAATAATGGCAAACGTCGACTCGGGGTGCCCCTAGGGGCTGAGAAATTACCCGTATTACCTGATCTGGATTATGCCAGCGTAGGGATGTCGCGGTATCTCAACCGGTACCCGCCCTCTTGAACGCCGGTTGGGAGCATTATGTTTACTCGACCTGATGTGTTACCCGGCATCCGTGCCGCGGCCTGCTTTAACCAATTTAAACGCCAACCTCCATTGATCCACTGCCTGACCAACGAAGTGGTGCAAGAGCTGACGGCCAACGTGCTGCTGGCGTTAGGCGCTTCGCCAGCCATGGTGGTGGAACCGGAAGAGGCCGCGCAGTTCAGCCGCGTGGCTGATGCGCTGTTGATCAATATCGGCACCCTGCACGCATCGCGGGCAGAGTCGATGTTAGCCGCCATCGAGGCTGCCAATCGTGCTGAAAAGCCCTGGTTACTGGATCCGGTTGCCGTTGGGGGATTGGAATACCGAGCAATCTTCGCCCGCCGCTTGCTCACCCTGCGGCCTGCGGCGATCCGTGGCAACGCGTCGGAAATCATTGCCTTGAGCGGCCTGCAGACCAGCGCCCGTGGTATGGATAGCCAGGATGACTCGCTGGTGGCGTTACCCGCAGCACGCGTATTGGCGCGTAATTGCGGGGCCATTGTGGCCGTCACCGGTGAGACAGACTACATCACCGATGGTGAGCGAGACTGGGCCGTCACCGGTGGCGATGTATTAATGACGCGCGTGGTGGGGACGGGCTGCGCGCTTTCGGCCGTTGTGACAGCATTTTGCAGTTTGCCGGGCGATCGGCTGGATAACGTTGCCACCGCTTGCCGGGTGATGGCGCTATGTGGTGAAAGGGCCACGGCGCGGTGTTCTGGCCCTGGCAGCTTTACTGCCGCCTTCCTGGATGCCCTCTACCAACTGCGCATGGAGGATCTGCTATGAAACGGATTAACGCTCTCACCATCGCTGGCACCGATCCTAGCGGTGGAGCCGGTATTCAGGCCGATCTGAAAGCTTTCTCCGCATTGGGGGCCTATGGCACCAGCGTGATCACCGCGCTGGTGGCGCAGAACACCCGTGGCGTGCAGTCGGTATATCATATCGAACCGGCATTTGTGGCCGCCCAACTGGATTCGGTACTCAGCGATGTGCGTATCGACAGCGCTAAAATCGGCATGTTGGCTAATGCCGACATCGTGCAGGCGGTGGCCGAGCGCCTACGCCATTACAAGCTGCCTTATGTAGTGCTGGATACGGTGATGCTGGCTAAAAGTGGTGACCCGCTGTTGGCACCGGAAGCGGTGGAGTCCATCCGCCGTGAGCTAATGCCGTTGGTTTCCATTATCACGCCGAACTTGCCAGAGGCGGCGGCTTTGCTGGCCTGCGCTCCGGCACAAAACGAATCGCAAATGCGCGAGCAGGGACAGGCGTTGTTAGCGATGGGCTGTCAGGCGGTGTTAATGAAGGGGGGCCACCTAAGTGAAGAGGAAAGCCCAGATTGGCTATTTACCCCCGGCTTTGAGCAGCGCTTTAGTGCGCCGCGCATAGCGACCAGGCACACGCACGGCACCGGTTGCACCTTATCTGCGGCACTGGCTGCTCTGCGCCCGCGCCACCCAAATTGGGCCGATACCGTAGCTGCGGCAAAAAACTACCTGCAACAGGCTTTACAGCAGGCCGATAGCCTGGAGGTGGGGCAGGGTATTGGGCCGGTACACCATTTCCATGCATGGTGGTGAGCCAGAGATTGAGTTTATGCTGGCGAAACTGGTGGCGACATTAACCAAAGGTATTGGGTGACAAGCTGAGAAACGTTGCCACAATGTCGGAAGAAATGTCGGAAGAAATGTCGGAAGAAATTTTACCGCCGCTTCCAAGAAGGAAAGCGGCTAATCAGGGTTGGGGCAACCAAAAAAAGGTATTGGCAGGTTGTCTGACGAAAAACGCTGAGCCAACTTTCCCGTTTAATTGTGGTCTGAGCTACTTGGAGCTACGCTTTTGATTTACCGAGGGAGGAGACCATGATAGGAAAAAAGAGGTTGCTGGGAGCCTTGGTTGCGACCCTGCTTGGATTTAGCACCGGCAGTTTTGCCGAACAGATTATCACTGCCTCAGATCTGATCCAGCAACCGGGCTACCAAACCAGTTGGAAAAATATGGTGAAGGGCCAGGCACAGTTACCGGGTTGGGCGCGCAAAGGGATCGGCACTTCCACACCAGCCGAAACCGTCACCTGGCAAGGGCAAAGCTACCAGATCGGTAACATCTGCAAGCCGCATGACTGCGCCAATAACTTTATGATTGTGGCTTTTAAAGCAGACAAGTCCCAGGCTTGGGGCGTGCGGGTTGAAGTGCCCAATAAGCCGCAGGCCATCGACCATCCGAAGCAATACGCCAAATATCAATGGCTGGGTAAACCGGATGATCAGATGAAAGCGTTGCTGAAGAAACAGTTTGAGGGCAATCCAGACTGGAAGTAACGCTGCTGAGGGGGAAAGCTACGCGCCAAGGTAGTTAAGCGGGCGTAGCATGCTACGCCCCCTACGTGATATCAGCCGATCCCGGCCTGATGCAGGTCGTGCAGGTTGATTGCACCTACCAGTACGCCATCGATATCCACCACCGGAGCCGCGCTGATGTGCTGTTCGTGCAGCGCTTCCAGGGCTTCCCCGGCACGCCACTGTTCTGGCAAGCGGTAGCCGGGGCGAGTGATCGCCGGGCTGAGGCCGTCATTGAGGCTATTACCCTTCACCAACCAGCGGCGCAGGTCACCGTCGGTAAACACGCCCACCACTTTTTGCTGTGCATCACATACGGCTACCAGGCCTAGCCCGGTACGGCTCAATTCCAGCATGGCTTCCATTACGTTGGCACTTTCTTGCACCATCGGCAGGCGATCGCCGGTACGCATCAAGTGATGGACGCGATTTAGCAGGCGAGCACCCAGGCTGCCACCGGGATGGGAACGGGCAAAATCTTCGGCATTAAAACCGCGCTGGCGCATCAGGGCCATCGCTAATGCATCCCCCATCATCAGCGTAGTCACTCCGCTGGAAGTGGGTGCCAGGCCCATCGGGCAGGCTTCACGTTCAACGCTGATATCCAACGTACAGGCAGCACCCAGTGCCAGCGGCGACTCTTTGCCACCGGTCATGGCAATCACGGGGATCTTGCTCTCTGCCAGCAGCGGCAGGATCAGATCCAGCTCTTTGGCGCGGCCTGAATAGGAGATGAAGATCACCACATCATCGGCGCCGATCATCCCCAAATCGCCATGCAAGGCTTCCGCCGGATGGACGAAAAACGACGGGGTGCCGGTGCTGGCCAACGAGGCGGCAATCTTCTTGCCGATATGGCCGGATTTACCAATGCCGGAAATTACCGCCTTGCCACGGCAGTTGAGCAGCAGTTCGCAGGCATGGACAAAATTGTCATCCAGACGAGTCAGCAGGCGTTGCGCTTCGGTCAGCTCAATTTCCAGCGTTTCACGGGCAAAGTTGAGCAGGGCAGTGGCGTTACTCATCAAGGGGGTCTCCTACCAGAATGATATTGATACCTTTGGCCTGCAGCGCAGCCAGGTAATCCGGGTTGATGCCGTTATCGGTAATCAGGGTATCCACGACGCTCAGATCGCACACCACGTTGGGGCTTTTGCGGCCAAACTTCGAGGAATCGACCAGCAACACAATGCGGCTGGCGGCTTCACACATCGCCTTGCTGACATTATGCACCTCATTAAAGGTGGTGACACCCGCATTGAGGTCGACACCGTCGGCCCCAATAAACAGCTTATCGAAGCTGAACTGCTGAAATGCCGACTCCGCCAGGCTGCCGTGAAAGGAGGCAGATTTTTTACGGTAGGTGCCGCCGGGCATCAGGATGGTTTGATCGTTATCCAGTTCCACCAGCGCGTTAACGATAGTCAGGCTATTGGTCATCACGGTGATGTTATTGAACTGCGCCAGATGTGGCACCATCTGCAATACCGTACTGCCTGCGTCAAAGATCAGCGAATCACCATCATCGATCAGCTTGATGGCGGCATAGGCGATCTGGCGCTTCTTTTCGGTATTGATATGGGTTTTACGATCGATGGGCTGATCGCCATCGTCACGGCTAAGCACCACGCCGCCATAGGTGCGGATCACCTCGCCTTCTTCTTCCAGCAAGGTGAGATCTTTACGGATGGTGGTGCCGGTCGTGGAGAAATGCTCTGCCAAGGCATCCACTGCCGTTTTGCCATGCCGCTGCAAGTATTCGAGGATAGCGGCTTGCCGCTGCTTTGGTTTCATAGAGATCCCTGTTCACAAGAGTTTACCATTCCTCTCGGTGATATAGTTCACTATGAAAGGTAATGTCTTTTAATGTGAAAATATCATGATTTCGGTGCGATCGCTAACGATAGTGCAGTTTGGCATGCCCGATCCTCGGGGAAGATCACATCTGGGCAGAGTTGTTGTTGGTGCATGCCATGTAACTGCGTGAGCTGTTTCGGCTGGGCGAAGATGGTCAGGCCGCGCATCAGCATGCTGCCACATACTCGCTGCTGGGTGTCAAACGCCAGTGCCAATACCACGCGGGGTTTGAACCTGCCCCCAGAGCGGCCAACGCCAACGGTGCCCAACTGGCATAGGCTCTCGAACGCGCGGTTAAAGCGCTGTAGCTGCCACCAACCCAGGGCGATTTGTAGCAGCCAGGCGATAACGGCGAAGGTAATGAGTGCGCTGGTCATACGGTTGTTCTCCTGTGTGAAAATAAAGGGAGAGAGTCCGGCGATCGACCCCTCACCCTAACCCTCTCCCACAGGGAGAGGGGACCGAATGTGCTACAACGTTATTCCTGTATTTAACTACGGCACGGTATCAAAATATGGGGTTAGCGTTCTTCAGATAGAGTCCTATACCTGACTATGACACCGTACTGGCCCCCTCTCCCTGTGGGAGAGGGTGGGGGTGAGGGGCTGTTAGGTACATCTGTAATTATCAGCCCGTAAATCAGAACATCACCTGCCCGCCAGTAATGTTGATCGACTGGCCGGTGCAGTAAGAGGCTTTGTCGCTGGCATAAAACAGCAGCGTGTTCAGCACGTCCTGGTAGTCACAGCCGCGTTTCAGCGGCACCTTATCGGTGTAATACTTCTCGACCTCTTCAGGCTTGATGCCCAGCTTCTGTGCATATTGCGGCAATAGCGACTGGAACATCGGTGACTTCAACAGGTTACCGAGCATCAGGGAGTGCACGGTGATACCGTAATCGGCCAGATCGAGCGCCAGCGACTGCGTCAATCCAACGCCACCGAACTTGGCGGCGCTGTAGCCGGAATTATGCTTGCTGCCGACCTTGCCGGATTTAGAGTTGATTTGAATGATGCGCCCGGCGATACCGTCGCGGATCATCAGGCGAGAGAACTCGCGGGCACACAGGAAATAACCCACCAGGTTCACCTGCAAGGAGCGGTCAAAATCCCCCAGTGGGAAATCGGTGATCGGCGCGGCTTTGGCAATCCCGGCGCTGTACACCAACAGGTTGGTTTGACCGAAAGCCCGGTCGACCGCACCAGCCAGCGCGATAACGCTGGCCTCATCGGTGGCATCGGCCTGGAAACCGATGGCGCGATCGGCCCCGAACTCCTGATTGATTTGCTGTGCCACCAGATTGGCGTTGTCGGCATTCAAATCGGCGACCGCAACGCGATAACCCGCTTCAGCCAGGCCATGGCACAGGAAAGCCCCCAACGTTTGGCCACCGCCAATCACTACAGCTACTTCAGACATGATCTACTCCTTATGCGATAAATTTCAGTGTGCTGCCTAACGGGACATCAGCGGGCGTGCTGCCTGTTACGTGGATCGTGCCAGGGAATTCGGCCTGAGTTTCTCCATCAAAACGTACGGTGATATGGCCCAGTTCGCGTAGGTTCTGGGTGGCAACCTCTCCGACGGCGGTGATGGGGTAGCGCCGATCGCCAAGCTCCATCACGCCCCCGGTTTGTAATTCACCGGCGGTCTCGCCGTGCTGGTGGATGAAGCAGTACTCTTCAATATCTGCCGGTGCGCCTTCGCGGAAGGTGATCAGCATATTGTCCAGCAGTGCGTCACGGGCGCAGCCGCCAATCTGGGTGATAGTGGTCTGGAAAATGGTGCTCATGGTTTTCCTCCGGGCAATTTATTGGTAGATAAAGGCCGATGCGGCCCAGGCGATCAGGACCGTAGGTGCGCCAGTGAGGAAGCGCCCAACCAGTACCGAAGGGACGCCGACACGTACCGTATCCTGCTTGGCCTCTGCCAGGGACAGACCCACCGGGATAAAGTCACAGGCGGCCTGGGCGTTAATGGCGAACAGCGCCGGGAGTGCCAACTGAGGGGGAATATGGCCAAGACCAATCTGTACGCCCACCAGCACGCCGATGACCTGAGCGATGACGGCGCCAGGGCCGAGGAACGGTGAAAGCAGGGGGAAGGAACAGATCAGCGCCAACGTCACCAAACCGATTGGGCTGTTGGCCAGCGGCGTCAGGCCGTGGGCGATAAAGTCACCCAGACCAGAGGCCATGATGATGCCGATCAGCGCCGAGACGAAGGCCATAAACGGCAGAATGGTTTTCAACACGGTGTCGATGGTGTCACGTCCGGCCTGGAAAAACACCGCGACAACTGACCCCATACCCATCCCGACTTTTGCCAACAGGCCATCGCTCTGTTCGGTGATTTTTTTGCTGGTATCGTAATCACGAACCTTTGGTTGTGGCTGTTTTTCGCTGGGCGGAGGAGTTTCAGACCCTTGTGCAACCTCAATCAGGCTGATGTTGTTTTCCCGTACGCCGGAAACGTAAATATCCTCCAGAATAAACTGCGCCAGAGGGCCAGAGCGGCCAGTTGAATGAATATTGATAGTCGGGATGAGGCGTTTAGGGTAGATGCCACAACGCAACGTCCCCCCACAGTCAATAATCGCCAGACCAATCTCTTCCGCCGGTGGTTCGCCTTCTTTGAAACCGTCTACCGCAGGCCAGCCGGTTAAATCGCTGAGTTTGTCGACGATCGCCGGGCGGGTACCGGCGGTGATATAGACGATTTTCTTACCTGGCTCGATAGGTAACTGTAGTGGGCCACCCCAGCCGCCAGCACCTTTCTCAATACGGATATAAGCACTCATGCTGCGCTCCACAAATTAAAGTTGAACCTGGCGATCCAGTTGGATGCCCATCTTGCGTTCAAATATGCTGGTGGTGAGATCGGTGATCCAACCGCGGAAGAAGTTAGTGAACAGCCCAACCAGGAAGTAACTCACTGCCAGAGGAGCCAACGGCAGGCCAAGCGTGGTCAAACCGCTGGCAATGCCGAGGTAAACGAACAGTTCGCCAGGGTTGATATGGGGGAACAGGCCGTTCATGGAGTGGCAACTGTAGGAGGCTGCGGCGTAATAACTGGGTTTATATTTCTCTGGCATAAAACGTCCGAGACTCAACGTCATCGGATTACAAAACACAAAGGTGCCGATCAGGGGGAGTAGCAGGTAGCGTGAAACCGGGTTACCGGCACAGCGCTGTGCCAAACGTTCGATACGTTCCTGGCCAACAAAGTTGATCAACGCGTTCATGATAACTAACAGGCTGATCAACAACGGTAAAATGCCGGTCACCATACCGACAAACACTTCCCCGCCTTTTTGGAACAGGCCGATGAACCATTCGGCTCCGTGGGTTATTAGCTCAATCATTTTTTTCTCCTGTGATGGATGCTATGGCCTGGAGCGAAGTGCGGCTCTGTCGCCATGGGTCATACAGTAACCACTTTGGTTCGGCTTTTGTTTTAAATGGATCACACTTTGAAAGATAAATATTTTATTGTGAAAGATAAAAATGAAAGAAAAGAAATTAATAATGAAAGAATAGAGGGGGTAGGACATGAAAAAGGCCCAGCAGAGCTGAGCCTCGAAGACTAATAATTTGATAAATAACGATTAAGCGATGGTGACGCTGTTGTCGAGATAGGTGTCCTGCACGGCATTGATCAGGGCGATGCCATCCTTCATCGATTTCTTGAACGCTTTACGCCCCAGGATCAGGCCCATCCCGCCAGCCCGTTTGTTGATCACGGCGGTACGCACTGACTCTTGCAGGTCATTTTCCCCTGCGGCGCCGCCAGAGTTAATCAAACCGGCACGGCCCATGTAGCAGTTTGCCAACTGGTAGCGCACCAGATCGATCGGGTGATCGGTGGTCAGCTTGTCATAGACGCGATCGTCGGTATAACCGAATTTCACTGCACGGTAGCCGCCGTTGTTCTCGGCCATTTTCTGTTTGACGATATCGGCACCGATGGTGGCCGCAATGTGGTTGGCTTGGCCGGTCAGATCGGCGCTGGAATGATAATCGACGCCATCCTTGTTGAACGCAGGGTTACGTAGATAGGCCCACAATACGGTCACCATGCCCAGTTCGTGAGCGCGCTCAAAGGCGATCGAGATCTCTTCAATCTGGCGGCGTGACTGCTCGGAACCGAAGTAAATGGTTGCACCAACCGCCACCGCCCCCATGTTGAACGCCTGCTCAACGCTGGCATACAGAGTCTGGTCGTATTGCGTTGGATAGCTCAGGGTTTCGTTGTGGTTCAGTTTGACCAGGAACGGGATCTTGTGGGCGTAGCGGCGGGAGACCGAAGCAAGCACGCCGTAAGTGGACGCCACGCAGTTACAGCCAGCTTCGATCGCCAGCTCAACGATATTTTTTGGATCAAAATAGAGTGGGTTGGCGGCAAACGAGGCCCCGGCAGAGTGCTCCACGCCCTGATCGACCGGCAGGATCGATAGATAACCGGTGCCCGCCAGGCGGCCATGGTTCAGCAAGGTTTGCATTGAACGCAGCACGCTGTTTGGGCGGTTGTTGTCGATCATCACCCGATCAACAAAGTCGCCACCGGGCAGGTACAGATTTTCCGCAGGGATGGTGGTGCAGCGGTGTTGCAAAAGGTCTTCCGCTTCCTTACCTAACAATTGTGCAATATCTGTCATGATTCACTCCCGTTAAAGCTTCCTATACACCGGTAACTCTGGGTATTTGGCCACCGGCGTAGTCAAAAGCGGTGATTGAAGCTATGCAAAAGATACTAATCAAAACCTGATGATGCGAAGAGACAATAGATGCGATTGAGAAGAAATGCTATTTAGAAGGCAAAATTTGCGAGTGAGCGCTTGTTGATGGTGTCCCCTTTCCTGATCGGAGAGGGGAACAGTTTTTACTCGGCTTCAAACCAATCGGTGTTTTGCAGGGCAATCGGGGTGATCGAATAGATCATCTCCTGCAAATGCTCATGAATAGCCAGCTCCGCCGCATCAGGATCCTGGGCTTTCAGCGCCTCAAAAATACGGTAATGCTGGTGGATCAGATTCTCCGGCGGTGACACTTCGCTCAGGCTGAGGAAGCGCACCCGATCCATCGTCGCTTTGATGGTCTCGATGGTTTCCCACGCCAGGGCACAGTTGGCCATTTGCGTCAGCAGATGGTGGAATTCGTCGTCCAGCGCCAAAAACTCGCGGATCTGATTATTCTGTGCCGCCAGCTCCTGGCGATGCAGATTATGCTCCAGCGTCATCAACTGCTCGGGGGTGATGGTGGTGGCAACTCGCCGCACGATGGCGCATTCCACCGCCTGACGGATAAAGCGCCCGTCGGCCACTCGTTTGGCGGAAATTTTCATCACGAAGGTACCGCGTTGCGGCAAGATCTGCACCAGCCCCGCTTCAGCCAGTTTGATAAAGGCTTCGCGCACCGGTTGGCGTGAAACGCTGAAACGGGTGGAGATCTCTTTCTCGGAAAGCAACGTGCCCGGAGGGATGGTGCAATCGACGATATCTTTGCGCAGGAAACGATAGATCTGCTGATTGACCGGGACATTATTCGTGAGGACGTACGATTCTGACATGGCGACAATCAATATATGAGAGTAGTAGTGAATGCCACCATACTAGCAGATTAACCCGTGAAAGAGGGCGGATAAATCCACCCGCATTCTCTGCTTTTCTATTAGCGCGCCAGCACCCTTGCCACCGTCGCTTTAGCTCCCCGAGCCAACAGCGCCAGATAAGCACTGGTCACGGCATTGACGAAGCGTTGGTTATCCGGCAGATCGCGTCCGAACACCGAGGTCATTTGCAGTAACGCCATCACGCGAGGCTCACCTTCAGCACTGTTGGCGACGCGCAGGGCAATTTCCTCACGCAATGGATCGCTGATGTCGATCGGTTGACCCTGTTCGTCCTTACCGCCGACGTAACGCATCCAGCCCGCTACGCCCAGCGCCAGACAGTCAAAATCACTGCCGTTGGCCAGATGCCAACGCACCGAATCCAGCATGCGCTGCGGCAGCTTTTGCGTGCCGTCCATGGCGATCTGCCAGGTGCGGTGCTTCAACGCTGTATTGCCATAGCGTGCCAGCAGGGAATCGGCGTATTTCTCCAGATCGGTTCCCGGCGTGTTCAGCGTTGGGGCTTGCTCAGCCAGCATCAGATGGCGGGCGGCCTTGACGTAATGCTCATCCTGCATACAGTCACTGATGTGTGGGTAACCGGCTAAATAACCCAGATAGGCCAGGAACGAGTGGCTGCCGTTCAGCATACGCAGCTTCATCTCTTCGAACGGCAACACATCGCTGACCAGTTCGGCACCGGCTTGTTCCCATGCCGGGCGGCCCGCGACAAAATTGTCCTCAATCACCCATTGGCGGAACGGCTCGCAGGCCACGGCTGCCGGATCCTGCACGCCGGTTTGCTGTGCGACCTGAGCCAGGGTGTCTGGCGTCACGGCTGGCACGATGCGATCGACCATGGTGGAAGGGAAGGTGACGTGGGTTTCGATCCACGTTGCCAACGCCGGATCTAGCGCTTTGGCATAGGTGGTGATCACGTTGCGGGTCACATGGCCGTTTTCCGGCATATTGTCGCAAGACATCACGCTGAATGCAGATTGCCCGGCAGCTTTACGCTGCGCCAAGGCTGCGACGATAACCCCAACTGCGCTTTGTGGGTGATGCGGATTAGCCAGATCCCGCACAATCAATGGATGATCTAGCTGCAACTGGCCGGTGGCGGGAGAATGACAGTAGCCTTTTTCGGTGATGGTCATGGACACAATAGCCACTTCTGGCTGGGCCAGGGCCTGGAACACGGCGTCCAGCCCGTCGATTTGCGCATGCAGCGCCTGTTTTACTACGCCCACCACCCGGCATTGCCAGGCATCGGCTGACATTTCTGCCACGCTGTAGAGCATATCTTGCTGTTTGAGATCGGCGATTTGCTGTTCGCCGCCGATCAGGTTGATTTCGCAGTACCCCCAGTCGCTGCCGTGTTCCTGTGCCAGAATATCGGCGTATACCGCCTGGTGGGCCCGATGAAAGGCACCAAAGCCCAGATGAACCAGGCGCGAAACCAGTTTGCTACGATCGTACTGCGGAACAATGGCGTTGGCTGCTAACAGCTTGGTATCCATGTTAAAACTCACTGTGTGATGGTTTGATTGCCGCAGAACCTTCTCTGCGGCAGAGGATTGAAGAGGGATTAATGACTGCTGACGCGCTGGGCTATCGGTAGCGCTGGGCTTTCTGCGGCATCTTCCGCCAGGCTCAGGTCGCGATCTCTGACTTCTGGCATCAATATCGCTGCCAGCAAGCCGATAACGGAGTACAGGATCATCATGGCGGCGATTGGCCACCAGGAGTCGGTCATATTGCAGAAGATACCGGCCAATACCGGGCCGAAGCCGACCGCCACCAAACCACCGGCCTCTTTGGAGATCGCCATGCGGGTAAAGCGGTTACGTGAACCAAACATTTCCGCCATGGTGATGTTTTCCAGCGCAAACAGGCCCAGCACCGCGACGTTATGGATAATAATGATCGAGGCCATAATCACGTTCACCTCATTGGTCTTGTCCACAATCATCGAAATCAAGGGGTAAGCCAGAATGATGGCGGAGATATTGACCAGGATATAAGGTATCCGCCGGCCTATCTTGTCGGAGAGCCAGCCAAGGAACGGGATGGTAATAAAACCGATGGCGGAGCTGATCATCAAGGCGTCGGTTGGGATAGCCTTCTCAAACAGCAGGGTTTGCACCAGATAACCAGCCAGGAAAGTCTGGATCAGACCGGAGTTGCCTGCCTGGCCAAAACGCAGCCCGGTAGCCAGCCAGAAGGATTTGCTACTGAACATTGCCGACAGCGAATGGGTCTTGTCAGCCACGGCGTGAGCCGGTGTTGCGCTGGTGCTGTCGTCGTTAACTTTTTCAAACACCGGGCTTTCTTTCAGGTTCATACGCAGCCAGATGGCAAACAGCATGACGACCACGCTGGCCAGGAAAGGAACGCGCCAGCCCCAGGCCAGCAGCTCTTCTTTCGACAGGAAGAAGAACATGACGGCCCAGATAGCCGTTGCTGACAGCGTGCCGCAGTTGGTGCCCATGGCTACTAGTGAGGAGATAATCCCGCGTTTACCCTTAGGCGCATATTCTGCCAGCATGGTTCCGGCTCCGGAAATTTCCGCACCTGCTCCCAACCCTTGAATAATACGCAGTAACACCAGTAACAAAGGGGCGAAAATACCGATTTGCGCATAGGTTGGCAGCACGCCGATTAAGGTGGTGCAGATCCCCATCATGGTAATGGTAATAAACAGCACCCTTTTACGGCCGATGGTATCCCCCATGCGTCCAAAGAAGAAGGCACCCGCAATACGGGCGATATAACCCGCGCCGTAGGTTCCCATCGCCAAGATTAACGCCATGGCGGCGGACTGTTCCGGGAAAAATATTTCATGGAAAACTAATGCTGCACCTAGCGAATAAAGCTGAAAATCCATAAATTCCAATGCGGTACCAAGCCAGCCGGAAACGGCCGCCTTGATCAGGTCCGAGGTACTTCTTTCCGGCTGAGTGTTGTCAATTTTTGCGTTCATCATTGTTCTGTTCTCTGCAAATTGTTGTTGTAAGGACGGCAAAGATGAGGTTCAGAAGCCCCTGTTTCCTTCCAGCTACAGCAGGCCGTAGCTGGAAAGTCGTCAGGTCAGAATTTCAGTAAAACTTTACAGCACTGCTTTTGGTCTTTTTCGAAGACCTCCATCGCGTCAAGCACTTGCGTAAACGTAAACTGATGGGTGATCAGTTTCTCTGGTTGGATCTGGCGTTGCGCCATCCAGGCAATCACCTGCGGGAAGCGGTTGCTGTTAAGGCGTGAGCTGTAAATCGAGATCTCTTTACTGGTAATGGCTTGCTGGCTGATCACGCAGGGCTCGGCAGAGAAGCCCATAATGCCAATGCGCGCAGCGGGAGAAGCCAAACCGATCGCCTCCGGCAGAATGGCCGGGTGGCAGGCAGCATCGATGATCAGCGTTGGCCGAATGCCGAGTTTTTGTAACTCGCTGGCCAAATCAAGATGGCTGTTGTTGATCACTACGTCCGCGCCATTGGCGGTAGCCATAGCCAGACGTTCATCGATACGATCGGCCACCACAATCTGTTTAACGCCGTAAACGCCGCGCAGCGCCTGAATGGAGGTTAGCCCCATCGGTCCGGCACCATACACCAAGGCCACATCTAACGGGCCAGGTTGCAGTTGGCTACAGATGTTGGCAGCAATGGTGAAGGGTTCGACCATCGTGGCTTCGTCGTCTGGAATGCTGTCCGGTACTGGATGGGCATTTTTGGCTGGTAGCGTCACGTACTCGCTGAACCCGCCGTCACGGTGCACTCCGATGACTTGCAGTTCAGTGCAGACGTTTGGCCTACCCACCGAGCAGGGATAGCAATGGCCGCAACTGACAACCGGATCGCCCACCACGCGTTCTCCGATACGTGACGGGTCGACACCTTCGCCGATAGCATCGATATGGCCAAAGAACTCATGGCCGATCACGCGCGGGTATTTGGCAAACGGATTATGGCCCCGATAGATATGCACGTCGGAACCGCAGATCCCGGAACTAGCCACACGGATCCGGACTTCACCTTGCTGCGGCGATGGCAATGGGCGTTCTTCGATCACCAATTGCCCTGGCTGTTGAACAGTAATGCTTTTCATAGAAATTCCTCGGTTTACCAGTTCCACAGGGTGCCGTCTTGCAGGCGCGCTACCGGCAGGTAGGCTGGATCGTAGGGATATTTGGCAGCCAGTTTTTCGTCAAACTCGATGCCCAACCCTGGTTTTTCACCTGGATGCATATAGCCGTTGTCGAACGTCCAGTTATGTGGGAACACCTCCAGCATCTGTTCGGAGTAGCCCATATATTCCTGCACGCCGAAATTCGGCACCCACAGGTCAAAGTGCAACGCCGCCGCCATGCAGATCGGCGACAGATCGGAAGGGCCGTGTGAGCCGGTACGCACCTGATACAGTGAAGCGAAATCGGCGATACGGCGCATGCCTGTGATGCCCCCGGCGTGGGTGATGGTGGTACGGATGTAATCGATCAGTTGCTCTTCTATCAGCTGTTTGCAATCCCAGATGCTGTTGAACACCTCACCAACCGCAATCGGGGTCACGGTATGTTGGCGGATCAGGCGGAAGCACTCCTGGTTTTCGGCCGGGGTAGGATCTTCCATCCAGAACAGGCGGTATTGCTCAACGCTTTTGCCAAAGCGGGCCGCTTCGATCGGCGTCAGGCGGTGATGCATATCGTGCAGCAGGTGTTCGTCAAAACCGAATTTTTCACGCACGGCTGCAAAAAGTTTCGGGGTGAAGTCGAGGTATTTCTCGGTTGACCACAGCTGCTCTTCCGGCCAGTTACCTTTGGTCGCAGGCTCATACGCCAGGCCTTTACCCTTGGCCATGCCGTAGGTGGTTTTCATCCCTGGTACGCCGCATTGTGCGCGGATTGCCTTGAAACCCAGCTCCTTGTGCTTGGCATAATCGTCCAGCACTTCGTCAATCGAGTGGCCGGTGGTATGGCAATACACCATGACGCCGGTACGTGAAGCGCCACCCAGCAACTGGTAAAGCGGCATATTGGCCGCTTTGGCTTTGATATCCCACAATGCCGTATCCACCGCAGAGATGGCCGACATGGTCACCGGGCCACGGCGCCAATAAGCACCTTTGTAGAAGTACTGCCAGATATCTTCGATCTGATGAGCATCGCGGCCAATCAGCTGTGGGCAGACGTGATCTTCCAGATAAGACGCGACCGGCAGTTCGCGGCCGTTCAGGGTTGCATCACCGATCCCGGTTAGCCCGCAGTCGGTGGTGATCTTCAGGGTGACGAAATTTCTTCCCGGGCAGGTGACAAACACCTCGGCTTTAACAATTTTCATGACTTCCACATCCTGTTGTTGCTGATAACGTATGGGCGAAAATTAACCTTGAACTAACTACCATACAAGTATGATTTGTGAGAATTGCCGCTGGAGATCACATTTATGGGTGGATCGCAGACGTGGGGTGGTGGTTTTATCTTGAGGTAAAAAGAGGGATGTGGGTTCGCAGGCGTGTTCAGGAGCGGGAATTAATTTGTAGCACCAGCCCCTCACCCCAACCCTCTCCCACAGGGAGAGGGAGCTGATTCGGTGATACGCTCAGGTGTGGATGATAATTTGTAGCACGGCAAATTCACCATGAGGTTGGGAACGATTTGATGTGGTGGGGAGGGCCGCATATTAAATCCCTCTATTGGAGAGGGGATTTAAACGATGTAATGGTTGAGCGCTGGGGCTAATTTGTAGCACATACTGTCCCCTCTCCCTGTGGGAGAGGGTTAGGGTGAGGGGCGTTACGCCGGGCTAAAGCTTGTTCGATCTGAGCGCGTGGATTATTTGTTTATCCCAGCAGATCGCAATTTGGCGGTAAGCGGCACTTGATCGCATCAGGCAGCACCTCAATGCGGAAATCACGACCTTTCAGCGGTTCGCCATCAAGGTTAAAGGTGATTTCATGCGGCGCGGTGATTTCCAGCCATGGCAATGAGGCATCGACTACGTTGCTGTTTTCCTCACCGCTGAACAAGATATTGACCAGCGTAGGCATCAACTCTTCGGCAGTGAGCAGGCGCACCTGCAATAAACCATCGTTAATCAGCGCCCCAGGGCAAAGTTTCTGCCCACCCCCGGCCTGCCTACCGTTGCCAATACCGATCACCAGCGCTTCTCCGGTCCAATGGAAATCTGGCCCGCGGATCTCGCAACTGTCGGCTTTCAGCGCATCCAGGCGCAGCAGCCCATGAATGAAATAGGAAACGCCCCCCAGCGCAGCCTTCAGTTTTTCCGGGGTTTCGGTGGTGATGCGGGTGCCAAAGCCGCCGGTCGCCATATTGATGAAATAGCGCTCGTCATTGACCTTGGCCAGATCGATCGGCACCGCTCGGCCCTTGATGGCTAACTGCAAGGCCAAATCTGGTTGTAAGGGAATAGAGCAGGCGGTAGCAAAGTCGTTGGCGGTGCCCAGCGGCAGTATGCCGAGTATTGGGCGAAACTCTGCGGGCAGTTGTGCCAATGCGGCAGCGACCTCGTTGATGGTACCGTCGCCACCCCCGGCGATCACGGTTTCAACCCTCAGTTGGCTAGCCTCTTTGACGTAACGAGCAGCATCCCCCAGTTCCCAGGTGACGCGGACATGCAGGGTCTGGCCCTCACGGCGCAGCAGGTTCACCGCTGCGCGAACTTCCTCGTTGCCGGAGCTTTTACCATTGATGATAAGCAGTGCTGGTGCATATTGGTGCATTCCTGATCCTTATGGCGAAAAACGAATCGGCTGTCAAACGGTGGCCAGGTGGGGCTTCCCAGTAGTTTGAACCCTAAACCAAGCCATTAACGATAAACCACAATCCGGTAGCGGGCCATAAGAATATTCAGGTAATGCCGCGTTTGGCTGCTACAGGGTATTTATATAATCAATGCCCAATGGGGGGAAATACCTTTCTTTCACGCAAGTTAAGCGTTGGTATTAACGACCTTATTAATCGCTATAGAATAATTTATATATTGCAGGGAAAATGATAAGCCGCTTGGCGCAATGCAAGAAATATCCTAAAAAACCAATGAAATTTTCAGCTGATTGAAATTTAAGGGGATAAAAAAGAAAAGGCCAACCCAAGGGAGATTGGGCTGGCTAAGGAGGTGGTTCCTAGTATTGCTATGCAAATATTTTCGTTATTAGTTTTAAGCAGCCTGATAATAACCAAGCCGCGCGCTAATTGATGTGATCTGATTCTAATATTTGCCAAAAATTGCCACCCAGGCGGGTGGCGATAAACATCTTAACCGTTCTGGCTATCGTCCTGCGGCAAATTGCGGATCAACAACGCATAATTGAGGTCGATATCCTCGGGGATTGGCAAATAAACGATATGGCCGTTGCCCGGAGCGACATCGATCGTCTCGCCCTTCTTGTTCTGCAGGCTTTCCAGGGTAAACAACACGTTACCTCCTGGCGTCATCATCTCTACGCTGTCACCGACCAGGAATTTATTTTTTACATCTACTTCTGCCCAGCCGTTACGGCGCACCCCGGTAAATTCCCCGACAAACTGCTGCAGTTCGGAAATGGAGGAACCGTAATCATAGTTCTGATGGGCATCGTGCGTATGGCGGCGCAGGAAACCTTCGGTATAGCCACGATGAGCCAGACCTTCCAGCGTGGTCAGCAGGCTTGGATCGAAGGGTTTACCGGCAACGGCGTCGTCAATGGCACGGCGATAAACCTGTGCGGTACGGGCGCAGTAATAAAAGGACTTGGTACGGCCTTCAATCTTCAGCGAATGTACGCCCAACTGGGTGAGCCGCTCTACGTGCTGGATGGCTCGCAGATCTTTTGAGTTCATGATGTAGGTGCCGTGCTCGTCCTCAAACGCGCTCATGTACTCGCCGGGTTTCTGCGCTTCGGAAAGCATAAAGACTTTATCGGTTGGCGCGCCAATGCCCAGCGTCGGCTCAACGTTTTGCACCGCGATAGGCTCATGAAGATGCACGATGTTGCCGGTATCGTCTTCCTTGCCTTCTTCTGCCTTGTACTGCCAGCGGCAGGCATTGGTGCAGGTGCCTTGGTTGGGATCGCGTTTGTTGATGTAACCGGAAAGCAGGCAGCGGCCGGAATAGGCCATGCACAGTGCGCCATGAACGAAGATCTCCAGCTCCATTTCTGGTACCTGGCTACGGATTTCTGCCACTTCATCCAGCGACAGCTCGCGGGAAAGGATCACTCGCGTCAAGCCCATCTGCTGCCAGAACTTCACCGTTGCCCAGTTGACCGCGTTGGCCTGCACCGAGAGGTGAATGTCCATCTGCGGGAAGGCTTCGCGCACCATCATGATCAAACCGGGGTCGGACATGATCAGCGCGTCCGGGCCCATGTCGATCACCGGTTTCAGGTCACGCAGGAAGGTTTTCAGTTTGGCGTTGTGTGGCGCGATGTTAACCACCACGTAGAACCTTTTGCCTAGCGCATGGGCTTCGTTAATCCCAAGCTGCAGGTTCTCGTGGTTAAATTCGTTATTACGTACCCGCAGGCTGTAACGCGGCTGGCCTGCGTAAACCGCATCGGCGCCATAGGCAAAGGCGTAACGCATGTTTTTCAGCGTTCCCGCCGGGGAGAGGAGTTCTGGTGTAAACATAGTGATTCTCGGTCTGATTTCAGGTCAGCACCGCGCCACCCAATGGCGCAGTGAAAGCGGGGGATTGTAGCGGCAGCCCGCCAAGAAATCAGCAATTAACCGGAAATTTTCAAGGGAGATTGATCTTCATCATCAGAAAAACCGCGCGGTAACAGATACCGCGCGCAGGCCGGATGAGATTTATACGCTTAAATCACGCACGTCTGTGGTAGGGCCATTCTTGATCACCGACTGAATCCCGCTTTTCGCTGCGCTATCCGAGCTGTACATCTGGCTGGTGCCAATCACCTGATGGTTTTTGGCTTTCAGCACGAAATAGGGTTTGTTGTTGCTGCTGATTTTTACTTCAAACTGCGCTTCATGAGGCGAATTGGTTTGCACGGATGCAATCCCGTTTTCCGCCGAGGCTTTGCTGGCATACATCTCGCTGGAGAGAATGATCTCGCCATTGCTGGCCTTCAGGTTGAAGTGATACTGCCCGTTGCTCGATTTTGTCAGCTCATAATGTCCGCTTGCCATGGTCCTGCTCCTGATTAGTGCCAATAAGTGAGATAAGTGTAGCTAATGTCTCGGCAAGCGTTTTTTTTAACGGTGAAGTAATGCGTACCAGTGCACAGAAATGGGTGGCTTGTTGTATTCGTTGCCAGGTTGGGCTGGAGGGAGGTTGCCCTGGTTACATTGGTGATTGCGTAGCGGTTCGCATCGTTGGCAAAAAACGTTAGACGGCAGATGATTTTGCTACGTTGAGAGGATAGGGTGGCTGATATCCGCATTCCTTATGCGAACAAAAAACAGGCAGCTTGGCCTTGGCATCCACTCAAAATAGGCATATGCTTTGGCCTATGCCAGCGTGAGGAGGTGCAATATGGAAAGAGTCGCCAAGCTTTTTAAAAACGGTAGAAATCAGGCGGTGAGATTGCCAGTGGAATTCGAATTCGATGTCGATCAGGTTTATATTCGCCGGGATGAACAGGGTAACGTTATCTTGTCGAAGCACCCAATGAAATTGGACTCCTGGCAACCGCTACTGACCATGCTGCAAAACGTGGCGGTTCCTGCTGACTTCCTGACTGCTGACGATCGCCAGCAAGGGATAGCAGAACGGGATCCGTTCAAGGAGGAACAGTAAGTCATGTATATGTTCGACACTAACACGGTGAGCCAGCTTTTTCGTCAGCATCCTCGGCTGCTTGCGGCTATGGGCCGGGTACCGCCATCGTCGGTGTGTATTTCCAGCATATCCCAGGCGGAACTGCTTTATGGCGTCGCCAAGCGGCAGAACAAGGCGCTAAAACAGACGGTGATGATGTTCCTGGACGCCGTCACCGTTTACTCCTGGGACTCTGCGGCGGCGCATTGCTATGGTGTCATGCGCGCAAGTATGGAAAAACAAGGCAGACCGATGGGGGCGTTGGATCAGCTTATTGCCGCACATGCGGTAAGCCGTGGCGCAACCATAGTGACCAGCGATCGGGCTTTCACTATGGTCGCGGAGCTTGAGGTGGAAGACTGGACGCTGTAAGCGTCACAGCCCATTGACCAGCCGACACTGTTCGGCTTCCCAGCGGTAGCCCACCCCGTAGACCGAACGGATAAACGCCTTGTCGCCGTCGATCAGCTCCAGCTTGCGGCGCAGGTTCTTGATATGGCTATCGATGGTACGGTCTGTCACCACCCGGTAATCGTCGTACAGATTGTTCAGCAGTTGTTCGCGTGAAAACACGTTGCCCGGCTGGCAGGCCAGGGTTTTCAGCAGGCGGAATTCCGCCGGAGTCAGATCCAGGATATGGCCCTGATAGCTGGCCTGAAAGCGTGGCTCATCAATCTGCAACAGTGAATCATCATCGCTATGTTCCTGGGGCCGATAGCAACGGCGCAGGATGGTTTTCACCCTGGCAACCACTTCGCGCGGGCTGTAAGGCTTGCAGATGTAGTCATCCGCCCCGATCTCCAGCCCCAGCAGGCGGTCGATCTCCTCGATTTTGGCGGTCACCATGATGACGGGGATATCGGTAAAACGGCGTAGCTCACGGCAAACGGTTAAGCCATCGCAGCCTGGCAGCATCAAATCCAGCAAAATAAGCGCCGGTGGATGTTCATGCACCGCCGGGATCACCTCGCTGCCGTTGCTCAGCCAGCGGGTGGCGTAGCCAGCAGCCTGCAGATAATCTACCAACAGTTGGCCCAGCTTGGGTTCATCTTCCACAATCATGATTTGTAGTGGCTGATTTTGGTTTTCCATCAAACAACCTTATTATTCACCAGAGATGGGGAAATCTACTGTAATGCGCACGCCGCCTAAAGGCGAGTGTTGTGCGCGGATCTCGCCGCCATGTGCCTCCACAATGTTCTGACAGATGGAGAGCCCCAGCCCCGAACCGCCGCTGGCGCGGTTACGCGATCCTTCAGTGCGATAAAAGCGTTCGAAGATGAGAGCCAGTTGCTCGTCATTCACACCTGGGGCGCTGTCCTGCCAGTAAATCCGCGCCGTTCCGGGCAGGCGTTCGATACCAATCTCCAGCCGACCACCGGCATCGGTATAGCGTTGGCTGTTTTCCAACAGGTTGTTGAATAACTGGAGCAGTCGGTCAGGATCGCCAAACAGTGGCATCTGTTCCGGCAGATAGGTGACGATTTCCAACTGTTTGGCATGAAAACGTTCACGGAAGGCCGCCACTGCGATCTGCACCAGATGCACACAATCTACCGGCAATTTACGGTAGGCGAGGGCGCCGAGATCGGAGAGTGACAGCTGGTGCAGATCGTCCACCAATTTGGTGAGGGTTGAGACTTCCGCCTGTAGCGAACTGAGCGAAGCCGGTGTGGGTTGGCGAACGCCGTCTTGCAGCGCCTCTAACTCGCCACGCAGTACCGCCAGTGGGGTACGTAGCTCGTGGGAAACATCCGCCATTAGCGCCCGCCGCATCTGTTCGTTCTTTTCTAACGAGGTGGCAAGCTGGTTGAAATCCTGTGCCAGCCGACCCAGCTCATCTTGGCTGCTGACCGCCACCCGAGCGCTGAAATCACCCGCCGCTAGCCGATGGGTACCAGCAACCAGGCGTTTAACCGGTGCCAGCAGGCCGCGCGACATCAGCCAGGTGACTGCCGCCGCCAACAAGGTAGATAGCCCAACGATCATCCAGCTGGTGCGCTTCTGTTGGCGATCGAAGTTGATGTCCGCATTGCGCGTCAGTTTTTCCGGTGGAGTAGCCACTACCCAACCGACGATCTGATTGTTGTAATGAATCGGGTGTCGGGTGCTTTCTTTCGGGATCGGGCCGGAATGGCCTACCAACCGGTTATATTGACTGTCCACCACCCAGAATTGGGTGCGCCAGCCCTTGGGGGGCAGATTGTGGCTACTGTCGCTGTTCTGCTCAAACGAACGCATGATCTGATACACCACCTGATCGTTGTTACGCAGAAATTCCCAGTTGCCGTGGAGGCGATACTGATCTTCCAACGCGTCACCGAGCATGCTGATGCGCTGCTCATTGCTGTGCTTGATGTAATCGATAAAACCCCGTTCAAAGCTGACGCGTACGCCCCAGTGCATGGTGATCAACACCAACATGCAGGTGGCGAAGATCGCCATGAACAGCTTGCCGGTTATGCCAATTCTCATTGTTTCCTCGTGGAGCCGGTGCCCGGCTCTTTGGTCAACGTGCGGTTGGGGGCGATGCCGGTCGGTACGCGGGCGAAAGCCAGCGCCGGCAGGGCAATAATCAGCGCCATGCAGCCATAGCTGTAGATAAAGGCGTTGTGGATCGCCGGGCTATCGGCCACCACCTGATGATGCGCGAAGCTGCCAATCAGGATCCCGGCAATACTGACGCCCAGGCTCATGGATAGCTGCATCACCATCGACAGCAGGCTGTTGCCGCTGCTGGCGAGCCGGTCGGGCAGATCTTTCAGCGTCAGGGTATTCATGGCGGAAAAACGCAGGGAGTTAACCATACCCTGGAAGAACAGCACCAGCGGCAGCAGATAAACCCAGCCCAGCATCGCCACCAGCGGAAAACTCAGGGTGACTAGCGCCAGCATCAGCGTGGCGGCTACCAGTACATTGCGATAACCGAAGCGGTTAACCACCTGCACCACGATGCGCTTCATGCCCATGCTGCCGATGATCATCGGGATCATCATCAACCCGGCGTGGAACGGGGAAAACCCCATACCCACTTGCAAAAACAACGGTGTCATAAAGGGCAACATACCGCTGCCGATCCGTCCCAACAGGCTGCCGGTCAGGCCGATGCGGTAGGTTGCCGTCTTGAATAGTCGTAGTGAGAACAGCGCCCGGCTGTTACCTCGGGCATGCAACCAGTAGCCAGCCAGCGCAGCGCAACCCATAACCACCAGCCCGGCGATAGTGGCAGAGGAAAGCCCCATGCCTTTATGCCCGTCGAGCGCCAGCGTCAGCGTCGCCATGCCAATTGCCAACATGATAAAGCCGCTGATATCGAAACGCCGGGTCTGCATGGTGTAATTGGGCATCAGCAGCGCGGTGGCAATCGCTCCGGCGATCCCCACGGGAATGTTGATCAGGAAGATCCAGTGCCAACTGGCGTATTGCACCAGAAAGCCCCCCAAGGCGGGCCCCATCAGCGGGCCGATCTGGCCTGGCAGGGTGACGAAGGTCATCGCCGCCATATACTGTTCACGCGGGACGATTTTCATCACCGTCAGCCTGCCGACCGGCACCATCATCGCGCCGCCGATGCCTTGTATCACGCGGGAGGCCACCAGCTCATTCAGGGTTTCCGAACGGGCGCACAGGATCGACCCGAGCGTGAACAGCACGATGGCGCTGAAGAACACCCGTTTGACGCCAACCCGATCCGCCAGCCAACCGCTGGCAGGTAGCATTACTGCGACCGTCAGCACATAGGAAACAATCACCGACTGCATGCGCAGCGGGTTTTCCCCCAGGCTGGCTGCCATGGAGGGCAACGCGGTATTGACGATGGTGGTATCCAGCGTCTGCATAAAGAAGCCGAAAGCCACGATCCACAGCTGCCATCGCACCGAGGTGGACCCTGGTGGGGCGCTGGGTTTGATGTTCATCTCATAGGCCCTTATCTCCCGCGTTGCTGCCGATCAGTGAGGCAGCGGCGTCAGTTTTTTACCGCGACGGAACTTCATCTGCAAGCGGTCAAAGTACAGATAGATCACCGGCGTGGTATACAGCGTCAACAATTGGCTCATCAGCAGCCCCCCGGCGATGGTGATCCCCAGCGGCTGCCTCAGCTCCGCCCCGTCCCCGCTGGTCAGAACCAGCGGCAAGGCGCCAAACAGGGCCGCCAACGTCGTCATCATGATGGGGCGAAAACGCAGTAAGCAGGCCTGGAAGATGGCCTCACGGGCGCTGATCCCGCCGTTGCGTTGCGCATCCAGGGCAAAGTCGACCATCATGATGGCATTCTTTTTAACGATACCAATCAACAGCATAATCCCGATTAGCGCAATCAGGCTAAACGGCGCGTCAAACAGTTCCAGTGCCAGCAATGCCCCGACTCCGGCAGAAGGTAGCGTGGACAGTATGGTCAGCGGATGGATATAGCTCTCATACAAAATACCTAGCACGATATATACCGTGGCGATGGCCGCCGCGATCAGGAACAGCTGTGATTTCAGCGTTTCCTGAAACACCTGTGCGGTACCGGCAAACGAGCCTCGCACGGTGGGGGGAACTCCCAGCTGCGTCATGGTACGTTCGATGGCTGCCGTCGCCTCGGACAGGCTGCCACCGTCTGGCAGGTTGAACGAGATGGTAGAGGCTGCCGACAGCCCCTGATGGTTCACCGCCAGCGGTGCGTTGGCTGGCCGCCATTGGGCAAAGTAAGACAGCGGGATCGGCTGACCGCTGTTGTTGATCACAAACATTTTGTCCAGCGAGCTCACGTCCTGGGTATAGGGCGGAGCCACCTCCATCACCACTTTGTATTGGTTCAGCGGCTGATAGATGGTGGAAATCTGGCGCTGCCCGAAAGCGTTGTTGAGCAGGTTGTTGGCGTCGTTGACCGAAATGCCCAGCCGCGACATGGTTTCGCGATCGTAGGTCAGATCCATTTCCGAGCCTTTGTCCTGCTGATCGGAGTTGACGTCCGCCAGCTCCGGCAACGCTGCCAGCGCGGTACGGATCTTCGGCTCCCATTCGCGCAGTGCGCCAAGATCGTCGGCCAACAACGTGTATTGATAGCTGGCGTTGGCCTGCCGCCCACCAACGCGAATGTCTTGTACCGCCATCAGGAACAGGCTGGCCCCCGGCTCTTTCGCCAGTTTGGCACGCAGGCGGGCGATCACCTTCTGAGCATCATCGGTGCGTTCCGACAGCGGTTTGAGGGAGATAAACATCGAGCCGCTATTGGTGCGCGAACCGCCGGTAAATCCGGTGACGTTATCCACGTCCTTGTCTTCCCGCACGATCTTCATAAATTCTTGCAGCTTACCGCGCATTGCCTGAAACGAAATGCTCTGGTCGGCCTGGATAAAGCCCATCAGGCGGCCGGTATCCTGCTCGGGGAAGAAGGTTTTTGGAATACTGATGTACAGCCAGACGTTGAGGGCGATAGTGGCCAGGAACACTGCCATTACCCAGCGGGAATGGCCCAATACCCAGTTGAGTGAGCGGCCATAGCCCTGCTGCAAACCCAGCAACATGCGGCCAAAACCCCGAATACGCCGCTGTTCGCGCGGTGGCTGGTAACGCAGCAGATAGGCGCACATCATCGGCGTCAGCGTGAGTGAAATCAGTAACGAAAGCCCGATCGACACCGAAAGCGTCACGGCAAATTCACGGAACAGCCTGCCTGGCAAACCAGCCATAAACAGCAAGGGAATAAACACCGCCACCAGCGATACGCTCATGGAAAGCACGGTGAAGCCGACTTCACGTACCCCTTGCAGGGCAGCTTTGATCGGTTTCATCCCGGCCTCGACGTGGCGCGAAATGTTTTCCAGCACCACGATGGCGTCATCCACCACAAAACCGGTGGCGATGGTGAGCGCCATCAGCGATAGGTTATTCAGGCTGAAGCCGCACAGGTACATGGCGGCGAAGGAACCGATCAGGGAAACCGGTACGGCCACTGCCGGGATCAGCGTTGCGCGGCCAGAGCGCAGGAAGATGAAGACCACCAGGATCACCAGCCCGATGGCGATCACCAGTGATTGCTCTACTTCGGCCAGTGAGGCACGGATCGTCGGTGAGCGATCCTGGGCAATATTCAGTTCGATCGAGGCGGGGATGTTCTCCCGCAATGCGGGCAACTCGGCGCGGATACGATCCACGGTTTGAATGATATTGGCACCGGGAGCGCGGCTGATGGTGAGAATGATGGCCGGTTTGGCGTTGGTCATCCCGGCGTTGCGTACGTCCTGGACCGAATCGATGACGTTGGCCACGTCGCTCAACCGTACCGCCGCGCCGTTGTTATAGTGAATCACCAACGGCTGGTAGGCCGCCGCGGTTTTCAATTCGTCGTTGGCCTGGATCTGCCAGCGCTGCTGTGGGTCATCCACCGCGCCTTGCGGGCGGCGTACGTTGGCGTTGGCGATGGTTTGCCTTACCGCATCCAGTGAAATCCCCTGGTTGAATAAGGCACCGGGATTAAGCTCCACGCGTACCGCAGGTAGGGAACTGCCGCCGACCGAGACATCGCCTACGCCTTCCGTCTGGGCAATTTTTTGCGCCAGTTGCGTTGACGCGAAGTCATACAGCTGCCCTTGGTTGTAGGTATCCGAAGTCAGCGTCAGGATCATGATTGGCGCGTCGGACGGGTTGATCTTGCGATAGGTGGGTCGGCTTGGCATCCCGGTAGGTAACAGACTTTGGGCGGCGTTAATCGCGGCCTGTACGTCACGCGCTGCCCCGTTGATATCGCGATCGAGATCGAACTGCAGGATCACCCTGGTGCTGCCAAGTGAACTCGTCGAGGTCATTTCATTCACCCCGGCGATCCGGCCCAGGGCCCGCTCCAGCGGTGTAGCTACCGAGGAGGCCATGGTTTCCGGATCGGCGCCAGGCAACGAAGCGCTCACCAGAATGACGGGGAAATCTACCTGCGGCAGCGGCGATACCGGCAGCAGCCGAAAGCCAATCACCCCGGCGATGGTGATCGCCAGCGTCAACAGCGTTGTGGCAACCGGCCGGTAGATAAACAGGGCAAAGAATTTCACGGCAGCTCCTGCGGTTCTGGCTGGCGGTGGGTATTGCGAGCCAATTTATCAAACAGCAGGTAAATCACCGGCGTGGTGAACAGCGTCAGGATCTGGCTCATCACCAGACCACCGACCATACAGACGCCCAGCGGGCGGCGCAGTTCGGCCCCGACGCCGGTACTCAGCATCAGCGGCAATGCCCCCAGCAGCGCGGCCAGCGTGGTCATCAGGATCGGGCGAAAACGCAGCAGGCAGGCCTGATAGATGGCGTCGTACGGCGTCATCCCTTGCTCACGCTCGGCAGCCAATGCAAAGTCGATCATCATGATGGCGTTCTTTTTCACGATGCCGATCAGCAAGATGATGCCGATAATGGCGATCACATCCAGCTCATGCCCGGAAAGCATCAGCGCCAGCAGGGCCCCGACACCGGCGGTGGGCAGGGTCGAAAGAATGGTCACCGGGTGGATAAAGCTCTCATACAGCACGCCCAGCACGATATACATCGCGACCACCGCCGCCAGGATCAGCCACAGCGTGCTGCCAAGGGCAGCCTGGAATGCCAGCGTGGCCCCCTGGAACTGGGTGGTGATGTCTTTGGGCATGTTGAGGTCTTTCTCAGCCTGAGTGATCGCCTCTACTGCTTCCCCGAGCGAGTAATTACCGGCCACGTTAAACGACACGGTGGCCGACGGGAACTGATCGAGATGGTTGATCGACAGCGGGCCAAAGCGCTCTTCTATTTTGGCGATGGTGCTCAATGGCACTATGGTGCCGTTGCTGCTGGTCAGGCGGATATCGTTTAACGCGGAAAGCCCTGGTGTGCTGGAGACATCATGCTCCAGGACCACCCGATATTGGTTTGCCTGGGTGTAAATGGTTGAGATCAGGCGCTGGCCGAAGGCGTTATACAGCGCGTTGTCGACATCGCTCATGGTGATGCCAAGGCGCGAGGCCGAGTCTCGGTCGACATTCACATAGGCCACCAGCCCCTGATCCTGCCAGTTGCTGGTCACTTCGGCCAGTTGCGGGGCCTGCTGCAATTCGGCCATCAACTTCGGCACCCACAGGCTGAGTTCATCCAATGACATCGCCTGAAGGGTAAACTGGTACTGCGTGCGGCTCACCTGGGTGTCGATGGTCAGATCCTGCACCGGTTGCAGATACAGCTTCAAGCCGGGGAACTGCGCCGTCTGTTGCTGCAGGCGGGTAATGATCGCCGGGATGCGATCGCTCCGTTCGCTCAGTGGTTTAAGGTTGATCTGCAAACGGCCACTGTTGAGCGTAGCGTTGCTGCCGTCCACGCCGACAAAGGACGTCAGGCTTTCTACCGCCGGATCCTTGAGGATTTCGGCAGCAACCTGCTGCTGGCGCTCGGCCATGTTACTGAATGAAACGCTCTGTGGCGCTTCCAGCGTGCCCTGAATGATGCCGTTATCCTGCACCGGGAAGAAGCCTTTCGGCATCAGCAGATACAGCAACACGGTCAGCGCCATGGTGCCGAAGACGACGCCTAACGTCAGCCACTGATGGTTCAATACCACTTTCAGCCACACGCCGTATTGGGCGATCACCCGGTCAAAGAAACGCTCGCAAGCGCGAGAGAAACGGTTTTGCTTACGCAGCGATTCGTGGCTAAGCATCCGGGCGCACATCATCGGCGTCAGCGTCAGCGACACCAGTGCGGAAATCAGGATCGCCACTGCTAGCGTCACAGCAAACTCACGGAACAGGCGGCCAACGATATCGCCCATAAACAGCAGTGGGATCAGCACCGCTACCAGCGAGAAGGTCAGCGAGATAATGGTAAAGCCGATCTCTCCGGCCCCTTTCAGCGCCGCGTCGAGCGGTTTTTCACCTTTTTCGATATAGCGCGAGATATTCTCGATCACCACGATGGCGTCATCCACCACAAAGCCGGTAGCGATGGTCAGCGCCATCAGCGTCAGGTTGTTGATGGAGAAGTCGAGGAAATACATGACGGCAAAGGTGCCCACCAGGGAAAGCGGCACCGCCACGCTCGGGATAATGGTGGCGGGAACGTTACGCAGGAAAACGTAGATCACCATGATGACCAGGGCGATCGCCAGCAGCAGCTCAAACTGTACGTCGCTGACCGAGGCCCGGATGGTGGTGGTGCGGTCGGTCAGCACCTTCACATCTACCGATTTTGGCAGGCTTTTGATCAGCTCTGGCAGCATCTCGCGAATACTGTCGGCGGTGGTGATGACGTTGGCACCCGGCTGGCGCTGAATATTCAGCACAATGGCCTGCTCTTTATTGGCCCATGCCGCCAGGCGGTTGTTCTCCGCGCCTTGCTCAATGGTGGCGATATCTTGCAGACGGATGGCCGCGCCGTTCTGATAGGCGATAATCAACTGACGGTAATCCTCAGCGGTTTTCATCTGATCGTTGGCAGAGAGCGTGACCGAACGCGTCGGGCCGTCCAGGCTACCTTTGGCCGAGTTGACGTTGGCGTTACTGATGGCGGTGCGGATGGTTTCGCTATCCAGCCCATAGGCGGCGACCGCCGTAGCATTGAGTTTCACCCGTACGGCCGGGCGCTGGCCGCCGGAGATGGTGACCAGACCGACCCCGGTAACCTGCGAAATCTTTTGCGCCACCCGGGTTTCCACCATGTCTTCTACCTGGGTCATCGGCATGGCGGTCGAGGTGACGGCCAGCGTCAGGATCGGTGGATCGGCAGGGTTAACCTTGCTGTAAATCGGCGGGTAGGGCAGATCGCTGGGCAGCAGGTTAGTGGCGGCATTGATGGCCGCCTGTACTTCCTGCTCGGCAACGTCCAGCGGCAGTTCAAGCTGGAATTGCAGGGTGATCACCGAGGCGCCACCGGAGCTCTGCGAGGCCATCTGCTTAAGGCCGGACATCTGACCGAACTGGCGCTCCAGCGGCGCAGTGATCGCCGAGGTGACCACATCCGGGCTGGCGCCAGGGTAAAGTGTGACGATCTGGATGGTTGGGTAATCCACTTCCGGCAGGGCAGAAACGGGCAGTGAGCGATAGCCAATGATCCCGGCCAGCATGATAGCCAGCATAAACAGCGTGGTGGCTACCGGGCGAAGAATAAACAGGCGGGAAGGCCCACCGCCGCTATGGGGGGACATCGACTGCATCAGGAGTTCCCCTGAGGTTTAGCGCGGTGCTTCGGTTGTTCTGCAGTCGGGGTGGCCGTCGTTGTATGAGGGGCCACCACTTCAACCTGCATGCCTTCGGTCAGACGGTCGATCCCGTCGGTGACGACGCGGTCGCCCGCATTGACACCGGCGTTAATGACTACCTGCTGGCTATCCTGAATACCGGCGGTAACCCGATGTTTGCTGACCTTATTGTCTGCGCTCAGCAGCCAGACGAAGTTGCCTTCGTTGCCCATTTGCAGCGCGGCGGTAGGGATCACCACCGCATTTTGCAGGGTGGCAACCTTCAGCCGGGCGTTAACGAACTGATTCGGAAACAGCGCATCGTCCTGATTGTCGAAGCGAGCCTTCAGCTTGATGGTGCCCGTTGCGGTATCGATCTGGTTATCCAGGCTCAATAACTCACCGGTGGTTAACAACTGCTGGTTGGTACGGTCCCAAGCCTCGACGCTCACGGGGCCAGCTTTTTGCGCTTTGACCAGATCGGCGATATTGCTCTCCGGCAGGGTGAAGACCACATCGATCGGATACGTTTGGGTGATCACCACGATGCCGGTAGTGCTGCCGCTGGCGATGTAATTGCCCACGTCAACCAGTTTAAGGCCCACGCGGCCATCAATCGGTGCGGTGATCTTACTGTAGGTTATTTGCAGTTTGGCGCTGTCCACCGCCCCTTGATCGGCCTTGATAGCCCCTTCGGTCTGGCGAACCAATGACTCCTGGGTATCCAGTTCCTGGCGCGATACCAGATTGGTTTTTGCCAACTGTTGGTAACGGGCGAGGTCGCGTTTGGCATTGGCCAGCGTCGCCTGATCTTTGGCTAACTGCCCCAGAGCCTGAGTTAATTGTACTTCGTAAGGGCGCGGGTCGATCTCAACCAGCAGGTCTCCCGC
Organism: Serratia sp. NCCP-200; assembly: GCF_059697885.1. Lineage (NCBI taxonomy): Bacteria > Pseudomonadati > Pseudomonadota > Gammaproteobacteria > Enterobacterales > Yersiniaceae > Serratia > Serratia sp. NCCP-200. Next base: position 246,812 of record NZ_BAAKUJ010000001.1, read on the forward strand.
CTTGACTTGTTGGCCTTCGGTAAAGTGTATCGCCATCAATTGACCATCGACGCGGCTGGTGACGGTCACGGTGTTGGCCGCGGTGGCGGTGCCCAATCCTGAGAGGAAACGCGGCACACTCTGCACTGTGGCGGTGGCGGCCTGCACTGGGGACATGGGAGCCCCTCGTCTACCACCGGCTCTGCCTGCGGCTCCTGCTGGGCCTGAACCTGCCTGCTGCGCACCCGGCGCTGCATCGGTAGCCTGTGGCGCGCTAAAGTGACGCCAGATCAGAATGGCGGCAAGCACTACGATAACTATGGCTAGCAGGCGCAAGAGCAGTGAGCGGCGTTTGGGTTTTGTATTCATGGCGTTGGGCATTCTCTCCAGAGACAGTCGTGCGGGCAATCAGTTGCCAAAAGTGATACTCCTTACAGGATACTAGTTTAGCGAGCCGTCACGGTGTAAAAATGAAGGAAATATGGAGGAAGCGTCAGGTTTGTCGGCGGAGAATGTCTATTTTACCCAAACCACGCTTAGCTAGACATTTTCTGACATATAACCGATTCGTTTTAGCGTTCCAGCCGTTTTCGCGCTAATAATTTAGGGCGAATTTTTCCTTTTCCCTCAGGAGCCACATCATGAGCAAGAAACCGTTGGGCCGTTCCGGCATTCAGGTCCCGCAACTGACCTTTGGCGGCAACGTGTTTGGTTGGACTGCAGACGAGGCCACGTCTTTCAGCCTGTTGGATGCGCTGGTAGCCAATCAGCTGAATTTTATTGATACCGCGGACGTTTATTCGAGCTGGGCGCCGGGCAACCAAGGTGGCGAGTCAGAAACGGTGATTGGTAACTGGCTGAAGAAAAGCGGCAAGCGCGACCAGGTGATCATCGCTACCAAGGTGGGAAAACCGATGGGCGAGGGCAAACAAGGCTTGTCGCCACGCTATATTCGTCAGGCCGTAGAGGCTTCGTTGCGCCGCCTGCAAACCGATTATATCGATCTTTATCAGTCCCATGATGATGACCAGGACACTCCGCTGGCAGAAACTCTGTCTGCGTTTGATGAACTGATCAAAGCCGGGAAAGTGCGTGCCATTGGCGCTTCCAACTATCAGGCAGACCGGCTGGTGGAAGCACTGAAAGTCAGCGAGCAAAACGGACTGGCGCGCTATGAAACCCTGCAGCCGGAATACAATCTGTATGCCCGTGAAGGTTATGAGCAGGCGCTGGAAGCGGTGGCGCAGCAACAGGGGCTGGGGGTGATCAACTTCTTCTCACTGGCCAGTGGTTTCCTCACCGGTAAATATCGTAGCGCACAGGACGTGGGTAAGAGCCAGCGTGGGGATACCATTGTGTCGCGTTATCTTAACCCACGCGGTTTCCGCATTCTGGCAGCCCTCGATCTGCTGGCAGAAAAGCACCAGACTACACCCGCACAGATCTCGTTGGCCTGGCTGATTGCTCGCCCAAGCATCACCGCGCCCATCGTCAGCGCCACCTCGTTAACCCAGTTGGATGAGTTGGTGAGTGCCACTCGGCTCCAATTGGCCGCCGAGGATATCAAGGCGCTGGATGAGGCAAGTGCCTGGTAAGGCCCATAACATCAATTATTATTCAATGAGTTATCATCCAATATCACTTATTTGGTGACAGCTTACGATACAACACATGCTTGCGTAGTGGATGGCCCAGCGGTAAACGGGGATGCTCGAAGGTTTCACCGCTGAAGGTCATCCCGATACGCTCCATCACCCGGCGGGAAGGGAGATTAATTTCAGCGGTAAAGGACACCACCTCTGGCAGTTGCAGCCTATTGAAAGCGATATCCAGCGCGCAACGTGCCGCTTCGCTGGCATAGCCTTGGCCCCAATGCTCCTTCGCCAACCGCCAGCCAATTTCCACGCAGGGCGAGCAGGGCAGATCGTCGCCAGGAATGGCTAGCCCGACAAAGCCGATAAAGGCAGCCTGATGCTTCACCTCGACGGCCCATAGCCCCCAGCCGTGTTGTTGCATAAATTGGCGGATACGATTGGCCTGGGTGTCGCTTTCAGCTCTGCTTAGCGTTGCCGGGAAGTATTTCATCACCTCAGGAGCGCTATTGAGCGCGGCAAAGGCGGGCAGATCGCTATCTTGCCAACCGCGCAGCAGCAATCTAGGTGTTTCACCAGTGATGATAGCCATAATGCTCCATTGTCAGGGGCGTTAGCCGCCCCTGCGTTAATCAACGAAACAGCGTCTGCGCCCAGCGTGCCAACCCGGCGGTGACCGAGCCAAAATCGTTGCCACCGACGATCGGGATCCCCGGCAACTGCTGTTGCAGTGCAGTTCTCAGCAGTGGTGAGCGCGCGCTACCACCGGTCAGGTAAATGACCTGCGGCTTACTTTGGCTGGTAGCCAGAGCGGCGCTAACCTGTTCCTGGATACGTAGCAGAGGTTGGGCAATGGCATCGGCCAACTGCTCTTGGCTGATCGTTTCTGCCAGCTCCGGCTGCACAAAATCCAGTTGAGCGCTGATGCTTGCCTGACCCGATAGCGCGATTTTACTCTCTTCCGCCGCACGTACCAGCCGATAGCTCAGGCGCTGCTGATGGACTTTCAACAGCCGTTTCACCTTCTCGGGTTCGGCAGCGTCGCGGAGCAGATCGCGCAGCATACGGCCATTGGCTGTGCTGTAGAAATCGATTTGGGCCGGGACATCGTTGGTCGCTACCGCGTTCCAGTAAGGCAACGCAGGCATGGCGATCCCTTTCTCGGTTTCACCGCCCATACCGAACAGCGGCATCAGCTGTTTGAACGCCAGCATGATATCCAGATCGTTACCGCCTACGCGGCAACCGCTGTGCCCCAACAGGCTCTGTTGGCGATCGGCACGATCGCGCCATTGTGGCCCCATCAGCAGCACCGAGCAGTCGGTGGTGCCGCCGCCGATATCGACTACCAGCACGGTTTTCTCTTCGCTTAGCGTCGCTTCAAAGTCCAGCCCGGCGGCAACCGGTTCGAACTGGAACTCGATCTCTTTGAAGCCGGCCCGTTGTGCGGCGCGGTGCAAAATCCCCTGCGCCTGCTGGTTAGCCTCTTCACCGCCGGTGCCCTGGAAGTTGATCGGGCGGCCAATAACGGCCTGATCGATGCTGGTTTGTAACACGCCTTCCGCCTGGCGCTTGATGTGGAACATCATGGCGCACACCAGATCTTCAAATAGCGCAATCTGTTGTGGCTTAAGGCCGTTAGCCCCGAGGAAGGATTTCGGCGAGCGGACAAAATACACTTCTTCCGGATCTTCGATGTAGTGAGCCAGCGCCTGCAGGCCGAACAGCACGCTGTCGCCATTGACCGGAATATCTTCTTCGCGGTTGAAGGTGATGGCGCGGCGCAGCAGTTGCTGGTTTTCCTCGCTGCCGGTTGGCACCTGCCAGTGGCGATGCAAGCACTCACTCACCGCCTCGCGCGTCGGTGCACACAGCATCGAAGGGAGATACGGCTCGTTGTTTTCCAACGTCAGTAATTCAGGACCCTGGTCGCGCATAACGGCGACAGAACAGTTGGCAGTGCCATAATCGAAGCCAATAAACATTTTTCGTTCCCCATGCCGATGAAGGGGGGCGACTTTACCCGAGACTGGTCTGCCGAGCAACGAGTGGGCGGCTAACTGGCGAAAAATTTAGCGCTAATCACGGCGGCGTGGTTAACTTGATGGCAGCGATATCAAACAGGTTAATGTCCGATTCCCGCACGTCAGCTATAGGTCCGAGCGCCATAATGAACAAAAAACTGACTCCGAGCGATGCCATGAAGAATCAACAACAGGCGCTGTATAGCGCGCTGAGTGCGCGTGACCGTAAGTTTGACGGACGATTTTTTGTCGGTGTCTCCTCCACCGGTATTTATTGCAGGCCGGTATGTAGCGCCCGCACGCCGAAAATCGAAAATTGTACGTTTTACCCCAGCGCCGCCGCCGCCGAACTGGCCGGTTTTCGCCCCTGCCTGAAATGCCGCCCTGAACTGGCGCCAGGGTTGGCGCTGATCGATCTGGGCAATCGCTATGCTCAGGTTGCGGTTCAACTGATTGAGCAGGGTTATCTTTCAGAGCATAGCTGTGAACAACTGGCTACCCGGCTGGGGATTTCCGATCGCCATCTGCGGCGCATTTTTGCCGAGCAGTTCGGCGCTTCCCCCATTGATTACGCCCAGTCACACCGCCTGTTGCAGGCCAAACGGCTGCTGGCGGATACCGATTTGCCCCTGAGCGAGGTGGCATTTGCCGCCGGGTTTGGCAGCCTGCGGCGTTTCAATGAGCTGTTTAAGGCCCGTTATCGCCTGATCCCTTCGGTATTGCGCAGCACTGCTGGCCGAAGTGAGCGTGCCGCCACCAGCGGACTGGTATTTCATCTGGGGTATCGGCCACCTTACGATTGGCCGCGTATGCTGGGGTTCTTACAGACTCGTGCGGTCAGCGGCGTGGAAAGCGTTGTCGGTCAACAATACTGCCGTTCGATCGCGGTGGATCAGGGCGGCGTCGAATATTGCGGTTGGGTGAGCGTCCAGCCGGAAGAGGCGCGAAACCGGGTGCGGGTGGAAATTGCCCCATCGCTCAGCCGAGTGACGACCGAAGTCCTGCGGCGCATTCGCCAACTGTTCGATCTGGATGCCGCGCCAGACCGCATTTGCGAGGCGTTAGGCGCGCTAGCGGCGGATGCGCCCGGCTTACGTTTGCCAGGCTGCGTCAACAGCTTAGAGCAGGCTACGCGTGCGGTGTTGGGGCAGTTGGTCAGCGTCAAGATGGCGGCTATTTTTGCCGGGCGGATGGCCGAACGCTGGGGAACGGTGCTGGAGCAGCCGTATGGCGATATCACTCATGTTTTTCCGCAGGCGGCGCGGATCGCCCAGCTGCAACCGGAAGATCTGCGTCCATTGGGCGTACAGCTGAAGCGCGCGGCGGCGCTGATTGAAATTGCACGCAGGGTAACAGAAGGGCGTTTGCAGCTGGATAACGTGCTGGATATCGACCAGGGTATCAAGGAGTTGACCGCGCTGCCGGGAATAGGCAGTTGGACCGCCAGCTATATCGCGATGCGGGCCTGGTCATGGCCGGACGTTTTTCTGGCGGGGGACTATCTGATCAAACAGCGTTTCCCCGGCATGACGCCGCGCCAGATTGAGCGCTATGCCGAACGCTGGCGGCCTTGGCGTTCCTACGCCACCTTGCATCTGTGGCATAACGATCGTTGGGCACCTTCAGTGAATACCGAAGTAACCGCCGCTGAGTAACTCGCTCAGGGGGAGCTCCAGCGCAACGGTGTCACCGTCTACCAGATCGACCCCGATGGCTGTCAGCGCACTTAGCGTAACCTGTTGATGTGCAGGCCCGGCCAGAGTTTGAGTATTAATACGGTGCGCGGCACCATGGATCATCGACACCATCAGTTCATCCATTTGATTGCAGTGGACGTCGGTGATAAAACGCTCGTCGATGCGGATGTAATCGATAGTCTGGCCGTTTAACTGATCGAAGGCGTTCAGGTTGCGGCCAAAACCATTGACGATCAGCTTGCAGCCCATCTGCTGCAAGCGGCGGATAAAGGCACAGCCATCCTCTGGGTGATCGAGCACAATGGTCTCGTCCACCATCAGATACAGCGTGCTGGCCGGCAGCACGGAAGCCGCCAGTAACTCCAGTAAATAACTTTGAAAATCAATATCCAGCACGCTGTCTGTGGCTAATGGCAGCGCAATGGCCAGCCCCTTGCGGCGTAGAGCTTCGGCGTGTCTTTCCAGCACCTGGCTTACCACCCAGCGATCGACATCCGGTAGCAGGCCGTAGAGCTGGGCGGCGGCGAGGAAGGACTCAGAGGCCAGCATACGATCATCGGATGGCCGAACGTGCAGCTTTAACTGATAGAAGCAGACTGCCTGCGGCGTTTTAGGCGGCGAGGCTGCCCTGACGCGTAACAGCAATTGCTGATTATCGATAATATTCAGCACTTCCTGGCGTGTTAGCAGCTCATGCCGGCGCTCCATCTGCTGTTTTTGCCGGGCTTCATAGATATAAACCTGGCCACGGCCTTGGTGCTTGGCGGTATAACAGGCGATATCGGCCTGTGCCAATAGCTCGCTGCTCTTGCCGCTGGTGGCCCCGATTGGTGTAATACCGGCGCTTGCACCGACATGATAAATCTTGCCTGCCCAGTAGAATGGGTGTTCGCCGATCTGCTCGATCATCTGTTGCATCAGCAACTTGGCCTGCTCCAACGAACAGTCGAACAGGATCAGGCCGAATTCGTCGCCACCGAGCCGTGCCAGGCAGTCGCTGTTACGCAGTTGGCGTTGCATCAACTGGCCAATCTCCCTTAGCAAGGCATCACCTGCCGCGTGTCCGGCACTATCGTTAACCGCCTTGAACCTGTCGAGATCGAGGAACACCAGCGAGTGCTGTTGCTGGCTTTCGGCCGCGCTGGCAATGGCGCCCTTCAGCCGCTTTTCGAAGCTGGTACGGTTTTTCAGATCGGTTAGCGCATCGTGTGAGGCGTTGTAGCTGAGCTTTTTCATCAGTTCCCGCGAGGCGCTGACATCCTGCAACACCATCACTGCCCCCATCACCTCGCCCTCGATGGTTTTCAGCGGCGATACCGATTCCTGTACGTCGAAGCGGCGGCCGTCGCGGCTATGCAGTACCAGAGCGTATTCTGCTGGCAGGGGAGGACCTTCTTGCAGGCAGTTTTTCACCGGATTTTCTATCTCTGGGCCATCCTGGCCGTTGGTCATCCGCACTACGCCGTTGATCGGCATACCGAGCGCCAGCTCCAGCGGCCAACCGCACATTTGTTCAGCCACCGGGTTCATAAAGGTGATGCGCATTTCGCGGTCGGTGGAGATCACCCCTTCGCCGATGGCGTCCAGCGTAATGTGCAAACGTTCTTTCTCTTCGTGCAGCGCTTCGGCCAGCGATTTGATTTCCGTCATGTCGATATTGGTACCGATCATCCGCTTCGGCTCACCATGCTCATCGAAGATGGTATTACCTTGGCCGCGAATATGACGAATTCCTCCCAGCCGGGTCTTGATGCGGAACTCCATCACAAACGGCCGGTGCCGATCGCTGAGCGTAGCCACTTGCCGCCCGATACGCTCGCGATCCTCCTCCAGCAGTAAAGCAATCCACAGCGCCAGGGTGGGAGTTTGATCCGGCGTCAGTTCGTACAGCTCGAACATTCGCTTGTCCCAGGTGAGCTTATCTCCGTTCAACATCCATTCCCACACGCCGATCCCGCCGGCCTGATTGGCTAATGTAATGCGTTCTACCAGGCTGCGGTTCTCCGCTTCGGTACGTTTTAGCTCGTTGATATCTTCTACTTGAGAAATAAAGTACAGCGGCTGGCCCTGGGGGTCGCGCACCAACGATACCGCCAGCAGTGTCCAGACGCTCTCACCGTCGCTGCGGATATAGCGCTTTTCCATGGTGTAGCTGCTGATGTGGCCATCAAGCAGGTCTTGTAACTGTGTCAGATCGGCATTTAAATCATCGGGATGGGTAATTTCTTGAAACGTCAGGCGGCGCAGGGTTTCTGGGGGATAGCGCAGCAGCTTGCACAGCGCCTGATTGACCTGTAACCATTTCCCTTCTGGTGACACCAGCGCCATGCCGATGGCCGAATACTCCAACGCATTACGAAAACGCGCTTCGCTTTCCACGATATGCTCTTTTTCCACCCGGAAGGCATGCATCACCATCGCCATGGCGTGGGCCGGGATCAGGATCAACATCAGTGGCAGGTAGATTGTCACATCGCTTAAAAATGTCCCCCTATCCTGAAAATGCAACAGCCCGAGCGAGATCATCACCGTAATCATCAGGGTGGTGGTAAAACAGATGATAAAGGCTTCAAGCCGCGGCAGGCTGATCGCTGCCCACAGCAACGGCAGGATGATAAAGGTAAACGGGAAGGGCATGTTGAGCAGTGCCAGATAGCTGAAGGTCAGTGTTCCCAGCAATACCAACAGCAGTTCGAACAGGTTCAGCGTTCTCAACATTGAGCGGCGATAAACCAGCCCGATCGGCGCCAGAGCCAGTACGCCAATCGCCTCGGAAATAAACCAGGTGCTGAAGGGTTGCCAAAAGGTTTCCCCAGGCGCGGGCGCTAGTGAGGCTGCCAGCAGTGCGCTGAACATGGGCATGAAGATCACGGCGCAGAACACAAATTTCAACCAGCTTGCCAAGCCGTTCAACGGATCGTCTGGCTGCAGTATTCGCCGTAACAGCAGGGTACAGACGGTGGCCTCCAGCAGGTTAATCAGCGTGAGTTTGACCGGGAACCAACTGAGGCCAAACAGCAGAAAACTGGCAATACACATGCCGATCCCGCAGAGGATCAAGTGCAATGGCCAAGTACGCGGTGGCTGGTGGAACATCAGCATAATAACGGCGGCAGTCGGGAACCACAGCGGGGTAAAGTGGCTGGATTCTGCTGACAGCGTCAGGCACAGGTAGGCCAGCAGAAACACAATCAGTGCGCTCAGCAACGAGTGGGTGAACAAGACACCTTTAGCTTTGAGTGGGTGCTGCGCTGCGCTGAGATCCATCGGTAACCTTCACTATGTGCTATCGACCACGAAATCCTGCCGCCATTTTACTCACTAAAAGAGAGTACAGCGGACGAGGAATACCTATCCAAGTATATACCCAACCTCAATCAAGACATACCGTTGCGCTTCGGCACTTCCTGCGCAAGGGAAACCCGCGATTTGTTCTGGTTGAGCTAGCGGTGACACTGACTAAAGCAGGAACACGGTCGCCAGCCCCAGGAAGATAAAGAAGCCGCCGGTATCGGTCAGGGCGGTGATCAGTACGCTGGAGCCCACGGCAGGATCGCGGCCCAGTTTGAGCATGGTCATCGGTATGATCACCCCCATTAGCGCGGCTACCAGCAGGTTGAGCATCATGGCCAGCGTCATTACGCCCCCCATCGCCAGGTCGCCATACAGCAGATAGGTGACCAGCCCCATGATGCCACCCCAGACGATCCCGTTGATGATGGCTACGCCCAGCTCTCTGAACAACAGGCGCGAAATATTGCCCTCTTCGATCTGATGCAGCGCCAGCGCGCGCACGATCATGGTAATGGTCTGGTTGCCGGTATTGCCGCCGATACCTGCGACGATAGGCATCAAGGCGGCCAGCGCCACCAATTGTGAAATAGTGTGTTCAAACAGGCCAATGACCCTGGAGGCGATAAAGGCGGTACAGAGGTTGATGGCCAGCCAGGCCCAACGGGTTTTCACTGCCTTGCTGACCGGGGCAAACACGTCTTCTTCCGGGCTTAACCCGCCCATACGACGCAGAGTGGTGTCGCTTTCTTCGTTAACCACGTCAACGATCTCTTCGATGGTTAACCGCCCCATCAGTTTGCCTTTGGCATCGATCACCGGGGCGCTGATCAGGTCATAACGTTCGAACGCGCTGGCCGCCGCCTCGGCTTTGTCTTCCGGCTGGAAGGTAGTGGGATCGCTATCCATCACCTTAAACACCGGGGTTTGCGGATCGTTAAGCAGGATCGCGGTCAGCGGCAGTTCGCCTAACAGGGTATTTTTGCGATCGGTGACGAACAGCTTATCGGTGGCGTCCGGGATGGTTTTGCGTTGACGCAGGAAGCGGTGTACGGCCCCCAAAGAGACATCAGGGCGTACCGAGACCAGTTCAAAGTCCATCATCCAGCCGACGGTATCCTTACCGTAATGGACCATCTCGCGCACCTGCTCACGCTGCTCTGGCTCCAGTGAGGTCAGCAGGCGGCCCATCAGGTTACGTGGCAGGTATTGCGCCAGATAGGCCTGTTCATCGACATCCAGGGTTTTGATTGCCTTGAGCAGGTCTTTATCGCTCATCTCTTCGATCAGGCTATCCCAGACGGGTTCGGCAACTTCTACCAGGGTTTGGCCGCGCTTGTTGTTATCCACCAGCCGCCACAGCGCCAGGCGTTCATCTTGTGGCAGCGCTTCTAGCAGGTCCGCCAGGTCAGCGGCGTGCATATCTTGCAGCAAGTGGGTGATTTCGGCGGTATGATTAAGCAGTTCGCCTTCGCTGAGTTGCTTTTCATCCCCTGAGCGGCCAAGAATGCCGTCAACCAAAGGGGTATTATTTAACAGTAGGCTTAGAATGCGCTGACGATACTCAGCGACTTTTTTGACGTTATGTGTTGCGGCGGACATGGAATTCCTTAACGCTGACTTGGTACACCGGGTTCCTTTTAGACTATCTTTAAAAGATAGAGCATAGCGGCGGTTGGCGTGGTTTTTATCAATCTGATGGTGCAGGGTCAGCAGCTTTAGCGTGCCGGTGACTCAGGGTGATGGTCGCTTGGTAGGGCAAGATAATCACCGATTATCCACGCGGGCTTCCTGGGTCTGCGGTTCAGGCAGCGATCTTTTTTCCTGATGATGGGGAATAGCGGCAATGGCGGCATACAGCAGGCGACCGACTAGAATGATGAAACTGATCAGCAGCACGACTTTGGTCATGCGCCCGGTTGTGGTCTTTCTCATGGTTCATTGAGCCCGTCGGTTTTTCCCATTGGCATTGTTCAAGCACCCTGTTGGGGCTGCCGCTGGAAAATGATGGTGGCGATTACTGTTGTTTGACACATGCCTGCCATGGCTAACATTGATTTAAATTGTAAATGGAATTCTAGGCTCTGATGACAAAAGATGTCCATTTATTTCCGTGCGTTTGATCGAGCAATTTAGCTGGGGTTTATGTCCACCACTTTTTAAGCGGTTACTCGAAATGCACGGGATATAGATTTTGTCTGATTTTTTGTTGTGTATTAATAGGTTATTATCGTCCTAAGACGTGTCATATGGATTTTTATTAGCCTTTTCTCTATTAATTGATCGTGGTCAAATCTTAAGCTATCGCAGAGAATAGAATTCACAGCCATTCTTGATGCTGGAACCGCATGTCTCAGCTTGCTCCCCGAATGGTTCTGTGGTGGGATCGGATCCTGCCTTTTCTGCGATTTAAAACGCTTAAGCGACGAAGTGAATCACGCCTTAGCGGATACAATGTCTTGATGGGTATTTTAAAGTTCTGGAATAATTTACGTGACCGTTGGTGGGGGCAGCCTATAGTGCTGAGCCTGCTGCTGGTGCCGCTTGCAGGCTGGCTATCGCCGCGCCTGATGCTGCCTGATGGCAAAGTGTATCTGGTTTATCTACCGCTAGTGGTCTGCTTTTCTTTGCTGATGGTTTATGACTGGCGTGCCATGCCTGGCATCGCTTTGGCTATCCTTATCCGCTATTCCAACCGCGCCGGCGGCAGCGAAGTCGACGTGATCATGACGTTGCTGTATGTGGGATGTCTGAGCATTTGCTGGTGGGGCTATCGCTGCCAGTCGCAGCGCCACTGGTGTGTGGGGCTCACCGAGTTGAAGCTGGGTAAACACCGGCTGATCTGGCTGGTGCTGATGCCGCCAGTGCTGTTTATTTTTGGTTTACAGCTGGTTATCGGCCTCGATTTGTTGCCGGACGAACTCGGCATGCTTTCCGGAAGCGGTAATCACCTGCATGCACTGATTAACTTTCAGGCCATTCTGATTGGCTGCCTGTCTTCCATGCAACTGTTCTATTTCGTCTTACGGATCATTAAGAACCCCAAGTTTGCTCGCGTACTGCTGGGAAGGATCCGTCGCGAGATGGCGCCATCGGTTAAAAAAAGTGAGCTGCAGCTGTGGGTCGTGGTGCTGCTTGCCTTGGTCGTGGTGCTTGCCTACCACACGGCTGATACCAATGCCATGCAGGTGCCCGACTACAGCCTGACGCTGTTATTGCCGGTAATGCTGTATAGCGCCATGCGCTTTGGCTACCTGTTCAACTGTATTATCTGGGCGGCAACCCTGCTGGTGCTGTTCTTTAACTATCCGGGCTACGTGCAATGGGACAGCCTGCTGCATAACTTGACCATGATCTCGTCAATGATGCTGGCGTTCACCCTCAGTATTCTGCTGACATCTGCGGTGCATACTCGCCAGCGGATGGACCATGCGAAGGCGCAAAGCGCCTCGTTAAAAGATCCGGTCATCGGCTTACCCAACCTGCGTGCATTGAAGCGCGATCTGGCCAAGGTGCCGCGTTCTACGCTGTGCTTCCTGCGGATTTCCGAGCTGGATTTGCTCAGCCGAAACTATGGCATGCAGTTGCGCATCCGGTTCAAACAGAAGCTGGCGAGCAGCCTACGCACGGTGCTGGAGGAAGGGGAGGACGTCTATCACCTGCCGGGGTACGATCTGGTGCTGCGGCTCAACGGTTCCGACGGTGAGGCCCGGGTGGCCAAAATCCACAGCACGCTGGAGAAGTTTCGTCTGGTGTGGAACGGTCTGCCAATCCATCCGCCGCTGGGAATTAGCTACTGTGGAGTCTATTCGGAAGTGGAACACCTGCATCTGTTACTGGGGGAATTGAGCTCGTTGGCGGAAATGTCTCTGACCAGTGGCCGGCCTGAAAACGTGCAGAACGATCATCATGTGGTTCAGGATGAAATCAAGCGCAAGGTCGCCTTGTTACACTGGGTGCAACGCTCGCTGGATAACGACGGTTTCATGTTGATGGCTCAACCGATTGTCGGGGTTCGCGGCGATTCTTACCATGAGATCCTGCTGCGTATGCTGGATGATGAAGGTAACGTCATTCCTCCCAACGAATTCCTGCCGGTGGTGCATGAATTCGGGTTGGCTTACCAGTTGGATATGTGGGTACTGCGCCAAACCTTGCAGTTTATGGAGCTCCATCGCGAAGGTATGCCTAGCGCGCGCTTTGCCGTGAATCTGTCACCGTCCTCGCTGTGTCGCCCGAGCCTGTGCCAAGACGTGCGCGATGCCTTGCGGCAATACCAGATTGAGCCTTATCAACTGGTGTTGGAAGTGACGGAGTCTCATCTGGTGCAGGATGTGAAATATGCCAAGAGTTCGCTGAAAGAGCTGCGTCAGTTAGGTTGCCGCATTGCCCTGGATGATTTTGGCACCGGCTATGCCACCTACGATCGCCTGAAGGAGTTGCATGTCGATATCTTGAAGATCGACGGCAGTTTTGTGCAGGACATGCTGACCAGCAAGGTGGATTACCAGATCATTGCGTCAATCTGCAAGGTGGCGCTGATGAGAAGGTTGTCGATTGTGGCGGAATATGTCGAGTCGCCCGAGCAGCGCGATGCGCTTAAAAGCCTCGGCGTGGATTATATGCAGGGCTACTTTATCGGCAAACCTCAATTGTTGGCGTCTCTAGTGCCGATGGAGGCACAACCGGAAGACGAAGAGTCTGACTGAGAACGTGGCCCCTCACCCTAACCCTCTCCCACAGGGAGAGGGAACCGATCGAGCGTGGTTGAAATTGTAGTGATTCATCTTGGATGAGAGACGATCGAGTACGCTGATTTTTCTGCGCCATGCTCCATCTTTGTTCTTCTTACTCCGTATTTACAGCACTCCGGTCAGCTCCCTCTAGTACAGATGTCTCTTATACACATCTCAAATTGCGGTCAAATGGCCGTAATTTGAGAAACATAGTAGGCTGATTTTAAAGAGAATTTTTTCGAGCAACAAATTGATGTGTTTGAAATAATTCCCTTAAAAAACAGCAGGATGTCGAGTTGTGTATAAGAGACAGCTAGTACAGGGAGAGGGGGACCGGGCGAGTATGCTGATTTTTCTGCACCATGCTCCATCTTCGTTCTTCTTACTCCGTATTTACCGAAGCAGCACAGGCCAACCAAGCACTCCGGTCAGCTCCCTCTCCCTGTGGGAGAGGGTTGGGGTGAGGGGTTACGCGGCAGGTTTTGCGTCTGCGTCCTGCTCGCCTTCTTCTTCTATCACCAGTTTCCAGCCAACCACGTCATTCCAGTATTCCTGCTCACGCTCAAAATCGAGCTGTACCAGGTTGTTCTGCGACAGATAGCCCGCCGGGAAGCGCAGCGTCCAGTGATTGTCATCCGTGACCAGGCGCAGGGTTTCCGGCGTGGTGGTGGCCTGACGCTGATTGTTAAGCAGGGTGCTCAGGCGTAACAGCTGGATCAGCGGCAGATAGTACTTCTTCTTGAACAGGTTCAAGCGGGGTAACTCTTCGAGCTTGATCGCTTTACGCTGGAAACGCACCAGCGCCGATAGCAGCAACTGCTGTTCCTGGTTGAAGCCTGGCAGGTTGGTATTTTGTAGAATATAGGCGGAGTGGCGGTGCATGCCGCTGTGGTTGATGCTCAGCCCCACCTCATGCAGCATGGCGGCCCATTTCAACAGCGCTTCCAACTGTGGCTGCACCAGCTTGGTGTTTTGCGCCATCCACTGGGCGTACAACAGCTCGGTGGTTTCGAGCACGCGCTTGGCCTGCTCGCGGTCAATATTATAGTGATCGGCCAGACTTTTGGCCGTGCGGCTGCGAATATCCTGGTGGCGGAAGCGGCCCTCCATTTCATACAGCACGCCTTCGCGCAGGGCACCGTCGGACAGACGCAGATCGCGGATTGCCAGCGCATCAAATACCCCACACAGGATCGCCAGCCCCGGCACAAATACCGATTGGCGATCTTCCGACAGGCCCGGCAGGCTCAGGGCGCTGAAGTTTTTAAACTGCAACACTTGCTCAACCAGCAACTCCAGCCGTTCAAGGGTAATCAAACCGTCTTTTTCACCCATGGCCACCAAAACTTCGTGAGCGGCCTTGATGGTGCCAGATGCCCCCAAGGCATATTGCCAGCCCTGGATGCGGTATTGCCAGGCCAGGGTTTCCAATTTTTGTGCGGCGGCCAGGCGTGCTCGTTTAAAGTTGGTTTTGCTGATCTCCCCTTCAGGGAAGAACAAGTGGGCAAAGCTCACGCAACCCATGCGGCGGCTCTCTGCCAGCAGAGGCTCGAAATCCTCCCCGATCACCAGTTCGGTAGAGCCACCGCCGATGTCGATCACCAGCTTGCGGCCTTTTTCCGGCTGAGTATGTTCGACCCCCATAAAAATCAGACGGGCCTCTTCCTGCCCGGCGATGATTTCGATCGGATAAGGGATCACTTTTTCCGCCCGTTTGAGGAACACCTCGGCATTCACCGCCTGACGCAGGGTGTGGGTACCCACGATGGTCACGTTATCCGCTGGGAACCCCTGTAATCGCTCGGCAAACAGCGCCAGGCAGGCCAAGCCCCGCTCCATGGCTTCTTCACTGAGCACGTTGTTGCTATCCAATCCATCGGCAAGGTGTACCCGCTGTTTTAAACGGCCTAACACCTGTAAGGCGCCGTTAACGACGCGGGCGATCACCATATGGAAACTGTTCGAGCCAAGATCGATGGCAGCGATTTCCTGTGGCTTATTATTGGTTGCAGTGCTTTTTAGCGGCATAGTGGCTGGCCTAGTTGTCCGGTTGTTCCAGAGCTTTTAAATACTCATAAATGGCCACCTGTGCACGGACCTTACGGCGATTGCCACGCGGTACATACTGGTTGCTCAGTTCTTTATCGATATAGCGGGCCTTGACCGTATCGCTAAACAGCAGCTCCAGAATGTCCAGAACGCGCTGTTTGAGCGCCGGATCCAGCAGCGATACAGCCACTTCGATACGGTAATCTATGTTGCGGGTCATCCAGTCGGCGGAAGAGAGGTAAACCCGTTTGTCACCTTTGTTTTCGAAAACGTATACCCGATCGTGTTCCAGGAAACGGTCAACGATGCTGATAACCTGAATATTGTCACTAATTCCCGGCAGGTTGGGGATCAGCGAACACATGCCGCGCACCAACAGACGGATTTTCACGCCGGCAGCGGCAGCGGTATATAACCGATCTACCAGCCCTTTATCCACCAGATTATTTATTTTCAACATAATAGCGGCGTTTTCACCGGCTAATGCGTTGGCAATTTCCCGATCGATCAGATCGTACAGCATGCGGCGGGAGTTCTGCGGCGAAACCATCAGGTTGTCGAAGGAGACCGGCCGGTACGGATTTTCAATAAAATTGAATACCCGGCGTACTTCGTTAGTGATGCGCGAATCGGCGGTCAGCAGCGAGTAGTCGGTGTAGATACGGGCGGTTTTTTCGTTAAAGTTGCCGGTACCAATATGAGCATAGCGCACAATATCGTCGCCTTCACGGCGCGAGATCAGGAATAGTTTGGCGTGGATTTTCAGCCCCGGTGCGGAGAAGATCACGTGCACCCCGGCCTCGGTCAAGCGTTTGGCCCAGTGGATGTTGGCCTCTTCGTCGAAGCGTGCCTGTAGCTCGACCACCACGGTCACTTTCTTGCCGTTATGCGCCGCATGGATCATCGATTCGATAATGCGTGAGTCTTTGGCTACCCGATAGATATTGATTTTTATCGCCAGCACGCTGGGATCGAACGACGCCTGACGCAGCAGCTCCAGCACGTGTTCAAAAGTGTGGTACGGGTAGTACAGCAGCACGTCTTTTTCGCGGATGGCATCGAAGCCGTTACGGAATTTATCGAACCAGATATGCCGCAAGCGTGGTAGTGGGCGGTTAACCAGATTGGCCTTACCGACGTTCGGGAAGCTGATGAAGTCTTTGAAATTGTGGTAGCGGCCACCGGCGATCACCGAGTCGTAGTTGGATATCCCCAGCTTGTTACGCAGCAACTCCACCATCTCGTTGGGCATATCGCGCTGATACACAAAGCGTACCGGCTCGGCGGTCAGGCGCTGTTTCAGGCTTGACGACATCAGTTCCAACAGGCTGGATTCCATTTCGGTCACCAGATCGTATTCTGCATCGCGCGTCATTTTCATCGAATAGGCGTTGAGCGCATCATAGTCGAAGAAGCCCTTGAAGATGTCGTCCAGGCAATAGCGCAGGATGTTATCCAACAAGATCATTGGCTTGCGGCGGCGGGGGGCTTCCGGCGGCAGATTGACGAAACGGGGCACTTTGTCGGAAGGAATTTCCAGTAACGCATAATCGATGCGCGTACCGCGAATGATCTCCACCGCCAGATAGGTGTAATCGTCCTTCAGGAACTGCACCAAATTGGTGTCATGATTGATCAGGATCGGCGTGATGTGCTGGCGCAAATGATGCTTGAAGTATTGCCGCAGCCAGATTTGCTGGTTCTCCGACACCTGACGCTCGTTGATCAGGAAGATCTGGTTGCGCGCCATCTCCAGCAGCAGATCGTTGTACAGGCTGTCGAACTCCTGGTCGGTCTTCAGCACCTTGGCCTGAATTTTTTTCAGCAAATGACGTGACGCGCCACCTGAACCCTGTTCTTCGCTGATCAAGATGCGCCGTTTCAGATCGGCAAAACGGACTTTATAGAATTCATCCAGGTTATTGGAGTAAATGCCCAGAAATCGCATGCGCTCAATCAAGGGATTGCTCTTATCTGCGGCTTCCTGCAACACGCGTTCATTAAAGGATAACCAGCTTAATTCTTTATCGATGTAGAGCTTTTCCTGACCCATTGCTACTCCAGTTCAATTTTAGAAAAGGATCGGACTTATCGCCGAATACCGCTCTAGTGTCCTTCTTCATTATTGCGAGAGATTGACAACAATGTCCAACATATCTGCGGAGTTATCCCGCCGCATTGCCCGCTGCAAATTGTTATCGGCCCAGCATGGCACCCGGCAACTTTGTCATGCAAACGTCACAAAACTGACATAAGATGCCCGGTTATCTTTGGGTGCAAGCCCGACAACGGAACCGACGACAGGCAAATGGCACAGACAACGCTTAACCAACATCCCCGGGATCGCCTGCGTGCGCACGTTGATCGTGGCGTACAAGGGGCCGTGACCGTCAGCGGGCTGCTGGTATTGATGACGCTGATGCTGATCTTTGTCTATCTATTGCTTTCGGTTTTGCCGCTGTTCAAACCGGCCTCGCTAGGCACTTCACGCGTATTGCCAATGAGCTACAGCTCCCCAGCGCTGGCCATCGGGATGGACGTACAGCAGCGTATTGGTTATCGCATCGATCGTCAGGGGGAAGGGCATTTTTATCTGTTGCAGGCACCGAACAATACTCCTATACAGCAAACGCTATTGAGCCAGCCTACATTATTGGCTCAGGCGGTTGGGGAGCGTGACCTGTTTGCCCTGGCACGGGCGGATGGCCGATTGATAGTTGCCTTGGCCGATTTTGCACCGTCGGGCGGTGTTGAACCGCAGTGGCGTTTTCCGCTGGGGCAGGAGCCTTTGGCGTTTGATCCCCATGGGCATGCACTGACATTGCTAAGCCTGGCGCAAGTCCGCCGGGGCAACTTCCTGCTGGCGGCGGTAACGGACGACAACCGGTTGCTGTTTGGGCGGTTCAACCCGACGCTTCAGGGCCAACCCACGGAAATCCCTTTGTCCGCCGCGCCACAACAACTGTTGCTAACGCCTGATGGCCGCCAGCTTTATCTGTTAACCGGTAACCAACTGGCCCGCTATCAGATTGAAGGGGCACAGCCGCAGCTGCGAGAGACGCGAACCCTGGGTGAACATCCTCCCTACCGTCTGACGGCGTTGCCAGGGGGGAGCGCATTATTGATCCAGGCTGGCGACGGTAGCCTGCGTGAATGGTTTGACGTGGAGAAAAACCAGCGCTATCAGTTAGCACCGATACAGCAATTTGCCCATCAGACTACCACGCAGGAGTTGTTGGTCGCCGAGCCGTATCGGCGGGTGTTCGCAACCTTGCAGCCACAGGGCGAGTTCGCCTTGTTTTCCAGTATCCAGTCCAAGCCGTTGCTGAAGGACAAGCTCTCCGTCAACGTACAACAGATGGCTTTTGCCCCACGTGGCGACGGTCTGTTGCTGGAAACTGCCCAGGGTTGGCAGCATTACGCCGTGGACAATCTCTATCCAGACGTCACCTGGCGTTCCCTGTGGCAGCGGCTGTGGTATGAGAACTACCCTGAACCGGCGTATGTGTGGCAATCCACTTCGGGTGAAGATAGCTACCAGGCTAAATTCAGCCTGATGCCGGTGATCTTTGGCACCTTCAAGGCGGCAGCGTACTCCATGTTATTCGCCATTCCGCTGGCGCTGGCCGGGGCGATCTATACCGCCTGCTTTATGTCGGCAGGGTTAAGGCGGGTCGTCAAACCGGCGGTCGAGGTGATGGGCGCGTTACCAACGGTGGTGATTGGGCTGGTGGCCGGTATCTGGCTGGCGCCGATGATCGAGCGTTATCTGCTGGCCGTGTTGGCCTTGCCGTTCCTGTTGGCCGGGGTCGTGCTGCTATGCAGTTGGCTGGTTAACCGATTTACGACGCGGCCTTGGTCACCAGGTTGGGATTTACTGTTGCTGTTACCTGTAGTGGTGCTAACGATTTGGCTGGCGCTTGCCGTAGGGCCTTGGCTGGAGCTTAAGCTGTTTGGTGAGCCGCTGCATTTCTGGTTGGGCGAGGACTTCGACCAGCGCAATACGTTGGTGGTGGGCGTGGCGATGGGCTTCGCACTGGTGCCGATTATCTTTTCGCTGGCAGAGGATGCGTTGTTCAGCGTGCCAGACTCGCTTAGCCGGGGTTCGTTGGCCCTGGGGGCTACCCAGTGGCAAACTGTATTACGCGTAGTGTTGCCTTCCGCCAGCGCCGGTATTTTCTCTGCGCTGATGATCGGTTTTGGCCGCGCGGTGGGGGAAACCATGATCGTGCTGATGGCCACCGGCAACACGCCGCTGATCGACGGCAGCCTGTTCCAGGGCTTACGGGCGATGGCGGCCAATATCGCGATCGAAATGCCAGAGGCCGTCACGGGCAGCAGCCATTATCGGGTGCTGTTCTTGACCGCGCTGGTGCTGTTTATCTTTACCTTTGTGTTTAACACGCTGGCGGAGGCGGTACGGTTACGCTTGCGTAAGCGCTATACGCTGAACCAGGAGACACCATGAGAAGCTGGGTGAAAAGCGGCTCCCCGTGGATTTGGCTGACGGCGGCATCGGTGGCCATCAGCCTGCTGGCGCTGATCGGCATTTTACTGCTGCTGGCCGGGCAGGGGACGCGTTATTTCTGGCCTAGCCCGGTCTATCAGTTCGAGCTGAATCAGACGGCCGCAGGCCCGGTAACGATCGTGGGGGAGCTGTATCAACGGCAGACGATCTCGCGCCAGCAATTGCAAGACGCCGGTGTTGCATTGCCACCAGGGGAGGCGCAAAGCTTTATCCGCTACCTGATCAAAGTGGGAAACCGGGAAAGCGAAGGGCAGGATTTCCGTACTTTGCTGGCCAGTGACGTCAGTAGAATGACCACCCCACGCGATTTATTAGTGTTGGAGCGTAACAGCAACGGCACCGCGTACGGCTACCTGGCTGGTTTACTGGAGGATGGCCAACCGTTGACCGGCAGCGATCTCAGCCAGGCGTTGCAACAGCGCTTGCCGCAGATTGCGGCGCTGACGCGACAGGCGCGTGATATTCAGTTCCGCGACATGGCGCGGATTAACGAACAGTTTGAACATTTACGCCTGCATGAAAAGAGCCTGCAGCGTGAGAATAAGCTGGATGCGCGCTGGCAAGCCTCTATCCGTGCCGAACGGCAGGAGTTGCAACGCCAATACCGCCAGCTTGCAGGCAAACTGCAAGGGTTGGAACGCGATCGCCAGCGTGATGCCTTGCTGCTGCGCGACATGCACGGGCAGGTTCACACCATTGCCCTGAGCCAGGTGCGCGATGCCTGGTATCCCAATGACATGAGCAGCGGGCAGAAGCTGGCGCATTGGACCAAGCAAGTACAAAAATTCCTGACCGACAGCCCACGGGAAGCCAATACCGAAGGGGGCGTGTTCCCGGCGATTTTTGGTACCGTGTTGATGGTGATCCTGATGTCGATCGTGGTAATGCCGTTTGGCGTGATTGCCGCCGTCTATCTGCACGAGTATGCCGGTAATAATCTGCTGACGCGGCTGATCCGCATCTCGGTAGTGAATCTGGCGGGGGTGCCGTCGATCGTCTACGGGGTATTTGGTCTGGGGTTCTTTGTCTATATGGTGGGCGGCTCGCTCGATCGGCTGTTTTACGCCGATTCCTTGCCGAACCCGACGTTCGGCACACCGGGCGTGCTGTGGGCCGCCTTGACCCTGGCATTGCTGACCTTGCCGGTGGTGATTGTTGCCACTGAAGAAGGGTTGTCGCGTATTCCCGTTTCGTTGCGCCAGGGGTCTTTGGCTCTGGGAGCCACCCGGGCGGAAACGCTCTGGCGGATCGTGCTGCCGATGGCTGCACCGGCGATGATGACCGGCCTGATCCTGGCTGTAGCACGAGCGGCGGGGGAAACGGCACCGCTTATGCTGGTTGGCGTGGTGAAATCGGTACCGGTGCTGCCGGTGGACGATATTTTTCCCTATTTGCACCTGGAACGTAAATTCATGCACCTGAGCTTCCAGATTTACGATATGGCGTTTCAGAGCCCTAGCGTAGAAGCGGCGCGGCCACTGGTGTTTGCCACGGCATTCCTGCTGGTGTTAATTGTTGTTGGGTTGAATCTGACGGCAATGGGCATCCGGCATTCGCTAAGGGAGCGGTATAAAGCATGGTCGCAGTAACAAGATTGAATCTTTTGGGGAGCGCCAAATGAGTCTGATAACGCCGGGCAGCCTACCCCGGTTGGATGTCCAGCAGTTGGCCGATGAACATACCGTACTGGCGGTCAACGGTCTGGATCTGTTTTATGGTGACAAGCAGGTGCTGCACAATATTTCCCTGCGTATTCCCAAACACCGGGTGACGGCGCTGATCGGCCCTTCTGGCTGCGGCAAGTCGACGCTGTTGCGCTGCTTTAACCGGATGAACGATCTGGTGGATCGCTGCCGGATTGACGGCGAACTGCAGCTTAATGGCGAAACCATTTCCGGCCCGCAGATTGACGTTGCCGCATTGCGGCGGCGCGTGGGCATGGTATTCCAGCGGCCCAACCCGTTCCCGAAATCGATCTACGAAAACGTGGTTTACGGCCTGCGCTTACAGGGCGTCCGCGACAGGCGTATTCTGGATGAAGCCGTAGAGCGATCCTTGCGTGCCGCCGCGCTGTGGCACGAGGTGAAAGATCGGCTACGGGAAAATGCGTTCCGCCTTTCCAGCGGCCAACAACAACGATTGGTGATTGCACGGGCGATCGCGGTTGAACCGGAAGTGTTGCTGCTTGATGAGCCGACCTCTGCGCTGGATCCGATTTCTACCTTAACCATCGAGGAGCTGATTTCGGTGCTGAAACAGCGCTACAGCGTAGTGTTGGTGACCCACAACATGCAGCAGGCCGCGCGGGTTTCCGACTATACGGCGTTTATCCACCAGGGGACGCTGGTGGAATATAACGATACCGACGCGATTTTCACTTCGCCACGCCAACGCCGTACAGAGGATTACATCACTGGCCGCTATGGTTGACGGACGAGCAGCTTAATTGGCCTGCTTGCTCGGCTGTTCCTGTTGTTCAGGTTCAACCTTTTTCAGCGCGGTCACTTTTGCCTGAGTGGGCTGGGCCTGAGGAGGCGTTTTTTGCATCAGCTGCGACTGGCCAATAAACAGGCCGCCTTTCTCGATGGAGATTTCGTCGGCGAAAATATCCCCGCGCATGCTGCCCTTAGGCTGGATTGACAGCGAGTCGGCGAAGCAACGGCCTTCAACCGGGCCATTGATCATGATCTGCTGGGCGCGGATTTCGCCTTTGACATGGCCGCTGGTTTCAATGCGCACCATGTGGCTGCAAATGATGTTTCCTTCAACCCGACCTTCGACAATGATATTGCCATCGCCTTCGATCACGCCGGTGAACAGTGCACCATTGGAGATAAAGGTGTCCTTCTTGGCACGGATTGGCTTGATGGCATCGGCAACTTCAGGCAGGGCGTTTGGCTCAGAGTGAGCGGCCGGCTGAGGCACAGGCTGATCAATCAGCTCCTGCGCTTTTTCCTCATTAACGGCTTTATTTTTCTTATTGAATGACAGCATTTGATTCGTCCTTGTTATTTTGTAGATAAACGCCAGCGTTGCCAACAGTGCCAGGACCAAGGTGGCCAGCAGCGCGCGTTTTATGTAGATACCGGTGAAGCTGATCCCTGTCAGCCAGAGAACGATGGACAGCGTCCATAATCCCCATAAACACCATAATAAGTTGTAATTACGCATGTTTTTCAGGCCGTTGAAGTCCATTCGCCGCGAAAGTGCGGGATGCCAGGCGGCAGCCAGCGTGACGGTTCCTGTAAGGCTATCCGTAGTAGCGAGTGATGATACCTAATAATGCGAGCTAATTCACCACTCGCTTGACCAACCAGGGATATTCTTAAATGGTCATGGAAATTGATTATTTATATGATTTTTATGGTTAAATTGGTTTTTTTGCATGAATATGGGGCGCGGACACAATCTGTCAAATAACTCAACGACATTACTCTGGCAACCGGCGTAAGATGGCTGGTCATTCACATCTGGAGGTTGTATGTCTTTATCGATTTATGCCCACTCCCCATTGCAGTTTGCTCGTGGTTTGCAGATCCTGTCGGCGTTACTGAAAAAAGGTGAGCAGTTCTTGCAGCAGAAGCAGCAGGCTGAAAGCGTGCTGTTAGAAGCCCGACTGGCGCCAGATATGTTTCCACTGCTACGGCAGGTACAGATTGCCAGCGATGCTGCCAAAGGCGCAGTGGCCAGATTAGCCGGGCAGGAAGTACCGTCCATGCCGGATAACGAAGCCAGCTTTGCCGAGCTGTACCAGCGTATCGAAAAAACTATCGCCTATGTGCAGGGCTTCCAGGCGGCCGATTTCGCCGAGGCCGATAGCCGCAATATTGAGATAAAAAGCAAAACGCGTGATTTTCACTTCACCGCGCAAGATTTCCTGCTGACTTTCGCCATCCCCAACTTTTATTTCCACCTGACCACCGCCTACAACATCCTGCGTAATCAGGGTGTGGAAGTGGGGAAATTGGATTATCTGGGCGCGAAGTAATTTTGGATCTTTCGGGGAGAGGAATATCTCCCCGGTTTGCTGTTATTTAACCAATGGCCTATCGCCAGGCTGGGCAGTCTTGAACTTCGCCAAATACTGCGGCTGGAATATGCACATGCGCAGCACGGTGCGGTATGCGCCGCTAACGAAGAATTCGTCAATCAGTTCGCCTTCCACCTCAAAGCCCAGCTTGCTGTAAATATGGATCGCCTTCGGGTTTTCTTTATCGACGATCAAATACAGCTTATACAGGTTAAGTACCGAGAAGCCGTAGTCCATCGCTAGTTTGGCGGCGGTGCTGGCGTAGCCTTTGCCCTGATGCGCCGGATCGATGATGATCTGGAATTCGGCGCGGCGGTGAATATGGTCGATCTCTACCAGTTCCACCAGCCCGACCTTGGCCCCTTCATGCTCGATGATAAAACGCCGTTCGCTCTGGTCGTGAATGTGTTTATCGTACAGATCGGAAAGCTCGACAAAGGCTTCATAGGGTTCTTCGAACCAGTAGCGCATGACGCTGGCGTTGTTATCCATCTGGTGAACAAACGCCAGATCTTCCCGCTCCAGCGGGCGTAGCCTGACGTTGGTGGTGCTCGACATACATTCTCCTCGGTATTATTAATCTGGCAAAAGTATAACCTCAGGAGCTGATTGAAGGCGAAAAAAAACGGCACCGTGAAAGGCACCGTTTAGCTTGCGGTTAAATTGCGGGTCAGTCGGCGGCATAGCCTTGTGCTGGCAGGCGTTCACCATCCAGCCAGGCAGCGTTGTCGCGCATTGCCAGGCGCCCTTCGATAAACCAGCTCACCACCAGAGGGTATATGGTGTGTTCCTGGGTCTGCACCCGCTCAATGACCTCATCTTCCTCGTCACCGGGGAAGATCGGCACCTTGGCTTGCAGGATCACCGGGCCACCGTCGAGCTGCTCCGTGACGAAATGTACCGAAGTGCCATGCTCGGCGTCGCCGTTGTCGATAGCCTGGCGATGGGTATGCAACCCGGGGTATTTCGGCAGCAGGGAAGGGTGGATATTCAGCATGCGCCCGGCATAGCGCTGCACAAACGCGTTGCTGAGAATGCGCATATAACCGGCCAGCACCACCAGATCGGGTTGGTATTGGTCGATAGCTTGCGCCAGCGCGGCGTCAAAGGCTTCGCGATCGGCAAAGGCTTTGGCATCCAGCGCTTGAGCGGCAATGCCTGCCTCTTCTGCACGCTGCAGGCCATAAGCCTGTGCGTTGTTGCTGAGTACCGCCACGATAGTGGCGGCGATCCTGCCCTGTTGGCAGGCGTCGATCAGTGCCTGGAGATTACTCCCCTGGCCGGAGACCAACACCACAATCTTTTTCATCACTGGATGACCACTTGTTGTTCGTCAGAAGAAGCGGTCAGTTTACCAATCTGCCAGGCTTTTTCACCCGCAGCGGTCAATATTGCGATGGCTTTTTCTACCGACTCCTGTGGCAGCGCGATCACCATACCGACACCGCAGTTAAAGGTACGATACATTTCATGGCGGCTCACGTTGCCCGCCTGCTGCAACCAACTAAACACGGCAGGCCACTGCCAGCTAGATTCGTCGATCACCGCCTGCATCCCTTCTGGCAGCACGCGTGGGATGTTTTCCCAGAAGCCGCCACCGGTCAGGTGAGCTATCGCATGCACTTCCACTTTCTCGATCAATTCCAGTACCGATTTGACGTAAATCTTGGTCGGCTCGAGCAGATGATCTGCCAGCGGTTTGCCTGCCAGGTCGGTGGTAGTGGGGTCGGTCTTGCTCACTTCCAGGATCTTGCGCACCAGCGAATAACCGTTGGAGTGCGGGCCTGAAGCGCCCAGAGCGATCAGCGCATCGCCAGACTCTACTTTGCTGCCGTCGATGATTTCGGATTTCTCAACCACGCCCACGCAGAAACCGGCGACGTCATAGTCTTCACCGTGGTACATGCCAGGCATTTCGGCAGTTTCACCACCCACTAACGCACAGCCGGATTGTTTACAGCCTTCGGCAATCCCGGTGATCACGCTGGCGGCGGTATCCACATCCAGTTTGCCGGTGGCGAAGTAATCGAGGAAGAACAGCGGCTCAGCGCCCTGAACCACCAGATCGTTAACACACATCGCCACCAGATCGATACCGATGGTGTCGTGGCGTTTTAAATCCATCGCCAGACGCAGCTTGGTGCCCACGCCGTCGGTGCCGGAAACCAGTATCGGCTCGCGGTATTTCTGCGGCAACGCGCACAGGGCGCCAAAACCGCCCAGCCCACCCATTACTTCCGGGCGGCGGGTCTGTTTCACTACACCTTTGATGCGGTCTACCAATGCGTTGCCAGCATCGATATCGACACCTGCGTCTTTATAGCTGAGAGAGGTTTTGTCGGTCACTGCGCGATCCCCACGACGGTTTGCGGTTTGAGAACGGTGCTTCCGGCGGTGATGCCGGAACCAGGCGCGGCAATTCTAACAGCGCAAGCAAACGTTTGCGAGAACCATGTGAGCCCGCTCGAACTTTTCGTCTTCTATACTGTTGATCACTCTTTTGTTGATCTCGATCTGGCTATTGGTAGTGGCGTCGGGAGCAAAAGGCGGTATAATCCGGCGATTTTTTTGGCCGTCAACCACCTTAATAGGAGAAAAATGATGAAGATCGTTGAGGTGAAACACCCGCTGGTTAAGCACAAGCTTGGTCTGATGCGCGAACACGATATCAGCACCAAACGCTTTCGTGAGCTGGCTTCTGAAGTGGGTAGTTTGCTGACCTATGAAGCGACCGCCGATCTGGTGACAGAGAAAGTTACCATCGAAGGCTGGTGTGGGCCGGTTGAAGTTGAGCAGATTAAAGGGAAAAAAATTACCGTAGTGCCTATCCTGCGTGCCGGTCTGGGCATGATGGAAGGAGTGCTGGAGCACGTACCGAGTGCTCGTATCAGCGTGGTTGGGGTTTATCGTGATGAAGAAACCCTGGAGCCGGTCCCTTATTTCCAGAAACTGGTTTCCAACATTGACGAGCGCATGGCGCTGGTGGTTGACCCAATGCTGGCTACCGGTGGTTCGATGATCGCCACTATCGACCTGCTGAAGAAAGCCGGTTGCAGCAGCATCAAGGTGCTGGTGCTGGTCGCCGCTCCTGAAGGGATCGCCGCGCTGGAGAAAGCGCATCCAGATGTTGAGCTGTATACCGCGTCGATCGATCAATGTCTGAATGACAAAGGGTACATCGTGCCTGGCCTGGGTGATGCAGGCGACAAGATATTTGGTACCAAATAATAAATAAGCCGACCTGAGAGTCGGCTTTTTAATGCCCTTTGGATTGCTAACACTGGCAATCCATTGGGTATTAATCACCAAGCTAACACAACTGATACTAACTCAGAGGAAAAACACCCCATGACCCGTCGCGCCATCGGCGTTAGTGAACGCCCGCCGCTGTTCCAGACCATCCCACTCAGCTTCCAGCATCTGTTTGCCATGTTCGGGGCCACCGTGCTGGTGCCGATCCTGTTCAAGATCAACCCGGCGACGGTGCTGTTGTTCAACGGCGTGGGGACATTGCTGTATCTGTTTATCTGTAAAGGCAAGATACCTGCCTATCTGGGTTCCAGCTTTGCGTTTATTTCACCGGTGTTGCTGCTGTTGCCGCTGGGGTATGAGGTTGCACTGGGCGGTTTTATCATGTGTGGCGTGTTGTTCTGCCTGGTGGCGTTGATCGTCAAGAAGGCGGGAACCGGCTGGCTGGATGTGATGTTCCCGCCTGCGGCGATGGGCGCAATCGTTGCCGTCATCGGTTTGGAGTTGGCGGGCGTGGCGGCCAACATGGCCGGGCTGCTACCGGCGGAAGGCACCTCCGCAGACAGCACGACCATCACTATTTCACTGGTGACGCTGGGTGTTACCGTATTGGGCTCGGTGCTGTTCCGCGGCTTCCTGGCGATTATCCCGATCCTGATCGGGGTGTTGGTAGGCTATGCGCTGTCGTTCTTTATGGGCGTGGTGGATCTGACGCCAATCCGTGACGCGCACTGGTTTGCCTTGCCGACCTTCTACACGCCACGCTTTGAGTGGTTTGCCATCTTTACCATTCTGCCAGCGGCATTGGTGGTGATTGCCGAGCACGTTGGTCACCTGGTAGTCACGGCGAACATCGTTAAAAAAGACCTGCTGCGCGATCCGGGCCTGCACCGTTCCATGTTTGCTAACGGGATTTCTACCGTGATCTCCGGCTTCTTCGGCTCTACGCCTAACACCACCTATGGTGAGAACATCGGTGTCATGGCCATCACTAAGGTTTATAGCACCTGGGTGATCGGCGGCGCGGCTATTCTGGCCATTCTGCTTTCCTGCGTAGGCAAGCTGGCGGCGGCGATCCAGGTGGTACCGGTGCCGGTAATGGGTGGTGTTTCCCTGTTGCTGTATGGTGTAATTGGCGCTTCGGGTATCCGCGTATTGATCGAATCCAAGGTGGATTACAACAAGGCGCAGAACCTGATCCTGACTTCGGTGATCTTGATTATTGGCGTTAGCGGCGCGAAAGTGCATATCGGTGCGGCGGAGCTGAAAGGTATGGCATTGGCGACCATCGTTGGCGTCGGCCTGAGCCTGCTGTTCAAGCTGATCAGCCTGTACCGCAAGGAAGAAGAAGTGATCGATGTGCCAGAAGAGCGACTGGACCAAAAATAATCGGCAAAGCTCTATTAGCTTGCTGGTAGAGTGGGCCTGATGATGATTGTGCCTTCATGGTCAGGGAATGTCTCTTGAGTGCTTCTAGGTCCACTATAGCCTGCTTGCCGTGTCTTGATAGCAGGCTATTGGTACGGATAATTGGGCAACAGGATAGTACATCTGCCAACGGTTGCCCGGTTATAACCGATTACAATAAAAGACCGGAATGTCGGTTTCATAGATAAAGTACCCTTGCTTACCTGCTGGGCGTATGGTGTAGCCTGACAAACTGTTTATTTTAGAAAAAACATCGGGTACAAGGCGTTTTTCGACATTTTCAGGGATGGTGTCTCGGGCATATTTATTTATATAGAGGGTTTTAAAAAAATACAAGCCATTATCGTCAACTTGGTAGCTGACAATGATATCACGCCTGATAAAGTACGTGTTCTTCCCATCATAAAAGTTTGCAGTTATTGAGAGTTTACCTCTGCCATCATCTTTGTCGCTGTCGCCTTTTAAATTTATTATAATGTTATAGTTGGCAACCACTTCAGGTTTTGGTACGTAAAATTTAAAATAAAGCTTAGACTCACAAGAGATAGTTTCTGTTTTATTATCTAAATAAAAAATGTAATACGCTACGGCCAGCATGGCACATAATAACATTACTAATGGAATAATGACTTTAGTTTTCATAGCCAGTCCAATGATATGATTTACAATTACTTCTAGCATCACCATCAATGCGGTTATCACATAAGAAAATTGATTCTCGTTTAATTACAGGGTTTCCAAAGTAATACAAAGACTGGTTTCCTACGTTATTACACTCTATGCTGTGATTTTCAATTCTTGATTTTATATATAAGGGAGTGAATTCCCCATCTTCCCCATAAATATCACAATGCTGATACTTCCCTATTAATGTGTAACCGACCCCTAAAGGTTTTTTGACGTTGTAAATATAAATTGATGAGCCAATGATGAGGGTGAAAATCATCACAAAATAAAAGGTGCTGCGTCTTTTTAGTAAGCTGGTTTTTTTGGGGGGTAACGCATTGATTACTAATGCAGGCTTTTCTTCCACCTCTTGCTGTTTTTCTTGATGATTATCTTCTTTTACGTATTCAACTTCATTTTGGAATAGCTCAATAGTAAATTCTTGCGGGATATTGAACCCGGAACGCGGAGTTGTTTTAATAATGTTTTTATCTAACCCCAGTGAGCAAAGGTGTTTTCTCAGGATATAGATATGTTGATATAGGGTATTAGTGCCTACAATGACACCTTTCTGTCCCCAAATGTCATCGATAAGCTCATCTGGAGAGACAATTTGATGATCTGCATCAATGAGTTTCTGTAAACATTTAGCCGCAGGGTTAGAAAGCTTTTCTTTTACTTCTGGCTCATTAAGGTTGAAAACTTCCCCGTCATCAATATTGTAAACTATCTTTTTATCTATCAAATAGTAACCAACCATCTCAATCCTCTGAGTAATGAATGCCACCCATAAGGATGGGATTATTCCCAGCGCATGTAAAGTCTTATCCCGATTTAATTTAACATCTATATAGTGTCTAAGAGTAAACCGGCAACGTGCGGCGGCCAGGTACAGATACTTTGCTGCAGCAGAAAGGGCCGGAGGGGGCCCTTACTCCGGCTCCGCATATTGTCTGCGTTTCAGATGCGGGTGCAGTACAATAGTGTGGTATCGGTCTGGCCTACCAGATAGCCTTGTTTGCCAACCAGGCATACTATGTCATCCGCCAAACCCTTCACTATATGTTTGCTTGGGCTTTGACAAGCGGGCTCTCTATTATGCGCTTTTGAATTGATATAGTTCCAGGATAAATTATCAGAGGAGCTAAAGAGGGGACGGTTTCCATTTTGATACGAAAGCGAGACATTATTTAACGGTTGGCGATCGCTATTAACCAACAAAATGATTAGGCTAATAATAAACGGAATGAAATAAAATAGTTTATGCCACCCGGATGAGCTCTCAACCAGGGTCGGGATGCTAGCATTTTCTGCGCATCGAAATTCATTCTCCATCCGCTCAATAGTAAAGTTTGTGGATATATTAAATCCGAGCTGCGGCGTGGTTTTAATAATCTCTCTATCTATGCCTAAAGCCCCGAAATTTTTTCTTAACATATAAATATGTTGGTAAAGCGTATTCGGGCCGACAACCATTCCTTTTTGTCCCCAAATATCCTTAACAAGAGCATCTTGTGAGATGATCTGATGCTTGGCATCAATCAGGATCCGTAGGCACTCGGCGCCAGGTTTTGATAGCTTTATTTTTAAATCTGGTTTATTCAGCTTAAAAATGACACCTTCTACACTATTGTAAACTATAGTTTTGTTAATCAGGTAATCATTAGTCATTTCAAGCTCCTTCAAGGTGAGAATAATCTGAAGGCGGTGAGTCTAGCATATAGAATATGCTAGACCACAGAAAGGATTGCAGGGATATAAATATCATAATCAGAAAGCAAGAGAGATAAGGGCTGAAGGTGTGTTTGCTGGCCGTCTTTTGTTAGCTAGGTTCAGAAAAATGTCGCCATGGTTGGCGACATTGAAGGGGGATAATTATCATTCTTATTGCGTATGATGCCGTTGACTAGTTTGCTAATAATAATTGATGGTGAATACAACCTTGCTGTCTGCTTTACCGGGTGTCACTTTGTTTTCTGTCTTGATATACCTGGCTACCAATGGAATAGTCAGGCTGGTACTGGCACTATTGCTAACGGCGATCCGCTGCTCATTGCCGAGATTGAACAGGGTATTGCTAGCCTTGTTACCCGAAGCCAGCTGGATACCAACGCCGTTTGCCGTGTTGTTTGATGGCTCTAACTTGACGATGCCGTTGGCGGCGTTGATATTACCATATAATGCAGATAGCTTAAGTCCAATGGCATTACCGGTATATTTTAACCCGGAAATCGCGCCGGTTAAGTGCACCGTGTTAAAGGCATTATTGATATAACCGTAGAACCTTGGGCAGTTGGTCATTTTTATTGAGGCATCGCGCCATTCGCTGGAGCCTTTTGACATCATATCAAAGATGTCCCAAGAGCCGAGATCGACAGTATAATCCGGTACGCTGCAGGTTTGAGAAATGATCCTTAAACTGCCGCTAAAGTTGACGGTGTAAGGCTTCCACGAATAAAGGACGGCGCTGCCGTTGGCAACGGTGTAATCGTTACGAATGACGGCGGTAGGTAAGGAGCTGCCGTTCAGCGTACCCGGTGTGATATTACCGGTTTTTATCAGTAACATCGTGATGGTGGTCCACACCTGTATATCACCAATGCTGGCTCGAGTTTCACTGTACCATTGATAGGCGGTGGCATTAAGACCCGTGTTGCCTCTGGCGATCACCACGCCAACGCCAGGGATATTGGTGTTGTATATTTTTCCTGAATAAGTTCCCCCTTGCCAGCTGGAAAGCGACTGCGGCATTTTGGTGAGATAAATATATTGCCTGTCCGTATGTGGGCCGGTGCCATCACAAAGACCATGGGGCGCTTTGGCATAATCCTTGGTTGAAGTGATGTTTTGCCGATAAATGATGGACCCGAGGGGGAGTTCGTTACCCACGGTGATATTCCCTCCCTGCAAGGGAAAGGCATCGGTTCTGACCGGCACATTTATCTTACAGGTTAGCGCTAAACCAGCCGAACTGTAGGCAACCAGAACGACCAATAAGGCGTGCAAGCTATAGTTAGTTAAGGTCGATCGAATGCTTTCAAGCCACCCGTTAGTAAAACTGTTCATTGTTAATCCTCCCGGCAGATTGAATCAAAGCGGATAATGTTTTTAATGGTCGAGCCTGGTTGCTTAGGCGGTAAAATATAATTCAGCTGGCAGTATTGACCCGGTTGGCTACCCCACTTGACCGTAAGCTGGTCCCGTTGCTTTTCTACCCGCGCGTAGATTTGCCCCATCTGACCAACGCTGCCGATGTTGTTTTTCACACTGTCGAACACTTCGGCCCCAAACGGCACCGCTTCGCCATTAGCGCGTTGTGCCATGATCAACAGCGGTGTCCCTTGCTGGGTTTTAAACGTCACCTTGCTCACCGCACCTGCATGTGGGGCAACTTTGTCACTGGTATTTTCCAACTCGACCTCGTACGGCATGCCTTTTGGATCGATGGTGATTTCATTCATCTCATACGGGTTCAGATAGGGTACTGCGGCGTGTCCCCATGGATCGATGCGCACACCGGAATAGCCGCCAACCTTGGCGCCCGTCGCCCCCTTGGCTTCAACCACGGCGAAGGTATCGCCGGTATAAGGGGTCATGACAACACCTTGCGGCCAGGCGATCATCGTGCCACTCAGCCCAGCCGACGCATTCTGGTAATGTCTGCCCGCGCCGTAAGTGGCGGTCATATGGGTATAAGCTGAGCGGTAACCGCCGTTGAGTGCCATGCTGCTGCCCCCACCCTGGTTATAATGCATCGCGCTGGCACCGTAGTTGTATTGATAGTCCTCCCCGGCACTGCCGGAAATCCCGACTTGTTGGCCACTTTGCCCCGTGGTGCTGTGATTCAGACTGGCACTCAGCGATGGTAGATTGGCATTTTCTTTACGCCCTAATGGCATGCTGAGGTTAAGCAGCCAGTTGGTTTCCATCCCGCCCCGCATGCCGCGAACGCGCCCGGCGCTCAGGCTGTAGCTGATATCGCGATACTCGTTGCTGTAGCCCAGTTGATATTGAAGATCGGTATTGCCTTGATTCCAGTAATCCTGGGTATAACCGGTGACATACATTTGCCCCCAACCGGCTGGCAGCCCCTGATTCATGGTGATATTAAAGCGGTTACGTGGCCGCCAGATATTGTCAGCCGATTGGCCGCGCTGCTCGGCATCGATCGCCCTCATGGCGGTCATATAGTCGTAATAGCCGGAGGTTGAATAGCGATAGGCGGCGATGGTCAGGTTGCTGTTGGTTGCCGGCAAGAACTTGCTGTAGCTCAACTGGAAGCTCTGCCCGCTGTTCATCCGCTCTTTGGTGCTATTCAGATGGACTCGAGCCTGGCTGACATCGGCGGAGAACGCGCCAATGGAGGTGCTCAATGCTGCCCCCAATTGCAGCGCATAGTAATCATTACTTGCCTGCAGGCCGCCGTAGCCTGTCAGGGTATTGGTCAACCCGCGCTGGTAAGTGGCCTGGACCAGAGTGGGGTTTGTGGACAGCGAGATATCATTGAGCTTACCCGCTACCACATCGTAGTGGTGGGTTCCTGGGCGTAACAACTGGGCGACTGATGCATAAGGAACCTGGAAGTTCTGCACACTGCCGTCTGCTTCCTTCACTGTTACGTCCAGATTGCCGCCAAAGCCGGTCGGGTACAGGTCGTCAATCACAAAGGCCCCCGGTGATACCGTGGTCTCATAAATAACCAGACTATTCTGGCGCACGGTTACCCGCGCATTGGTCCGTGCGATCCCACGGATATTGGGGGCATATCCGCGCAGGGAAGGGGCCAGCATGCGGTCGTCGTTGACTAGTTCAATCCCTCTGAATGGCAGAGTATCAAACACCTGTCCTTTGGTGCTGGTTTCCCCTAGGCGCACGCGACCCAAGATCGCCGGAATATCGCGTTCGACATAGTTGTTAATCGACTGGTATTGCCCGCCGATCCTCTGCTGCCAGTTATAATTCCCGTCGTGGCGGAAATACCAAGCGCCGATATTGATGCCTGCATTTATCCCGGTGTAGACCGAGTTACTGGTTTCTCCACGTGAGTGCGTGGTATAGACGTTGGTGTTGTATCCTAACAGCAGCGCAGGGATGCCCTTGTCCCACAGTTCTGGGCTGACATAGCCGCGCGCGATATTTTGCATCATTGCTTGCGGGATGCTGATATCCAGGCGTTGCAACCCTGAGTCGAACGCCACCTGAGCCTGTGGGATCAGGTGGGTGAGTGGATAGCAACTTTGTTCATTGCGTAGTGCCTCGGTAAAAGAGGTTGGTAGCTGGCTGTAGTTAAAGTTGATTTTTTTCAGGATGGCTGGTGACAAGCAAGGTAAGACTTGCTTATCCGCCTGCTCGACAAACAACACCTTTTCGTGCGTCGCCAATTCGCCGTTAACAAATATATCGGCCGGGTAGGTGCCTGGTGAAGCTGCCGCGCCGTGTTCAAAACGGGATAAATCAACCGCCTCTGCCTCAGACGAGCTTAGAAATATCGGGTCGAAACGCACGCCCGTTCCCGTAGGAGCATCGTTGCGCAAAATCGCTGGCGTATCTTCTGTGGCATGGGCCGCAGGCATGACGGCCAACATTACCATGGTAGCCAATAGAGAATAATGGAATGGATGACGCATAGTAGATAAACAACCCTGTTTATATTTATCCCAAATAAAACGACGGATTAAAGAACAGCCTTCACTGTTTTAACCGCCCCCCAGTCGTTAACATATTCGTAGGAGATTGCAGTTCCCGCAGGTAAAGTGCGCGCGTCTTTCAGTGTGAAATGTTGAACGCCGCCAGGAGGAACCATCTCGCCTTCCGTAGAGAACGTATTTCCCCCTTGATGCACGACCACCGAGACTAACGAAACGTAATAGGGCGAGGAGTTGGCTGCCTGAAGTTTTCCGTTGCTAAATGACCAAACCAATTTTTCGGCGGCGTCGGCCGCTTTGGTGTTATCGGCAATGGCAGCCGGACGATAGAAGATTTTTATCCGGGTACGGAAGGCGACCTGCAGGCGATTTGGCGCGATATTTTCCTTCACTGGTGGAATTTCCAATACGTTCAGCCAATACACGGATTCTTTATTTTCAGGCAGCGCAGGAGATGCGGTATAACTCAGGCGCAGCGTCTGGCTTTTATTGGGATCGATGCGGTTAATGGGAGGCGTCAGAATAAAGGGTACGCGGATTTTTTCCGGTTTGGCATCGGAGTCGCCGGTATCAATCCAGCTTTGTACCAACATGGGAGCCTGTCCGACATTCGATAATTTAACGGTCACTTCCTTGTCATTCCCTGGATAAACCACGCGGGTCCCATTGACCACAATACTGGCCGAGCCAGGCAGCGGGGAAATCAGAAGAAAGCATAAGGCGGCCCAGAGTGTAAACGGGAATGATTTGCTGAACATAAATGCACTATCCTTGAACAATGAACAGGGAGGTTACCCTCCCTGATAAATCAAAACATTATTTGTATTGCAGGTTATAAACTACGCTACTGGTCACGGTACCCGGCGTGGTTTGGCCATTGGCATAATATTCAACGGCGTAAGGCAACAGCGCGGTACCCTTGGCCTGATCGATATCGATATAAGTCATATCGTTGACCTGGTTGGTGCTACCGATGTCGATGACTTTATAGTTGCCAGACACGTCCAGTAATTGCAGATCAACCTTGGTGGCGCTACCGCCAACGTTTTTCAGGCGCCCAGTGCCCAGGTCTACCGTATTGCCCGGCTGGAAGAACGCCGAAACCTTGGAATGGCCACCTGCAGTACCGATCACACATTTGGAGATGTTCATCTTGAAAGAGGCACGGCCGGTGGTGTCACCAGCGCTGGTCAGTTCGGTTACGCTAACGGTGGGTAGAATGATGGTGGCATCTGCGCCCTGGCCTTCGATGTCCACGTCACAGGTGCTGTCAGTCAGCAGGCCATTAAACGTAATGGTACCGGTTGAGGCAGCCTGTACAGAAGTAGCCAAACCCAGTGCAGCCAGCAGAGAAAGACTAACAATTGTTTTTTTCATCTTTAAAACGTCCTTTATAGATCGAGTATCGTTACCATCATGGTAATACTTGGTGTGTAAGTAGGTTGTAGCGAACAATAAGTGGCTTATTAATTCGTCACGCCTCCTTTTTTAAACGTAAAGCTACGTTCAAACCTGTCGCCCATTAATACGGCTACCTTTAACGAGCGGTTAAATTATCTGACTTGGTTTAAATGACGGATTTACACGCTTCAGTGCAGTCCGAGGATTTTAACCTTCATCATCAATTCCTGATTGCTGAGTACGCCCAGTCGTTTCATTGAATTACGCTTGTGGGTACTAATCGTTTTAACGCTTTTGTGGGTCAACTGCGCCACCCGGTGTGGGCTATGGCCCATCGATAAATGCCGCACCGTTTCCCTTTCCATTTCAGACAAGTTCAACATTGGGGGGCTGTTTATATCAAACCGGCCCATTAAGAACAGCATCGATAATTTTTTTTGTAATTCTTGTTTTAATCTGGTGATGGTTATATCCAGATCGAACAGGCAAACGCTCCAGTCGGTAGGGGTACCTTGTAACAAACGCTGGCAGCGTTCAGAACAAAAAACGATGCTGGGTGTCTTCGGTTTTGGTCGGTTAACAAAAGGCAGCACGTCGGTCAGGCACTTCTGGCTGATTATCCATATGTCGATTTGAGGTATTGCCTGTCCTAGCTCCAAAGGCATGCGTAGAGGAATATCGGCCAAGACGCTTTCTACTCCATATTTAAAAAATGAGTCAACCCCATAAATATTGATTGCTGGTTTATACTTCATTTCTTCCTCAAAGATACAGTTCTGGCAGTGGGTACAACAGGGACCAGGGTTAATATTAACCTGGCTTACTGTTTTTAACTGCAAGTTGATAATCGGACTCTTGGCTGAGTTTATTGCTTGTTAGACCATTTTTAATAGTAAAGCGTTTTTATATCGGCCCTTGAAATACTGATGCCTTTGCTTCTGGATGTAATGATAATATCTTCTGAAATACCCAATAACGCCAGTTTTGACTTAAGTTCTTTGAGTTCTTGCCACAGGAATTGGTTGGAAGATGAATAGTTCATCTTGCCAATGACCTCGCTCAGCAATTCCTGACGGCTGACATACTTGTCCCCGGCATGCTTGAGTAAATAGGTGAGTATGGCCATCGTCACTTCTTTTAACGAGACGATCGCGCAGGAGAAGTTGGCGCTAGGTTTGTCCGTGCTGAGACGAACTATCCTGTTATGCTTGACATCGATTTGCAGATCCGGCTCAACCCAGAAGCCAAATAGTTTTTTCCTATCCATTTCCTAAAACTCCTGTTATTAGGTAGAGAGCCTATCCGTTGGTAAGACAATTCTATGTTCATACTCATATAAAACAATACGTTTGATATTATGATCTTAGTGTTTCAACTTTGTAACAAAATGGAGTTTTTGACTAAGTAATTTCACTTTGTTGGATATAAAAACTGCCAAATCAAGGAGAGCTAAATTTTGTGCTGCAATTGATCATGGTTTTTACCCTAGCATAAAATTATAAAAATAAATTCTAATTGGTATAAAGTGCTTTTTTGTTTGGTAAGTTTAATTTATTCAGTTACTTATATATAAATCTTCAATTGCGTTGATTCTTATTTGTGGCCAATAATCTTGGAAGATTTATAGCCGTTTTAATTTCTGACTCATCAGAGAATACTGAGCCTGTTCAAGCTGCGATTCCCGTTTGCCAGGCTCATATTACGGAGTATCCAGCGGTATAAAACTCAAAGTTTATCATTCTATCTCAATGAGATGGCCTAACTAACCTATAAGGTATTGGTGTAAACGAATTGCATTTATAATGTTGCTTTTTTGGTTTTTAGGCGGTTTTTTATTGGGGCATTTAACAGAGGCAGATTGCACCTCGTTAACCAGAAAAATCTTAATGAGGTGTTAATCTTCACATTAATGATAACGCTTGGGCCATACGCCAAAAGTGGGTTTGGCCAAGTCTATTTGATGGAAGGCATATCAGACACTTTAACACCGGTTTTGGTAAATAGAGGGGTGTGAAGGCAGGAAAGAAATGACGGGCGGGTAGCCAAGCGGGCGCAGCACATGCCGCGCCCATACAGAGCAAATCTGTTTATTGATTGGCAGGCTGGGCCGGCTGTTCGGTTTTACCGTCGGCTTGTTGAGCCTTATTATCCATACTGTTCTTGAGCTGTTCGGTTTTTGCTTTGGCCTGTTGTGCCAGATCGTTCGCTCCGTTAATCGCATCGGCCTTGATATTTTTGGCCTGATCGATCAGCTGCTGGCTTTGTTTGTCTGCATCCTGTTTGATTGCTGCAGCCTTGGCCTTGGCATCATCAGTGAGGGCATCCGCCTGCTTGGCGGCGTCATCTTTAATGGCGGAAGCCTGATCCTTCAGCTGTTCCGTCTGGGCCGCTGCAGCCTGCTTGATTTCTTCCGCTTTGGCCTTGGCATCGTCGGTCAGTTGATCCGCTTTCTTTTCTGCCGCATCTTTCATTTGTTCGGCACTGTCTTTGGCCTTATCCAGGTGGGAATCGACCTTGGCATCATCGCAGCCCACCAGCAGTAAACCTACCATTGAGGCCAATAGCACTTTATTCCACGCTTTCACGGTCTAACTCCTTTCGGTGATCGTCAATTTGTACGACTTATCTTAGAACAGCTTTGCCGTACAAGACAAATTTGGCAACTAAATCGCGTTGTTCTCATGGCGGGTTCAACAGAGGTTGCTTTCTGTGGTAGACTCATTGTGTTTTCCTGCCAGTTTTGGTTGAGGTGCTTTTCTGAATACGCCGGCACAGCTTTCACTGCCACTTTATCTACCCGATGATGAAACTTTTGCCAGTTTTTATCCGGGTGAGAACCCATCCTTATTAGCCGCGATCCAATCCGCAGTCCGTCAGGAGCATGGTAGCTACATCTATTTCTGGTCACGCGAAGGCGGGGGACGCAGCCATTTGCTGCATGCGGCCTGTGCCGAACTCTCGCAGCGTGGCGAAGCAGTAGGCTATGTGCCCCTGGATAAGCGGGCCTATTTTGTGCCCGAAGTGCTGGACGGCATGGAACAGCTGGCGTTGGTCTGCATTGATAACATCGAGTGTATTGCCGGTGATGAAGAATGGGAAATGGCGATTTTCAATCTCTATAACCGCATTCTGGAAACTGGCCGCACCCGCCTGTTTATCACCGGCGATCGTCCGCCGCGCCAGCTAAATCTGCATTTGCCGGATCTGGCCTCGCGCCTGGATTGGGGGCAGATCTACAAGCTACAGCCACTGTCGGACGAAGAGAAACTACAGGCGTTGCAGTTGCGCGCCAAACTGCGTGGTTTTGAACTGCCGGAAGATGTGGGCCGTTTCCTGCTCAAGCGCCTGGATCGTGAAATGCGCACGCTGTTTATGACGCTCGATCAGCTTGACCGCGCGTCGATCACGGCACAACGCAAGCTGACCATTCCGTTTGTGAAGGAAATTCT
Source organism: Serratia sp. NCCP-200 (assembly GCF_059697885.1). Lineage (NCBI taxonomy): Bacteria > Pseudomonadati > Pseudomonadota > Gammaproteobacteria > Enterobacterales > Yersiniaceae > Serratia > Serratia sp. NCCP-200. The sequence continues at coordinate 286,576 of NZ_BAAKUJ010000001.1, forward strand.
GGGGCTGTAGCGGGTCACTACTCCCCATTACCCATTTTAGGTTATTCACCCTTCGTGTAACAGCGCACTGCGGAATGACAGGATATGCGCCTGTGCAGCACTAGCGGCGGCGTCGCTGTCCTGTGCGGCCAACGCGCTGATAATCGCCCGGTTTGCTGTCACAGGATCTCCAGCACCTGCTCCGGTGGTCTGCCAATGCGGGCTTTGCTGCCTTTGACCACTATTGGGCGTTCGATCAGTTTCGGATTGCTCACCATCGCTTGCAGCAGTTGCTCTTCGCTCAGGGTTTCATCCGCCAGTTTCAGTTCCTTGTAGAGATCTTCTTTCTTGCGCATCAATTCGCGTGCTGAAGCGAAACCGAGTTCTTGCAACAGCTTTTTCAACTCGGAGACGGAAGGTGGCGTATCCAGATACAGCACCACCTGCGGTTCGACGCCATGCTGTTCCAGCAGTGCCAATGTCTCACGGCTCTTTGAGCAGCGTGGGTTGTGATAAATAGTGACGTTTTTCAACTTTTCTCTTTCCTTGTTCAAATCAAGTGCGTTGGAACTTGCTGAAGGTTTTTTGCAACTGACGCAGTTGGTCAATCCGTGCGTCATAGCGAGCCTGTTTCAGGCTGCCCAGTTTTTGTAATGAGCTGGCGTTACTGAGTAAACCGATCGCCTGATCCAGACGACCTGCCAGCGCCAGGCTTTCTGCCCGGGCGGAGAGTTCTTCATCGCGTAGACCTTGGGCGGCACTGGCCTGAGCCAACAGATCCCAGCCATTCGGATCGTTCGGATGGGCAAAGGTATAACGGTTGAGAATTTTTGACGCTTGTGCGGGTTGATTGCCCTCAACGTAGGCGTTCGCCAGGTTGAGCAGCAACACCGGGTTATTGCTTTGCGCCGCATTGACCGCCTCAAGGCGAGCAATGGCCTGAGCGGCCTTATTCTGACCCAGATCGATGTCGGTCAGCAGATCCAGCAGCCAGACGTTTTTCGGATCCTTTGCCAGCAGCGGCTGAATAAGATTGCGCGCTTCGTCGTATTTCTTGGCTTCATAGAACAGGATCGCCCGGCCATATTTGGCGGCTATTTGCTCGCGAATGTTGCCTTTGCTGTAAGTGTTCAGCAGGTCTTCGCTCAGACCATAGCCTTCCGAGCTGTACATGCCCAGCGTACGTACCCTTGCTAGCAGATAGTCTTGGCTGGATTGCACCAGACGGCGCGGCATTTGGTTGGCGCGGTTGCGGGCGTCCGAAAGCCGACTGTCTGGCAACGGGTGCGTCAGCAGCATTTCCGGTGGTTTTGAGGCATAGCGGGACTGATCGGCCAGCCTTTGCAAGAAGTCTGGCATCGCTTCGGGATCGAACCCGGCGCGCTGCAATACCTGAATACCGATACGGTCGGCCTCTTGTTCGTTTGCCTGGGTGAAACTGATCATCCCCTGCTGCGTTCCCGCCAGCGTACCGCTCAGCGCCGCCATGCCCATGGTTGGGTTGGCCATCGCCAGCAGGATAGAGCCTAGTGCGCCCACCCAGGTCAGTGGTGCGTTGCGTTGCTGGTCTTCCATTGCGCGGGCCAGATGGCGCTGGGTCACGTGTGAGATTTCGTGCGCCAGGACCGAGGCCAGTTGGCTCTCGTTGTCGGTTTCACGGAACAGGGCTGAGTGCAGCACCACGTTGCCGCCGAAGAAGGCAAAGGCGTTGATCTCGTCGTTACGGACTAAAAAGAAGTGGAACGGGGTGCGTACCGAATAGGCGCTGGCGACCAGCCGGTTACCCAACTGGTTGATATACTGGGTCAATAGCGGATCGTTGATCAACGGGGCGCTAGCGCGTAGCTGCCGCACGTAAAAATCGCCCATGGTCAGTTCTTGGCCGATGCTCAACGTCCCCCCTGCGGAAGTCCCCATATCCGGCAGTTGGTCTTGTGTTTGGGCATTAACCGGCGCCAAAGCAGAGGTGCAAAGCGAGCCGAGCAGCAGGACTGTTAACGCTGTTTTAGTCAACCGGATGGTCATAGTCAGATCATTCCCTCAATAAAGTCACCAAGTAAGACGTCAGTATCAGATAAGAGTTCTTCTTCCGTACCAGACTCTCCAGTACAATCAGCGCGAAAGTGCGTTGGCTCACAAAAATGCATTTTCAGGGGATCGTGCGCCTGAGCGGCAAAACGTTATTACATCATAGCCAGCCACAACCCACATTGAAACGCCTGCACGGTGATAACCGGGCTAAAATTATTTAAAAATCATGTCATATCTGCTCGGCCGCATAGGGACTGGCGAGCCTCACCCCCCATTGATGGAATAAGGAGCAATCTCTGATGTTGGAGTTGTTATTACAGTGGTACCGACGTCGTTTCACCGATCCGCAGGCTATTGCGCTGCTGGTGATCCTGGTTGCCGGGTTCTGCATCCTTTATTTTTTTCACGGTATCTTGACCCCCTTGCTGGTGGCGCTTGTGCTTGCTTACTTGCTGGAGTGGCCTACCGTACGCCTTCAGCGCTTGGGATGTTCGCGCACCTGGGCGGCAAGTATCATGCTGATCGTGTTTGGCGGTATTGCCATGCTGTTGGTCTTCGTGGTCGCGCCAACCGCCTGGCAGCAGGGCATCAACCTGATGACCGATTTACCGGGCATGCTCAATCAGTTCTACAACTATGCGGCGACCTTGCCGACACGCTACCCGGCGCTGGTGGATGCAGGCATCATTGATATGATGGCGCAGAACCTGCGTGAGCGACTGTCGGGGATGGGAGAATCGGTGGTGAAATTCTCGCTGGCCTCTCTGGTTGGGCTGCTGACACTGGCCATCTATCTGATCCTGGTCCCTTTGATGGCGTTCTTCCTGCTGAAGGACAAAGAGCAGATGATCAATGCGGTGCGCCGCGTGCTGCCGCGCAACCGAGGGTTAGCAGGGCAGGTATGGGTCGAGATGAACCAACAGATCACCAACTATATTCGCGGTAAGGTGCTGGAGATGGTGATCGTCGGAGTGGCGACCTATCTGGTGTTCTTCATTCTGGATATGCGTTATTCCCTGCTCTTGGCGGTGTTGGTCGGCCTCTCGGTGCTGATCCCATACATCGGCGCGGTGCTGGTGACGATCCCGGTGGTGGTGGTGGCGATGTTCCAGTGGGGCATTGGTGCCGATTTCTGGACGCTGATTATCGCTTATCTGGTGGTGCAAGGGTTGGATGGCAACCTGCTGGTGCCGATCCTGTTCTCCGAGGCGGTCAACCTGCATCCGCTGGTGATCATTCTCTCGGTGATTATCTTCGGCGGCCTGTGGGGGTTCTGGGGCGTATTCTTCGCCATTCCGTTGGCGACGCTGGTGAAAGCCGTGATCCACGCCTGGCCGGATGACATGCTGGTGGATGTGGGGGATGAAGTGAAGTGAGAAAAATAAAGCGCAGCAACTCATGTTGCTGCGCTTTACCCTTTACTGCTGCAGGTAGTTCAGAACGATTTCGTGGTGATTGGTGGTCTTGAAATCATCGAACACTTTCTCAACCTTGCCGTCGGTGCCGATCAGGAAACTGATACGGTGAATACCGTCATAGGTTTTGCCCATGAAGGTTTTCTCGCCCCAAACGCCAAACTGCTGAGCTACCTGATGATCTTCGTCGGATAGCAGCGTGAAATTGAGCAGTTCTTTCTCAACAAAACGCGAGAGCTTTTCGGGTTTATCGGTGCTGATGCCCAGCACTTCGACGCCCGCCTTTTTCAATTCATCCATGTTATCCCGTAACCCGCAGGCTTGCACGGTGCAACCTGGCGTCATGGCTTTAGGATAAAAATAAACCAGTACTCGTTGTCCCTGGAAGTCGGCCAAATTAATTTCCTCGCCATCCTGGTCGAGTAAACTAAATTTCGGCGCTGTATCACCGGCTTTCAATGGGCTCATAACTACTCTCCATCTCTCTCATCATGCTGTGGATAGTTCACCACGCTAATACTGCCTTGCGCATTCAATTCTGTACATAGGCGATAAAAGGCTTGTTCAATATTTGTTGCATCCTGGCCACCGGAACTGTGGGCGGTGATCTGGATATAGAGCTGGGAGGGCTGATCCCCCTGTGCTGGCTGAGTCCGTGACACCAGCTCGGCAATGTTCATCTGGCTCGAATCAAACAGGCCGGTAAACCGCTCGATGATATGCGGGGAGTCTTTTACCTCAACCTGTACCCACACTGTAGCTGGCATTGGCGGTCTTTCTTGCGAGTTTGTGCGTTTCATCACGATCAGTAAATCCAGCTCGGCACCTTTTTGCGGCAAAGTGGATTCGATCAGGGTAATCGCGTTCCAGCTACCTGAAAGCAGCATGATGAAGGTGAACTCTTCACCCAGCATGGCCAGACGGCTATCTTCGATATTGCACCCGCAGCTACTGACGTGGCGGGTGATGGCGTTGACGATACCGGGGCGATCGGCGCCCAGTGCGGTGATCACCAGATAGTGTTCATCAGGCTTAGGCAAAATGCAGCTTCCTGTCGTACTGAATGGGGTTACCAAGGTAAACATAAAAAAAACCGCCTGCCAAGCGCTTAGACACGTTGTTTGCTTGCTTTTGGATAGGTGACAAAAGTACCATGGGTGACTTGTTTGTGGAGGGGACGGCCAATGTTTACGGGAAGTATTGTTGCACTGGTTACGCCGATGGACACCAAAGGTGCTGTCGATCGTGCGAGCCTAAAAAAACTGATTGATTATCATGTAGCCAGTGGGACTGCGGCGATCGTTTCCGTAGGAACTACTGGCGAGTCCGCCACGCTGCCCCATGACGAACATGTGGACGTGGTCTTGCAGACGCTGGAACTGGCCGCAGGCCGTATTCCGGTGATCGCCGGTACCGGTGCCAACGCCACCAGCGAGGCTATCTCACTGACGCAGCGTTTCAGCAACACCGGTGTCGTGGGCTGCCTGTCGGTCACGCCTTACTACAATAGACCGACCCAGGAAGGCCTGTACCAGCATTTCAAAGCCATTGCCGAAAGCACCAATCTGCCGCAGATCCTCTATAACGTGCCTTCACGCACCGGTTGTGACATGCTGCCGCCAACCATCGCTCGTTTGGCCAAAATTAAGAATATTGTTGCCGTTAAAGAGGCAACAGGGAACTTAAGTCGTGTTAGTCAGATCCAAGTGCTGGTTGATGATGAAGACTTCATTTTGCTGAGCGGCGACGACGCCAGCGGTCTGGACTTCATGCAACTGGGTGGCAAAGGGGTGATTTCCGTGACGGCCAACGTGGCTGCGCGTGAAATGGTCGAACTTTGCCGCCTGGCGGCGCAAGGCAATTTTGCCGAAGCCCGCCGTTTGAATCAGCGCTTGATGCCTTTGCATCAGGATTTGTTCGTAGAAGCAAACCCAATTCCGGTGAAATGGGCCTGTAAGGCATTGGGATTGATGGCAACCGATACGATGCGTCTGCCTATGACGCCGTTGACCGACGCTGCCCGTCCTGTCGTGGAGCGTGCGTTGAAAAGCGCCGGTTTGCTGTAACTCTTAGGGAGATTTGATGGCTTATTCATTGCAAAAGTCGACGCTAGCAACGGTCGTGGGATTAGCGCTGGTGATGACGCTGGCGGCTTGTTCTACCGATCAGCGCTACAAACGCCAGGTTAGCGGCGATGAGGCCTATCTTGACGCCGCACCGCTCAAACCGTTGAGCGCGCCGTCTGGCCTGATCCTGCCGGTACAAACTGGTAATTATGAAGTTCCGGCAAACGCGCAGAAAGGTGCTGTTGGCAAGCAACTGGATATCCGGCCACCGGTACAGCCGCTGGCACTGTTGAGCGGTTCCCGTGGTCAATATGCGGGTGACAGCGGCACGCTGCTGATGGAAAGCAGCCCGCAGAACGATAACCTGTGGCCTCGCGTAGCCAGCCTGTTGCAGAGCAAAAACATTCCGATCGCCTCACGTACGGATGCCAGCCAAACGCTGACCACCGACTGGGTGAAGTGGAACCGTCTGGATGAAGACAACCAGTACGAAGGCCGCTACCAGATCACGGTACAGAAACAGGGTTATCAGCAAGCGTTGGTAGTGAAAACCCTCGAACTGCGCCAGCAGGGGAAAACCGACAAGGTTACCGATCCATCTGAAGTTCAGCGCTACAACGGTATGATGATGAACACCATCGTTGAAGGCCTGGACAAGCAGGACAACCTGTCGAGCAGCCAGTCCGCCAACCGCGTTGGCGTATTGGATGTGCAGAGCGGCGCGGATGACACCGGCTTGCCGACGCTGATCGTGCGTGCGCCGTACACGGTAGTATGGGATCGTTTGCCACCGGCACTGGAAAAACTGGGGATGAAAGTGGGTGACCGCAGCCGTCCACAGGGTACCGTCGCCGTGACCTACAAATCCCTGAGCAGCAGTGATTGGGATGCGTTGGGCGCCAAAGATCCTGAACTGAAAGAAGGTGATTACAAACTGCAGGTCGGTGATTTGAATAACCGTACCAGTTTACAATTTATCGATTCCAAAGGTAAGCCGTTGACCCAGTCGCAGAACGATGCGCTGGTAGCGGTGCTCCAGACGGCTTTCAGTAAAACCAGCGTGAAATAACTACATCTAGGGGCTGCGGCCCCTTTTTGTTTTGCTGATACGGTATCGTTTGCGTCGCAGATTTGGCACAATAGTTATCAGCAAACCAAAGAACTTATCAGGTCAATTTTGTGCCCAGTAGGCTGTCTGTCAGCCGGAAGGTACCATCTCATTGGAGTAAGTTAAGATGCAAAAGCTAGCTGAACTGTATCGCGGCAAGGCAAAAACCGTCTACACCACCGAAAACCCGGATCTGCTGGTGTTGGAATTCCGTAACGATACGTCAGCACTGGATGGTCAGCGCATTGAGCAGTTCGATCGCAAAGGGATGGTGAACAACAAGTTCAACCATTTCATTATGAGCAAGCTGGAAGAGGCCGGTATCCCAACGCAGATGGAACGCCTGCTGTCAGACAACGAAGTGCTGGTGAAAAAGCTGGAGATGGTACCGGTTGAGTGCGTGATCCGTAACCGCGCTGCGGGCTCTTTGGTCAAGCGCTTGGGGATCGAAGAAGGTTTGCCGCTGAATCCGCCGCTGTTTGATCTGTTCCTGAAGAACGACGCGATGCACGACCCAATGGTGAACGAATCCTATTGCGAAACCTTCGGCTGGGTGAGCAAAGAGCATCTGGCGCGCATGCGCGAGCTGAGCTACATGGCTAACGACGTGTTGAGCAAACTGTTTGACGATGCAGGCCTGATCTTGGTCGATTTCAAACTGGAGTTCGGCCTGTTCAACGGCGAAGTGGTGCTGGGCGATGAGTTCTCCCCGGACGGTAGCCGCTTGTGGGACAAGAATACCCTGGCCAAGATGGACAAGGACCGCTTCCGCCAGAGCCTGGGTGGCCTGATCGAAGCCTACGAAGAAGTCGCCCGCCGTATCGGCGTGAAGCTAGACTAATAGCCCCTCACCCCAACCCTCTCCCAAAGGGAGAGGGAGTTGTTCCAGAGTTGTTTTCAGGCCTGGAGTTAATCTGCGGCACGCTGGCTTCACGTTATATCCCCTTGGTCCTTTGGGAGAAGGCACGGGGTAAAGCATCAAATCCAGGCACCCAATTCCCCAATCCCTACTTTCCAGAAAATTACTGCATTCCCTTCGCCGCGAACGCCTTATAATAGTAACCAGGGCAAGTTTCCTACGATTATTAAAAATCATCTCTGGAGTTTATTTATGCGTTGGCAAGGGCGTCGAGAAAGTGACAATGTCGAGGATCGCCGTGGGCAGTCTTCAGGTCTGGGCGGCGGCGGCCCCCGGATACCTATCGGCGGCAAAGGTGGCCTGATCATTCTGGTCGTGGTGCTGGTTGCCGGTTACTACGGGGTAGACCTGACTCCTCTGCTGAATGGCGGAGATGTCTCCCCGCAGTCTCAGCAGCAAAGCGCCAGCATCAGCCCGCAAGACGATCAATTAGCCAAGTTTACCTCGGTGGTGCTGGCTTCTACCGAAGATAATTGGCAGGGCATCTTCAAGCAGATGGGGAAAAACTATCAGGATCCGAAACTGGTAATGTACCGGGGCGCGACGCGTACCGGCTGCGGCACCGGTCAATCGGTGATGGGGCCGTTCTATTGTCCGGCTGACGACACGGTCTATATCGATCTCTCGTTCTACCAGGATATGAAAACCAAGCTGGGCGCTGGCGGTGATTTTGCCCAGGCTTATGTGGTTGCGCATGAAGTGGGCCACCACGTGCAGAATCTCTTGGGGATTGAGCGCAAGGTTCGCCAGATGCAGCAAGGGGCTAGTCAGGCAGAGGTTAACCGCCTGTCGGTGAAAATGGAGCTTCAGGCCGACTGCTTTGCTGGCGTTTGGGGCCATTACGCCGAGAAACAGCAGATGCTGGAAGCAGGCGATCTGCAATCCGCATTGAATGCCGCGCAGGCGATTGGTGATGACCGTTTGCAGCAGCAAAGCCAAGGGAGAGTGGTGCCAGACAGCTTTACGCATGGCACTTCGCAGCAGCGTTATACCTGGTTCAAGCAAGGGTTCGATAGCGGCGACCCTAATACCTGCAACACCTTCGCCTCCCGTTGATATTACTCAGTGCCGGTGCCTAGAGCCCGGCACTCTGCTTTCAGGTCTCAATATTCATGTTTCAGGTAATGCAACAACGCATGCAGCAGCAGGGTATTCGGCGGTTGTTGGTGATCAGCGGCGAATCGCAATGGTGCCGAGATCAGGCGCAGCAACTGGCGGCACAGGTGCCGGGTGACTGGCCTTGGGTCGGTAATGACGTGCCCGCAGGAATCGATGCGTTGGCGAGTCACGCGGTCAGAATCCTGTTGGGGCAGGAGCGATTGCATGCGGTGTTTGATGCGTTAGCGGAGCTGGATGTCGAAGCGCTGGCCCAGCTTTGCGGGACATTACAAGCCGGTAGCTGGTTATTGTTGCTGGTACCATCTTGGCAAAGTTGGCCGCAGCAGCCTGATAGTGACAGCCTGCGCTGGAGCGATTGCCCACAGCCAATTGCCACGCCCCATTTTATCCACCATCTGCAACAACGCTTGCTGGCCGATAGCGAAGTGTCTATCTGGCGGCAAGGTGAACCGTTGTGCCTGGCTCCCTTACCATCACGGCCAGCTTGGCAGGCTCCCCAGGGTAATCCGAGTGAGGAACAGCAGGCCATTTTGGCCCGCTTGTTGGCGGCCGAGTCTGGGATCTGGGTATTAACCGCTGCGCGTGGCCGGGGGAAATCAACGGTGGCGGGGATGTTGATGGCCAGCAGCCCGTTAACCTGTTGGATCACCGGCCCGAGTCGCGCCGCTACCGACGTAGCCAGCGAGTGGGCCGCAGGACGGGCCAAGTTTTGGGCACCGGATGCTTTGCTACAGCATTGTTCTGAACAGGGTGCAGAGGGTGTTGGCTGGCTGCTGGTGGATGAGGCTGCAGCGATCCCTGGACCTTTACTGCAACAGTTAATGGACTATTTCCCGCGCGTATTGCTGACAACTACGGTGCAGGGATATGAAGGAACGGGGCGCGGATTTTTACTGAAGTTCTGCGCCTCCTTACCGCAGTGGCAGCCGTTAAGCTTGCAGCAACCGATGCGTTGGGCTGCGGGTGATGCCCTGGAGCGGATTATCGATCACGCCTTGCTGTTCAACGAGGAACCGGCATGGGCAGTGGCAGGGCAGTCACCCACTTTTAGTGCTATTGAACAGGCTGAACTGTGCGCCGATCCGCAACGGTTACGGCGTTTCTATGCGTTGCTCTGTAGCGCACACTATAGAACCTCACCGCTGGATTTACGCCGTCTGATGGATGCGCCCGGGATGCACTTCAGTGCGGCGTCACTGGGAGATGAGGTGGTCGGGGCGTTATGGCTGGTAGATGAGGGCGGCTTATCGGTTGAACTGGCCCATGAGGTGTGGGCGGGCCGCAGAAGGCCACGTGGCAATCTGGTCGTTCAATCCTTGGCGGCACATAGCGGCCAATGGTGGGCACCTACGCTGCGTTCCCGTCGCATTACCCGTATCGCCGTGTTGCCGGAGTTACGCCAGCAAGGGATCGCCAGCCGGTTGGTGGAACAGCAAAAACGTGACTCGCAGGGGTTGGATTTTCTTTCCGTCAGCTTCGGCTATACCGAGCCGCTGTGGCGGTTTTGGCAATCTTGTGGCTTCACCCTGGTGCGGATTGGCAACAAACCGGAGGCCAGCAGTGGCTGTTACACCGCCATGGCGTTGCTGGCCATTACTGAGCAAGGAGAGGCGCTGTGCCATGCGGCGCATAAGCACCTGGCTCGGGATTGGCGCTGGTTGCGGCAACGTAGCGACCTGTTGCTGGAGCTCGACGATGATACCGATCCGCTATTAAATGAAGAAGACTGGCGCGAGCTGGCCGGTTTTGCCTTTGCCCATCGCCCCTTGGAGGCTAGCCTGGGGGCACTACAACGTTTGTTGTTGAACAGCTCATTGCCCTGTGCGGCATTGCGCGCGCATTTGCAGCAACAACAAACCGTGGCCCAGTGCGCTGCCCAATATGGCCTGAGTGGCCAAAAAGCCTTGCTGCGGCTTTGGCGACAAGAGGCTGGGCAGGCGTTGCAACAGCTTAATGCGCAACATTGCCGCTACTGGCAGGAGTGGGCGCAGTCGTTGCAATAAATGGAAAGAGTTGTTCAATAAAACCCGATTTTCCTGATTTCTTCGCGGCGTATAGTAAGGGCAGTTGCCGGGTCTGTCCCGGATGTCTCTAACCTGAGGAGTCCCCTATGAAACATTCGCATTTCGTTGTCCAAAGCCCCGCAACACCGGCAGAGCAACTGATACTGTTGTTTCATGGCGTGGGAGATAACCCGGTGGCGATGGGGGAGATCGGCAGTTACTTCGCCAAAGATTTCCCGCAGGCCTTGGTGGTGAGTATTGGTGGCCCATTCGCTTTTGGCAACGGTGAGGGTCGCCAATGGTTCTCGGTTCAGGGGATCACCGAACACAACCGCGCGCAGCGCATTGCCGAAGTGATGCCAACCTTTGTTGAAACCGTGCGCTACTGGCAGCAGCACAGCGGAGTGGGCTACGCGGGTACCGCGCTGGTTGGTTTTTCGCAGGGTTCGATCATGGCGCTGGAGGGGCTAAAAGCCGAAGCCAAGCTGGCCGGGCGGGTAGTGGCCTTCAGCGGTCGTTTTGCCCAGTTACCGCAAGCCGACGTTGGTGACAGCGTGGTACACCTGATCCATGGTGAGACAGACGGTGTGATTGCTGCGGAACATGCGCAAGCGGCTGAAGCTCAGTTACAGGCCGTTGGCGCAGATGTGACATTGGATATTGAACCTGGCGTCGGGCACGCAATCAGTTCGGGCATGATGAATGCTGCTCTGGATCGTTTGCATTACTATGTGCCGCAGCGCTATTGGGAAGAGGCGATGTTTGGTAAACGGGGCGATCTGATCGCTTTTAAATAAACAGCAGGGCGCTATGTGCGCCCTGAGGTTATGGCTTTTTCGGCCAGTCGTCTTCGTCGTCCCACTTGGCGTTGTTATCGCGGTGGGGCGGCAATTCAGGCTTGTTGGCCAGGAATTTTCGATGATCCAGGCGGCGTAATTCCTTGATCCCGCTAATGATAATACCTGCCAATATCACCAGGATTATCCACCAGTAGTCAGCTAACCAATGCATGTTTACACCTTTCCTTCAGGGCGAACAAAACGCGAGAATATCGCGGGCAGATGGCTTGCGAGCCAAGCTGCACCAGCAACGTCCTTATCTCGCCAGGCCGCCAGCAGCAGCTCGGGCGTCAGTAAATGCTCGGCCTCTTGCGCCAGCGGGCGATAACTTAAATGCCAGGGTTCCACCGCCACTCCACCTTGATCGGCGGTAAACGGGCGATAGAAGCCAAACTCGGCCATATGTGCAGTCAGCCAAAGATTTAGCGGATGGAAATAACCACCGGCTTCATATTCCCACGGCTCCAACTGCAACTTTTGCCCAACGGGCAGCAGCGACGGATCGTAAACATCCAGATCGCTGCCCCAGTGGTGACGGCTGGCACCCGGCAGGGCCGACCAACGCAAAATGGCTTCACAACGCTCGGCGGCAGACAGTGGCTGGATATCCATCGGCTGGCTATTGTGATCCAATACTGGCCGCTCTCCACAGAACTTGCCATTCCAGATCGCCAGTTGCCGGTCAAAATCGCGAAAGGTGCTGGCCGGTTGCAGATCGAAGCCTGCCATTTTAGCCGCCTGCTGCATGGCCTGAAAGGCCACCACCGCAGCGGGTTGCAGCCGGTGATTGCCGCTCAGTACGGTGAGATGCTCCGTTGAGCGCCCGGTGAGCATTTCTGCGCTGATCATGCGACCAGTTGCTCCATGATACGCTGATACATGCGGCTCAGTAACTGCAGATCGGCCGCATGTACGCATTCATTCACTTTATGGATGGTAGCGTTGACCGGCCCCAGCTCAACCACCTGTGCTCCCATCTGAGCGATAAAGCGGCCATCAGAAGTCCCGCCGGTAGTCAGTAGTTGCGGGGTGAGCTCGGCATAGTGTTCTACCGCATTCACCACGGCATCGACCAAAGCGCCTCGTGCGGTCAGGAAAGGTTGGCCAGACAGCCACCAGTCGATGCTGTAGTTCAAGTTATGGCGATCCAACAGTTCCTGCACCCGCTGCTTGATCAGGGTGTCGGTAAGCTCGGTGCTGAAGCGGAAGTTGAACTGCACGAACATTTCACCGGGGATCACGTTGTTGCTACCGGTCCCGGCCTGCACATTGGCAATTTGCATGCTGGTTGGCGGGAAGAATTCGTTGCCCTGATCCCACTCAATGGCGACCAGTTCGTTTAACGCAGGCATAGCCCGGTGAACCGGATTATCGGCCAGATGTGGATAGGCGACGTGCCCCTGAACGCCATGTATACGCAGATTGGCGGTGATCGAGCCACGGCGGCCATTTTTCACCACGTCTCCGACCCGCTCGGTGCTTGAAGGTTCGCCGACCAGGCAATAATCAAGGCGTTCGTTGCGAGCCATTAAGGCTTCCACTACCTTCACTGTGCCATGAGTGGCGCTGGCCTCTTCGTCTGAGGTGATCAAAAACGCCAGGCGGCCCTGATGGTTGGGGTTGGCGGCAACGAAGCGTTCTGCGGCTACCACCATGGCGGCCAGGGAGCCTTTCATATCGGCGGCTCCGCGCCCATAAAGCATGCCGTCGCGGATGACGGGCTCAAACGGTGGGTTATCCCAATTTTTCTCGTCGCCGGTTGGCACCACATCGGTGTGGCCAGCAAACGCCAGCGTGCTGCCCTGACCGCGCCAGGCCCAGAAGTTTTGCGTATCGCCAAAGTTCATTGGTTCGACGGTAAAACCGATCGCTTTCAGGCGGGCGATCATCAACTCCTGACAGCCTTCGTCATGTGGGCTGAGGGAAGGGCGCTTGATAAGCTGTTGCGCCAGTTCGATAACAGGGCAGATCATGAGTTAACCTCGGTAATAAATTGCTGATAGCTTTCGCTGCTGAAGCCTAGCAGGGCATGTCCTTTACCATCATCCAGCAAGGGGCGTTTGATCATGGCCGGTTGCTCCAGCATCAGGGCGATGGCGGCATCGGCATTGTCGCAGGCATTGCGCTGGGCTTCATCCAGTTTACGCCAGGTGGTTCCACGAGTATTCAACAAGGGTTCCCAACCCAGGCGCGTGACAAAATCACGCAACAGCTGCTCGTCGAGCCCGTCTGCGCGATAGTCGTGGAATTGATAAGCCACTCCCTGTTCTTCCAGCCAGCGGCGGGCTTTTTTGATGGTGTCACAATTTTTGATGCCGAACATGGTCAGCGAGGCGTGCTGCGGTTTGTCTGTCATGGCGTAAAAGCTACCTTTTAATCGTCAAAATCTGTACGGAACGATGAGTGAGGGTACCGCTCGTCTATATAGAGATAATGCGGGAAAACGGGGCTTAGATCCAGACGGCCAGGGGCGGATCATGCAGATGGGGTGTTTAGGCTTGCAACGCCTTAAGGTTTGTCAGAGCTATGAGTCTGTTTTGCCAATCCTCCGGTAGGGTGCTGTTTTGATCTGTATTAGTATCCCTGTAAAATAATAAGGTAAACCTATAGTTTTAATCAACGCCACTAATTCCGGGTGATTACATTCATGAAACATGGGTAAATAGCTTTTTCATATTGATTTTAATGATGTGTTGGTGGTTTTTAATGATCGCGTCATTGTCTTTACACTTGATTATGTTGAGTTGTGATGTTAAAAAGCGTTTGTTTTGTATATAATATTGAGTCTCGTGTGATGCTTACGTAGTGACTTTATAAAAAAGGATTTTGATATGGCAAATGACATTTTTCTAACTTTGAAAGGTGCAAAGCAGGGGCTGATTTCTGCGGGATGTTCCACTAAAGATTCCATCGGAAATTTATACCAAGCGGGGCATACAGATCAAATTTACCTTCATCAACTCAATCATTCAATGAGTCGAGAGCAGCACGTTAGCCATCATCCGTTCGTTATCGTTAAGCCAATCGATAAGTCTTCACCTTTAATTGGTATCGCAATATCTAACAATGAACGTTTGGATGCAATTATAGATATATATAGAACCAACCAGAATGGTGGGCGTGAATTATTTTATTCCATCAAGTTGACTAACGTTACGATTATGGACGTTAACATTTTTTACCCAAATTCATCAACCCATAACGAATCACAACCGCAAGAAAGTATATCACTGAAGTACGAAAGCATTTCTTGGCAGCATCATATAGCTGGAACCAGTGGTTATAGCATTTGGGATGATAGGGTTTACTAATGAAAAAAGTAAAAAGCGTTGATAGACTCCTTTTGGAGTCTTATTTCACTAGGAGTGAAATAAAAAAAATAAAAAATAATGCTAATGTTTTTCAACTCGATATTCTATATTCAGTTAGAGATATAGGTAGAAGAACCCTCAGAGCAAGTATCATCTTAGGGGTAATACTAACTATTTTCACAATTGGAACAGTTTCCAAAGATGGTGTTTTTGGTTTTGGAATTATAGTTCTTATGTGCTTTATGATTGTAATACCTTCTTATTTCCTAACTCCAATGAGGCTCTACATTAAGTCTTTGTATTTTTTTGTGAAAGACAGAAGAAATGAAAAGTTAAAATGAGAAATTAATTTGCATTTTTGTGTAAGTCACATATTTCTTAGTGAGCTATTTCATTACTCCCTTTATAGTAATAGCATCGCTCACTATCTCCAATGAGAGTGAGAACTTCCCCATGGTTTTAAAGCCAGTAACCGCATCGTTATACATAGCATAATATAATCTTTCAGTATCTGGTCCTCTACCACTTATACCTAACCAGCTTCTACTATTTGGTACTACTGCCTTGCCAAATAAAGCTTTTAATGAAAGGGACAGGTCTATGCCTGCATATAGAATATCGCCACCACGTTCACCATAACCTACGTTGGTAGATGCCCAGCGATATAGGTCTCTTAAGTAACCTGTATTTTCCTCACCCGTGAAGAAAAATTGTAAGTTTTCGTAGATGTTATTCGCTCCATGACAAATAAGTAAAACGCCCGTAACACCACTAACGAAAGTGACTTCTGATGCTAGCACCATAGCTAACCCAGAGGTCACTTGTGATAGTCCTGCGACAACGCCGATTGCTTTAACAACATATGTGTATACGCCGTTTTCTTTTTTTATTTCCAAATATACAGCTCTGGCCACCTTATTAAGTTGTAACGACTCATACTGCATTCTTAAAGAATCATGCTCAGTTTTTAGACAGACAAATGCATTGCGTTGCCCTTCTTGAGTCGTTGCTGCACGGCAAGTCGATATATGATGATTGATCAGATCATCAATTTCTTTTTGAAATGAAAATCTTGATTGTGCATTTTTTAGATAAAAAGCAGATGCTCTGTTAGCCAAACGGCCTAACTCATGAGAGTTTGCAAGTGCCATCTCAAGGTAGTAGTTTTTCACTTGTTCACGAAAACCGAAATAATTATCCATATAAAAAAAATCCCTTTAAAATAAAAAGCGTGATCATTATATCGTGCTTACTTTAATTCGCTTATTCATGATAGCAATCTCTACGAAAGTGATCAAATGTAGCTACTTTGCTTGAGTGATGGGGGGCGGAATGAGGATACCTCCGTAGCTATGATGAAAAATTAGTGTAACGCACAGGGAATGTTGATGCCGAACATGGTCAGCGAGGTGTGCTGCGGTTTGTCTGTCATGGCGTAAAAGCTACCTTTTAATCGTCAAAATCTGTACTGAGTGGCAGACTGGGTCACAATGTTATACCACTTGGTTATAGAACAGATAATGCGGGAAAATGGAGTTTAAATCCAGACAACGATGTGTTCATCATTGACAGGGAGATACCTGTATTTTCAGGTCCGCAGATGAGTAACACATTTGGTTTTGACCTTCTCTGTAAAGCGACGAGATACTGCCCCACTCAGTACTAATTGTTTGTCACAGACGGGGGAGAGTAATTATGCTGCGAATATTAATTTACCAAGACAACCTCCAACAATTTTTGATAATATCATCTGGGAATAGATGATGTAGTTTCGTATGACTTGTGCAACATATTATTCTTTATTTTATATTACAACATGGAAGTGAAAATGAATGCGAGAAAACTAATCCTAACAAGTTGCTTTTCATATAGGGATCTATTAGAAATAAAACGCTCGTATGCTAAAACCGTGCGTGAGGTTTATGGTGGAGAGGGTAGGGTTTCGAGTGAAGAGACATTTGAGAATTATATTTTTGTTCTTGCCGATATTGTAAGTAGCACTGTTTTCATCTTCTCGGCTTTAGGTATTTTAAATACAGGGATTCTTATATGCCTCCATGGCTTAACTAGAGGGCCATTTGTCATGTTTATTATAAGCATAACATTCGTGGCTTGTGTGGTAATTAGGAATGGTAAAGCAAGTAAGTTACAGATAAAAACCACAATAAAGTTAATTAACTTAAGGTTGAGGGTTTTTATTTTTAGGCTCAGCCTACCGTAGCACACAAATGAATATTGTTTTTTGTTATTATGAATTATTCACTATCATGATATTTGTAGTCATTGTCATAAAGTGTGGCTTTAAGTGTATTAAGGGATAAGCCTGCTTGAAATGTCCTCATAGCAGTATTTTTATTTTCTCACTTAATATTTAGCAGTTTGATGTTCAACGCACATACCCGCTATTTTGTAACCGCTCCAGCGCGCACCCATCGGCATACACCATGCCGGTAGTCAGATCGTGGAAGCCATATCGCTTATAAAATGCCAATTTGTCCGGCACCGAGTAAATAAACACTTTACCTAACGGAGCCAGATCTTGCATGACGCGATCCATCAACTGCTGACCATAACCTTGTCCCTGGAAGCGCGGATGGATGGCGACATCGGCCAGATAAGCTACCGAGGTCATGTCACTGATGGCATGGGCTGTGGCCATCAACTCACCCTCAATAAAGCCCCAATAGCAGAATTGGCTATTTTGGTACACCTTCTGTAAGACCTGAGGATCACGCTCGCCCAGTCCGGCAGCGGCCAGCAATTCGCCCAACTGTTGCCAGTCGATATTACAGTTACGCAGATCGGTGATGAGCTCAATATTCTCCCCTTAACCAATACGATCCAAATCCGCAGCATATTGCTGAATAGCACGCTGGTAGCTGCTGATTTCCGTATGCGCAGAGGTCTCCGCCAACAGCATCAGCAGATCCGCCACCGCCTGTTTGGTTTCCCCAAGATTGTAGAGCGTCATGGCGCGGAACAGCGTGATCTCCTTGGCCTGCGGGAACTCGTTTAACCCGTCGTCGAAAGCGGTTAGCGATTTCTGGTATTCCCCCAATGCGCGATAGGTGCTACCCAGGCCCAGCCAGGCTTCCTGGCGTAACTGTGTAGGCAGGCCGTGCTGCAAGGCGGCGAGATAGCAGGGGATTGCCTGCTGCTCAAAGCCCTGTACATCGTAAAGGCACGCCAGCTGGTAATGCAGCGAGCCATCCAACGGTGCCTGTTGCAGCATCTGTTGGGCCAGCTCGGTGGCTTCCGGATAGCGACCTTGTTGTTTCAACTGCTCGATGGTGATACTCGAAGACATGATTTTCCCTTTCAACGGTGTTTTGCTAAATCCTGTAGCAACGTTACTCCTTCACTATTCATCCGCAAAGAAATATATGCCTGGATAGATCTCCGATGAGTTTGAAATAGTACGTTCACATCATGCTGATGTAGAATGTCCTATAGTTAATCAGGCTTTTCTTGACGGCAACACGTGATATTTTTCACAAAATGCCTGCGTGCATACCAGTGAGTAAAAAATGACACCCCAAGTTCCATCGTATGTTCGACAACTTTTCACCCTGCTGCTATGGGGGATAATCTATTACTTCGCCGGATTGATCTCATTAAAATTTGACGACCCTAACTCGCCGATCGCTATCGTGTGGTTTCCCTCAGGCGTTGCGGTTGCCGCCTTTCTTTTGTCCCGCTGGCGCAGTTATTTAACCCTGTTCGTCGTTTTGACGTTGGCGAGCTTGTTGTTGACGGAGGGCTGGCAGCATAAACCATTGATATCACTGATCGATGCCCTGCTATCCATGCCCGCCAACGTAGCGATCGCCTGGGCGGTTCGACGCTTTGCACGGCTTAATGACGATCTCCATACTATTTTAATCTGTATCACTGCAACCTTGGTCTTCAGCGGGCTGGATGCGCTAATTATTGGTGGGGGTTATGCTCTAATCCACCAGCAGCCTTTGTTCAGCTTGTTCTGGCAGAACTTTATCGCTGATGTTACCGGCATTATCTTTGCTACAGCCGTTATTATGGGGTTTGTTAATCGGCGCTTGGAACCTGCCAGTTGCAATCTGCAAACGGGTCTTCTGGGAGGGGCACTTTGGCTGCTGCTGTGTGTTTCGATCTGGTTTATCTTTGGTTACCCCCTTCTCTGGCTGCAACACAACGCTGCTGCGCTCTACTTTGCCTTGGCATGCCTTCCCATTATTTTGGCTATTATGCTTTCTGTGGCTTGGGGAAATCGCGGGGGCTCTCTCGCGCTTATCACTCTTGGGTTGGGAGTGATTTACTATACCAATCATCAGCATGGGCCCTTTTTTCTAAAGGGCTTGCATCTCAATGAGTCTCTGTTATTAGCCTTGAGCTACCTTTCCGCGGCGGCGTTGTTGATCGTGTTTATCAGGGTGTTGAAGCACTCGACCAACAGTTTTAACCCAGATACCGGCCGGATAACCGGCAAGGGGGTGATTTATAGCCTCAACCCACGGACCGGGATTTTGCACTGGGAAGATGAGCTCGGCAGTTTGTTTGAGCAGAAGGTTCCCAGCAAGCTAGACACCATGGATGATGTCATGCAATGGGTTCATCCGCATGATCAAGGCAAGCTGCGTGACCATTGGCTCCTCAATGATGGCCCTCAACCCCGTCCCCCGTTGGTATTCCGTATCCAGATGCCACAGGGAGAGTGGTTAACGTTGGTGGATAACAGCTGCGTCCTGCTGGATGAGGAAGAACAGAGCATTATTGTCGGCAACTGGCAAGCAAGCCAGTATCACCAGGACAGTTAAATGAACCTATTATTTGCATATTGCGGAGAGTTGCAGCAGTGATCCAGATTGCCCTGTTATTATTCGGCGTTGATTTTGTGCGCTCCAAAGCCAAATTTTTGGGCGTAATCGGGATTATCTGGGGGCTGATGGGGATCGGTATCTTTATCGATGGCCTTGATGGCGTGCTCTATTTTCCCTTACAGGTTTTTGGTGCGCTGATGCTTCTGGAGAGCCTGGTCACGTTGAGTATTGCCTCTAGCGGGGTTGGGGCGCAGAAAGCGGTGCTCTATTTCAAGGGCGGGATCTTTTGTGTTGTCGCACTGCTGATCCTGGCGAACAAACCCTACAGTAATTTGCTACTGGCAATCATATTCGGTTTCTCCTATTTCGTTATTGGCTTGTTTATGATCGCTTCAGCCTGGATCGTCCGGTTTCCGCGCTGGAAGAATGCGCTGGTCAGCGGTATTGCTCAGATACTGTTCGCCATGCTCATATTTAGCCCCTATCCGGTGCACTACAAGGCCACCATATCGTTTTTCCTGGGCACATTGATGGTTGTCAGTGGCATCAATATCCTGCAATTAGCCAGGCGGGCCAACCTTTTAAGGGATGGCACCTCGGTGTTTGAATTGTTGGTACCTACCGAGATATTTTACGTCTTTGGAAAGAAATCGGCGGCTCGGCCACCCGAGGTGGTTGCCCCCAGCACTGATTTTAAAAAGCCTTTAACCGTCCATATCTGGACCCCGGAAGGAACGGCGAGTGCGGCCCCAATCCCCCGGCCAGTCATTAATCGCTATATCGCGGCCGTGGATGCTCAAGGGGTTATCTCTACCGGGCATGCTGCATTGGAACTGGTACCGAGCATCTACATCAGCCTGTATCCAGCGGCAGATATCGATCGTTCTCCTTCAGAGTTCCTCAATGTGTTGAAGGCGACGCGAGAAAATGACGTGCCCGGCACCTTCCAGCCGGACTATGTTACCGAGGCGGCCAACTGGTGCGATTCGAATCGGCAGATCCAGTTTCACAGTTATAACAGCTCGGCACTGCTACGTTTTTGGAGCGGCTATCAGCTGACTAAAATCTACAATCTGACGTCGCGTAACTGCTCCAGTAGTGTTGCCTATGCCTTGGAAGCCTCATTGGATGGCGTGCTTGCCAAACAGAGTAAAAGTTGGCTGGGTACATTACGTATTTTGACCATGCCGGAACTGTGGATTGCCGCACAGGTACGCAGACGGGCACTCTCAATGGCCTGGACGCCAGGGCTGGTGATGGATTACGCCCGAGCGCTGCGACATATTGTTCACCCCGTGCCTCAGCCATGGTATCAACGTATTCTCAAGCGCAGGCAGCCGGAAAAAGAGGGATAGCGACGCGTCATGATTATTTTACAACAATAATCAGCCACACAATTGTTTCGGCTAAGGCTGACCGTTGATCATCCAAATTATTCGGCGGGTTTCGTTAAAAAAGTAACATCAGGGTAGGTTTCTGATTAATCTGAAAATATGCTCCGCTCCTGGATTTCTTGGATGGTATCGTTCCCAAAAGGCTTCACTTGGTCAAAAAACAGGCGTAGAATCTCTGCGTCCAATAACCGGAGGTTGTGAAGTATCATGGTTGATCGAGAGTTAAAAAATTGGAAAGACTTTATTGATGAGATGTTAGGTAACTAACACCATATAGGGTTTAAAGCTTGAATAAGGCTATTGGGTTTGTTTTTATTTAAAGCACCTAGGGTAACAATATTAAGTCTTTAACAAAGCAGCCTCGGTTTCCCGAAGCTGCTTTTTTTACGCCTGCTATTGGCTATCGTGATGGTGAGGCAGCGCCTTACCAGGGAAGCGGCGGCGTACCAATACGAAGAACAGCGGCACAAAGAAAATTGCCAGAACGGTGGCTGAAATCATACCGCCCATCACCCCGGTACCTACTGCATGCTGGCTGCCAGAACCTGCACCGGAACTGATGGCCATTGGCAGAACGCCGAAGATAAACGCCAGTGAGGTCATCAGGATAGGGCGCAAGCGCAGGCGCGAGGCTTCCAGCGTTGCCTCCAGCAAATCCTGGCCTTTATTGTTCAGTTCGTTGGCAAATTCCACGATCAGGATGGCGTTCTTGGCCGACAGCCCGATAATCGTCAATAGCCCCACCTGGAAGTACACATCGTTTTCCAGCCCGCGCAGCCAGGTGGCCGTGACGGCACCGATCACCCCCAGCGGTACCACCAACATGACCGAGAACGGGATCGACCAGCTTTCATACAGGGCCGCCAGACACAGGAATACCACTAACAGCGAGATGGCATACAGCGCCGGTGCCTGGGAACCGGACAGGCGTTCCTGGTAGGACATTGCGGTCCATTCCAGACCGAAACCGGTCGGTAGCTGGCTGACGAGTTTTTCCATTTCATCCATCGCGGTACCGGTACTGACGCCCGGGGCAGCCTCGCCCACGATTTCTACCGTGGAGTTACCGTTGTAGCGTTCCAGACGCGGTGAACCATATTCCCAATGGGAGGTAGCAAAGGCGGAGAAGGGCACCATCCCACCGCTGTTGTTACGTACATACCACTTGTTGATGTCCTCCGGCAGCATGCGGAAGGGCGCTCCGGCCTGGACGTACACTTTCTTCACTCGCCCGCGGTCTAAAAAGTCGTTGACGTAGGTGGAGCCCCAGGCGGTTGACAAGGTGCTGTTGATATCGTCGATCGACACGCCCAGCGCCTGCGCTTTGCGTTGGTCGATATCGATCTGCAACTGCGGGCTGTCATCAAGACCATTATGGCGCACGCGCGATAGCTGCGGGTTTTGCCCAGCCAACTGCAGTAATTGATTGCGAGCCTCCATCAGCTTGCCATGCCCCAGCCCGGCGTGGTCTTCCAGCTGCATATCGAAGCCCGAAGAGTTCCCCAGTCCGGTGATCGCTGGCGGGCTGCTGGCGATAACGCGCGCTTCGTTGATATTGCTAAAGGCCTTGGTGGCACGCTCGATGATATCGAACGAACTATTGGCTCCCGAACTGCGTAGATCCCAGTCCTTCAGGCGCAAGAACAGGCGTGCGACGTTCTGGCCGTTGCCGCCTGGCCCGGCACCGATGGTGGAGAACACCGACAGCACGTCGGCTTTCTCTTCGGTCAGAAAGTAGTGCTCAACCTTTTCCACCACCTTGGTGGTTTGTTGCAGGGTGGAACCTGCTGGCAACTGCACCTGTACGGTGAACACGCCACGGTCTTCCTGCGGCAGGAACGAGGTCGGCAGTTTGATAAACAGCACCGCCATACCGGCCAACAGCAGCAGGTAGATCACCATGTAGCGGGCACTGTGATGCAGCACGCGCGCTACCCCACGTTCATAGCGTTCGGTGTTGCGATTGAACATGCGGTTAAACCAGCCGAAGAAACCGCGCTTGCCGTGATGATGGCCTTTGGCGATCGGCTGGAGAATAGTGGCGCACAGGGCCGGGGTGAGGATCATGGCGACCAGCACCGAAAGCACCATTGCGGAAACGATAGTGATCGAGAACTGGCGATAAATGGCGCCGGTGGTGCCGCCGAAGAAGGCCATGGGAATAAATACCGCCGAAAGCACCATGGCAATCCCCACCAGCGCGCCCTGGATCTGCCCCATGGATTTACGGGTTGCGTCCCTGGGTGAGAGACCTTCCTCGCTCATCACGCGTTCCACGTTTTCCACCACCACGATGGCGTCATCCACTAATAGGCCGATCGCCAGCACCATGGCAAACATCGTCAGGGTGTTGATGCTGTAACCGAAGGCCGAAAGGATGGCAAAGGTGCCCAACAGCACCACCGGAACGGCGATAGTGGGGATTAACGTGGCGCGGAAGTTCTGCAAGAACAGGTACATGACTAAAAACACCAGCAAAATGGCTTCCAGCAGGGTTTTTACCACATCATGGATCGACGCCTGGACGAACGGCGTCGTCTCATAGGCGATCTTGGCTTCCAGCCCGTGGGGGAAATAGTGTGAAAGCTCGGCGATCTTGGCTTTCACCAACTGGTCGGTTTGCAATTCGTTGGCACCGGAAGCCAGCTTGATGTTCATACCGGCGGCCTGCAGGCCGTTGTAACGGCTGAGGTAGTTATAGTTTTCCCCGCCCAATTCCACCGTGGCAACGTCACCCAGGGTGACCAGCGAACCGTCACGATTGACGCGCAGCGTGATCTGGCGGAACTGCTCCGGCGTTTGCAATTGGGATTGAGCATTGATGGTGGCGTTTAGCGCCTGCTGATCCACGGAAGGGGATCCGCCCAACTGGCCCACCGCGACCTGGGTATTCTGCGAACTGATGGCGCTGACTACATCCTGAGTGGTGAGCTGATAGCTGGTGAGCTTGTTCGGATCCAGCCAGATACGCATGGCGTATTGTGAACCGTAAACGTCCATGCTGCCCACGCCGTTAATGCGGCTGAGGGGGTCTTGCAGGTTGGAGACGATGTAGTCCGCGATGTCCTGCTTATCCATGCTGCCATCGTTGGAGACAAAGGCCACCATCATCAGCGTGGTATCGCCCGATTTTGACACCGTTACGCCTTGTTGCTGTACCGCCTGTGGCAACCGCTTGATGGCGGCTTGCAGCTTGTTTTGTACTTGTTGCATTGCCTCGTTGGGATCGGTGCCGGCATCAAAGGTCAGCGTAACCGAGGCCTGGCCGGTATTGGTGCTCTGGGACGACATATACATCATGTTGTCGAGGCCGGTCATGTTCTGTTCGATAATCTGGGTTACAGTATTTTCCAACGTCTGTGCCGATGCCCCCGGATAGGAGGCGCTGATACGCACGTTTGGCGGAGCGAGGTTCGGATATTGTTCGACAGGCAGAGAAAAAATCGCCAACGTCCCCGTCAGGCAAAGAATAATTGCCAGAACCCAGGCAAAAATCGGGCGATCAATAAAAAAATTGGCCATGCGGCATGAACCTCGTTGTGACTTATTCTATTTTTGACAGCATCACCTATGCTTTCGCCTGGCGCTGATGGATGGCCGGGCTGTCGCAGGATTTGATTGTACCCAAAGGTGCTACTGCACTTTACTCGTCGAGTGCAGATAAAGCGTGGAGAAAAAAAGGAGATAATGTAAATAACAGTAGTAGAAATCTACAGTTACACATTGCACCACCACGAAACGCGTCATTATGGCGATTTTATTGCGTTACGGTGAAATAATCAGGACGTTTTCCTCAGCAGGAGTTAAGTATGGAAATTAACCCGGTATTTGCTCGTCGTCTTTATCTGTGTTGGCTGATCAGCAGCAATGAACGCCCTAACGTTCCGCGCCTGATGGAACTGACCGGTTGGCCGCGCCGTACGTTGCAGGATGTACTCAAAGCTTTGCCAGGCCTGGGCCTGGAGTTGCAGTTTGTGCAGCAGGGGAAGCGTAATAACGATGGCTATTACCAGTTGGCAAACTGGGGCCCGCTAAGCCAAAGCTGGGTTAATCAGCATCATGAGATGCTGTTGGCGGCCATTGGTTGAATGTTCCCCGGCGTGCCGGGGAAGCATTACTGGCTTTTCGCTTCCAGATACATCACGGTTGCTGCCACGCGCGAACGCACGTTGAGCTTGCGCAGCATATTGCGGATGTGTACTTTCACCGTCTCTTCAGAAATATGCAACTGCGCCGCGACCTGCTTGTTTGACATGCCGCGCGCCACTTCCTGCAACACATCCAGTTCACGCTCGGTGAGGGCGGCAAAGGGGTCGTGTTGCTCGCTGCGTGACGAAAGATAGTCTGCTACCGCATCGCTAATCACGTTCTGGCCCTCGGCGGCCTGGCGAATATGCTCCAGCAACTGTTCTGGCTCGCTGTCTTTCAGTAGGTAGCCATCGGCACCCGCATCGATCAGCGCATAGACGTCGCTGCGGGAGTCGGAAACGGTCAGTACGATGATGCGTGCATCCACCCCTTCATCGCGCAATGCTTTCAGCGTATCCAGCCCGGAAAGACCCTTCATGTTCAGATCGAGCAGGATCACGTCTGGCGTGAACTGCGCGGCCAGGGCGATCGCCTCAGCACCGCCGCTGGCTTCTGCCACCACGGTGAAAGTGGGATCTAGCCCCAGCAACTGTTTGATGCCGCGGCGCATCAACGGGTGATCGTCCACGATCATTACTCGGTAATTATTCATCACAATAAAACGTGCTCCCTGTAGCGAGTAAAGCCACTGCCTACTGCCGGCAGTAAAGCTGACTCTTAAAATATAGTAGTAATTAGCATTGTCGCTCGGCTCGAATGGCCGCCGTGCAATGCTGTTAGCCCTTATGGCGGGAAGCTAAGACAGACCTCCGTGCCCCCGGCATTGCCACGCCTGATATGTAACGTCCCGTTCAGGCGCGATGCACGTTCGCTCATAATGGTTAGCCCGTAATGGCCTTCCGGTTCATCCAGGCTGTCGATGCCGCAGCCGTCGTCACAAATGGTGATCTCGTTGTCGCCGCTGGGGGAGACTTCGCAATGGATCACAATTTCCTGTGCATCGGCGTGTTTGATGGCATTAAGCACGGCTTCACGCACGATCTGTAGCGCATGAACCTGTTGTTGGGCATTCAACGCCTGTGAGGCTAACCGACAGTGTAACTGAATCCGCGCGCTGGTCAGCAGTTTTAATGGTTCCAATACCTGCTGCAACGCGGCGTTCAGATCGGCATCCTGAATGCTCAACCGGAAGGTGGCCAGTAGTTCGCGCAATTGGCGATAGGCATCCGCCAGCGCCCGATCAAAATCATCAATGATCTCATCCGCCTGCGATGAATGGCCTGTCAGGGTACGTTTGAGCAAGGTAAGCTGGATGCGCAGGAAAGTGAGAGCCTGGGCTAACGAATCGTGTAGTTCACGGGCAATGGTGGCGCGTTCCTCCATCAGTAGGAACTGCATATGCTGCTTTTGTGCGCGGTTAAAGTAAACCCCGCGGCTGAGCATATTGGTCACGCTTTGCATCAGGTGCGGGTGGGGCGGCTGTTGCTGATGTTGCCAGCTCAGGCTACCCAAGGGTTTGTTGTCTTGCATGATCACCTGTGAATGCCAGGCCAGTTCCGCCACGGGTTCACCACTGCTGACCTGCCATTGGCTTAGGCTGTCTTCCACATTGAGCCGGATACAATGTAATTGTTCGCTTAGCTTGATGATATGCAGGACCTTCTCAAACGCCCGCTGATCCAACTGCCCAACGCTCAGCGCCTGGGAGCAACTGTAGAGCACCTCTAGCGTGCGGTTAGCCTGCTGTAGCCGCTCGGTTTTTTCCTGCACCTTCTGTTCCAGTGACTGGTAGAGCTTCGCCAATTCGCCTGACATGGTGGTGAAGGTTTGCGACAGGACGCCCAGTTCGTTTGGCAACGAAACGTCGAGCGGCGGATGATTAAAGTCACGTTGTTGCATACGCAGGCTGGCGTCCACCAGGCGTTTGAGCGGGGTGACCACTTGGCGGCGCATAAAGCGGATGCAGAACAGCACCAGGGCAATGATGGCGATGTAGCCCATCACGCTGATCGTCGCTACGATGGTCAGTTTTTGTTCGGAGTAGCGCTGCAAAGCCAAGACAAAATGGTCGATCTGATTAACATAGCTGGCCACGTTGGCCTGATAGTTTTCCGGGTTCCCGGCCAGGATCTGTTTTTCCAGCACCAGCCAGGCCTGGCGCAGCGTCAGGTATTTTTGCCGCACATCGTCAGGCACATAAAATCGATCGAGTTTAAGCAGGGCCGGAGCCATCAGCGACTGTTGATACTGCACCAGGTGCTGCTGCACTTCAGCGGAACCGTTAGTGAGCTCATACGCCAACCGGTAGCTCTGCATGCGCAACGATCCCGCGATATTGATCGCTTCGGCATCTTGCAGGCTGCCGGCCACGGTAGTCAGTGCCAGTCCGGTGGACAGCACGGAAAGGATCACGATACTTATCAGCGCCTTCGCCAGGCTGCCGGTCACTGAGCGTTTTACGAGCAATTAAGCGTCCTTCTGGTTATAGGCCTGAGTGTTATGCGCCGTCAAATTATAACTTTTGCTGGCAAAAAGCATGGCGATTTTGAGCAAACGGCCGATTTAGCGCCAAAACAAATCTTCGCTATATAATCAATTAAATAGCGATTTGGCGGTCTACCGTTGGCAAAATGCCCTATATCGGCTATCAGTGATTGATCTGGCGCAAGTAATACCTACTTTTACCTATTTAGGGTGATTATCTACCCCCTCCGATAAGCCTATTTTATCCTTGCCTCTTACCCGAGGTGCGAGACAAACAATAATAAAGTCACACTATAATAATTTTTTACACGCGCGCGTGTTGCCAACTTTGAAGGATAACCCGAATGGCCGAATTGTCGCGACGCAGATTGCTCAGCGGACAATGGCGTCATCAAACTGATGCGATCCGTCCCCCGTGGTCGCGTGAAGCCCCTCTCTTCCTTGCGGGTTGTACCCGGTGCCAGGCCTGCGTTAACGCCTGCGAAACCGGCGTACTGATCAGCGGCAGTGGCGGTTATCCCGAAATCGATTTCCAACGCGCGGAATGTACCTTTTGCCGACAATGCGCAGATGCCTGCGAAGCCCCACTGTTTTACCCACCCCAGCACCAACCCTGGCAACAAGTGGCGTCGTTTTCGGCCGTTTGCCTGGCGATGCAGGGGGTAGAGTGTCGCAGCTGTCAGGACAGTTGTGAAACGCAGGCAATCCGTTTTCGGCCACGGTTAGGCGGCATAGCCCAACCGGCGCTCGAGGCGGCGGCGTGCAATGGTTGTGGTGCCTGCGTTGCCGGTTGCCCGACCTCGGCGATTGCAATAACCCGGAGTGAAAATAATGAGCAGTGAATGGCACGTAAGCGGGTTGATGGTACAGGCACGGCCTGACAAATTCCCGGCGCTGATCTCGGCGCTGCTGGCAATCCCTGATACGGAAATTCCGGCACAGGATCAACAGCAGGGCAAACTGGTCGTCGTTATGCAAGCAGCACGCTCCCAGGCGTTGCTGGAAAAAATTGAGTCGGCGCGCAATCTGGAAGGCGTGTTGGCAGTGTCGCTGGTTTATCACCAGCAGGATGAGCAAGGTGAGGTAATGCCATGAAACTCAGTCGTCGAGACTTCATGAAAGCGAACGCTGCCGCGGCTGCTGCCGCAGCTGCCGGGCTGACGATCCCAACGGTCGCCCAGGCCGTGGTCGGCAGCGGTGACGAAATCAAATGGGATAAAGCACCTTGCCGTTTCTGC
The DNA here is from genome assembly GCF_059697885.1 of Serratia sp. NCCP-200. Taxonomy (NCBI): domain Bacteria; kingdom Pseudomonadati; phylum Pseudomonadota; class Gammaproteobacteria; order Enterobacterales; family Yersiniaceae; genus Serratia; species Serratia sp. NCCP-200. Next base: position 315,367 of record NZ_BAAKUJ010000001.1, read on the forward strand.
GGCACCGGGTGTGGCGTTCTGGTCGGTACCCAAAATGGCCGCATTGTGGCTTCGCAGGGCGATCCGGATGCTCCGGTTAACCGGGGTTTAAACTGTATTAAAGGCTACTTCCTGCCCAAGATCATGTACGGCAAGGATCGTCTGACACAGCCAATGCTGCGCATGAAGAACGGGCAGTACGACAAAGAAGGTGAGTTTACTCCCATCACTTGGGAAAAAGCCTTCGATGTTATGGAAGAAAAATTCAAAGGGGCACTGAAAGAAAAAGGGCCAGAGGCGGTAGGTATGTTTGGCTCCGGCCAGTGGACGGTATGGGAAGGCTACGCTGCGTCCAAACTGTTCAAAGCGGGCTTGCGTTCCAACAACCTCGATCCAAACGCTCGCCACTGCATGGCTTCTGCTGTGGTCGGCTTTATGCGCACCTTTGGCATGGATGAACCGATGGGCTGCTACGATGATATCGAGCAGGCCGACGCCTTCGTGCTGTGGGGCTCCAATATGGCGGAAATGCACCCGATCCTGTGGTCGCGCATTACCAACCGCCGCCTGGGCAACGATAAGGTCAACGTCTCGGTACTTTCCACCTTTGAACACCGCAGCTTCGAGCTGGCGGATAACGGCATGGTGTTTACCCCGCAGACCGATCTGGCGATCATGAACTACATCGCCAACTACATTATTCAGAACAATGCGGTTGACCAGGATTTCCTCAAGCAGCACGTCAATATCCGCAAAGGGGCGACCGATATCGGTTACGGCCTGCGCCCAACCCACCCGTTGGAGAAAGCGGCGAAGAACCCAGGGAGCGATGCTTCGGAGCCGATGAGCTTCGAAGATTACAAGGCCTTTGTGGCGGAGTACACGCTGGATAAAACCGCTGAGTTAAGCGGTGTGCCGAAAGACCAACTGGAAGCCTTGGCCAAACTGTATGCCGACCCGAATGTGAAAGTCGTCTCTTACTGGACGATGGGCTTCAACCAGCATACCCGCGGCGTCTGGGCCAATAACCTGTGCTACAACCTGCACCTGCTGACCGGTAAGATCTCCAAGCCGGGCTGTGGGCCGTTCTCACTCACTGGTCAGCCTTCTGCCTGTGGTACCGCGCGTGAAGTGGGGACGTTCTCCCACCGCCTACCAGCGGACATGGTCGTGACCAACGAGAAGCATCGCCAGATTGCCGAACAGAAATGGCAACTGCCAGCTGGCACCATCCCGGAAAAAGTCGGGCTGCATGCGGTTGCACAGGATCGTGCGTTGAAAGACGGCAAGCTGAACGCCTACTGGGTGATGTGTAACAACAACATGCAGGCCGGGCCAAACATTAACGAAGATCGCATGCCGGGCTGGCGCGATCCGCGCAACTTTATCGTGGTTTCCGATCCGTACCCAACGGTGAGCGCATTGGCCGCCGACCTGATCCTGCCTACTGCGATGTGGGTAGAGAAAGAAGGGGCTTACGGTAACGCCGAGCGCCGTACTCAATTCTGGCATCAGCAGGTGAAAGCGCCTGGCGAGGCCAAGTCTGACCTGTGGCAGTTGGTGGAATTTGCCAAACGCTTCAAGGTGGAAGAAGTGTGGCCTGCGGAGCTGATCAACCAGAAGCCGGAATACCGGGGTAAAACCTTGTACGACGTCCTGTTCGTTAACGGTGAAGTGAACAAGTACAAGCTGGAAGAGATCCCGGCCGACCAGTTGAACGACGAGTCGCGCGACTTCGGTTTTTACATCCAGAAAGGGCTGTTTGAAGAGTACGCCGGGTTTGGCCGTGGCCATGGTCACGATCTGGCGGCCTTTGATATGTACCATAAGGCGCGCGGTTTACGCTGGCCGGTGGTGGATGGCAAGGAAACCCTGTGGCGTTACCGTGAAGGGACCGATCCTTATGTGAAGGCCGGTGAAAGCATGCGCTTCTATGGCAAGCCAGACGGCAAAGCCGTGATCTTCGCACTACCGTTCGAGCCAGCGGCGGAAAGCCCGGATCAGGAGTTCGATCTGTGGTTGTCCACTGGCCGCGTGCTGGAACATTGGCACACCGGTTCGATGACTCGCCGGGTGCCGGAATTGCACAGAGCCTTCCCAGAGGCGGTGCTGTTTATTCATCCGCTGGACGCCAAGAGCCGCAATCTGCGCCGTGGTGACAAGGTGAAGGTAGTGTCACGCCGTGGTGAAGTGGTGAGCATCGTCGAAACCCGTGGCCGTAACCGTGTGCCGAAAGGCCTGGTGTATATGCCGTTCTTCGATGCCGCGCAACTGGTCAATAATCTGACGCTGGACGCTACCGATCCGCTGTCGAAAGAGACCGACTTCAAGAAGTGTGCGGTAAAACTGGAGAAGGTATAAGGCCAACGGAATGAGCCAGCAACGAGATAAAACACCGGCCCGGCGGCGCTTCCTGCGGGATGCTGCGCGCAGCGTGGCCGGGTTGGCAGGGATAGGCGTACTGCTGGGGTTGCAACAAAAGCAGTCTCAGGAACGTGATGGCCTGGCCCTGCGGCCGCCGGGAGCACTGGCCGAAGGGGCGTTTGATAGCGCCTGCATTCGCTGCGGTCAGTGTGTGCAAGCCTGCCCGTACCAGACGCTGAAACTGGCGACGCTGCTGTCGCCGAGAGCGGCGGGAACGCCGTACTTTGTGGCGCGGGATATCCCTTGCGAGATGTGTGAAGACATCCCGTGTGTGGTGGCCTGCCCGAGCGGTGCGCTGGATCCGAACCTGACGGATATCGATCAGGCGCGGATGGGGCTGGCGGTGTTGCTGGATCATGAAAACTGTCTGAATTGGCAAGGGCTGCGTTGCGATGTGTGTTACCGGGTTTGCCCGCAGATCGACAAGGCCATCACCTTGGATCTGCAACACAACGAGCGTACCGGCAAGCACGCCATGTTTCTGCCGACGGTTCACAGCCAGGATTGTACCGGCTGTGGCAAGTGTGAGCAGGCTTGTGTACTTGAGCAGGCGGCGATCAAGGTGTTACCGATGGAACTGGCGCGTGGCCAATTGGGTGAACACTATCGCTGGGGCTGGCAGGAAAAGCAGCGTGCAGGGCATTCACTGGTGCCGGAAGGCCTCACATTGCCAGCACGCGGCGTAAAGGGAGGTGAATGATGGCTAATCCAGTCGCTGAAGCGGGGCGTGATGCCCGTCTGCGCCATGGCTGGTTGCGTAGCAACCGCTTCCTGATCCTGCGCCGTTGTAGCCAACTGTTGATCTTGTTGATGTTTCTCTCCGGGCCGCTGTGGGGCATCTGGATCCTGCGTGGTAACTACAGCGCCAGCCTATTGGCGGAGACGGTGCCGTTAACGGATCCGTTGATGATGCTGCAAAGCCTGTTGGCCGGGCATTGGCCAGCTTGGTTGGTGTGGGTAGGCGCGGTAGTGGTGCTGATCTACGGCCTGATCGGTAATCGGGTGTTTTGCGGCTGGGTTTGCCCGGTCAACCCGGTGACCGATCTGGCTGCCTGGCTGCGGCGCAAGTTAGGCCTGCGTCAATCGGCCAGCCTGCCTCGTTCCCTGCGCTATGGCATCTTGCTTGTCGTACTGGTTGGCAGTGCCGTGAGTGGCACGCTGATCTGGGAATGGATTAATCCGGTGGCCCTGATGGGGCGCGGACTGATCCACGGCAGCAGCGGGGAAGGGGCATTAGCCTGGCTGAAAGGGCTGGGTGCCGCATTTGGTGCAGGCATCTGGCTGATTGTGGCGCTGTTCCTGTTCGATCTGCTGGTGGTCGAACACGGCTGGTGTGGCCATCTTTGCCCAATGGGAGCGCTGTATGGCGCCATTGGTAGCCAGGGTGTGGTGCAGATCAGCGCGGAGCAGCGTGATAACTGTACCCGCTGCATGGATTGTTTTCATGTTTGCCCAGAACCGCAGATCCTGCGTGAGCCGTTATTAGTAAAAAAAGGCACACCACGGGTTGCCAGTGATGCCTGTATTGCCTGCGGACGTTGTATCGACGTTTGTGCAGAAAACGTATTCGAAATTAAGAGCAAATTTCATTATTCGGGAGCCAAAAAATGACCAGCAATGTCCTGAAAAAGCAGCTTTCCCTGTGGGGCGCGCTGTTAACACTGGTAGTTGCCAGTGCCGCGTTTGCCGCCAGTGATGTCGATCTCAAGCAATCGCCAGAGGTTTCCGGCACGGCTGAAGGGCAGATCAAAATGCCCAAGCAGCAGGAAAAGATGGCGCTAAACTATGTCAACCAGCCGCCGATGATCCCACACAGCGTCGACGGCTACCAGATTAGCAAAAACACTAACCGCTGCTTGCAGTGCCACGGCGTGGAGCACTATCGCACCACTGGCGCACCGCGTATCAGCCCGACACACTTTATGGACAGCGATGGCAAGGTGCTGGGGGAAGTCGCTCCACGTCGTTATTTCTGTCTGCAATGCCACGTACCACAAACCGATGCGGCACCAATCATCGGCAATGATTTCAAGCCTATGCAGGGCTTTGGGCACTAAGCGGGGGAGCTATGGCCGAACGTAATACCACAACATCCGAGAAAAAGGCCGGACCGATCCGTCGTCTATGGCGCTGGTGGCGCAGGCCGAGCAGGCTGGCCCTGGGGACTTTGCTGCTGTTGGGCTTTGTTGCCGGGATCGTTTTCTGGGGCGGTTTCAACACTGGTATGGAAGCGGCCAACACCGAAAAATTCTGTATCAGCTGCCACGAGATGCGTGAAAACGTCTACGAAGAGTATATGGAGACGGTGCACTACAACAACCGCAGTGGCGTCCGTGCCACCTGCCCGGATTGCCACGTCCCGCATGAGTGGGGGCCGAAGATGCTGCGCAAGCTTAAGGCCAGCAAAGAGCTATACGCCAAGGTGTTTGGCATTATCGACACGCCGCAGAAGTTCGAAGAGCATCGTCTGACCATGGCCAGCAACGAATGGGCGCGAATGAAGGCCAACAACTCGCAGGAGTGCCGTAACTGCCACAACTTCGAGTATATGGATTTCACCGCGCAGAAAACCGTGGCGGCCAAAATGCATGACAAAGCCATCACCGAAGGCAAAACCTGTATCGATTGCCATAAAGGGATCGCACATAAACTGCCGGACATGCACGGAGTCCCTACCGGATTCTAACTCTGGTGGATATCAACCCCGCAGCGCTGCAAGGCCTGCGGGGTTTTTTTTCAATATGATGAGGTGTCGGATTATTCGCTACCCCGTCCTTCCGTGATCAAATGATGAGTGTTTGTTTCAGAGTCAGCACAACAGGACTGGATATCATCATTTACCCCAATTACATATATTATTTTTATCCAAGTAGGTGCTTGGGTTGGAAAACCAAACGACACACTGACTGAAGAGGATTGATAATATGGACGCTCATGAGTTTATTACTGATGCACGTATGCATGGTTGGGATAAAGAGGATAAGAGTAGCATTTATTCGATGCTGAGTTTTGAAGTTAATCCCAATGTGACAGAGGCCGATAAAAAAATAAAAGTTGGTATCTATTTGTTTAATGCCAGCTTTGATTCCGTAGCCGTCAGGGAGGCTATCGGCAATGAGAATTTTTCGGGATTTGCTAGCGGCTTTTATAACTGTTTTAATCAAGCGGCCTTAAATAGTGTCAGTACGGGGTATGCTCAAGTCGGTGGTGATACCGTCGGAGAGGTATTGGCACGGCAGCAGGAACTGATCGCTGCATATCAGGATATGATCGATAAAGGGATCTTGACGCCCAATTCAATGATGTTACCCGCTAATGGAGGGCAATTTACCAGTGCATGGCTCGGTGTTGATTTCTATGATGACGAGGGTAACGTGACCAGTGGAACAAGTTTCCAGTTGGATGCCATTCCTAAACCGTAAATAAGCCAGGTTATTCTCAGGTTTTACAGCTGTCTTTTTGATAAAAACCTTTTGTTGTGAAATGAGAGGTTTTTATCTCATTGGTATATTTCAGCTGTGTGGCATTGGCTAGCCACTGTAATATCATCTCGCTGAAATTTTAGTCGCCCCAAGCCCCCATTTCTGTTTAGCCTGCGGTTTTTTGTTGCAAATCCGCCGTGGCTGCGCTTTGCTAGTGGCCAAAGGTTGTGGTGCGTTGGCTTACGGAAGAAGGGAATATGTCGTCAAAAATTGAAAATATCAGAAAGCAGCTGTTATCGGACAACTGGTACGTATTGAATAAATACACCTTTGAGTTAAAACGTAAAAATGGCGGAACCATCGAACAGGTGCGCGAGGTCTATGACCGCGGTAACGGGGCGACCATTTTGCTGTATAACCGCGCCAAGGGTACCGTGGTGCTGACCAACCAGTTCCGCATGCCGACCTACGTCAACGGCAATGCCACAGGCATGTTGTTGGAAGCCTGTGCCGGGCTGCTGGATGACGATCAGCCCGAACAGTGCGCCCGCCGTGAAGCGGTAGAAGAAACCGGTTTTCAGGTTTCGAAGGTGCAAAAGATCTTTGAGGCCTACATGTCACCGGGGGGCGTGACGGAAATACTCCACTTCTTTATTGCCGAGTACCAGGATGATGAACGCCAAACCAGCGGTGGCGGCATTGAGGATGAAGATATTGAAGTGGTGGAATTGCCCTTTGATGATGCAATCGCAATGATCGCCGACGGCCGCATCAAGGATGGTAAAACCATCATGCTGTTGCAGTATTTGCAGATCCACCGGGTGATGGAGTAGTTTCCCTCACCCCAACCCTCTCCCACAGGGAGAGGGAGCTGTTAGCCCCTACTCGTTTGAAAATAAAGAAGTCATTTTAGCTAGCGTGATCGTCCTTAGCCAAAGTGAGTCACTACATTTAAAACACACTCGATCGGTCCTGAAAATAAAGCAGTCATTTTAGCTAGCGTGATCGTCCTTAGCCAAAGTGAGTCACTGCATTTAAAACACACTCGATCGGTCCTGAAAATAAAGCAGTCATTTTAGCTAGCGTGATCGTCCTTAGCCAAAGTGAGTCACTATCTTTAAAACACACTCGATCGGTCCCCTCTCCCTGTGGGAGAGGGTTAGGGTGAGGGGCAATTGCTTTGCCGATCTCACTTTTCTATCATCGTCTTACAGCTGTGCGATCAGCATGTCTTCCAGCTTCTGCTGGTCGACGGCGAACAGGCGAATGCCTTCGGCCAACTTCTCAACCGCCATGGCATCCTGGTTATGCAGCCAGCGGAACTCCGCCTCGGCCAGTGGTGCTGGCTGATAAAACCCTTCGGTAGACGGCGTCAGTTTACGTTCGATAGGCTGATTGCTCTGTTTCAACTCTTCCAGCAGGTTTGGCGCAATGGTCAAACGGTCACAACCCGCCAACGCCAGGATCTGCTCAACCTTACGGAAGCTGGCGCCCATGATCACGGTCTGATAGCGGTGCTGTTTATAGTATTCATAAATGGTACGAACGGACTTCACGCCCGGATCCTGCTCGGCATCGTAATCGGTCATCGGCTGTCTGGCCTGATACCAGTCGTAGATACGGCCAACGAACGGCGAAATCAGATAGACACCGGCTTCGGCACAGGCACGGGCCTGAGCAAAGGAGAACAGTAGCGTCAGGTTGGTGTTAATGCCTTCTTTTTCCAGCTCTTCGGCCGCCTTGATCCCTTCCCAGGTGGCTGCCAGCTTGATCAGAATGCGGGATTTATCGATGCCCTGGTTTTGATACATGCCGATCAGCTTGCGTGCTTTGGCCACGCACATACCGCGATCGAAGGATAGACGGGCATCCACCTCGGTGGAGATTCGCCCTGGTACGCTTTTTAGAATTTCGACCCCAATATTCACCGCCAGTCGGTCACTGGCGTTAATCAGCTGGGTTTCTTTGCTACCGCCTTGCTGGCGGGCGTACTCCAGCGCTTCGGTGATCAGCGACTTATACTGCGGCAGCGCCGCGGCCTTGAGGATCAACGAAGGGTTGGTAGTGGCATCCTGTGGTTCGAACTGGCGGATGGATTCGATATCACCGCTGTCGGCAACAACCACGGTCAACTGTTTGAGTGCGTCTAACTGGTTCATTTATAAGCTCCTTGCCCAAAGTCATAACAGTAAATGAGAACGTATTTCATTATGGTTAACACCATGCATCATATGGCTGATGAATGAAATACGCTTTTTCTGATTGTTGCGATGGATAGAAACAATGGGGGCAGAAATACCACATGGGCCCCCCAAGCCGTGACTCTCTGTCGACGTTGGTTCAGCGTTGGCCAACAACCTGTTCGTAATAGCCGATCCTTGCCACCTTAGGCGCCGATCCCCCTCCTTCAAATTCAGAGCTCAACCAGGCTTCGACGATCGATTTTGCCAGTTCCGGGCCAATGACGCGTGCGCCAAGCGTGATGATTTGTGCATCGTTGCTTTTACGTGCGCGCTGTGCCGAATAGGTATCATGGCACTGTGCTGCGCGGATCCCCGGAACCTTATTGGCCACAATGCTCATGCCAATACCTGTGCCACACAGCAAAATGCCACGTTGGTGTTTCCCATCCTTAATGCCCTGCGCCACCTGAAAGGCGATATCGGGATAACCGCTGGGGGGCGTATCGCTTCCCGGTGAGTAGTCGGTAACCGGAATATCGCGCTGTTGCAGAAACGCAACGATCACATTCTTCAGTTCAATGGCGGCATCATCGGCGCCAATCGCAATAGGCTGCATAACACATCTCCTGTTGATCAAGGGTAAGGCTGACGATCCCCGGTGGCGCGTCATGGCTATTACCATAACCATGATTTATCAAATGTTCAATTGATGTTCATTTGTTTTTATTTTGGCTAAGGGATCATGGCCGATAAAGGTGATGGACATCACGAATAAATCGATTTTAAGGCCTTTTAGATGACTTTAAGGAGGCTTCTTGAGCAGGATCACAATTTCAAAGGTTGGTGGTGGGCAAACATGTTGAGAGTATGTAGTGTTTATTTGTTCTTTGTGTGTACTTATGATCATAAAAATAAACCCTACCCGAGGATAGAACTATGTGTCAGAACTGCGTAACAGCGGCAACCATGGCCGAAGGCATTCCTGAAACCATGAAAGCGGTGGTGGCTTATGCCCCGCAGGATTACCGCCTGGAGCTTGTGGAGGTACCGAAAATTGGCCCGCACGAGATCCTGGTGAAAGTTGAAGCCTGCGGCATCTGCGCCGGTGATGTTAAAGCGTTTGAAGGAGCGGCCAGCTTTTGGGGAGATGAAAAACAGCCGGCTTACATCAAAGCGCCGATGATCCCAGGCCACGAATTTATCGGCCACGTGGTGGGCTATGGTGAGGGCGTTGAAGGATTCAAGTTGGGCGATCGGGTGATTTCAGAACAGATCGTTCCCTGCTGGCAATGCCGTTTCTGTAACCGTGGCCAGTATTGGATGTGTGAGAAACACGATCTGTACGGCTTCCAGAAAAACGTTAATGGCGGTATGGCGGAATACATGAAGTTCACCAAAGAGGCCATCAACTATCACGTTCCTGCGGATATGCCGATCGAAGACGCCATTCTGATCGAACCCTATGCCTGTTCTTTCCATGCGGTACAGCGCGCCAACATCAAGCTGGGGGACGTGGTGGTGCTGGCCGGGGCCGGAACGCTGGGCTTGGGGATGATCGGTGCGATTAAAAAATCCGGTCCATCGAAGCTGGTAGTGCTCGACCTGTCAGACGAACGCCTGGCGCTGGCGAAAGAATTTGGTGCTGACGTTGTGCTGAACCCACTGCGCGATGATGTGATGACGATCGTTAAGGACATGACCGAAGGTTACGGCTGCGATATCTACATTGAAGCCACCGGCGCGCAGCAATCTGTCGAACAGGGGCTGATGCTGATCCGCAAATTGGGTACCTTTGTCGAGTTCTCGGTGTTTAAAGATCCGGTGACCGTCGATTGGAGCATTATCAGCGATCGTAAGGAGTTGGATGTGCTGGGATCGCACCTGGGCCCTTATTGTTATCCGTTGGTGATTGAAGGGATACGCAATGGCGATCTGCCCACCAAAGGTGTCGTCACCCAAACGTTGCCGCTCGAGCAGTTTGCTGAAGGCTTCGCCATGATGAAACGGGGCATCGGCTCAATCAAAGTGGTGCTCAACCCAAATCTGTAATGCCTGCATCATTCTTCGGGTGCGGGCTAGCCTGCACCTCCACAATTCAATGTGCTGGGGTGTTTTATGCTGAATGGACTGATTCATCGCATTGGTCTGTCACCAAAATTAATGCTCGGTTATGCCGGTGTGTTGGTCTTTATGATGGGGGAAGGGCTGGAACAAGGCTGGCTTTCACCCTATTTGATCGGCAAAGGCTTAACCATTCAGGAATCTGCGCTGCTGTTTAGCGTTTACGGTTTTGCTGCGGCAATCTCTGCCTGGTTTTCCGGCGTTTTGGCAGAAATCTTTACCGCTCGCCGCGTCATGCTGGCTGGATTGTTGCTGTTCTTGCTGGGCTCGGTGTGTTTTCTGGTGTGGGGATTACCCAGTAATAACCTGTCGGTGATGATACCGACCTATGCGCTGCGTGGGCTGGGCTACCCCCTGTTTGCCTATGGTTTTCTGGTGTGGGTCGCCTATGAGGCTCCGCCGGAAAGGCTGGGTTCCGCCGTGGGGATTTTCTGGTTTGTCTACAGCGGTGGGTTGAGCGTACTGGGCGTGCTCTACTCCAGCATCATGTTGCCGTACCTGGGGGAAATCCAAACCTTATGGAGCGCATTAATCTTTGTGGTACTCGGGGCGATGATCGCCCTGATGCTTAACCGTACCCCTGGCCATAGCGACGTGGGGGACAGGCAAAAAGCCTCCCTCAGCTATGTGCTAAAGGGGATCACCATTGCGTTTGAGAACCCGAAAATCGGCCTGGGTGGCATTGTCCGCACCATCAATACCTCTGCGGCGTATGGCTTCGTGGTGTTTATGCCGATGTACATGATGGATATCGGGTTTAGCCGCACTGACTGGCTACAGATGTATGCGGCACTGTGGACGGTGAACATTATCTTCAACCTGATCTTTGGGGTGATCAGCGACGGCTTGGGCTGGCGTAACGTCGTCATGTGGTTCGGTTGCGTCGGCTGCGCTATCACCACGCTGATGTTCTATTACGTGCCTTACTTCCTCGGTCCCAATTATCTGCTGACCGTCGTGGCCGCCGGGCTATTCGGTGCTTGCCTGGCGGCCTTCGTGCCTCTTTCAGCCATTATGCCAACGTTGGCCCCGGAGAATAAAGGTGCCGCCATGTCGATCCTGAATCTTGGCGCGGGGTTGAGCACTTTCGTTGGCCCGGCAGTGGTAGGGTTATTTATCGGCAGCTTGGGGAGCGGCGGGGTGATTTGGATTTTCACCGGCCTGTATTTGTTCAGCGGCGTCTTGATGAAATATGTCACCTTGCCTAAAGCCGTGCCTGCCGCCGTGGAAGAAAATCATCACAGCTTGGCGTAACTAACCGTTTGAGGGAGTTTTCTATGATTACTGGTCAAAGCAAGGGAGCCTTGCAAGGGAAAGTGGCGTTGATAACCGGCGGCGCGGCGGGAATAGGTCTGGCTATTGCCAAATGCTATCTGCAAAACGGCGCGCAGGTCGTACTGTTGGATCGTGCTCCACAGGTGGTGCAGATTGCCCAGCAGCTGGATCAGCGACAGGCGTTAGGCATCGTGATGGACGTCACCGACAAAGCCTCTGTAGAACAGGCGGTTGCGCAGGCCAATGCCCATTTCGGGCGGCTGGATGTGCTGGTCAATAGCGCTGGGATCGTCGCGCTGTATCCGGCGGAAGAACTGCCCGAAGACGCTTGGGATAACACCATGGCGGTGAACCTGAAAGGGGTGTTCCTTACCAGTCAGGCCGTGGGCCACTATCTGATCCGTCAGGGCAGTGGCAGCATTATCAACCTGGCCTCGCAGGCTGGCGTGGTCGCCTTGCCCAATCATCTGGCTTACTGCGCCAGCAAAGCCGGCGTAATTGGCTTGACCCAGGTTCTGGCGCTGGAATGGGGGCCGCATAACGTGCGGGTAAACGCCATTTCGCCCACGGTGGTGCTGACCGAGTTGGGGCGCAAAGCATGGTCTGGCGAGGTTGCGGAACAAATGAAGCAGAAAATTCCCCTGAGGCGCTTTGCCGAACCCGAGGATATTGCCGCCAGCGCGCTGTTCCTGGCGAGCGATGCGGCCAGCATGATCACCGGCAGCAATCTGGTGGTTGACGGCGGTTACACCATTCAATAACTCGATACTCAGGCAAAAGAGAGGCCATGATGAACAGAATCATTAACGATCCCGATCACGTCGTGGAAGATGCCATTCAGGGCTATCTGAAGGCTCATCCGGAATATTTCACCGCGACCGATAATGCACGAGTGCTCAAATACCCTGCTGCGCCGATCAAAGGCAAGGTGGGTATTGTTACCGGTGGGGGCTCGGGGCATGAGCCTGCGTTTCTGGGCTATGTTGGCAAGAACATGCTCGATGCTGTGGCCATCGGTGAGATTTTCTCTTCGCCAACGGCGGGGGCATTTCTGGATGCGTTCAAGGCCGCGGACAGCGGGGCGGGGGTCGCCTGCCTGTATGGCAACTATGCTGGCGATAATATGAACGTCAAAATGGCGATGAAGAAGGCCAGCGCCGCCGGTATCACGGTAAAAACCTTGGTGGCAAATGATGATGTTGCCTCTGCGCCCGCCAGTGAAATTGAAAAACGCCGTGGCGTTGCCGGTGAGATTCTGATGTGGAAAATCGGGGCCGCTGCCGCAGCGCTGGGTTACGATCTTGACGGGGTGATCGCTGCTGCGCAAAAGGCGATTGGCAATTGTCGCTCGATCGGCGTCGGGCTCAGTTCTTGCACCATCCCGGCGGTAGGTAAGCCCAACTTCCATATCGCCGATGGCCACATGGAGATCGGGATTGGGCATCACGGTGAGCCTGGGATTGAGGTATCACCGATCCAGTCGGCGTCCGCGATGGCTGGCACCATGCTCGACTTTGTGCTCAATGATATGCCGTTGAACAAGGGGCAGGAAGTCGCCCTGTTGATTTCCGGCCTGGGGGCCACGCCGGTGATGGAACTCTACATCTATTATGCCGAGATTGAAAAGCGGCTGACGGAGCGTGGCATCAAGGTTCACCGCCGTTATGTGGGTAACTATTTTACCTCGCTGGAAATGATGGGGGTGACGTTAACCTTGATGAAGCTCGACGACCAATTGAAAACGTTGCTCGATATGCCCGCTCATTCATTGGGCCTAACTCAGGTGGAGTGAATCATGACCACACAAATTTCGACGCAGTATGGTAATGAGATCGTCGCGGCGCTGATTGGCGTGATTGTCAGCAATCGCGAGTATCTCAGTGAAATAGATGGTGCGATTGGCGACGGCGATCACGGCATTAATATGTCAAAAGGCTTCACCTTATGTGGTGAGGCCATCAAGGGCCAAAAACTGACGTTGGCGCAGGCTTTTGACGCGGTAGCGGACGCGCTGATGGAAGGGATTGGTGGCTCGATGGGGCCGCTGTATGGCAGCCTGTTCATGGGCATGGCTGACAGCGTGCGTGATAAAACGGCGCTGGATAAACAGGTTTTTTTGGCCATGTTGCGTAATGGGCTCACTGAACTGCAGGATATCAGCAGCGCTGGCGTAGGCGACAAGTGCCTGATGGATACGCTGATCCCTGCGATCGAAGGGTTTGAGCAGGCGGTTCGGCGCGGCGATAGCTTCAGTGAGTCGCTGGATCAGTTGAAACGGGCTGCCGTTACCGGGCGTGATTCAACCCGCGATCTGGTTGCCAAGATTGGCCGCGCGAGCCGATTGGGGGAACGTTCGCGCGGCGTGCTGGATGCCGGTGCGGTATCCTGTTGTCTACTTTTATGCCAACTGGCTGATGCGGTAGAACAACGCTTGAATACCGTTGCCGCCTGAACAGGTTATACTAGCGGGCAATGCGATAAGATGGGTTCGGTATGCTGGATCCATCTTCTATTGAAAAAGACCAATCTGCCGTGGGGAAACGTGTAACGGATGGAAAAAAAAACAGGATCCCAGGATAACGAACTGCTGACTGAAATTGCCGTGGCGTATTATCAGGACGAAATCACTCAGGAGGAGATTGCAAAAAAGTTCGGTATTTCGCGGATTAAGGTCGGGCGTTTACTCAAGCGGGCCAAAGAAGAAGGCATTGTTGAGATCACCGTCCGCTATCATCCGGTATTCAGTACCCGGCTGGAGCAGCAAATGCTGGAGCGTTTCTCCCTCAGCCGTGCATTAATCGCGCTGGATCATCAGGATGAGGAAGAACAGCGGCGTCAGGTAGCAGCATTGGTTTCCGGTTATCTGGCCATGTCCCTGAAAGACGATATGGTGCTGGCGGTTGGCCAGGGGCGTAACGTGGCCGCGATCGCCGACCATGTGGGTAGCGTGGCCCCCAAAAATTGTAAGTTTATCTGTGGCATTGGGGGAACGCATCGCCCCGGTGACGCCATCAATGCTGACCACATCAGCCGCCGTCTGGCGAAGAAGTTTGGTGGTAGTAGCGAGACGCTGTATGCCCCGGCGTATGTTGAAAACCGGGCGTTGAAAGAGGCGTTTATGCAAAACGGCACCATCAAGGAAACCCTGGATCGGGCGCGCAAGGCCGATGTGGCCCTTGTGGGCATAGGTGATATGAACGAAAACAGCTATATGGTCAAGCTGGGCTGGTTTACTCCGCACGAGATTATTGATGCCAGCCTGAATCAGGGAGTGATCGGTGATATCGCCGGTTATGACTTTTTCAATGCGCAGGGGATGCATGTGGATACGGTGATGAACGATCGCGTCATTGGCCTGAGTATTGATGAGCTGCGGAAAATCCCTTGTGTGATCGCCATTGCCTCTGAGAATACCAAAGCGTTGGCTATTCTGGGCGCGCTGCGTACCGGGGCGATCGATATCATCGCGACCAGTGCCCTCAACATCCGCACCATTCTTAATATGTCACAGTAATCGCTGTGGTAAAAAGGGTTTAACTGCGTCAGGTTAAACCCTTTGCGATTTCCCCTTCTTGGTAAAATTCACCTCCGGCACTTGTCCGGTGAGCGCTCTAACAACGCAAAGCAAACGACAGCGCTGAGGTTGTCGGTATAATTATCCTTCTGAATTGTCCAATTATTAAAGAGCGATAGCATTTGATGTTATTCCAGTCATGCGGTTGGATAGTTCGCGTCGCCTAATTTTATTGAGCGTTTGAAAAGCTCATGCGGCTAATAATAACCAGGAGGAGCCATGTCCAGCTTTGAGCCAGACGCTGTGGGCGCAATCATTCAGCGAGTCTGTGAATATCTGCAACCGATCTTTAATGCCCTTTTAGCGGGCACTATGGCGTTATTGAAAGGCGCCTATCTGAATATGCCATCACGCCGCCGGTTATTAAATGCCGGTATTTGTGCCTTGTTGGCATTAACCATTCGCGATCTGTTATCGCTGATGGGGTTGGAGTTGGCATGGGCTAATACCATCAGCGTATTAATTGGTTTTCTCGGTGCGGATTACCTTGGCGATTTAATTAAACGATTTATTGGCAAAAAAACAGGGTTTAACAATGATAAGTGAAAACACGGAAATTAAATTCAACGCGCGCAGTGAGAAAAACCTGCTGGGGGTGCATCCCGATCTGGTGCGGGTGATGCGTTTGGCGCTGCGTTATTCGCTGGTGCCGTTCACCATCACCGAAGGATTGCGCTCTATGGCCCGCCAGCGGGATTTGCTGCGTGAGGGGAAAAGCCAAACGCTGAGAAGCCGCCATCTTACCGGGCATGCGGTTGACGTCGTGGCGATGCCTTTGGGGGCGGTGTCCTGGGAATGGGATTACTATGCCCAGATCGCGTCAGCGGTGCGGCGTGCCGGGTTGGAGTGCGGTGTTGATGTCGAGTGGGGCGGGGGATGGAAAACGCTGAAAGATGGGCCACATTTCCAATTACCGTTCAAGGATTATCCGGCTTGAGCGGTCAACGGCGACATCTGAGCTGATCAAAACTGCTGCTTTTCTGTTCGTTTAACTTCCTTTTAACTTTTATTTACGAATTTTACCCAAGGTTATGGCACGCTTCAAAGTTTGTGACGATTCTCTCACTATACTGGTTCAGCGATAAAGCCTTACCTCAACATAAAAGAAGAAAGCAAAGGAACCCATAATGGACGAACAGCTCAAACAGAGTGCCCTTGATTTCCATCAGTTTCCGGTCCCAGGGAAGATCCAGGTATCGCCGACTAAACCGCTAGCTACACAGCGCGATCTGGCCTTGGCCTATTCGCCGGGCGTGGCTGCTCCCTGCCTGGAAATTGCCGCCGACCCGCTAGCCGCTTATAAATATACCGCCAAGGGTAACCTGGTGGCGGTGATCTCCAACGGCACCGCAGTGCTGGGGTTGGGGAATATCGGCGCGCTAGCCGGTAAGCCGGTCATGGAAGGTAAAGGGGTTCTGTTTAAGAAGTTTTCCGGTATTGACGTGTTCGATATCGAAGTCGATGAACTCGATCCTGACAAGCTGATTGACGTGATCGCCGCGCTGGAACCGACCTTCGGCGGTATTAACCTGGAAGATATCAAAGCGCCCGAGTGCTTCTATATTGAGAAGAAACTGCGTGAGCGCATGAAGATCCCGGTGTTCCATGACGATCAGCACGGCACGGCGATTATTACCACCGCTGCGGTGCTCAACGGCCTGCGGGTGGTGAAGAAAAACATCTCCGACGTACGCCTGGTGGTATCGGGAGCCGGTGCGGCCTCCATTGCCTGTTTGAACCTGCTGGTCGCGTTGGGTCTGAGCAAGCAGAATATCACCGTTTGCGACTCCAAAGGCGTGATCTATCAGGGCCGCGATGCCAAGATGGAAGAAACCAAGGCGGCGTATGCCATTGCGGATAACGGCCAGCGTACGCTAGGGGATGCCATTCCCAATGCCGATATTTTCCTGGGCTGCTCCGGCCCTGGCGTGCTGACGCAGGACATGGTGAAAACCATGGCCAGAGATCCGCTGATCATGGCGCTGGCTAACCCGGAACCGGAAATTCTGCCGCCGTTGGCGAAAGCGGTGCGCCCAGATGCGATCATCTGTACCGGCCGCTCTGATTACCCCAACCAGGTGAACAACGTGCTGTGCTTCCCGTTCATCTTCCGTGGCGCGCTGGATGTGGGGGCCACGACCATCAATGAAGAGATGAAGCTGGCCTGCGTGCACGCCATTGCCGATCTGGCGCTGGCAGAGCAGAGCGACGTGGTGGCTTCGGCGTATGGCGATCAGGACCTTTCCTTTGGCCCGGAATACATCATTCCCAAACCGTTCGACCCACGCCTGATTGTCAAAATCGCCCCGGCGGTAGCCAAGGCAGCCATGGATTCTGGCGTGGCGATGCGCCCGATCGAAGACTTCGATGCCTACGTGGAGAAACTGACCGAGTTCGTTTACAAAACCAACCTGTTTATGAAGCCGATCTTCTCCCAGGCGAAGAAAGAAGTGAAACGCGTGGTAATGGCCGAAGGTGAAGAAGAGCGCGTCCTGCATGCTACCCAAGAGCTGGTATCGCAGGGGCTGGCTTACCCGATACTGGTGGGTCGCCCAAGCGTGATTGAAATGCGCCTGAAGAAACTTGGCCTGCAACTGACGCCGGGTAAAGACTTTGAAGTGGTGAATAACGAGTCCGATCCGCGTTTCAATGAATACTGGGGTGAGTATTACCAGATCATGAAGCGCCGTGGCGTCTCCCAGGAGCAGGCTCGCCGCGCGGTGATCGGTAACCCAACGCTGATTGCTGCCATCATGCTGCATCGTGGGGAAGCTGACGCCATGATCTGTGGCACCATCGGCAGCTACCACGAGCATTATGACGTGGTGGAAAAGGTATTCGGGTTCCGTGAAGGGGTACATGTGGCAGGGGCAATGAACGCCTTACTGCTGCCGAGCGGTAACACCTTCATCGCCGATACCTACGTCAACGATGACCCAACGCCGGAACAGCTGGCGGAAATCACCCTGATGGCGGCAGACACGGTACGGCGCTTCGGGATTGAACCGAAGGTGGCGCTGTTGTCCCACTCCAGCTTTGGTTCTTCCAACTGCCCGTCGGCGAGCAAAATGCGTAAAACGCTGGAGCTGGTCAATCAGATGGCACCAGGATTGGAGATCGACGGTGAGATGCACGGTGACGCCGCGCTGGTGGAAAGTATCCGCCACGATTTGATGCCGGACAGCCCGCTGAAAGGCTCCGCCAACATCCTGATCATGCCAAGTATGGAAGCGGCGCGGATCAGCTACAACCTGCTTCGTGTCTCCTCTTCCGAAGGGGTGACGGTAGGGCCGGTATTGATGGGCGTGTCTAAGCCGGTACATATCCTGACGCCGATCGCCTCGGTGCGCCGTATCGTCAACATGGTGGCATTGGCCGTAGTGGAAGCACAAACCCAACCGCTGTGATTGTGTGAAAGTGACCCCCTGCGGCTTCGGCCACAGGGGGTTTTTTATGCGTGGCAGCGTTCGGCAATCGCCTGAATGTCGGCAGGTGTGGTTCGGCAACAGCCGCCAATCAAGCGGGCACCGGCATGCTGCCAATCGGCCAACTGATTGATCAGATGCTGCTGGTGGTTACCGCAACTGTGCCAGGTTTTGCTCACCGCGTCGTAGTGTTCGCCGGAGTTTGGGTAAACCAGTAACGGTTTATCACTCAGGGCGGCAAGTTGCTGTAACGCCGGGGTAACGTTTTCCAACGCGATACAATTGACGCCTACTGCCAGCACCTGCGGGTTATCGTTAAGCTCAGCCATGACGACGGCCAGTGGCGTTCCATCGCTGAGATGCTGGCTATCGCGCAGAGTGAAAGAGAACCATCCACCCAGCGCTGGGAATTCCGCCAGCAGCGCCAGCAGGGCCTTTAATTCCGCGAACGAAGGCAGCGTTTCACATGCCAGCAGATCCACGCCAGCGTTGGCCAGAGCAGTGATGCGAGGGCGATGGAACGCGATCATTTCTGCTTGCGGCAGATGATAGTCGCCACGGTATTCAGAGCCGTCCGCCAGGTAGGCGCCATAGGGGCCGACCGAACCGGCCACCAGCAAAGGCAATCGTTGTGGGTGCTGGGCCAGATAATCGGCGCGCGCCTGCTGCGCCAGGTGGACGCTTTGGGCGATCAGTGCCAAGGATTGCGGCTCATCCAGGCCCCGGCGTAAAAAACCTCGGGGCGTGGCCTGATAGCTGGCGGTAATGGCGCACTGTGCTCCTGCTTTGAAGTAATCCAGATGCACCTGATAAATCAGCTCCGGGTTTTCAATCAGCACCTTTGCCGACCACAGCGGATCGGTGAGATCGCAACCTCGGGCCTCCAGCTCGGTGGCCATTGCCCCGTCCAAAATCAACGTGCGGTTATCGGCCAGCAAGGCGGCCAGAGGGTTGTTAACCGACATGTTCTTCTCCGGTGTTCAGTAGGTTTTTCTGCCCGGAACGCCGGGTCAGGTAATAGGCCAGATAGCAGATCGCCACAAACGGCAGGCCGCAATATAGCGCTACGCGTTGCTCTGGGTCGAATGCCAGGCCGATACAGGCCAATAAACACAGCGCAAAGCCGACAATAGGCGTCAGCGGATAGCCTGGTGCCCGGTATTTCAGCCCTTCAATCGGTTGACCGCTGCGCAGGTAGCGGCGGCGAAAAACGTAGTGGGCGGCACAGATGCTCAGCCAGACGGCAACGACCGCAAAGCCGGAAATGGCAGACAGTGCGACAAACACCGTATCGGGCGCGATCACGCTGGTCAACAGAGCCAGCACCCCACCGAGCATGCTGAACGTCAATGCATTCATCGGGATCCCGCGCGCATTCACCCGTGAAAAATAGGCAGGCAGGGTGCGCTGATTGGCCAGCGACCACAGCATGCGTCCCGAGGCATACAGCCCGGAGTTGGCGGCCGAGAGAATGGCGGTCAAGATCACGAAGTTAAAAATATCGGCGGCATAAGGCACACCAATGCGCTCAAAGACCAGGACAAACGGGCTTTTCACGATCCCGGCCTGCTCCATAGGGATCAACGCTGCCAGGATAAATACCGTTCCGATAAAAAATACCATCAGGCGGATCACCGTGGTGCGGATGGCCCAGGGCACCACTTTTTCCGGATTTTCGGTTTCGCCCGCCGCAATGCCGATCAGCTCAGTACCGGAGAAGGCGAAATTGACCGCTACCATGGTCATCAGGATCGGTAACGTTCCATTAGGCAGCCAACCCGATGAGGTCAGGTTACTTAGGAAGGGCGCCGGCGTGCCGTCTTTCATCGGGATCAGGCCAAACATGGCCGCACCGCCCAGCACGATGAATGCCAGAATAGTGATCACCTTGATCAGCGAGAACCAGAATTCACTTTCGGCAAAGAAGCGGGTGGTAATGACGTTGAGCAGAAAAATGGCCAGGCAGAAAATCAGGCACCACAGCCAGACCGGTGATTGTGGAAACCAGTATTGCATACAGAAACCAGCGGCTGTCAGGCTCGAACCCAACGCGACTGTCCAGGTCAGCCAGTACAGCCAGGCAACGGTATAGCCGGTAGCCGGGCCAAGATAGCGTGCCGCATAGACGTGAAATGCGCCGGTTTCCGGCATGGCGACGGCAAGTTCCCCCAGACACAGCATGACCAGATAGACCACGACGGCGCCAATCAAGTAGGCCAGCAGGGTGCCTAGTGCACCGGTCGTGGAGATGATATAGCCGGTGTTGAAAAACAGACCGGTACCGATCACGCCGCCCAGCGACAGCATCACCAAATGCCGGGCTTTCATGGTGCGTTTGAATTGCCCTTCAGCGGCAGGTTGCATAACAATCTATCCATATGGACGTCTAAATGGCTATCAGTTATACCCGTTCCATTACGCGAAATCAACGTAACTCAAAACACGGTAACGAAAAAACGGCTGTCAGCCACCAGGTGCTGCCAATTTCTATATGCAAATGATAATTATTATCTATAATGTCGCCACTTTTGTGTAAGGACAGACGACATGAAATTTCTGATAGTGTTTGCAACGCTGATGCTTACAGCCTGTAGCCAGGGGCCGGTCTCCTCCCCGAAAAGCGACATTACCACGCTAGGCAAGATTGTTGATTTACGCAGTGGCGAGACGTTGACGCCCCAACAGTTACTGACGCGCCTGGCAGAACAGCCACGGGTGATCGTGGGCGAAAAGCATGACAATCCTTATCACCACCAGATCGAACTGTGGCTGGTAGAGCAATTACCACAACAGCGGCCACAGGGCAGCGTGCTGATGGAGATGATCACACCCAGCCAGCAAGGCAAAGTGGATGAAGTAAAACAATGGCTGCAAACCGAACCGACGGTGCGTGATAGCCGCGTAGCTGAACTGACCGCCTGGCAAGCCAGTTGGAAGTGGTCACTGTATGGCGAGGTGGTAATGGCGGCGATGCGTGCACCTTATCCTCTGTTGTCTGCCAACCTCGATCGCAGCGAAATCATGGCGTTTTATCAACGGCCCGAATTCCCCAAAGGCCAGCTTTCCGTGCGGCCAGAAGTCCAGCAGGCGCTCGCTGCGACCATCCGTGATTCCCATGACGGCAAAATTGATGCGGTGCAGCTGCATGCCATGCTCGCTATTCAGCAGCAACGCGATCGACGTATGGCCGAAAGTTTACTGGCTGCTCCCACCCCGGCACTGCTGATAGTGGGCGGTTATCACGCTTCCAGAACGGTCGGTGTGCCACTGCATATCCAGGATCTGCAGCCCGGGGCCAAATTTACGGTGTTGATGCTGGCAGAGCAGGGCGTGGCCATCGATCGGCCTATGGCGGATTACCTTTGGGTCACGCCAACCGCAAAATGATTACGTCAAGATAGCGAAAAGATCTGTCATTAACATTTACAAATGATTATCATTAGCAAATGTGATATGCAATCATTCGCAATTAGGTGTTCTACTATCCCTATGTTTAGTCAGCCTTATGGCCCTCAGGCGGCAACTCTGCCGCAGCCGCGCTGGGGGCGTGGTTTACTGTATGCGCTAGGCGTCCATCTGGCGCTGGTATGGCTGTTTTACTGGCCGCAAACTTCGCTGCCGCCGGTGCTGATGCCACCACCGGCGATCATGCTCAGTTGGGCGGCGCAGATCGAAGCGCCAAGCCAGCCCAAGCCGTTGCCGCTGGGGTTGCAGCAACAGGCGGACAGTTCCGCAGCACAGCCTGCACAACAGCAGCGGGAGCCGGAGATGCCCGAACTGGCACGTGCCGAAGCGGCAAAAATTGTGGTGGCCGAGCGCAGTAAAAATGCGCATAAGCAACTGCGTAAAGCGCCGCCAAAGCCGCCAACTCCGATGGAGAAAGAGCAAGACGTCACGCATTCTGCAGCGGCCAGCACGGCGGCACCCAAGGCGCAAAACCTGGCACAGCGGGTGGCGGCACCGTTAAACAGCGATTCCACCGCGCAGGCACAGGCCAAGCTTTCCTGGGAGAGTCAGGTTAAAGGGATGCTCAACCGCGTGAAGCGTTATCCGGCAGACGCCAAACGGCGTCAGCGTTCGGGGGCACCGGTGGTGAGTTTCGTGGTGGATGCTCAGGGGCGAGTGGCCGATGTCGTACTGAAAACGTCCTCAGCTACCGCGTCGTTAGATCGTGAAGCGCTGGCGGTGATATTGCGTGCGCAGCCGTTACCTACGCCACCGGCGGAGATGCTACGCCAAGGCAAGGTTGCTGTGACCATGGCAGTAGATTTTAACCTGGCGCTGTTGTAAGCCAGCCAAAACGTATTTACCCATCAGGCTTTATCTCTTGTTGTGCGCAACAGGAGAGGGGTTTGCTACGCTCAAATTATCGTGAGGGGTTATGACATTACCTGTTCAATCGGCTCGCTGCCGCAGGCCTTTGGTGACTTATTTACTGATTTTTATGGGGTTATTAAGCTTTACCACCAATGCGGCCGTACAGCCGCCCCAGGCTGAAATTATTCCGCATAAATTAACCGCCCAGGGCGAAACACGAATCGATAATTATTATTGGCTGCGCGATGATGGCCGCCAGAATAAACAGGTGTTGGCTTATCTGACGGCGGAAAACCGTTATACCGAACAGGTGATGCAGCCATATCAGACGCTGCGCGATCGGTTGTATCACGAGATGCTGGGCCGCATGAGCCCGGAAGATCGCTCGGTTCCCTATCAGCTCAACGGCTACCGCTATCAGGAACGCATTGAAGCGGGTAAAGAGTTTGCCGTCTACCAGCGGCAGGCCGTGGCGGATGGCTCCGCCTGGCAGACGCTGCTGGATGGCAATCAGCGTGCTCAAGGCCAAGATTATTACCGCGTGGGGGGATTGGCAGTCAGTGAAGATAACCGCCGCCTGGCCGTCGCGGAGGATACTCAAGGGCGTAGGCAATACCGCATTTCCCTGCGCGATCTGGCTAGCGGCGCTTGGGCCAAAGAGGTGATTGAAAACACCTCGGGCAATATGGTGTGGGCCAACGACGGCAACAGCTTGTTCTATGTGCGCAATCATCCCCAAACGCTGTCACCCTATCAGGTCTACCGCCATCAATTTGGTACGCCGGTGGCTGCCGATAAGTTGGTGTATCAGGAAAACGATGGGGCCTTTTACCTGAGCCTGGATCGCTCCTCTTCGCGGGATTACGTGATTATCACCATCAGCGGGAATACCACTTCCGAAGTGCGCCTGATCGACGCGAACCGGCCGCAAACTCCGGTGCAACTTTTTGCCCCGCGTCAGACCGGGCGCGAATATTATCTCGACCATTATCGCGGTGCGTTTTATCTGCGTTCCAATCATCAAAGCCCGCATTTCGGTTTGTACCAGACCGCATCCGCGAGCCAGCCATGGCGGCCCCTGATCGCTCCACAGGAAAACAGGGAGTTGGAAAGCTTTGCCCTGTTTCGTGACTGGCTGGTGGTGAAAGAGCGCAGCGAAGGTCTGGTGCATCTGCGGCAGATTGCCTGGCAAGGGGGCGAGCAACGCAGCATTCCGTTTGATGATGCCAGCTATATGGCCTGGCTGGGCTACAACCCTGACCCGGAAAGTGACCGCCTGCGCTATGGCTATTCGGCCATGACCACGCCAACCAGCACCTATGAATGGGATCTCAACAGCGGCAAACGCGAGTTACTGAAACGCCAAGAGGTGAAGGGCGTAGAACCAGGCCTGTATCACAGTGAGCGCTTGTGGATCACCGCCCGTGACGGGGTAAAGGTGCCGGTCTCGCTGGTATACAACAGTGCCAAATTCAAACCAGGCAAAAGTCCGCTGGTGGTGTACGGCTATGGTGCCTACGGCATGAGCATGGACCCGGCGTTCAGCGCCAACCGCATTAGCCTGTTGGATCGCGGTTTCGTCTATGCGCTCATCCACGTACGCGGGGGCGGTGAGCTTGGCCAAAACTGGTATCAGCAGGGCAAATTGGCGAACAAGCCAAACACCTTTAATGACTTTATCGATGCCACCCAGGCGTTGATCGAGCAGGGCTTTGGACAGCCGGGGCGTGTTTATGCCATGGGGGGCAGCGCCGGTGGTCTGCTGGTGGGGGCGGTGATCAACCAGGCCCCCCAACTGTATAACGCTGTGGTGGCACAGGTGCCTTTTGTCGATGTGCTGACGACGATGCTGGATGACAGCATCCCGTTGACCGTCGGTGAATACGAGGAGTGGGGCAATCCCAATCAGCCGCAGCCCTATGCGCTGATCAAGTCCTACAGTCCGTACGATAATGTGCGCGCGCAGCACTACCCGAATCTGTTGGTCACCAGCGGGCTCTATGATTCACAGGTACAGTATTGGGAACCCGCCAAATGGGTGGCGAAACTGCGCCAATTCCAGCAGGGGGATGCGGTGTTATTGCTGTCCACGGATATGTCGGCGGGCCACGGGGGGAAATCGGGCCGCTTGAGTCGGTTGGAAAATAGCGCACTGGAATACAGCTTTATTTTAGCCATGGACGCAAAAACACAAAAATAAGGATCTTGGCCGCGCGGCTTAATGGCTGCGCGGCAGATAATAACCATAATTAATTTCCGCCTTCCTAGCGGTATTTTCTGCTGAGCATTGATCACTCACTGATTTTGATAGCAATACTTTAGGGGATATATGAAATTTAAACTGCTTATTGGTGCGGTTGGCACCGGTATGGTTTTGGCTGGCCCGCTGTTGGCCGCAGAAAATAAAGGCCAGGCGGTATTCAGCCCGCTGAACGTTTCGGCGGCGGCTAATAACAGCGAACAGGAGGCATTGGAAAAGCCTGGGGCATTCAGTTCGCGCGACGAAAATAAAAATCTACAGTCGATAGATAATATCCTGCGCAGTATGCCCGGCACTTTTACGCAAATCGATCCCAGCCAGGGGGCGGTCAGCGTCAATATCCGTGGGATGAGCGGTTTTGGCCGGGTAAATACCATGGTTGATGGTATTACCCAGAGCTATTTTGGCACCTCGACCTCTGGCGTGATGTCCCATGGTTCCACCAACAATCAATCCGGCGTGCTGATCGATCCGAATTTTATTGTTGGGGTCGATGTGGCGCGTGGTGAGAACAGCGGCGCATTTGGGGTGAACGCATTGGCGGGCAGCGCCAACTTCCGCACTATCGGCGTGGATGATGTGGTGTTTGCCGATAATCCGTTTGGCGTGCGCACCAAGTTCTCCGTGGGCAGTAACGGCATTGGCCGCAGCGGTATGATCGCCGTTGGGGCCAAAGGGGCGGCGTTCACCGATACCGGCAGTTTGGGCGTGATGGCTGCCATTAGCGGCAGCTCCATCTATTCCAACTTTAACAACGGCGACGGCGTGAGCAGTGAGGACTTCGGCTACGACGAGTTTATGAAGCAAAACCCCAAATCGCAGCTGTTCAAGGTGGATATCAAGCCCAACGAATATCACAGCATTGAATTATCTGCCCGTACTTACCAGAATAAATTCTCGCGCCGCGATATCGACAGCAACGATT
This sequence comes from Serratia sp. NCCP-200, assembly GCF_059697885.1. NCBI lineage: Bacteria > Pseudomonadati > Pseudomonadota > Gammaproteobacteria > Enterobacterales > Yersiniaceae > Serratia > Serratia sp. NCCP-200. The sequence continues at coordinate 341,272 of NZ_BAAKUJ010000001.1, forward strand.
TTTATCTCAAATATCACTACGCGCCATTTTCCGAACTGGTGGATCTGAATATGACCGCCAGCCACAGCAAGGGTAATCAGAAGTATGACAGCGATTCGCTGTTCACCTTCTTTAATACCAATGCGGAAAACCGCTCCGACGCGCTGGATATCAATAATACCAGCCGCTTTAGCCTGTGGCAGACTGACGTAGCGTTCACCTACGGCGGTAAACTGATGCGCAACCAGTACGACAAGCACGTTGAATCGCAGATTGAGGATCCGCAGACGGCGCATGAGGCGATCGAGAACAACACCTTTGCCCCGTCGGGCGACCAGCGTATCGCCAGCCTGTACACCGGTTTGCAACTCAACCGTGATATCTACCAGCTCGATCTCAATCTCAATTATGCCAACAACAAGCTCACCGGCTTTAAACCGGCCTGTGATTTGCGGGTGGAGTGTTTTCCGCAGGGCAGTGCCAATATCGATCTGAAGGAGCACGGATTTAACCCGTCAGTGATGCTGTCTGCACAGGTCACGCCTTGGCTACAACCTTTTGCCAGCTACAGTAAATCGATGCGCGCCCCCAACATCCAAGAGGTGTTTTTCTCTAATTCCGGCGGCGCTTCGATGAACCCGTTCCTGAAAGGCGAACGTTCAGAAACCTGGCAAGCGGGCTTTAACCTCAGCGGCAACGATCTGCTGTTCAAGCAGGACACCCTGCGCTTTAAGGCGGTGGTTTACACCAGCAAAATCAAAAACTATATCTTCAGCGAGTCTTACATGGTGTGCCGAAATGGCCGCAAGTGTAGTTTGGGTGAGAACTTGCAGAATGACTGGAGCGATGCCAGCGAAGCGTTCTCGGATAACATGTATATCTACGTCAACTCCCTGACGCCGGTGCGTACCCACGGGGTGGAGCTGGAAGCCAACTATGATGCTGGCCGCGGTTTTGCCCGTGCCTCATTTAGCAAACAGCACACCGACCAGCCTACCTCTATCGCCAGTAGCTACTTTGGCGCGGGAGATATCAACGAACTGCCGGATATGTATTTCACATTGGATAGCGGGTTACGTTTCTTTGACGAAGCGTTGACCGTGGGCAGCATCATCAAATATACCGGCAAGGCTCGCCGCCTTTCTCCAGACTATGAAACCAGTGAGCAAACCGGGAAGCTGATGAAACAGGAGATGCCAAATATTCCCACCGTTATCGATCTGTACAGCACCTATCAGATCAACAGTAATGTTTTGCTTAAATTCAGCGTGCAAAACGTGATGGACAAAAGCTATTCTGACGCGCTTAACAAGCTGAATATGCTGCCGATCCAGGGAGATGAGGCAACCGCGGCCAACACCGCCCGCGGGCGGACTTATCTGTTTGGTGGCGAGGTGCGCTTCTAAGCTGATTTCCCTCATCCTGAGCCGCAATTAGGCTCCTGTACCTGATTACAACACCGTACCAGCCCCCTCTCCTTTTTGGGGAGAGGGTTGGGGTGAGGGGCGTCTCCCTAAACTAATTGGCCCGTTTCGCCTGCTGCAGCCACTTGTCCAGCTCATTGGCAAACTGCTGTCTATCGCGCTGGTTGAGGGTGTTCGGCCCCCCGGTCTGGATCCCGCTGGAGCGCAGGGTATCCATAAAATCACGCATGTTCAGGCGTTCACGAATGGTATCTGGCGTATAACGCTCACCGCGAGGATTCAGGGCGATAGCGCCTTTTTCTATCACTTCGGCGGCCAGCGGGATATCCGCGGTGATCACCAGATCGCCTTTTTCACAGCGGCGCACGATTTCGTTATCCGCCACGTCAAATCCTGCAGCAACCTGCAAGGTGCGGATAAATTTCGAAGGGGGCGTGCGCAAAGGCTGATTAGCCACCAGGGTGACAGGCATTGCCGCACGGTCTGCGGCACGGAACAGCACTTCTTTGATCACGTTTGGACAGGCGTCGGCATCGACCCAAATCTGCATTATTGTTGCTCCTGTAGCCAGTCGCGCACCGGTAGAAAATCACGGTATAGCGCGGCTTCCGGGCTGTCGGTTGCGGGCTGGAAGTTATATTCCCAACGCACCAAAGGCGGCATCGACATCAGGATCGATTCGGTGCGGCCACCGGTTTGCAGGCCGAACAGCGTACCGCGATCCCACACCAGATTAAACTCGACATAGCGGCCACGGCGATAGAGCTGAAACTGGCGTTCGTTTTCGCCCCAAGGCAGTGCTTTACGTCTTTCCACAATCGGCAGATAGGCCTCCAGGAAGCCTTCACCTACCGCCTGGGTAAACGCGAAGCAGCTTTCGAAATCCGGGGCATTCAGATCGTCAAAGAATAAGCCGCCGATACCGCGGGCTTCGTTACGGTGTTTGATAAAGAAATAGTCATCGCACCACTTTTTGTATTTTGGGTACACATCGTCGCCGAAGGGGGCGCAGAGTTGTTGCGCGGTGCGGTGCCAGTGAACAGCGTCCTCGGTAAAACCATAGAAGGGCGTTAGGTCAAAGCCGCCGCCAAACCACCAAACCGGCTCTTCGCCGGGTTTTTCCGCGATAAAGAAGCGCACGTTGGCATGACTGGTCGGTATATAGGGGCTGAGCGGATGGATCACCAGTGATACGCCCATCGCCTGAAAGCTGCGCCCGGCCAGTTCTGGACGATGCGCAGTAGCAGAGGCGGGCAGCGTGGCACCGGAAACGTGGGAAAAGTTTACTCCGGCCTGTTCGAATACCGCACCGTTAGTCAGCACCCGGCTACGGCCACCGCCGCCTTCTTCACGCGTCCAGCGATCTTCCTTAAAATCGGCACCGCCATCGGCCTGGGCCAACTGCTCACAAATCTTGTCTTGCAACGCCAGCAGGAAGGATTTTACTGCGGCAATGGTGGGTAAACTCATACGGGTTTTTCGCAATGGGTAACTGAACAGGGCGGCAAGTATACCTTCTCGCCCCGTATTTTGCAGGTCTAGCGCGGCTTACGTTGGTGAACGTCGTAATAGTGGAAGAAATTGATCACGCCGTCTGCGATGGCGCGGGCAATTTTTTCGCGAAAGGCGGTGGTGTCTAACAGGCGCTCCTCACCGGGGTTGGTGATAAACGAGGTTTCTACCAGTACCGAAGGAATAGAAGGGGACTTTAATACGGCAAACGCTGCCTGTTCGGTGCTTTCGCTATGCAGGTGGTGAACCGGGCGGATCTGGCCCAGCACGTGGCGGCCCAGGGTCAGGCTGTTGTTAATAGTGTCGGTTTGCACCAGATCGAATAACACCTGCTGTAGATAGTTGTCCTGTTCTTTGTATTTGCCCCCCGCAACGTCATCGGCGGCGTTTTCCTTATTGGAGAGATAGCGTGCCATTGCGCTACTGGCTCCGCGGTTGGAAAGGGCAAACACCGAAGCACCGGCGGCATCCGGGCTGGTAAATCCATCGGCATGGATCGAGATAAACAGATCGGCCTGGTGCTGGTGGGCGATCTCCACGCGCTGGAACAGCGGGATAAATTCGTCCTCCTCCCGGGTCAGGCGGGCTTCAACGTGCTCGTGCTCATGCAAAAAACGCCGCACGTGGTTGGCAATTTCCAGCACCACGTGTTTTTCCTGTGAGCCTTCATGGCCCACGGCACCGGAGTCGATACCGCCGTGGCCGGGATCGATCATCACTACTCTTTTGCTCCCAGTGGCTTTGGGTAGCGGTTTGCTGTGCGGTTTTGGTTGCAGCATATTGGCCTGGGTGGCTGAGGTTTTGCCCCCGAGCAGGGCCAGAGCCAGGCCGGAGAGCAGCAGTTGGCGGCGGGTTGATGAAGCGGTGAGGGGGCTGAAATTGAGGTAGGTTTTGCTCTGTTTCTTCATCACGCGCGGCTCCAACTCGATCAATCTATTTCGCGACGTTATAGCGTATTGATCCTCATTAATCGACTTGATAACTATTGCCATTTATTACCTGACAAAACGCTGCGGCTTGAAAGACTGTGGGTATCAGTTAATAATTACGCAATAATCAGAAAAAAGTTCAATTAACAGTAGCGAGCAACGATGGAAATTCGCGTATTTCGGCAAGACGACTTTGAAGAGGTCATCACCCTGTGGGAGCGTTGCGACCTGTTACGGCCATGGAACGATCCCGAGATGGATATTGAACGCAAACTGAACCACGATCCGGATCTGTTTTTGGTGGCGGAAGTGGGCGGTGAGGTGGTTGGCTCGGTGATGGGCGGTTACGACGGCCACCGTGGCTCGGCGTATTACCTGGGCGTTCACCCAGACTATCGCGGGCGCGGCATTGCCAATGCGTTGATTAGTCGGCTGGAGAAAAAGCTGATTGCGCGCGGCTGCCCGAAAATTCAGCTGATGGTGCGTGAAGACAACGACACCGTGATCGAAATGTATGAAAAGCTCGGCTACGAAATTCAGGCGATCACCAGTCTGGGGAAACGCCTGATCGAAGATCAAGAATATTGATCGTCAGGGCGGTGGTTGCCACCGCCCCAAGCCCTGGTTTAAGGCAGTTTTTTGATATTTTTCACATCGACTTCTACATTGTTCCAGTCCTTATCCACTTTCCCTTCCAACTGTACCTTGTCTTTTGGGGTGATGGTCTGGCCGTTCCAGCGCTTTCTGTCGATCTCTACCGTCAGCGTACCGGTGGCGTCGCGGAAGGTGTAGGTGTCATCACCTACGCGCTGTTCGATATTGCCCTGCAACATCACCCAGGTATCATCGCTCAACGATTTGACCTTATCTACCGTGGTCAGCGTGGCGCTAGGGCCGGAGAAACCACCTTGCGGGCTGGTTTGCGTTTGAGCCGGTGTCGCGTTGGGGTCGATGAACCCGCCCTGTTGAGCTAGAACCGGTGCGCTGCATAATGCGATGAGTGTAAGTAAAGCGATCTTTTTCATCTGGATTTTCCTTATCAGTGGTCTGAATGATTTCCCGTTAGCGGGACATGACCTGATTAAACCATAAGGATCTTAAGAGCTTCTTAAGCTGCAGATTGAAAATGGTGGCCAGCGTCGCCATTTGCAAGGGTAATCATAACATTGGCAAGGAAAAGTCTTTGAAGGCGTCAACACACCGGTTTTCACCGGACGATTACGATCAGCACGGTATGCTACGGTTGCCGCTGTGGTTTTGGGGCGTACTGATCTTACAGGCTCGTACCTGCCTACTGTTTGTGATGGCGGGCACCTCACGCGATCAGGGCAGCAGTTTGCTGCAGCTGTTTTACCCGGATAGTCAGCGTTTTTGGTACGGTATGCTGCTGGGGCTGCCTGCGGCGCTGGCCTTTTTGATTGCTGGCCGCCGCCAGCATTGGCCCCGTCTATGGCGTTGTTGGCGTTGGGTACTGGTAGTGTCGCTGGCGGCAGCGCTGCTCGGATCGCTTTATAGCCTATGGCAGCAAGACAGCAATGAACCTCCGCTGGATCTCCTACTGGTGCTGTTGGATGTGCTGGCGATGGGGTATCTGTTAATGAATCGGCGCTTGAAAGCCTGTTTTATCCCGCAGGATGAGGCGGGTTAATTGTTAAAAGTTGCGGCACTTTTCCCAATTTACGTACTCCAAGCTGGCAATTGATGGCGCAGCCCCAGCGGTTATGAGAGGCTGCATATCGCCGATGTCTTTGATGTTAAGGAGCTATGAATGAATATTCGCCCACTGTTGTTAGGGCTACCGCTGTTGTTGACCGGCTGTTCGGCCATGTCAAACTTCTCCTGGTCCAGCCTGTCGCCGTTCAACTGGTTTGGCGGCAGCGTAGAGGTTAGCGCCAAAGGTGTCGGTGATGTGGGTGCGGGTACTCCCATGACGGAGGCGGCGATTGGCAAGGGCCTGAATAACAACTACCGCATGCGTGGTGGGATGGCGACCAACCAAGGGCAGATCGTTTCCTACTTCCAGGCATTGGACGGCGATGACGTTAAGCTGGTGATCACCGGAGAACCTAAAGGCCACGTGCAGCGCGTTGACGTAATGGACGCCAAGATCGCCACCGAATGGGGCAGCAAGCTGGGTACGCCGTTTAGCGAGCTGTTCAGCAAGGCCTATGGTGCCTGTAAACCGGCCGACGGCGAGGATGTTGGCAAGGTCGAGTGCGTGGCGCAGCAAAGCCGTAATGTCAGCTATATCTTCAGTGGCAAATGGGCTGGCCCACAGGATCTGATCCCACCGGACGATACTCTGCAAAACTGGACGGTGAGTAAGATCGTCTGGCATGCCAAAGCACAATAATTCTTATTGCAGGCGCACCTTGCAGTGTGCCTGCCACGCTTGGCGTTAAATCCCTATTTTCTTTGCGTTCGGGCAAGGCAATCAGCCTGCTGTGCGTTATGATATTGCGCGTTTATAACAGGGTAACCTGTTACCCGATTCAGGTCTTGAGGAAATCAACATGACACAGGTTCAGAGCGGCATCCTGCTGGAACACTGCCGTTTTGGTATTTTTATGGAAGCTATGGTGCAGGGCGAATTCGTCGATCTGCGCCAGGGTTGCAAACAGTTTTGTCAGGCGCTCGACGAGTTGCAGCAACAGTTTCCAGATGCCCACTTGGGTGCGGTTATCGCTTTTGGCTCCGACGTTTGGCATGACCTTTCCAATGGTCAGGGAGCCAAAGAACTCAAGCCTTTCGCACCGCTGGGCAAGGGGCTGGCACCGGCCACCCAACGCGATATGCTGATCCATATTCAATCGCTGCGTCATGACGTTAACTTTACCCTGGCGCAGGCCGCACTGGCCGCGTTTGGTAACACCATTCGTATTGAAGAAGAAACGCACGGTTTCCGCTGGGTAGAAGAGCGCGATCTGAGCGGCTTTATCGACGGTACCGAAAATCCGCAGGGTGAACAACGCCCGGAAGTCGCGGTGATTGGTGCTGGCGAAGAAGACGAAGGTGGCAGCTACGTGCTGGTTCAGCGTTACGAGCACAACCTGCGCCAGTGGCAGCGTTTCACCACCGAACAGCAGGAACAGATCATTGGCCGTACCAAACAAGACAGTGAAGAACTGCCGCCGGATCAACGGCCTGATACCTCGCACGTCAGCCGTGTCGATCTGAAAGAAGACGGCAAAGGGCTGAAAATATTGCGCCAGAGCCTGCCTTACGGCACCGCCAGTGGCAAGCATGGCCTGTATTTCATCGCCTATTGCGCGCGCCTGCACAACATCGAAAAACAGTTGTTAAGCATGTTCGGCGAACTGGACGGCAAACACGACGCGATGCTGCGTTTCAGCCGCGCGGTGACCGGCAGCTACTACTTCGCACCTTCGCTAACGCGTCTGTTGTCACTTTGATGCGTCTCCTGGGGCCAGTTTCTCTGGCTCCGGGCTTTCCCTCCCTCTGCGGTGAACCGCTCCCCTCCTGCCTTATAGCGTTTGATGCTTGAAAATCACTAAACGGTATATAAAAGCGTTACAGGTCTGCATCAAGTTATAAATACACTGGTCAATATCAGGGCATCAGCCCGGCGGTAAGACTCAGTGATAAGGTGCAGAATGAAACATTCCCGGGTTAAAAATACGCTGTTGAAAGGTTGGCTGGTGGCGGCATTGTTAGCCAGCGGTACGGCTTCGGCGGCAGAATTGCTCAACAGCTCTTATGACGTCTCCCGCGAACTGTTTGCCGCGCTGAACCCTGGCTTTGAAAAGCAGTGGGATCAGCAGCATCCGAACGACAAACTGACCATCAAACAGTCGCATGCCGGTTCTTCCAAACAGGCGTTGGCGATCTTGCAGGGGCTGCGTGCCGATGTGGTCACCTATAACCAGGTCAGTGACGTGCAAATCCTGCACGATCGCGGCCAACTGATCCCGGCAGATTGGCAGCAACGCCTGCCGAACAACAGCTCTCCATTCTATTCCACCATGGCGTTCCTGGTGCGCAAGGACAACCCGAAAGGCATCCACACCTGGAGCGATCTGGTGCGTGATGACGTGAAGCTGGTATTCCCGAACCCGAAAACCTCCGGCAATGGCCGCTACACCTATCTTGCCGCCTGGGGCGCTGCCAGCCAGGCTGATGGCAACGATCAGGCCAAGACCCGTGAGTTCATGACCCGTTTACTGAAAAACGTGGTGGTGTTTGATACCGGCGGCCGTGGCGCAACGACGACCTTTGTCGAGCGTGGCCTGGGTGACGTGCTGATCAGCTTTGAATCCGAAGTGAACAATATCCGCAAGCAGTACGGTGCAGACAAGTATGAAGTGATCGTGCCGCCGGTCGATATTCTGGCTGAGTTCCCGGTGGCCTGGGTGGACAAAAACGTTGAGAAAAACGGCACCGAACAGGTGGCCAAAGAGTACCTGAACTATCTCTATAGCCCGGCGGCCCAGAAGCTGATCACCAGCTTCTATTATCGCGTCAATGATCCGCAGGTGATGGCGGCGGCCAAGAGCCAATTCCCTGAGACCAAGCTGTTCAGCGTAGAAGATCAGTTCGGCGGCTGGCCGCAGGTGATGAGTGTCCACTTTGCGACGGGCGGAGAATTGGACCAACTGTTAGCGGCAGGGCATAAGTAATGTTTTCGATGGCCAGCAAGCGGGTACTGCCTGGGTTTACTCTCAGTCTGGGAAGCAGCCTGCTTTTCACCTGCCTGATTTTGCTGTTGCCGCTCAGCGCGCTAGTGATGCAGCTGGCGCAAATGAGTCTGGCACAGTATTGGGAGGTGATCACCAATCCGCAGGTCGTGGCTGCTTATAAGGTGACGCTGCTGGCGGCCGGAGTCGCCAGCGTTTTCAACGCGGTGTTTGGCATGCTGATGGCCTGGATCCTCACCCGTTACCAGTTTCCTGGCCGCTCCTTACTGGATGGCCTGATGGACTTGCCGTTTGCATTACCTACGGCGGTGGCCGGGCTGACCCTGGCGGGGCTGTTTTCTACCACCGGTTGGTACGGCCAATGGCTGGCTCATTTTGATATCAAGGTTTCCTTCACCTGGTTGGGGATTGCGGTGGCGATGGCCTTTACCAGCATTCCGTTCGTGGTGCGCACGGTGCAACCGGTGCTGGAAGAGTTGGGGCCGGAATATGAAGAGGCCGCCGAAACGCTCGGGGCTACCCGCTGGCAAAGTTTCCGCCGCGTGGTGTTGCCAGAGGTTGCGCCAGCGCTGCTCGCCGGTACGGCGCTGTCGTTTACCCGTAGCCTGGGGGAGTTTGGGGCGGTGATATTTATCGCAGGCAACATTGCCTGGAAAACCGAAGTGGCCTCATTGATGATTTTTGTGCGCTTACAGGAGTTCGATTACCCGGCCGCTAGTGCGATTGCCTCGGTGATCCTGGCAGCATCACTGCTGTTGCTGTTTGCCATTAACACTTTGCAGAGCCGGTTTGGCCGCCGTATTGGAGGGCACTGATGGCTGATGTTACCGCCCTGAACGGCGCAGAGCGCCCACGCGTGAATTGGGGAAAATGGACGCTGATTGCCATCGGCGCACTGTTCTCCATCCTGCTGCTGGTCGTGCCGATGGTGATGATCTTTATCGAAGCATTTTCCTCCGGCGTAGGTGCCGTGTGGCATAACCTGTCGGACCCGGACATGCTGCACGCCATTTGGCTGACGGTGCTGGTGGCGTTAATCACCGTGCCGGTCAACCTGGTGTTCGGTACTTTGCTGGCCTGGCTGGTTACGCGCTTTACGTTCCCTGGCCGCCAACTGCTGCTCACGCTGTTCGATATGCCGTTTGCGGTGTCGCCGGTGGTGGCGGGGCTGCTGTATCTGCTGTTTTACGGCTCCAACGGCCCGATCGGCGGCTGGCTGGATGCCCATGATATTCAACTGATGTTCGCTTGGCCCGGCATGGTGCTGGTGACGATATTCGTGACCTGCCCGTTTGTGGTCCGTGAATTGGTGCCGCTGATGATGAGCCAGGGCAGCCAGGAAGACGAGGCCGCGGTGCTGTTGGGCGCTTCCGGTTGGCAGATGTTCCGCCACGTCACCTTACCGAACATCCGCTGGGCATTGTTGTATGGCGTGGTGCTGACCAACGCCCGCGCGATTGGCGAGTTTGGTGCAGTATCGGTGGTGTCCGGCTCTATCCGTGGCGAAACCTATACCCTGCCACTGCAAGTGGAATTACTGCATCAGGATTACAACACCGCCGGGGCGTTTACCGCAGCGGCACTGTTGACCCTGATGGCTATAGTCACCCTATTTCTGAAAAGCGGACTGCAATGGCGCCTGGCGCGTCAGGATGCGCGTCTCGAGCGGGAGGAAAATCATGAGCATTGAGATTAACGGTATCAACAAGTCTTTTGGCCGTACCAAGGTATTGAACGATATCTCGCTCGATATTCCTTCCGGTGAGATGGTGGCGCTGTTAGGCCCATCCGGTTCGGGCAAGACCACCTTGCTGCGGATTATTGCCGGGCTGGAAAGCCAGAGCAGCGGTAAGCTGGGTTTCCACGGCACCGACGTCAGCCGCGTGCATGCTCGCGATCGCCGGGTCGGCTTCGTGTTCCAACACTATGCGCTGTTCCGTCATATGACGGTTTTCGACAATATCGCCTTTGGCCTGAGCGTGCTACCACGTCGCGAACGTCCGAATGCGGCGGTGATCAAACAAAAAGTGGAGCAGTTGCTGGAGATGGTGCAGTTGGGTCATCTGGCTAACCGCTACCCTTCACAGCTTTCCGGCGGCCAGAAGCAACGTGTCGCCTTGGCGCGCGCGCTGGCGGTGGAGCCCCAGATCCTGCTGCTGGACGAGCCGTTTGGTGCGCTGGATGCTCAGGTGCGTAAAGAGCTGCGCCGCTGGCTGCGTCAACTACATGAAGAACTGAAGTTTACCAGCGTGTTCGTCACTCACGATCAGGAAGAAGCGATGGAAGTCGCCGATCGCATCGTGGTGATGAGCCAGGGGAATATCGAGCAGGTAGGTTCACCGACCGAGATCATGCGTGAACCCGCCACCCGCTTCGTGCTGGAGTTCATGGGCGAAGTTAACCGCCTGAACGGTGAAATCCGCGGTTCACAGCTGTTTGTGGGCGCTCACCAATGGCCGCTGTCGTTCCAGCCAATGCACCAAGGCAGCGTCGATCTGTTCCTGCGCCCGTGGGAAATGGAGATTGGCACCGATTGCAGCGCCCGTTGCCCATTACCGGTACAGGTGTTGGAAGTCAGCCCGCGTGGCCATTTCTGGCAGTTGACCGTGCAGCCGATTGGCTGGCATCAGGAGCCTATCAGCGTGATTATGTCGGAAGGCCATGCTGCACCGGCGCGTGGGGACCGTTACTACGTTGGCAGCCTGAATGCCCGCCTCTACGCCGGTGAACAACTGTTACAACCGGTTGCGTTAGCTAAAAGCGCCTGATAATTTCTAACCATTCCCATTTAAGGCAACCCTGGGTTGCCTTTTTACATTATACGCAGGCAAAGATTGTGACCACGCTGGAACAATGCATCGGTAATACACCGTTAGTAAAACTACAACGACTGGCCGAAGGGCTGGACAGTGAAATCTGGCTCAAGCTGGAGGGCAACAATCCGGCGGGGTCGGTCAAGGATCGGGCCGCGCTGGGGATGATCCAGCAGGCGGAACTGCGAGGTGAAATCCAGCCGGGCGATACGCTGATCGAGGCCACCAGTGGCAATACCGGCATCGCGCTGGCGATGATTTGTGCGATGAAGGGCTACACGCTGAAGCTGCTGATGCCGGAAAACATGAGCATGGAACGCCAGGCAGCGATGCGAGCTTATGGTGCCGAACTGATCTTGGTCAGCCGTGAGCAGGGGATGGAAGGGGCGCGTGACCTGGCGCTGGAGATGCAGCAGCAGGGTCAGGGCAAGGTGTTGGATCAGTTCAACAATCTGGATAACCCCTACGCGCATTTCACCACCACCGGCCCGGAAATCTGGCAGCAGACCGCTGGCCGTATCACTCATTTCGTTTCCAGCATGGGCACCACCGGCACCATTACCGGCGTTGGTGGCTACCTGAAAAGACAAAATCCGCAGGTGAATATCATCGGTTTACAGCCTGCTGAAGGCAGCAGCATTCCAGGCATCCGCCGTTGGGCATCGGCCTATCTGCCGGGTATTTTCCGCCCTGAGCTGGTGGATCAGGTGTTGGATATGGCACAAAGCGAAGCCGAACAGACCATGCGCCAACTGGCTCAGCGGGAAGGTATTTTCTGCGGCGTTAGCTCCGGTGGTGCCGTAGCCGGGGCACTGCGCGTTGCTGCGGCCAATCCTGGCAGCGTCATTGTCGCCATTATCTGCGATCGCGGTGACCGTTACCTGTCTACCGGCGTATTTTCCTAGCTGAGTAATAATCGGTAGGGAGGAGCGTGACTCTCTACCTATTCCCCAACCTCTGCCATTTATCCCCTCAAGATCGATTATCCCCTGAGCCTTAAAGCCCCGTCTTTCATTTGTGTCGGGAGAATGTCAATGTGTAAGGATTAGGTAAAACCGGCTGCGTACAGCGACAATAGACGCGAAAATGGCGGCAAATCAGCGGAGGAGTGGGCATGAAAATTTTATTGGTCGATGACGATCTGGAACTTGGCACCATGCTGAGCGAATACCTGACGGCTGAAGGATTCAACGCGTCCCTGGTGCTGACCGGCAAGGCTGGAGTAGATGGTGCGCTTTCTGGCGAGTATATCGCGATGATCCTCGACATCATGCTGCCGGACATGAGCGGTATCGACGTGCTGCGCGAGGTACGTAAAAAAAGTCGCTTGCCGATCATCATGCTGACGGCCAAAGGGGACAACATCGACCGGGTGATCGGGCTGGAGATGGGCGCCGACGACTATGTCCCCAAACCTTGCTACCCACGCGAACTGGTGGCACGCCTGCGTGCGGTGCTGCGCCGGTTTGAAGAGCAGCCGGAAGCGGTGGATAAGGTTTCTGTGCTGAGCTTTAACGAATTAACGCTCAACCCGTCCACCCGCAGCAGTGCCTGGCAGGGTAAGACGTTCGACCTCACCGCCTCAGAGTTCAACTTGCTGGAGTTACTGCTGCGTTCGCCTGAACGAGTGGTGTCGAAGGATGAACTGTCAGAGAAAGGTCTGGGGCGGCCACGTGAGGCTTACGATCGCAGCGTGGACGTGCATATCAGCAATATCCGCCAGAAGCTGGGCGCGCTAACCGATAACCGACTGAGCATTGAAACCGTGCGCAGTATCGGTTACCGCATCAGGTAATGCCGATGCGCGGAAGACTGTTCTGGAAAATACTGCTCGGTTTCTGGCTGACGTTTATCATCATGACCCAGGCGCTGTGGGTGACGTTTACCTTTTATGGTAATCGCCATGAAGTCCCGGAAAACAGCATGACCTGGCGTATCGCTAATCTGCAGCTGACCTCTGCGGCCTCGGTGTTGCGCAGCAGCGGGATGCCCGCGCTGAACGCAATGGTTGCCAAATGGCCTGAAACCGAACGCCGCTTCTTAAGCGTAACGCCAGCCATTAAGCCATCGGCTGATGAGTCAGGCCAAAACCCACAGATCAACCAGCCAGCGAAAATGATGGTGGAATGGGTAACAGGTGCAGATAACCAGAGCTATCGGTTGAGCTACGATTTGGCAGGACTGCGTGCCGAATATCGGCCACCCAAGCGCTGGCGTCTGCTGAACATTCCGGAGCCAATGGTGTGGGTCGGTGGGCTGGGGGGCTTGCTGTTCAGCGCCATGTTGGCCTGGAACCTGACGCGCCCGATGCGCCAACTGCGCGCCGGTTTTGAGCGGGTAGCGCAGGGCGATCTGGCGGTGCGGCTGTTCCCGGCGATGCGGCGGCGGCATGACGAGCTTTCTGAGGTGGCTCGTGACTTTGACAGCATGGCGGAGCGGCTGGAGGTGCTGGTCAGCGCCCGTGAGCAATTGCTGCATGATGTCTCCCATGAGTTACGTTCGCCGTTGGCCCGCTTGCAGCTAGCTATCGGCCTGGGACGACAAAATCCGGAGAACGTGGAGAACTCGTTGCAGCGTATCGAACACGAAGCTGGGCGGCTGGACAAGATGATTGGCGAACTGTTGGCGCTGTCGCGCACCGAGAACAACGGCCTGTCCAATGATGAAGAGTATTTCGATCTCTATGGGCTGGTGGAGGCGGTGGTTAACGATGCGCGCTATGAGGCGCAGATCCCTGGCGTAGAAATCGTGTTGCAGGCCAGTTCCGACGAGGAATACACCGTAAAAGGTAATGCCGAACTGATGCGCCGGGCGGTAGAGAATATTGTGCGTAATGCCCTGCGCTTTTCCAGCCACGGCCAACGGGTGACCGTGGTGCTGACGCGTATCGACCCGCTGTTCCAGATCCAGGTCAGCGATCAGGGGCCGGGCGTGGAGGAGTCAAAGCTGTCCAGCATCTTTGATCCTTTCGTCCGGGTAAAATCGGCGATGTCTGGCAAAGGCTATGGCCTGGGTTTGGCGATCACGCGCAAAGTGGTACTGGCCCATGGAGGGCAGGTTGAGGCACACAATGGCGAACAGGGTGGCCTGGTGATCACGCTTCGGGTACCGCGCTGGAGCTAAAGGTTACAGACAAAATAAAGACTGCTGACAAACTCTCTCTGGGCTCACAATGGGGCGCTGCATGCCGCGCCCGTATGGGTTAGCTTGGTACTCAGAGCCACAACCCACAGCATGCTGGCTATTTATTCGGGATCACTGTTATGTAATCACTGACAAAGTCTATCAGCTTGTTATCACTTGTGATCAGCGCCAGTTTGTTGTGTTTCGCCTGAGCGACAATGAGCCGATCAAACGGGTCTTTATGTAGCTTTTCAGGTAAATCACTGACAGCTAGCGCATGTTCGCTTTTAATGGGAATTTCAATCAAACCTGCATCAAACAGTCCTTCCCTGAACTGTTTGGGATCGATAGAAAAATCGGGTTTGTTCAAATTGCTTTTAATGACCACTTCCCATATTGACGCTGCACTAAAACAAAGCGTTTTATCGGTATCTTCCAGGACTTCCACAACATCAGCTGTCAGTTTTTCCGGTTCATAAGCCATGAACAGCAATATATTGGTATCTAACAGGAAATCCATTACGAGTATTTTCCTTCGAATAAATCAACAAGTTCGGTGCTGTTCATATCGTCGAAATTGACAGGAACGCTCCCCTTACCTTTGAGGAAACCCAGCTTGCGCTTAGGTTTATCTTCTCTGTATGCGATGACCTTAACCAGAGTATGACCATTTTTTGCGATCAGCACGGGCTCACCTGTACGAGCAACTTCCTGGACAATTCTTGACAGGTTGGTTTTCGCGTCGTAGATGTTTACCTTTTCCATAACATGACCTCTTATTGTACTTGCTCAAAGTATAGTCATTTTATTGGTCTGGTCAATAAGGTTAGACCAGGATTTACGTTCGCTGCAAGCTAGACGGGCGCTGCATGCAGCGCACCTACGTGTTAGGTCAGTTGAGGGATGTTTGCAGCTTGATTTCAACGATAATGCTGCTTGTCCAGATCGTACTTTTTCATCCGCAGGTAGAGCTTTTTACGCGGGATCTGTAAATATTCGGACACCTCGTTAATCCGTCCCTGATGCAGGTTCAATGCCTCGGTAATGATCTGGCGCTCATAGTCTTCGATACGCTGATCCAGCGGAGCGGGATCGGATCCGTGCAACAGCGGGTTGGCGGTCTCTGCCAGTGGCATTACCCCGACGGCAAACAGCTCTGCGGCATTGGCCAGCTCGCGCACGTTATTTGGCCATACCCTTTTGACCAAGCGCTTAATCAGCTCGGCTGGCAGATCCGGCAATGGATGGTTAAGGCGTAGGCAGGCCTGCTCCAGGTAGTGGCGGAATAACGGTTCTATATCGTCAGGGCGCAGAGAAAGCGGTAGGCAGGCGATTTGGGTCATGGCAAAGCAATAATAGAAATCGGGCAGGAGGGTATTCCCGGCGGCCAGTTCCACCAGCGGTGCAGTCCCAATGCCGATCAGCCGGAAGGGCAGCGGGTCTTGTCCCTGGAGCTGGATCAACCGCGCCTGCTGGGTGATAGACAAGTGCTCGAGGTGGCGTAAAATCAGCGTCCCGCCGCTTACCTGCTCAATCCATTGTTCTAACGGTGCCTCACCCCCCGGCGTCAATTCACCTACGATCAACGGCTGTTCGCTGCGATGGCTCATGCGGTGTAAATAACGGGCTGCCAACGTCCTGCCGACGCCTAATTCCCCTTGCAGATAAACCGCTAAATCGGTTTCGGCTACCTGCTGCAAACGCACTCGTAGCTGCTTTATCCACTCACTACGGCCAATCAGATTGCTCTGCAGCTGTTCCTGTTGCCAACGGCGACGGGCAATGTAAGAACGTCTCTGGGCCAGCGCGGTCGCGACCTGTTCGAGTAGCTGGGCCGGGTTGACCGGTTTTTGCAGGAAGTCCCAGGCCCCTTTTTTCACCGCTTCAACCGCCATCGGCACATCGCCATGGCCGGTGATCAACAACACCGGCAAACAGGCATCGTGAGCGAGCAGTAGCGCCATCAGCTCAATCCCGGAACAGCCAGGCATACAGACATCGCTGATCACGATCCCTGGCCACTCCTCACCGAGCATTTCCTGTGCCTTAAGCGGGTTATTACAGGCCTGAACCTGATAGCCTGCCTGGTTGAGCAGCATGGTATAGGCATCGAGGACATCGGCATCGTCGTCGATTAACAGAATTTGCGCTTGTTGGCTTAACATGGTTGATCCACCGGTTGAAACTGTAAAACGACGCAGGCGTTCTGCGTCAGCGTAGAGGCCAGATACAGGCTGCCGCCCATTTGCTGCATCAGCGAGAGCGAGATGGACAGGCCAATCCCCAAGCCCACCGATTTGCTGGTGGTGAAAGGTTTGAGTAACGATTCAGCCCGCGTCAGCGGCCAGCCAGGTCCGTTATCCCACAGCATGATCTGCCAACCGGACGCCTGGCGTTGCCAGCTAATCTGCAATAATGGCCGCTCCTGGCAGGCATCTAGCGCGTTGCTCATCAGATTGACCAATACCTGCTGAATGCGTACCTCATCACCTAACACGTTTGGTGAGCCTTCCGGTAGCCGCAGTTCCCCCTGCAGCGGTTGGTGGCGCAAAGCCAGCAACTCCCAGGCGGCGATTAGTGACTGGCGCAAATCAACGGGCTGAGAAGGGCTATCCTGTTCTGTTCGCCGGGTAAATTGCCGCAGCATGCGGATGATGGCATCCATGCGGCCAATCAGACCGTCGGCTTTGGTCAGGGCTAGCGTGGCCGCCTCTGGCTGTTGTTTCTCAACCGCATGGCGAGCGGTAAACAGGTACATCGACAGGGCGTTCAGCGGTTGGTTGATCTCATGGGCCAGAGTGGTCATGGTCTGCCCAACCACGGCCAGTTTGGCGGCCTGCACCAGCTCATCCTGTGTCGCACGCAAATGCTGCTCAATGCCCTTACGCTCGGTGATTTCCTGCTCCAGCCGGGATTTTTGCTGGTTCAACTGGCCTAGGGTCCGCCGCAACAGACGGGCGATGCGGCCCAGTTCATCGCCACCGTAAACCGGGATCGCCGCGTTGGTTTCCCCAAGGCCGATACGCACCACCACCTGGTTTAGCAGGGTAAAGCGCTTGACCAGGCGGGAACGGATAAAATAGTGATTGAGCAAATAAACCAATAACATCGCCAGCAGGGTGGCGATCACAATTAGCCTGCCGCTGACGCGGATGATCTGCTCCAGACGGTGATTAAAGGTCTGCATCTGCTGGTGGCTGTTACTCAGTTGCGATTCCAACTGTGTGCGAAAGCGGGCAAGCGTCGCCTCCTTGGCCTGAGTAGCCAGCGTAAGTGCTCGTTGTGCCTGATGATAGTCTTTCATCGCCGCAGGCATACTGTTTTCGGCAATGCCGGTCTCCAGCAGTTCGTCGATGGTTTGCCGCAGCGTGATGGTGCTGGGGTGAGCCTGCAACCCCTGCATATTGTCGTTTGCCGTTTTTTTCAGGTAGGCGAGGTAACGTACGTGCTCGGCAACCGAAGTGGGCTCTTCAGCGCCGGATTGCAGCTCATTAAGGCGATCGCGCAGGGCATCGGCGATCTGGTTCTCGATGCGTGCCAGGGCATAAACCTGCTGCTGTTCACTTTGCACCTCGCGCAAACTGGCCTGCAAGCGGGGGAGTGCCTGGCCAGAGCCTGTCTCCATCTGATCGAGCAAAGCCCCCTGTTGCCAACTGAAATCCTGCACCAGCGAATTCAGCTCGGTGGTGAAGTCATCATGTAACCAACTGATGCGCGCGGCGATCTCATTGACCTTTTCCCTGGCGATAAACATGTTGTACAGCGCATTGTCCAATCGGCCCAACAGTTGGCGGCTTTCTGCCAGCGTCGCCTGAATTTGCTGACGTTCAGGGTTCTCCAACTGCATGCTGGCCTGCTCTATTTGCTCCAAATGACCGACGATCTGATTTCTTAACTGCAGGCGGGCATTGGTATTGGCGGCCTGCAAAAATTCATTGAGCTGATCGACCAGCGTGTTCAGATTGCTTTCGATCACGAACGAAGATTGGATACGCGGAAAGTAATCATCCAGCGCATAGCGGACCTGCGAGCTTTGCTCATGCCAGGAGTACAGGCTAACCCCGCTGACGGTAAGCGTCAGCAGCGCGCCGGTGAGAAAGGCACCCCGCAGGCAGGCGCTGATGGTCAGACGTTTGAAGAAGCGCGGCAATAAACGGCTCATTTTAACTCTTCCAGCGCCTTGATGGCCTTTCTCTGCTGCTGCTGAAAGAACAGTTGCCATTCCATGACCTGCTGCTCGCTCTCGCTACGTGCAGCAAACTGTTTAAGGTACTGCGGATCTTCGCTTTGGGCCTGGGTGACGGGAATGGCGGTCAACAGCGCACGGATCTCCGGCAAGGGCCGTTTGAGGCGGCTTTCAGCACCATGCAACGCTTTCCAGGCGTCCTTGAGTTGAGACAGGCGGAAGCTGATGGCCGTATCAAACAGCTTTTGGACTAGGCGCTGGCGTTGCAATATTAGGGAGTAATTCAGCGGTGGCCGCTGTAACAGCTTTTGCTGCTGCGTGAAGCGTGGGTTGTCGGCCGGCAGTGGAACCACCGGGTATTTTCCCGTGCTGGTATCGGCCAGGACCCGCTGCCCCTGTGGACTGAGGAGGAACTGAATAAAGCGCCGGGCCTCGGCGGGGTAATGGCTATTGCTTGTCACGGCAATATAGGTGGGGGAGGCCGCGGCCTGAGGGAAATAATGGAAGGCCAGGTGTGGATCGTCAAGCAGCAGATTGGCATAGTTATCGATAATCGGCCCGACCGAACCCAGGCCGCTTTTGACTTTATCCGCCACGCCAAAGCTGCGCGAAGAGATGGTGATCAGGTTACCGGCCGCCGATAGCATCGTTTGCCAGCCGGATTGCCACCCCCGCTGTTGCAATAGCGATTCCACCATCAGGTGGCTGGTATCCGAGCGGGAAGGGCTACTCATCAGCAGTGCCCCCTGGTAGCGGGCATCGGTCAGATCGTCCCAATCGTCTGGTAGCGGCAGCCGTTTCTCTGCCAGATTGGTGCGGTTGATCAGCAGGCCAAAACCCGAAATGGCCACCGCCACGGCGGTATTGCGGATAGGTTCAGGCACCAGCCGCTGTGATTGTTCCGGAGCACCCTCATAGTTTGCCAGGCGCTGATGCTGTTGCAGGTGCTGGAGCAGCATGGGGGAGGAGGTCAGCACCAGATCGACGTTGTCACTGCCGGTGCTGTCGAGCAGTTGTTCCAGGGAGGCGCTGGTGCGGTTCAGCGTGCGGATGACTACAGACTGGGGCTGGCCTTGCCAACGGCTAATGAGGTAGGCGGTTGCCTCTGGTGAAAAGGTGGTGGCCATCACCAGTTCATTTCTTTTGGCGCAGGCAGCAGTGGATAACAGCCAGCAGGCCATTGCCGCAAAAACGAGCGTTGCACGCATAATAAAACTCTCCCTCGACCTCATCGATTGTGATCTTATTCATAAAATCGCAATAACGATAAAAATAACCCGCAAAGCATTTGGGACAAAAATATTTTTCGTCAACCAACAGAATTTAGCCGGGGTTATAACGTTGATGAAGTCAGAATATTACCATCGATAGCCCATCAATACTGTTAACGCCTTCAAAAACATCACCACTTGTGGGCTGGTTTTGTGTGCAACCTTAGTGCTGTGGCGCTCTAGCGCGGGGAAGTGAGCGAGCTGGTTTTTGGTTAATAACGGTAATGTTAATTGATGGGTCAAAACTGGGCTTATTTGTTCTGGGTTTGAGTCAATTTTGACACATATTACAGGGCTTGTCTTATTAATGAATTAATTACACCATCCGCTGCGAGCGTTATTAATAAATAGCAGGCGCATCGAGCCAGTACAGATAAACCTCACAGGGGAATAACATGTTTTCATTATTAAAACCTAGCGCGGCGGCGAAGCATGTTCCGCCAGAACAGGTGCAGGCAACCTACCAGCGTTATCGCATGCAAGCGTTACTGAGCGTCTTTTTGGGCTACCTGGCCTATTACATCGTGCGTAACAACTTCACCCTTTCGACGCCCTACCTGAAAGAGCATCTGGATCTGAGTGCGACGCAGATCGGCATGTTGAGCAGTTGCATGCTGATTGCCTACGGCATCAGCAAAGGGGTGATGAGCAGCCTGGCCGATAAGGCCAACCCTAAAGTGTTTATGGCCTGTGGCCTGGTGCTGTGTGCCATCGTCAACGTCGGTTTGGGGTTCAGCACTGCCTTCTGGGTCTTTGCCGCATTGGTGGTGTTTAACGGCCTGTTTCAGGGGATGGGCGTAGGCCCTTCGTTCATTACCATTGCCAACTGGTTCCCACGCCGTGAGCGCGGCCGCGTTGGTGCGTTTTGGAATATCTCCCACAATATCGGCGGCGGGGTGGTAGCCCCCATCGTCGGCGTGGCTTTCGCGGTATTGGGCAGTGAACACTGGCAGAGCGCCAGCTACATCGTCCCAGCAGGCGTGGCAGTATTGTTTGCGTTGGTAGTGCTGTGGCTGGGTAAAGGTTCCCCGCGCAGTGAAGGTCTGCCTGCCTTGGAGCAAATGATGCCGGAAGAAACCGTCAGGGTGAAAACTGGTGTGCAGGAGCAGGCGCCGGAAAATATGAGCGCCTTCCAGATCTTCTGCACCTATGTTCTGCGTAATAAAAATGCCTGGTATGTCTCGCTGGTGGACGTATTTGTCTACATGGTGCGCTTTGGCATGATCAGCTGGCTGCCTATTTACCTGCTCACCGAAAAGCATTTCTCCAAAGAGCAGATGAGCATCGCGTTTCTGTTCTTTGAATGGGCGGCGATCCCGTCCACACTGTTGGCTGGGTGGCTGTCGGATAAGCTGTTCAAGGGACGCCGTATGCCGCTGGCGATGATCTGCATGGTGATGATTTTCATCTGCCTGATTGGTTACTGGAAGAGTGACTCGCTGTTGATGGTCACCATCTTTGCTGCGATCGTCGGTTGCCTGATCTATGTGCCACAGTTCCTGGCCTCGGTACAGACGATGGAGATCGTTCCCAGCTTTGCTGTCGGCTCCGCCGTTGGCCTGCGCGGCTTTATGAGCTATATCTTTGGGGCTACGCTGGGCACCAGCCTGTTTGGCGTGATGGTCGATAACATGGGGTGGCATGGCGGCTTTTATCTGCTGATGGGCGGCGTGGTGTGCTGCATCTTGTTCTGCTATCTGTCACATCGTGGCGTATTGGCCTTGGAGCGTGAAAGACAGCAACAGGAGCTACAAGCGGAACCGCTGGTAGCGCAGTAGGGCTTAGAAGTCTTGGATAAAAAAATGGCGCCGATAAAGGCGCCATTTTTACGATCGAACCGCGATTACTTCTTGATGCGGATGATCGGGGTCTCGCCAACGGTGACGCTGCCGGACAGTTTGATCAGCTCTTTGATCTCGTCCATGTTGGAGATAACCACCGGAGTCAGGGTAGACTTGGCTTTCTCTTCCAGCAGGGCCAGATTGAACTCGATAATCACATCGCCTTTCTTGACGCGCTGACCTTCTTCCGCGATGCGTTTGAAGCCTTCGCCTTTCAGTTCAACGGTGTCGATACCAAAGTGCACGAACAGCTCAATGCCGCTATCAGATTCGATAGAGAACGCATGGTTGGTTTCGAAAATTTTACCGATAGTGCCGTCAACCGGAGCAACCATTTTGTTGCCAGCAGGTTTGATAGCAATGCCGTCGCCAACGATCTTCTCGGCGAATACGACGTCCGGTACATCTTCGATATTGACGATTTCGCCAGAAAGTGGAGCGACGATCTCGATAGTGCCCATGTCTTTCTTGTCATCAGAAACCAGAGACTTCAGTTTATCGAACAAACCCATGATCTTCTCCTAAGCATTAAATTGGGCGGCGTTCCAGTGTCGTGGAATTTTAGCAGAGCGTTTTTTCTTCGATGAACTTATTGACGCAGTTCATCAAATCCTGTGCCGTTGGTTGTTCCAAGGCCTGCGCTGCCAATGCCTTCACATCTTCGAAATTGGTATTACGAATAATTTTCTTGATGCGCGGGATTGCAATCGCACTCATGCTGAACTCATCCAGCCCCATGCCCAAAAGCAACAGTGTAGCACGCTCATCGCCAGCCAGCTCGCCGCACATACCGGTCCACTTGCCTTCTGCGTGAGATGCATCAATAACCTGTTTGATCAGGCCAAGCACTGATGGGGACATCGGGTTATAGAGATGAGAAATCAGCTCGTTGCCGCGATCTACTGCCAGAGTATACTGGGTTAAATCGTTTGTCCCAATACTAAAGAAGTCGACTTCTTTCGCCAGGTGGCGAGCAATCACTGCCGCGGCCGGTGTTTCCACCATTACGCCCACTTCAATGCTCTCGTCAAAGGCTTTGCCTTCTTCACGCAGCTGCGCTTTCAGCGTTTCCAGCTCGCCCTTCAGATCGCGCACTTCTTCCACCGAGATGATCATCGGGAACATGATGCGCAGTTTACCGAAAGCAGAGGCACGCAGGATGGCGCGCAGCTGAGCGTGCAGGATTTCCCGGCGGTCCATCGCGATACGGATCGCGCGCCAGCCCAGGAACGGGTTTTCTTCTTTTGGCAGGTTCATGTACGGCAGGTCTTTATCGCCGCCGATGTCCATGGTACGGACGATGACTGCCTGTGAGCCCATGGCTTCCGCAACGGCCTTGTAAGCCGAGAACTGCTCGTCTTCGGTTGGCAGTGAGTCGCGGTCCATGAACAGGAATTCGGTACGATACAGGCCGACACCTTCGGCACCATTGCGCTCTGCACCGGCGACGTCGCGCACGGTACCGATGTTGGCACAGACTTCAACCTGATGCCCGTCCAGCGTGATCGCCGGCAGGTCTTTCAGCTTGGCCAGATCGTTTTTCTCGGTGACGTATTGGGTATGAACCGCTTTCAGCTGTTCAATCACCTCGGCCGTCGGGTTGACGTAAATCTTGTTGTTAACCGCATCCAGGATCAGGTAATCGCCGTTTTTTACCTGAGTGGTCACGTCGCTGGTGCCAACGATAGCGGGCAGTTCCAGGGAGCGAGCCATGATCGAGGTGTGGGAAGTACGGCCACCCAGATCGGTGATGAAGCCCAGCACTTTGTCCAGGTTCAGTTGTGCGGTTTCTGACGGTGTCAGGTCCTTCGCGACCAGGATCACCTCATCCTGAATGGCGGTCAGATCGACAATCGCCATGCCCAGGATGTTTTGCAGCAGACGCTTACCGATATCACGCACGTCAGCCGCGCGCTCTTTCAGGTATTCGTCGTCTAATTCTTCCAGCGCTTTCGCCTGGCCTTCGATCACGGTGTAGGCTGCCGCATCGGCAGACGCCAGATCGTCTTTGATGAGGGCTATGATTTCCTGCTCAAGCTCTTCGTCTTCCAACAGCATGATGTGGCCTTCGAAGATCGCTTCTTTTTCTTCGCCGAAGGTCTCGCCTGCCTTGGTTTTGATTACTTCCAGCTGTTCAGACGCTTTGGCGCGGCCTGCCAGAAAACGTGAGATTTCCTGCTCTACATGGTCTGCAGAGATTTTTTTCCGGTTGATGACAATCTCATCTTCCTTCAGCAAGAGAGCCTTACCAAAAGCGATACCCGGTGATACTAAAATGCCTGAAATCATAACCCTACCTTACTCTTGACTGGTGTTAACTAAAAAGACGGGCCGATTACTCAAGCTCTGCCATCAGTTTTACCAAGTGCTCAACGGCTTTCTGCTCGTCTTCACCAACGGCTTCGATGGTGACTACTGTTCCTTGGGTCAGGCCCAGAGTTTGCAGCTTAAACAGGCTTTTGGCGCTAGCGCTCTTGCCGTTGGAAGTCACGGTGATGTCAGACGCGAAGCCTTTGGCTTCTTTTACGAACTGAGCGGCAGGGCGAGTGTGCAGACCATTCGGAGCGGTGATAGTCACTTCTTGCTGGAACATTGATGTTTCCCCAACTTATCGGATTTAAGGTTGTGGAGCTAAAGTTTAGCCTAACGGCGTGATTTTAGCTTGTCTGGTTAGCGCCTGACTATGGTACAGGGGCGAGCATGGATGCAACATAAAACGACGCTTTAAGCATTTCAGATCAAAAAATCCGAGCATCTGGCGTTGTTTCAATCAGCTCCCCATTATGCCGTGTTTTTCGCTGGAGCAACAAATGAGTAAATCGATTCAGCTCAAACAATGGCAGGAAGGTGATTAATTTTGCGCATCGAAATAATTGACCGGTTAAATACTAAAGCCAGCGGTGAAAATCAATCGTTGAGTGGTGTAAACTTTGATCCAGTCCACAAAAAAAGCACCTGAATAGGTGCTTTTTTAGCTATTTGTGCACTGTTTGCGCTATTGCTGAAGTTCCTGTTCGGTGAACAGATCGGCAAACAAAGCGGTGCTCAAGTAGCGCTCACCTGAAGAAGGCAGAATAACCACAATTGTCTTGTCGGTAAAGTCGGCTTCTTCGGAAAGTTTGACGGCGGCCGCGACGGCGGCACCGGAAGAAATCCCGGCCAGGATGCCTTCTTCTTCCATCAGGCGGCGTGCCATGCTGATGGCTTCGTCGTTGGTGATCTGCGCGACGCGGTCAACCAGGCTCAGATCCAGGTTGCCAGGAATGAAACCGGCACCGATGCCCTGGATTTTGTGCGGGCCGGGTTTGATTTCCTGGCCTGCCAACGCCTGGCTGATGACCGGTGAGTCGGTTGGTTCAACCGCCACTGTGGTGATAGCCTTGCCCTTGGTGTTCTTGATGAAGCGGCTGACGCCGGTCAGTGTACCGCCAGTGCCGACGCCCGCGATAAAGACATCGACTTCGCCATCGGTATCTTCCCAGATTTCCGGGCCGGTGGTTTGTTCGTGGATTTCCGGGTTGGCCGGGTTGCTGAACTGTTGCAGCAGGATGTAGTGGTTCGGATCGGTGGCCACAATATCTTCGGCCTTGGCGATCGCCCCTTTCATGCCTTTGGCACCTTCGGTCAGCACCAGATTGGCACCCAGCGCCTTGAGCAGTTTACGACGTTCGATGCTCATGGTTTCCGGCATGGTCAGCGTGAGCTTGTAACCCCGCGCCGCGGCGACAAACGCCAGGGCGATACCGGTGTTGCCGCTGGTTGGCTCCACCAGCTCTTTGCCTGCGCTCAGAATGCCACGCTTTTCGGCATCCCAAATCATATTGGCACCGATGCGGCATTTGACGCTGAAGCTCGGGTTGCGAGATTCAACCTTGGCGAGAATGCGTCCGTTGCCGATACGGTTCAGACGAACCAGCGGCGTATGGCCGATTGTTAATGAGTTGTCTTGGTAAATCTTGCTCATGGCCCGTCCTTATAACTCTATGAAATGTAGGGAACATCGAAAGCATACGCTAACGGTCTCGGCAGGGAAGTAAAGAATTGGTATATAGATATGTTATTAGAGAATAAGTTTTATACCCGTCGTCTTTCAAGCTGTAGCGTTGTTACCTGCACTATCCCACCCCAGTCACTTATTGAACATAAGCTCCTGGGGATGAGATAGCTTGGCGCCTAGCTACAGCTTGAAATCCATAGGGTAATCTCATCATCAGGATGGGCGCACGAAGCGCCCCCCAAATAAAGCCGTTAGTGACGAACAAATTGTGCACGATAACGGTCGACCCACATCGCCGTGGCACCGCAAACCGCCACCGGCAGGATCACCAGATTGAGGATGGGGATCATGGTGAACAGGCTGACCAACGCACCAAACTGCAGGTTGTCGGTTTTGTGCTGCCGCAACGCCTGGCGCATCTCGGCGAAGCTGACCTTGTGGTTATCAAACGGATAATCGCAGTATTGAATGGCCAGCATCCAGGCGCTGAACAGGAACCACAGCACCGGTGCCAGCGTTTGGCCGATGCCCGGTATAAAATAGAGCAACAGCAGGCCCAGCGCGCGTGGCAGGTAATACATCAGCTTGCGCCATTCACGGGACATGATGCGCGGCAGATCTTTGACCACGCCGAGCATACCGGTATCCGGCAACGGTTTGCCGGTCAGGCTGCCTTCGAGCTGTTCCGCCAGCAGCCCGCAAAACGGGGCGGCGATCAGGTTGGTGATGGTACTGAACAGGTAACTGAACACCAACAGCACGGAAATGACCGCCATCGGCCAGAGTAAATAACTTAGCCACTGTAGCCAGCTTGGCACATGGCTCATCATGCTCGGGATCCAGTCGCCCAGTTGGCTGAACAGCCACCAGAAGGCAGAGCCCATCAGCAGCACGTTCACCAGCAACGGCAGGACGACATAGCGTTTAATACCCGGGCGCGAAATCAGGCGCCATCCTTGGGCAAAATAATGGAAGCCGTTGGTGGATCCGACAGGGGGAGGCACATAGGACATATCTTAAGATTTTCTCTTTGGCTAAACAGGCCAAGCTATCATATAGGGTTGATTTTCCACTGGCTAGAGCCACATTGGCTGAAAAAACAGCAAAAAAATGCCGAATAATCATCTTTATTGGCATAAAGTTCAGCACGGACTTGCACTTGTGCCTGTGGGCAAATAGAGTTAAAGAGTGAATGTTTGCCGCGGTGGCAATGTCTTGGAACAACAGAGATAGCAATGATGCAGGATTTGCGTCTGATATTAATCGTTGTTGGCGCGATCGCCATAATAGCGTTGTTATTACATGGTCTTTGGACCAGCCGTAAGGAACGCTCGTCCCTTTTTCGCGATCGCCCAGCCAAACGCTCGAAAAACGAGCGTGAACCTACTCCACTTGATGATCCTGCCGAAAGCGTGGGAGAGGTGCGTATCCGTGCCACTCGCGCAGAAGTTGAGGATGAGCCATCAATGGGCCATATCGATGTCGCACGCGAAGAGCCGGTGATTGCACCAAGGCCAGCTCCAGCAGCTCAGCCTGCGCCTCGGCCAGCCCAGCCCGCGCCGCTCTCCCAGCGGCCGGATTACGATGACATCCTGCTGGATAACTATGCCCAGGACGAGGACGAAGAGCCGCAGCAACCTGTTGTGCGTCGTGAGCCGCGCGTTGACGATATGCCTCCGGCTACCGCTCCTGCACCAGAGCCCGCCTTCCAGCATGCAGAACCTGTGCGTGAACCGCAGCCAGCGCCGGAACCGTTGAAACCGGCAAAACTGCAGGAAACCGTATTGGTGCTGCACGTTGCAGCCCATCAAGGCGGTGTGATCGGGGGTGAAGTGTTGCTGCAGAGCGTTCTGCAAGCGGGCTTCCAATTTGGTGAAATGGGGATCTTCCATCGCCATATCAGCCCGGCAGGCAGTGGCCCCGTGCTGTTCAGCCTGGCCAATATGGTCAAGCCTGGCTCATTCGATCCGGAAATGATGTCCGATTTCTCCACGCCGGGCGTATCGATGTTTATGATGGTGCCGTCTTACGGCGACGCCAATCAGAACTTCAAGCTGATGCTGCAATCGGCACAACGTATTGCCGACGATGTGGGCGGCGTGGTGCTTGACGACGAGCGCCGCATGATGACCCCGCAAAAGCTGGAAACCTATAAAGCACGCATCCGCGAAGTGTTGGAAAACAACGCCTGACCGGTTGCCTGTGCACTGCATAATCCGTAATCCAGAACCCCCGCCAGCCGGGGGTTTTTTATCTTTGATGGTGAGCCATGGCATCGATTAACGAAACAATCAATCAACTACGCACCTCATTGCGCCATCACGAATATCAGTATCACGTACTCGATGCGCCGGAGATCCCGGATGTGGAATACGATCGCCTGATGCGTGAGCTGCGTGAGCTGGAAGAAGCCCATCCTGAGCTGATCACCGCCGATTCTCCGACTCAGCGCGTCGGGGCCGCCCCCTTGGCGGCGTTTGATCAGGTGCGTCATGAAGTGCCGATGCTGTCGTTGGACAACGTCTTTGATGAAGAGAGCTATCTGGCGTTTTACAAGCGCGTGCAGGATCGCCTGAAAAGCAACGAGCCACTGACCTTCTGCTGTGAGCTGAAGCTGGACGGGTTGGCCGTCAGCCTGCTGTATGAAGATGGCGAGCTGGTGCGTGCCTCCACGCGTGGTGATGGTACCACCGGGGAAAATATCACCTCTAATGTGCGCACTATTCGCGCCATCCCGCTGCGCCTGACCGGCGACAATATCCCGCGCCGGGTGGAAGTGCGTGGCGAAGTCTTTATGCCGCATGCCGGCTTTGAGCAGATGAACGAAGAGGCGCGCCGCAAAGACGGCAAAATCTTCGCCAACCCGCGTAACGCCGCGGCAGGCTCCCTGCGTCAGCTTGATCCGCGTATCACGGCCAAGCGTCCGCTGACCTTCTTCTGCTATGGCGTTGGCCTGCTGGAAGGGGGCGAATTGCCGCGCAGCCATTGGCAACGCCTGATGCAGTTCAAAGCCTGGGGCTTGCCGGTGAGCGATCGCGTCAAGCTTTGCACCGGTAGCGATGAGGTGCTGGCGTTTTACCGTCAGGTAGAGCAGGACCGCATCAATCTTGGCTTTGATATCGACGGCGTGGTGGTGAAGATCGACGATATCGATCTGCAAGAATCTCTGGGCTTTGTTGCTCGCGCACCGCGTTGGGCTACGGCGTTCAAATTCCCGGCACAAGAGCAGATCACCGTGGTGCGGGAAGTGGAGTTCCAGGTCGGGCGTACCGGTGCGATTACGCCGGTCGCGCGCCTTGAGCCAGTTTTGGTCGCCGGGGTGATAGTCAGTAACGCCACGCTGCATAATGCTGATGAAATCGAACGCCTTGGCCTGCGCATCGGCGACACGGTGATCGTACGCCGTGCCGGGGATGTGATCCCGAAAGTGGTCGGGGTGATCGAAGATCGCCGCCCGCAGGACGCGCGTGAAGTGGTATTCCCACTGCATTGCCCGGTGTGCGGTTCCGATGTGGAACGGGTGGAAGGCGAAGCCATTGCGCGTTGTACCGGCGGGCTGATCTGCGGTGCCCAGCGTAAAGAGGCGCTGAAGCACTTCGTTTCCCGCCGGGCGATGGACGTTGACGGCATGGGCGATAAAATTATCGAACAACTGGTCGATAAAGAATATGTCAAAACGCCAGCCGATCTGTTCCGTCTTTCCGCCGGTATTCTCACCGGGCTGGATCGCATGGGGCCCAAATCGGCACAGAATCTGGTCAATGCCTTGACCAACGCCAAACAGACTACCTTTGCCCGATTCCTGTATGCGTTGGGTATTCGTGAGGTAGGAGAGGCTACAGCTGCCGGTCTGGCGGCGCATTTTGGCTCGTTGGAGAAGCTGCGAGAGGCCGATCTGGACGCGTTAAAACAGGTGCCGGACGTGGGCGAGGTGGTGGCCAGTCACGTGGTGAACTTCTTTGCTGAAGCACATAACCAGCAGGTGATAGCAGAGCTGACCAGCCCGGAAATCGGCATTAACTGGCCTGCGCCGGTGGTGGTAGTTGCCGAAGAGATCGACAGCCCATTTGCCGGTAAAACCGTGGTGCTGACCGGATCTCTCAGCCAGCTCTCCCGCGATGAAGCCAAAGATCGGCTGACGGCGCTGGGGGCCAAGGTCAGCGGCAGCGTATCCAAGAAAACCGATCTGGTGATTGCCGGTGAGGCTGCCGGCTCCAAGCTGGTCAAGGCACAGGAACTGGGGATCGAGGTGATCGACGAGGCGGAGATGATCCGCCTGCTGGGGGCCTGATGGAAAAAGAGAACCTGATCGAAATCGCCAACACCGTGATGCCCTTTGGCAAATACCAGGGCAGGGTGCTGATCGACCTGCCGGAAGAGTATCTGCTATGGTTCGCCCGTAAGGGCGAATTCCCCAACGGCAGGCTGGGAATGCTGATGGAAATGACGTTGGCGATTAAAATTGAAGGGCTGGATCACCTGATCAAACCCCTGAAGAAAAGCTGAGTCGCTGGGCGTAACGCCATGTTGCGCCCTTCATCTCTAGATATAAACGTCCACGGCGTTGGCGGCGGTCGGGCGGTTGACGCCATCACCGCTCATGGCCTTGGCCATTTGTTCTTCCTGCTGTTTTTCCATTTCTTGTTTCTGAATGCGCGCGATCTCGGCCTGGAGCATTTGGATCTGGCCCATGATCTGCTGTTTTTGCTGCTCGATCTGTTTAGCATCGCCATCCGAGTTTTGCAGCTCAACGAGCTTTTGCTGTAGATTCTGGATCTGCTTAAATAGCGCTGAAATACGCGAGGCCGCGCTACTATCTTTTGGGGCCACGGGTGTATCAGTTTCGGTTTTTTTGGCTTTTTCCCCTTCAGGGGCATTATTAACCGGTGCCGACATCAGTGCAGCCCCGCCTTTACCCGTGGCGGTAAACACCTCGCGGACTCCGGCAATCGGGTTCTTGATGGGCACAATCATGGTAATGTTGGTCGACATGCGATCCTCCCAGGTAGCTTGTCAGAGGTATCGGCAAATCGCGGCAAAACTTTACCTTGGCGCCAGCTTTAGCTGCGGCCAGAGTTCGAGCCACTGCTTATCCACCACGCGTTGTTCGAAAGCGGCCAGGTTATTGCTCTTGGGGTTGAAGGTGATGCAGCGGTTGAACAGCGCCTGTAGGCCAAAAGGCGCGACGAGTTGGATGCTGCCATCGGCCTGCAATCTGGCACCCACGGCGGTTTCGATCTCCGTCCAGTAACTGATGGCGTCTTCGCTGTCGAGATAGGGCGCGCGATGACTACGCAGGTGCATACGCGCCTGATTCTTTACCGACCAAGGGTGTGCCGACCATTCCAGCAGGCGCGATTCCAGCATCTGGTCGCGCTCGGCATCGATATGGCGCGCATCGAAATGGATCACATCGATATCGTTGAGCGGCGTGCTGGTTGTAAAACCATGCAGCCGGTCCCACACCAGATTACGCACAAAGCCTGCGCCAAGGCACCAATCGTTCAGCCCGAGCCGCCGGGCGGTGGCTAATATCTGCATACGTTCGCTGTCTTGGCGTAACCAATCAATAATTTGTTGCTGTGGATCCATCATTTCTCCTTTGTCACCGTTACTCTAACCCGAAATGGGCAGCAGCGGGATCGGGATGAGTGTGGAAAACGGCAAAAAAAAGCGCGGCATAAGCGCCGCGCTGAGATTGGCTCGGTAGCATACATTTAGAACTGGGTATTCAGGCTCATAAAGTAAGTCCGGCCCGGTTCGTTATAGGTTGCCGCCCCGGCTCCATAGATATTGACGGCCCCGGTGACTGGGTTACCCACGTTTTGCGAGTTACCGGAACGGAACTGGCGTTTGTCGAACAGGTTCTCGATCCCCGTTGTTACGCTGATATTTTTAGTCAACGCATAGGTGCCGCTCAGGCCAAAGATTGCGTAAGGGCTGACCTCACGAGTTTCCGGCCCGGTGGTTGGCTCCCCACGGTAGTTGTATTTCTTCGGCTTTTGACGGCCATACCAGGTCGCGGTGGTCTGCAAAGACAGATCCTGCGTGGCCTGCCAGCTCAGGGTAGAGTTGATGGTGAACTTGGGAATAATCGACAGGTAATCACCGGTGGTTTTATTCTCGTTCTCAATCATATAGGTGGCGTTATTATTCCAGGCTACCGTTTCGCTCACCGGCACGTTCAACGTACCTTCCAGACCCTGGATCACCGCTTTCGGCACGTTCTCCCAGCGATAGATATCGGTTTTACTGGTGTTAGAGGCCGTTGGCGAATAGCCCGCTTCGATCTTGTTGCGGTAATCGTTACGGAAGTAGGTGATACCTGCCAGCCAGCCTTCATGGTGGAATTCCAGCCCGATCTCTTTGTTGATGCTGTTCTCGGCCTTAAGATCGTCATTACCCATCAGATAGCAGCCGGTTCCCGTTGCGCTGGCAGCACAGCCCTGGCCTTTGCTGTAGAGAATGTAATCGCCGTTGCTCTGGAACAGGTTAGGTGCTTTGTAGGCGCGAGCGATACCCATTTTCAGGGTAAACAGATCGCCCAATTCCTGTGACAGGTTAAGCGACGGGCTCCAGTTGTTACCGGCCATGGAGTGATGATCGTAACGTAGGCCTGGAGTCAGCATTGTGGTATCGGTCAGCTCGATATTATCTTCGGCAAATAGCGAGAAGATATCCGCGGAGGAATACGGGCTGCGGTTGCTACTATCGGTACCTGGGATCGCTCCCCCGGTATTAGTGCCGGTTAGCGATTGGGTGGTCGAAGAAGGATCTTTCATCTTCTGCTGGTTCCACTCGGTACCCAGCGTGGCGGTTTGTGGCACCCACATATCGAACGGAATGCTGACTTCACTGTGCGCCAGGAAATTATCCAGACGGGTGGTGTTGTAACTGTCGTTGGCGAAGATCCCTTCGGTGCCCCCGGCCAGCCCTTCGGCTAAACGGGTATTACGCGTGCGCTCAAACTGGACGTAGTTGTTGGTGCTGACGCCGTTATCCCAGGCACCACGGTAGTTGAGCGCATAGGTTTCGCGATACATACGGTTGGTTTCTTTACCGTAGTTGCTCTGCACCAGCGCATTGGTGTTGGTGTTCTGGGTATCCCCGGCGTACAGGTTACCTTGGCGGCCATAGGCATATTGGAAATCCAAGGTCTGCAGGTGGGCGAATTCCCAGCTCAGCAAGGCATCGATATTTTTGTCGATCACCCCTTCACGACCGGCAGGCAAAGTATTGGCATAGGTGCCGGTACGTTCGGACTGATGCCCCTGGTTGATATCCCAGGCGTCGGCCTGCGTTTTGCTGTAGCCACCGAACAGACGGAAGCTCAACTGATCGCTTAACGGGCCGGAAAGGCTGAAATCGGTACGCTTGGTGGCGCCTTCATCCTTATGCTGCGGTACGTTGAAATAACCGTTTAGCGAGCCATGAAGATCTTGGGTGGTTTTCTTGGTGATGATATTGACTACGCCACCTGCTGCACCGTTACCATAGCGGGCAGCCGCTGGGCCACGCAGCACTTCGATACGTTCGATCATATCTGGTGGCACCCAGGCAGTATCGCCACGGGTATCACGCTCGCCGCGCCAGCCTTGGCGCACCGAGTTACGGCTGCTGGCTGGTTTACCGTCGATCAGGATCAGGGTATTTTCTGGCCCCATACCGCGGATATCGATCTGGCGGTTGTTGCCCCGCTGGCCGCTGGTGGAGTTACCGGTCAGGTTGACCCCCGGCATGGTACGGATTAGCTCATTGATATCACGAGCGGGAGGGCGTCGTTTGATTTCTTCGGCAGTGATGGTGGAAACGCCGGGAGCTTGAAGGTTTTGTTTGGCGGCGGTGACAACGATGACATCTTCAGAGGCGGATTCTTTTTTACTTTTCTCAGCCAGCGCGGCGCTGTCTGAGGTGGTGGCCGTTTGCTCGGCATTGACCGTAACGGAAAATGCAGATGTGCCCAATCCTAACCCGATGAGTGTGGCTAAAGAATAACGAGATAACTTCCGATTCATTTTGAGGTTCCTACCTAACAACCCTTCCTGATGCGGCGCTGTGTGACAACCGGTAACGGAACGGTTTGTTGTAGTTTTATTGTGTAGTCGAAAATAGTAACGAAACCCGGAGGCCAGGCTGACTGGCAGCAAGATCCCGCTCAATAATTCGGCATCCATCCCTGTTGAAGAATGCCCGCTCTATTTCGAGCTTGTATACACTATTGCAAATGCAAATAATTATCAATAGTATTCCTTGTGCCGTTTGGCATTTGGGAACCGGTGAGTCGCACGGCGTGCCTTGCCAACAACACAATGAGTGGGCGTTTTGAAAACTGAACAACAACCAGCAAGCAGTACGTTATTGGCGAGCAAGCATGCAGGGAGCCACGGTTGGTGGCTGGATATCGCCCGGCGTGGTACCCCCTTGGTGGAACTGCAGGATAATGGGCGATGGAAGGTGACGTTCTTGTGGCGCGACCCTCAGGGCGGTGAACTGACCTCGGCTTATCAACGAGTCTGGATCCATATCAATTGCCTCACCGATCATCACCAAGCGTCGCCCCCGCAGAGCCTGCAACGGCTTGCAGGTTCGGACGTCTGGTATTGGCAAACCGAGCTGCAAGGCGACTGGCGCGGCAGCTACTGCTTTATCCCCTGCATGGAGGATCGTCCCTTCGAACCGCAGGGGGACAATTCCCACGCCAACATGCTTTCTATTCGCCACTGGTGGCACCAGGTGTTTGCCAACGCAACTCACGATCTGCTTAATCCTTACCGCGCCTGGCCTGGCGTAGGGGGGCACACGCTTTCCGGCTTGCATATGCCACAGGCTCCCCAACAACCGGCCTGGCGGGACTTTGACAACTATGCCGTGACCAGCGGCCGCTGTACGCCAGCACCGCCTGCCAAACTGCAACGGCATACCTGGCATAGCCAGCGATTGGGAACCTCCCGCCACGTCTGGATCTACTCCACCGGTGAAAGTAACCCGGCGGCGCGGCCATTGGCTATTTTGCTGGACGGCCAATTCTGGGCCAATCAGATGCCGGTCTGGGATCCGCTGATGCAACTGACGCGCACTGGCCAACTGCCGGAGGCGGTCTATATGCTGATCGACGTGATCGACCAGCAACACCGCGCGCGGGAACTGACCTGCAACGATGAGTTTTGGTTGGCCCTACAGGAAGAGTTATTACCGCAATTGGCCGAATGGGCCCCGCATAGCCGTGAGGCTGCCAACACCGTAGTTGCAGGGCAAAGCTTTGGTGGCTTGGGCTCGCTCTATGCTGGCCTGCGCTGGCCGGAATATTTTGGTGCCACCATCAGCCAGTCCGGCTCGTTCTGGTGGCCACGCCGCGATATGTTGCAACTGCCCACCGTGCCCGAGGATGCCTGCTGGTTGATCCGCCAGGTAGAAGACGGGCAGTTAGGTGCGCATGGCAAGCTGAAGGTGTTTTTAGAGGCCGGGGCGCATGAAAAGCTGGTCCACCGGGTGAATGACCGTATGGCGGCCCTGTTAAGTGAAACCGGGCATCAGGTGCAGTATCGGCTGGTGGAGGGCGGGCACGATGCGTTGTGTTGGCGCGGCGGTTTACTCGATGGTCTGCAAGCGCATTGGTCGGAGCTGGTCAACCGCCGTGCCGAATTGAAGCCGTCCGCCAACCCTCTTCATGCTTAAGGAGCAAGTAATGGAAACCTTAAACCCGTTCGATGACGAGCAGCAAATTTGCTACGTCCTGCGTAATGAAGAACTGCTTTACAGCCTGTGGCCGGATTTCAGCGCCATCCCGGTCGGTTGGGTCAGCGTTTTTGGCCCGGCTTCCCGGGAGCACTGCGTCAACTGGCTAGAACAGAATTGGCAGGATATGCGGCCCGCATCACTGCGTAAGGCGTGATGGAGACGCAGCAAGAACCGACAACAGGAGCGAACGTCGTGTCAGAAACCTCTATTTTACCCACCGGGCAACAGGTTACCGTTGAGTTGCCATTGGTGGCGGCGCAGCCCGGTATTTGGGTTGCCGATCAAATTTCACCGTACGGCAATGCCTATGCGGTCGCCCATTATATCGAACTGAATGGCCCGCTGGATAAAGACCACCTGTTACGGGCGATCTCACTGGGCCTGGCCGAAGTGGATACCTTAAGGCTGCGTTTCGTTGAGCGTGACGGTGTGCCGATGCAGTATTACGACGCCACGATGCCGTTGGCTGCGCCGGAATGGATTGATTTAAGCGACTCGGCGGATGCTGAGGCGGCGGCCCACGCGCTGATGCAGATCGACCTTGGTGCCGAATTACGGGTGAGCAGCGGCAAACCGCTGTATCGCCATATCCTGATGCGTCTGGCCGACGATCGCTGGTTCTGGTATCAGCGTTACCATCATCTGGTGGTCGATGGCTTCAGCTTTACCGCCATCGCCCGCCGTATCGCCAATATTTATACCCGCCTATATCAGCACGAGCAGCCAGAACCGACGCCGTTCACGCCTTTTAGCGATGTGGTGGCGGAATATCAGCAGTATCAGCAATCCCCTGGTTATCAGCGCGATGCCGATTTTTGGTTGAACAAGGCACGGCAGTTGCCCGTGCCAGCCACCCTATGCCCGCAACCGTTGGCCGGGCAGGCACCTTCGACGCGTATTCACCGCTTGGCACAGTGCTGTGCCGCGCAGGATCTTGCGCCACTGGTCAGTCTGGGCCAGCAACAGCAGCTCAGCGCAGCCGATATGGCGATGGCGCTGGTGGCCGTGTGGGTGGCTCGTCTGACAGGGCAAACCCGCTACAGCGCCGGGTTTATTTTTATGCGCCGCATGGGTTCGGCTGCGCTTTGTGCCACCGGGCCGGTGATTAACGTATTGCCGGTGGAGATGCACGTCGCGCCGCAGGCAACGCTGGCCGATATCGCCGCACAAATCAGCCGTGAACTGAAGTTTGCCCGCCGCCATCAGCGCTATGATGCTGAGCAGGTACAGCGCGATCTGGGGCGTATTGGCGACAGTCAGCCGCTGTATGGCACAGTCTTCAACTTCAAGATGTTCGACTACCAGCTCGATTTTGCCGGTATCAAAGGGATCACCCACGACCTGGCCTCTGGCCCGGTGCGTGATTTGGAAATCGCCTTGTTTATCGACGAGGCTGGCACGCTGAAGATTGAGCTATTAGCCAATGCCGAGCGTTATCAGTTGGCCGAATTGACGGAGCACTTACAGCGCTTGCCGCTGCTGCTGCGGCAGTTTGCGGCACAACCGACATTGCCGGTGAGCGAAGCCGATTTGTTGAGTGAAAAAGATCATGCGCTGCTGGCCAAGGTGAACGACACCGCTTATCCGGTGGCAGCCCAGACCCTCAGCGGTCTGCTGGCCGAGCAGGCGAAAAAGACCCCGAATGCCCCGGCGCTGGCAGATGAGCACCACCGGTTCAACTACCGCGAAACTCGCGAACAGGTGATCGCCTTGGCCCAGCGTTTGGTGGCTCAGGGTGTGCAGCCGGGCGACATCGTGGCGGTGGCATTGCCGCGTTCGGTCTTCCTGTCGCTGGCGTTAATGGCGATAGTGGAAGCGGGAGCGGCCTATTTACCACTGGATACCGGCTATCCCGATGAGCGCCTCAGCATGATGCTGGAAGACGCGGCCCCACGCCTGATTATCACCGATGCTTCCCAACAGGCGCGTTTTGTGGGGCAGGGGGAAGTGCTGTTATACGATGCGCCACTGGTAGCCACCGCTGCTGCACCGAGCGTGATCCAAGGCCCGACGCCACATCATCCGGCTTATATCATCTTTACATCCGGCTCAACCGGGCGGCCAAAGGGCGTGCTGGTTGGGCATCAGGCCATCGTTAACCGTTTATTGTGGATGCAGCACCAGTACCCGCTGGCGGCAGATGATGTGGTGCTGCAAAAAACGCCGTGCAGCTTTGACGTCTCGGTGTGGGAATTCTTCTGGCCATTGATAGTGGGCGCGCAGCTAGTGATGGCTCCGCCGGAGGCGCACCGCGACCCTCAGCAACTGCAAACGCTAATCGATCGGCATAAAGTCACTACCATGCACTTTGTTCCTTCGATGCTGGCGGCCTTCGTTGGTGCCTTGGACAGCACAACCGCCATCGCCCATTGCCAGCCACTGCGTCAGGTGTTCTGCAGCGGTGAAGCGTTACCGGCAGAGCTGTGCCGCCTGTGGCAGAGCCGCACTCAGGTGCCGTTGCATAACCTCTACGGCCCTACCGAGGCGGCGGTGGATGTGACCTGGCATCCGGCCTATGGTGACGCCCTTGCTGCTGTCACCGGTGCTAATGTCCCTATCGGGCTGCCGGTGTGGAATACCGGTTTACGTATTCTCGACGCTCGCTTACGCCCAGTGCCACCGGGTGTAGCTGGCGATCTATATCTGACCGGCGTGCAGCTGGCTCATGGTTATCTGGCCAGGCCGGACCTGACCGCCAGCCGCTTCGTCGCCGATCCGCAGGGCAACGGTGGCCGGATGTATCGCACCGGTGACGTCGCCCGCTGGCTGCCAGACGGCGCGGTAGAATATCTGGGCCGCAGCGACGATCAGCTGAAAATTCGCGGCCAGCGGATTGAACTCAGTGAGATCGACCACGCCCTGCTGTCATTGCCGGGCGTGAGTCAGGCGGTGGCTCATGCCTTGGTATTGGAGGGCATGGTCGTTGATGCGATGGGAGGCGATGCCCGGCAACTGGTGGGTTATCTGGTCCCGCAACCCGGCGTGCATCTGGATAGCGAAGCCCTACGTGCTGCGCTAGCCGATCGCTTGCCGCCGCATATGGTGCCGATCGCCCTGGTTGAAATGGCCGAGTTGCCGCTTAGCGCCAACGGCAAGCTCGATCGCAAAGCCTTACCACAGCCGCAAACAGGGGCTGGAAAGGCCGGACGCGAGCCGGAACCCGGGTTGGAAAGCGAAATTGCTGCCGTTTTCGCTCGTTTACTTCAGCGCGAGCAGGTATTTGCCGATGACGATTTCTTCGCCTTGGGCGGGCATTCATTGCTGGCGATGCGCCTGGCCGCCGAGTTGCGGCGCGATCTGGGTAAAGCGGTGTCGGTTGGCCAGGTGATGGTCGCTTCGAAAGTAGAGCAACTGGCTCAGCTATTGGCGGAAGAACGTACGCAGGAAGAGGCCGATCAATGCGGTTTTGACAGCGTGCTGCCGCTGCGCGTTACCGAAGGCCCAACGCTGTTCTGCCTACACCCGGCTTCCGGTTTCTCCTGGCAGTTCAGCGTGCTGCCGCGTTATATCGATCAGCATTGGTCGCTGGTGGGCATTCAGTCTCCACGCCCGGATGGCCCATTGGCTCTGGGTGAGGATATGGATCAGGTCTGCGATGCGCATCTGGCCACGGTATTACAGGTACAGCCACACGGCCCGTATCACTTTATCGGTTACTCCTTGGGGGGAACGTTGGCTCAAGGTATCGCAGCGCGTTTGCAGGCGCGTGGGGAGGAGGTGGCTTTCCTTGGCTTGCTGGATACCTATCCGCCAGAAACCCAGAACTGGGACGTGATGCTGGACGACAACGTGCTCAAAGAGGTACAGCGCGAGCGCGAGCAGTTCCTGGCGGTATCAGAAGATACGCTCGATCCTGCGCTGGGCGAGGCGCGTGTCGCGATGTTTGACAATATCGAAGCCAACTATGCGGATTCGGTCAGGCTGTTGTCTCACACCCATACGGCGCATTTCCAGGGGCAAGCGACGCTGTTTGTGGCCAAGCGCACCTTGCAACCAGGCATGGATGTGCAGCAGACCTGGGCGGAATATGTCGACGCGTTGCAGGTGTTTGAGCTGGATTGTGCGCATGTTGATATCGTTTCACCGGCTTCGTTCAAGGTGCTGGGCCCCTTGTTAAACCGGGTATTGCGGGCACTGTAACTGTAATGCCATGTGCAAACTGCAGGTTAAAAACGACGGTGAGCCGTCCTCGTTGAAAAAAAATTTCCTGGTAGAGTGTCTGCGATAAGTGGCAGGAGATCTAACGCGGCACTTGCCCTGTTGCTGTTGCCACCAAGTATGACCTGTCTTATCATCCCAACCGGGCAATAGCAATATTGCCCGTCAATGGAGGCGATCCGCGTGCGCACAGGCAGCGGTGACGGACATTATCCAGTCAGGAAGGAATAAAATTTGAAACAGCTACAGAAAACCCGTGGATACCGGCAGCCACTGCTTGCCTGTCTGATCATCAGCAATGTCCTGCTGATGGCTGGCTGCGCGAATGAACGCCCGGTCACCTCGTCTGTCACACCGACTGCGGAGCCTACGCCTGTTGTCGTTGAAACTCCGCCATCCCCGCAAGAACCGACGCCTATAAGCAGGTGTCAGAGCGATCTTGCCGCGTTGCAAACCGTTAGTCCTCGGACCTATGCCGTCAGGAAGGCTAATTTTGACAGTCTGCTGGCCAACGCCTCGTTTTACAGCGGGGTACGCGGTGATGTGAACGCATTGACCAAAAATACGGTAGACGCACTGTATAAATATAAAACCAATCAGTTGTGCACACAGATCGGGCAGGACTTGCTTAACGGACTGATCCGCAAAATGGAGAGCGTGAAATGAAGTTGGGGTTAAAGTATGGTTTGGCCTTGAGCCTGACGTTGCCGGTGGGCTGCGCATTGGGTGCAGAGCAACTCAAGGATGACAGAGCCAGCACCATCAATGCCTTGGAAGCGATCACCAGCCAAGAGAGCGAGGCTCCGGCGTTGTTGTTGTTGAGCCCTTCACAACTCAATGAGATCAGCCCTCCTGCAGAAAGGAAAGTGAGTAAACCCTCCACCAATACCAAGACCCGCGAGTCAGCGTCCCTGCAAGCACAAATCAAACAGTTAAATGCTGCCCTTGCCCAACGGGACCAAGAGCTGCAGCAACTGCGTCAGGCAGCACGGCAGGATGCGGATGCTCGCGCCGAGGTTAGCCAGTTGAAAAAGACCTTGCAGGAGAATTTGCAGGCGACGGAGCAGATGCAGCAGGATATGGTGGCCGCGGCGACGGCTAAAGGTGAAAACTCCAACGAAAACGGTAGGCTACAGCAGGCGCTGGACCAAAGCCGCCAACAGAGTTCGGCGTTGCAGAAGCAGTTGGCTGCTCTGGCCAAAGCACACACCGATAATAGCGAAGAAAACAAGGCGTTGCAGGCAGAGTTGAACGACAGCCGTCAACAGGCCGAGCAAGCGAAAAAGGCGTTGGCCGAGCTATCGGCGAAGACTGAAGCTAAACCCATCTTGCAGCTTGCGCTGGACGAAAGCCTGCACAACCAGCTGACGATGCTGAAAGTAGCCAACGAACAGCAACAGGCGGAAAACAGCCGGCTGCAGCAACAGCTGGCTACGCAGCCACGAGAAATCATCGAGCCGAAGTCAGAGCGTGAGATCCGTGATTATGCCATCGGCAGTTCCCTGGCAGAAGACATGTTGGCCTTGCTCAAACAGCGAGCGGCCCAGGGAGTTGAAGTGGATAGCCGTCTGGCGCTGGCGGGGGTGCAAGATACCTTCGCGGGCAAGCTCAAGCTGCAACCGGAGCAGATCGACAAGGCCTTGGATGCCAGCGAAAAGTTGGTGCAACGTAATTCACAGCAGCAAAAGTTGGACACCGAAAAGGCAGGGGCAGCTTACATCGAGCAGTTCGCCAAGCAAAAACAGGTGAGGAAAGAGGCTTTAGGTTACTTTTACCGGATCGATAAGGTCGGTAAAGGAACTATTGGCGCGAACAACATGGTCAGCGTGGCGGTAAAAGAGAGCCTGATTAACGGTAAAGTCGTCAAGGATATGCAGGCGGCAGGCACCTCGGTCACCCAGTTACTGAGCAGCTATCCACCGATATTCAGAACGGCGATCTCGAAGCTGCAAAATCACGGCAGTATCACGATGGTCGTCCCGCCAAGCTTGGCTTACGGCGATAAAGGTCTGCCCCCTGATATCCTGCCGGGATCGACCATGGTCTATAACGTAACGGTATTGGATGTCGAACCTGCCAAGTAAATGGAGCACGGCTGTGGCTACCTGCGTAACGGTTTTTCAACCTTGCACGGCCATAGTTAGTAACAGCTCACGGTGATGAAGTCTCAGTAGAGCCATCGGCTATCAGCCGGTGGCCTGATTTTTCATCGTGAGTTTGCTGGCCGCTATTTCCCCAATGGCACCACCAGCGGCGTATGCGAGACAGGATCGTCGATGATCACGCACTTCAACCCGTAAACTTCCTCGATCAATTCCGGCGTCACAATGTCTTTTGGTGCCCCCTCGGCCACCACTTTGCCGTCGCGCATGGCGATCAGATGGGTGGCATAGCGGCAGGCATGATTGAGATCGTGCAGCACCACCACCAGCGTGTAATGATTCACCCGATTCAACTGGCGCAGCAGTTCCAGCAGATCGATTTGGTGAGTGATGTCCAGCCAGGTGGTCGGTTCATCCAGCAGCAGCAGCGGCGTTTGCTGGGCCAACACCATGGCGATCCACACCCGCTGGCGTTGGCCACCGGAAAGGGTGTCGACGGGTTGATCGGCCAACTGCGCCACGCCGGTTGAGCGCATGGCCTGTTCCACTGCCTGCTGATCTTCGTCGCGCCAGCGGCTGAACAGGCTCTGATGAGGGTAGCGGCCACGGGCAACCAGATCGAACACCGTGATATCACCTGGGGCAATTGAGCTTTGCGGTAACAGGCCCAGTTGGCGTGCGACTTCTTTGGTGGGATATTCGCGGATTTGTCGGCCATTCAGCCATACTGAGCCCGCCCGGGGTTGCATCAGGCGGCTAAGGGTGCGCAGCAGCGTGGATTTACCGCAGGCGTTTGGCCCGATAATGACCGTCAGTTCGCCGTGAGGAATAGACACTGAAAGATCGCGTGCGACGATTTTCTTGTCGTAGCTCAGCGTCAGGTTTTCGGCACGCAATGGTGCGGTTAACGGGGTTTCAGCATTCATTTTTTTCGTGACTCACGGATTAGTAACCAAATCAGATAGATGCCACCGATGCTGACGGTCAATACGCCGACCGGCAACTGATAAGGCATAAACAGGCGCTGCGCTGCCACATCGGCCGCCAGCAATAATAAGGCACCGGTCAGCGCGGTGAGCAGCAAGACATGCTGATTGGCGCACAGGCGGCGGGCGATTTGTGGGGCGACCAGAGCAATAAAGGAAATCGGCCCGGCCACGGCGGTGGCGGCAGCGGTTAGTATCACGCCGACCAGCAACAGCATTAGCCGGGAGCGTTCAACCCCAACGCCGAGC
The DNA here is from genome assembly GCF_059697885.1 of Serratia sp. NCCP-200. Taxonomy (NCBI): domain Bacteria; kingdom Pseudomonadati; phylum Pseudomonadota; class Gammaproteobacteria; order Enterobacterales; family Yersiniaceae; genus Serratia; species Serratia sp. NCCP-200. Next base: position 384,235 of record NZ_BAAKUJ010000001.1, read on the forward strand.
GCGCAGGCGGTGTCATCTCCCATTTCCAGCAGCCGCATACGCCTTGTCAATGTCAGCAATACCAGTAACGCCAGCAGCAGTACCGCCAGCACCGGCAGGCTTTTCGCCCAGGTGATGCCGTTGAGGGAACCGGCATTCCACAGTCCGGCGGTCATAGACGCTTCCAACGAGGCGCTGATAATCATCCAGGTATTGGCGGCCAGCAGCAGGGCGCGAACGGCAATCCCGACAATAATCAGGCGGAAGGTTTCTACCCCGTTACTCCAGGCCAATAGATAAACTACCCCGGCGGTAAGCAGGCCACCGGCCAACGCCCCAGAGGTAATGCCGATAACGCTGCTGTTAAACAGCACGATGGCGACCAGCACGCCGCTATAGGCTCCCGTATTGAAACCAATAACGTCAGGGCTGCCGAGTGGGTTACGCAATAATGACTGGAAAATCGCACCGCTCAGGCCGAGCGCCGCCCCCAACAGTAACGCCATAGCGACGCGAGGCAAACGCCACTGGGTGACGATCACCGCAAGATTGGTCGGACCTTCGCCGCGTAGCGCGTCGATCACCTGCGCCGCGCTGAGTTGCAAGGTACCAGAACCGAGGGCATAAACCGCCAGCGCAAGGCAGGCGAATAACAACAGCAGGGCAGTCGCCAAAGGACGCGCTAGCCGAAACGGTTTTTTGGTAAGGATTTGGCGGGAAACCAACAGGCTCATCTTATCCTCCCCGCCGGAACATACGGCGCTGGCGCACCAACATAATCAACATCGGCGCGCCGATCAGGGAAAGTACGATGGAGACCCGCAGTTCCCCCGCGACCAGAAAGCGGCCCAGTAAATCAGCGCTCAGTAGCAGGATCGGCGTTAAAACCAGCGTCCAGGGCAGCATCCAGTTGAGTTCTGACCCCGCCAGCCGCCGGGCAATGTGGGGCATCATCAGCCCGACAAAGGCAATAGGACCAACGGCGGCGGTAGCTCCGCCACACAGCAGCGTAATAGCTAACAGGCCAAGCAGTTGGGTGCGAATAATTCCGGTGCCGAGCGCCGCTGCAAGCTCACTCCCCATACTTAAGCTGTTCAACGCCTTGCTAAGCCACAGAGTAATCAACGTGCCCAGCAGGATTGGCAATGCGACGCTGCGCACTACCGCCATATTCTGAATGTCCAGTGTGCCAGCTTGCCAAAAACGCAGCTGATCGAACACCAAAGGATTGAGCAGAGCGATGCCGGTGGTCATCCCTTCCAACACGGCGGCCAGCGCCACCCCGGCTAGCGTCAGGCGTACAGGATTAACGCGGCTGCCGCCCATTGCGCCTACCAGCGCCACCAACAGCGAGGCAAACAGCGCACCGGCAAAGGCGAACCACAGATATTGGCTGACGTCGGTCGCACCAAAGAAGGTAATGCCCAACACCACGGCGAAACCGGCTCCGGAGTTAACCCCCAAGATACCAGGGTCTGCCAGCGGGTTGCGGGTGAGGGTTTGCATCAGCGCGCCAGCCAGCCCAAGTGCGATGCCAGCCAACACGCCGATCAGCGTGCGTGGCAGGCGTGCTTCGGTAATGATGACGCAGTCTGCGCCGCTGCATTGGCCATTCAGCGCGGCAACGACGTTAGTGAAAGGAATGGATTTAGCCCCCAGCGACAGGCTGAGCATCATCACCAGCAACAGCACGACAAAGGCGCACAGCAGGCCAAACAGACGCAGCCAGAAGGAGCGGGATAACCCCATAAACAGAGTGCCCCTGCGGTCAGGAAGCGGAGGAGAGCAATTAGGTGTAAGCCGGAACATGACAGCCCATTATTAACTGAATATCAATGATATCTATTATCATTATTGATTGTATTTATCTATGGTAGCATGGCAGCCTGACCAGCACTAGCGCTGAGCCTCTCGAATATCGTGTCGTTGTTTGTGGAAGATCAAGGATATAAGTTGTGGTGATAACAAAATGAATAAACCCTCTATTTTGCTCGATTTTAGCCTACTTAGGACCAACCCCGCTTTTCGTGCCGTATTCTGCGCCCGTTTTATTTCGATCCTGGCATTGGGCCTGATGGCGATCGCCATTCCGGTGCAGATCCAGGCGCTGACTGGGTCAACTCTGTTGGTTGGGCTTGCGGTGACCCTGGCGGGCGGCGGAATGTTTGCCGGTTTGCTGATGGGCGGGGTGCTGGCCGATCGCTATGAACGCCGTCGGTTGATCCTGTTTGCGCGCTCAACCTGCGGTGTGGGCTTTCTGGGGTTGTGCCTCAATGCTGCGCTGCCTGCACCTTCGCTAACGGCGATTTATCTGCTAGCAGTATGGGACGGATTTTTTGGTGCGGTAGGCGTGACGGCGTTGCTGGCGGCGACACCGGCGATCGTTGGCCGTGAGAATATCGTGCAGGCCGGGGCCATCAGCATGTTGACCGTACGCTTTGGATCGATCCTGTCTCCCGCTATCGGCGGGCTGGTGATCGCCGGGGCGGGTATCAGCTGGAACTATGCGCTGGCGGCCTTGGGTACGTTGATCACTTTGATCCCGCTATTAAAATTGCCTCAGTTGCCACCGCCGCCACAGCCTCGTGAACATCCGTTGCGGGCGCTGATCGGCGGCTTCACCTTCTTGTTCCAAAACAAGGTGATTGGCATGGTAGCGCTGATTGGTGCGTTGATGACCATGGCCAGCGCGGTGCGAGTGTTATATCCGGCCATCTCCGGTATGTGGCAGGTCACTACCCAGAGCCTGGGGATCATGTATGCGGCGGTGCCATTAGGGGCGGCGATTGGCGCATTTACCAGTGGCCGGGTGGCTCAGGTGGCACGGCCGGGCTGGATGATGTTGATAACGGCGATAGCGGCTTTCGTGGCCGTGGGGCTGTTTGGCCTGATGCCTTGGTACGGTATGGCGCTGTTGTGCCTGGTGGTGTTTGGCTACCTCAGCGCGCTGAACTCGCTGCTGCAATATGGCCTGATACAGAACTTGACGCCGGACGCGTTTCTGGGCCGGATTAACGGCCTGTGGACAGCGCAGAACGTAGTAGGGGATGCGCTTGGTGCCTTGCTGCTCGGCGCGATGGGGGCATTTATGCTGCCAGCGATGAGCTCTATCAGCTTCGGTTTTGGTGCGGCACTGCTGGCCGTGGTGCTGGCGTTTGCCATGCGTGGTTTGCGCAACGTGAGCATGGGCGGGCAGAGCGATAAACTCCAACCCACCGTTGCGGCTACGGAGAAATAAACAGCTTTTCCAGACGCGTCAGCAAGTTGCTGGCGCTGTAATAATCCAGGCGGAAGGTGTCGTTCCCCAATGGGTAAACCCGCTTATTCTCCACCGCTGGCAGATGAGCCAGGAAACTGTTGCTCATCAGCCGCTGTGCATCACTTTCATCGTTGGCGAATAACAGCAGCGTTTGCCCATTCAAGCCTTCTGCCAGGTTTTCACCGCCAAGTTGGACGATATCTTTACGCGCCCCTTGGCTGGTGCTGGCGTTGAGTTTTGGTGGCAAAGTGGCCAGGGTAAAGCCTAGCTGTTGCAGCAGTTGCCCTTGGGATGAGTCTGCGGTCCACAGGTTGGCATTCTTGCCATCGCTGCGAAATACCAGTGCCGTTATGGGCTGTGGTGGCAATGTCATCTGCTGTTTTAGCATTTTCTCACGGCGATCAAACTCGCTGACGATCTTTTCCGCTTGTGCTTCATGGCCGGTCGCTACGCCGAGGATGTTGGCCAGTTCCTGCCAGCTTTTATCGTCGTAGTTCACCACCAGCACCGGAGCGATGGCCGAGAGTTGATCGTACAGGCGCACCGCAGAGTCGGCCCCGGTAGCGGACATTACAATCAGGTCAGGTGCCTCACCGGCGATCGCCTCGGCGTTGGGTTCACCAATATATAACCGCTTCACTCCGCGTTTGGCCGCAATCTCTCCCCACTGGTGGAAAAAGCCCTGCCGATCCGATAGCCGGTTGTTTGGGCTGGTGGCTCCGCTGGCGATCACCGGGGCGTCGATCGCCAACAGCGTACCGGTGACCGTCACGCTGGTGGAGACGATGCGCTGTGGAGGTTGTTTAAGGGTGATAACGCCGTGTGAGGTTTCGATACTGCGCGGCCAGGCTTGAGTCTCGGCTTGGGCAACGCTCAACGCCAGCAGGCCAAACAGCGCCAGGCTGAGCCGCAGGGGGATTGACATCGGTGAGATCCTTTTAATCCGAATGTTTATCATTCATTGGTCAGAAACCACCAAGTTTAACCGTTAATGTGGGTTAGCAGAAGAGGTTACGTTTATTGACATGGTCAGTTCTGGCAGGTACTTTATCGCGGATGCAATACAAATGATAATCATTATTATATTGGTTATTGTTAATGAAACAAGAGGAAGTACCTATGGACGTAGCCGTTAAGGGCGCTGCGCAAAAGGACCTGCAACAGGGTGTAGATCTGGCACAGGCCGCCACAATATCCCCGACTTCAGGTTTCTTTTTTACCTCGCCTTTTCGCAGTCTGAGCACCCAGGGATGCTTTGCCCGCATCACCTTGCCAGCGGTTGATGGCGATGACCTGCAGGGCCAATTCCAGCAGGCGATACAGCAGGCATTTGCGCAGGCCCGCAAGGCAGGCATCAAGGATCCGCTGTTGTGCGGCGCAATCCCTTTCGATACTCGTCAACCCTCGTCACTGTTTATCCCGCAACAGACGCAATGGTTCGATCGTGAAACCCTGCTGACCAGCTTAGCGCCTGCTGCTGGACCGATCCCTGAGATTGTCCGCCAAACCGAGCTGCCAGCGCAGCCGCAGTTTATGCAGATGGTTAGCGATGCCGTACAGGCAACTAGCGGTGATCGATTGGACAAGGTAGTGCTCGCCCGCCTGTTGGACATTGAAACCAGCAAGCCGGTAGACCACGCAGCGCTGATGGCGCGCATCATTGCCCAGAATCCGCACGGCTTCCATTTCCACGTGCCGCTGGCAGAGGGGGCATTGGTGGGAGCCAGCCCGGAGCTGCTGCTGCGTAAATTTGGCGACCAGTTCCATTCCAACCCGCTGGCGGGTTCGGCTCGGCGCGAAACAGATCCGCTGCGGGATCGGGCCGTCAGCGAACAACTGTTGGTTTCGGGTAAAGACCGCTATGAACACCAGATCGTGACCGAAGGCATGCGCCAGGTCTTGGCTGGGCGTTGCAGTCATTTGAATATTCCCGCAACCCCCGAACTGCTCAGTACCACCACGCTGTGGCATCTTTCGACGCCAATCGACGGTGAAGTAGCCGATCGGGCAGAGAATGCCCTGTCGCTGGCCTGCCTGTTGCACCCTACGCCGGCATTATGCGGTACCCCAACGCTGGCAGCTCGCGATCTCATCGAACAGCTTGAGCCGTTTGACCGGCAGCTGTTTGGTGGCATCGTCGGCTGGTGTGACGCCGAGGGCAACGGAGAATGGGTCGTCACCATCCGTTGCGGCACCGTGAAGGGTAATCAGGTACGCCTGTTTGCCGGTGCGGGCATCGTGCAGGACTCTTCCCCGCAGTCCGAATGGCACGAAACTGGTACCAAACTCAGCACCATTCTGCGTGCGTTTGGCCTTAATCAAGGATAAAGAGTCCCCCATGACTATTGCTTTTACCCCCTGGCCTGAAGAGTTCGCGCGCCGTTACCGCGAACGCGGCTATTGGATCGATCGACCGTTGACCGACATCTTGTCCCGTCAGGCAGATAACGACGCTATTGCCATGATCGACCCGCAACGCAGCTTAAGCTATCGCCAACTGGAACGGCTTTCCGATCGTCTAGCCGCCGCCCTGTTACGGCGCGGGCTACAATCCGGTGATACTGCGTTGGTTCAACTAGGCAACGTGGTTGAATTCTATGTGGTGTTCTTTGCCTTGTTGAAAATCGGCGTGGTGCCGGTGAATGCCTTGTTCAGCCATCAGCGTAGCGAACTGAACGCCTATGCCAGTCAAATCAAGCCTGCGCTGCTGATTGCCGATCGCGAACATGCCCTGTTCGCGCAGGAGCAGTTCCTGGATACGTTCAGAGAACAGCATCCTTCGCTACGGGTGGTTGGGCTGCGTAATCAGGCCGAAGGTGAACAGGCGTTGGCTGCTTGGCTGGAAGAGGATCCAGGTGCTTTTGAACCGACGCCAACGGCCGCCGATCGGGTGGCGTTTTTCCAGCTTTCCGGTGGCAGCACCGGTACGCCGAAGCTGATCCCGCGCACCCATAACGATTATTACTACAGCATTCGCCGCAGCGTAGAGATTTGCCGTTTTGACAGTGCTACCCGCTATCTGTGTGCATTACCGGTGGCCCACAACTACCCAATGAGCTCTCCGGGCGTGTTGGGGGTGTTCTATGGTGCCGGTCTGGTGGTATTTGCCAGCGATCCTGCGGCTGCCCAATGTTTCAAACTGATCGAACAGCATCAGATCACGGTCACCGCGTTGGTGCCGCCTGCGGTTACCTTGTGGTTACAGGCGATCGAAGAGTGGGGCAGCAATCAGCCGTTAGCCAGCCTGGCGCTGCTGCAGGTCGGCGGAGCCAAATTGGGGGAAACCCTGGCGGCCCGCATACGCAATGAGATCGGCTGCCAGTTGCAGCAGGTGTTTGGCATGGCCGAAGGGCTGGTGAACTACACATTGCTGGATGACGACGACCAACACATTCTCGCCACCCAAGGCACGCCAATGTGTCCGGACGATGAGCTGTGGGTGGCAGATGAACAAGGTAATCCGCTGCCGGTAGGGGAAACGGGCCGTTTGATGACGCGTGGGCCATACACCTTCCGCGGCTATTACCAAAGCCCTGAGCATAATGCCGAAGCCTTTGACGAGAACGGTTTCTACTGTTCCGGCGATCTGATCAGCCTGACGGCGGACGGTTATGTGCAGGTACAAGGGCGGCAGAAAGACCAAATCAACCGCGGTGGCGAAAAGATTGCTGCAGAAGAAATTGAAAACCTGCTGCTGCGCCACCCGGCGGTGATTAACGCCGCGCTGGTGTCGATGCCGGACGATCTGATGGGTGAAAAAAGCTGCGCCTTTGTCATCGCTCACGAGGCCGTCAAACCCGTGTTACTGCGCCGCCATCTGCGTGAGCAGGGCGTGGCCGAATTTAAATTACCCGACCGCTTTATTCAGGTGGAGTCACTACCGTTAACCCCGGTCGGTAAAGTCGATAAAAAACTGCTGCGTGAACGCCTGGAAGCGCAACAACTGGCTCAGGCCAAAGGAGAGTAAGTCATGGCGATCCCTAAACTTAATGATTATGCGTTGCCAACGCCGAGCGAACTGCCGGTTAACAAGGTTAACTGGGCCTTCGAGCCACAGCGCGCGGCACTGCTGATCCACGACATGCAGCAATATTTCCTCAATTTCTGGGGGGAAGACAGCCCGCTGATCAAACAGGTGGTCGAAAACATCGCCGCTCTGCGTCGCTACTGCAAGCAGCAGGGCATCCCGGTGTTTTATACCGCGCAGCCTAATCAACAAAGTGATGAAGACCGTGCCTTGTTGAATGATATGTGGGGGCCGGGGCTGAACAAGCACCCAGAGCAGCAGGCGGTGGTCAGCGAATTGGCACCGGATGCTGACGACACGGTGTTGGTGAAGTGGCGTTACAGCGCGTTCCATCGCTCGCCGCTGCAAGAGATCCTGCAAGAAAGTGGGCGCGATCAGCTGATTATCTGCGGCGTCTACGCGCATATTGGCTGTATGACCACGGCTATCGACGCCTTTATGCGTAACATCAAGCCGTTTATGGTGGCCGACGGCCTGGCGGACTTCTCCCGTGAGGAACACCTGATGGCCCTGCGTTACACTGCCGGGCGCTGTGGTCGGGTGGTGACTACCGCCGATCTGCTCCCTGGTATTGCCAGCATCGATGCGTTGCGCCAGCAAATTATCCCGTTGCTCGATGAAGATAGCGAAGACATCGGCAATGATGAAAACCTGATCGATTACGGCCTGGACTCGGTGCGTATCATGGAGTTGGCAACCCGCTGGCGTAAAATTCGTGAAGATATCGATTTTATCGCGCTGGCCAAATCACCGACGATCGATAGCTGGTGGGCGTTGCTTTCCGAGAGGAAATCCTGATGGCTAGAGAACAGGAATTTAGCGGTAAACACGTTTGGGTGACCGGTGCCGGGGCGGGAATCGGTTATCAAACCGCATTGGCGTTTGCACAGAGCGGGGCCGAGGTTATCGGCTTCGATCTGCATTTTGGCGATCTGGACTATCCGTTCCGCACCGAGGTGCTGGATATCACTGATGCCGATGCGGTAGATAGCGTTTGCCAGCGTTTATTGGCGGAACATGAGCGGTTGGACGTGTTGGTCAATGGGGCTGGCGTTCTGCGCATGGGGCTGACCGATGAAACCAGCAATGCGGACTGGCTGGCCTGTATGGCGGTGAACGCCGGTGGTGCCTTTAACCTGTTCCGTCATACCTTGCCGGTGTTCCGCCGTCAGAAGCAGGGGGCCATCGTGAGCATTGCCTCTAACGCGGCCCATGTGCCACGTGTTGGTATGGCGGCCTACTGCGCCTCCAAGGCCGCTATGCGCAGCCTGTGCCAAACCGTGGGGTTGGAAATGGCGCCTTATGGTGTACGCAGTAACCTGGTTTCCCCCGGTTCGACCAATACCCCGATGCTGCGCGGGATGTGGCAGGACGAACACGGCGAAAGCAATATGATCAAGGGTTTCCCGGACCAGTTTAAGTTGGGGATCCCGTTGGGCAAGATTGCCCAGCCGCAGGAAATTGCCGATGCGATCCTGTTCCTGGCGTCTGACCGGGCTAGCCATATCACGATGCAGGATATTGTGATCGATGGTGGGGCGACGTTGGCGGCTTGAGTTTGGGTTGAGCGGTTGATTTGAAGAGGGGGCTGATTATTCGGCTCCCTTTTTTGTTTTTGGGGAGGTTAGTTTTTCAGGAAGACTGGCTGTTTGCGTCCGCCGATAGTCAGGTTGAAGGCGATATTACTGGTAGCACGGACTGTTCCCTCTCCCTGTGGGAGAGGGTTAGGGTGAGGGGACATCACCGTGGGCTAAGGGGGCGGTTGCCAGGTAGGTCAAAAGAGTAGCAGGGGGCGAGCATTTGGCACCTGTACGGTGGGTCGTGCAGGATGACCGGCCGCCGCCGTTGTCTCGCAAGCGAGACTCGAACCTGAACGCAGGTTCTCACCCACACGACCCTTCTTTGCTTATGTGGCGAGGGAGACGGTACTGTTATGGGGAGCGCGTATGCGAAAAAGGCGCCTAAAGGCGCCTTTTTCTAAATGGTGGTGGGTCGTGCAGGATTCGAACCTGCGACCAATTGATTAAAAGTCAACTGCTCTACCAACTGAGCTAACGACCCACGAATGTGGTGTACTGCTATCTGAAACTGAAATGGTGGGTGATGACGGGCTCGAACCGCCGACCCCCTCCGTGTAAAGGAGATGCTCTACCAACTGAGCTAATCACCCACTTCAGGACTTCCAGATACTACCCAATGAGAGAATGATGGTGGGTGATGACGGGCTCGAACCGCCGACCCCCTCCGTGTAAAGGAGATGCTCTACCAACTGAGCTAATCACCCTCATTGTTCTCATTGCTTACTGCGTTAACAAGATGGTGGGTGATGACGGGCTCGAACCGCCGACCCCCTCCGTGTAAAGGAGATGCTCTACCAACTGAGCTAATCACCCCGTCTTGTTGGAGTCGCATTATAGGGATAGTTGAAAGTGAGTCAACGGTTTTTAAAATGATTTCAATCGTTCGCCGCAAATTTAGACAGGATGCGATATTTATCGCCGACCAGGACGATTCTTTGCACAGTATCATGCGTAGTGGGCCGCAAAGCGTAGTGGCCGATAGCGCGTCGGCGTTGAGGAATTAGCATGGAGTGGTAGAATGTCGTCCACTATTTTACATTCCGAGCAATCGTCGGCACTCCGCTGACACGCGTTGCGTAATAAGGCAGTGAACCCAATGAAAATCAAAACCCGTTTCGCCCCAAGCCCGACCGGCTATCTGCACGTCGGTGGCGCCCGTACTGCGCTCTATTCCTGGTTGTTCAGCCGCCATTTCGGCGGTGAGTTTGTATTGCGTATCGAAGATACCGATCTCGAACGTTCAACCCAGGAAGCTATCGACGCAATTATGGATGGCATGAACTGGTTAAACCTGGATTGGGATGAGGGCCCGTACTTCCAGACCAAGCGTTTCGAACGCTACAACGCGGTGATTGATGAAATGCTGCAACAGGGAACGGCCTATAAGTGCTATTGCTCGAAAGAACGCCTGGAAGCGCTGCGCGAGAAGCAAATGGAAAACGGCGAGAAGCCACGCTATGACGGCCATTGCCGCGATAGCCAGTGCAGCCACACTGCCGATGAGCCACACGTAGTGCGTTTTCGTAACCCGCAGGAAGGTTCGGTCATCTTCGACGATAAAATCCGTGGCCCGATCGAATTCAGCAACCAGGAGCTGGACGATCTGATCATTCGCCGTACCGACGGTGCGCCAACCTATAACTTCTGCGTAGTGATCGATGACTGGGATATGGAAATTACCCACGTGATCCGTGGTGAAGACCATATCAACAACACGCCGCGCCAAATCAACATCCTGAAAGCGCTGGGCGCACCAGTGCCGGAATATGCCCACGTGTCAATGATCCTGGGTGATGACGGTAAAAAGCTGTCTAAACGCCACGGTGCCGTTGGCGTGATGCAATACCGCGATGATGGCTACCTGCCGCAGGCGTTGTTGAACTATCTGGTGCGTCTGGGCTGGTCCCATGGCGATCAGGAAATCTTCTCTATTGATGAGATGAAAGAGTTCTTCACCCTGGACGCGATCAACAAATCCGCCAGCGCCTTCAACACCGAAAAGCTGCAGTGGTTGAACCATCACTACATTAACCATATGCCAGCGGAAGAAGTGGCGGTCTATCTGGCATGGCATGTTGAGCAGCAGGGAATTGAAACCCGCAACGGTCCAGAACTGAAAGATCTGGTCAAACTGCTGGGCGAGCGTTGCAAGACGCTCAAGGAGATGGCTGAGTCTTGCCATTACTTCTACCAGGACTTCAGCGAGTTTGACGCCGATGCGGCGAAGAAACACCTGCGTCCGGTCGCACGCCAGCCGCTGGAGGCCGTACGTGCCAAACTGGCCGCTATTACCAACTGGACGCCAGAGAACGTGCACGACGCCATTCAGGGCACTGCAGACGAACTGGGCGTGGGTATGGGCAAAGTAGGGATGCCACTGCGCGTCGCGGTGACTGGCGCTGGCCAGTCACCGGGCATGGACGTGACCGTACATGCTATCGGCCAGGCTCGCTCCCTCAAGCGTATTGATCAGGCGTTGGCTTATATTGCCGAGCGTGAAGCGCAAGCCTGACAGTTAGTTGCCAGCTAAACCGACAAAGCCCTGCGAAGCGATTCGCGGGGCTTTTTTCTTGCTGGTTTATTTTGTACCCAAAGCGGCGGTTTTTTAGCATTAAACGCGCTGATTTGGCGGCTTTTTCAGCGCTTGATCGAGGAATTCAATTTAGCCGTTGACAGGGTTTCTGGGGTTTCATATCATGCGCCCCGTTCACAGGATTTCGTGATTGTGGATTGGGGCTATAGCTCAGCTGGGAGAGCGCTTGCATGGCATGCAAGAGGTCGACGGTTCGATCCCGTCTAGCTCCACCAACCTTTTATCTCAGGAAGGTTGGGGAATACCGTAACGCACGGTTAACGCGTACCACTTTTGTGGGGCTATAGCTCAGCTGGGAGAGCGCTTGCATGGCATGCAAGAGGTCGACGGTTCGATCCCGTCTAGCTCCACCAACATTTGAAAAGCCGACCCAAGGGTCGGCTTTTTGCATTCTAAGGCTTTACCTCTGGACTGAATTGTTGTTATCAGTTTTTATATAGACTATATTTGGTCTTTTACTGGCAATAATTTACTGCTGGAGACATTATGAAAACAGAAACTATCAGCTATCTGAAACAAAATGCCGCCAAGCTCGATCTGTCGGAACCTTTGATTGTGACGCAAAACGGTCTTCCTGCTTATGTTATCGAGTCCTACGGAGATCGTATGCGCAGGGATGAAAGTATTGCTTTGCTCAAGCTTATGACGCTGTCTGAGAAAGATATTGAGCTAGGGCGAACCTTCTCCCGTGAACAAATCTTGGATTCACTCTGATGACTGCGAAAGCGGTAACTTTCATTTATTCAGGGACCGCGAAAATGACGATGCAAACCATCGCGTATTTTTTGCGCTCTCACCAGATTGACCCGAAACCGGTTATAAAAAGAGCATTGGTTGAGTTTGAAGAGAAAACCGGTGTTTTTCCTGAAGGAAGTCCTGTCTGTGATGAATTGCTAGCTCTTGGGTGCGCTAAATACCGGGAATGTAATACAGCTGACGGATACCGAGTGCTCTATAGCACCACGTTTGGCAAAGAGGATACGCGGATTTACGTCCACGCGATGTTGTCCCAAAAGCAAGACATTGCAAGCTTACTTTTCAACCGCATACTTGAATGGCAGTAAGATTTTCTGAGCGTCATGCCAGCAATAACTATGTCCTCCTCAAAAAATAGAATCGCATGCTTTATCGGCATCAAATAAAAAACGCCCGATAAACTTCATCGGGCGTCTTAAGACTAGAACTTGTCGATTCTAAAGCTGTTAGCCAAGAACCAGGCCTGTGATGGCCGCTGACAGCAGGCTAACCAGGGTAGAGCCGTAAACCAGCTTAAGGCCGAAACGTGAAACCACGTTGCCCTGATGCTCGTTCAACCCTTTAATCGCACCGGCTACGATGCCGATAGAAGAGAAGTTGGCGAAGGACACCAGGAACACGGACAGGATACCCATGCTGCGTGGAGACAGTTCAGCACCGATTTTCTGCAGTTCCATCATGGCAACGAATTCGTTGGAAACCAGCTTGGTCGCCATGATGCTGCCAACCTGTAACGCTTCATGCTTAGGCACGCCAAGGACCCAGGCAAATGGATAGAAGAAGTAACCCAGGATTTCCTGGAAGCTCAGGCCGAAGATGGCGCTGAACAGGCCGTTAAGCGCGGCAATCAGGGCGATAAAGCCAATCAGCATCGCGGCAACGATAATCGCCACCTTGAAGCCTGCCAGAATGTATTCACCCAGCATTTCAAAGAAGCTTTGGCCTTCGTGCAGATTGCCGAGGTGCAGCTCTTCTTCTTTACTGGTGTCATAAGGGTTGACCAGTGACAGGACGATAAAGGTGCTGAACATGTTCAGTACCAGTGCCGCCACGACATACTTGGCATCCAGCATGGTCATGTATGCGCCAACGATGGACATGGAAACTGTCGACATCGCGGTAGCGGCCATGGTGTACATGCGTTTTTCTGACATCTTGCCTAGCACATCTTTATAGGCAATGAAGTTCTCAGACTGGCCCAGGATCAACGAACTGACGGCGTTGAAGGATTCCAGTTTGCCCATACCGTTCACTTTAGATAGCACGGTCCCGATGATGCGGATGATAAACGGCAGCACTTTGATGTATTGCAGAATACCGATCAGGGCAGAGATGAACACGATCGGGCACAGCACCTTCAGGAAGAAGAAGGCCAGACCTTTATCACCCATCCCGCCGAACACAAAATCAGTCCCTTGCCCCGCAAACCCGAGCAACTTGTCGAACATTGCTGCAAAGCCTTTTACAAAGCCTAAACCTGCTTCCGAGTTCAGGAAGAAATAGGCCAGTAACACTTCAATAACCAACAACTGAATAACATAGCGGATGCGGATGTTTTTACGATCGCGGCACACTAACAGGGCCAGGATCGCAACCACCACTAACGCTAACGCAAAGTGCGCAATATGGGACATGTTTGCTCCAAATTTGAGGCAGGCTGAATTTCGGTTGTCATTTTATGTAACGCCAAGTTTAAAAACGAGACATTCATTGCAAATATGGAAAATCATAGTGGAGATAGTCCTAATCTATGACGGCAAAACACCAAAGATCAAGATGTTAATAAATATGCGTTTTCGTGGCATTTTTGTGCTATTTTTACTATCAAGCGTGATCCGCTCTGAACCTTGTGATCTAGAGTAGATGGAAACGCTAGGATTTCATGCGATCTGTTCGATAAAACCTTCGTTTTGGCTATCGCAGAGATAACCATTATCGCTGCAAATGCACTTGATAATCATTATCACTTAAGTAAAGATGAAGGTGAGCTAAATTAGTAAGGGTTTTCGCTATGCTGAACAGTCGCGCGGTTAACAATACTTCCTCCAGCCGCCCGTCCAGAAAGATCAAACTTTCTCTGATGGGGCCTGCCTTTATCGCCGCCATCGGCTATATCGACCCCGGTAATTTTGCCACTAATATTCAAGCTGGCGCTTCTTTTGGTTACACGCTGCTGTGGGTGGTGGTATGGGCCAACGTCATGGCGATGCTGATCCAACTGCTGTCTGCCAAACTCGGCATCGCTACCGGTAAAAACCTTGCTGAACATATCCGCGATCGCTTCCCGCGCCCGGCAGTTTGGGCTTATTGGGTGCAGGCGGAGATTATCGCGATGGCCACTGACTTGGCCGAGTTTATCGGTGCCGCGATCGGTTTCAAACTGCTGCTGGGAGTAACGTTGTTGCATGGGGCAGTCCTCACCGGCATTGCCACCTTCCTGATCCTGATGCTGCAAAAACGCGGGCAAAAGCCGCTGGAACTGGTGATTGGCGGCCTGCTGCTGTTTGTGGCAATGGCCTATATCGTGGAGTTGGTATTTTCTCAGCCGCAGTTGAGCGGGTTGATTAGAGGGATGGCGATCCCGGATTTGCCGAATGGTGACGCGGTGTTTCTTGCTGCGGGGGTGTTAGGGGCAACCATCATGCCGCATGTGATTTATTTGCACTCCTCGCTGACGCAGACTGCCGGTAAAGACTCTAAAGCCGAACGTTATTCGGCCACCAAGCTGGACGTGGCGATCGCCATGACCATTGCCGGTTTTGTTAACCTGGCGATGATGGCCACCGCCGCTGCCGCATTCCATTTCAACGGCCACAGCGGCATTACCGATCTTGACCAAGCTTACCTGACGTTGCAGCCGTTGCTCGGCAATGCGGCAGCCACCATTTTTGGCCTGAGCCTGGTTGCAGCAGGTCTTTCTTCTACCGTGGTAGGTACCTTGGCGGGGCAGGTGGTGATGCAGGGCTTTGTCCGCTTCTATATCCCTATCTGGGTGCGGCGGGTGGTCACCATGATGCCGTCGTTTATTGTCATCATGATGGGGATGGATGCGACGCGTATTCTGGTTTTGAGCCAGGTGCTGCTGAGCTTTGGTATCGCCCTGGCGTTGGTTCCGCTGCTGGCGTTTACCGGCAACCGTGAACTGATGGGGGATATGGTCAACGGTCGTCTGATCCAGAATCTCGGTAAACTGATTGTGTTGGTGGTGGTTGGGCTCAACGGTTATCTGCTGATTAGCAATCTGCTTTAGGGTTTAGGGGGGCGGGCCACAGATTGACTACTGTACTCGTTTTCTACATCACCTTTGTTACAGATTAACTTCTGTACCTGACAACGTCTCTGCGCCAGCTCCCTCTCCCTGTGGGAGAGGGTTGGGGTGAGGGGTCAATCATCATGATCGTGATGATGGTTTTTGTGATGATGCTTGTTCTTATGGTGCTGCTTTTTATACTGTTTGTAATAGTATTTATCGGCCTTGCGGTAGCGGCCATCATGGTAGTAGTAATTTTTGTGCCAGTAATCGCGGTCACGCCAGCGATAGCCATCCCAATAGTAGCCACGGCGGCTGCGCTCCCCTAAATCACGCCCCTGATGGCCATGCCACCAATCGCGATCGCGCCAATCGTAACCGTCCCAGTAATTGCCGCGTTTGTCCTGGTCACCAATCTGCAGTGAGACCCCTGGCAGCAAATCAATATTGACGCTGCTGGCAAGGGCGATGGGCATGAAAAGCGCCGCCAGAATGGCTGCGGTAAACAGAGGTTTAAACATTTAGGCTCCCTTGGCCGGATATCGATAATGAAGCACGTTCATCGGTATAGGTTTTGGCCATGCAAACGGTTGTTATCCCTCGTTCTTAAACGCTATGCGTAAAATCCTTGAGGTATTTATCCGAGGGATGCTATCGCCGTGGAGCGACCACGCCTTTGGGGAAATTCTGAAAGCCACGGGGAATACCGGGGATTGGGAGTTATCTGAGGGGGAAGGTGAAAAAACCGCCGATAACCCACCGGCGGCTTGTAAGCGATTACATCAGGATCTGCTCAATCTTGGCGATCTCTTCTGCGCTGAATTTACGGTTGGCCAACATACCGACCGCATCTTCAATCTGGCTGACCTTGCTAGCGCCGATCAAAACGGAAGTGACGCGATCGTTTCGCAACACCCAGGCCAGCGCCATCTGCGAAAGCTTTTGGCCACGCTGCTCTGCCAGCGCGTTCAGTTGGCGAACCTTTTGCAATTTCGCTTCGGTGATCTGCTCGGGAGTGAGCGAGCGGCTGCCGCTGGCTGCGCGGGAATCAGGCGGAATGCCTTGCAGATAGCGATCGGTCAGCATGCCTCCGGCCAGCGGTGAGAAGGCGATAGACCCCACGCCATGATCTTCCAGCGTATCCAGCAACTCGGGTTCAACCCAACGTTCAAACATCGAGTACTTCGGCTGGTGGATCACGCAAGGAGTGCCAAGCTGTTGCAGTATGGCAAATGCCTGCCGCGCCCGTTCCGCCGGGTAATTCGATAACCCTACATACAGCGCTTTCCCCTGGCGGACTATCAAATCCAGCGCCGCCATGGTTTCTTCCAGCGGCGTATCCGGGTCAGGGCGGTGATGGTAGAAGATATCCACATAGTCGAGCCGCATGCGTTGCAGGCTCTGGTTCAGGCTGGCGACCAGGTATTTCTTCGATCCCCAGTCACCGTAGGGGCCAGGCCACATGGTGTAGCCCGCCTTGGAAGAGATAATCAGCTCATCGCGATAAGGCTGGAGATCCTGATGCAGAATACGGCCGAAATTCTCTTCGGCAGAACCCGGCGGTGGCCCGTAGTTATTGGCCAGATCGAAGTGGGTAATGCCAAGATCGAAGGCACGATGCACCAGGCTGCGCGCATTGTCATACAGTGTGCTATCACCAAAGTTGTGCCACATGCCGAGTGAAACGGCTGGCAGTTGCAGCCCGCTGCGGCCACAACGACGATATTCCATATTCTGGTAGCGGGCAGGCTCAGCTTGATAAACCATAAAATCCTCATCGACGGCGGGAAATGAGATTCAGTGTATGCGTTTACACCGGGGTTGTCAGAGTGCCAGATCACGCTAATTGTCTGCCATTTATTCAAATTGCTTGTGGGTGATCCCTACCGCATGCGCAGGGTGTGCCGATGTAACGAGGGGGAACAGTGCTTTTGTCGATAAAATTCGAGAATTCGGCAACATCTTTGAAACTAACCATTCTGCTGTTACCCAGGTGATGAACATGAACAAGAGCTACACGGTGACGGATTACCTTCTCGATCGGTTAGCCCAGATGGGGATTCGCCCCTTTTTCGGTGTACCGGGAGATGACAACCTGCAGTTTCTCGATCATGTTATCGATTATCAGCTGATAACCTGGGTCGGTTGCGTCACCGAACCTGAGCAGTTGCGTACGGCGCTTGGTGAGGTCGGAGGCCGTGAGCAACTGGCGTTTATCGAGGTGGTACTGCCAAAAATGGATATTCCCGAGCTGCTCGATAGCGTGTCACGGGCCATTCAATCGCGTAATGCGGCGGCTTGATCGGCGGCATTTTCCAGCAGGCGATCCAATAACCACAGTCCCGCTGGCCCCGGCGGGGTGAGCTTGGACCATACGGCGTCGACCGAGATGGTTTGCGGCCAGCCGCGCATTTTCAGCTCTGTCAGGCGTTGCTGACCGTACTGTTTGACCAGCCAGTGCGGTAATATCGCCCAACCCGCTCCTTGTTCCGCCATCTCCAACAGCATCAGATAGCTGGGAGCCGACCAGGTTCGCCCGCGCGGTTTGGTTGCGTTGTTGCTGGTATAGGTGTTGAGGTAAAGTTGGCGGCTGCTGGCAAGGTGGGCCTGTGTCAGGGCAGGGAGACGGGTCAGCGGATGGTCGTGAGCGACAAACAGCCCCATTTCAGTCTGTTCTGGCAGCCTGGCGACGGCGATCTCGGGGGGATAGGTGGGTTGTACCGCCAGCATCCCCAGGTGGGCGCGGCCGGTCTGTAGCAGATCCAGCACATCCTCCCCTTCGGCGATCATACATTCCAGCTCGATATCCTGATAACGCCGCTCGAAATGTTTCAGCAGGTTATCGTGATGGTTGGGCTGATAGGTATCGGAAAAAACGATGGTCAGCCGTGGTTCGATATTGTCCCCCAAGCGGATGCTCAGCGCATCGAGTCGCTCGCTGGCCGCGAGAATTTCCTGCACGTGGCCCAGCACCTTGCGGCCAGCTTCCGTCAATACCGGTTGGCGCGTCTGGCGATCGAACAGCGTCAGCCCAAGATCCGCCTCCAGATTGGCAATGGCGGTGCTGATGGTGGATTGGCTTTTGCGCAGCCTGCGTGCGGCGGCAGAAAACGAGCCTAACGCGGCGGCCTCAACAAAGGCCAGTAGGGCTTCTGGGGAATAGCGCATAATGTATCTACTTTATCGATGGAACCTATTTTTAATCTACGCAAAAAACCGATGATAATCACCTGACATTTTCAATAACGGTCACAAAACAAAACAGGTGAAGTATGCAGTTGCAAAACAAGTCGTTGGTTGAACGTATCGTTCACGCCGTGGGGTTCGAGGCTATCGCCGTGATGATCTGTGCCCCTTTGGGTTCATGGTTGCTTAATCGCTCGATGGCGCAGGTCGGGGCGCTGGCGGTCATGTTATCTACCGTCGCCATGCTGTGGAACATCGTCTATAACTCGATCTTTGATCGGCTGTGGCCGGTGAGCCGAGTGGTCAGAACGCTGAAAGTGCGTATTGGCCACGCTTTTGGCTTTGAAGCCGGTTTTGTACTGATTGGTCTGCCGATAGCCGCCTTTATGCTCAATATTTCGTTGTGGCAGGCTTTTGTGTTGGAGATCGGTTTCTTCCTGTTCTTCCTGCCTTATACCATGGCGTATAACTGGGTCTACGATACCCTGCGCCAGCGTTGGTTTGAGCCGCGCCAGGCGAAGGTTAGCAGTTCGCACAGCAAATAATTGCTTCGTCAGTCAGGTCGTTCTCGGGTAATGTCTGGTTGATAGTGAGTCACAGCCAAGGAGAACCGAATGAAAGTGTTGGGATTATTGGGCGGGATGAGTTGGGAATCCACCATCCCCTATTACCGAATGATCAACGAGCAGGTGAAACAGCGGCTTGGTGGCCTGCATTCAGCCAAAATCGTGCTCTACAGCGTGGATTTTCATGAAGTGGAACGCTTGCAGCACCAAGGTGATTGGGAAGGCGCTGGTCGTTTGCTGGCAGGGGCCGCTGCTTCGTTGTGTGCTGCCGGTGCCGAAGCCATCGTGATTTGTACCAACACTATGCATAAGGTGGCGGATGCGGTGGAGCAGGCCAGCGGCCTGCCACTGATCCATATTGCCGATGCCACGGCATTGCAGGTACGCCAGCAAAATATCCGCCGTATCGGCTTACTCGGCACGCGCTTTACCATGGAACAGGATTTTTACCGTGGGCGTTTGCAGGACAAATTTGCTATCGAAGTGGTTACGCCGGATGCTGCCGATCGCGATATCGTACACCGCATCATTTATGAAGAGCTGTGCCTGGGCAAAATCGTTGATACTTCACGCGATGAATATCGCCGGATTATTGCCAAGTTGGAACAGCAGGGCGCCGAGGGGATCATCTTTGGCTGCACTGAAATCGGCCTGTTGGTTAGCGCACAAGATGCCGCAGTACCGGTGTTCGACACCACGGCCATTCATGCGCATGCCGCTGCCGAGTATGCTCTGGCCTAGTCTTCATGCGGAGGCTGGTATTTTACTACCAGCATTAAAGGTTTGCCCGCCAGTACCAACCAAGCGGGCAACATTACAATGCACAGTATCGGTAACAGGTGCAGCTCTGGCACCACCGCCACGGCCATAAACAGGCTCAGCCAGCCGTCGCGAGTCACCACCAGCACCAACCCCATAATGGCACAGGAAACGGTGATCGCTGCCGGAACCGCCGGAACATGTTGATGCAACATCAACCCCAGTGCGACACCGATAAACACCGCCGGGAAAATACGCCCGCCGCGGAATCCGCACGCCGCTGCGACCACCAGGGCGGCCAGCTTGGTCAGGGTGATCACCAGCAGTTGGCTGGTGGTGAAACTGCCGTCGACCACCAACAGTTTCATCTCATCCAACCCTTTGAATAGGGTGATATCTCCGCCAATGACCCCAAGTATACCCAGCAGCAGGCCACCTAGCCCGAGCATCAATACCGGGTTTTTCAGCGAATGGAACATGTGGTGCATGCGTGGGAAGCACCAGATCGC
Organism: Serratia sp. NCCP-200; assembly: GCF_059697885.1. Taxonomy (NCBI): domain Bacteria; kingdom Pseudomonadati; phylum Pseudomonadota; class Gammaproteobacteria; order Enterobacterales; family Yersiniaceae; genus Serratia; species Serratia sp. NCCP-200. The sequence goes on from NZ_BAAKUJ010000001.1 coordinate 404,699, forward strand.
CACCATCCCTAGGGCAATAGCGATCAGCGCGACCACCGAGCCGCTGAAGATATCGCGTAGCCGGGTCACATCGTAAGCATCAAGCTGTAGGGTAAAGTCCGGGGTAAAGAACATCTGGGTGGTGACGGCCCCAGCGGCGGCGGCCATCAACGGGGCAAACAGGCGATCCCATAGAGGTACTTCGCTATTTCCCCCCAGCGTTTGCGAGAAAATCAGGGCGGCGGCAACCGGGGTACCAAACATTGCGCCAATCGTGCCAGCGGCGGCGAGGATGATCCAATCCATCTTCGGCACCTTTGGCAATAACCTGGCTCCGAGTGCGACCACTAGGGCAATATTGATGGCGGTGATCGGGTTTTCCGGCCCCAAACTGACGCCACCTGCCAGGCCGACCATCAAGGCTAACGCCAACCCTGGCACGGCTGCCAGCGGCAAAGGCATGCCGATCAGCGACTCGGTAGCCGGATCTGGCCCGGCATGGCCCGGCACGAAGCGTACGATTAGCCCAACGGCGATACCGGTCAGCGTAAGCATGCCGATGGTCCACCAAGGGGAATGGCTATCGATATTGAGCAGCTCCGGGAGGCGAACCCACAGCAAATTCTGCAGCACGCTGGCACTTTCCATCAGCAAGATGAGGATCAAGCTGGAGGCAGAACCGATAACGATCGCGGGCAGGGCGAAGGCCAACATAGCATTGGCGCGCGGATGCAGCATGCGGGATCCCTTGTTGTCACGTCCCTGATTGGCAGGGAAAACAGAGAGTAAAGCCAGCAGAATCGCCAGGCCCCAGAGAAATGGTTTGCATAGTATATAGCTCCAACGGAGCGATTTCGCTAATGGTAGCCGTGCGCGATCGCTTTCATCTCATGTTTTTTGCGCCAATCTGTAACCGCCGGTATAAATCGGTGAAAACAGTGCTGGCTGAAACGATTTTTGTGATCGAGATCGCTATTGAGCAGCGGGCCGCAGAATGCCGATTGTTGTTTGGGCGGCGTGATTTTACAGTGTACCTAATTTCGCATTATTCATTTTAGGGAGAAACACCGATGACCTATGCCCTCGTAGGTGATGTTGGCGGCACCAATGCCCGCCTGGCGCTGTGCACTGTCGAGACGGGCGAGATCGCCCAGGCGAAAACCTATTCTGGTCTGGAGTTCGATAGCCTGGAAGCGGTGATCCGCCAATACCTGGCCGAACTGCAACTGGAGGTTCAGGATGCCTGTATCGCCATCGCCTGCCCGGTAACGGAGGATTGGGTCGCCATGACCAATCACACCTGGGCCTTCTCCATCAAAGCGATGAAAGAGAGCCTGGGCTTAAAGCACCTGGAAGTGATTAACGATTTTACCGCGGTTTCGATGGCTATTCCGATGCTATCTGAAGATGACGTGTTGCAGTTTGGCGGGGGCAAAGCGCAAAAAGATAAACCGATTGCCGTTTACGGTGCGGGTACGGGCCTGGGCGTGTCACATCTGGTACACGTAAACCGCCGCTGGGTGAGTCTGCCGGGTGAGGGCGGCCACGTAGATTTTGCACCGAACAGTGAAGAAGAGGACATCATCCTGGAGGTGCTGCGTGGTGAAGTGGGGCACGTCTCTGCGGAGCGCGTGTTGTCAGGCCCTGGGCTGGTGAACCTTTACCGAGCCATCGTCAAGGCAGACAAGCGGCTGCCGGAGAAGCTGGAGCCAAAAGACATCACCGAGCGTGCGCTGGCGGATAGCTGTACCGATTGCCGCCGTGCCCTCTCCCTGTTCTGCGTGATCATGGGACGGTTTGGCGGCAACCTGGCGTTGAACCTGGGAACGTTTGGCGGGGTGTATATCGCCGGGGGCATCGTGCCGCGCTTTATGGAGTTCTTCAAGGCTTCCGGGTTCCGTGCCGCCTTTGAAGACAAGGGGCGCTTCAAAGACTACGTGCGAGAAATTCCGGTGTTTATGATCACCCATTCCCAACCGGGGCTGCTGGGGGCTGGCGCTCATCTGCGGCAGACGCTGGGGATACCCCTCACCCCAACCCTCTCCCAAAGGGAGAGGGAGCTGTCAGCCCCTGCTCTGGTGGAAGTAAAGAGGTAATTTCAGCAAACTTGCCTTCTCATCCAATGTGAATAACTACAGTTTGAAACCTGCTCGATCGGTCCCCTCTCCCTGTGGGAGAGGGTTAGGGTGAGGGGCCATTAGCCGTTTGCTTTGGCCAACACAGGCTCTGCGTGAGACTCTTCTTCCTGCTCAACCGCTTTCGGCGCTTTGATAAACAGGGTGATCAGCAGTGAAATCACCGACAGCACACCCATCACCATGAAAGTCGCGTGGAAGCCGCCGAAGTGGTTGGCCACAAACGACCCAGCCAGCGCGCCCAGACCAAAGCCCTGATAAATGATGCCGTAGTTTTTGCTGTGGTTTTTCAGGCCGAAAAAGTCACCGACAATCGCCGGGAAGACGGTAATGTTGCCACCGAAACAGAAGGCGACCGCGCCGACGCAGATAAAGAACAGCGTATGGCTCAGCGTCACGAAGCTCAGCGCGGCAATCGCCAGAATGGTGACCAGCATGGTGAAGCTGATGACGCGCATACGACCTACTTTATCAGACAGGGTACCTAGAATGATGCGGCCTGCGGTATTGAAGATTGCTACGGCAGAAACGGTGTTGGCGGCGGTGGCCAAATCCATTCCAGCCAGCTGTACGCCCATGTCTTTAACGATACCAATCAGATACAGGCCGCTCATGCAGGCCGCGAAGAAAATCACGAACAGCATATAGGCCTCTTTGCTTGCCAGCATCTGGCGCACGGTGTAATCGTTGCCCAGCGTGCCGTGGTTAGCCTGTTGGTTAACCTGCACCGGTTCTTTGAGCAGCATGGAACCCAGCACAATCAGCGCCATCACGATCACGCCCCAGTAGAAGAAGGCGGCAGAGACTCCGGCACCGCTAATCAGTGCGGCGTTAACGTATTTGAACAACAGGCTACCGCTGCCGAACGCCCCGACGGAGATGCCGGAAATTAGCCCCTTGTTGTCCGGGAACCATTTGATCAGGTTGGACAGCGTAGAGATGTAAGCGATACCCACCGCAAAACCGACCACCACGCCCGCTAACAGATAAATCATATCCAGCGATTGCACGTGGGCACTGGCAATCAACCCCAGGCCGACCAGCACGCCGGAGACCAGCGTCAGATTACGAATACCAAAACGCTCTTGTAGCTTACCGGCGAACAGCGTGGCGAAGGCCAGGAAGAAGCTGGTGATCGAGAAAGTGGTAGCGACATCGCCAAGGCCCCAGTGGAACTTGTCTACCAGCGGCTGGTTGAACAGGCTCCAGGTATAGATAGTGCCGAGGCCCATCTGGCAGATGATGGTGCCGAGAACGATTAAGCTGCGATTTGCCGGTTTGCTGTTCATGGCCGGTCTCCTTCCTGTATTGGCATTGCCCATTGGCAAAATTAGCAAGGCAACCAGAGCCCTGCGGTATGGGCTTATTATAAAGGGGGCGATCGTTGCCAATGGCGGATCGGGAATGAACTGCCGCTGCCGAGGAATGAAATGCCGTTATCGCTGCATGAGTTGCCGAATAAGGGCTAAAAAGCCGTTGGAATGCGGCCTGCCGGGCGTGATCTACATCAAGGATATGTCAGAAAGATGGCCAAAGCGCTGCGGCAAACTGTGTGGTAATTGTGAAGGATATGCCTGAAAGGCGTAATTGGGCTTTCGTCCTATAGAGAACGTACTGGTGCGGAACTACTGTGATCGGTAAATGGACCCGTTCCATGCTCTGGGAGAAACCTGATGAAAAAAGTGCTGTTGTTATTGGCTGCGTTGCTGCCGCTTTCACTGCCTGCGGTGAGCCATGCGGATATTTCTGTTGGCATCAACGTGCCTGGAATGTCGCTGCATATTGGCGATCGTGATGATCGGGGCCATTACTGGGATGGTGGTCGCTGGCGTGAACCGCGCTGGTGGCACGAGCATTATGGCCCACGCGGATATTACGGCCCACCGCCAAGGGCGGTTTATTACGGCCCCCCACGTCGTGAATGGCGTGATGGCCCACGTTATCACCGCATGCCACCACCACCGCCACGCTATTACCAACGGGATCACGGCCCGCGAGGCCCACGCTGGTAACTATAACCGCATCAGTTGGCGAAACGCCTTGACCTTGCTGCGGCTGACCGGGACTTCAAAATCCAGATCGCTCAGCCGCAGAATATAGGTGTTGTTGAACCACGGAACGATTTCCCGGATCTTGGACAGATTCACGCAATACGAACGGTGGCAGCGGAAGAAAAACTCTTCCGGCAGCCGTTGGTAAAACTCGGTGATATTCATCGGCATCACAAACTCTTCGCGCCGGGTATACACCCGCGTGACCTTCTCATCGGCGGCGGCGTAGTAAATGTCGTTGATGTCCGTGACGATGATGCGCTCGTCTTTGATCAGGTTAATGCTGTGGCTGGTACGATTCGCCGGTGCGCTAGGCTCTGGCGTCTGCGCTGGTCGGTTATGCAATGCCTCCAGCTTTTGCAGCATGGTGATGATGCGTGCCTCATGATACGGCTTGAGGATGTAATCGAACGCCTCGATCTCAAACGCCTCCACCGCATGCTCTTTATAAGCGGTGATAAACACGATCGACGGACGATGCGCAAACTTGCTGATGTTCTGTGCCAGCAATACGCCGTCTAACGACGGAATATTGATATCGAGGAAAATGGCATCGACCTGATGAGTTTGCAGGTATTTCAGCACGTCCAAACCGTCTTCAAAGGTGGCTTCGATGGTGATATTACTGTGTTTGTTAATCAGATAAGCCAGCTCTTGCTGGGCGAGAAACTCATCTTCCACAATGATGGCTTTCATAACTGTTCCCCGTCAGGTTGTGGGCTGTTTTCGCTAAGCAGTTTATTGCCGTTTTTGGTGACGTAGAAGGCAATTTCCGTTCCCGGTTCCAGCCGACGGATGCGCAATCCTTCGCCGTACAGCAGTGAAACACGGTGATGCACGTTGAGCAGGCCGATATTGTGGCCAGGCATTTCATTGCGCTCCACGCGCTCGATCACCAGCGGATCGATGCCGTTGCCAGTATCTTTCACCGAAATCCTGACACGATCGCCCTGATCTTTCACCGCGATCACCACCACGCCTTTCCCTTTACAGGGTTGAATACCGTGCACGATGGCATTTTCCACCAGCGGCTGGATCAGCAGGCTAGGGATGCGTACGGCAATATCGTCGTCGATGTCATAAATCACCGTCAGCTTACTGCCGAAGCGCGCCTGCTCGATGGCGATATAGTCCTGGATCTGATGCAGTTCCTTACGGATATCGATCAGTTCGTCGTTCAGTTCCAGGTTATAGCGCAGGTAACGCGACAGGTTGATGATCAACTGGCGGGCGGTATCCTGGTTAAGCCGGATCGACGACGAGATGGCATTCAGCGCATTAAACAGGAAATGCGGATTGATTTTGCTTTGCAGTGCGCGCATTTCGGCCTTGTCCGCCATTTGGCGCAGATGCTCGATGCGCGAAACCTCCATCTGGGTGGAGATAATCTGCGACAGGCCAACCGCCATCACCTTCAGCGTATTAGTGATCTGATGGGCATGGCAGTAGTAAATTTTCAGCGCCCCGGTCACCTCACCTTTTTCCCATAGCGGGATCACCAGTTGGGAATGGATCTGCGGTGCGGTCTGGTTCTCGAGGTTGTTTTTGATGATGATTTTGCCCTGCTGGATGCTTTCCAGCGTGACTCGGCTCAACCCTGCGCGCCCGAGTGGGTAATGCTCTGCTCCCACGCCAACGTAGGCCAGCACATGTTGGGTATCGGTGATGGCGACCGCATCGGCATTGATATCGTGGCGGATAATTTCGCAAATGGTGGCCAGCGATTCGCTATTGATATTACGGAAATAGGGCAGCGTTTTGCGGGCGATATCCAGTGCCAGCTTGGCCTGCCGCGCCGCAATCACCTCTTTTTCGTCTTCGACGCTTTGTACCAGCAGTACGATCAGGCCGATGCACACCGTGCCGAGGATCATCGGCAGGGCAATTTTAGACACGATATCCAGCCCGAGTTCGGTGGGTTTGGCCCAGACAACGATCAGCAGCATGGTGAGTGATTCGCATAGCATGCCCCCCAAGATCCCGGCACGCCAGCGCTGGCCTTTCTTCACCTTCAGGTTGATATAACCGGCGCCGATCCCGGCAATAATGCTGGTGATCAGGCAGGGAACCGAGGTGATACCGTCGATATCGATCAGATAGCGGTGCAATCCGGCGATAATGCCGGTAATGATGCCAACCCAGGGGCCAAACAGGATCCCCCCGGCCATGATGGCGATCACCCGTACGTTAACCAGAGAACCTTCGACATTGATGCCAGAATAGGTACTGAACAGGGCGAACAGAGAGAAGATGGCCGTGACTGCGGCCAGTTCCAGCGGAGTATGATCTTCCTTTTGCAACAGCTGGCGAAACAGCCGGGTGCGGGTGAGGAAAAACAGGCAGATCAACATCAGGGCGGCACGATCGAATACCGCTAACAACATTTCAAAAACAGGGTGCACAACGGCGGCTCACTGCGACGAACGGGAGACCACAGTATATCACAGCGTGGCAATGACCGCGGTGGCCGGAGCACACCGCGGTCATCAGGGTTATTTATACCCCAACTGTTCTTTGCCGAGCGGCGTCAGCAGCTCAACGGTGGCGCGGCCAATGAAATCCACTTCGAAATCATCCGCAGCAAAATCCACCGGGCTTTTGCCGGACAGGAAGCTTGGCAACTGCCGTTGCAGATAGGCATCGTTCTTCTCACAACCCGGCGCAGCGGCGATGTACATCACGTTGCTGTCAAACTCGCCGTTATGCTCGTTTTCTACCGAATGGATCACGTCACAGTGCCAGAATACCGTATCTCCCGGCTCCAGATCGGGAATAGGGGATAACCCACTTAATAAAAGGGGATGCCATTGTTCCGAGATTGACAGCGCCCGGCCTGGGGCGGCTCCGCACAGATCGTCATCCGCCACATCGTCTTGCAGGGCACGCAGCAGGATATAGGCCATGGCGTTGGCGATCGGTACCACGTTCAGCGTACCGGCATGGGTGCGTTGCGGTGTCAGTGCTGTCCAACCCTGGAAGGTGCGGAACATGGAACAAACTGCCGGTGAGGCGATCTCGCGCACTTCTGTGCGGCCATCGGCGGCAAAGGGATCGTATTGCTGCCAGTTGCCGGAGAACACGTGACGATAGACGTAGCGGAAATTCTCATCCAGCCAGCGTTCGATGGTGCCGCTATCCACATGTGGGGAAAGGCCCAGCGAAGAGGAGTTTGGCGGGCGGCGACGGGTACGGTCGGCGTAGGTAGCGACACGCGTTGGGTCAAAGTGCTGTTTGCCGTTGCTTTCGGTTGCCCACAGGCTGTTGAGGAACACCTGCACCGCATGCATGCGCTGATCTTGACGAGCCTCGACCTGAGGCTTCGACCAGTAAATGCCGTAGATCTGTGGCTTACTGGCAGCCAGTTTGCCAAAGTAGTTATCTTCGGCGGCATTTTTTAGCCGCTCGACGAAGTTATTGCGTTCGAGATAGTCACCGATCTCCTGGTTCCAGGCCTCGGCTTTGCTGCGTGGGAATACGCCCCGAATAGCGCACACGCCGCGCTGTTTAATCAGGGCAATTTGTTGTTCGGTAACGCGTTGTTGCAGAATATCTTCGGCGTCCACCTGCGGTACCGGGTCCTGGCCGTTGGCCAGTTCCTGACGGATTTGATCCACCTGCTGGCGAATATTGTCTTCCAGTTCCAGGAAGACTTCGCGATAGTTGGGTAAAGCCTGGCGTAACTGCTGCTTGACGCTTTTTATTGCGGCAGGAATATCATCGATGAGTAATGAAGCCATGGTGTTCTCCTTGGCCCGCCGGTGGGCGAGGATGTTAGTGGTAGGGTAGCGTTATAAAGTTGCTGTTTTGTTGTAACCTGGTTAATGATTATCTGGATTTAATAGGGGAAAATAAAGGGATATCTTTCATTCGTAACTTCCTCTTTTTCGTTTTTCGGAGATTTACCTGATGAAATTGGAAACACCTCGCTTGCTGCTGACATCGCTAACGACGGATGACTGGCCGTTATTCCTACGTCTGTTTCAGGATCCCCTGGTGATCCGTTACATTGCCGATCCGCTGCCGGAACACGAGATCCGCGAACGTTTCGAAGCACGCTTGCCCACATGGGATAAGCATTGCGATCGCTGGCTATGCCTGGTGATGAGAGAAAAAAGCAGCGGTCAAGCGGTGGGAATGACCGGGTTTCGCCCTGAGTGGTCCCCTTGCCAGCAGGCCGAAGTGGGCTTTGGCAGCCTGCCGGAAGGGCAGGGAAAAGGTTATGGCAAAGAGTCGCTGCCCGTGATCTTGGACTTTGCCTTCAATGCCTGCGGGTTTCACAAAGTGTATGCCACGGTGACAGAGGGGAATTTAGCCTCACGGGGTCTGTTGGAGAGCTGTGGTTTTCAACTGGAAGGGACGCTGCGTGACAATTTCCGCCTGGCGGGGCGGTGGTGTAATGACTGGCGGTTGGGGTTGTTGGCGACGGAATTTGCGGCTGCCGAACGGTAAAAAAATTGTTACGCGAGGGGCTCGACAGCCTGACAAGGCTGAGTTATGTTCGATGTTCGGCCATTCTGTGGCCAGCGTCGCTCGGATGGTCCGGGCGCTAACGTCTCTTCGAGGTAACTATGTCTGATAACAACCCGCGCCGTTTCACGCGCATCGAACGCCTGCCCCCTTATGTATTTAATATCACCTCTGAACTGAAGATGGCTGCACGCCGTCGCGGGGAAGATATTATCGATTTCAGCATGGGTAACCCGGATGGCCCGACGCCGCCGCATATCGTAGAGAAACTCTGTACCGTAGCCCAGCGTGATGATACGCATGGCTACTCAACCTCACGCGGTATTCCACGCCTACGCCGTGCTATTTCGCACTGGTATCAGGAACGCTATCAGGTCGATATCGATCCCGAAAGCGAAGCTATTGTGACCATCGGCTCGAAAGAGGGCCTGGCGCACCTGATGCTGGCAACGCTAGATCATGGGGATACGGTGTTGGTGCCGAATCCAAGTTACCCGATCCATATCTATGGCGCGGTGATCGCCGGTGCGCAGGTGCGTTCCGTGCCGCTGGTGGACGGCGTGGATTTCTTTGGTGAGCTAGAGCGCGCCATTCGTGAAAGTATTCCGCGGCCAAAAATGATGATCCTGGGCTTCCCATCCAACCCGACTGCGCAGTGTGTAGAACTGGATTTCTTTGAGCGGGTAGTAGCGCTGGCGAAGCAGTATGACGTGCTGGTGATCCACGATCTGGCCTACGCCGATATCGTCTATGACGGCTGGAAAGCGCCTTCGATCATGCAGGTGCCGGGAGCCAAAGACATTGCGGTAGAATTCTTCACCCTGTCGAAAAGCTACAATATGGCCGGCTGGCGTATTGGCTTTATGGTGGGGAATCCTGAGCTGGTTAGCGCATTGGCACGTATTAAAAGCTACCACGACTACGGCACCTTTACGCCGCTGCAGGTGGCCGCTATCGCCGCATTGGAAGGCGATCAGCAGTGCGTGTTGGACATTGCCGAGCAGTATCGCCAGCGCCGTAACGTGTTGGTGAAAGGGCTGCACGAAGCCGGCTGGATGGTGGAAAACCCGAAAGCCTCGATGTATGTGTGGGCAAAAATTCCTGAGCCTTACGCGCATCTGGGGTCGCTGGAGTTCGCCAAGCGTCTGTTGGCGGAGGCTAAAGTGTGCGTATCGCCGGGGATCGGCTTTGGCGATTACGGCGATACCCATGTGCGTTTTGCCTTGATTGAAAACCAGGATCGTATCCGCCAGGCGGTGCGCGGTATCAAGGCGATGTTCCGTGCTGATGGGTTAATCAAGCCAGCGACCAAATAGCATCGCGTTGTTGCCTGAGACTCGGCAATCGCTATTATCCCCTCACCCCGACCCTCTCCCACAGGGAGAGGGAGCCAGTCCGGAGTTGCATTCAAGTGCTGTGAGCGGTCTGTTTTCCTCGAAGAGGGGGCTGATTCAGTGCGGTTGCCAAGCAAGTTTCTGTACCTACAGCAAGCTCAATTGTCTCTCATCCAAGGTAGATCACCATATTTTAAGCCCACTCGATCGGTCCCCTCTCCCTGTGGGAGAGGGTTAGGGTGAGGGGCATTTGCGTACCCACAATCCTGATTTTTCTTCTACTTAAGGTTATCTTCAGTTGTTATCCGCTATGCTCTGCTAATACCGAATTTAGTGGGAGTCTCTATGAGCGTTCGTTTTGCAAAATCACAAATCCTCCTGCACTGGCTGACGCTGGTGATGGTGATCCTGACTTACAGTGCCATGCTGCTGAAGGACTCGGTGCCGGATGACAGCGCGGCATTGGTGAAGGATCTGCACTTTAACTTTGGCCTGTCGGTGTTTGTGCTGATGCTTATCCGCCTTGGGCTACGCCACCGGCATCCTACGCCGCCGATCACTCCCGCCTTGCCGGAATGGCAGGCGCTAGGGGCGAAAATGCTCCATTGGGTGCTGTATCTGCTGTTTTTATCGTTGCCGATATTGGGCTTCTTGACGTTGGCCTATGGTGGCAAACAGTGGTTGCTGCTGGGTTGGCAAGTACCGCAGTGGGTCACGCCCGATGCGGGCATACGCCGCACGCTGAAAATGGTGCACGAAACCTTGGCAAACACGGGGTATTTCATTGTCGGCATCCATGCCTTGGCCGCGATTTATCATCACTATGTGCGCGGTGACGACACCCTACGCCGGATGATGCCCGGCAAATAGATCGCGGTGCAGAAACAACAAAGGGGCGCAGAAGCGCCCCTTTATCTATGTACCTGGTGAGATTGCGGTTAGGCAACCATCAGCATGAAGGTGCCTACCCATGCAACCAGCATGAATGAAACGCCCATCAAAAAGTATTTCACGTAACAACTCCTTGTGGAGTCCTCGCAAACCAACGATCCCGATTGTTGTCTGAGTATTTTGTGGCAAATCAGCGGCGGATGGCGGGTTCTTCAATCAGAAGGAACAACGTCCTGAGCTACGATTTACCGGTCGTTGCGATTCAAGTTCCTTGAGGTTAACCAGGAATCACAACAGGATCGGCGCTAATGTACTCCCAAAATCCTACCCATTTCAATACTGTGTTTTTGATCACACTTTTTGTCGATTTTTTACCCTGCAGTGAGTTGAAACGGGCGTAGTATGCAGCATCCCTACGAGGTGTGATGGTTGATAAATGCCATAAGTAACAGTTTGTTACAAGTCATCAGGCCACAGCGCTGACGCTGGCGATCAGAATAGCCCAGAAGACCAGACAAGAAAGCAGGATAGCGGCCCAGACATGACGACGGTTGAGTTCCATTTTTAGCCTTCACTTTGCAATCGGTGGTTGTTTAATAACCCTATCGGCGCAAAACGGTAAAAATTTACTCTCTGGGCAAACTATTTATTCTGATTGCTGGCGGATCGCCACTACCGTGGTATGCACTTCGTAGCCCAGCAGAAACAGGGCTTGTTCAAGGGCCTCGACCTTCGAGGCATAGGCCACATCCAGCAACCGATCGATCTGAGCACCGTTAAGGCCCATCTGGCGTGCCAGTAGTGCTTTTGAGGTGTTGCTGCTCAACATATGGTTGTGCAGTTCCAGCTTTAATTTCACCAGCACCGGTAAATGCAGGGCGATGTCACCGCTTTGCAATGCGGAGGCCGCAGGCAGCGGGCGCCCTTCTTCCATTTCAATGGCGATAGCCGTCAGCAGGCTTTCCTGCGCCTCCAGTTCGACATCCTCACGTTTGTAGCAGGCGGCTTGCTGCTCGGGGAAATCCCGTAGGGTAATTTGCCAGGCATCGCTTTCGCTATCGAAGGCGTAATGGGCGGGATAGTGGCAAGGCATCATATTTCCTGCTTGGGGGGAAGTGAGCCGCATTGTGACCGGTTGGCGACAACAATGCCAGAGATTGGCGTCCTTAAAGCACGGGGATAATCGCTGTGTAGGCCGTCAAGCTGAAAACAGGGTTATGCAGTATTTTTTTTGGACGGCGACTGATGTTTTATTAGCAACTTATGCCAGAATTATCCTATAAGCCCAATGATGATCCGGATTAACATGAAATACAGATTTAACGATCGTGTGCTGTTTGATGGTGATAGCGGAACGTTGGGTCCAAGCGACTTTTCCGACGAGCCCACTACTATTTCCAATCCCGCCAAACGTCTTTTGCTATTACTGATCGCCAACTATGGCAAACCCGTGGAACGTGAGGTGATTTTCAAAAAGGTGTGGGACGACTACGGCATGATCTCCAGCAATAACAACCTTAATCAATGCGTGAGCAAGTTGCGCCGGGTGCTTAAGGTGATGGGGATCGATGATGAGGTGATTGTCACCGTGCCGAAGATAGGGTTTATGTTGCGCCACGAGATCCAGGTTGAAATCAGCCAGGAAGACGATGGGCATTTTACCCCGTTAGTCCCTGTACAGACAGTGGGTGATGAGAGCCATGTGCCAGTGGAGAGCGGGCTGGAAGACGAAGCCGAGACAGATGATGATGTTGCTTCCGTTTCCGGGGCAGACGGTGAGTTCGACCTGCCGACAAGCGAAGAGATTGCCACTCCACCCAACAAAAAACGTCTTGGTTGGGGTCTGATCGCTACGGTTGCTGGTTTGGTTTTTGTACTGGGGATCGCATCTACGATGTACGCCACCAATTCACTGGCCAGACAGGAGGTGTTTCTTGGCAAGGCAGGGAGTTGCAAGGTGTTCATGTCGACATCCACACAGTCAGGTGTCCCCAACTCCAGTCTGAATCAAGACATATTGTCCTATGTGGAGCAACGAAAAGCCGAATGCCGGGCTGATGAATACCTGCTAGTGGTACGCAGCAACCAGGTTCGTTCTTTTATTTCTGGCGTGAGTCGCCTGTTTTTTGTTCGCTGCACCATCGTACGTGAGCACAAAATAGAGTTTTGCTCAGGGCTTGAGAACGACAGTTTGCCGTTGCTGCAGTAAGGCTAAGTAAAAGAATGGGCCTGATCATCGCAACAGTAGTCTTGTTTTTTGGTGGGGTGAGCGATACTTCGCCGAATTGTTTAAATATTGTATTATTCGAACATAAAATAAACAAGTTTTTTGTGCTTAACAAAGAGCTCATGCAGAGTTTTATCTATTAAATAGACCATTAAAAACATTAAATTTGGATTTTAAACCTAAATAATTCCATTTTAATAGTTAATGATTCTTTTCTACCGCTTGTGAGTTAAGATTTTTCTTGTCAACGGGTGGTTAGGATTGTTCTTAAGTAACTGACTGATGACGCTCACCACGGAACCTGCGGAGTTCTCGCAGAACGGTGGAAACAAACAAGTACGGCAAGATGGTAAATAACGGACCGATGACAGTAAAGCTTCTCGGGCGCACCAATCGGCAATGTGCTTGGTTAACTACAGTTATCTTGTAATGGATTAGGATCATTATGAAATTTTACAACACCAAAACTACCCTGCTGGCCGCTGTTATCGGTATGACTTTTGCGGGCTCAGCCCTGGCAGCCGATGGCACCATCACTATCAATGGCACCATTACCGACACTACCTGCGATATTTCGGTCAACAACCAGTCTAAAGACGCCACGGTAACGTTGCCGACCATTTCCATCTCTGCGCTGCCAGCCGTTGGGGCAACTGCAGGGGCAACACCTTTCAGCATCGCACTGACCAACTGTGCAGGAGCTACACTGAATACTGCCAGCACCTTCTTTGAAGCGGGTGCTTATGTTGAACAGAGCACCGGTCGCCTGAACAACTCGGCATCGGGCACGGCGACCAACGTCCAGGTTCAGTTGTTGAACGCCAATCTGGGCAGCATCATGGCGGGTAACGCACATAGCCAAGGCGATTTGGCCGTTGATATCAGCTCAGGTGGCGGCGTAATGAATTATTACGCGCAATACTATGCGAATGGGATAGTCACGCCAGGTACGGTTAATACTCAGGTGGATTACACCATCATCTACCTGTAAGACATACAGCCGTGGGATGAGGGCAGCCTCATCCCTTTCAGAGGACAGCGCCATGTTAAGAACTCTATTTACCGTTTCCGCCTTTAGCCTGGCGCTGACATGGACAGTTGCCGCTGATGCTGGTGTGATCATCAACGCCACACGCATTATTTATAACGAAAACAGCGGTGAAGCGATCACCCAACTGCGTAACCAAGGGACCAGCCCGGTGTTGATCCAGTCCTGGATCGATAACGGCGATGTTAAATCCAAACCCGACACCGTCAAGGTGCCTTTTACCCTGACGCCACCGGTCGCCCGTATCGATCCGGGCAAGGGGCAGGCGTTGCGTATTGCGCGTACCGGCGGCGGATTGCCGAGCAACCGTGAATCTCTGTTCTGGCTCAATGTGTTGGAGATCCCACCCAAGGCTACCCAAAAAATAGCCGCGGGCGACAACCTGATGCAGTTCTCTTTCCGCACCCGCATCAAACTGTTCTATCGGCCGGATAACCTGCCAATGACCCCGGCTCAGGCTTACGAAAAGCTGGATCTGAGCTTACGCAAAGGGGCTGCGGGTTATGAAATCGTCGCCAAGAATCCATCGCCTTATTACCTTACTTTCCGCCAGATTGAAATTCGTAGCGCCAAAGGCGCGCCAGTACTGGGCGATCTAGGGAAAACGCAGGAAAGGATGGTGGCACCCTTTGGCGAGTTGGTGATGAAAATTCAAGGAATGAAATCGGCACCGTCAGCAGGCTTAAAAGCGTTTTACAGCCTGATTGATGATTTCGGTGGGGATAACAAAAATGAGCGGACGTTGGCGGGCAGTGGTAAGTCTTGATTTACGGCCCTCTTTTCTCAACCGGTTTTATATTGCGGGAGCCATTTTACTGGCTCCCATAACGTTGGCTTATGCGGATGAAAGCGAGGCTATTGAGTTTAACGAGTCTTTTCTGCGTTCGTCCGTCGATGTCAGCCAGTTCTCCAGCGGTAACCCGGTTGCTCCCGGCATTCACCGCATCGATCTCTATCTTAACGACCAATGGAAAGGGCGGCAGGACGTCAACTTTTCCCTGGCTTCGCCGCAAAGCAGCATCGCTCAGCCTTGCTACGATCTGAAACTGTTAAGCCTGTTCGACATTGCCTTGGATAAACTGGACAAGGCGGTGTTGTCACGCTTGCAGCAAGGGGAACAGTGTATTGCGCTGGGTGAACTGGTGCCTGGCGTGGAGGGCAATTTTGATAGCGGTGGCCAACGGTTGGACGTGCGTGCGCCGCAGTCTTTGCTGCAGCATGAAGCCCGTGGTTATGTCAGACCTGAGCTGTGGGATAACGGCATCACGGCGGCTACCTTGCAATATGACTACAACGCCTACCGTTCCGATCATACCGGTACCTCTGCTCAAACCACCCAATTTTTAGGGTTGCGTGGCGGATTAAACTGGGACGTATGGCGTCTGCGTTACCGGGCGTCGGCCAATTGGAATGATGATGAGGGTTTTCGCTATCAAAGCAATGAAACCTATCTGGAACGGCCTCTGGTTGGCTGGCGTAGCCGGATGGTGCTGGGCCAATCGACCACCGACGGTCAAGTCTTTGACAGCATTGGGTTCATTGGCGCTCAGATCAGCTCGGACGATCGTATGTACAGCGATTCCCAACGTGGCTTTGCCCCGGTGGTGCGCGGTATCGCCAATACCAACGCGTTGGTGCGTGTCAGCCAGCGTGGCAGCCAGATTTATGAGACCACCGTACCGCCGGGGCCGTTTGTTATTGACGATCTGTATCCTACCGGTAGCGGCGGCGATCTGCTGGTTACGGTGACCGAAGCCGACGGCACTGAACGCAGCTTTACCGTCACCTATGCTTCGATTGCCGAACTGCTGCGGCCAGGTGTAACCCACTATTCACTGATGGCGGGGAAATATCGCAATAACTCGGTGAGCGAGGAACCTGCCATTGCGGTGGGCACCTTGAGGCATGGTTTCACAAACCTGCTGACGGGGTATACCGGCGTGATCGGTGCCGATGGCTATGCGGCGGCCTCGGGTGGTCTGGCATTCAATACCGATTTTGGTGCGCTGTCGGCGGATATTACCCAGGCACAAACGCAGTTTGAGCACCGTCCTAACGAGCAGGGGCAGAGCGTACGGCTCACCTATGCGAAAATATTGCCGGTAGTGGATACCAACATCACGCTGGCCAGCTATCGCTATTCCAGCTCTGGGTATTACAACGTGGATGACGCCATGTTGCTGCGCGATCGCGACAGTAACGATAGCGGCTTTGCTGACTATAACAGTTGGAAACGACGTAATCGTTTCCAGATCAACGCCAGCCAGTCGTTGCCGGAGGGTTTTGGGACTGTCGCGCTGAATGCCAACGTGCAGGATTATTGGGATCATGACCAGACCGATCGGGAATATCAGCTTAGCTACAACAATCATTATAACAAGCTGAATTATGGGGTTAACTTCGCACGGACACGCAACCTGGCAACCGGAAACTGGGATAACAAAGCCATGCTGACCCTGTCGATCCCATTGGGTTCCAGCTCGCGCGCACCTAACCTGACCAGCAGCTATACCCAGCAAAAGGATCGTCAGGGGTTGCAGAACTCGCTGTCCGGTAGCCTGGGAGAGGACCGGCAGTATAACTACAGCGCCTTTACCAACTACGACTATGATAAAAATGGTAGCAACAGCGTTAGCGGTGGCGTCAACGGCTCATGGGCCGCGCCTTATGCCTTTGTTGGGGGCAGCGTTTCCGCAGGCCAGGGTTATCAACAATATGGCGCCAATATGTCCGGTGGCCTGGTTGCCTATAGTGGCGGAGTGGTGTTTACACCGATGCTTGGGGAAACGTCGGCAATCGTCGAGGCAGAAAACGCCAAGGGGGCCAGGATCACCAACTACAGCGGTCTGCGCCTGGATAACAGCGGGAAGGCGGTGGTCCCTTACCTCAGCCCTTACCGTCAAAATACCGTGGAGTTGGATCCGAAAGGGCTTTCCAGGGATGTGGAGCTGAAATACACCAGCCAGAAGATCGCGCCTACCGCTGGTGCCGTCGGGCTGTTACGTTATGAGACCGAAAGCGGCTACTCGATCCTGGTGACGGCCCGAGACGTTGCGGGTAATCCGTTGCCCTTTGGCGCAAACGTGTCCGACGAACAACAGCGTAGCGTGGGGTATATCGGTCAGGTTGGTGAAGGCTTACTGCGGGTCAACAACCCTAAAGGCCAGTTAGAGGTGAAATGGGGGGAAGGGGCCGGAGACAGTTGCCGGTTTAACTATCAGTTGCCCGCCGTATCGCCTGAGGATGAATCGGACTATCGCCGCCTGGAGGTAATATGCCAATGAAGCAACTACTGACGTTGGTCCGTTTGTTCACGCCGAGGCTCGGCGCAGGGTTCCGGCTGCGGGGTAAGCGCTTGCTTCTTGGCTTATTGCTGATATTTGGCTACGGCGGAGCGACCAGCGCCGAAGGGCTTGCGGTCAGTTGCGCGCGTAACAGCGGTTATTATCAGTTTTTCGACACGGCCACCATTGAGATTGGCAAAGACAGCGCCGTGGGTGACGTACTGGGGCCTTGGATCAACTCTTACAACTCCACTGCCTGGAACTGCACCCCCAATAGCGCCTACCAGCAGCCGGTGCAGTTTAGCGTACAGGGTTACCCGCCTTACACCACGCGCAATACCATCGTGGTCGATGGGCAAACTTACATGCTGTATAACACCACGGTAAAAGCCGGTCTGGGGTATATCGTCCGTTGGCGTTATACCCTGAATGGTAAAACCACCAACTGGCAGCCGTTGACCATTGGCACGGGTGGGCAGCAGACCCATCCTGAGACCATTACCGTCAACTACAGCGGTAACCGCTTCTATTTGGGCGTTGATGCTCAGGTGCGGTTTGTGAAAACGACCACCGGCCTGACCGCTGGCGCAATTCCCTTGTTCGATCCAATTTATCTGCGGCATTTAGAGACGTATAACGGCATTGCTCTGCCGGGCGATCTCACCTACATGATTGCCCAGTTCAAAAGCGGCGGCACTATCGCCAGTGGCGGCACCTGCACCACTCCGAATGTGAATGTCGATCTGCCGGAGGCCAGCGTCGGTCAGTTCAACGGCGTGGGTTCGGTGGCAGGGCGTAAAGCCTTTGAGCTGGCGTTCAACCAATGCCCGGCTGGCTTGGCCAGCATTGGTTACAGTTTTGCCGCCACGACACAGGTGCTGGATGCTGCCAATGGTGTAGTTGCACCGAATGCTACCTCAAGCGCTAGCGGCGTCGGGATACAGTTACTGCGTGGCAACAACCTGCCGGTGACGTTTGGCACTATTTATCTGCTGGATAACTATAATAGTTCTGCCAAGGCCAACTATCGGGTTCCCATGCAGGCTGGCTTGTTCCAGGTGGGTAATGCGGTAACTGCAGGTACGGCCAACACCGCAATCACTTTTACGCTCAATTATAAGTAGGGTAAAAATGGCAGCTATGTCTGGTTTCACGCCACAATATCGCAGGCTTGGCCGTTGGCTATTGATTACGGTGATGGCCCTATTTATCCCACTGAGCCACGCCGAGATATACCTGGGAGCCACGCGCCTGATTGTCAACGGCAAGGATAAGGAAGCGACGCTGCGAGTGACCAACGAGGGTCGCTCAGCGGTGTTACTGCAAGTCTGGGTGGACAATGGTGATAGTGAGGCTGAACCGGAGAAAATCGCCACGCCGTTTACCGTAGCGCCGCCAATCTTGCGCCTGGACGGGAAGCGGGCACAGCGTCTGAGAGTGTTGTTTACTGGGGCAGAACACACGCTGCCGAGCGATCGTGAGTCGGTGTTTTGGCTTAACGTGTTGGAGATCCCGCCTAAAGTGGCCAGCAATACGGCCAGCCAGATGCAGATGGCGTTCAGAACCCGCATTAAATTATTCTACCGGCCACGGTCATTACAGACGATGAACACGGCCAACGTGCAGGAGCAGTTGCGCTTTAGCCTGGCAAAACAGGGCGGCAACCCGGTGTTGCTGGTCAGCAACCCCACGCCTTTTCACCAGACATTACTAGAAATGACGGTGGGCCGCGAAAAGCAGCAGGCCGTCGTTACCTTGGTACCGGAAAATGGCATGGTAAGCCCAAAAGGGCAGGCTGATTTTGCCTTAACGGCGGCTAAAGGCCCGGTGAATGCTGGCATGAAGGTATTTTACTCGGTGCTTGACGACTTTGGCTCTGTGGTTACGGCAGAGCGAGTCTTGCAGGCGGAGCAATCTTCCTTGCCGCGCTAGGTATTTCTGCGATCTCTGCCCACTTTTTAAGCACACCGCACGTATGGCGTATATTTTTTAGCTTTTGCGAGTATTCTTAGAAGTGCAGCACATTTTACGAGCGATTGTCATCCTGCTTGTAGCACGTCAACTTTACTGTAAAACGTTGAGGAGGAGATCATGGAAACTTTGGAAAAGTGCTATGTCTATGCCAAGAACACCAGCAACAT
Source organism: Serratia sp. NCCP-200 (assembly GCF_059697885.1). NCBI lineage: Bacteria > Pseudomonadati > Pseudomonadota > Gammaproteobacteria > Enterobacterales > Yersiniaceae > Serratia > Serratia sp. NCCP-200. Next base: position 424,256 of record NZ_BAAKUJ010000001.1, read on the forward strand.
GGATTTTCTCGCTTCTACGGTGGCATTCTTGGAGTTTCAGGGTCGTGAAGTCGATGCTAACGGCGTGGCGGGTAATATGTCGCGTGAACAGAGCGATAACTTCTTCGAACGGCTCAATCATTACCGTTCTATCTACAAAAAGCAGAGCCAGCCAGCTTGAATTCACCTCTAAGGCCCCGTTTTCGGGGCTTTTTCATTTAACTTTTTAATTTAAATAATATTTTTTGTGATTTACTTCGAAAACGAAAAGATAGGTCGAAATGCCCCTGCGGTTGAGCTCTAGGGGCGTTGTTGCTTGTGGGCTGGCGCAGTAAGCATCTGGAAAGTTTGTTTACCACATCAGATCGTCAGGCACGACAAAATCGGCATACGGATCTTCTTCATCTTTAGCCTCTTTGCTCAGCTCGGCATTTAATACAATGCTGCTTGCATCACGTTGCGCAATTTTATCGGCTACGATAGCGGGTATAATGGCGTATTCGCCATCAGGGTTCTTATCGGTAATCAGACGAGCAATGGCAAGGCGGCCACTAATCAATTGAGATTGAGTTGTCTTATCCACATATATTTTTTTAATTAAATTGTTATCTGTGAAGTTATAACCAATATCGCCATTTGCAATAACGATGCGGTTCATTTCAATAAGCTGCTTAACCTGTGCTTTATATTCTTTCGCTAAGGCGGCCTGTTTTTGCTGCTCATTTAACTGCTTATCACGTTCAATCTGTGCTTTTTTGTTTTCTTCCACGGCCTCTCTTGCCTCACGAGCCTGAACCCGCGATTTTTTTGCCGTTCTTTCCACTTTCGCCAGTTTTTTACTGTTGACCAGTCCAGCTTTAAGCAGCTGCTCTTGTAATGTTAGCTTTGCCATGTTCGTTTCCGAAACCGATTAAATAATGCCTTGGATTATACCCTTAACCTAAGAGGTTGTGCTAGGTAGCGGGAGTCTGTCACATATCATATTGATAACACTGTGTATTCCGCCCTCATCGCCAGCATGGTTGCTGATTTGTGTAGGGGCCGAATATGTTCAGCCTGAGTTAACCGATTGGTTATCTAAAGGGCGGAGCATTGCTGCACCCCTACACTGAGCAAGACTAGGGGATCAACTGCTCGGGGGAGCAATCATACAGCGCCGCGAGTTTTTCACGGGTACGCTTCTGAGGGCGGTCTGATGCCTCCCATTGTGAAACGGTGGATTGGGTGGTGCCGAGTTTTTCAGCCACATCATACTGAGACAGGTCCCGATAGATCCGCCAGGCCGCCAAAAGAGAAACTTCCTGGTCAATCATGATCTTGACGATCGCATTAGGCACGGTCACATCATCGGATTTTGAGGCAGTGTAGGGCACATCTTCCCAATCATTTTTTGCGTTAATCAGTTTTTCATATTCGCTGTAGGGCACCACGGCATACTGTGGTTCGCCTTTATCGTTGCGGATAATTTGCACTGCCATTTTCGGTTACTCCTGGTTTTACTCTAGATAGCTACATGAGGAAAGGGCGGGTTTTCCCGCCTTAGTACGTTTTCGATGACCTACGCTTAACTGCTGCAATCTCACAGATGACCGGTTCACCGTCAGTGATTTCGAAGATTATCCTATAGTCTCCAACCCTTAGCCGGAACTGGTTATCAGTTGCGTGGAGCTTCCTGATGTCGAGCTTGACGGCCAGGAAATCTTCAAGTTGGTTAACCCTCTCACTGATGGCTTTGCGGTACCTGGTGTCGATTGACAGCAACTGTTTGAGTGCTTTCTTCGTCCATTGAACCGTAACCATCATTTCCTCATTTTGTTAAGGAGCGCTATCCTTACTGGTCGATTAGATAATAAGATTTAATTGCGGTTAACTCAACTGAAATGCGATTTAAATGCGATGTCCTTCGCAGGAAGGGAAGGTTGGCCGGGATAATGAGATGGTATTGCATGTTAGGCAACGGATTGCCGAATCTAAGAGCTGGCAACATGGGCCGTCTTTGGGTGTTGTGACTGGGTTTTGTTCGCGTGGGGGAGATTCGGTTCGTATCAACATGGTGTCCCCTGCAGGAATCGAACCTGCAACTAGCCCTTAGGAGGGGCTCGTTATATCCATTTAACTAAGGGGACACAGCGGGCGCAGTATACCCATTTTTACGCTTGGGTTTAAGAGGTTATTGGCCTGATCGTCTGAAATGTAACCGGTTTCTCTGTTTTTAGCCCATTTCTTGCCGTTAGCCGCCCATTAATGTGAGTTTGCGGCAGAAGCCAGGCGCTTTGGTGAAGGGCAAGCGGCAGGAACGAGGCATGTCAAAGTGCCCCACAGCTGCCGCTGTGGTATCAAGGAGTTGTCTGGTTCTAAGGGGTTAGATTAAAAAGTTTTGCTGCATCTTGCTAAAGTCGGCGTCGGTAAAGCCTAATTCCTGCTTGATGTAACCCGCGACGCTACCAGATTGTTGTTTCATGGTGTTGAACACCTCAACAATAAAGGATTCGCGCGTATCAATCAGCGTATGCAGGTAATCAAGCACATTTTGGTCGTCGGTTATTTTACGGTAGGCGGCCATTTTTACCTCGTTGCGCTCCATCCGGTTGGCCTGGGTTAGCATGTAATCGGCAATAATGTCATCCTCTGAAACCCCCAGCATGGATAAAACCAATAAAGCGCCATAGCCCGTGCGGTCTTTGCCTCCACGACAGTGCTGAATATGTGGGCTGTTGTCTTTATCTAACAACACCTCAATCATGGCCTTAAACGCTGTTTTAGATTTGTCACTGGTCACGAAGTGTCTGTATTGTTCTATAACCTGTGCGCCTTGCCCATTGATCAGTTCTGTAGGGATATCACGCATAACGCTTTCGATCAGCATGCGATCTTCGTCACTGGGCTCGGCGGAAAACTGGGCTGCAAGCTCTGCGGTTTGTGCCGCTGCATCCAGGTGATAGGTTCTTTTCTCACCAACAGCGTCGTTGGGGCTTTTGGCAATCTCATTGGCGCTGCGGTAATCAATAATGGTCTGAATCTGCAACGATTCGATGTATGCCACGGCCTGCGGGCTGAGATGGTGTAAATGGTTCGAACGGTACAGCATTCCCCATTTTACTTGTTTGCCACCGGCACCCACGTAGCCGCCAAAATCCCGGAAGTTATTTAATCCGCCAACGGGAAGGGTTCTTTCTGCGGTAAGAAAAGTTTGGCCTCCCTGCTCGATAATAAAATAAACGCGCTGTTCGGCCTTTAACGGATCGTCCAATAAATAGGGGCTAGTGGCATTGTCCGTAATTAAATAGCGTTCCTGACTGTTGGTATCATTATCTTTTGTCCAGTATAGCGACACCGGGTCTGCATCGGAATTAAAGCTTATCTCGAGTTGGGTCTTGTTTTTTCTGCTGACGGATAACTGAATCTTCGAATTCATCACTATTCCCTTTAACTTAAAATGCCAAACATGGAGCAAATGACGCCGAACACCATCATTGCAATGATGAGTGACACCGTATATTTTCCTTTAAATCTTTTGACCAGGAAGAATATGCCCAAGGAAAACAGTAACGTCAGCAGGTTAGGTGCAACCTTGTCAAACATCTCCTGGACTTTTATCGACTGCTCGCCAACGGCGATCACCAAGGGGGTCGATATCTTGACGGTGGTGGCTATCAGCGAGCCTAGCACCATCACGCCCACCACGTTGGCTACGTTTGAGATGCGTTGAATGATGTTGGAGTTTTTCGACTGCTCGATTAAATCCACGCCCTTGTTGTAGCCATAATGGATAAAGAAATATTTCGAGCCGATATTGACCAGGTTGAAGAGAATAAACATCAGTATCGGGCCGATAAGATTGCCCTGTAGGGCAAATGCGGCACCGATACTGCCGCAGATCGGCAGCCAGGTGAATTTCAACAGGCTATCGCCTAAACCGGCCAGCGGGCCCATTAAACCGGCCTTAACAGAAACTACCGCTTCTTTCTCTTCTTCTGTGGTTTTTTCTTCCAGCGCGGCGGTAACGCCCAAAATCAGTGCGCCGGTGTTAATCTGCGAATTGTAGAATTCCAGGTGCCGCTTCATGGCCCGTACGCGTGTTTCTTTATCAGCATCGGCGTACAACTTGTCGAGCACCGGGATCATGCAATGCGCAAAGCCAATAGTTTGCAGCTTCTCATAGTTATATGAGAATGACATGGTCTGAATATTCCAGAAAATACGGTTTAAATCGGCCTTGGTCAGCTTTTTTTCCTGAGTGGTGGGGCTCACACCATGATATGAAATTGTCTCGTTCATAAGTCATACTCTTCTTCAGTGTCCGTTGCGGTCGCTTTGCTCTTTTCTGGTGCCGGAGTATTCATGCCGTTGGTATAAGCCATGTCATAAAGCACGGCAAAGGCCAGGGCGATAAAGGTAATCGGAATAATCGGCAGCTTTAAATAGGTGGTCAGAATAAAGCCCAGCAGGAAGAAGAACCACATCCGGCCCTTTAACAGCATCAGCAATAAGATACACACACCGATGGCTGGGATCATTTTAGACGCCACGCCCATGCCGGTTAAAATGCTGGCCGGTATGGCTTCTAACACTTTGCTGACCAGGTCCCCGCCAAAGTAGATTGCCAGGAAGCAGGGAACGGCACGGATCAAGAACCACAGCGGCGTCGAGAAATAGTGGACCTTGACCAGGCCTTGATAGTCCCCCGATTGAATGGATTTCTCCGCCCAGACGTTTAAGAAACTGGCAAAAGAGCGCCAGACGATCAGCAGTTGCTGGCAAAGAATAGAGACCGGAACTGCCAGCGCGATACCCGCGGCAATACCGCCTTTGGAGGCGATACCCAAAGCGACGCCGATGATCGATCCCGCAATAATATCGGGAGCAGAGTAGGCGCCTACGTTACCGATGCCCATCCACATCAGTTCAAGCGTGGCGCTGATCGCCAACCCCTGAACCATATCCCCCATGATGATGCCCGCTACCGTGCCGGTTAACAACGGCCGCCGCAGCATTTGTGGCCCTACGTCATCCATTGAGCAGATACCTGCCCAAATGGCCACCAAGATTGCTTCCATTAACATCGTTGTATCCCCCAGCGATTACGTAAAAAGTTACCTAATCAATCGATCAATGTTTTCAGTTCCACAATGGGATCTTTCGGCACCATTTGTATTTCTACCGCAATATTTTTGGCAATCAGCGATTTAAACGCCTGCTCTTCTTCTGGTGTTACCGCAACGGCCCGCGAAAGGCTCTTTCTACCTTCCTGCATTCTCATGCCACCCACGTTCAGCTTGTCGATTTTCAGCCCACCTTCTACCAGCGCGTGGACATCGACACTGTTGGTAAACAGCAGCATGGTGCGTCTTTTAATTTCTGCCTTTTTCAGTACATCGATAAACTTCTGTACGCCAAACACCTGAACCTTTAATTCAGGTGGTGCTGACATGGTGATCACCGATTGCTGAACGCTATCACCGGCAACCTTGTCATTAATAATCAGGATCTGTTCAATATCATGGTTTTTAACCCACGTGGTGATCACCTGGCCGTGAATAAGGCGATCATCAATTCTGGCTAAATTAATTGGCATGGTATTTTTCCTTAAAGTTCGGTTGACTGTTCCCGCTCAGCTTGTAAGACCTTCCCAACGTTGAAGCAACTATTTGGAAAAACCTCCTCGATAACGGTTCCAATCTCATTTAATGACAACTCGCGATTGCTGAAAACTTCAAGCAGGGTCGGAATATTAAAACCGCAGAATAACAACACGTCATCATGGGTTAACAACAGCTCGCAAGACAAATTACACGGCGAGCCACCCATCATATCCACCAGGATCACCACTCCGTTGCCCTGGTTAATCGATTTATAGGTATCAAATAGCGTGACGCGCGCATCACTGATATTGGTGTCTTCCTGAATGGAAACCACCGCAACGTTGTCTTGCTTACCGATCAGCATCTCGGCACAGGTCAGCGCACCTTGGGCAAAGGGGCCGTGGCTCACTAATATGACAGGGATCTCAGCTTGCATCGTCTCTCCTGGATAATTCTTTATGTAACATTGTTACTTCGTGTGTTTTATTTTTTAGTAATACTATTACCTTTAAATTGAAATGGACACCATGAGAAGTGGATTTTCTCCGTTCTGAGAAGCCGATCACCCTTTGGTGGTTAATGCTGCCTGGAAGGCTGTTTTTGGCTTGAGGAGGAGATGGGGATGTGAGGACCAAAGATAAGGAATAGGTAGGGGGCGAAGGTGCGGATTGTATGAGCGGGCGCGGCATGCAGCGCCCCTACATTTTTAACCCGGCGAGGGTATGTAGCCTCTGGTTAAGGCTTGTTGTTTTGGTTATAAAAACGTTCTGCGCGGGTTTGGGTTTGCTTTAATAAACGCTCGTCGTACTGCTGAATAAACAGGTTAGTCACCAGCATGTTGATCACCGAAAGCTGGGAAATCTTGGAGCGGATAGGGATCAGGCGGGATACGCTTTCCGTGGAAATGGTATGCAATAACACATCGGCCATGCCAGAGATGCGGCTTTGGCCCATTTTGGTGATGGCGATAGAGGGGACACCCAACTGCTGTGCCAGGGTCAGCAACTTGACGCCATCCTGATTTTCACCAGAGTGGGAGATAATGATCAGCAGATCGTGTTTATCCAGCGTATTGACGATGCTAAATTGAATGCTGTAGTCCAGGTGGCAGCTCACGTCTTTCTTTATCTTGATCAACTGGTATTCAAGCTCTTTACCTACCAGTCCGCTACTGCCTGCACCGTAGATCACCACTTTATTGCTATTTCTGATGAGCTCATTGGCTTTGGCCAACTGCTCGCTATTCATCATGACGTGGGTTTCATCAATAGAGGATTTTTCTATCAGATGAATTTTACCGTTCACCGTTTCTATTGAGTCATCCAGATTAATGTCTTCCTGCAACACGTTATCTTGTTTGCTGGAACCTGAGGCGGTGATCAAATCGATTTTAAGATCGCTAAATCCCTGATACCCGAGCTTATGACAGAGACGTAGGATGGTGGTAGTGCTGACGTCGTTAGCTTTTGCCAGCGTCTGGATACTCATATTTTTTAGCGACTGTTTATTCGCAATAATATAGTCGGCTACGCCACGCTCTTTAGCCGATAATCCGTTGCTGACTTCTCTAAGTTTTAAGTCGAACATCTAACACCTTTCGCCGGGTAAGAATGTTATTCGTTGTTTATAATACAATTTCGCACCAACCTTATCAAACGGCGAATCGGTGCGGCGGCAAGTCTTTCTAGCTATCCGTATTCTCCTTGGGCTTTTTATCCTGCTGAGCCTTCAACCGTTCGGCCTTGGCCTTGTCACTCATATCGTTACGGATCTGCGCATGGCTGATCAGGGCGAAGATAAAGCTGCCGCCGATGATATTGCCTGCCAACGTCGGGATGGCGAACGGGTAGAAGAACTCCTGCCAGGGGAGTGCGCCGCTAAACACCAGGTACAGGATCTCGACGGAACCGACCACGATATGGGTCAGATCGCAAATCGCCACCAGGTAGGTCATCAGCACGATCACCCAGATCTTGGCGGCCCTGGCCGAAGGGAACATCCATACCATCGTGGCGATGATCCAACCCGCCAGGATGCCGTTGGCAAACATCTCTCCCGGGGTGTTATGCATGATTTCCTGTGACAGGCTGGTGAAGGCCGCCCGGGTATTCTCATCAAAAATAGGCATATGGATAAACGCCAGCGCGGCCAGGCCGGTACCGATCAGATTCCCCAACAGCACTATCCCCCATAGGCGGAACAGAATGACGAAGTTCTTCGGCGTCGGTTTATGCATGATGGGCAACACTGCAGTGACGGTGTTTTCGGTAAACAGCTGCTGGCGAGCCATGATGACGATGATAAAGCCGAAGGTATAGCCGATGTTCTCGATAAAAAATCGGCTTGGGTCGTCCGGTAGCCGTGCGTGAAAAATTCCTTTTGCTGCCAGAGAAGCCCCCATCGACAAGCCGGCCGCCAAGGCTGACAGCAATAGCGCCAGCCAGTCACGCTCCAGTTCTTTCTCCCCTTCCATGCGGATTTGCTCATGCACGGCAGCGGCGCGCGAGGGTAGTTTTTCCTCATCGACCTCAATGGTGGATTTGCCACGATCGTGCTCTTCGCTTTCGACCTTGACGCTGTTTTCATCGCTGTTGGCTGGACGATTTGGTTTTGTGCTCAATGGTCATTCTCCTATTGGCTGATAACTAAAGCGTAGTTGCTGATGGGGCGAAGGAAAGTGCGCGGGAAAAATGATTAAAAAGTAACGAAATTTTAACGTTGATGATTTTTTCTACGCAATTTTGATCTGATGCGCAATATTACCCCTAATGGAGTACATCCAAGCCAGGCTGCGGGCTACGAGCGCACTGTGGCTTATGCTATGATTCGCTATCCCAAAGAAAAATATGAGTCCTCCATGCTGGAAGCCAAAAATCTTAGTTGTGTACGAGATGAACGAACTCTGTTTGACAGGTTGAGTTTTTTGGTGAGCCCGGGGGACATTATTCAGGTGGAAGGCCCTAATGGAGCCGGCAAAACCAGCTTGCTGCGTATTTTGGCCGGGTTGGCGCAGCCAGACGCAGGCGAAGTACTGTGGCAGGGCGAAAATACGCGCCATCGCCGTGAGCACTATCATCTGGACCTGCTGTTTCTGGGGCACCAGCCGGGAATTAAATCCATGCTGACCCCGTTTGAGAATTTGCAGTTTTACCAGGCGGTTAGCCAGTCATCCGATCGTCAGGCCATCTGGCAGGCGTTGGAGCAGGTAGGCTTGGTCGGTTATGAGGATTTGCCGGTGGCGCAGCTTTCCGCCGGGCAGCAGCGGCGCGTGGCGCTGGCACGGCTCTGGCTCAGCAAATGCCCGTTGTGGATCCTGGATGAACCCTTGACGGCGATAGACAAGCAGGGCGTGTTGGAGCTGACCGCGCTGTTTGAGCAACATGCGCAACAGGGCGGTATGGTGCTGCTAACGACGCATCAAGATTTAACCGGAACACGGCAGGCGGTAAGGAAAATTCGCCTGACACAGACCAGCGCGGAGATCGCCTGATGTTCTTCATCATACTGCGGCGGGAACTGAAAATTGCCTTTCGTAAAGGCTCTGAGATCGTCAACCCGCTGTGGTTCTTCCTGATCGTGATCACGCTGTTTCCATTGGGCGTTGGGCCAGAACCGCAATTGCTGGCGCGTATTGCGCCGGGAATTATCTGGGTAGCGGCGCTGCTAGCCTCGTTGCTTTCGCTGGAACGGTTGTTCCGTGATGACTATCTGGATGGTTCATTGGAACAGCTACTGTTGTTGCCAACGCAGCTGCCAATGACGGTGTTAGGCAAAGTGTGTGCTCACTGGGTAGTGACCGGATTGCCGTTGTTGATCCTGTCGCCGCTGGTGGCGCTGCTGCTGTCGCTAGATGTGAATACCTGGATGGCGATGGCGCTGACCCTGCTGCTGGGTACCCCAACGCTGAGCCTGATTGGCGCTATCGGGGTGGCGTTGACGGTGGGGCTACGCAAAGGCGGCGTGCTGCTGAGTTTGCTGGTGCTGCCGCTGTATATTCCGGTACTGATTTTCGCTACCGCGGCGATAGATGCTGCCTCGATGGGGATGCCGATCGACGGTTATCTGGCCATCCTGGGTGCGATGCTGGCGGGCAGCATCACGCTGGCGCCTTTTGCCACCGCAGCTGCGTTGCGTGTAAGCGTACACTAGCTGGAAATTTAATCGCGGATGAATGCCTATAAGAGCTTTTCCGTGCGCAAGACTTTCGCCGTTCTGCCATCAGGGAGCGGTTACCGAATGATTTCTTACCGTGAGCAATGACGACAATGTGGAAATGGTTACATCAATTTGCCAAGCCGGAACGGCTGTACCATGTCTGTGGCCGCTTTGTCCCCTGGTTGGGGATAGCGGGCGCCATCTGTCTGCTGGTCGGCTGGGTGTGGGGCTTCGGTTTCGCACCTAAAGATTATCAACAGGGTGACAGCTTCCGTATCATGTACATTCATGTTCCGGCGGCCATCTGGTCGATGGGCATTTATGGCTCTATGGCGATAGCGGCGTTTATCGGCCTGGTCTGGCAGATGAAAATGTCCGATACCGTGGTCGCGGCCATGGCTCCGGTCGGCGCGGTATTCACCTTTATTGCCCTGGTCACCGGCTCTGCCTGGGGCAAACCGATGTGGGGCACCTGGTGGGTGTGGGATGCACGCCTAACCTCAGAGTTGGTGTTGCTGTTCCTTTATATGGGCATCATTGCGTTGTATAACGCTTTCGACGATCGCCGCCTGGCCGGGCGAGCCGCCGGTATTCTGGTGCTGGTAGGGGTGATCAACATTCCGATTATTCACTTCTCGGTCGAATGGTGGAATACCCTCCACCAGGGCTCAACCAATATGCAGCAGAGCATTGCGCCAAGCATGCGTTATCCGCTGCGTTGGGCGATCTTCGGTTACCTGTTGTTCTTTATTACGCTGACCTTGATGCGCCTGCGCAACCTGATCCTTTTCCAGGAACGTCAGCGCCCTTGGGTTGCCGAATTGGTTAACAAGGAGCGTCAGTCATGAATGCTGCATTCAGTTCCTGGCAGGCGTTTTTCGCCATGGGCGGTTACGCGTTTTACGTTTGGTTGGCCGTGGCCGCAACCCTGCTTTCCCTGCTGGGGCTGCTGGCCCACACCCTGTGGCAGCGCAAGCAGCTACTGGCCGAAGTCAGCCGCCAAGCGTCACGTGAACGGCGTATCCGCCAGTCACAACAGTCAAAGCAATCCGCGGCCACACCGCAGTCTGTTAACTCGCGGGAGAAATCACAGTGAATCCACGTCGTAAAAGCCGCCTCTATCTGGTCATTGTCGTACTGATTGGCGTCGTGCTTACCGCCACGCTGATGCTGTATGCCTTGCGCTCCAATATCGACCTGTTCTATACCCCGAGCGAGATCCTGCAAGGCAAGGGTGAAAAGCATGAGAAGCCGGAGGTGGGCCAGCGCTTGCGTATCGGTGGCATGGTGATGCCAGGCTCGGTCAAACGCGATCAGCAAAGCCTGCAGGTGAGCTTCAAGGTATATGATGCCCACGGAGCCATCGAAGTGACCTACAACGGGATTTTGCCGGATCTGTTCCGTGAGGGGCAGGGCGTAGTGGCACAAGGCGTGCTGGGGGAAGGTAACGTGGTCAACGCGCGTGAAGTGCTGGCCAAACACGATGAAAAATATACGCCACCAGAAGTCGCGGATGCCATGAAAGAGAATCATAAAAGCCCGGCCGCTACCTATAGCAATTCGCCGGACGGGGGCAACAAGTCATGATGCCGGAACTTGGAAGTTTTCTGCTGTGCCTGGCGTTGGCGATTTCGTTGCTGCTGAGCATTTATCCGCAATGGGGAGCGGCGCGTCAGGATACGCGCATGATGGCGGTAGCCCGTCCGTTAACCTATGGCATGTTTATCGCTATCGCCCTGGCATTTGCCTGCCTGGTGTATGCGTTTATTACCAATGACTTTACGGTCTCCTATGTAGCCGCCAACTCCAACACCAAGCTACCGGTGTATTACCGCATTGCGGCAACATGGGGTGCGCACGAAGGTTCCCTGCTGCTGTGGGTGTTGCTGCTGAGTTGCTGGTCACTGGCGGTTGCCATGTGCAGCCGTGCAATGCCGCAGGATGCCGTGGCGCGTGTGTTGTCGGTGATGGGAATGATCACCGCCGGGTTCTTGCTGTTCATCATTATGACCTCCAACCCGTTTACCCGCACCTTGCCGAGTTTCCCGATCGACGGGGGCGACCTTAACCCGCTGTTGCAGGATATCGGGCTGATCTTCCACCCGCCGTTGCTGTATATGGGCTACGTGGGTTTCTCGGTGGCCTTTGCTTTCGCCATTGCCTCACTGATGGCCGGGCGGCTCGATACGGCCTGGGCTCGTTGGTCGCGTCCGTGGACTACGGCGGCCTGGGTCTTCCTGACCATGGGCATAGTGTTGGGATCAGCGTGGGCTTACTATGAGCTGGGCTGGGGCGGCTGGTGGTTCTGGGATCCGGTCGAAAACGCCTCCTTTATGCCTTGGCTGGCCGGTACGGCCTTGATGCACTCGCTGGCGGTCACCGAAAAACGCGGGACCTTCAAAGCCTGGACGGTGCTGCTGGCGATCACGGCCTTCTCCCTGTGTCTGTTGGGCACCTTCTTAGTGCGTTCTGGCGTACTGGTTTCCGTTCACTCCTTTGCCTCCGATCCGGCGCGCGGGATGTTTATCCTCGCCTATCTGGTGATTGTTATTGGCGGCTCACTGTTGCTGTATGCCGTGAAGGGCGGGCAGGTGCGTAGCCGGGTGCAGCATGAAACCTTCTCGCGGGAAACCTTCCTGCTGGGCAACAACGTCTTGCTGATCGCCGCCATGCTGGTGGTGCTGTTGGGGACCTTGTTGCCGTTGGTGCATAAACAGTTGGGGCTGGGCAGTATTTCCATCGGCGAACCTTTCTTCAACACCATGTTTACCTGGCTGATGGCACCGCTGGCGCTGCTGCTGGGCATCGGGCCGTTGGTGCGCTGGCGTCGTGATGAACCCACCAAGCTCTGGCGTCGCCTGGGCGTGGCGCTGGTGATCACATTAGTGCTGTCAATCCTGCTGCCTTGGCTGCTGCAAGACAGTATCGTCGGCATGACGGTGGTCGGGCTGATCATGGCCATCTGGGTGATCTTGCTGACTCTGATGGAGCTGCATGAGCGGGCCACCCATCGCCACGGTTTCTGGCAGGGGCTCAGGCACCTTTCCCGTAGCCATTGGGGCATGGTATTAGGCCATCTGGGCGTGGCGGTCACGGTGATCGGGATCGCCTTCAGCCAAAACTACAGCGTTGAGCGTGATGTCCGCATGAAAGCCGGTGATAGCGTGGAAATTCACGACTATCGCTTCATCTTCCGCGACGTTCACGATATCCGCGGTTCAAACTACACCGGCGGTGTCGGGATTATCGATGTCACCCGCAACGGTAAGGCAGAAGCCACCCTGCATGCGGAGAAACGCTATTACAGCGTGGCGCGCAGCATGATGACAGAAGCCGCTATCGACGGTGGCCTGACGCGCGATCTGTACGCCGCGTTGGGTGAAGAGTTGGACGATGGCTCCTGGGCCGTGCGGCTTTACTACAAACCTTTTGTTCGCTGGATCTGGTTCGGTGGGGTGTTTATGGCGATTGGTGGCGTGCTGTGTATTCTCGATCCGCGCTATCGCATGAGCAAAAAACTCAAACGTGAAGCTAAACAAGGGGGGCAGGCATGAACCGCAAACTGTTATTTATTCCGTTAATCCTGTTCCTGCTGTTGGTGGTGGCTTTGTTGGTGCAGCTGACGCGTAACGCCGGCGGGGAAGATCCCACCATGCTGGAGTCTGCGCTGATTGGTAAACCGGTGCCGACCTTCAAGCTGGAATCCCTGGAACATCCAGGTAAAACCTTCGATCAGGCGGTGCTGCGCACTGGCAAACCGATATTGCTGAACGTGTGGGCGACCTGGTGCCCCACCTGCCGGGCAGAGCACGAGTATCTGAATACTCTGGCGGCCAAGGGCATCCGTGTCGTGGGACTAAACTATAAAGACGATCGCCAGAAGGCGGTGGTGTGGCTCAATCAGTTGGGTAACCCTTATGCGCTGAGCCTGTACGACGGTGACGGCATGCTGGGGCTGGATCTCGGTGTGTATGGCGCACCGGAGACCTTCCTGATCGACGGTGAAGGCATTATCCGCTACCGCCACGCCGGGGACATGAACGAGCGTGTCTGGCAGCAGGAAGTGTTACCGCTGTACCGTAAATATGGGGGCGACGCATGAGGCTGATAACCTTACTGGTGGCGACATTGCTAAGCTGGAGTGCTGCTGCGGCCATCGATACCTACAAATTCAATTCGGTGGAGCAAGAACAGCAATACCGTGAGTTGACCGAACAGCTGCGCTGCCCTAAATGCCAGAACAACAGCATTGCCGATTCCAACGCCATCATCGCGGCGGATATGCGCACCAAGGTGTATGAGCTGATGATGCAGGGGCAAGACAAGCAGCAGGTCATCGACTATATGGTGGCGCGCTACGGTAATTTTGTGACCTATGAACCCCCGGTGACGCCAGCAACCTTGATCTTGTGGGTCGGGCCGCTGCTGTTTGTGCTGATTGGCGGGGCGGTGGTGATACTGCGCTCTCGTCAACGGCGGGCGGGCGTAGTCAACGAGGAATTCTCCGAGCAGGAGCAGCAGCGTCTTGCGGCGTTGTTGAAAGAGACTGACAGGAAGAAACCCTAATGGCTTTTTGGCTGATAATTATAGTGCTGTTGGTCGGTGCGAGCGCGTTGCTGGTCGTACCTGCGATGCGCCAAGGCAAAGAAAGTACGGCGGCCAGCCGCGATACGCTCAACAAGGCGTTCTACCAGGATCGTCTTGACGAGCTGGTACAAGATGAAGATCAAGGGGTGGTTGCGGAACGCCCGGAGCTGGTCAAAGAGCTGCAACAGAATCTGCTGAACGATATCCCTGGGCAACCGGATGAGCAGCCTGCACGGCCCATCAATCGTTGGGCTTTAGTGCCTGGCGTGATGGTGCTGGTGGTGGTATCGGTTGGCTTTTATCTGAAAACCGGCGGTTTGGCTCAGGTTATGGCCTGGCATCAGGTAGAATCCCAAATGCCGGAACTGCGCGCGCGGGTGGCCAATGAACGTGCCCAACCGCTGAGCATGGAAGAGATCGCCCGTCTTGGCTTGGGTTTACGCACCTCGTTGCAGGACGATGACAGGAACCTGAACGACTGGATGATGCTTGGCCGTGTCGGGATGGCATTGAATAATGCCACCACCGCGACCCAGGCCTTTGCTCATGCTTACAGCCTGGATCCGAGCAATATGGAAGTGCGCCTGGGCTATGCCGAAGTGCTGACGCGCTCTGGCGATCCGGAAGACAACAAGCAGGCCACCGCAATGCTGCGCACCATGGTGGCAGAAGATCACACCAACGTGCGTGTACTGAGCCTGTTGGCGTTCAACTCCTTTGAGCAGGGCGATTACCAACAGGCGATCGGTGCCTGGCAGGTAATGTTGAAACTGTTACCTGCCGATGACCAGCGTGTTGCAGTGATAAAGCGCAGCATTGAACAAGCAAAAGTTCAGGTGGGCGCAGAAACTGTTAAACTCTCCGTCACTGTAACGCTGTCGCCAGAGGCGGCAAAAGCATTACCACAACAAGGAACGCTGATTGTTTCGGTTACCGATGGCACCAACCCGGTGCCGGTAGCGGTCAAGCAATTGCCACTGAGTCGTTTCCCGCTATCATTCACATTGGATGACAGCAACGCCATGATGCCTGAGCGGCTGCTCTCGGCTCAGCAGAAGGTGAAGGTGCACGTCAGGCTGTCACAGGATGGTTTGGCAACGCCACAGGCGGGCGACTGGTTTGGCGATAGTATGCTGCAAGCCTATAGCGGCAAGGAACAGGTCAGCGTTCAGATAGATAAACAGGTTCCCTGATAAAAAGAATTCAAGGGTTTTCATGGAGATAAATATGAACTTTCGCCTGACTGGGCTGGCTTTCGCAACGGTGTTATTGGTAGGCTGTGCCAGCTCGCCTGGTGACGATCCGCAAGGGCGTTCCGACCCTCTTGAAGGGTTTAACCGGGCGATGTTTAACTTCAACTATAACGTGATGGATCCCTATGTGCTGCGCCCGGTTGCGGTGGCATGGCGTGATTACGTCCCGACGCCTGCGCGTAATGGCTTGAGCAACTTTACTTCCAACCTGGAAGAGCCAGCCAGCATGGTGAACGAATTTCTGCGTGGTAACCCTTATCAGGGCATGAAGCACTTCAACCGTTTCTTCCTCAACACCCTGTTGGGGATGGGCGGGTTGATCGACGTGGCCAGTATGGCTAACCCGAAACTGGCGCGTGAAGAACCACGCCGCTTCGGTGGCACCTTGGGGAACTACGGTGTAGGTTACGGCCCGTATGTCCATTTACCGGTCTACGGCAGTTTCACCATCCGTGAAGACGGTGGTGACTGGGCGGACAGCGTTTACCCGGTACTGAGCTATCTCACCTTCTGGATGTCGGCGGGTAAATGGGTTGTGGAAGGGGTTGAAACCCGTGCTCAACTGCTGGATTCCGATGGGTTGCTGCGCAACTCTTCCGATCCTTATGTGATGGTGCGTGACGCCTATTTCCAACGCCATGACTTCCTGGCGAATGGCGGGGTGCTCAAGCCGCAGGAAAACCCGAATGCCAAAGCGATCCAGGGCGATCTGGACGAGATCGACTCCGCCAACTAAGGATTAGGTTTTTTTCAATTTATCCTGTGGGGAATAGCGTTTGAAAAAGGATCCCGGAAGTCTGGGGATCCTTTTTTATTTATGTAAATGATAATCATTTTTATTGATGATTTTCTGGGATGGCGGTGCAGTAAATGCTAAAATCTGCGCCAGGCGACTGCCGCTGGTTACATGGAGGGCAGAGCCCGTGGCTTGGGAACTGGCTTGTGTGGCACAAGGATCGTTTATAGCGGATTACAGCATCACCTTTACCGCGTTTTGTACCCTCTTTCCTGCCGGTTTTCTGCTGCCGCGATATTTTCGCTGTGATGCGCACGGAGAATGCCAATATGGACCTACTTTCTTCAGGCAATGCCCCTTTCTTGATCGCTCTGCTCCTGCTGCTGTTTATCGGCGTGCTGGAAACGCTGGCGGTGTTTCTTGGTGCTTCCCTTTCCAGCCATTTCGATGCGGCTATAGACTCTCATCCGGATATTACCCTGGGTGAGAACGTTTTCGCCCAGGGTCTGAGCTGGCTGCATATCGGGCGCTTGCCGCTGCTGATCATCATCGTGCTGTTTCTCGGCGGTTTTTCACTGAGTGGCCTGATACTGCAATGGCTGGCAGGCGGTGAACTACCGGTGTGGCTGGCGGTGATCGTTGCCTTTATCGTCGCTGTGTTCAGCGTACGCTGGTGTGGCCGCGGCATTGCTCGCTACTTGCCACGTGACGAAAGCAGCGCCGTTTCCACGGACAGCTTTATTGGCCGGATGGCAATCATGACTGGCGCAACGGCCACGGCGGGCTCCCCGGCAGAAGCCAGATTGACCGATGAGCACGGGCGTACCCATTACATTTTGATCGAGCCGGATGAGGCGGACGCCGCCTTTGTGCGTGGAGCCAAGGTGCTGGTTACGGCGCGCATCTCCGGGGCCCGCTTTAGCGGTAGCGCCAACCCTTGGCCGGACCTGCTGTGAAGGCGGTTTTAACGGAATTATTTTGATAATACTGATGGAGAGGTAGCCCTAGTGATAATTAGTGATGGTCTTACGTTTTGGGGTTCGATTGCGGGTGGTATCTTTGTCGTCCTGCTGATTATCGGACTGATTTTTTCACGCCTGTATCGCCGCGCTTCGGCGGAACAGTCGTTGGTACGTACCGGTCTGGGCGGTCTCAAGGTGGTGCTGAGCGGTGGTGCCATCTCCCTGCCGGTGTTTCATGAGATTGTTGAAATCAACATGAAGACCCTGAAGCTGGAGGTCAGCCGTGCCATGCACGACAGCCTGATCACCAAGGACAGAATGCGCGTCGACGTGGTGGTGGCATTTTTTGTCCGTGTGCAACCGACCATTGAAGGGATCTCCACTGCCGCACAGACTTTGGGCCAGCGTACGCTGTCACCGGAAGATCTGCGCCAACTGGTGGAAGACAAGTTTGTTGATGCCCTACGCTCCACCGCAGCGCAGATGACCATGCAAGACCTGCAAGATACGCGCGAAAACTTCGTGCAGGGCGTGCAGAGCACGGTATCCGAAGATCTGGCGAAAAACGGCCTGGAGCTGGAAAGCGTATCGCTGACCAACTTTAACCAGACCTCGAAAGAGTATTTTGATCCTAACAACGCCTTCGATGCCGAAGGGCTGACCAAGCTGACGCAGGAAACCGAACGCCGTCGTCGCGAGCGTAACGAAGTTGAGCAGGACGTGGAGGTCGCCGTACGCGAGAAAAACCGCGATGCCATGGCACGCAAGCTGGAGATCGAGCAGCAGGAAGCCTTCATGTCGCTTGAGCAGGAGCAGCAGGTCAAGACCCGCAGCGCCGAGCAAAGCTCCCGGATCGCCACCTTCGAAGCGGAGCGCCGCCGCGAGGCCGAACAGAGCCGCATCTCCGCCGAGCGCCAGATCCAGGAGGCGGAAATCGAGCGTGAGCAGGCGGTACGGACCCGTAAGGTAGAGGCGGACCGTGAAATCCGCGTCAAAGAGATCGAACAGAATAAAGTCACTGAAATGGCCGCCATCGAGCAGAAAAAAGTGACGGAAATTGCCGAGCAGGATAAAGCCATCGCCATTGCCGCCAAGTCCGAGCAGCAGTCCCAGGCTCAGGCGCGCGCCAATGACGCGTTGACCGAAGCGGTGAAAGCGGAGCAAAACGTGGAAACTACGCGCCAGACTGCCGAAGCCGATCGTGCCAAACAGGTTGCTCTGATTGAAGCCCGTCAAGGGGCAGAAACCGAGGCGATGCAACTGACGCTGAAAGCCCGTGCGGAGAAAGAGGCCGCTGAACTGCAGGCCGCTGCCATCATTGAACTGGCCGAAGCCGCACGTAAGAAAGGCTTGGCAGAGGCGGAAACCCAGCGTGCGTTGAACGAAGCGGTCAACATGCTTTCCAGCGATCAGACCAGCCTGAAGTTCAAACTGGCGCTGCTGCAGGCACTGCCGGCGATCATCGAGAAGTCCGTTGAGCCGATGAAGGCCATCGAAGGCATCAAGATCATGCAGGTGGATGGGTTGAACCGTTCTGGCGGTACCGCAGGTGCGACAGCGGCTTCGGTCGGCGGAGGCAACCTGGCCGAGCAGGCGATGTCTGCCGCTCTCGCCTACCGCACACATGCTCCGGTTATCGATTCCCTGCTACAGGAAATCGGTATCAGCGGCGGATCATTACAGGCGTTGACCGCTGCTTTGCCGCAGGCGCAGCCAGTTGCTCCGGTGGTGGAGCCTGACGCTGTAGTCGTTCAAGAAGAAATTACGGAACAAAAGCCGGAGTCGTATGCTCCGTCGACTGAGCACAGCATCACGACGGTAAGCCTTTCCTGAGTTACGACTGGATGGGATTAATAGAATAAAAAACGGCGGGATAATCCCGCCGTTTTTACGTTTCTGTCCAGGAAAACAGATTAGAAACGGTAGTTGAAGCCAGCACCGTACAACCAGGCTGAACCCTTCGATTCGAAGGTATATGGGCCTTCTTTGATGGTGACTTTCTGGCCGTGCATGTAGGACACACCCACGTCGACAGAAGCGTCTTTATTGAACGCGTAAGTGGTACCGGCACTGATCCAGGTGCGATCCTGATCCGGGATCGAGATAGACCGGTTTTGTGCTGGGACCGGGCTATCGTCGAAGGCGATACCGCCACGGAAGGTCCAGTTATCGTCGTAGAAGTAGGTAGTACCCAGCGCGATACGGTAAGCATCACGGAAGCCTTCATGCTTCTGGAACAGCGTTTTGCCGTTGTTGTCTGTCGCTTTCAGCTCCTGGAACTGGCTCCAACTGGTATAGGCCATGCTGTAGTGGATCGCCCACTGCTGTGCCACTCGGTTATACCCGGAGATCTCCCACATTTCTGGCAGGTTCAGGGTCAGAGAACCCGGGACGTTGTTACCGTCGGTCCCCATTGGTAGGCCAAACTGCCCGAGCAGGCCGTTATAGGCGGAAGGCAGGCTGCTTCGGTAGTCGCCGTCAAAGTCGATTTTCACTTCAGAGCGGTAAGTAAAGCCGTAGCGGTTTCTGTCGTCTACTTGATACAAAATGCCTGCGTTCCAGCCGTAGCCCCACTTGTTACCTTCCAGATGAGAGATCTGGGTATCCGCAGGGATTGAACCAATTGCGGCCGCCTGTTGAGGGGTTAATAACTGCTGCTTGAGGCCTTGGTTTGCCAGCAGCAGTGGTAAATCGCCGGCGAAGCGATCGATCTTGGCTTTGGCATACACTGCATCGAAGCCCAGACCGAAGCTGAATTGTTGGTTCAGACGGTATGCGAGGCTCAGGTTGAGGTTTGCCGTGGTCAGGTCGGTAGTCCCGCCGACGGAGCCAGCGGTGTAGCCTTCGTTGTATTCGGTGGCCAGGCCATAGTTGCTGGTCACAGAACCGCCAACGGCCCATTGGTCATTCAGCGGTTGGATGTAGTGCAGGTTGGGTACCCAGGCGGTCGGGGCAATGTTCTTCGCATCCAAGCTGCGGCCTGAAGGTGAGGTGCCGGTAATGTTAACGTCTGGGTCAATAAAAACGGCGCCAGTGGAGAAAGAAGGGCGGTCAAACATCATCATGGTTGCCGGGTTACGGCTTGCTGAGGCTGCGGTATCCGCCACTGCGCCTTCGCCAGAATAGGCTCGCCCTAAACCAACTGCCGAGAACTCGTTCAGCTGGAATCCTGCGGCATACACGTTCGAAGAAATAATTGCCACTGCAGCTGCGAGAGCTGATTTAGTGAATAGGTTTTTCTGGCTCATGACCAAAACCTCATTTTATGTGTTTATTATTTAAACAATGTTACACAAAGTAACATGGAGCGCGCGATTGTAGGGTCCGTTATCAATCTGACAAATCAGACCAGTGGCTGAATTATAGGTCCGACCTGTTAAGATGTTGCAAGTTTGTTTTTGAAATATTTCCAAATTGATATCAGAAAAGAGATCCACATAACAAAAAACGACCGATACATAACAAAACTCTTATGTTTTTTTACCAGGTGGCGATTTAGTTATGTGATTTCCGTCACTTAAAATGCTTACAAAAAGTAAGGCTAGTGATTGGCAAGCCTGAGGAGTAAAATAAACACAGAATTTTGTTTATTTGCGCCAGATCATAAATGGCTATTTGGGCGAGCTTAACCGCGGCCCGTGAGGAGATTTCAACTATGTCAGATGCAATCAATAAATGTAACGCTCAGGAAACTGCGGCCTGCTGCTGTGTCGATGTCGGAACCGTGATGGATAACACCGATTGCACCGCTTCCTACAGCCGAGTGTTTGCCAATCAGCAAGATGCAGAGCAAACCCTGGCAGCACTGACTGAAAAGGCGCGCGGCGTGGAGTCCGATCCTTGTGACATCAGCAGTAGCATTAAACCGGTTGACGGCGGCGTGCAACTGGATGTGGATTTCACCTTCTCTTGCCAGGCAGAGACCATGATCTTCCAGCTCGGCCTGCGTTAATCCCGATCCGATCCCGTAGGGGCGTAATATGCGCCCCTGCTGGTATCCGCACCGCTTTACCCCCTACCAGAAAGTTGCTCCCGCTCTCAGTTTTCACTTCTACCGGTTTGCCAAATGTAAACATTTGGTTAACAATGACCTCATCAGGTCAGACCTCTTTTTGTCCGTTGTGTTGACGGCCTCTCTTCAGGAGCGTTTATGAGTAAGGCATTGCCGCTGGTTACCCGTCTCGGCGACCGTATCGCCATCGTTCAAGGGCTGCGTACCCCTTTCGCCAAGCAGGCTACCGCTTATCACGGTATACCAGCGGTCGATCTTGGCAAGACTGCGGTGAGCGAGCTGCTGGCGCGTAGCGGCATCGATCCCGCCCTGATCGAGCAACTGGTATTTGGTCAGGTGGTGCAAATGCCTGAAGCGCCGAACATTGCGCGGGAAATTGTGCTTGGTACCGGCATGAGCGTGCACACCGATGCCTATAGCGTTTCACGTGCCTGTGCTACCAGCTTCCAGGCGATTGCCAACGTGGCGGAAAGTATCATGGCTGGCAGCATCAGTGTTGGCATTGCCGGTGGGGCGGATTCTTCCTCCGTGCTGCCGATTGGCGTTAGCAAGGCGCTGGCTCGTACGTTGGTGGACGTTAACAAGGCCCGCACGTTGTCGCAGCGTTTGAAACTGTTCAGCAAACTTAAGTTCCGCGATCTGATGCCGGTGCCGCCCGCCGTGGCAGAATACTCTACCGGTCTGCGCATGGGGGATACCGCCGAACAGATGGCGAAAACCCATGGCATTACTCGCGAGCAGCAGGATGCTTTGGCACACCGCTCGCATCAACTGGCCGCCAAAGCCTGGGAACAGGGGCTGTTGCGCGATGAAGTGATGACCGCCTATGTGCCGCCGTATAAAACCCCGCTGGCCGAAGATAACAACGTCCGCAAAGATTCCAGCCTGGAGTCTTATGCCCGCTTGAAACCGGCATTCGATCGCCGCCACGGTACCGTCACGGCCGCCAACAGTACGCCGCTGACCGATGGTGCGGCAGCGGTGCTGATGATGAGTGAGTCCCGCGCGAAAGAACTCGGCCTGGAGCCTCTAGGCTACCTGCGCAGCTTCGCCTTTGCCGCCATTGATGTCTGGGAGGATATGCTGCTCGGCCCTTCCTATGCTACCCCGTTGGCGCTGGATCGTGCCGGTATTACTCTGGCCGACCTGACCCTGATCGATATGCACGAAGCCTTTGCGGCACAAACGCTGGCCAACCTGAAAATGTTCGCCAGCACCGAGTTTGCCCAGCAGAAGTTGGGGCGTGAGCAGGCGATCGGTGAGGTGGATATGGAAAAATTCAACGTATTGGGTGGCTCCATCGCCTATGGCCACCCGTTTGCCGCGACCGGCGCGCGCATGATCACCCAGACGCTGCACGAGCTTAAACGGCGCGGTGGCGGTCTGGGGCTGGCCACCGCTTGTGCGGCTGGGGGATTAGGTGCGGCGATGATCGTGGAGGTAGACAAATGAGTTTCGAGAACGCATTGCACGAACAGCGTGCCAAGCCTTCGGCATTTCATCTGACCTTGCGCCCGGACAATATTGGCGTGATCACCATCGATGTGCCGGGTGAGAAGGTGAATACGCTGAAGGCGGAGTTTGTTGAGCAGATCAACGACGTGCTGCTCAAGGCGCAGCAGCTTGCCACCCTGGAAGGCTTGGTCATTCTATCCGGCAAGCCAGATTCCTTTATTGCCGGTGCAGATATCACCATGATTGCCGCGTGCCATACGGCCCAAGAGGCACAAACGCTGGCGAAGAAGGGGCAGAGCACGCTGGCACAGATTGCCGCGTTCCCAGTGCCGGTGGTTGCCGCCATTCATGGTGCTTGCCTTGGGGGCGGGCTAGAGTTGGCTTTGGCCTGCCATAGCCGCGTCTGTTCGCTGGATGACAAAACGGCGCTCGGCCTGCCGGAAGTCCAGTTAGGCTTGTTGCCTGGCTCTGGTGGCACCCAGCGCTTACCACGCCTGATTGGTGCCAGCAAAGCGTTGGATATGATGCTGACGGGCAGACACGTTCGCGCGCGTCAGGCGCTGCGTATGGGCCTGGTGGACGAGGCCGTACCGCAATCTATTCTGCTGCAAACCGCCATTGAGCGTGTGAAACAGGGCTGGAAGTCGCGCCGTGCGTTACCGTGGCAAGAACGCCTGCTCAACGGTCCGTTAGGCAGAAGCCTGCTGTTCAGCATCGTGCGCAAGAAGACCCTGGAGAAAACCCACGGTAACTATCCGGCAGCGGAGCGTATTATTCAGGTGGTGCGCACCGGTCTGGATCAGGGTAGTGCCAGCGGCTATGAAGCGGAGGCCCGCGCCTTCGGTGAACTGGCGATGTCACCACAGTCTGCTGCATTACGCAGCCTGTTCTTTGCCTCTACGGCGCTGAAAAAAGAGCGTGGCGGGGATGCTCAGCCCCATGAATTACAGCGCGTCGGTGTTCTTGGCGGTGGTTTGATGGGCGGAGGTATTGCCTGCGTCACGGCGACTCGCGGTGGGTTACCGGTGCGCATTAAAGACGTGAATGAGCAGGGGATCAACCATGCGTTGAAATACACCTGGGATCTGCTGGGCAAACGGGTACGTAGCAAACGCATGCGTCCGGCAGAGCGTCAGAAACAGATGATGTTGATTTCCGGCAGCACCGATTACAGCGGTTTTGAACGGGTCGACATCGTGGTGGAGGCGGTATTTGAAGATATCGCGCTCAAGCAGCAGATGGTGGCCGATATTGAACGGTATGCCGCGCCGCATACCGTATTCGCCTCCAACACCTCATCATTACCGATCGGCCAAATCGCGGCGCAGGCAGCCAGGCCGCAGCAGGTTATTGGTCTGCACTACTTTAGCCCGGTGGATAAAATGCCGTTGGTCGAAGTGATCCCGCATGCCACTACCAGCGAACAAACCATTGCCACTACCGTTGCTCTGGCCCATAAACAGGGGAAAACGGCGATCGTGGTCGCCGATCGCGCTGGTTTTTACGTCAACCGCATTCTCGCCCCTTATATTAATGAGGCGGCGCGCTGCCTGCTGGAAGGCGAGCCGATCGAATCGGTGGATAAGGCTTTGGTCGATTTTGGTTTCCCGGTGGGCCCCATCATGCTGTTGGACGAAGTGGGTATCGACGTCGGCACCAAAATTATCCCGATCCTGACGGCGGAACTGGGGCCACGCTTTGCCGCTCCAGCGGCGTTCGACGCAGTGCTGAAAGACGGCCGCAAAGGGCGCAAGAATGGCCGTGGTTTTTATCTGTACCCGGCCGAGGGCAGCAGGGCACGCCAGAAGCGCAAGAGCGCAGACAGCAGCATCTATCCACTGCTGGGTATCACCGCCAAGGCGCATATTCAACATGCGGTGATCGCCCAACGCTGTGTGATGATGATGCTCAACGAGGCGGCGCGTTGCCTGGATGAGGGCGTGATCCGCAGCGTACGTGACGGTGATATCGGCGCGGTGTTTGGCATTGGCTTCCCGCCGTTCCTGGGTGGCCCGTTCCGCTATATGGATGAGCTGGGCGCAGAGAAGGTGGTAAAAACCCTGCGCTATCTGCAACAGCAATACGGTGAATATTTTGCCCCTTGTGAACGCCTGCAGCGCATGGCTGAGCAGGGGGAACGTTTCTATCCGCAAGGCAGTTAACCAGCATAGCGGCCCGGTTTGCGCTACAGTTTGATCAGGGCCGCATTGTGATCGTCATCACTCATTGCAATTAGGGCAATCCCGGATGCTGTACAGGGAGATTGGGGAGGGGTAACGTAGCGTTTTGGTGGGTGGCTCACTCAGCGCTCCCAAAACTTCATAGCAACAGGGTTAAAATTTAACCCGTTGAATTGGTTGTTATGTCAGCGATGAATTTGTGTAAGGGCGCAAATGTTGTAAAAAACAGCGTTTTCTTTACGCGAACTTTCAGGCAAAATGCCCGGCCGCCATAGAGAGACGGCGCGTTATCGTTTGAAGCAGGCCTGTGTTCTTGAGTGCAACTCGGCGATACAGCACGCTCGGCGTTTCTGTATAGCGTTATTTTGTCAACAACAGCGGTGCAATATGCAAGTTTTGATTATGCGTCACGGAGAGGCGGCACTCGATGCAGCCAGCGATGCGGTAAGGCCTCTTACCGTTTGTGGCCGTGATGAGTCACGTCAGATGGCGGCCTGGTTGAACACCAAGTCTGTGGATATTGAACGAGTGCTGGTCAGCCCCTATTTGCGGGCCGAGCAGACGCTGGAAACGGTACGCGAAGCGTTAACGCTGCCGGAAGGTGAAGAAGTGCTGCCGGAGCTGACTCCAGGGGGCGACGCTGGGCTGGTGAGCTGTTATCTGCAGGCGCTGGCGAAAGAGGGCATTGGTGCGGTATTAGTGGTTTCCCATCTACCGCTGGTGGGTTATCTGGTGGCCGAACTGTGCCCAGGGGAATGCCCGCCAATGTTTGCTACCTCCGCCATCGCTAATGTCGAGCTGTCCGAGGATGGCAGCATCGGCAAGTTTGAATGGCAGGTCAGCCCGTCACAGGTGATGGCCAAGGTCTGAGCTGGTTCCCACCCTCAAAGGGCGATGATAAACATCGCCCTTTGTCATTAACGTCATCAAAATTGCCACTGTAACGTAAAGCCGAGGTTGACCGGGCTGGTGATGAAATTATCGGGCTTGGACAGCGGCACCCCAACGAAGGCGTCATAACCGACCGCTTTTACCTTCCCTCGAATACCGGCAACGCTACCGAGCAGGTGACCATCGGCAAAATCGTTACTACCGTCACCTTTCACCCGGCCATAATCCATACCCAGATATAATTGCTGCTCCAGTTTTGGCAGGTTCAGGTTCAGGTCATTGCGCAGGTAGTAGCCCTTGCTGGCCATCATATTCATTTCGCCGTCAAATCCACGTACGGTCCAGCGGTTACCGATACTGAATTGATCCTGAGTGGTCAGGCGGTCCGGGCTATATTGCTGGCGAAAGCGGGATTGATAACTCATTGAGAGATCTTGCACAGTAAATGGCGTATAGGTGCTGATATCCAGGTTGAGGATACGGCTTGACGGAGCGCTGTCCACCGGTCTTTCGGCACCAAACCAGGTGGTATCACGCTGATAGCTCAACATGGCATCGACAATGGACTGGCCGACGTAGTGGCGGTGATTGAACTCGACGCTCCAGTTGGCCATATTACGCTGTTGTAACTGCAGTTCCGTATCGTTCAGGTAAAAATGCGAGTTACGCTTGAGGACCTGAAAACTGAGCGTGTTTTTTTGGCTTGCGTTGCGATACAACAGGCGATTAACTTTTAAGCTAAGGTTGCGATACTTGCCGCGGTAGGAAAAATCGGTATAGATGCCATGGATATTTTGCAAATACTCGCTGCGGCTGGCATATAAATCCACTGACCAAAAGCCGTAGGGCACCGAGTAGTACAACGAGCCATTATTAGCATGACGGGTCGATTGGAACTGCAAATCACGACCGGCAGAAACGTAGAACAGATCGTTCATCGAGGTCGGGTTATCAATATATAAAGCCAGGCCGCTTTGATAGCGGCTGGTTTGTTTACTGCCTGAGTCATCCAGCCAACCGCCCAAACGCCAGAATGAGGGTTGTTCACGGGTTATTTCCAGGTCGGATTCACCCGCATGTTTGCCTGGGTGGAGTGAAATATTGGCAACGACATCAGGAATGCGCTGCATGTTTTCCAACCCCTGCTCAATAGCACGCAGATCCAGCAGATCCCCTTGGCTGCCAGGGAAGGTGGTGTGCAAGTTGACGTACTTATCGCTGTCATCGGTTAGCCTGACGTTGCCAATGGTGCCGGGCAGGATATCCAGGGTGAGAAGCCCTTCGGTCAAATTTTGCTGGGGGATCATGACCCTGGTAGTGATATAGCCATGCCCAATCAGGTCATTTTGTAAGGCAGTTGCGAGCGTTTTCACCCCCTGGATCCCCAGGCAGCGCCCTTGTGCTTGTTCTGTCAGTTTGCGCAAGGGTATCCAATGAGGGATCTTGTCGTCCTTATTCAGTTCAACCCGTTGAATGGTGAAGCAGGGTTGTTCTTCAGGAAAGTCAATGTGGGTACTTAGTCCAGCGTTGCCGGCGGAGCGCACGTCTTTACCTACGGTTTCCAATTGGTTGTAGCGTGCTTTTTCCTGTTCCTGCTGGTGGCTCATTTGCTGCTCAATAAACTGGCCATTTTCAGCTGCCTGAACCAAGGGGGTGAGAATAAGCAATAGCCAAGCATGGGGAGAGCGAAAACGCATGTTAACTTCCTTATTAATATGATTTTTCTTAAATCAGACGCGGTATGGATATAGGTAAAAAAAGAAAAACAGCTGATGGCCATTGTTAACATGGCTATCAGCTTGTAATTACCTATCTCGCGATGAATAGATGTGATAGGGGGGCAGCATTAGCACTGGATTAGCGCTTGCTATGGATTTCTACAGTATTGTCTGAGATCAGTTTGCCGTAATTACTGAATTTCCCATCAGTACTGACCTTGATCTTGTTTTTGCCAGCCAAGGTCCCTTGATTATAGAAGCTGCCATCGACCTGCTGACCATCGGAAAGCGGGCCGCGCTTCATATTGATCTCTAAAGTATCACCGGCCTCAATGTTTCCAGCAGTGCTGGCCGATGAGCCATTATCTAAACGTGAGGCATTAACCACCAGATTTTCGCCAGCAATCATATTGCCATTGTGATTGCCAATGTTGGCCGCAGTCAGCGTGATGTTTTTATCGCTCCCAATATGCCCATGCTTATTGGCTATGAGATACTTAGAGATAATGGTGATATCCCCCTGAGAAGCGATGACACCATACTCATTATTGAGTGAGGAGCTTAAATTTAGGCTCATGTCACCACCGCTGAATATTCCGTATTCTTGGGTCGGATTGTGATAAGCACTATTAACCAGACGAGCGGCGTCGATATTCAAAGCTTCTTGAGCCATGATTTTTCCTGAGTTGCTTTTAATCTCTGACGCTTTTATAGCTATGTTGCCTTCTGCCAGGATTTCACCCTGGGTGTTATTCAGTTCGGATGAGACGTTGATAACAACGTCATCCTTGGTTTGGATGAGGCCATATTGACTGCTTATCTTGTAGGCATTCAGCGTCACGCAGCAGTTAGCCTCAATAATCCCTCTGTCGTTGAAGAGCGTGTTAGCGGTATTAACAGTCACGCCACCGACATCTGATACAATTCTACCCACGTAGTTATTCACACCATACTTGGCGTCCAGGGTGACATCGTCCACGGCACTGATGATACCGCCGCTGTTTTTGATTGAGGATCCTTTGGTGCTAATCATAATACCCTTTCCAGCGCTGAGTTCACCATTATCATTATCAACACCTACATTTGAAGATGAGGCTGCGGAAATGTCGATGTTGATATTGCCATCGGCCACCATGGTCCCTTTGATGTTTCTCACGTAAGCGCTTTTAATATCAATATCATTGCCCGCTTCAAGATAACCATCTGGGCTGTTTATTACGTATGTATTGTTGTTACTGGGGGTCAATACCACCCTGAGATCTTTTTGGGCAGAAATAGTCCCCTTATTGGTGAGTGAACCATTCATGTTCATGGTCACATCACCAACAGAAGCGGCGAGGGTGCCAGCGTTATTTACACCCACGCCATTCCCGGTACCGATCAGCGTAATTTTGTTGGCGTACATGCCGCCCAGGTTGGAAACGTCAAGACCTATGCCAGACTGACGAGCAGCAGAGAGCAGGGTGGCTTTGGTGTTGTCGACATTAACGCGGTTTTGGCCATAAGTGACCCTTAGATCCTGAGCCTGCACGTCGGCGTTAATGGCAACGGTGTGGGCAATTAAATCGGTATAGTTGGCGCTGGAACTCTGCAAGCCATCGCCAGTAATGGTAATTTTACCTTTGTTGACAACGTAATCGAGGACGCGCCCATTAGCCACCGAGGCCTTGCCCGTGGTCAAGGTCGCACGATTGGCGTTGATGAAACCGCAGCCGTTACAGGTAATCCCCGATGGGTTGGCAATAATAACCTGTGCATTCTGGCCTGCTACCTCAATCATCCCGTTGAGTTGGCTGGCTTTAGCGGAGTTGACTTCATTGAGGATAACGTTAGCGGCCCCTTTGGCCATATTCTTGTTGCCGTTAATGGCACCCGCCACCTGGGTCGTCGAGTTTTGTGCGCTGTTATTTAGCACCACTCCACCACGGTCTACGTCAAACTGGTTATAGATATTGTGAGAAACGCCCCCTCTGCCGGGCTTATTAATGTCGATAACCGTACCGCCTTTGATGGAGCTGGCACCGAGCGATGGGCCACCTGGTGCGGAAACGATAGCGGCTTGGGTAACGGTGACTCCCTGTAAGGCCAGCAGGCTAAAGAAACAAATTGGCGAAAGTTTGGCAAGAAACGGCTTCTGTTTGTTTTTTAGGGTCATAATATTATTTCCTATAATATTTGAAATGCAAAGGCTATCAATATTGATAGCCGAACTGGTGGAAAAAGGCTTTGCAGCTAACTTCATTTCTGTCAACCATGAGGGATCATCCCCAAGTTGTGCAGGTGGTATATACTATTATTTGATTAACTTAAGGTGCTATATTTGCGATGCGGCTATTTGTAGCAGTTATTAACTGCGCATAACAATGTATACGCTTTATCTACGTATAACAAAATGCGCATTCTACTGACAATATTCCCCTTGTCTACTTTTTGGCGTTAATACAGGATCATTCTCGTAAATTTTAAATCACATCAGTGATTTTTGTTTCAAGCATATTTAAAACAAATGTTTTATTTGAAATCCCAGCTTAAAAGCGTTTGGTGTATTTAAGTGGATAGGGTACTGGGGAGGGGACTTAAGTTTTTGCCAGGATTGGTAGGGGCTATTTTGTCAAGGTTGTTCCCAACTCATGGCCCCTTTTGGACACCGTCATTGAGGATTGTTTGGCACCGCCAAGTGCCATTTTATTTCGCTATTCGGCTAGTTCGATCAACAGCAGTATGGCTGCGTTACCGCCCCATTCTTTGGGAGCCTGGTGGAACGCCAGCACGTCCGGATGTTGCGCTAGCCACAGCGGCGTTTGCTGCTTGAGGATGTGTTTACCGTGGCCGTGCATTACGCAGGCACAATGCACGTGCTCACGCTTGCAGGCGGCGATCATCGCCCCTAGCTCCTGCTTGGCCTGCATCTGCGTCAGGCCATGCAAATCCAGGAACAGATCCGGCACGTAATCTCCGCGGCGCAGTTTCTTCAACTCATAGTGGCTGTAGCCGGGACGCACATAGCGCGTTGGGCCCTCATCCTCCAACTGCGGTTGAAACTCATCGGAAAAGTAAAAGCTGGCATCCACCTGCTCTTGCAACAGGCGCTGCGGCGCGATCTGCTTGGTTTTCATTTTCGGTTTTGGGTGGACGATGGTGTCCTGCGGCAGCTTCTTTGCTCCCGCTACCGACTCTCTAAAGAGCAATAATTCATCTTTGCTCAGAGGGGGCTTATTCTTCATTATTCGCTCGTCGCCTATCATTTATCGCGCTAGTTTACCTGCTCGAAGGTTTCTGTCGACGCAAAACTGGCACTGAATGCCAACCAGAATGCTGCTACGCTGCTATTGCTGCTGATTTGTCGCAGGCTTCATGGCAAACTACGGGGCTAAATCATGAATCATCGTGCCTGCCGGAGGGCAAATTGGACAAAATTTTCGTCGAAGAAGCAGTGAATGAGCTGCACACCATTCAGGATATGCTGCGCTGGGCCGTAAGCCGTTTCAACGCCGCCAATATCTACTATGGCCACGGAACCGATAACCCGTGGGACGAAGCCGTGCAATTGGTCTTGCCCAGCCTGTTCCTGCCGTTGGATATTCCTGAAGATATGCGCACTGCGCGTTTAACCTCCAGCGAGCGTCACCGCATCGTTGAGCGAGTGATCCGCCGTGTCAACGAGCGCATCCCGGTTGCTTACCTGACCAATAAAGCCTGGTTCTGCGATCTGGAGTTCTATGTCGATGAGCGCGTGCTGGTACCGCGTTCGCCGATTGGTGAGCTGATCAACGATCGCTTCAGCGCGCTGATCCCACATCCGCCACGCCATATCCTGGATATGTGTACCGGCAGTGGCTGCATCGCTATCGCCTGCGGCTATGCCTTCCCGGAAGCGGAAGTGGACGCGGTAGATATCTCCACCGACGTGCTGGCCGTGACCGAGCGTAATATTCAGGCGCACGGCGTGGAACATCAGGTGATCCCGATCCGCTCCGATCTGTTCCGTGACGTCCCCGCGATCCAATACGATCTGATCGTCACCAACCCGCCGTATGTCGATGCGGAAGATATGTCCGACCTGCCGCAAGAGTTCCGCTTTGAGCCGGAGCTGGGCCTGGCCGCAGGCAGCGACGGCCTGAAGCTGGTGCGCCGCATTCTGGCCTGTGCGCCAGACTTCCTGAGTGATGACGGCGTGCTGATTTGTGAAGTGGGCAACAGCATGGTACATCTGATGGAACAATATCCGGATATTCCGTTCACTTGGCTGGAGTTTGATAACGGCGGGGACGGCGTATTCATGCTGACCAAACAGCAACTGATTGACTGCAAAGAGCATTTCAGCCTCTACCGCAGCTAACCAACAACCTGGGCTCGCCATAGTGTGAGCCTGTATGCCCCGTTTGCACGCGAACGGGATGACAACCAACGGTAAGGAGCCGTGATGGCAGGGAACAGTATTGGGCAGTTTTTCCGCGTCACCACATTTGGTGAATCTCACGGTGTGGCGCTGGGATGTATCGTAGACGGTGTGCCGCCAGGCATTCCGCTGACAGAAGCTGATTTGCAGCACGATCTCGATCGCCGCCGCCCCGGCACTTCGCGCTATACCACCCAGCGCCGCGAGCCGGATCAGGTGCGCATCCTCTCCGGGGTTTTTGAAGGCGTCACTACCGGCACCAGCATTGGCCTGATGATCGAAAACACCGATCAGCGCTCGCAAGACTACGGCGCGATCAAAGATGTGTTCCGCCCTGGCCATGCTGACTACACCTACGAACAAAAGTACGGCGTGCGTGATTATCGCGGCGGTGGCCGTTCTTCGGCGCGTGAAACTGCGATGCGCGTTGCCGCTGGTGCCATCGCCAAAAAATATCTGGCGCAGAAGTTTGGCGTACAGGTGCGCGGTTATCTGGCGCAGATTGGCGACGTGAGCTGCGAGCTGAAAGATTGGGATCAGGTTGAACAGAACCCGTTCTTCTGCCCGGATCCGGACAAGTTGGAAGCCCTGGACGAACTGATGCGCGCGCTGAAAAAAGAGGGCGACTCCATCGGTGCCAAAGTGACCGTAGTGGCGGAAAACGTCCCGGTTGGGTTGGGCGAGCCGGTGTTCGATCGTCTTGATGCCGACTTGGCGCATGCGCTGATGAGCATCAATGCGGTCAAAGGTGTAGAAATCGGCGACGGTTTTGCCGTAGTCACCAAGCGTGGCAGTGAAAACCGCGATGAAATCACCCCTGAAGGTTTCCAGAGCAACCACGCTGGCGGCATTCTTGGTGGTATCAGCAGCGGCCAGCCGGTGGTTGCCCATCTGGCGCTGAAGCCGACCTCCAGCATCATGGTGCCGGGCCGTACGATCAACCGTCAGGGTGAAGCGGTGGAAATGGTCACCCGTGGCCGCCACGATCCGTGTGTCGGGATCCGTGCGGTGCCGATCGCCGAAGCGATGATGGCGATCGTGCTGATGGATCACCTGCTGCGCCAGCGTGCGCAAAACGGTGATGTGATTTCCGACGTACCACGCTGGTAAGGGACTACGATGAAAAAATGGCTGCTGGGCTTCGCTGCGTTGATCGCTTCCAGCTCTGCCTTGGCATTAACGCCGTGGCAAAAGATTGACCACCCGGTCGGTGGCACTGCGCAGGCCGTTGGCGGTTTCGCCAATGGCTGTATCATCGGGGCGCACCCGTTGCCACTGAATTCACCGGATTATCAGGTGATGCGTACCGACCAACGGCGCTATTTTGGCCATCCTGACCTGCTGGCGTTTATTCAACGCCTGAGCAGCCAGGCCAACCAGAAAGCACTGGGCACGGTGTTGATCGGGGATATGGCCATGCCGGCCGGTGGGCGCTTCAGCAGCGGCCATGCCAGCCACCAATCCGGTTTGGACGTGGACATCTGGTTGCAGCTGCCTCGCCAACGTTGGAGCGCTCAGCAACTGTTGAAACCGCAGCCGATCGATCTGGTCTCTGGCGACGGTAAGCAGGTAGTGGAGCGCCAGTGGCAGCCGCAGATCGAATCCTTGATCAAGATGGCGGCGCAGGATAGCGAAGTGACGCGGATCTTCGTTAACCCGGCGATCAAACAGCGCCTGTGCCAGGATGCCGGTGCCGATCGCGGTTGGTTGCATAAGGTCCGCCCTTGGTTTGGGCATCGTGCGCATATGCACGTACGCTTGCGTTGCCCGGCGGGTAGCCTGGAGTGTTTAGATCAGGATGCGCCGCCGGTGGGCGATGGCTGTGGTGCCGAGTTGGCCAGCTGGTTCAAACCGCATCAGCCGAACGCCAATCCGGTCAAGAAGGAGCCGCCACCGCTGCCGCCAACCTGTCAGGCGCTGCTGGATAGCCACTTCGCCAACCGCTGATAGCCAAATAACAACGCCTCGAAAGGGGCGTTTATTTTTGGTGTCATAAGGCGTAGTGTGTGCGCAAATAAAAAAGCAGGCAGACGACTTATGGATGGGCTGGTGTTAGGTCCCGAATTGCTCGGGATACTGTTTCTGGTAGCAATGTTCGCCGGGTTTATCGATTCGATCGCCGGTGGCGGTGGGCTGTTGACCGTACCGGCTCTGCTGGCCGTTGGCGTTCCTCCCACGCAGGCGCTGGCGACCAATAAATTGCAGTCGGTGGGGGGATCGTTTTCCGCCAGCCTGTACTTTGTCCGCCGTCGCGCTGTCGATCTTAATACCCAGAAGCTGACCATCTTCCTGACGTTGGTGGGGTCAGTGATCGGGGCGATCCTGGTGCAGCATATGCGTGCCGATATACTGCGCCAGATGCTGCCGCTGTTGGTGATCGGTATCGGTGTCTATTTCTTGCTGACGCCACGGCTGGGGGAAAGCGATCGCCAGCGTCGGCTGGGGGCGTTACCCTTTG
Source organism: Serratia sp. NCCP-200 (assembly GCF_059697885.1). Lineage (NCBI taxonomy): Bacteria > Pseudomonadati > Pseudomonadota > Gammaproteobacteria > Enterobacterales > Yersiniaceae > Serratia > Serratia sp. NCCP-200. The sequence continues at coordinate 458,623 of NZ_BAAKUJ010000001.1, forward strand.
GCCTGGTAGCTGGGGGCTGTGTAGGGTTCTACGACGGTTTCTTCGGGCCAGGAGCTGGTTCGTTCTATGCCTTGGCCTATGTGACGCTGTGCGGTTTTAACTTGGCCAAGGCAACTGCCCACGCCAAGGTGCTGAACTTCACCTCCAATCTGGCCAGCCTGGTGCTGTTTATTATTGGCGGCCAAGTCATCTGGAGCATTGGTCTGGTGATGTTGGTTGGGCAGGTGTTCGGAGCCCGTCTTGGGGCGCACATGGTGCTGACCAAGGGCCAGAAGCTGATCCGGCCGATGATCGTGATAGTGTCTCTGATCATGAGCTGCAAATTGCTGTACGACAATCACGGGGCGGAAATCCAGCAATGGTTGGCGTTGCATTTTTAACATTTCAAAGGGGCGGCAAGCCGAGAGATATCGGCTATAATGGCCCCCTTAATTTTGTGGTTATTTGAGTTTTTTTATGCCAAACACACACCAGTATCCGCAACTGATTGAAATCTTTAATCAGTGTTTTAGCGATGAGTTCAATACCCGCCTGGTTAAAGGCGACGATGAGCCTATCTATCTGCCTGCCGATGATGAGCTGCCTTATAACCGCATCGTCTTTGCACACGGCTACTATGCCAGCGGCATGCATGAAATTTCCCATTGGTGCATCGCCGGGGCCGAACGCCGCAAGCTGGTGGACTTCGGTTACTGGTATTGCCCGGATGGGCGCGATGCCCAGACGCAAAGTGAATTCGAAGCGGTCGAGATTAATCCGCAGGCGCTGGAGTGGATGTTCTGCGTGGCGGCGGGTTTCCCGTTCAACGTCAGCTGCGACAATCTCAGTGGAGACTGCGAGCCGGATCGCATTGGTTTCCAGCGTAAAGTCCGTACCCGGGTGCTGGAATTGCTGGAGCGGGGAATACCCACACGACCTGCGCGCTTTATTCAGGCGCTGCAATCGTTTTACAATACGCCTCCGCTGGCGGCCGAGCATTTTCCCTACCCGGAAGATCTCTGAGGCCAGAGTCTGTTTGTTAACGAGGAAATTTGATGATCGCAGAATTTGAAGCGCGCATTCTGGCGCTGATTGATGACATGGTAGAGCACGCCAGCGATGATGAACTGTTTGCCGGTGGCTACCTGCGCGGTCATCTGACTTTGGCGGTGGCGGAATCGGAAGAACATGCCGAACACAGCGCCGAACAGCTCAAGGTGCGGGTGCAGAGCAGCCTGGACAAGGCCATCAAGGCCGGGGAACTTTCCCCACCGGATCAGGTGTTGGTGCTGGGCATGTGGGAAAACCTGTATCAGACAGCATTGCCGACTGAGTAATTGCTCTAAAGGGGGCAGCATCACGCTGGCCCCTCAAATGAACTATACCTCGCGTCCCTTCAGTAGCTTCCTGACCCACATGCGGTTTGGGTTCAACGCTGCCAACATCTCACTATCCCCCGGTAAGGGTTCGCCAAACAGCTGAGCCGCTAAAATCTCCGCGGCCAACGGCGCTGAGCACAGACCGCGTGAGCCCAAGGCTCCGATCATAAACAACCCCGGATACATTGGCGCATCGGCAATTGCTTCGCCGCGCTGGCGTTGCTGCTGTAAATCGCCATACAGCGCCAGAGTGGTTTGATAGTCCGGTACGGCACCCACCATCGGCATGTGGTCTCGCGTAGCGCTGCGTACGCCACAGCGGGCCTGCTGGCCACTGATATCCACCTCTTGCGGCCAACTCTGTTCTGGCAGACAGCGCAGCAGGCGTTCGCGGTTCTCTTCTTGCTCTGCCTGACTATATTCCGTGTTTGATTCACCGCGTTGGTAGCTGGCACCAATGCAGTGCTGCTGATTGCCAGGATTCACCGGCGTCAGATAACCGTCGTAACACAGTACCTGCTTTAACTCACTTAAGACTGGCGTAGTGGGAATATGTGAAACCTGGCCGCGCACTGCATAGGCCGGTAGAGCGGCACCAGGTTCCAGAGTGGTGAGTTGGTGCCCGTTAGCCAGGATCACCGTCGCATGTTGGTGAGTTGCCCCCCCAGCAAAATGCAACTGCCAACCTTCATCACTGCGGTTCAGATCGGAAAGCGTATGCAGATAGTGGCAAACCAATCCCTGCCGTTCGGCCAGGGCAATCGCGGCACGCGTCAGGTCGGCAGGGCACAGCCATCCCCCAAGCGAATAGTGAATGCCACCAAACCCCGTATCGACCCCACACAGCGTGCTAAGCGTAGCGCGATCGGCCGGTTGGGCCAGAGTGTGCGGCCAGGTAACGGCCAGGATCTTGGCGATCTTGCCTGCGCTCTTCTCGTCATAGGCCAATTGGCTGACGCCACACCACTGGTGATCGAACTCAACCTGCTGTTGCAGCAGGGCGTCATACTGGCGGCGGGCAAAGGGGAAGGCGGCGCAGAAGAAGTTTTCCAACGCATCGCCCCGGCCATTCAGCAATGGGTACAGCGCCCCCTGTCGATTGCCGGATGCGCCCTCTGCGGGCTGTGCATCGGCGCAATACAAGGTCACCCTGGCCCCACGGCGCAATAAGGCCAACGCGGTGAGCGCACTGGCTACGCCGCCGCCAATAATGGCGACATCGTCGGTATTCTCCGCTGCCGGGCGCAGGAACCACGGGCTTGGATTGACGCTTGCCGGGGTGTCGGCAGGTAGCTGACCGGTGAGCATCTCGCGTTTCTGGCCAAAGCCTTTGCATTTGGTAACCTCAAACCCGGCCTGCTGCAATCCACGGCGGACAAACCCTGCGGCAGTGAAGGTGGCAAAACTGCCGCCTGGGCGGGCAAAACGCGCCATGGTAGCAAACAGCGGTTCGCTCCACATATCGGGATTTTTGGACGGCGCAAAGCCATCGAGAAACCAGGCGTCAATTTGATCGTTCATGCTGGCATCAAAGTGCGGCAACAGGGTATTGACGTCACCGAACCATAAATCGAGCGTGATCTGCCCTTCGGCAAGCAGCAGGCGGTGGCACCCTGGCAGCGGCAAAGGCCACTGGGCGCGAAGCTCATCGGCAAAGGGAGCCAGTTCTGGCCATTGGGCATGGGCTGCCGCCAGATCCTCCAACTGCAATGGGTATTTCTCAAAGCTGATAAAATGCAGACGCTGCAAACTCGCCGCCGGTGTCTCCTGGCGGAAACGGGCAAAGGCCTGCCACAGAGTCAGAAAATTCAGCCCGGTACCGAAGCCGGTTTCTGCCACAATAAACAGTGAGCGTGGGTGATCGCTGAAGCGTTGTGGCAACCGGTTGCCCCCCAGAAAGACGTAGCGGGTTTCCTCCAGCCCATCCTGGTTGGAAAAATAGACGTCATCAAACTGTTTCGAAACAGGTGTACCTTGTTCATTCCAGCTTAACGCTGCGGTTTGGATGGGGGCATTGCTCACGGTAGGTTGCTCGTAATTCAAGGGATAGAGCGATTTTAACGGGGGTAGCCCCGAGGTGCAAACTGGGTAAAGATAATGCAAAATTATTCTGATCGGACTTGTTCGGCGTACATCTGTACGCTAAAGTGCGTTGCAAAATCCCGAATGTAAATTGTGGAAGAGGTACTTGAATGAAACGTGCAGTGATTACTGGCCTGGGAATCGTCTCCAGCATTGGTAACAACCAGCAGGAGGTCCTGGCAAGTCTGCAGGAAGGCCGCTCTGGGATCACCTTCTCCCAGGAGCTGAAAGATTCCGGCATGCGTAGTCACGTATGGGGTGATGTTAAACTCGACACTACCGGTCTGATTGACCGTAAAGTGATGCGCTTTATGAGCGACGCGTCGGTTTACGCCTATCTCTCCATGGAACAAGCGATTCAAGATTCCGGCCTGGCAGCCGATCAGGTGTCCAACGATCGCACCGGTCTGGTGGTCGGTTCCGGTGGTGGTTCTCCACGTAACCAGGTTGCGGGTTCTGACGGTATGCGCGCCAAAGGCCTGCGTGGCGTTGGCCCATACATGGTGACCAAGGCGATGGCATCAGGCGTTTCTGCCTGCCTGGCTACCCCATTCAAAATTCGCGGCGTGAACTACTCCATCAGCTCTGCCTGCGCAACTTCAGCACACTGTATCGGCCACGCCGTTGAGCTGATCCAACTGGGTAAACAAGACGTCGTCTTTGCTGGCGGTGGCGAAGAGCTGTGCTGGGAAATGGCCTGCGAGTTCGACGCTATGGGCGCGCTTTCCACCAGCTACAACGACACGCCAGAAAAAGCTTCCCGTACCTATGACGCAGCGCGTGACGGTTTCGTTATCGCAGGCGGCGGCGGCATGGTAGTGGTTGAGGAGTTGGAGCACGCTCTGGCTCGCGGCGCGCATATTTATGCGGAAATCATCGGTTACGGTGCGACTTCAGACGGTGCCGACATGGTGGCTCCATCGGGTGAAGGCGCGGTGCGTTGCATGAAGATGGCAATGCAGGGCGTAGACACACCAATCGATTACATGAACGTACACGGCACCTCCACGCCGGTCGGCGACGTGAAAGAACTGGGCGCGATCCGTGAAGTCTTTGGCGATAACACCCCGGCCATCTCTTCAACCAAAGCGATGACCGGCCACTCACTGGGTGCGGCGGGCGTGCAGGAAGCGATTTATAGCCTGCTGATGGTCGAGCACGGTTTCATTGCGCCAAGCATCAACATCGATAACCTCGATGAGAAGGCGGTAGGAATGAACATCGTGACCGAGCCAACCAAGCGTGAGCTGACCACGGTCATGTCCAACAGCTTCGGCTTCGGCGGCACTAACGCCACGCTGGTAATGCGTAAACTGCAGAAGTAAGCGCAGGGCGTCATATTATCAATCGGGCACCGTAATAGGTGCCCGTTTTTTTATGCGTTTTTAACGCGATATCTTATATCAGTGAAAATTAAGATTTCTCAGATCAAAAAACTGACAGCAGATAACTTAAACGGCGAGCGCTTTTTCGTTTAATTTAGCCGTGGCCTGACAGGATAATAAATTAACCCGGTTAATTTTTGTCCCAAAAAATAAATAATACCTCAACGAAATTACCATTTCTCCTATACGAATAATCAAACCAGTCATAATGCCCACGCTTTATCTAGCTTTACGATCTCGTTATGGCGAGGCTCCTATACGAACACAAGTTACCGCTCTAATGGCATCGAGAGAGGCCACCAAGGGTAAAACAAGCATTAGCCGAATCAAGGCATTGCTAAGGTAACTTCCCCCTGGGGATACGTTGTATAGTGCTAAACCCAAGACGTGGGGATCGGCTTTCGCTGTCCTGTCTTGTCGCCTCTATGAGACTCCATCTTTCAATCGGGAGTATCTAGAATGTCACATGTTGTATTGCAAGACCTTTATCAAAACGCCAACTTTGAAGACGACGCCATCGCGCGTTATATGAACAAGAAAGTCTCTGTTCTACATCAAGATCTTTACGTTGGCGAAGCCAGGAAAATATTCGTTAACCAACTTTCCAACGACGATATTCCCGCACAAATCTTTATTGAAGATGGCACCAAACTGGTGGGAGTTCTTTCTGTTAAACGTTTATTGCAGGAAGAACATAATGGCGAACGTATCAAGGATATGATGGAGACCACCTTCTTCCATGTAAAACCCACGGACGAACGTGAACATATCGCCAAACTGGTGGACAATAATAATTTAGATATTGTGGCGGTGGTCGATAATGGCCGTTTGGTCGGCTGCTTAACCGAGCGCGAAATCGCGCAGATTATCGAGGATGAAAACACCGAGGATGCCCATTTGCAAGGGGCGAGCCTGCCGCTTGATAAGCCTTACCTTGAAATGAGCTCCTTCGAGCTGTGGAAAAAACGTAGCGTGTGGCTGCTGCTGCTGTTCGTCGCCGAGGCTTATACCAGCACGGTTATTCAGCATTTTGAAGAGTCATTGGAAGCGGCGATTGCCCTGGCCTTCTTTATCCCGCTATTGGTGGGTACAGGTGGTAACAGCGGCACGCAAATTACCTCCACCATTGTGCGGGCCATGGCCTTGGGGGAGGTCCGCATGCGCGATTTGGGACGTGTGCTGAGCAAGGAAATGACGACTTCGATCATGATCGCGTTAACGCTGGCCTGTGCTGGTGCGTTCCGTGGTTGGATGATGGGTATCGGCTATGAGATTACGCTCATTGTGAGCTTGACCCTGGTTTGTATTACGCTGTGGGCCGCGATTGTCTCTTCCGTGATCCCAATGGCTCTGAAACGCTTCGGTGTGGATCCTGCCGTAGTCTCCGCCCCGTTTATCACCACGCTGATAGACGGCACCGGCTTGATAATCTACTTCAAAATAGCCCAGTGGACCTTGGGGCTGAATTAATAATGCAAACCGGCGAAAGCCGGTTTTTGCTATGATTAACGGGATTTTTAAGCTGTGTAGTTGACTGTAATCAAAGCATTTTCAGTTTATAGGATCGTTCCGAGGCGGCTTTGTCAGCGGGTGTAAATTCCGTTCCTGTGACGGTTTTCTGCCGATATACTCAGCACAGTTTCTTACTCTGGAATTTTTGCATGTCGGCTTTGGCGTCCATCTCAATATCTATGCACCGGTTGCGCTTCGCCAAGAAGCGGGCCACAGCATGGCTATTGGCCGTCTGCTGGCTACTGCTCAACAGCCAACTGGCGATCGCCAGCCATCACTGCAACCTGCAACTCACCACCGTTGCGCCAGCCGCGCAGCATACGATGCATATGCAGGCCGCCGATCCGCTAGCCAATGAGATGATGCAGGCCGAAGGGCCGCTGTGTGAAAAGCACTGCGTTCCAGATACGGCACAGCAAGACCACGGTAATCTTGCCCTGGCGGCAGTAATACCTGCCAGCAGTGAGCTGTTGGTGGCCGATCCTCAGCCCCAGGCACAGTTCTCCCGCCTCGATTGGCAAACCCCTCCGATAGCAGGCCCGCCGGCAGAGATCGTCTTCTGCCGCTTCCGTGAATAGCCAAACCAACCACTTTGCCGTCCAGCACGGTGACCTGAGTTGTTTTTGTCTATTCTATGGAGCTATCGTTATGCGTAATCTGATCACTGCCGTTTTCATCTCTCTGATGTTCTCTTCATTCGTCTCCGCTGCGGAGATGCAACATCACCAACATGCCAGCCAAGACGCCGCCGTCTATCACTCTAAAGGGACCGTTAAGGCCTGGGGTGAGCAGAAAGTGTCGCTCGCCCACCCAGCCATTCCTGCCTTGAACTGGCCGCCGATGACCATGAATTTCCTTCAGCCACAGCCGCCATTGCCTGCTTTGGCTGCCGGGACTGCGGTGGAGTTTAGCTTCCGTCAGGTTGACGGCGGCTATCAGCTGACCGCCATCCGCGCCAGCCAAGACTAACGGGGGCACCATGTCCAGACTACTTTCTCACCCATTGCGGGTGGGCTGGCTGCTGCTCGCCTGTTGGACGGCGAGTGCGCAGGCAACCGGCCTGACGTTGGAGCAATCGCTGGCGGCGGCGGAGCGCTATTCCGCCGAGCTTTCGGCCAACCAGCATCAGGTGAATGCGTTGCAAAACATGGCGGATTCGGCGATGGAGCTGCCCGATCCCAAGCTGAAATTCGGCATTGAAAACGTGCCGGTACAAGGCGGTAGCGCCCGGCGCTTGACTCGTGACGGTATGACCATGGAGCGGGTTGGCATCATGCAGGACTATGTCAGCAGCACCAAACGCCAACGTAAGGCGAATACCCTGCGTGCCGAGGCTAATAAAACCGAAGCCAACAGTGCGACAATCCGCGCCCGCTTGCAGCAGCAGACGGCACAAGCCTGGTTGGAACTGGCGCTGAGCCAGCAGACGCTGAAAGATGCCACGGCCTTGCTCAAGGAGAGTGAACGCCAGATCGCTGCCCAACATGCCGGAGTGGCCAGTGGTAGTTCACCCGCCGCTAACGTCATCGATGCTCGCTTGACGCTGTTGGCGATGCAGGACCGGCTCAGCGAGGCGCAGCGTGACGTCACCATCGCCCAGGCGCGCTTGACCCAGTTGACCGGGCAGCAGGTTGAGGGGATCGGTGGCCCCTTGCCACGCTTCGAGCGCCTGCCCGCCGAGAGCAACCTGTTGCGACAAGCGATCAAACAGCATCCCGAGGTAGTGCAGGCAAGCCGTGAGGCCGATGTGGCCAAGGCGCGATCGGCACAGTCCGAGGTGGCCGCCATTCCAGACGTGGGCATAGAAGTATCGTATGGCAAACGGGCCGATGGCTATGAGGATATGGCGGGCGTGATGTTTACCGTCGATCTGCCGCTGTTCCGCTCCCAACGGCAGGACAAAGACTATGCCGCCGACGTTTCCCGTTCGATGGAGGCCAACGATCAGTTGACGTTATTGATCCGCGATCATCAGGCCCAGTTAGATACGCTGCTGGCGCAGTATCAGGCCGCGCAGGCGCAATGGCAGCGTCAACAGCAGCAAGCGGTCCCGTTGCAACAACAGCGCGTGGCACTGCAACTGGCGCAATACCGCAGTGGTAAAAGCGATCTCTCCTCAGTGTTGGAAGCTCGTCGGGCCTTGCTCGACAGCCGTCTGAGCGCCGGTAAGGCCGCGCGTGAATTGGCGCAGCTATGGGCCGCCATCCGTTATCTCACCGTGCAGGAGGCAATCTGATGAAAATGCGTTTTAGCCTGACGCTGTTAGCCGCCTTATTGGGCGGTGCTATGGGCGGTTATTGGTTTGCCGGGGAAAGAACTGCGGCGCAACCTGCTAGCGGCGGTGCCGAACGGCAGGTGCTGTATTGGTACGATCCGATGGTGCCAGGCCAGCGTTTTGATAAGCCGGGCAAATCGCCGTTTATGGATATGGAACTGGTGCCACGCTATGCCGATGAGCAGCAGGATGACGGTGGTGTCACCATCAGCGCCCGCCAACAGCAGAATCTGGGTGTGCGTACAACGGCTGCACAACTGCGTGAACTGAATTTGCAGCTTGATGCCTATGGCAGTGTTGCCACCGATGAACGTGGCGTGCAGGTGATTGCCGCACGGGCCAACGGGCTGATAGACAAACTCTATGTACGTGCCAGCCAGCAGCAGGTAAAGAAAGGGCAAGCGTTGGCACAGCTATGGATCCCGGACTGGAGTGCTGCACAGCAGGAATACCTGGCGATCCGCAAACTGGGCGATAGCGCACTGACCTCTGCTGCTCGCCAGCGTCTGGCGTTGCAGTTTATGCCTGAAGCCATCATTCGTCAGGTTGAACGCAGTGGCCAACCCCAGACCCGCATTACCCTTACCGCCCCGGAGAGTGGATTTATCAACAAGCTGGACGCACGGGAAGGGATGCAGGTCACCGCGACGCAGGGCCTGTTTGAGTTGGCCAGTCTCGATCCGGTGTGGATGGTGATTGATTACCCGCAGTCGCAGGCCGGGCTGTTGCAGGTTGGCGATGCGGTGGCAGCCAGCTCCGCCAGTTGGCCGGGTGAACGTTTTACTGGCGAGGTTAGCGAGTTGCTGCCTAACGTCGATCCGCTTACCCGCACCTTTAAAGCGCGTATCGTGCTGAAAAATCCCCAACAGCGCCTGAAGCCGGGCATGTATTTGCAGGTGCAACTGGCGCAAAACGCCGGGGCCAAGCCGGTGCTGGCTATCCCGCAGGAGGCGCTGATCGGCAGTGGCGATCGCAACCGGGTGCTGGTGGCGGAAGGGAACGGCCACTTTGCTCCGGTTGACGTGGTCGCCGGCCTGGCACAGGACGGCTGGGTAGAAATTAAACAGGGTCTGCAGGCAGGGCAACAGGTGGTCACCTCAGGCCAGTTCCTGATTGATTCCGAAGCCAGCATGCGCAGCGCCTTGCCACAGATGGCCGGGCAGGAGGGGGTAAAACAGTATCAGACGTTGGGCGTGGTCGAGGCGGTGGATGGCGCTACCGTCACACTGTCGCATGATCCGGTGGCAGAGTTGCAGTGGCCCGCGATGACCATGGATTTCACCTTGCCAGCGGGTGGCTTACCCGCCGGGATTGGCATCGGCAGCAAGGTGATGTTCCACTTTAGCGTGGATGAAAACGGTTCGCACATCAGCCAGATCATGCCGCAAGGAGGCCACCAATGATCGCTTCCGTGATCCGCTGGTCGATACGCAATCGCCTGTTGGTATTACTGGCTTCGATATTGCTGGCCGGGTGGGGCGTATGGGCGTTGCAGAAGGCACCGCTGGATGCGCTGCCCGATCTCTCTGACGTGCAGGTGATCGTCCGGGCGACCTATCCGGGCAAGGCGCCGCAGGTGATTGAAGATCAGGTGACCTACCCGCTGACCACCACCATGCTAACGGTGCCGGGAGCCAGCACGGTGCGGGGCTTCTCCATGTTCGGCGATGCCTACGTCTACATTCTGTTTGCAGACGGTACCGATCCTTACTGGGCGCGTTCGCGGGTGTTGGAGTCACTCAGCCAGGTCCAGTCCTCTCTGCCCCCGCAGGTCAAAGTGGCGCTGGGCCCGGATGCTACCGGCGTTGGCTGGGTTTATGAGTATGCGCTGGTCGATCGTACTGGTAAACACAGCCTGGCGGATTTACGCGCCTTGCAGGACTGGACGCTCAAGTTTGAGCTGAAAACCGTGCCTAACGTGGCGGAAGTAGCCAGCGTTGGCGGCATGGTGCGGCAATATCAGGTGATATTAAATCCGCAAAGTATGCGGGCGCTGAATATTACCCATCAGCAGGTGGTGAGTGCTATTCAGGATGCCAACCAGGAAGGCGGCGGTGCGCTGCTGGAAATGGGGGAGGCTGAGTATATGGTGCGTACCTCCGGCTACCTGAAAAAACTCACCGACTTTAATAACGTGGTGATCACTGCGCGCGACGGGGTGCCGATCCTGTTATCGCAGGTGGCAGAGCTACGTGAGGGGCCGGAAATCCGCCGTGGTGTGGCGGAACTCAACGGTGAAGGTGAAGTGGCTGGCGGCATTGTGGTAATGCGCTACGGTAAGAATGCGCTGGAAACCATTAATGCGCTGAAGGCCAAGCTGCAACAGCTTCAGCACACCCTGCCACCGGGCGTGGAGATCGTGCCGGTTTATGACCGATCGCAACTGATCGAGCACGCGATCGATACGCTGTCATTTAAGCTGTTGGAAGAGTTCCTGGTGGTTGCGGTGGTGTGCGCCTTGTTCCTGTCCCACTTCCGTTCGGCGCTGGTGGCGATGGTGACTCTGCCGCTGGGGATCCTGGGCGCTTTTGTGGTGATGCACTATCAAGGCGTTAACGCCAACATCATGTCGTTGGGAGGGATCGCCATTGCCATCGGCGCGATGGTGGATGCGGCGATCGTGATGATCGAAAACATGCACAAGGTGCTGGAGCAGTGGCGGCAACGTCATCCCGGCCAGCAGCCCACCTCAAAAGATTATTGGCACATCTCAGAGCAGGCGGCGGTTGAGGTTGGCCCTGCGCTGTTCTGTAGTCTGTTGATCATCACCCTGTCGTTTATCCCGGTGTTTTCGCTACAGGCGCAAGAAGGGCGGATGTTTTCCCCGCTGGCGTTCACCAAGACCTATGCGATGGCGGTATCGGCGGGGTTGGGTATCACGCTGGTGCCGGTGCTGATGGGCTATTTTATCCGGGGCCGTATTCCGGACGAACATGCCAATCCGATCAATCGTTGGTTGATCCGCATGTATCAGCCGTTGCTGGCGGCGGTGCTGGCGCGTCCTAAAACCACCCTGGGGATTTCCGCTCTGCTGTTGGTGCTGACCTTATTCCCACTCAGCCGTCTGGGCAGCGAGTTTATGCCACCGTTGGACGAAGGGGATCTGCTGTATATGCCTTCGACGCTGCCGGGGATCTCGGCACGCGAGGCGGCACGGCTTCTGCAACTGACCGACCGCTTGATCAAAACCGTGCCGGAAGTGGACACGGTCTTTGGCAAGGCTGGGCGGGCGGAGACGGCAACCGATCCGGCCCCGTTGACCATGCTGGAAACCACCATTCGCTTTAAGCCCCGCGACCAGTGGCGGCCCGGTATGACGATGGACAAACTGGTGGCCGAACTGGACAGTGTGGTCAAGGTGCCAGGCATTGCCAACGTCTGGGTGCCGCCGATCCGTAACCGTCTGGATATGCTGGCGACCGGCATCAAAAGCCCGGTAGGCATCAAGGTCAACGGCAGTAATATTGCCGATATCGAGCTGGCCGCCAGCCAGATTGAGCAGGTGGTGAAGCAGGTTCCAGGTGTGACTTCCGCGTTGGCGGAGCGCCTGGCCGGAGGGCGCTATGTGGATATCGATATCGATCGTCAGCGTGCGGCGCGTTACGGCGTTTCGGTGAAAGAGCTGCAATCGGTGGTCGCTACGCTGGTGGGAGGGGAAAACGTTGCTGAAACCATTGAAGGGCGCGCACGTTATCCTATCAACGTCCGCTACCCAAGGGAGATCCGTGATTCGCTGCAAAAGCTGCGTGAATTGCCTGTGGTGACGGCGACCGGTGGGCAAGTACCTTTGGCAGAACTGGCGGATATTCGCATCACCGAAGGGCCACCAATGCTGAAAAGCGAGAATGCCCGGCTTTCGGATTGGATCTATGTCGATCTGCGCGGGCGCGATTTGAAATCGGCGGTGGAAGAGATGCAACAGGTGGTGGCACAGCAGGTGAAGCTGCCTGCCGGGGTTTCCCTCAGTTGGTCCGGGCAGTTTGAGTATCTGGAACGCGCCAGCGCCCAGTTGAAGATTGTGCTGCCGGTAACGCTGGCGATCATCTTTGTGTTGCTGTTTGTCACTTTCAACAGCGTGAGCGATGCGCTGCTGATCATGGCGACGCTGCCGTTTGCGCTGATAGGTGGGGTCTGGCTGCTGTATCTGCTCGATTACAACCTGTCGGTGGCGGGGGCGGTGGGCTTTATTGCCCTTGCCGGGGTAGCGGCAGAGTTTGGCGTGATTATGGTGCTGTACCTTAATCAGGCGCTGGCGAAACATCGTCAACCGGGCCAGCCGCTGAGTCATCAGCAACTGATGGCGGCGATTAGCGAAGGCGCGGTGTTGCGCGTCAGGCCAAAGGTGATGACGGTGGCGACCATTATGGCCGGTTTACTGCCGATTATGTGGGGCGGTGGTGCTGGCTCAGAGGTGATGCAGCGGATTGCCGCACCGATGATTGGCGGTATGGTGAGTGCGCCATTGCTATCGATGCTGGTGATCCCGGCGGTGTATTCGCTGCTGCACCGCAAGGATGAAAAATCCGGTGAGAAAGTAGAGTAATTGGCCCCTCACCCCAACCCTCTCCCACAGGGAGAGGGAGCTGTCCGGAGTGGTTGGTTGGTTTCGTGCAACTTCGGGAAGCGGAGTGTAAGAAGAGAGGGTATGGGATATCAACTTTTACTGGATTCACAAATATTACACAGAAAAATCAGCGAACTCGATCGGTCCCCTCCCTTTGGGATAGGGGGCTGTCCGGAGTTGTGGCAAGGTACCGTGATCAATCTGTTGGTTGGTTAAAAGACAGTTGATTTAGTGCCATGGTCAGGTAAGTTTCTGAAACGAATAGCGAACTCGATCGGTCCCCTCTCCCTGTGGGAGAGGGTTAGGGTGAGGGGTAATACGCTGATTTTAAAGGTCCTACTGCACCAGGAACGCCTTAAACTGCGGCGTCATCACCGCGCTGAAGCCGTCATCGGTTTTGCTGATCAGATACACCGCCAGTCCTTTCTCTTCGGCCAGTTTCAGCGCTTTTTCCGTGCCCAGCACCATCAACCCGGTATCCCAACCGTCGGCCTCCAGCGCCGTAGGGGCAATCACCGTAACGGAAACCAGCTTATGGGTGATCGGCCGCCCGGTGACGGGATCGATCACGTGGGAATAGCGCTGGCCATCCTGCTCGAAGTAGTTACGGTAACTCCCCGCAGTGCTGATGCCGTAGCCTTGCAAATCCACCAGCGCCTGCACCGCATTTTCCCGGTCGGTTGGCTTTTGGATCGCCACCCGCCAAGGCTTGTTCTGGCCATTCACGCCGCGTGATGAAACGGCTCCGCCCACCGATACCAGATAGTTGGTGATGCCTTTGCGCGCCATCAACTGGACCAACTGATCTACCCCGTAGCCTTCGCCCAGCGTGGAGAGATCGACATACATCTCAGGCAGATCTTTTTGCAGCCATTCACCTCGGCTGTCGCTCAGCAGTTTTAGATGTTGCAAGCCAATATGCTGACGGGCTGCATCGATCTGCTGCTGGCTGGGGACTTTGATGGCCCGCTTATCCGGGCCGAAACCCCACAGGTTAACCAACGGGCCGACGGTGATATCCATCGCGCCCCCGGTATCACGGCCAATGCGCTGAGCGGTGAGAATGATATCGGCCATTCCACGGGGGATGGGCTGCGGCTCGGCAGAGGTGCTCTGGTTGAAGCGGGATAACACCGAATCGGGGCGGTAAGTGGAAATATCGTCGTTGGCCTGCTCCAGCAGCGCATCGATCTCCTGCTGCAATTGTTGCTTGCTCTCGGTGATAGTGCCGCTGACCTTTACGCTATAGAACGTCCCCATGGTTTTGCCTTCGATGTCGATCTGGGGGCGGGTGTTGGCATCGTTACAGGCGGCTAGCAGCATCAGCGCCGCGCTGAGCAGCAGCCTTTTGGCAATGGAATTGGCCATAGAAAATCCTAAAAGCAGGGAAAGACGACGGGTATAAAACAAAATACGATAAATGGAAAGGGCAACGTGCTTTTTTACTGGCGTAATTCAAGAGCTTCGGCTAACGTCGTTTTCCAGCCTTAGCTTGAAAAATAAGAGTAAATCCATGAGTTCAAATGCGGTGACCAGTTTGTTGAGGCCATTTTTGCATGACCGCTTCCTGCATGCGTTGCTGCTGATGGGGATGCTGCTGTACGCCATTGGGCCACAGTCGTTGAGTGTACTGTCTGGCTTTATCGATTGGCGCACCATCATGACCCTGCTGGGGTTGATGCTGCTGACCAAAGGTGTTGAGGTGAGCGGTTATTTCGATTTTATCGGCCGCCAGATCGTGAACACCCTGCAAAGTGAACGCTCACTGGCACTGTTTCTGGTGTGTGCCGCTGCGGTGCTGTCGTCGTTTCTCACCAACGATGTGGCGCTGTTTATCGTGATCCCGTTGACCATTACGCTGAAAAAGCTCTCTTCACTGCCGATAAGCCGCCTGATCATCTTCCAGGCACTGGCGGTTAACGCCGGGTCGTTGCTGACGCCGATTGGCAATCCGCAGAACATTTTGCTGTGGAGCAAGTCTTCGCTGACCTTTATGGAGTTTATCGGACGCATGGCACCGTTCGGCATTATCATGATGCTGAGCCTGCTGGTGGTCACCTGGTTCAGTTTCCCGGCGCGGAAAATTGTCAAAGCCCCGAACACCCAACCTTATCCTTATCAAATGCGCCTGTTGCTGGCCAGTGTCGCGCTGTATGTGGTCTTTCTGATCTGCCTGGATTTGGACGTGCCGTTGTATGGCATGTTACTGGTGTTTGCCGGTTTTCTGCTGTTGGCTCGCCAGGTGCTGCTGCAGATTGACTGGAGCCTGATCTTTGTATTTCTCGCCATGTTTATCAATATTGGTTTGCTGACCCAACTGCCGGCGGTGCAACCGCTGTTTGACCAGATTGCCTCGCTGGCGGATGGCAGCGTGTATGCGTTGGGGATTGCGCTATCCCAAGTGATCAGCAACGTCCCGGCGACCATTTTGTTGCTGAACTATGTGCCGTCCAGCGCCTTGGTGGCCTATGCGGTAAACGCCGGGGGATTTGGCCTGGCGATCGGATCGTTGGCGAACCTGATCGCCCTGCGGATGGCGGGAGAACGCCAGATCTGGCTGCAGTTCCATTACTATTCGATACCGTTCCTGGCCTGGGCTACGTTAGTGGGTTGGCTGCTACTGGGTTAATTTGACTCAAGCACTTTGTCATCACTCTTAATGCATTGGAGTTCTATTATGAGCATCTCTTCGTTGGTATTGGCCTATCCCCCGGCTACGGCAGCACAAAGCCTGGATTATCTGGCGGCAAAGCTCGCCTTCTACGCCGACTCGGCGGATGTGGCGGAAGATTTGCGCAATGGCGTCAGCGAGATTGTGGTGATCGATACCCGTGCCAGTGCGTTGTACGCCGCCGGGCACATTCCTGGCGCGGTGAGCTTTCCTCATCGTTTAATGGATGAAAGCAGCACCTCATCTCTCGATCGCGACAAGGTCTATGTCACCTACTGCGACGGTATCGGCTGTAACGGTTCCACCCAGGGGGCATACAAGTTGGCCAAGTTCGGCTTTCGGGTCAAAGAGCTGATTGGCGGGCTGGATTTCTGGCTACGCGATGGCCATCCGGTGACCATCGGTGTTGAGCAGGGCACGATGCAGGGGCGGGATAAAGCGCCGGAGTGCGGCTGTTAAAACAGCACCCACAGTACCAATACCAATACGATAACGCCGACAACCAGCGCCAGAGGCTTACTGAATACCGACTGTAAAGGCTGCGGCAGGGCGGCGATTAGCGGGTTAAGCAATGGCTGTGGCTGTTGGACGCCACTGTGTAACGACGGAGCGTGGCCAGCCTTGTCCAGACGGCGGGTAAACAGCTGCTGGATCACGTCGTTTAGCTGTGCGTGGGTCAGCGGCGTATTCAGGTTGCCGTTAAAGCGGCTCTGGCAATAGTCATTGAGCTGTTGCTGCTCCTGCTGGTCTGCTGGCTGTTTCAATACCGCCAGCAGGTTTTGCAGTGTCGGCGCCGTTTGCGGGCTGAGCGCCAATTTCACCTGCATAAACTGACTGAGCAGTTGGAAGTGGCGTGCGGGCAACGGATCGTTGATTTTTACCCCGACCAGATCGAACAGTGCCTGCCAGAGTTTGGCCGTTGTCTCACCGGTGGCCGCGCTAAGCTTGGTGACCTGCAGCTGTAAGTGCTGATGTTCCGCAGGCAGCAGCGAACGATCGCTGGTGGCCGTTTGTTGCGGGTGAGGGATTGTCAGTTCGCCGGTTTGCAGCAGGTTCAACACTTGCTGGAGCTGTGGGTGGCTCAACTGGCTTAACACCGTATGGCCAAACTGCTGGCGGATAAAGTCGCTGACCGCCTGGCGGTTATTGCCTTGTGGCAACAGTTCGGTGAGCTGTTGCAGCAGTTGGCGGCTGGCATGGCTCTGTTGTGCCACGCCAAGGCGGTTTTGCAGTAGCTGCTCCGCCGGTTGGAAATGGCGCGCCAACAGTTCGCTGTGGTTATCCGCTCCTAATTCATGACGCAGCGTGGCCCAGATCTCGGCGGATTTGGCCGGGCTGAGGGCCATGATTTTGACGATCAGTTTTTCCAACTGGGTGCGTTGGGCTGGGGAGAGCGGTTGATCGTCGGCAGGAGGGATTTTGCCAGCGGTTGGAGGGTGATCGGCTGCGCCAGGAGCGCCAGGTCCACTTAACGGTTGCATATCACCAGTCCTTCGCAGTGTATAAAGTCGACATACCCGGCGAAAAGCACAGGCTTAATCGCTTATGATACCTGTAATTTCGTGCCATCAATACCGCCGCCAGACATTTCTTTACAGGCCAATCGTTGCTTATCCTGTTTGCGCCGCTAAGATAGGCGCAGATACGGCATTGAGGGCGTGATGATAAATCGGCAGCGGATTGCAAAATGGTTTTTAACCCTGGCTTGCCTGGTGGTACTGACGTGCCTCACCCAGCGCATGGCGGGCTTGCATACCTTGCAACTGGCCCTTGGCCTGCCCTCTGTCAGCGTCAGCCAATCCGTGGCCAGCGGTGATGAAGAGGCCACCACCACGACCCCCTGTGAGCTGAGTGCCAAATCGTTGTTGGCTTCTTCCCCGGTAATGTTTGAAAACGTGCTGTTTGGCCTGGGGATGTTACTGGTCCTGTTGACCCCGATCATCGCTCCACGCTTGTCGTTCCCTCCTGTACGCGTTATTTCCCCCACCACCCTCAGGGTGCATCTGCGATTATGCGTGTTCCGTGAATGAGTTAATCCCTCGCCAAACCGAGTGACTAATTTATTTATGGAGAACAACTATGTGGAATATCATCAGGCTGGCGTTGGCTTGCCTGTTATTACTTTGGCTACCTGCGACACAGGCAGCGGATAGCGGCTGGCTGCAAAGCCCGCAGAACGATCATGCAAAAGTCAGGCTGCGTGCCGACACCAGCAACGGGGACGAAACCCGTGTGCTGCTCGCTGTTGAGCTGGAAAAAGGATGGAAAACCTACTGGCGCTCACCAGGGGAAGGAGGTATTGCGCCAGCAATCACCTGGCAGGGCAACCCACCACCGGCAACCTGGTTCTGGCCAACGCCGCAGCGCTTTGACGTGGCAGGGATCTCGACGCAGGGCTATCATCAGCGGGTAACACTGCCTATCGTGTTAAAGGGGGCAGTGCCACAGCAACTGGAGGGTACGCTTACCTTATCCACCTGTAGCAACGTCTGCATCTTGACCGATTATCCGTTCAAACTGGATCTCACCACCCCGGCTGATCCAAAGTTCAATCACGACTTTGCTCAGGCGATGGGGCAGGTGCCGATTGCCAGTGGGTTGGTGGACAGCCTGCGTGCCGGTTATCGCAACGGTGAGTTGCAGATTAGCGCGCAGCGTACCGCGGGCTGGCAACAACCTGAGCTGTTCTTTGATACGGTGGCAGGAGCCGATTTGGGTAAGCCAACGGTCAGCAGTGATGGCGAGAGTCTGCAAGCGCGAGTTCCCGTGAGTGATGGTTGGGGAGACGCAGCACCGGATCTGCGTGGTAAACAGCTGCGGCTGGTTATCAGCGATGGAGGGATCGCTCAGGAGGCTACGCTGACCATTGGCGGGCCGCTTGCTTTGCCCTCCACGGCGGCTTTCCCCTTGTGGCAAGCGGTGTTGATGGCGTTAGCGGGCGGTTTCATTCTTAACCTGATGCCTTGTGTGCTGCCGGTGTTAGGGATGAAGCTAGGCTCCATCTTGCAGGTCGAACAGCGCGATCGGCGCAGCGTGCGTTGGCAATTTCTGGCTTCTTCCTTGGGGATCGTGGTGTCCTTCATGGCGCTCGCCTTGTTGATGACGCTGTTGCGCCTGAGCAATCACGCGCTGGGCTGGGGTATCCAATTCCAAAACCCGTGGTTTATCGGTTTTATGGTGCTGGTGACGCTGCTGTTCAGCGCCAATCTGTTCGGCCTGTTCCACCTGCAACTCTCTTCTTCGTTGAATACCAAGCTGGCCACCCATAACGGGCGTGGCTTGAGTGGTCATTTCTGGCAGGGAGCGTTTGCCACGCTGTTGGCAACGCCTTGCTCGGCTCCTTTCCTGGGAACGGCGGTGGCGTTTGCGTTGGCGGCTCCGTTGCCGGTGCTTTGGGGCATGTTTGTGGCACTGGGAATTGGCATGAGCCTGCCTTGGTTGCTGATTGCCGCCTGGCCTGCGCTGGCGTTACGCCTACCACGTCCTGGCCGCTGGATGAACGGGATGAGGTTGGTGCTGGGCTTGCTAATGCTGGTTTCTTCGCTCTGGCTGCTTAGCCTGATGACCAACCATATCGGCGTGAAGCCGACTTTGATTGTCGGTGCCATCTTGCTGCTCGGTTTATTGCTGGCGGTGTGGCAACAGTTAGGTGCCCGGTCAGCGGGGATCGCGACGGCCAGCGTGCTGGTGGTAGGTGGTTTGGCATTGCTGATGGGATCGTTGACCGCTAACCAGTGGCGACAGCCGTTGCACGACAACATCGCCTGGCAACCGCTTTCTGAACAGGCGATCGTACAGGCACTAGCTGAAAATAAACGGGTGTTTGTTGATGTGACCGCCGACTGGTGTGTGACCTGCAAGGCGAATAAATACAACGTATTGCTGCGCGACGAGGTGCAAAAAGCACTCAGCGCTGATGATGTAGTGGCGTTGCGTGGTGACTGGAGCCGCCCGTCTGAAAGCATCTCGGCCTTCCTGCAACAGCGCGGCAGCGTTGCCGTTCCCTTTAACCAAATCTATGGCCCCGGCTTGCCAGACGGCGAAGTGTTGTCACCGCTGCTCACTCGCGAAGCCGTACTGCAAGCCCTGTCTACTGCCAAAGGAAACCAATAATGAACAAGTTACTGATGTTACTGCTGTTGATTGTCACCCCGGTCTGGGCTGCGGCCCCTTTCACCGCCGAGCAGGAAGTGCGGATCAAAGAGCTGATCCGCGAAACGCTGGTCTCTAACCCGGATATTCTGGCAGAAGCGGTTAATGCTTGGCAGCAGCAAACCAACGGCCAGCAACTCAGTCAGGCGATTGAGCAGAATAGCAAAATCCTGTTCGACGATCCTGCCAGCCCGCGGTTGGGGGCCAAGAATGCCAAGCTGACGCTGGTGGCCTTCACCGATTACAACTGCCCGTACTGTAAGCAGTTTGATCCGATGTTGGAGAAGATCGTCAACAAATATCCCGATGTGGCGCTGGTGGTGAAGCTGTTGCCGTTCAAAGGGGAAAGCTCGATCGCCTCATCGCGGGTGGCGTTGACGGCTTGGGAGCAGCATCCAGAACAGTTCTGGCCGCTGCATCAGCGCCTGATGGCGAAAAAAGGCTTTCATGACAACGCCAGCATCGCCGCAGCGCAAGAGAAAACGGGTGTTAAGCCGGTGGCACCTAGCGAGCAGAGCATGACCACGCTGCGTACCAATATGCAGTTGGCGGAACAGTTTGGCGTGCAGGGAACGCCTGCCACCCTGATTGGCGATCAGATGCTGCCGGGCGCGGTGTCTTATGAGGATCTGGAAGCGTTAGTGAAGCAGCAATTGGCGAAGGTAAAAAATGGCTAGGTTACGGCGCTGGACGCGCGAACTGCTGATTCTGCTGTTGCTCGTGCTGGGCGTGACGTTCGCCATGGACTGGTGGCGAGCTCCACAGGCTCCCTTGACCTTTGAGCAGCAAATGCTGGAAACCCTGGACGGAGAGCCGGTGTCGTTGGCGCAGCTCAGCCAGGATAAGCCTTTATTGGTCTATTTCTGGGCCAACTGGTGCGGGGTTTGCCGCTTTACTACGCCTTACGTGGCTAAACTGGTGGCAAACGGCGGTAATGTGATGACCGTGGCGCTGCGTTCGGGCAATGACCAGCAGGTTGAGCAGTGGCTGGCGGCCAAGAAGCTGCAACTGCCGGTAGTTAACGATGAGCAGGGCAAGCTATCGGCGCAGTGGCAGATTGGCGTAACGCCGACCATCGTGATGATCTCTCAGGGGAAGGTGGTGCAAAGCACCACCGGCTGGACCAGCTATTGGGGCATGAAACTGCGGCTCTGGTGGGCCAGCGTTTAATTCCCCGTCACCTCAACAATCGCCCGGCAAAGCCGGGCGATCCCTTCGGTAATCAGCTCCGGCGTATTGGCGGCAAAATTCAACCGCAAGCCATGTGCGCCGTGCTGCTCCTCAACATAAAAACATTCGCCACGGGCAAAGGTGACACCCTGTTGCCAGGCTATTGGCATCAAGGTTGTGGTGCTTACGGCAGGTGGCAATTCCAGCCAGATAAACAGCCCTCCCGCAGGGATTTCAAACCGACAGCCCGGTGGCAGGTGCTCGCTTAATGCAGCCACCATAGCATCTCGGTGCTGGCGGTATATCCTTCCCGCCCGGCGCAGCTGCTTGTCGTAACTGCCAACGGTGACAAAGGCGTCCAGCGCGCGCTGGATCAGGTTGGAGCTGGTAAAACTGTCGACGTGTTTGAGCCGTGAGAATTGCAGATACTGTTCGCTGTCTGCCACCAGATAACCGATGCGCATACTGGGCAGCAGCATTTTGGAGAAGGTACTGACATAAATCACCGTGCCAGCGGGAGCCATGGCGCGCAGTGACGGCAGGCTTTTACCGTTGTAACGCAGATCGCCAACAAAATCGTCCTCCAGGATCACTATCCCGGCCTGTTGCGCCAACGCCAGCAAGCGGCTGCGGCGGGCTTCGCTCAGACAGCGCCCGGTGGGGTTATTGAAATTGGGGATGGTGTAGATCATTTTGGGCTGATGCCGGGCGATCAGCTCCGGCAGTTGCTCAACGCACATACCGTGACGATCGCTGGGCACTGGAACAATGTTGATCTGGTGCAGGCGCAGCAGTCCCAGAGCTTCGGCATAGGTGGGCTCTTCGACAATCACCGTATCCCCTGGGCGTAATAGCGTCTGGAAAATCAGGCTGATGGCATGTTGCGAGCCGTTGGTGATCAGCACCTGTTCGGCTCGGGTGGGGATACCTTGAGCGGTCAGGATCCGGCTTAGCGTGTCGCGCAGCGGGTAGTAACCACAATAATCACCATAGCTGAAGGCCTCTTCCGCATGACGGCTGAGGATCGACAGCAGGATCTTGCGGAACGCCTCCAGAGGGAACACCTTGGGGCTGCCGACGCCAGCGGCAAAGTTGATGATGTGCTCCGGCAAAGGAATATCCGGATAACCGTCCAGCCGCGACGTGGTGGTGGTGAAGCGATCCGCAGGGAATAGCTCGCTGGATGCTGGCCGTTGCTGCATAGGGGCCGGTTGCAGGTGGCGGACATAGGCGCCGCTGCCACGCCGCTGTTGTAACAATCCTTTGGCCGTCAGTTCGGCGTAGGCACTTTCCACCGTCAGGCGGCTGACCGAAAGCTCGGCGGCCAGGCTGCGCGTTGACGGCAATTTATCGCCATCGGCAAAGGTGCCGCCAAGAATGGCGCGGCGCAGCGCTTCTTCGATCTGCAGATACAGCGGAATGTCCTGCTGACGATCCAGTGGAATGTGCATAAAATTGGCCCGGTCAAAAAAAGTCTGTTTTCACTATATCCCAGAGTAACAAGGCTTGGCACCGATAAAAGTGGCCTGCACAACATCGTAGCAAAGTGGCTATGGTGGCAAAATCTGGCCGCGTTAAAATCTCCGCCAGAGAATTAAGCGGTGGAATTTTGAGGGTGTTATGTCGTTACCGTCGGGTGTTGTAGCAGAACCAGTTGTGGTCAGTGGCGGGATCCTGCGGGGAACCAACCAGGGGTACGTGATCGCCATAATCAGTGCCATGCTGTTGGCCTTTACCGCCATCATCATCCGCGCGCTGACCGAGTATTACCATCTACCGACGTTTGTGCTGGCTTTCTGGCGTGCGGTCTTGGTGGCCTTGGTGTTGTTACCGTTATTGCTGCTGTTCAAACCGCAATGGGCCTCTCTGCGCCGTGAACAGGTGCCGTTCTACGCTGGCTACGGTTTGCTGTTGGCACTGTTTAACAGCTTATGGACGCTGTCGGTGGCGCTCAATGGCGCCTCGGTGGCGACCATTCTGACCTATTGCTCGGTCGGTTTTACCGTATTCCTGGGCTGGATGATGTACAACGAACGCCTCAGCCTGCGCGAACTGCTGGTGATCGTGGTCAGCCTGGGCGGCTGCTTCCTGGTCAGTAACGGCGACAGCATGGGCAACAGCCGTTTTGATCTGTTGGGGCTGATGGTCGGCATGCTGTCCGGCATTGGTTACACCCTGTACACCCTCGGCGGGCGTATCGCCAGCGAGCGGCGCTACCCGGTGTGGAATACCATCCTGTACGTATTTGGTTTTTCCGCCGTGTACCAGTGGTTGTTCAACACCTTGCTGACGTTTTTCCCCTTGGCGGCATTTCACGGCATGGCGGGGGACCTGTGGTTTCTATCCCAGGGAATTCAAGGCATTCAGTGGAGTGGCTGGCTGTTGCTGCTCACGCTGGCCGCAGGGCCAACGCTGCTGGGCTTTGGCCTGTACAATATCAGCCTGAAAACCCTGCCGCTGGCGGTGGCCAACCTTATCCTGTCGCTGGAGCTGGTGTTTACCGCGGTCATCGCCTACTTCCTGTTGGGAGAAAATATGAACCAGTTACAGCTATTGGGTAGCGCGCTGGTGATGGGCGGGGTATTGATGCTGAGAAGAGCGAAGTAGGCTTGGCTTTCTGCGCTGGTTTGTTACCATTGGCAGCGAAACAACAGGGTGCAAACAGCAAATGATCATTAATCCAAGGTTAAAACGAGCGCTTATCGCTTGATTGGGCAGTGTTTTTGAACGGAAAACGCTGCCACTGACATTACGTTCCGTGGCTCTTGCAATAAATTAAGAGAAGATGCCATGTCTGATAAACACTGGTCACAAGTAGAATTACTCCACCAGACGGTAACCAACCCCAATATCCTGATCAAGGGAACCCACAGTTATTACAGCCATTGCTGGGATGACGGCTTTGAACGCTCCGTGGTGCGCTATTTACACGGCGATGCGGTCAGCCAACAGTGGGAGCCACTGGGGCAGCTAGACAGGTTGCACATTGGCGATTATGTCTGTATCGGTGCCGAAGCGGTGATCCTGATGGGAGGGAATCATACCCACCGTATTGATTGGCTGAGCCTGTATCCGTTTATGGAAACCATCCAGGCGTCTTATTTACCTAAAGGTGATACCCGCCTTGGCGATGGTTGTTGGATCGGGATGCGGGCCATGCTGATGCCTGGCGTGACGATTGGCGAAGGGGCGATAGTGGCTGCCGGTTGCGTGGTGACTGCGGATGTCGAGCCCTACGCTATCGTTGGCGGCAATCCGGCCCGGATGATTAAACGGCGGTTTTCTGCGGAGACAATCGAGCGTTTACTCGCGTTGCAGATTTACGATTTGGCCGCCGAAGCGTTCGTCAGCATCCAGCCCTTGCTGGCCAGCGATGATATTACGGCCTTGGAACAGGCTGTTGAGGTTATACGCCAATAATAAATCGGGCGAGTTAGTCCCGCCCGATTTTTAACCGGCTCACAACATTGGGGCGCTGCATGATGCAGCGCCCTTTTTGCATTACTCAACTTCCGTTGCTTTTCCTGTGATACGGCGGTGCTTGCGGAGTTTGCGCAGCAGTGGGGGTAACACCAACACCGCGACGGCCAGCACCAACAGGCATTGGGCAATGGCACTGCTCCACAGAATGTCAAAGTTCCCGTTGCTGATAGACAACGCCCGGCGCAGGTTTTGCTCCAGCATTTCCCCCAACACAAATCCCAGGATCAGCGGCGACATCGGGAAGTGCATTTTGCGCAGGATGTAGCCAAACACGCCTAGCCCCACCATCAGCAGCAAATCGAAGGTCGTGCTGTGTACCGCATAGACCCCAACGGCGGAAACGGCGGCGATCGCCGGTACCAGGAACCACAGCGGCACGGTCAGCATACGGGTGAACAGCCCAATTAACGGGATGTTCATGATCAACAACATCACGTTAGCGATCAGCAGCGCGGCGATCAGCCCCCAAACGATATCCGGCTGTTCGGTGAACATTGCCGGGCCAGGGGTGATGTTATACAGCGTCAATGCTCCCATCATCACCGCCGTAGTGCCTGAACCCGGTACGCCCAGGGTCAGCATCGGGATAAATGAACCGCAGGCGGAAGCGTTATTGGCGGCCTCCGGTGCGGCGACGCCACGAATATCCCCTTTACCGAACGATTCACTGTTGCCGCTGATGCGCTTCTCGGTCATATAGGTGAGCGCACTGGCAATAGTCGCCCCGGCACCGGGCAGAATACCGACGAAGAAACCGACAAAGGAGGATCGCAGGGTCGGGCCAACGCACTCGGCGGCCTCTTTACGGTTAAACAGCATGCGGCCGGTTTTACGGATCAGCTTCTGGCCCGTGCTGGTGCTTTCCAGCATCAGCAAGATCTCGCTGACCGAGAACAACCCGATCACCACCACAATAAACTGAATGCCGTCAGAGAGGTGTACGCTGTCGAAGGTGAAGCGATACACGCCGGTATTGGCGTCCACCCCTACGGTGGCCAGCCCCAGCCCAATCAGGGCCGCCAGCAAGGATTTCAACGGGTTCTGGCTCATCATGCTGCCAAGGCAGGCAATGGCAAAGACCATCAGGGCAAAGTATTCCGCCGGGCCAAACGCCAGCGACCAGCGGGCCAGCATGGGGGCGAACAGAATAATGCCGATAATGGCGACCAGCGAGCCGGTGAAAGAGCTGACAGCGGAGATCGACAGGGCAACCCCTGCACGGCCCTGCTGGGCCATAGGATAGCCATCCAGCGCGGTCATGATTGCGGCGGCATCCCCCGGGACGTTGAGCAGGATCGAAGAGATCCGCCCACCGTATTCACAGCCGATATACACCGTGGCCAGCAGGATCAGGGCCGACTCGGCGGGTAGCTTCAAGGCGAAAGCCAGCGGTAAGAGGATCGCCACGCCGTTGATCGGGCCAAGGCCCGGCAGCAGCCCGACGATAGTGCCAACGAAGCAGCCGATCAGGGCGATCATCAGGTTCTGGGGCAGTAGCGCCACTTCGAACCCTTGTGATAAATACATCCAGGTTTCCATTATCGCTCCCGTTAGCTCAGCCAAACGCCGAGTGGCAGTGTGACATCCAGTAAATAATCAAAGGCGTAGAACAGAGAAACGCCCATTACGACGCCTGAAATCAAGGCGGCTTTGATACTGGCCTGGAACAGCAGACCAATGCTGAAAGTCAGCAGAGCCGTTGCCAGCGGGAAACCGAGCCACTCGAATCCCCAGGCGTACAGCACCAGCGTGATTACCAGCACCAGCAGGCGTTGCAGCACGTTTTTATGTGGCCACTCGACTAGCTGTGGCCGACGCAACAGCAGCAATGCGGCACACAGGGCCATCAGGCTCAGGATGGCCAAAGGGAAGGGGCGTGGCCCTAATGGCTCGTAGCTGTATTCGCTCTGGATGCCCCAACCGAGAAACAGGCCGCCGCCGCAGAGCAGCAGCCACAGAGCAGCAAAAATACGATCGCTCATGTCAATCCCCTAGGTTATTTGGCCAGCCCGAACGCTTTAGCCTGCTCGCGGTACTGGTTAACCTGGTTTTTCACGTAGCTATCCAATTCCTTGCCGGTCAGGTTGAATTCAAACAGGCCGCGCAGATCGCGCTGTTGTTTGAATTCCTCGGTTGCCGTCATGGTTTTGAAGGTGTCGATCCACCATTGATACTCGGCCTCGCTGACCTTTGGGCCAAGGTAGAAACCACGGATGATCGGCCACACCAGGTTGAACCCCTGCTCCTTGGCGGTAGGGACGTTTGCCAGTTCGCCCGGCAAGCGTTCTTCGGCATATACCGCCAGTACACGCAGCTTATCGCCCTTCAGGTAAGGCACCATCTCGCTCAGATCGCCGGATACCGCCTGAATGTGATTACCCAGCAGCGCGGTCACCGGCTCGCCGCCCCCTTCAAACGCCACATAGCGCATCTTGTGGGGATCTACGCCAACTTCACGAGCCAGCAGGGCAGTTTTCATCCAGTCCTGGCTGCCAATGGAGGCTCCAGCACCAAATACCACACTGTTCGGGTCTTTTTGGAAGGCTGTCATCAAGTCTTTCAGCGTCTTGTAAGGCGAGTCGGCGCGTACGGCGATCATGCCGTAATCGGTGCCCACTGCCGCCAGCCACTTCACATCATCCACGTTGTAGCGGCCAAACTTGCCTTGCGACAGGTTCAGCAGGGAACCGCCAGAGAACGCCACCACGGTGCCAAATTCGGCTGGCCGCTGGGCAACGATGGCGTTATAGGCCACCGCCCCCACGCCGCCGGGCATATAGGTGACGCGCATCGGCTTATCGATGGCCTTGGTTTCTTGCAACGAGACCTGGATCAGTTTGCAGGTGAGATCGAAGCCTCCGCCGGGTTTGGCCGGAGCGATACATTCGGTGCGTTTTGGTGCTTCCACAGCGAACGCTTGGTTGGCAGCGAACAGCAGAACAGAGGCGGTAAGCGTACGGGTAATTATTGTTTTCATGACGTTTCCCCATCGGTTTTGTTTCAGTTTGTGAGAATCCCCGCTGACACGGGGTTGCTAAATTGTTAAAACAGAAACCTTTCATTTACCTTTCAGTGACCGGGAAAGTTTACAGGATGTGATATGCGTCTCTTGTTAGTGGAAGACCACCCCGAGCTGGCTCATTGGTTGCAGAAAGCCCTCAGTGGCCTTGGGTTTGCAGTGGATGTGGCGATAGACGGCGTGGCGGCAGACCATTTGTTATTGCACGAAAGCTACGCGCTGGTGGTGTTGGATGTCGCACTGCCCCGACTCAACGGCCTCGATCTGTTGGCGCGGCTGCGCAAGCGTGGGCAGACTCTGCCAGTATTGTTATTGACTGCCCGTACCGAGGTAGCCGATCGGGTTAAAGGGTTGAACCTTGGGGCTGACGATTACCTCACCAAGCCCTTTGAACTGGATGAGTTGGAGGCTCGCATCCGGGCGTTACTGCGCCGCAGCGTTGGCGTGACGCAACAGGCATTGCAATACGGTTTGCTGACCTATCATGACGAGGGCTACTTCTTGCTGGCAGAAAAACCTCTCTCGTTAACTCCCCGTGAGCTGGCGGTGTTGACCACCTTGATGCATCGCCGTGGCCGCCCGGTTGCCAAACAGCAATTGTTTGAGCAGGTGTTTACGCTCTCTGATGAGGCTAATCCCGAAAGTATCGAACTTTACGTCCATCGCGTGCGTAAAAAACTCCAAGGAAGCAACGTGGCGATCGTGACGTTGCGTGGCCTGGGCTACAGCCTGGAGCTGTGCGATGAGGTGGTTTAAAGCACCGCGTTCGTTGTTCTATCAATTGCTGCTGTTCTTTGGTTTACCGCTGCTGGTATTGGGTGGGATCTCAATCTATACCCACTATTTCAGCGCGATGAGTGCGGCGACGATGGCCTACGATCGCACCTTATTGGCGTCGGCCCGTACGGTGGCGGAGCGGCTGGTAGTGCGCAATCAGCGCCTGGAGGTGGATGTGCCTTATGTGGTGCTGGACAGCTTCGAGCGCAATATGAACGACCGGCTGTACTATCAGATTATTTCACCTGAGGGGCAGAGTATTTCGGGCTATAACGATTTGCCCAAGATGCCGCCCTATATTCCTCGTTCCAACCTCTATCCGGCCCTGGTGCATTTTTACGATGCGCACTATCGCGGGCAGCCAATTCGCGTGGCGGCGCTGTTCCAGCCGGTGAATGAGGGTGGAGTGATGGGGATGGCGACCATTCTGGTGGCGGAGACGTTAGAGTCGCGGCGCTATCTGGCGCGGCAGATGCTGCTGGCGGCGCTGCTCAGCCAGGGGACAGTGGTGGTATTGACGCTCACTCTGGCTTACATCCTGCTGAAAAAGCTGCTGCAACCGTTGCGCAAGCTGTCCAGCATGATGCTGCGGCGCGATCCGGGGGAACTGACGCCTTTGCCGATGGTGCTGCCCTGGTCGGAAATGCAGCCGCTACTGCTGGCATTCAACCGCTATATTGAGCGGCTGCGGTTGATGGTGGCGCGTCAGGAACGTTTTAGTGCTGATGCCTCTCACCAGCTACGTACGCCGCTCACGGTTTTGAAAACCCAAGTGGGGGTGGCATTGGCCAGCGAACGGCCCGAGCAATGGCGTGAGAGTCTGGAAGGGATGAGCGCCACCCTGGACAGTACAGTCGCGTTGACCGATCGCCTGCTATACCTCTCGCGGCTGAAGGCGCACGAGCATCAGGCCGAGCGTAAGTTGCAGCCGGTTAATCTGGCGCAGGTGTTACGCGACGCCTGTTTTTCGCGCCTGCCGCAGGCTCGCAGCAAGCGGATTGATCTTGGCTACGAAGGGGCGGGAGTGTGTTGGGTGGGCGGTGAGGCGTTGCTGTTGTCGGAGCTTTGCGCCAACCTGTTGGATAACGCACTGAAATACACGCCGGCCAAGGGGATCGTGACCGCCCGTTTATTGATGGTGGATGGGCTGGGGCTGTTAGAGATAGAAGACAGCGGCCCAGGTATTGCGCAGGATCAGACGGTCGCTGCTCTGCAACCGTTTCGTCGGTTGGATAACGTTGGCGATCAGCCAGGGGCTGGGTTGGGACTGGCATTGGTTAAAGATATTACCGCTTATCACGGCACCCGCCCGGAATTGCTGAGTTCTGACGCGCTAGGCGGTCTGTTGGTACGGATACGCTTTAAACTGTTGGGGTGATAGAGGGAAAAAAGGGGGGAGGGGAGTTCCCCCCTCCCCCACTTTATGGTGTAACGCTGCTTTTTCTGCGCCCTAACGGCGTGCGCAGGCGCTGTGACAAGATCACCCCCAGCAGGGCGACACCGCCACCAATCAGATGGTAGCTATGCAACTGTTCATGCAGGAACAGGACCGCAATTATCGCGGTGAACACCGGTGCCAGGTTCATAAAGATCGACGCCTTGTTGGCTCCCAGGCGCATCACCCCCTGGATCCACAAAAACGGCGCGGCAATCGAGGCAGGGATACCGGCAAACAGCACCAGCGGGATGTTCTGGCTGGTAAGCTGTACGTCATGCGCCATCAGGAAGTTCGGCAACAGCAGCACCACGCCAAACACGATCTGCACATACAGAGACTGCCAGTTGGGTAACGGGATCGCCCAGCGTTTGGTCAACACGCCGTATAGGGCGTAGGAGGCCGAAGCGGCGAACATCATCAGTTCACCTTTGCCAATGCCGTGTTGCAGCAGCAGCCCGGGTTGCCCCGCGCTAACCAGCCACACCAGCCCACCCAGCGACAGGATACTACCCAGTGCGATACCCACGGTGGGGGCAACGCGCAGGACGAATATACCGATTAATACCGTCAGCAGTGGGATCAAGGAGTTGAGGATGCCCATAAACAGCGCGCTGACGCTATGTGCGGCGTAGTAGGCCAGGCTTTGATACAGCACCATCCCCAGCAGGCCGAGGATCATCAGCTTCCACCAGTTGGCGCGAATGGCTGGCCAATTACGGATAGCTCCTGGCAGAGCGAAAGGGGTGAGTACGATCAGCGCCAATGCCCAGCGATAGAAGGAGATGGCCGCCGGATCGATGGCGGTTGCCGATACTTTACTGACTACGGCGTTAATCGACCAGATCAGCACCGCCAGCAGGGGAAAGAGCACGTTCATGATAATAATTCTCAACAACGAATAACATGCTGGCTAGTCTACCCGTGTCCGGTTTATTATATATAGTCAAAATCAGACAGAATTTCGCGAAATCAAGACAACTTCACCATGGCCGAAACCCGTAATTATCCCACCGCAGACGTCGCTGCTCCGCGCACGCTGTTTTTCCGCTGCGAAGAAACCAATGCGGATACCGAATATCTGCCGCACAGCCACGACTGGGGGCAGCTGATCTGCGTCAAAACCGGGGTGATCGCGCTGAATATTGCCGGGCAGCGTTTTTTGGCTCCGCCGGAGTTCGCCGTCTGGTTGCCGCCGGGGATGGAGCATTCCAGCCATAACCGTAAACCGGTGCTGTTCCGCACCATCAATATCGCCAAATCCTTGTGCGCCGGGTTGCCAGAAGAGGCTTGTTTGATCAACGTCTCGCCGGTGTTCAGCGCCATTGTTGAAGATTGTCTGGGGCGCAAAATGCTGGAGCCCACTAGCGAAGAGGATCTGCGTCTTTGCCGGGTGCTGATCGACCAACTGCGGATTTCCCCGGTTCAACAGACCTATCTGCCGACCTCGCAAGACAAGTTTTTGGGGCCAGTGTTACAGGCGTTGGAACGTTGCCCAGCGGATAACACCTCATTGGCGGTGTGGGCCAGCAAGGTGTATACCACTGAGCGGACGCTTTCACGCCGTTGTCAGCAGGAACTGGGCATGTCGTTTAGCGAGTGGCGGCAGCGCCTGCGTTTTTTACATGCGCTCTCACTGCTCGAACAGGGGAAAACCGTGCAGGATGTGGCACTCGATGTGGGCTACAGCTCGGCTTCCGCGTTTATTGTGATGTTCCAGCAGATTGCAGGCACCACGCCAGAACGTTTCCGCCGGGCATGACAATCCCAACATGCCATCAACTGGCCCAGGTTACGTCGAACCGAACGTTCACATCACCACTCCAGGTGCCTGCCGGCAAGGTGCTGAAATCGGTCACTGGGGTCGTGCCATCAGCCGTCGCACCGATGATAGTGAAATCGAAGTGGTCTTGCGCACTGTGGCGACCAGGCTGCTTGTCAGCGTTGGCAAGTTTACTCAGGTTACCGCCTGACATACCGGCAGAAGTATCAATCAGGGTGGTTTGAGCGGTTTTTGTTATCGCA
This sequence comes from Serratia sp. NCCP-200, assembly GCF_059697885.1. Classification (NCBI taxonomy): domain Bacteria; kingdom Pseudomonadati; phylum Pseudomonadota; class Gammaproteobacteria; order Enterobacterales; family Yersiniaceae; genus Serratia; species Serratia sp. NCCP-200. The sequence goes on from NZ_BAAKUJ010000001.1 coordinate 490,531, forward strand.
GCGCCGTGGTGTTTAACCCCCACTTCCAGGGTAGAACCGGAGGTGCCTAATTGAGTCAGGGTATTGGAAACCAGTTTGGCGGTCAGTTTAATCGCGGTTCCTTCGCCTTGGAGAGCCACGTCGAACACGCCTTGCTGGCTATTGAAGCGCTTTACGCCTTCAGCATATTGGAAATACAGGCTGCCAATGGGCGTAACGACCAATTGGCTGGCGGAGTCTTTTACCGCTATCGCAGGCCAGGTGGCCAATGCTTGTGTAGTCACGTCTTCAGCCTGAGCGGTGCCTACGGCTGTGAGTGTTGCAACGATCGCCAGAACAAGTGTCGCTTTTTTCATGGTTAACGCCCTTGATTTTCGATTTGTTTCAGCCCGTTAGCCTGTCGCTAACGCGAGGGTTCGCCTCCTTGCGTGATAATTATCGGAAAGAACTCAATAAAGCTTAGAAGAAAAACATCGTTATTTCACCGGGCATAACAAGCTTGGGTTTCCAAGCCATTCGGTGGCACACTATTTTGTAGTTACTGCTTACCTATACCCGTCGGAGAGTGACGTGAAGATACTGGTTGATGAAAATATGCCCTATGCGGTGGATTTGTTTAGCCGCTTGGGGGAAGTACAGGCCGTGCCTGGCCGCCCGATCCCAACCGATGCGCTGGCCGGAGCCGATGCCTTGATGGTGCGCTCGGTGACCAAAGTGAATCAGGAGCTGTTGGCTGGCACCAAGATTGGTTTTGTTGGCACCGCTACGGCGGGTACCGACCATGTGGACGAGGCGTGGTTGCAGCAGGCGGGGATTGGTTTCTCGGCCGCGCCTGGTTGTAATGCCATTGCGGTGGTGGAGTATGTGCTTTCGTCATTAATGCTGCTGGCGGAGCGCGATGGCTTCTCTTTGCGTGATAAAACCGTTGGGATAGTGGGGGTGGGTAACGTTGGCTCCCGGCTGGACGCTCGTCTGAAAGCCTTGGGCGTGCGTACGCTGCTGTGTGATCCACCGCGCGCCGATCGTGGGGACAGCGGCGAATTTTGGCCGTTGGAAAAGCTGGTGGCAGAGGCCGACGTGCTGACGTTCCATACCCCGTTAAACAAGACCGGCCCGTATAAATCGTTGCATCTGGCTAACGCGGATCTGCTGGATGCCTTGCCCGACGATCGTATTTTGATCAACGCCTGCCGTGGTGCCGTGGTACATAACGCCGCGTTGCTTAACGTGCTGGAGCGGGGTAAGCGATTGAGTACGGTACTGGACGTGTGGGAGCCGGAGCCGGATCTCAGCGTGCCGTTGCTGGATCGAGTGGATATCGGCACCGCCCATATCGCCGGTTACACGCTGGAAGGCAAGGCACGCGGCACCACGCAGGTGTTTGAAGCCTTTGCCCAGCATCTGGGGCAGCCGCAAACTATCGAGCTTGCCTCGCTGCTGCCGGTGCCAGAGTTCAGCGAAATCCGCCTCAATGGGCCGCTGGACGAAGGCAAGTTAAAACGATTGATGCACTTGGTGTATGATGTGCGCCGCGATGATGCGCCGCTGCGGCAGGTTGCCGGGCTGCCGGGTGAGTTCGATCGCCTGCGCAAGCATTATCAGGAACGCCGGGAATGGTCTTCACTGCGGGTGCAGTGCGATGACAGCGCCAGTGCGGAACTGCTGCACAAACTGGGCTTCGGCGTTCTGTAATAGGGCGAGCATAAGGTTGCCTTAAGGCAATTGGCGGTAAAGTTTATCGGGCGGTGACTGCATCGCCCGTTTGCATTTGAATCAAATACTCTGGAGAAACCCAATGTCTGACGGCTGGAATATCGCTGTGCTCGGTGCCACTGGCGCAGTAGGTGAAGCGTTGCTGGAATTGCTACAGGAACGCCAGTTCCCGGTGGGTGAACTCTTTCCTTTAGCCAGCGAGCGCAGTGCTGGCGCTACGGTGCGTTTCAACGGCAAATCCTTGCTGGTGGAAAACGTAGAAGAATTCGACTGGTCGCAGGCGCAACTGGCGTTTTTTGTTGCCGGTAGCGAAGCTGCGGCCCGTTACGCTGATGATGCGGGCAATATGGGCTGCCTGGTGATCGACACCAGCGGCCATTTTGCACTTGAGCCGGACGTGCCGTTGGTGGTGCCCGGTGTTAACCCTCAGGTGCTGGCGGATTACCGCAACCGCAATATCGTGGCGGTGGCCGACAGCATGGTGAGCCAGCTGTTGACGGCGATTAAACCGCTGACCGAACAGGCCGGGCTTTCCCGTCTGCACGTCACCACGCTGATGTCGGTTTCGGCACGCGGCAAGGTCGCGGTGGACGATCTGGCAGGCCAGAGTGCGCGTCTGCTGAACGGCATCCCCGCAGAGCCGGGTGTGTTCGCCAAACAACTGGCGTTTAACCTGCTGCCATTGATGACCGATGAACAGGGCAGCGTGCGTGAAGAGCGTCTGATCGTCGATCAGGTGCGTAAGGTGTTGCAGGATGAAGGGCTGCCGATTTCGGTAAGCTGCGTTCAGTCGCCGGTTTTCTACGGCCATGCGCAAGTTGTGCATCTGGAAGCGCTGCGTCCAATCGCGGCAGAGGAAGCTCGCCACGAGCTGGAGCAGGCTGAAGATATTCAACTGAGCGAAGAAGACGATTATCCGACTCAGGTTACCGAAGCTTCCGGCAGCGATATGCTGAGCATTGGCTGTCTGCGCAATGATTACGGTATCCCCGAGATGCTGCAGTTCTGGTCGGTGGCCGATAACGTGCGCTTTGGCGGCGCGTTGATGGCGATCGAAACCGCTGAACGGCTGTTGCAGGAGCAGATGTACTGATGTCCGAGGTGGAGTTGCCAACCCAGCCAATGCTGAAAATTGCGCTGGGGATTGAGTATGACGGTAGCCGTTATTACGGCTGGCAGCGTCAGCAAGAGGTTACCAGCGTCCAGGCTTGCCTGGAAAAAGCGTTAAGCAAGGTGGCGGATGCGCCGATCGGCGTATTCTGCGCCGGGCGCACCGATGCCGGAGTACACGCTACCGGGCAGGTGGTGCATTTCGAAACCGCCGCACAGCGTAAAGACGCCGCTTGGACGATGGGGGTGAACAGCCATTTGCCGCCGGATATCGCGGTACGCTGGGTGAAAGAGGTCAGCAGCGATTTTCATGCTCGCTTCAGCGCCACCGCGCGGCGGTATCGCTACATTATTTATAATCACCGCTATCGCCCGGCGGTCTTGCAACAGGGGGTGACGCACTTTTATCATCCGCTGGACGCCGATCGCATGCATCGTGCCGCGCAGGCCTTGCTGGGGGAAAACGACTTTACCTCATTCCGGGCGGTGCAATGCCAGTCACGCACACCGTGGCGAAACGTAAAACACGTTAAGGTTACGCGCTACGGCGAATATATCGTGGTAGATATAAAGGCCAACGCCTTTGTCCATCATATGGTGCGCAACATTGTTGGCAGCCTGATGGAGATTGGCTGTGGCAATCAGGATGAGAACTGGATGGGCGAGCTGTTGGCGCTCAAAGATCGCAGCCTGGCGGCCGCTACCGCACGGGCTGAAGGCCTGTATCTGGTCGCGGTTGATTATCCAGAGTCGTTTGCCTTACCCCGGCCACCGATGGGGCCGCTGTTTTTAGCCGACGATTAACTGGCAGGCTGGCAGATTAATGCGTTATTTACTGGTGCCAACGCCGGGTGAGAGAGACACCTGGTCAATTGAGAGTGTTTATGGACATCATCAAGTTTCTGATTGATTTTATTTTGCATATTGATGTGCACCTGGCCGAACTGGTCGCGCAATACGGTATGTGGGTTTACGGTATTCTGTTCCTGATCCTGTTTTGTGAAACCGGGCTGGTGGTGACGCCGTTCCTGCCGGGGGATTCTCTGCTGTTTGTCGCCGGTGCGCTGGCCGCGTTGCCTTCCAACGATCTCAACGTGCATACCATGGTGGCGTTGATGGTGATTGCGGCGGTGATTGGCGATGCCGTCAACTACACTATTGGTCGGCTGTTCGGCGAAAAGCTGTTCAGCAACCCGAACTCGAAAATTTTCCGTCGTAGCTATCTGGACAAAACCCACCAGTTCTACGAGAAACACGGCGGAAAAACCATTATTCTGGCGCGATTTGTGCCGATCGTGCGCACCTTTGCGCCGTTCGTGGCCGGTATGGGGCATATGTCCTATCGCCACTTTGCTGCCTATAACGTGATTGGTGCGCTACTTTGGGTGCTGCTGTTCACTTATGCTGGCTACCTGTTTGGCGACTTGCCGATCGTGCAGGAAAACTTGAAGTTGTTGATTGTTGGCATCATCCTGGTTTCAATTCTGCCGGGCATTATTGAAATCTGGCGCCATAAACGCGCGGCTGCCCGCCAACAAAAACAGTAAAAACACCGCTTAACCCGTCGGTTCGACCAGTTTTTTGTCCACACAATCGGGCCGATATGGTTTAATGAGCGACATTTATGGTCTGTTCCCGCGAACGACCCTGAAGCCAATGCCTTGGTAGCGCGCCAGTTGCGCTTAGCTCGGCATTTTTGCATGGGGTGTGTTGCGGGAGGATTGTTAAGGCATGAACAGCGGACGGGTGTCTGCCAGGTTCAAACAGAAAGGTCATCGATGAGCTGGATTGAACGAATTCTCAACAAAAGCAATGTTACGCAAACCCGTAAGGTGAGCATTCCTGAAGGGGTCTGGACCAAATGCGATAGCTGTGGTCAGGTCCTTTACCGTGCCGAATTGGAGCGTAACCTTGAGGTCTGCCCCAAGTGCGACCATCACATGCGCATGTCAGCCCGTATGCGTCTGCATACCTTGCTGGATGAAGGCAGTGAAGTGGAACTGGGCAGCGAACTGGAGCCGAAAGACGTTCTGAAGTTCAAGGATTCCAAAAAGTACAAAGATCGTCTGGTTGCCGCACAGAAAGCAACCGGCGAGAAAGACGCGCTGGTGGTGATGAAGGGCACGCTGTATGGCATGCCGATCGTTGCAGCCTCCTTCGAATTCGCCTTTATCGGCGGTTCGATGTCTTCCGTGGTCGGTGCGCGCTTTGTGCGTGCGGTTGAACAGGCGTTGGAAGATAACTGCCCGCTGGTATGCTTCTCTGCCAGTGGCGGTGCGCGTATGCAGGAAGCGCTGATGTCGCTGATGCAGATGGCGAAAACCAGCGCCGCGTTGGCCAAGCTGCAAGAGCGTGGCCTGCCGTATATTTCGGTACTGACCGATCCGACCATGGGTGGCGTATCTGCCAGCCTGGCGATGCTGGGCGATATCAACATTGCCGAGCCAAAAGCGCTGATCGGCTTTGCCGGGCCACGGGTTATCGAACAAACCGTGCGTGAAAAACTGCCGCCGGGCTTCCAGCGCAGCGAGTTCCTGATTGAAAAGGGCGCCATCGACATGATCGTGCGCCGTCCGGTGATGCGTCAGACCCTGGCCAGCATTCTGTCCAAGCTGACCAACCAACCGCAGCCGCATTTCGATGAGGCCGCGCCGGTCATCGCTCAGGAAAATCAGGCCGACGCCTGAGGAGCAGACAAAGACCCGGTATAGGTGCAAGCCTGCGCCGGGTTCCGCCGTCATTTTGTGGCTAAGTTGCGGCGGGAAACGAAGAGCATCGCTTTTGACATCGTCAGGGCGATGCGTCTTACGGATTTATGAACCCAAAGTCAGTGATGGGACTCATGCAAAACCACCAAATTCCCCAAGCCACGTCGCCATTGAGCTCGTGGCTTTACTATCTGGAACGTCTGCATAGCCAGGCGATCGAACTCGGCCTGGAGCGTGTACAACACGTTGCGGCGCACCTTGACCTTCTCACTCCTGCTCCTACGGTATTTACCGTTGCCGGTACTAACGGCAAAGGCACCACCTGCCGCACGTTAGAGGCCATTTTGCTGGCCGCCGGGCTACGGGTTGGGGTTTACAGTTCACCGCATCTGGTGCGTTACACCGAACGGGTGCGCATACAGGGTGAAGAGCTGAGTGAGGCTGAACACAGCCGCTCCTTTGCCGCGATTGAAGCTGGCCGGGGGGAAACCTCGCTGACCTATTTCGAATTTGGCACGCTTTCGGCGTTACAGCTGTTTAAGCAGGCCAGGCTCGACGTAGTGATCCTGGAGGTGGGCCTGGGTGGGCGTCTGGACGCGACCAATATCGTTGAGCCAAGCGTTGCCGTGGTGACCAGCATTGCCTTGGATCACACCGACTGGCTAGGCCACGATCGTGAAAGCATCGGCCGCGAGAAGGCGGGGATATTCCGTGGCGGCAAGCCTGCCGTGGTCGGTGAGCCGGATATGCCACATAGTATCCAGCAGGTAGCGGAAGATCTTAACGCTCAGCTGTACCGCCGTGATGAAGCCTGGTCGTTCAGCGAACAGGGCGAACGCTGGCAATGGGAAGGGGGGGGCACACGTCTGACCGATCTCCCTATGCCTAACGTCCCCTTGGCGAATGCGGCAACGGCATTGGCTGCGCTGCACTATTCGGTTCTGGAAATCGACGAGAAGGCCATTTTTGCCGGTCTACAACAGGCCGCTTTGCCAGGGCGTTTTCAGACCGTGCAGCAGAACCCGCAGCTGATCCTGGACGTTGCCCACAACCCTCATGCTGCGGCCTATCTGGCTGGGCGGCTGGCGAAACTCCCACGCAATGGCGGTGTAGTACGCGCGGTGGTGGGGATGCTGTCGGACAAAGACATTGCCGGTACGCTGGCCTGCCTGAGTGAACAGGTGGACGAGTGGTATTGTGCGCCGCTGGAAGGCCCGCGCGGAGCCAGCGTTGAGCTGCTGGCACAGTATTTAACGGAACCACGCAAATTTGCCGATGTCGAAACTGCCTGGCGTCAGGCTATGCAGGACGCAGATATTCAGGATATTGTGATCGTCTGTGGGTCTTTCCACACTGTTGCCCACGTGATGGCGGCGTTAGACGAGAGGCGGGGAGTGTGAGTGGCAAGTAAATTTCAGAATCGACTGGTTGGAACCGTGATTTTGGTTGCCCTGGGGGTGATTGTCCTGCCGGGGCTGCTTGACGGCAAAAAGAAGCATTATGAGGATGAGTTTGCGGCGATCCCGTTAGTGCCCAAACCGGGTGATGCTCATGAAATCGACGTGATCCCACCGGCCAATCAGGCGCTACCTTCGGTTCCACCTGAGGGGGCTGGTGCTTTGGTTGAACAGCAGCAGGCCGCCGCCGAGGCCTCCGCCCAGCAGGCGGCTAATCAAACGACTCAACCGCAGCAGCCTGCGGTTGTTGCTCCGCCGCCCATCGAAACCAAACCGGTTCAGCCAACTAAACCTAAACCGGTAGAGGTGAAGCCGGTGGAAGTGAAACCTAAGCCAGTGCCAACACCGCCAAAGGTAGAGCCAAAGCCGGAAGTGAAACCAGAGCCGAAGCCTGAAACCAAACCTGCGGTTGAAGAAAAGGCACCGGTTGGTCAGGCCTATGTGGTGCAGTTGGGGGCGTTGAAAAATGCTGCCAAGGTCAATGAGATCGTCGCTTCGCTGCGCCTGTCTGGGCACCGGGCTTATACCGTGCCTTCCACGCCGGTGCAGGGCGAGATCACCCGCATCTACGTTGGCCCTGATGCCTCGAAGCAGAAGCTGCAAGCTTCGCTGGCGGAGCTGAATGGGATCAGTGGGTTAAGCGGGCAGGTGAAGGCGTATAGCGCACGTTGATCCATTGGGGCTGCCATATGTATGCCCCTCACCCCGACCCTCTCCCACAGGGAGAGGGGGCGTTCCCTCAAGCATTGTGCGTAGAGGGGGAGGGGTTCTAATATTCTTGCTCACTTAATCCAAGGTTCGGGTAAGTTGGAATTGTGTCACAACCGCTAAGCGCGACTCGGACGATCCGCCTCTCTGTGGGAGAAGGTACGGGGGAGTTGGAATTGTGTCACAGCAGCTCACAGCGATTTGGACGATCCTTTCCCTGTGGGAGAAGGTACGGCGAAGTTGGAATTGTGTCACAACCGCTAAGCGCGACTCGGACGATCCTCTCCCTGTGGGAGAAGGTACGGGGGAGTTGGAATTGTGTCACAGCAGCTCACAGCGATTTGGACGATCCGCCTCCCTGTTGGAGAAGGTACGGCGAAGTTGGAATTGTGTCACAACCGCTAAGCGCGACTCGGACGATCCTCTCCCTGTGGGAGAAGGCACGGAGAAGTTGGAATTGTGTCACAGCAGCTCACAGCGATTTGGACGATCCGCCTCCCTGTTGGAGAAGGTACGGCGAAGTTGGAATTGTGTCACAACCGCTAACCGCGACTCGGACGATCCGTCTCTCTGTGGGAGAAGGCACGGGGGAGTTGGAATTGTGTCACAGCAGCTCACAGCGATTTGGACGATCCTTTCCCTGTGGGAGAAGGTACGGCGAAGTTGGAATTGTGTCACAACCGCTAACCGCGACTCGGACGATCCCCTCTCCCTGTGGGAGAGGGTTAGGGTGAGGGGCCAGTGCTCAAGGAGGAGGATTGCCAAATCACCACAAAAATTGTGCCTTTCAGGGGCCGGATATCCTATGTAGGCGCGGCGATTGGCAATTTTAAGATCGCCGTTTTTTATTTGTTACGTGGTGGGAAATCCGCTACGCAAACGTTTTCTTTTTCTGTTAGAATTCGCCGCGATTGGATGCAGGGGCGATTCATCATTGGAATAGTTCATGGTCTGGATTGATTACGTCATTATAGCGTTGATTGGATTTTCGGCTCTGGTGAGCCTGATCCGAGGTTTTGTTCGCGAAGCATTGTCACTTGTGACATGGGGATGTGCGTTCTTTGTTGCCAGCCATTTCTACCCATACCTTGCAGCCTACTTCACCCGTTTTGAAGATGAGCTGGTACGTAACGGCATTGCGATTGCCATTTTGTTTATCGCAACGCTGATTGTGGGCGCTATCGTTAACTATGTGATTGGGTCACTGGTAGAGAAAACCGGATTATCGGGCACCGATCGGGTGCTGGGCGTGTGTTTCGGCGCACTGCGCGGCGTGTTGATCGTGGCAGCGATACTGTTCTTCCTGGATACCTTTACCACCCTGTCGCAAAGTGCGGACTGGAAACAGTCACAGCTGATCCCCCAGTTCAGTTACATCATCAGATGGTTCTTTGACTATCTGCAAAGCACGTCGAGTTTCTTACCAACCCAATTACCGGGGCGGTAGCGGCTTAGAGGAAAAGACAACATGTGCGGTATTGTCGGTATCGCCGGTTTTATGCCGGTAAACCAGTCGATTTATGATGCATTGATGGTGCTCCAGCATCGTGGACAGGATGCCGCTGGCATCGTCACTATTGATGCCCATAATGGGTTCCGCCTGCGCAAGGCAAATGGTCTGGTGAAAGATGTATTTGAAGCCCGCCATATGCTGCGCCTGCAGGGCAACATGGGCATTGGCCATGTGCGTTACCCAACGGCTGGCAGCTCCAGCGCTTCAGAAGCTCAACCTTTCTATGTCAACTCGCCGTTCGGCATTACGCTGGCACACAACGGCAACCTGACCAACGCCCACGAACTGCGCCAACAGCTGTTTGAACGTGGCCGCCGTCATGTCAACACCACTTCCGATTCCGAGATCCTGCTGAACGTGCTGGCCACCGAGCTTGACCGTTTCCCGCATTATCCACTGGAGTCCGACAACATATTTACCGCCGTTGCCGCGATGCATCAGCAACTGCGTGGCGCTTACGCCTGCGTAGCCATGATTATCGGCCACGGTCTGGTGGCGTTCCGCGATCCCAACGGCATTCGCCCGCTGGTGATCGGCAAACGTGAGCTGGAAGATGGCCGCTGTGAGTACATGGTAGCCTCTGAGAGCGTGGCGCTGGATACCTTGGGCTTCGACTTCCTGCGCGATGTGGCGCCGGGTGAAGCGGTGTATATCACCGAAAAAGGCCAGTTGTTCACTCGCCAGTGCGCGGAGAACCCAAAAACCAATCCATGCCTGTTCGAGTATGTCTACTTTGCCCGTCCTGACTCCTTTATGGACAAGATCTCCGTCTACAGCGCCCGCGTGCGTATGGGGCAGAAATTGGGTGAGAAGATTGCGCGCGAATGGGAAGATCTGGATATCGACGTGGTGATCCCGATCCCGGAAACCTCTTGCGATATCGCGCTGGAGATTGCCCGTATTTTGGATAAGCCGTATCGCCAGGGCTTCGTCAAGAATCGCTATGTTGGCCGCACCTTCATCATGCCGGGCCAGCAGGCTCGCCGTAAGTCGGTACGCCGCAAACTGAACGCCAATCGTGCCGAATTCCGCGATAAGAACGTGCTGCTGGTTGATGACTCCATCGTCCGCGGTACCACTTCAGAGCAGATCGTAGAGATGGCGCGTGACGCCGGGGCCAAACGGGTTTATCTGGCTTCTGCCGCACCGGAGATCCGCTTCCCTAACGTTTACGGTATAGATATGCCGAGCGCAACGGAACTGATTGCCCATGGGCGTGAAGTGGACGAAATCCGCCAGATTATTGGTGCCGACGGCCTGATTTTCCAGGATCTGGATGACCTGATCGCCGCAGTGCGCGAAGAGAACCCGGACATCGCCCAGTTCGAATGCTCGGTGTTTAACGGCATCTACGTGACCAAAGACGTTGACCAGAGCTATCTGGAATATCTGGAAACGCTGCGTAATGACGATGCTAAAGCGTTGCGCGGCCAGACGGAAGCCGAAAATCTGGAAATGCATAACGAGGGCTAACGCCCACGTGCCTCACCAAAACGGTGCATCGTAGCGTTAGTTACGGTGCATTGTTTTATTCCCACCTTGAATCTACGAAGGTTTGCTGCCAAACCTGCCTCTATTCGGCTATCCTTACGGCATATTTCCCGACAAAGGCCAGCTTGATGAAAAGACTCATTATCGGTATTTCCGGCGCCAGCGGCGCTATCTACGGCGTGCGCTTATTGCAGGTGCTGCGTGGTGTAGAAGAGGTGGAAACCCACCTGGTAATGAGCAACGCGGCACGCCAGACGCTGGCGTTGGAAACCTCTCTGAGCCTGCGTGACGTTCAGGCCTTGGCCGATGTGGTGCACGATGCGCGTGATATTGCCGCCAGTATTTCCTCCGGATCGTTCAAAACCATGGGGATGGTGATTTTGCCATGCTCAATCAAAACCTTATCTGGCATCGTCAACAGTTACAGCGATGGGCTGCTGACTCGCGCCGCCGATGTGGTCCTCAAAGAGCGTCGGCCACTGGTGCTCTGCGTGCGTGAAACGCCGTTGCACCTGGGCCATCTGCGGCTGATGACCCAGGCCGCGGAGATGGGGGCGGTGATTATGCCGCCGGTACCGGCCTTCTACCATCGTCCGCAAACCGTTGATGATATTATCGATCAGACCGTTAATCGGGTTATCGACCAGTTTGACATCGAACTGCCGCAAGATCTCTTCACGCGTTGGCAAGGCATCAATTAACTATTTCACCCTCAAATTTATACATTTGTGCAACATCGCACTGATTTAGTGCGATTGATGCATCATAATGATCCTGCTTCCCCATGCACTCTGTTTCAGTAACTTGCTGGTTTTCCATGGCGAAGCCCGAGTTTGCCGTTCATTTTGTTGTTCGTTGCCTCTGGGAAGAGCTTTGAACAGAGCGTGGCCGTTCCCCGCGCTCGCTAATGACAAAGTGGCATGATTACTGCAGATCCTGTGTGTGATGAAAGTAATGCCCGTAGTGGCATCGGCAAAAATATCCATTTGAGGGTAATTATGAAAAAGCTTGTTAAAGTTCTCCCTTTAGTTTTGGCTTTGAGCGCGGTTAGCAGTGCATTCGCCGCATTACCTTCCACGCTGAAAATCGGTACCGACCCTACCTATGCGCCGTTTGAGTCGAAAAATGCGCAGGGCCAACTGGTTGGCTTCGATATCGATCTGGCCACCGAGCTGTGCAAACGCATAAACACCAAGTGTATCTTTGTGGAAAGCGATTTTGATGCGCTGATCCCCTCCCTGAAAGCGAAGAAAATCGACGCTATCATCTCTTCCCTGTCCATTACCGAAAAACGCCAGCAGGAAATTGCCTTTACCGACAAGCTGTTTGCGGCCAACTCACGCCTGATCGCACCGAAAGGCTCCAAGATCCTGCCAACCGTCGATGCGCTGAAGGGCAAGAGCATCGGCGTATTGCAGGGGACCACCCAGGAAGCTTTTGCTAACGCCAACTGGCAGCCAAAAGGCGTGACCGTGGTGCCTTATCAGAATCAGGATCTGGTGTATGCGGATCTGGCTTCCGGGCGTATTGACGCCGCGTTTCAAGATGAAGTAGCCGCGAGCGAAGGCTTCCTGAAACAGCCTCCAGGCAAAGAGTACGAGTTTGCCGGTGAATCAGTGAAGGACGATAAATTCTTTGGTGTCGGCACCGGTATGGGCCTGCGCAAGGATGAAACCGAGCTGAAAGCGGCGCTGGACAAAGCCTTTGCCGAAATGCGCAAAGATGGCACCTACGATAAGTTCGCGAAAAAATACTTCGACTTTGACGTTTACGGCGGCTAATTCCTGTCGGGTACTCTCTATGACAACAGGCCCGGTTTTCCGGGCCTGCTCTGGCTGGAGTGTCATGACGTGCTCAATGACGACAGGGTGACGTAAATGCTACAAGGTTACTCCCAACTGATATTTGAGGGGGCTCTGGTAACGCTTGAGCTGGCCCTCAGTTCCGTATTGCTGGCAGTGGTGATTGGTTTGATCGGCGCTGGCGGTAAACTTTCACAAAACCCTGTTATTTCGACGATCTTTGGTGCCTATACCACCTTGATCCGTGGCGTGCCGGACCTGGTGTTGATGCTGTTGATCTTCTACGGTCTGCAAATTGCCCTCAACCATGTAACCGAGTTTATTGGCTTCTCACAGATTGATATCGATCCCTTGGGGGCGGGCATCATTACCCTGGGCTTTATCTACGGAGCCTATTTTACCGAAACCTTCCGGGGAGCCTACCTGGCGGTGCCTCGTGGTCAGATCGAGGCGGCTACCGCCTTCGGTTTTTCCAACGGGCAGATTTTCCGCCGCATTCTGTTTCCGGCCATGATGCGCTTTGCGTTACCGGGCATCGGCAACAACTGGCAGGTGATCCTCAAGGCGACGGCCTTGGTCTCCATTCTTGGACTCAACGATCTGGTAAAGGCCACGCAGCTGGCAGGAAAGGGCACCTATCAGCCTTTCTTCTACGCCATTGTCGCAGGCTTGGTGTATCTGTTGTTCACCACGATTTCCAACGGTGTGTTGCTGTGGCTTGAGCGGCGTTATTCACTGGGCGTCAAAAGGGCCGAACTATGATCGATATCCTGCATCAGTATTGGCAGCAACTGCTGTGGACCGATGGCTATCGCTATACCGGTGTGGCGGTGACGCTGTGGTTGCTGATCTCTTCGGTGGTCATGGGCGGGCTGCTGGCCATCCCGATGGCGGTAGCTCGGGTATCTTCCATCCGCTGGGTACGCTACCCGGTGTGGCTGTATACCTATGTTTTCCGCGGTACGCCGCTGTACGTACAACTGTTGGTGTTTTATTCCGGTATGTACAGCCTGGAAATCGTGCGGGGTACTGAGCTGCTCAATGCGTTTTTCCGCAGCGGGATGAACTGCACCATATTGGCGCTAACGCTGAATACCTGTGCCTATACCACAGAGATTTTCGCCGGGGCCATTCGTTCGGTGCCGCATGGGGAAATTGAAGCGGCTAGGGCCTATGGGTTTTCTAGCTTTAAACTGTATCGCTGCATTATTTTGCCTTCGGCGCTGCGTTCGGCACTACCGGCGTACAGCAATGAAGTGATTCTGATGCTGCACTCGACCGCACTGGCCTTTACCGCCACGGTGCCGGACCTGTTAAAGGTGGCCCGCGATATCAACGCGGCGACCTACCAGCCGTTTTATGCCTTTGGCATTGCGGCCGTGCTGTATCTGATTATCTCCTATACGTTGATCAGCCTGTTCCGCAGGGCAGAAAAACGCTGGATGGCACACGTAACTCATCGATGAATGACGGGGATCCACCATGCCTGAACAAAAATTAGCCGTCACCGAACTGCACAAGCGTTATGGTGACCATGAAGTACTGAAAGGGGTCTCCCTGGCGGCCAATGCGGGCGATGTGATTAGCATTATCGGTTCTTCCGGCTCCGGTAAAAGTACCTTTCTGCGTTGTATCAACTTCCTGGAAAAGCCCAGTGAAGGCACCATCAGCCTGAATAATGAAAATATTCGCATGGTGCGCGACAAGGATGGCCAGCTTAGAGTCTTTGACAAGAAACAGCTGCAGTTGCTGCGTACCCGCCTGACCATGGTGTTTCAGCATTTCAACCTGTGGAGCCACATGACGGTGTTGGAGAATGTGATGGAAGCTCCAATCCAGGTATTGGGGCTGAGCAAGGCCGAGGCGCGCGAACGGGCGGTGCGCTATCTGGATAAGGTCGGCATTGATGCGCGGGCGCAAATCAAATACCCGGTGCACCTCTCCGGCGGGCAACAGCAACGTGTTTCCATTGCCCGGGCGTTGGCAATGGAGCCGGAAGTGCTGTTGTTCGATGAACCGACTTCGGCGCTGGATCCTGAACTGGTGGGCGAAGTGCTGCGCATTATGCAGAAATTGGCGGAAGAGGGGAAAACCATGGTGGTAGTGACGCACGAAATGGAGTTTGCGCGCCATGTCTCCAGCCACGTCATTTTCCTGCATCAGGGGCTGATTGAAGAGCAGGGGCCACCTGCGGAGTTGTTTGGTAACCCTAAGAGCCCGCGTTTGCAGCAGTTCCTTTCTGGAGCGCTGAAGTAGATATTTTACCCCTCACCCTAACCCTCTCCCACAGGGAGAGGGGACCGATCGAGTGAGCTGGAAATACGGTGATGTATCTTGGATGAGGGGCCAATCACGTGGGGTTATAAATACGGTGATTGTATCTTGGATAAGGGGGCGTTCGGGTTTGCTGAGATGACTTCTTTACTTCCAACAGAGCAGGGGCTAACACTAACAGCTCCCTCTCCTTATCGGATGGTTGCTGAGATGACCTCTTTACTTGTAACAAAGCACAGGCTAACAGCTCCCTCTCCCTGTGGGAGAGGGTTGGGGTGAGGGGTCAAGCCTGCTGATTGATCACATCATCCAGCGCTTGTTCCAGTTCAAAGAAACGGAAAACAAATCCCGCCTCTTCCAATCGTCTCGGCACCGCCCGTTGCCCCCCTAATACCAACACTGCCGCTTCACCCATCAGTAACCGCATGGCAAAGGCTGGCGCACGAAGAAACGCCGGGCGATCCAGCACCTTGGCCAGGGTGGCGGTGAACTGTTCATTATGCACCGGATAAGGTGCCACCATATTGAAGGGCCCACGCAGCGGAGGATTGTCCAACAGGTAAATGATGGCATTGACCATATCGTCG
The DNA here is from genome assembly GCF_059697885.1 of Serratia sp. NCCP-200. NCBI lineage: Bacteria > Pseudomonadati > Pseudomonadota > Gammaproteobacteria > Enterobacterales > Yersiniaceae > Serratia > Serratia sp. NCCP-200. Next base: position 505,873 of record NZ_BAAKUJ010000001.1, read on the forward strand.
ATATGGATCCAGGGCAGATATTGGCGGCCATTGCCGATCGGCCCGCCTAACCCCATACGGAATGGCGGTAGCATCTTCGCCAGCGCTCCCCCTTTGGGCGACAAGACAACGCCGGTACGCAACAGGCAAACGCGCGTGTAGCTACTTTGTGCCCGTAGGGCCAGAGCCTCCCAGCGTTGGCACAGCTGGTGGGTAAATTCATCGTGCGGAGGTTCTTCTTCTGTTACCACCGCCTGGCCCTGATCGCCGTAATAGCCGACCGCCGAGCCGGAAATCAGTACCGAAGGTGGCGTATTGCTGGCGGCGATGAGCGTGGCTAGTCGTTCGGTTAAATCCCAACGGCTGCGGCATAGCAGTTCTTTCTGCGCCTTGCTCCAGCGTTTGTCGGCAATGGGCTCACCCGCCAGGTTGATCACGGCATCAAAGCCGTCCAGAGAGCGTTGTTCATCAAGCGAAGCCCAGTAGCTGAGCCGATCGCCGAACTTATCCCGTGCCTTGGCGACGTTGCGCGTCAACAGGGTGATCTCATGCGAAAGGTGCAGCAGTTGCCTGGTCAGGCTACTGCCGATCAACCCAGTCGCGCCGGTAATCAGGATCTTCATGGTCGGCCTCCCTGGTAGGGTGAGTGCTAAGCGGTTTCCCGTCGGTAACTCATAGTCATGGAAACCGAGTCGGCATAACGTAGGGCCAGCAATTTATCTATCTCTACTTCAGCATAGGTTACCCATGGATGTTGTTTCACTATGTCGAGCACATCCTGAGTTAATTTTTCCAGTAGCGCGAAGCGGTTGTCTTCGATATGGCGAATGATCGCCTTGGTGATGGTGCGATAGTTGAGGGCATCGCTAATGTCTTCGCTGTTACGCGCCTTGTCCGCCGGGTAGTGGATCGCCACGTTGATCAGAACGTCCTGACGGTTGTTGATTTCTTCTTCCTTGATACCGATGAAGGTGCGTAACCGCAGGTTTTTAATACGGATAATGGCATCGGGTTGCTGGCATGGCATCAGAGATTCTCCGGAGGTCTGATTGTTTGTACTCAGAATACACGGAAAGTGAAGAAAAGATAATGTTGCCAGACGCTTAAAGAGAGCAACGCGGGGGAGATCACACCGGTTTCCCCTCTCCGATGTGTACACGATGCAAGAGAGGGGGGAGGGCCGCGTTAGGCTTGATCTGCCAATTTATAAGCGCGTTCCGTGGCCGGGCGGTTGCGGATGCGTTCGAACCAGTTGCGCACCGCCGGATAATCCGCCAGATCGATGCGCTGGCGTGGATGCGACACTACCCAGGGATAAGTCGCAATATCGGCAATGCTGTAGTTATCACCGCCCAGGTAAGGGTGCCGTTGCAACTCGGTTTCCAGTACGCCATACAGGCGTTTGGTTTCCTGCTGGTAGCGTTCTATCGCGTAGGGGACAGGTTGTGGTGCGTAGTGGTTGAAGTGATGATTTTGCCCAAGCATCGGCCCAAACCCGGCGACCTGCCAAAATAACCACTGTAGCGTTGCTGCCCGCTCGCGAACCCCCTTGCTGAGCAGCTTGCCGGTTTTCTCTGCCAGATATAGCAGGATCTCGCCTGACTCAAACAGGCTGATGGGGGCCCCACCGTCAACGGGTTGTTGATCAACGATGGCCGGGATTTTATTGTTGGGAGAAATGGCCAGAAACGCTGGTGTGAATTGATCGCCAGCACTGATATTTACGCGATGGATACGATAAGGTAAACCAACCTCCTCCAAAAGCAGGGTAATTTTGTGCCCATTGGGAGTCGGTGCGTAATACAGATCAATCATATGATAATACTCCTTATAAAACATCAAGATAAGATGAGCATAGATCGGTTGGTTCGCTTGAGGCTATGCGAACATCCGCATGGGCTTTATCGGCGGCCCTGTTGCGGATGCAGAGGGTACTGTTACAGCTTATACGATAGCGTGAGGTTCGATCCAGGCTTTGGTCATGCGGAGTATCGCAGATGGGGGGAGGGCACCTGAAGGGCCAACAATAATGGGCAAAATGTCCTCCCATTTGTGAAAGAAGAAAAGCCCTACTACTCTAACTGATATCCCGTTGGAGTAATCCTCCGTGACATTAAAACCTCTAGTTGTGTGGGTTAATGTTACCTTTCAACTGTTATTGCCGTTGAGCCTTTCCTTTGCCCCAGTAATAGCAAAAATGCTTGCCCCAGCTCCTCTAACCAAGCCTGTTACGCTGTATGAAACCGAGCCATATACCTTGTCAGCAGGTGAAACCGTCTATAGCGTTGCCAAAAAACAGCGTATTACGTTGGATGAGCTAAAAAAGGTTAATCAGTTTCGCTCATTTTCAAAACCGTTCAATCAACTGGGGAGCGGCGATGAAATTGATATCCCGACCGCAGCATCATTACGCTTGAAAAACCAGCAAGCAGAAGCTTCCCCAGCGGTACCCCCTCCTCAACATAATGAGAGGCTGGCACATGGCCTGTTAAAGGGGACCACACTGTTAGCCGATGATAACACTCCGTTGGCAGCGGCTGGCATGGCGCGTTCGATGGTGGTGGGTGAAATCAATGATTCGGCACAACATTGGCTGAGTTCGTATGGCACGGCGCGCGTTCAACTTAATCTTAATGATGACTTCAGCCTGGAAGGGAGCTCGGTAGATCTTCTGGTGCCGCTTTATGATGATAAGAAATCGCTTTTATTCAGCCAGTTAGGGATGAGAAACCAAGACAGCCGCAATACCGTCAATCTCGGGGCGGGCGTTCGGACTGTGCAAGATAATTGGATGTATGGTGTTAACGCTTTTTTTGATCGTGACATGACGGGTAAGAACGACCGCGTAGGCTTTGGGGTTGAAGCCTGGACCGATTACCTGAAGCTGTCGGCTAACAGCTATCTGGCTCTCACCGATTGGCATCAATCCCGGGATTTTGCCGATTACAATGAGCGCCCTGCCAATGGTTATGACCTGCGGGCAGAGGCTTATTTGCCCGCTTATCCTCAGTTGGGCGGAAAGTTGATGTTTGAGCAGTACCGGGGTGACGAAGTGGCATTGTTTGGCAAAGATGACCGGCAGAAAAATCCCTATGCGATCACTGCGGGGATCACCTATACGCCGATCCCCCTGATCACTATCGGGGCAGAGCACCGTGCTGGCAAAGGTAGCCGTAACGATAGCAACATCAGTATGCAACTCAACTACCGTCTGGGAGAATCCTGGCAGGCGCAAATTGATCCCTCTGCGGTGGCAGCAAGCCGTACTCTGGCCGGTAGCCGTTATGATCTGGTGGAGCGTAATAACCAGATTGTGCTGGAGTACCAGAAACAGACGTTAATCCAATTGGCATTGCCGGATCAAATGACCGGCAGTGCCTTTGAAACTATCAAAGTGGATGCGCAGGTAACGGCGAAATATGGGCTTGAACGTATCGATTGGGATAGCACATCCTTAGTGGCAGCCGGAGGGAAGGTAATACAAACGTCTTCACAAAGCATTTCGCTAAAGTTACCCCCTTTTATGGCTGGCAATAATAATTACACGTTAGCTGCCGTGGCTTATGATAATCAGGGCAATGCTTCAAACCGCAGTACCACGCAAATCGTTGTTACCCAACAAAATGTCAGCAGAGTCAATTCCAACATCCAGGCTTCCCCGGCCGAAATACCTGCTGATGGCGCTGCCAAAAGCGTGATTACCTTGAATTTAAAAGACCTTAACAATTTTCCGGTTCAGGGAATGGGGGACCAACTGACTGCGGATTTGCAATTTACACCGAATATGGGGGCAGCTCAGCCTATCAGTAACCCGCTGTTGAGTGCCGTTACCGAGACTGCTCCGGGGGTCTACACCTATCAGTTAACGGCAGGGTTCTCCCAGGGAGAAGCTATTATTGCTCCAACCCTTAATGATATCTCTCTGGCTTCAGCTAAAGTTAATTTAATCGCGAGTAGTCAGGTATTGAGCCTGGAAAACTCCCTTTTTAGCGTAGAACCGGCAGAAATTATTGCTGATGGTTTACAGACCAGTACGTTGGAGTTTACCGCCCAGGATACCAATCACCAGCCGATTAATGGGTTAACGGTGGCCTTTGAGGTTACGGGCATTCCCGAAGTTACTCTGAGCGCGGTAACGGAAAATAACGGCGTGTACAGCGCCAAACTGAGTGGAACAGTCGCAGGCACGGTAACCGTAGTTCCTACGGTAAATGGTGCCGCCGTGGAGATGAAGTCTCACGACGTGGTGCTCACCGCCGATCGCAGCGCTGCCACCATTGAGCTGAGGGTGATTAGCGATCATGCATACGCTAATGGCGTTGATGTTAATAAGGTTGAAGCAAGGGTAACCGATAGCCATGGCAATCCTATCGATGCTACCGCAGTGGAGTTTGAGGTAGACAATGGTGCGACGGTCCTGTCCCCTACGGCCAGAACAGATAATGAGGGGCTGGTGACGGTGGAGCTTGCCAATGTTAACGCTGGAGTCGTCACGGTTACCGCCTCTATTGGTGACTACCAGGTGAGTACAGAGATCTCTTTTGTGCCAGAAACACCCGTCAAATTGTTGATATACAGCAACAGCACCGAGCTGACTGGGCATCCTGTCGTTGGGGATAACCTTCTGGCCGTTGCAATGTGTTCAATTGCCTTGTGTAACGGAATACCAATGAATTATCAGTGGGAAGTGGAGTCATCTGCAGGTTCGGGGGTCTTTGTCGCCATTCCTGGTGCAACCTCAGAAACATTGACGGTGACAGCAAACTTACAGAAACGGGCTATTCGAGTGGTATCGCATTAACACCGGGGTTTTATCATTATTCCAGGCAGGTCTGGAAGATGATTCAAACATTGATTTTGAGTACAGCAGAGGAAAGAAAACAATGAATAACAAAATTGGCTCATGCAGAGGGCTGGTTCCTCTGCTATCGGGAATGTTGCTCAGCATGCTGATAGTCGGTTCTGCCTGGTCGGCGGTGACCTCCAGCCCGACGTCCACCGTAAGAGGGCGGGCCCCGGTAGTGACGCAGAGCACCATCGTTTCTGACAATGCCAGTGGCAACGGCTTGATCGATATCGGTGATACCTTGAGTATCGGTACCGCAGGGGCGTTCAGCGATGCGGATGGTGATGCGGCGATACCGGAAACCTACCAATGGCAGGCTGATGGTGCAGATATTGCAGGGGCTACCGGCAACACCTACACCATTGTTGCCGGAGACTTGGGCAAAGCCATTACCGTGCTAGTGACTCCGCACACCGACCCGGCCATTACCGATCCGGCCATTGGTTTAGTGGTTCCTTCCAATACCTTGACCGTTATTGCTGGTGGGACAGTCACCGGTGTGACGGTTACCGGTGAAGTTGGTGGCTATCCACAGGTTGATTCTACTCTGACTGCGACAGCAACCTGTGCGGGGGGAACCTGTACTGGCCTGACCTACCAGTGGCAGCTTGAAACTGGCCAGGGAACAAATACTTACAGCAACATAAGCGGGGCAACCAGCAGCACCTATACTCCAGTGCGGACAGACCAGAGACTGAGAGTCCAGGTTGTTGTCAGCAACCCTGCGGCTCAGTAATCAAGAGTCAGCCCAGGCATGCTTAAGGTGTGCCTGGGCCAGTTGGTTTAACCAATCAGTATGATGGATACGCTGGATGTTGCATCGCAATAATATCTTTAAGGTTTTTGTATTCAGGATATTACTGGTTCTGATCGTCATGATGAGCCAGGTGGTGCAGGCTGTCCAGCAATCTACCCAGCCAGTTCACGGGCGAGCACCGACCACCACGCTCTCGGTAGACAACGCCAAGCCGCGGGCCGGGGAGGTCATTACCGTGACATCGTCCTTCAATGATGTGGATGGCGATACGGAACAGGGAACGACCTACCAGTGGATGTTGGACGGTGCTGCCATTAATGGGGCAACCAGCCCGAGTTATACTCTGGAGCTCAGCGACATCCTGGCGGGCAGTGAGTTGAACGTGATCGTAACCCCTCAAACCAATCCCGATATTACCATTCCAAGTGAAGGACTGCCGGTTCAGCTAGCTAGCCCTATCAATATCAAGTGGCAGCGGATGCTTTCCAGCCTGGTATGGGCCGAGTCTCCCCTGGGGGCGGTTGCCGATGGGCTGGCGGTGAACACCGTACATGCTACCGTTCAATATCTGGATGGCACGCCTGTTGTGGGGGCAACGGTGCTTTTCGATGCCGATAATACGGGCGCGATTTCGGCTAGTGCGCAAACTGGAATTGGGGGGGAGGCAACGGCTTATGTGACGAATGTGATCGCCGGTACCACTCAGGTAACAGCCAGGATTGATGATGATGTTCAGTCGGTCAATACGCTGTTTGTTGCTGGCCCAGTGGAGGTTGTACATGCGGAAGTCACCCAGGACAATGCGCTGGCCAATGGCATTGACGATAATAATGTGCTGGTCTATGTCGAAGACCGCCATGGCAACAGTATTGAGGGTGAAACGGTAAACTTCACCGCGACCAACGGCGTAACGCTGCTGGCTACCAGTGGCGTGACGGATAGCAACGGTGAGGTAAAAATAGTCCTGACCAGTGATACTGCCGTCAATAGTGATGTCACCGCTACCACCGCCAATGGTATTTCAGCTACCGTCAACGTTGCGTTTTTTGCTGACGTGCAGATGACGCATATCTTGGCCAACGGCGCCTCTTTCTCGGCTGATGATGGCTTCCCTAAAACAGGCTTTACCGGTGCGGAATTTCAGTTGGTGGTTGGCGAGGATCCTGCCGGGAACAGTTCCTATAGCTGGAGTAGCGACCAGAGCTGGGCCAGTGTGGATGGCAGCGGTAATGTGAGATTTAATCAAGAACCTACATCGGCTAATAATCGGGTCACCATTACGGCCGAACATACAGGCAATGGCTCAACGTTAACCTATCAATTTACCGTCAACCGCTGGTTCAGAAATAATAGCTACTTCCTTATGGAACCCAGTGAGGCTGCCGCTTGGTGCAGTTCCCAAGGGGGTGGCTACGCGGTGCCGAGCTATAGTGAGATGACAGACCGAACCCCGATAGCCCAGACCGGGGCCAACCGGGATGCCAATGCCAGATTATGGAATGAATGGGGCAGTATGAGTCGATACTCTAGCGGTTGGTTTGCGGGTAACTATTGGGTGAGGGAGCTTACCGCTGCCGGTAACGAACGGCATTATGTTTACCTGGGGAACGGTAATTTATTCAGTTTCCCGTTAGACGGCGTAACCTATGTGACTTGCTCAACCTCTCTATAGGCGAATGTGGCAAAGGCAGCAGGACCCGAGATAAGGTCAGGGCAGAAGCCGCTGTGGTAGGACTCCCCGAAGATATTATTGAAAAAGTTTACAGTACGATGATTAACGCATTTATTGATTATGAGCTGGAACAGCACCGAAGTCTGGTACAAAAGTAGTATCGGTCAAACCCTTGCCGAATAGGCTGGGAGCAACAAGGGCGTGCGGGTAACTAGGGATGTAAATCCTGAGGTCTTTTGCTACAGATCTTTTTCATCGCCCGGTTTTTATAACAGTTGATGGTTTTTAGCCTGAGCTTGAGCTTTTTGGCGATCTCATAAGGCTGTGCACCGCTGTAGATTTCATTGATGACGATCAGCTCTCGGCCGGTCAGATACTGCCGGCTCGTGGCTTCCTCTACCTCGGCATCAAACTCATCCTGCGCCGTTTGGGGAGGGAAAATCGCTAGCAAGATATCCTCCACACAGGCATTTTTATCCAGAGTGATAAAGTGGTTGTACATATCCGGGTTGGTCAGGCACAGGCTGTTTTCGTACATCAAGATGATCCTGGCCTCCAGCTTGCCCTGCTCCAGGGCGGCATAGAGCGCAGAACAGGCGCCGTAATAATGAATAAAGCCGCAGCTGCAATCCAAAATCAGAAAGTCACAGGCGCTATTTTTCAGCTCCGATAGCGTATGAGCCTCAAACGTCTCCTTCTCGAAGGGTAATTCATGCAACGCTATTTTATTGTGGGGCAAGGTTTCACCGTGCCTGAGCAACGCGTGCAAACCAGCGGAGAAATAGCGGTCATTACTCACCGTGAAGATATGAATATCAGGCATTGTTGATCATCCTAATCAGTAATAATCCTAGCTTGTGCGTGGGTTGGCGCATGAGCCGCAATCTTGTCGATGGCGTGCACGATTTTTTGCCGACTTTCTGAAAATCAGGATGAGTTTCTTACTGCACATCCAGCAACTACCCGCCCCCTCAACGTAGGGGGGAACGTTCCCTGTCAGCTCGATGGAAATATCACAATGTGGGCAATAGGCGACATACTCGCAGTAAGCCATGAGATTTACTCATTCCATTGATTTATATTGAAAATTTATATTACATAGGATAGCAGAGTTGTTTTTAATGATCAATAAAATAGATCGATATGATAAAAACAATTGATTTTATCGATAAGTTACCAATTATTTCAATAAAATCAAAAGATAAGAGTTGTCTCTTAACTTACCGATAAATTGCTGAGAATGACCCATATATATTCATTGTGTGTATGTATTTCAATTTAATTATCTTAAATATGAATTATTGATATTTCTCGTCTGTGGTCGGTTTGGCAGTATGCATATTGAGAGGGGTAGGCAAGGGGAACAGGGTAATTTTATGCAAGAGGAGAGCGGGAGTTGCCACAGCTTATTGGCTGCCAAATGCTCCCGGCATGATGGCCGGGAGCACATGAGATTATTTCAGGAAATCTTCACGCTGTGGAGTGAAGGTATCCAGTAAGGTTCCGGCCTCCAGGCAGACGCAGCCATGCACCACGTCGGGCTTTTTGTACAAGGTATCTCCGGCAGCCACTTCTTTGGTGACGCCATCGATGGTGAAGCTGAAGCGGCCGGAAAGTACGTAGGTCAGTTGCTCGTGCGGGTGGCTGTGCAACGGGCCGACAGCACCTTGGCTAAAGTTGACCTCTACCGCCATCATGGTGCCACCATGGGCGAGAATGCGGCGTGTAACGCCGCTTCCTAAATCTTCTAACGCACAATCCTGTTTGTAGATAAACATGGTTGTTCCTCAATAAAATAGTGCCATCAAGCAAAGAGATCTTCCGGCAAGCGGGCTAGATACAGCGCAGGTTCACCCTCAAAATCTGAGGTGAAGAGCACTTGCCGGTTGTCCGGAGTAAAGGATGGGTGCGGATGCGTTACCTGACGGTCGCCATTCAGTACGCGCCATGAACTGTTATGCGCGGCCAGGCGTGCCTGGCGTTTTTGTTTCGCATCGAACACGTAAAGCCACGGGTCGTTCTCAATGGTGTAGCCTTGAGAATCCTTGATATCGACCGGCGTAGCCGAACCGTCACCCACTAACAGACTGCCGTCGTAGTTGCTCATCAGGTGCGAACAGGCTGGCATGGTCATCACGATCTCATCCTGCCCGGTCTGTGGATCGTAACGGCAGATGTTGCGCTCTTGCTGGCCTTTCAAATAAGAGACGTACATCAGGGCTGAACCGTCCGGCACCCAGAATTCGTGCGTACAGCTCTCGCCTGGGGCATGAGTTTTTACCTTACGCATATTGCTGCCGTCTTCGTTGATCAGCCACATGCGGGCATCTACCAGATCGTGTGGCCCTTCGTGGCAGAACGCGACGCAGTCGCTATGGTATGGGCGATAGATTGGGTGGCCCAACCAGAGGCGATCCTCATAGATCACACGTGATTCACCGCTGGCCAAATCGACACGCAGCAGGCGGCAATGCGGGTTTTTGGTGAAGAAGCTGTGGAAAATTTTCCAGTCGGTCAGAGGTTGCCAATCTTCACGATCGATTTCGATGCCCACCAGGCTGGTGCATTCACTGTTGGCAACCCAGGTGCCGTAGCCAACCCACTCTTCAGGCACGCGATACACGGTTTGTTCAGTGCAGTTGCTCAGCTCTACCCGGCGCAGCTCACGCTCATTCTTCACGTAATACAGGAAACGATCGTCCGGGGATAAAAAACCGCCGAAGGTGTTATCGCCTGGGCCTTCGGTCAGTTGCACCGCTTGCTGCAGTTGCAGATCCAGCAGGTAGTAGTTGCGGTTACCGTCAAATTCGCCAGCAAACAACAGCTTACTGCCGTCGTTGGTGAAACATTTCTGGTAGAAGTAGTTGCGGTGGCACAGCACTTCAGGCGGTGTCAGGCGGGTGAGCTGTGCGCCGGTACCGGCATCGGTTGCGCGATGGAAATTGAATTGGTGGATTGAACCTTTAGCCACGATGGCCTCCCTTAACCTTATCGATAAACCGCCGCTGTTCAGGCGATCTCTTAACTAAATAAAACATCGTTTCATAAATTTAGAAAAATGATATCAAAGTGACGGATTAGGCCAACCTGAACGGGTGATTTATGAGAGCTGCATCGCATAAATCGTTGCGCTTTACCCGATTGATGGCAGATCGCGGTTTTGCTCATAGCCAACCAGCATGACGCCGTTGCATGCTCGCCATTATAGAAAGATAACGTACGGGCAATCCCTGATGCTGGGACTGCGGCCGGATGCTGCCCGCGTTTTAAAACTGGTTAAATGAGATCTCCTTATTTTTTATGTGACTTTCATCACAACATTATAACTCGCCTAAAAGTATAAAACGTTATTCCTGTAAAAATGAAATTGCAGTTCATTATTTTTGTTTGCGAGAAGAAACGATGACAACGAATGGTATTAACGCTCTGGGTAAGGGAAGAACGGTCAGGCTAGGGCATCAGCTGGCTTATGGCGGGGGGAACCTGCTGGGCAGCGGGGCGCTGGCGATCAGCGGTGCCTGGCTGCTCTATTTTTACACCACGTTCTGTGGGCTGACGCTGTTGGAGGCGTCATTCATCTTCTCGGTTGCGAGCGTCATTGATGCTATCAGTAACCCGGTGATGGGCTATCTGACCGATAACTTTGGCAATACCTGGCTCGGTAAGCGCTTTGGTCGGCGCCGTTTCTTCTTGCTGATTGGTGCGCCACTGATGGTCTTTTACCCGCTGCTGTGGGTTGAGGGCTTTGGTTTTTGGTACTACCTCGCCACCTACGTCATTTTCGAACTGATTTATACCTCGGTGATGGTGCCTTACGAGACGCTGGCGACTGAAATGACCGATGATTTCGCCATGCGCTCCAAGCTGACCGGCTATAAAGCGATTTTTGGCAAGATGGCCAACTTCCTGGCGGCGTTTATCCCAGGCCAGTTTATTCTGCTCTACGGCAAAGAATCGGCTCAGCCTTTTCTGTATACCGGCATCACCTACGGCGTGATCCTGTTTACTGCCATCACCGTGCTGTATCTGTTCTCCTGGGAGCGCAAGGATGAAGCAATAGCGGAGGTTAAGCATAAGAAATCACTGCTCAAAACGTTGGCTTCATTGGCGCGGGATATGCAATCAACCTTCTACCTGCGGGTATTTCGCAAGCATCTGGGCATGTATCTGTTCGGCTTCGGTGCGGAATGGCTGTTTGCCTCGGTATTTACCTATTTCGTGATTTTCGTGCTGCAATACGATCCTGCTATTCTGGCCGGATTGAACAGCCTGAATGCCATCTTACAGTTGATATCGACCGCCATCTTTATTGGCCTGTGCGTGAAAAAGGGCTTCAGTAAACCTTATTCCTGGGCGCTCGGTATCGTGATGTTTGCGGTCTGTTGCTACTCCCTGCTGCACTTCTTTAACCTGCCTGCGCATATTGCCACAGCTGCCATTATCGGTATCACCGTGATCTTTGGCCTGGGCACCGGCGGGGTGTATTACATTCCCTGGACGGTGTATACCTTCCTGGCGGACGTGGACGAAGTCTTTACCGGCCGCCGTCGCGAAGGGATCTATGCTGGGGCGATGACCTTCTCCGGCAAGATTATGCGTTCGATTATCGTCTTCACCATGGGGGCGATCCTCAGTTACTACGGCTTCCAGTCCAAGTCTCACACTCAGCCGGAAACCGCTATTACCGCCATCTCCTGGGTGTTCTTTGCCGGCGTGATTTTGTTAGCGCTGATGGCGATTGTTTTCAGCAGCCAGATGACGCTTAACCGCCAAACTCACCAGGTGGTGCTATACGAAGTGGCCCGCATCAAGGCTGGCGGCAAGATCGGCGATATTAAACCTGACGTTCGCCTGGTCATCGAGAAACTGGTGGGGCTGCCCTACGAACAGTGTTGGGGCAACAGCAAGATCTGCCAGAAGATGAATATCACCCCTGAAGTCTCTACCCCTGTGTATAAACCGGCCTAACGGGCCTGATCTCCCCAAAACCCAGTGACAGGATCTTCTCGCCAACATGGCGGGAGGATCCCTACCTATTAAAAACAAGGAAAGGGAAATGAAGATCGTACCTCTATCGTTATTAATTGCTCTGACCAGCGTGTGTCATAACGGTGTCGCCGCACCGCTGCCTGCCGCTAATGAACTGGTTTGGCAGGCCATCGCTTTCGGCCAGTCAACGGATGCCAACTTTGCCACCAACGTGCTGCCGGAAAAAGTGGGCACCAATCAGGTGACGATGGCCAATGGCAAGCCGATGCAGGCCGGGCCGCTGAAAATGCCGTTCCACGTCGAAAGCCGGGGGGGCAAAATCGGCAATAGCCATGATGGCCTGACCTTTTACTACACGCGCGTTCCCGCCAATGCCAATGTGGTTCTGGAAGCGGAGGTGACGGTCGATCAGTTTGGCCCGGAAAATATGGCTCTGCCCGCCGGGCAAGAGGGGGCGGGATTGCTGATCCGCGATATCCTCGGCAAACCACGGTTGGAGAAGGTCCAGCAGGGTTATGAGGAGTTTCCGGCGGCATCCAACATGGTGATGAATGCCATCATGACGCAGGATAAAAAAGATCATCAGCGGGTCAAAATGACGCTGATTTCCCGCAACGGCGTGCTCAATTCCTGGGGCAATGCGGGTGTCGAGATCAAACGTGAGGGGTATCAACCTGAGGTCGATCTGCAGAAAACGCCAACCTTCCGGCTGCGTCTGGCTCGCACGGATCAGGGGTTTACCGCGGCCTATGCTCCGCTGGGCAGCGACAACTGGGTCAGTAAAACGACCAACGATCCGCACCGCGTCACCAAGCTTGATCCTGAAGGTTACTACGTGGGCTTCTTTGCTTCACGTAACGCACGCATTACCGTCAACCAGGCCAGCCTGACGCTCAGCGAAAGCCAGCTCCCGGCGGCACAAGAGTTTACGGTTAAAGCGATGCCGTTGCAGATCGAGATCGGTTCTGCGCCAATATCCGCCACGGATGATTACGTCTTCCAACTACGCAGCAATGAGAATGGCACTCTGTCGCTAAGCCAGGACGGCGTGGTCATTGCCGCAGAGCGTAAGGTACAGGCCGGAGAGATGCTGGCGGTGAAGGTTGCGCTGAAGAAGGCGGAAACCGCGCTGGATTACCGTTTCACCACGGCAAAAGGCAACGCACAGAGTGACAAGCTGATGGTGCGCAAAGCGCACTATGCCGACGCTGCTAATCTGTATGCTGCGCCACAGGGCAAAGCCGAAAATGATGGCAGCCAGCAGCATCCGCTGGATTTTGCCACCGCCGTGCAATCCTTAACGCCGGGTGGCACGCTTTGGCTGGCGGCGGGGGATTATCCCTTGGCCGTCATACCAGCCGTAGCCAGTGGCACCGCCACGCATGCCAAAAAGCTCCGGCCGCTTGGGGATGGCGTGGTGCTGCACGGGATGGAACTGGAAGCCAGCTATTGGGATATTCAGGGCATCACGGTAACGGAAAAAAGCCTACATATCGCGGGCAGCCATAACCACCTTGACCGGGTGGTGGCACATCATGCGGATGATACCGGGATTGTCATTTCCTCCCCGGCCAACGCCGACCGGCCACTGTGGGCCAGCCACAACCTGATCACCCATTCTGAATCATACGCCAACAAGGACCCTGGTCTGATCAATGCGGATGGCTTTGCCGTCAAAATGCGTGTGGGTGAGGGAAACCGGTTAGTCGCCTGCTTCTCACATGACAACGTGGATGATGGTTTTGATCTGTTTAACAAGATCGAGGATGGCCCGAACGGCAAGGTGATCATTGAGAACAGCGTCGCGCTGCGCAATGTCAATAATGGTTTCAAACTGGGGGGCGAAGGGTTGCCAGTGGCCCATCAGGTGACTAACAGCATCGCCATTGAAAACGGCATGGATGGGTTTACCGACAACTTTAACCCTGGCGCCCTGCAAGTCACCAGCAATATGGCGATTGATAACCAGCGGTTTAACTACATTTTCCGCCCGGGCCCCTATACCACGCAGGATAAGCAGGGCGTATTCAGTGGCAACGTCTCGCTGCGTAGCAAGCCGGGAGAATATGCCGATGCGGTGGTAGGGAACATCGCCGACAACAATGCCTTCATACCTGCTATGTAGGGGCACCGCATGCTGCGCCCGGCCTGTATGCTGCGCCCGAACTGTACTGCGCCCGGTAAGCCGCATGCGATACCGATGTAGCTAACCCCAGCGGTTATGCCGTTTTTGCCCCGGTGAAAACGGCATGCATCACATAATCAAAAATTACTTTCACATAAAATAAAACAATGTTTCAATTTTATTGATTGCGTCAGGGATAAGCGCTAGAATTGCGCCATCATGATGACAGGGGTGAGCAATATCGTTCCCCCTGTATGGCAGCAAGCTGCGGACACTGGCGGGATTGCAACGCTATCCCCACTTTTGACAAGGGCCGCTGATGCCCTGAGTACTAAGGACAAGAGCATGATTCTCGATAATTTTTCATTGCAGGGTAAAGTGGCGATTGTGACCGGTTGTGACACCGGGCTGGGACAGGGGATGGCCATAGGGCTGGCTCAGGCAGGTTGTGATATCGTTGGCGTTAACGTGGTTGAGCCGGACGAAACCATTGCCAAAGTCACCGCACTGGGGCGTCGTTTCCTGAGCCTGAAAGCCGACCTGAGCAAGCTGGAAGTGCTGCCTGAGCTGCTGGAGCGCGCGGTGGCCGAGTTCGGTCATATTGATATTCTGGTCAATAACGCGGGTATCATTCGCCGCCAGGATGCGCTGCAGTTTAGCGAAAAAGATTGGGATGATGTGATGAACCTGAACATCAAGACGGTGTTCTTCATGTCTCAGGCGGTGGCCCGCCAGTTTATTGCTCAAGGCACCGGCGGCAAGATCATCAATATCGCCTCCATGTTGTCTTACCAAGGGGGCATCCGTGTGCCGTCTTACACCGCGTCCAAGAGCGCCGTCATGGGTGTTACCCGTCTGTTGGCCAACGAATGGGCCAGCCACGGTATCAACGTGAACGCGTTGGCTCCTGGCTATATGGCGACGAACAATACTCGCCAACTGCGCGACGATCAGGCCCGCAGCGAGGAAATCCTCGAGCGTATCCCGGCTGGCCGTTGGGGCCTGCCAGAAGATCTGATGGGGCCGGTGGTATTCCTGGCTTCACCGGCTTCGGATTACATCAATGGCTACACCGTAGCGGTAGATGGCGGCTGGTTGGCTCGCTAACTAGACAAAGAATAACCGATTGATTTTATTTGCGGAGAGCAAAAGATGAATATTGCACTGATGATGGAAAACAGCCAGGCGGGTAAAAATGCGCTGGTTCTCGAACAATTGCAGGCGGTTGCGGCTGGCAATCATGATGCGGTGTTCAACGTGGGTATGAGCGATGAGCAGGATCACCATCTGACCTATATCCATTTAGGGATTATGGCCAGCATTCTGCTGAACGCCGAAGCGGTCGACTTTGTGGTCACCGGCTGCGGTACCGGGCAGGGCGCCTTGATGTCACTGAACATCCATCCTGGTGTAGTGTGCGGTTACTGTATCGATCCTGCGGATGCTTTCCTGTTCGCTCAGATCAACAACGGTAATGCGCTGTCCCTGCCGTTTGCCAAAGGCTTTGGCTGGGGTGCTGAGTTGAACGTGCGCTATATCTTTGAGAAGGCTTTTACCGGGCGTAAAGGTGAAGGTTATCCGGTGGAGCGTAAGGAACCTCAGGTTCGTAACGCCGGTATCCTCAATCAGGTTAAGCAGGCGGTGATCAAAGACAACTACCTTGATACGCTGCGTGCCATCGATCCAGAGCTGGTGAAGACCGCCGTTAGCGGTCCTCGCTTCCAGGAATGTCTGTTCTCCAACGGCAAAAAGCCGGAGATTGTGGCGTTTGTCAAAGAACTGCTGGCCCGCGCCTGATGTTCTTCAGGTGGCCGAATATCGGCCACCTGTTTTCCCCACCGCTTGTTGTCTAACCCAGCTACGTTAAAATGGTTTCATATTCCGCACCGAAGGAAAGATTATGAAGCTGATGTTCGCCTCGGACCTGCATGGTTCGCTCTCCGCCACCGACAAAATCCTCGAATTGTTTGCTCAAAGTCAGGCCGATTGGTTGATACTGTTGGGCGATTTGCTCAATCACGGTCCACGCAATGCCTTACCGGATAACTATCAGCCCGCGCAGGTGGCCGAACGATTGAATCACGTTAGTGACAAGATCGTTGCCGTTCGCGGTAATTGCGACAGTGAAGTCGATCAGATGCTGCTCTCCTTCCCGATGATGGCCCCTTACCAACAGGTGCTGTTAGCCAAAAGACGATTGTTTTTAACCCACGGACACCTTTATCATCCCAACACATTACCGCCTTTAGCGGGTGGGGACGTGCTGGTGTATGGTCATACGCATTTGCCTCAGGCACAAAGGCAAGGTGAGATCTACTGCTTTAATCCGGGCTCGGTCAGCATCCCGAAAGGGGGTTTTCCGGCCAGCTATGGCATACTGGCAGACGACGTCTTGAGCGTGCTCGAGTTGCACAACGGCAAGGTTGTTGCAGAGGTGGCGTTAACGCACTAATTTTATAGACCCGATAGCTCGAAAATGGCAGCCAGGGTTGTTCCTTGGCAGAGCTGGGACACATACCAAAAATAATTGAAGCATAACCCGTGCGCGGCATGCATCGCGCCCAAAATAGAAGGTTTTACAGGATGGCGGAACAGGATCAGGCTGCAGATACCGAGTGGGTTGATATCGTCAACGAGCAAAACGAAGTGATTGCTCAGTCCAGTCGTCAACAGATGCGTGCCCAACGGCTGCGTCATCGTGCGACCTATATCGTGGTGCATGATGGTATGGGGAAAATTCTGGTGCAGCGGCGCACAGACACCAAAGATTTTTACCCGGGTTGGATGGATGCCACCGCCGGGGGAGTGGTACAAAGCGGGGAAAACGTGTTGGATTCTGCCCGCCGTGAGGCCGAAGAAGAGCTGGGTATCGCCGGGATCCCGTTTGCCGAACATGGCCTGTTCTACTTTGAAGAGGAACAGTGCCGTATTTGGGGGGCGTTATTTAGCTGCGTCGCCAATGGCCCGTTCGCTCTGCAGGAAGAAGAAGTGGCTGAAGTGAGCTGGTTGACGCCAGAGGAGATCACCGCCCGCTGCGACGAGTTCACCCCCGATTCACTGAAGGCATTATCGCTGTGGCTGACGCGTAATAACGGCCAGGACTACGGCAAGCCGCTGCCGCGCGAAAGCAGAGCCAGCTCTGGCGAGGAAGACGCCTGATTTAACGCACGGCCTTGCTGCCCATAGAGTAGCAAGGCCGTCTATTTTTCTCCTCAGTTAGCCCCTCCCCACTTGCCAACCGTCTGAAATCACAAATGTAACCATCAATGACGGCATTCATACTTACCCTCTCGGCCCAAATCTGCTGATTTTATCTACCTACAATTAGTTAACTCATCTCATCAAAATTTCTATCCTTGGTGCTACAAATGCAAAAAGAATAAATATTCTTATTTATTATTGGGTTACATGTAGCTCCTGTTTTGGTTTTGATAATCTTTGTTTTTTGATAAAAAAATCAAAACAACGTTTCTACTTTGGTCACACTTTTGCCATCCGCTGAATGACGTTGGAAAAATTTCAGATATAATAATTTGAAATAGTGTTTCAGTTTGTTGGTTGGTAGATGACAGGATCATCTGGGAGACCGAAAAATGGAATTATCCTACTGTAACAAGCAACCCAACGGCATAGTGACAATGCGAGCATTGGTCGCTGATGATTGGCTGAGATTGGCCAGCGATCGCCTGAAAAAGTTTTTTGATTTATCACTACGGGGGGGATGCTGAACCTGGACAGACTGCCGGGCTTGTCATTTCTATTGTTTAATCTTACTTAAATTTTACTTAACTAATTTTTATTTCTTTTTCTATTTAAATGGCTATGGGTAACAACCATGAATGAAAACAGAATGCTGGGGTTAGCCTATATATCACCTTATATAATAGGGTTGATTATATTTACGGCGTTCCCCTTTGTGTCATCATTCTTGCTGAGCTTTACGGAATATGACCTGATGAATCCCCCGGTGTTTAACGGGGTGGAAAACTATCGTTATATGCTGATGGAAGACCATCTTTTTTGGAAATCGATGGGCGTCACCTTTGCATATGTGTTTCTGACCATCCCGTTAAAATTGGCATTTGCGTTAGGTATCGCGTTTGTCCTTAATTTTAAACTGCGCGGCATCGGCTTTTTCCGTACGGCGTATTACGTTCCCTCCATTCTGGGCAGCAGCGTGGCTATTGCCGTGCTATGGCGTGCTCTGTTTGCCATCGACGGGCTGCTAAACAGCTTTATCGGTGTCTTTGGTATGGATCCGATCAACTGGTTGGGCGAGCCTTCGCTGGCATTGATGTCGGTCACGTTGCTGCGCGTATGGCAGTTCGGCTCTGCGATGGTGATCTTCCTGGCGGCGCTGCAAAACGTGCCACAGTCACAATATGAAGCAGCCATGATTGATGGTGCTTCCAAGTGGCAGATGTTTATGAAGGTCACGGTACCGCTGATCACGCCAGTGATTTTCTTCAACTTTATTATGCAGACCACGCAGGCGTTCCAGGAGTTTACGGCTCCGTATGTCATTACCGGGGGCGGGCCAACCCATTACACCTATCTGTTCTCACTGTATATCTACGATACCGCCTTTAAATATTTTGATATGGGTTACGGTGCCGCATTGGCGTGGATCCTGTTCCTGGTTGTGGCCCTGTTCGCCTCAATCGCCTTTAAATCATCGAAGTATTGGGTCTTCTACTCGGCAGACAAAGGTGGCAAAAATGGCTGACATGCAACAGAACCAATTACCCATGTCCAGTGCGCAGGAAATCGCTGAGCGTGAAGTTCAGCGCACATTGCGCCGGGAAAAAATCAGCGCCGCTATTCGTTACGTCGTGCTGCTGCTGGTGGGATTGTTGATGCTTTATCCGCTGGTGTGGATGTTCTCGGCCTCGTTTAAACCCAACCAGGAGATCTTCACTACCCTGGGCCTGTGGCCGGAACATGCGACCTCGGACGGTTTCGTCAACGGTTGGAAAACCGGCACGGAATATAACTTTGGTCACTACATGCTTAACACCTTTAAATTTGTGATCCCCAAGGTGTTATTAACCATTATCTCATCGACCATTGTGGCCTACGGCTTTGCCCGCTTTGAGATCCCGTGGAAGAAATTCTGGTTTGCCACGCTGATCACCACCATGTTGCTGCCGAGCACGGTGTTACTGATCCCGCAATACATCATGTTCCGTGAAATGGGCATGCTGGACAGCTATCTGCCGCTCTATTTGCCGCTGGCATTTGCGACTCAAGGGTTCTTCGTCTTTATGTTGATCCAGTTCCTACGTGGTGTGCCACGGGATATGGAAGAGGCGGCCCAGATTGATGGTTGCAACTCGTTCCAGGTGCTGTGGTATGTGGTGGTGCCAATCTTGAAACCGGCGATTATCTCCGTCGCGCTGTTCCAGTTTATGTGGTCGATGAATGACTTTATTGGCCCGTTGATCTACGTCTACAGCGTCGATAAATACCCGATTGCGCTGGCGTTGAAAATGTCTATCGACGTGACAGAAGGTGCGCCGTGGAACGAAATCCTGGCTATGGCAAGCATCTCTATTCTGCCGTCCATCATCGTGTTCTTCCTGGCCCAACGCTACTTTGTGCAGGGCGTTACCAGCAGCGGAATTAAAGGTTAATTGAGGATCTATCATGGCTGAAGTCATTTTTAACAATCTGCAGAAAGTGTACAGCAACGGTTATAAGGCGGTGCATGGCATCAATCTGACCATTGCCGATGGCGAGTTTATGGTGATTGTCGGCCCTTCCGGCTGTGCCAAATCGACCACGCTGCGGATGCTGGCAGGGCTGGAAACCATTAGCGGCGGCGAAGTGCGTATTGGCGATCGCGTGGTGAATAACCTGGCACCTAAATCCCGTGGTATTGCCATGGTGTTCCAGAACTATGCGCTGTATCCGCATATGACGGTAAAAGATAACCTGGCCTTTGGCTTGAAGCTGAGCAAGATGCCTAAAGAGCAGATTGAAGAGCAGGTTAACGAAGCCGCCAAGATCCTGGAACTGGAAGAGCTGTTGGATCGTTTGCCACGCCAACTCTCCGGTGGGCAGGCGCAGCGTGTGGCCGTGGGCCGCGCAATTGTGAAAAAGCCAGACGTGTTCCTGTTCGATGAACCGTTGTCTAACCTGGATGCCAAGCTGCGTGCGTCGATGCGTATCCGTATTTCCGATTTGCACAAGCAGCTGAAAAAGAGCGGCAAACCGGCGACCACCGTCTATGTTACCCACGATCAGACCGAAGCCATGACCATGGGCGACCGTATCTGCGTGATGAAGCTGGGCCATATCATGCAGGTGGATACGCCAGACAACCTGTATCACTTCCCGAAAAACATGTTTGTCGCCGGCTTTATCGGGGCGCCAGAAATGAACATCAAGCCGAGCAAACTGGTAGAGAAGGACGGCAAAATCGGCCTGACCGTCGGTAACTACACCTTGACCCTCAACCAGCATCAGCAGGATAAGGTCGCCAGCTTTGTCGGACAGGACGTGTTCTTTGGCGTGCGGCCCGAGTTTGTGTCGATTTCGGAATCGCCGTTTGAGGGTAACCACTCCGAAGGCGAACTGGTCCGCGTCGAGAATATGGGCCATGAGTTCTTTGTTTACCTGAAGGTAAATGATTTTGAGCTGACCTGCCGTATTCCTTCCGATGACGTCAAACCGATCCTGAAAAATGGGCTACATCGTCCGGTTTATTTCAAATTCGATATGGATAAATGCCATATCTTTGATGCGAAAACGGAAAAGAATATTTCTCTTTAACAGGAGTTGTAAATAATGAAAAAAATAGTCTTACGTACTCTGGTAGCCTCGTCCATGGCGATATTTGCCCATCAAGCCTTTGCCTCTGAACAGGTTGACTTGCGTATGTCCTGGTGGGGAGGCAATGGCCGCCATCAGGTTACGTTGAAAGCGATTGAGGAATTCCAGAAGCAGAACCCGAATATCAAGGTGAAATCGGAATATACCGGCTGGGACGGTCACCTTTCCCGCCTGACCACCCAGATTGCCGGGGGCACCGAGCCGGACGTGATGCAAACCAACTGGAACTGGCTGCCGATCTTTTCAAAAACCGGCACCGGATTCTATGACCTGAACAAGGTGAGTGAGTATCTGGATCTGACGCAGTTTGATCCCAAAGAGCTACAAACCACCACGATCGACGGCAAGCTGAACGGCATCCCGATTTCAGTGACCGCACGTGTTTTCTATTATAACGATGTCACCTGGAAAGACGCGGGTGTGCAATATCCCAATAATTGGGATGAATTGCTCGCCGCCGGTAAAACCTTCAACGAAAAACTGGGCGATAAATATTATCCGGTGGTGTTGGAGCACCAGGATACCTTCGCACTGTTACGTTCCTACATGATCCAAAAATATAACGTCGATATTATCGATGAAGCGCAGAAGAAGTTTGCCTATAGCGAAGCACAATGGGTCGATTTCTTCCAGATGTATAAAAACATGGTAGACAGCCACGTCATGCCATCATCGAAATACTACGCCTCGTTCGGCAAAAACAACATGTATGAGATGAAGCCATGGATTGCGGGGGAATGGGGTGGGACCTATATGTGGAACTCCACCATTAACAAATACTCCGACAACCTGAAAGCACCGGCCAAGCTGGTATTGGGCCCATACCCGATGCTGCCGGGTGCCAAGGATGCCGGATTGTTCTTCAAGCCGTCGCAAATGTTCTCGATTGGTAAAAGCAGCAAGCATCCAAAAGAAGCGGCAATGTTGATTAACTTCCTGTTAAACAGCAAGGAAGGCGTTGAGGCGCTGAAGCTGGAGCGGGGGGTTCCGTTAAGCAAAGTGGCTGTCAGCCAATTGACCGAAAGTGGCGTGATCCAGGATAGCGATCCGGCGGTTTCCGGGTTGAAACTGGCGCTGTCACTGCCGCATGCTATCAGTGCTTCGCCGTATTTTGACGATCCGCAGATCGTAGTGCTGTTCCAGGATGCCATTCAGAATATCGATTATGGTAAGAAAACGGTGCAGGAAGTGGCGGCAGATTTCCAGCGTCAGGGCGACCGTATTCTGAAACGCGCAATGAGATAAGGTCAATTTCCGTCATATTTAAATAGCTGTTGGTCATAGTGATACAGCTGGGAGCTATGCAGAACGCCGACACGCCGTGAACCCGTCCCTGGGGGCTCGTATCGCGCATCCATGCGCTCAACGGTCGGCTAACCTGCATAGCACCCATCTGTCAGAGGCTTAAGGTGGCGCGGTATTACGTACGGCTATTTATGTTGGGTAATCTTTATTCATCAAAAAAAGATAAAGTTTATTTTAAGTTATAGGTTCGCTATTTCCGTTTTTGAGTAATACGTATTTCAAATAACACTACAACCCCCTTAATTAGAGTGGGGATGTCTTTTCTATAATTAATGATAAGGGTAGTAATAATGAAATTTAAATTATTGACTCTGGTGTTAGCCTCTGTAGCAAACTTTAGTGCAATGGCCATGTCGCTTGATTTACGCCATGAATGGCAGGATACAGCCAAAGGTGACCATAAAAATAGAATGCTGGTATCGCATCGTTTCGATAACGGCCTGGGATTCTCTCTGGAAGCAAAATGGCGTCAGGACTCTTCAGACTCGACGCCTGATAAACCTTTCCACGAACAGGTCAGTAATGGTACAGAAGCCGTCGTCAGCTATCAGCATAAATTTGATGCGATCACCCTGCAGCCTGGATTCTCGCTAGAATCCAACAGTAATAGCAACGGCTATCGCCCTTATTTGCGTGCACAGTATAACTTTACCAAAGACATTTATGTGGCGGGCAGATATCGCTACGAATATAAGCGCACCACCTCAAAAGGCTCAGAGGGGGATGAGAAAACCAACCGTGGCGATTTTTGGTTAGGTTATAACTTCTACAAGGACTGGTCGGCTGAATATAACTACGTGTATAAGAGCAGCAACAAGGTTATTTTTGACGACGGCAAAACCGATTACGAACATAACGTCAAGCTGGCTTACAAGTGGGATAAAAACTGGAAGCCTTATGTTGAAGTCGGGAACGTGAAGCAAGATAGCAAAAACGATAACCGCCAGACGCGCTACCGTGTTGGGATAAACTATAGCTGGTAAGTGTTATTGAGATACCGGGAATACCGACTTATCGGCGGGTTCCCGGTATCGTCATCGTTAACAGCTGCTACGACGGCACAGGGTTGAAGGGATCGAACCTTTGGGCTGCCAGGGTTGATCGTTCAAACGTGCCAACAATGCCTTACCTGCCTGAATACCAATCTCCTTATGCGGCACGGTCATGGTCGTCAGCGGTGGCTGGCAGACCTGGCTGACCTCGCTGTTGCCAAACCCCACGATAGCCAGCTGCTCCGGCACCTTGATCCGTCGCCGCTGGCATTCATACAGCGCGCCACAGGCCAGTTCATCAGATGTACAGACCAAGGCATCCAACTCCGGCCAGGCCAGTAAAAACTCCGGCAATTGCTGGGCACCGAGGCTAAAGCTGGCGGGTTGCGCGGCATTAATCACCCGATGAGGGGACATGTGGTTTTGCAGTAGCGCTTTGTGCCAGCCTTGCAGATGCTGTTGGAAAATCCACTGTTCCTGATTAGCACACAGCAGGCCAACATTCTGATACCCGCTGGCAATCACGGTTTGAGTGAGCTGATACATGGCGGCAACGTAATCGATGCCGATATTGATGTCGATCGGGTCGGTGCGGATTGCCCCAATTTCCACCACCGGAATATTGGCGGCGGTTAATGCCTGACGGGTATTTTCGGAATGCTCAATGCTTAGCAGCACGGCAGCAGCCAGGTTGTAAGAGAGCAGGGTTTCCAGCAACGTTTCTTCACGCTCGATATGATGTTGGGACTCGGCCAACATGATCTGGTAACCCGCCGGTTGCAGTACCCGCTGTAACCCGGCAAACATATCCGCACAGCCGGACTCGGAAAAACTCGGCACCACCATGGCGATGGTATAAGAGGACGCCGAGGCCAACGAACTGGCCGCCAGGTTGGGGAGGTAACCCAACTCACTGACCGCCGACTCAATTTTTTCTCTCAGCTTATCTGAAACCTGTTCCGGCGTGCGTAGCGCCCGCGAGACGGTCATGGTGCCCACGCCTGCCAATTGGGCCACGTCGGCCAGGGTAACCCGGCCGGTACTGCGTCGTTTTCTACCGATCGACATTGCTGATCCTGACTGAAATGCGCGCATAACGCATAAATGAGCTCATGGGTTGAAACCCATTTCTGGGCTTCGTGGTTCCCGCTTCTGTACCCATTCTACCCCGTTCCTTTGGCGATCGATAAAAAAACTGAGCCGCCGGGTTTGATCCCCGATAGTTTTGATAGCGCTATCACAGAACTGAATGATTGATTTTTGGTAGCGCTATCTTTGTGCGTTTGGTCACGGTTTAACCCCTGTACGTTGATTAAAGTTTTACCGTCGCCGGGCTATTTCATGACGGCCACGCGCCATCAAACAATCCATAGCCAACAGATTTCGTCTCGTTACGGTTCGCAAATTCTGGCGGCTTAAGGGAAAAACCCAAAAGGAGGAGATGTGCTCAACGACTGGCTGAACGCCGACCACATTCAACTGTGCGATCAGGTTATTGACTGGCAGGAGGCGGTCACATTGTGTGCTCAGCCACTGCTGCAGCGCGGTGTGATCACCGCTGATTACCTGACAGCCATATTTCACCAACATCAGGCGCTGGGGCCCTATTACGTGTTGGCACCCGGTATCGCGATGCCCCATGCCAGGCCGGAGGAGGGCGCCAAAGCGCTTGGCCTTTCACTATTAAAGATCAATCAGGGTGTGTATTTTCAGTCCGAAGATAACGATCCGGTCTTCATTGTGGTGATGCTTTCCGCTCCAGATAGCAGTAGCCACATTGATATGATCTCGCAGCTGGCCGAGTTATTTTCTGATAGCGAAGCCATGGAGAAACTGTTCCTGGCGCAAACCAAACGGCAAATTGAGGATGTTATCGCCAATTATTAATCTCTAACCGGTTATACGGCTATACCCGCAGCTTTTGATAATACTCAGCATCCGATAGATATCGGGTGACGCTATCCTACACATAAAATTTGGCAGGTAAGAATAATGAAAATCATGGCTATTTGTGGCTCAGGATTGGGCAGCAGTTTTATGGTGGAAATGAACATCAAGAAAGTGCTGAAAAAAATGAATATTGAGGCGGAGGTTGAACATTCCGATCTTTCCTCGGCAACGCCGGGTGCGGCAGACATCTTCGTGATGGCGAAAGATATTGCCGCTAGCGCCAGCGTTTCAGCCGACCAGTTAGTGGTGATCAGCAATATCATTGATATTAATGAGCTTGAAGCCAAGCTGCGTGCTTACTTCACAGCCCACTCTATTATTTAATCTAACCCATTGGCGAGGTGGATATGTTTATCCAGGAAACGCTCAGATTTGTGGTTGATATATTAAAGGTCCCGGCGGTATTGGTCGGGGTGATTGCCTTGATTGGTCTGTTGGCACAAAAGAAATCTTTTTCTGATGTGGTCAAAGGGACGGTTAAAACCATTCTGGGCTTTATTGTGTTGGGCGGTGGAGCGACGGTATTAGTCGGCTCGCTGAACCCATTAGGCGGCATGTTTGAGCATGCGTTCAATATTCAGGGGATTATTCCCAATAACGAAGCCATTGTCTCTATCTCACTAGAGAAATACGGTGCCTCCACCGCGCTGATCATGGCGTTTGGCATGGTGGCCAACATCATCGTAGCCCGCTTTACCCGCTTGAAATACATCTTCCTGACCGGGCACCACACCTTCTACATGGCCTGTATGATCGGCATCATCCTTACCGTGGCCGGTTTTGAGGGCGTACAGCTGGTGTTCACCGGAGCGCTGACTCTGGGGTTGGTGATGGCGTTCTTCCCGGCGATCGCCCAGCGCTATATGCGCCGCATTACCGGCAACGACGACATTGCCTTTGGCCATTTCGGTACCCTGGGCTATGTCCTTTCCGGTTGGATCGGTTCCAAGGTGGGGAAAAACTCGCGTTCCACCGAGGAGATGAACTTACCTAAAAACCTCAGCTTCCTGCGTGACAGCTCGATTTCCATCTCGATGACCATGATCGTTATCTACCTGATCCTGGCTATCTGTGCGGGCCAGGATTACGTCGAAAGCCAATTGAGTGGCGGGCAGAATTACCTGGTGTACTCGATTATTCAGGCGATCACTTTTGCCGCCGGGGTATTCATCATTCTGCAAGGGGTGCGCCTGATCCTGGCCGAGATCGTCCCGGCCTTTACCGGCTTCTCGGAAAAACTGGTCCCTAATGCCCGCCCGGCGCTGGACTGTCCGGTGGTCTATCCCTACGCCCCCAATGCGGTGCTGATTGGTTTCCTGTTCAGCTTCCTGGGTGGCTTGGTGGGGCTGTTCTTGCTCGGCCAAATGAAGATGGTACTGATCCTGCCGGGCGTGGTGCCGCACTTCTTTACCGGGGCCACTGCCGGGGTGTTCGGCAATGCGACCGGCGGGCGGCGTGGTGCCATGCTGGGGGCGTTTGCCAACGGCCTGTTGATTACCTTCCTGCCGGTGCTGTTGTTACCGGTACTGGGCGCGCTGGGTTTTGCCAACACCACCTTCTCCGATACGGACTTCGGCGTGGTGGGGATCGTGTTGGGCAATATGGCACGCTTCCTGACCAAAGAAATGATCATGGTCGCGATCGTCGCCATCTTTGGCCTGCTGGTCGCGCATAACTTCCTGGGAAAACGCAAAGATGCCCCAGCCAGAAATAAGGAGGAAAGTTCATGAGCAACACCGTGACTGATTTGACGCAATTAGCCGGGGCGATCCGTCTGGAAACGCTGAAGGCACTCACTGGGCTGGGGTTTGGCCATTACGGCGGCTGTATGTCGGTGGTTGAAACGCTAGCGGTGTTATACGGCGAAGTGATGCGTATCGATCCGGGTGACCCGGATTGGCCTGAGCGCGATTATTTCGTGCTGTCGAAAGGCCATGCTGGTCCGGCTCTGTATAGCGTGCTGGCGCTTAAGGGCTATTTCCCGTTGGAACAGCTGCAAACGCTCAACCAGAATGGCACCCGGTTGCCGAGCCACCCAGATCGCTTGCTAACTCGCGGGGTGGATGCCACCACCGGATCGCTTGGGCAAGGGGTCTCTATCGCTGCCGGTATGGCGCTTTCACACCAACTGGCAAAGCGCAGCAACCGGGTATTCTGCATCCTGGGGGATGGTGAACTGAACGAAGGCCAATGCTGGGAAGCGTTCCAGTTTATCGCCCACCACAATCTGCATAATTTGACGCTGTTTATCGATTACAACAAACAGCAGTTGGACGGCACGCTGGATGAGGTGATCAAACCCTTCGATCTGGCCGGAAAATTCCACGCCTTTGGTTTTGAGGTGCAAACCGTTCGTGGGGATGACATTGCCGCGATCCATGATGCCGTATTGCCGGAACGCAGTGGCGAGCAGCGGCCGTTGGTGGTGATCCTCGATAGCCTCAAGGGGCAGGGCGTGGCGTATCTGGAGAACCTGAAAAACTCACACCATCTGCGCTTAACGCCAGATGTTCGTAGCGAAATCGAAAAGGCCATTGCCGAGCTGGAGGCCGCCTATGTTTAACCTGGAAATGCCGTTTGAAAAAGACGCCGTAGAAATGCGTAAGGTGTACGCCAGCGTGATCCGCCAACAGGCCGAAGCCGATACGCCAGTGATTGCACTGGAAGCCGATCTGATGAGTTCGATGGCGATGGATGGCGTACATAAGGATCACCCAGAGCGGGTCATCAACTGCGGCATCATGGAGGCTAATGTGATTGGCGTAGCCGCCGGTTTGTCGCTGACCGGACGAGTGCCATTTGTCCACACCTTCACCGCTTTTGCCAGCCGCCGCTGTTTCGATCAGCTGTTTATGTCGTTGGACTATCAGCGCAACAACGTCAAGGTGATCGCTTCCGATGCCGGGGTCAGCGCCTGCCATAACGGCGGCACGCATATGTCGTTTGAAGACATGGGGATCGTGCGCGGCCTGGCGCATTCGGTGGTGTTGGAGGTGACCGATGCCACCATGTTCCAGGATATTTTGCAGCAACTGGTGAAGTTGCAAGGCTTCTACTGGGTGCGAACCATCCGTAAGCAGGCGACACGCATTTATCCCGCAGGCTATCGTTTCACCATTGGCAAGGCTAATCTGCTGCGTGACGGCAGCGACATTACGCTGATCGCCAACGGCATTATGGTCGCCGAAGCGTTGCAGGCGGCGCAGGAACTGCAACAGCGTGGCATCAGCGCGGCGGTGATAGACATGTTTACGCTCAAACCTATCGATCGTGAAATCATCAAAACCTTTGCGGCGAAAACCGGCAGGATCGTCACCTGCGAGAACCACAGTATTCATAACGGGCTTGGTTCGGCAGTGGCGGAGGTGCTGGTGGAAGAATGTCCGGTGCCGATGCGGCGAGTGGGGGTGAAAGGCCGCTATGGGCAAGTGGGCACGCAGGAGTTCTTGCAGCAGGAATATGGCCTGACGGCGGCGCATATTGTGGCGGCTGCGGATGAGCTGTTGACCCCCCCTCACCCCAACCCTCTCCCAAAGGGAGAGGGAGCTGATAGGCGGTGCTCTGCTGGAAGTAAATAGGTCATCTCAACAAATTTACCTCAACACTTTCCCTTTACAGACCGGGGACAGGGTAGACAGGTGTTCAAGGACATGGTGAACACTTTTTAATATCCTTCACTCATGACGATCGGCCTATTTCTCAGGCCGAGCATCTCCTTATCCAAGGTGTGTCACCGAATTTTCAGATCTACTCGATCGGTCCCCTCTCCCTGTGGGAGAGGGTTAGGGTGAGGGGCATCGGGGGGCATTGCTTGCTCTTTGTTGACGCCAAAAATAAAACGGCCCGGTGATGATCACCAGGCCGTTATGGGTATTACCAGAGTCTAAAGGTGCCGTAGTGGCACCTTTGTCTCATCAGGCTTTAGCAGCCTGCGCGTCAGCCTGAGCCGACTGGATCGCCGTCAGGGCTACGGTATAGACGATATCGTCAACCAGAGCACCACGGGACAGGTCGTTCACCGGCTTGCGCATGCCTTGCAGCATTGGCCCGATGGATACCAGGTCAGCAGAACGCTGTACCGCTTTATAAGTGGTGTTACCGGTGTTCAGATCCGGGAAGATGAACACGGTCGCCTGACCGGCTACTGGCGAATTAGGCGCTTTGGATTTGGCCACGTCGGCCATGATCGCTGCGTCATACTGCAGTGGGCCATCGATGATCAGATCCGGGCGTTTTTCCTGCGCCAGACGGGTCGCTTCACGCACTTTCTCAACGTCGCTACCCGCACCGGAATTACCAGTAGAGTAGGAGATCATCGCTACGCGTGGTTCGATACCGAATGCGGCTGCGGAATCGGCAGACTGAATAGCAATTTCAGACAGCTGTTCAGCGGTTGGATCCGGGTTGATCGCGCAGTCGCCGTAGACCAGAACCTGGTCAGGCAGCAGCATGAAGAACACGGAAGAAACCAGTGAGCTGCCCGGTGCGGTTTTGATCAACTGCAACGGTGGGCGGATGGTGTTGGCGGTGGTGTGAACGGCACCGGAAACCAGGCCGTCAACTTCGCCTTTCTCCAGCATCAGGGTGCCGAGAACTACGTTGTCTTCCAACTGCTCACGCGCAACCACTTCGGTCATGCCCTTGCTCTTACGCAGCTCAACCAGACGCGGCACATAGAGTTCACGCACGGCAACCGGATCGACGATCTCGATGCCTTTACCCAGCTCAACGCCCTGCGCGGCGGCAACG
Source organism: Serratia sp. NCCP-200 (assembly GCF_059697885.1). Classification (NCBI taxonomy): domain Bacteria; kingdom Pseudomonadati; phylum Pseudomonadota; class Gammaproteobacteria; order Enterobacterales; family Yersiniaceae; genus Serratia; species Serratia sp. NCCP-200. The sequence continues at coordinate 536,071 of NZ_BAAKUJ010000001.1, forward strand.
CGTTTGATCTCTTCCGGGTTACCCAGCAGCACACATTCCGCGATACCACGTTCGGCACAGATGGCCGCCGCTTTCACGGTGCGTGGCTCGTCGCCTTCCGGCAGCACGATGCGTTTACCCGCTTTGCGCGCCAGCTCGGTCAGCTCATAACGGAACGCCGGTGGGGACAGACGACGTGAACGCTCAGAAGTGGCGGTCAGGGACTCGATCCATTCGGCGTTGATGTGGCTGGCCACGTAGTTCTGCACTTTCTCAATACGCTGATGGTCGTCTGAAGGCACTTCAAGGTTGAAGCTTTGCAGGCTCAGCGAGGTCTGCCAGGTGTTGGTGTCAACCATGAACACCGGCAGGCCGGTTTCAAAGGCGCGCTCACACAGCTTGTTGATGGAGGCATCGATTTCGTAGCCGCCGGTCAGCAGGATGGCACCAATTTCCACGCCGTTCATCGCGGCCAGGCAGGCTGAAACCAGCACGTCTGGACGGTCGGCAGAGGTTACCAGCAGGGAACCCGGGCGGAAGTGTTCAAGCATGTGCGGAATGCTACGCGCACAGAAGGTCACAGATTTCACCCGGCGGGTCATGATGTCGCCTTCGTTGATCACTCGCGCCTTCAGGTGGCGGGCCATATCAATGGCACGGGTAGCGATCAGCTCGAAGCTCCACGGTACGCAACCCAATACCGGCAGCGGGCTGTTGGCGAACAGCTGTGCAGGATCGACGTTGGCTACGCTGGCCTTGGTGGAATCGTCAAAGATTTCGGACAGGTCTGGGCGAGTACGGCCCTGATCGTCCACCGGAGCGTTCAGCTTGTTGATGATCACGCCGGTAATGTTTTTGTTCTTGCTGCCGCCGAAGCTGGAGCGAGCCAGTTCGATGCGCTCGGTCAACTGGGCTGGAGAATCGTTGCCCAGCGCCAGCACAAAGACGATCTCTGCGTTCAGCGTTTTGGCGATCTCGTAGTTCAGCGAGTTGGCAAACTGATGCTTACGGGTAGGCACCAGGCCTTCGATCAGCACCACTTCTGCGTCTTTGGTGTTTTCGTGGTAACGAGCCACGATCTCTTCCATCAGCACGTCCTGCTGGTTGGAGCTCAGCAGGCTCTCAACGTAGCTCATACGCAGGGGTTCGGCCGCTGGAATGGTCGAGTTGCTGCGGATGATGGTGGTGGTCTGGTCGAGGGAATCGCCGCCGGTACGCGGTTGGGCAATAGGTTTGAATACGCTCAGGCGAACGCCTTTTTGCTCCATGGAGCGGATGACACCCAGGCTGACGCTGGTCAGACCGACGCTGGTGCCTGTGGGGATCAACATAATTGTACGTGACACAGAATAGTCCTCTTCACGGTTTTCTGCCTGCAACGGGGGCGCAGACAAAGATGACAGGCTCAAAACAACACCGCCAGCCTGGGCTGACGGTGTGGAGAGCATTAAGCGGTCAGACGGGAAGCGTCTTGCGCGATGACCAATTCTTCGTTGGTCGGGATCACCAGTGCCGGACGGCTGCCGTCTTTGGTGATGTTGCCTGATTTGCCGAAGCGGGCAGCCAGGTTGCGTTCATGATCGATTTCAAAGCCCAGCAGGCCCAGTTTATCCAGGGTCAGTTCACGTACCATCGCGGCGTTCTCACCGATACCACCGGTGAAGATCACGGCATCCAGACGGCCTTCCATCAGGGCGCTATAGGCACCGATGTACTTGGCCAGACGGTGGCAGAAGACGTCCATGGCGCGCTTGGCATCGGCCTTGGTCTCATAGTTGTCTTCAACGTAGCGGCAGTCGCTGGTGACTTCGGTCAGGCCCAGCAGGCCAGATTCTTTGGTCAGCATCTTGTTGATCTGGTCAACGCTCATGCCCATGGCATCGTGCAGGTGGAAGATGATGGCTGGATCGATGTCACCACTGCGGGTACCCATCACCAGGCCTTCCAGCGGGGTCAGACCCATGGAAGTATCAACACACTTACCGTTGCGTACTGCGGTTACGGAACCGCCGTTGCCCAGGTGACAGGTGATGATGTTAACTTCTTCAACCGGCTTGTTCAGCGCCTTCGCGGCTTCTTGAGTCACGTAGAAGTGGCTGGTGCCGTGTGCGCCGTAGCGACGAACGCCATGGTCGCGGTACAGGCTGTACGGCAGGGCATACAGGTAGGACTCTTCCGGCATGGTCTGATGGAACGCGGTGTCAAACACGGCAACGTTTTTATCAGCCAGATTAGGGAAGGATTTCAACGCTTCAGCAATACCGATCAGATGAGCCGGGTTATGCAGTGGTGCAAAAGGTACCGAATCTTTGATACCCTGCAGGACTTCGTCGTTGATGACGGCAGAAGCCGTGAACTTCTCGCCGCCGTGCACGATGCGGTGGCCGATAGCGGTCAACTGGGCGGAAAGCTCTGGTTTTTGTGCCAGAATAGTATTAACAATGAAGTTCAGCGCTTCGCTGTGCGCAGCGCCGGCACCCAGTGCCGCTTCTTGTTTACCGCCATCCATTTTCCATTTGATACGGGCCTCAGGAAGATGGAAGCACTCGGCCAGGCCAGAGAGGTATTCTTCACCGTTGGCTGCATCGATGATGGCGAATTTCAGGGAAGAACTGCCGCAGTTAAGGACCAGTACTAGCTTACTCGACATGGAAGTACCTACTTATAGTTCGTGTTGGTATTAAGGAAGACCCAAAAACACGTGGTGAATAAAACGTCAATCAGACAACAAGCGTAGCGCATAATGCCGTTGACATTTATGATTAACATCATGTCAGTGATACAAAGGACACAATGATGAAAAAACCGATGATTTCTCTGCGGTTTAAGCGATCCTGATTTTTACCGCTTCCTAGCCCCACATGGCCGCCAACGGCAGGATTAGGGAGATAGGGCTAAAAGTTGACAAATCTTCTGTCATCTTCTACCGGCACATGGCCGGCTTAGGATACCGATAGCCCGCCACAAACACAAAATAAATTTAAAGCTTCAACTTTTTTGTTAGTGTGTTTGCAAGAATATTTTATTTTTTATACGTGAAGTTGAGGTGCGCAATGACAAGCAGACCATCCGGTTCCGTAAGCTGGTTTCAGATATTCCAGCGCGGGCAGCATTACATGAAAACCTGGCCAGCAGACAAACGGCTGGCACCGCTTTTCCCTGAGAACCGCGTGGCGCGCGCTACCCGCTTTGCCGTTCGCTTTATGCCACCGTTGGCGATTTTTACCCTGACCTGGCAGATTGCGCTCGGCGGTCAGCTTGGTCCGGCGATTGCCACCGCGCTGTTTGCCTGTAGCCTGCCGATGCAGGGGCTGTGGTGGTTGGGCCGACGTTCCGTGACGCCGTTGCCGCCAACCCTGCTGCAATGGTTCCATGAGGTCCGTAACAAGCTGGCGGAAGCCGGGCAGGCGATTGCCCCCGTTGAAGGGACGCCAACCTACCAGGCGCTGGCGGACGTGCTGAAACGAGCCTTCAAGCAGTTGGACAAAACCTTCCTCGACGATCTTTAAGTGCCACTGGGCCGGGATCTCACCGGCCTTGCTTTATGCCGCAAATTCGTGCCCGGATCATGTCTGGTCACTCCCCACATTTGACGAATATCCCGGTTCAAATCAAAGAATGGGTTAGTTGTGATTCCACGCCATACTGAAGTCATGCGATGCTCTGGTTAATTTGCAGAACTGAGGACAATGAAATGGAAATGACTCACGCCCAACGGCTGATTTTGTCGAATCAATACAAGATGATGACCATGCTCGATCCGGACAATGCGGAGCGCTACCGCCGCTTGCAGACGATCATCGAACGCGGTTTTGGTTTGCAAATGCGCGAGCTGGATCGTGATTTTGGTGAGATGAGCGAAGAAGTGTGCCGCACCATCATCAACATCATGGAAATGCACCATGCGCTCCAGGTCTCCTGGGAGAACCTCAAGGATCGCCAGGGGTTAGAAGCGCGTCGTCTGGCATTCCTGGGTTTTGATGCGGCTACTGAAGCGCGTTACCTGAGCTATGTGCGTTTCCTGGTGAACACGGAAGGGCGGTATACTCATTTCGATTCTGGTAGCCACGGGTTTAACGCCCAAACCAAAATGTGGGAAAAATACCAGCGCATGCTGAGTATCTGGCTATCCTGCCCACGCCAGTATCATCTGAGCGCCGTCGAGATTGCGCAAATCATCAATGCCTGATTAAACGTAGAGGGGTTTCCCGTGGAGTGTAAGGGTTTTCTGTTCGATCTTGATGGAACGTTAGTAGATTCATTACCAGTGGTAGAGCGAGCCTGGACGCAATGGGCAGAACGCCATGGCATCAGCCCGCAACAGGTGCTGGACTTTATCCACGGAAAACAGGCGATCACCTCGCTGCGTCACTTTATGCCGAATGCCACCGAGGCTGAGCTACAGCATGAGTTCACACTGCTTGAGCAGGTGGAGGCAGAGGATACCGACGGAGTCCATGCCCTACCAGGTGCATTGGCCCTGCTGGAGCAGATCAATGCGTTGGGGATACCTTGGGCAATCGTCACTTCGGGTTCCGTGCCAGTGGCTAACGCACGCCGTCTTGCCGGTGGAGTGCCGCTTCCTGAGGTGTTTATCACCAGTGAGCTTGTTACACAGGGTAAACCGCATCCAGACGCCTACCTGTTAGGGGCACAAGGTCTTGGGTTGGCACCGCAGGATTGTGTGGTGGTGGAAGATGCCCCTGCCGGGATCCTTTCAGGTTTGGCCGCAGGTTGCCAGGTGATTGCGGTTAATGCACCGGCAGACGCACCGAAGCTGGACCAGGTGGATCTGATCCTTTCCTCCTTGGAACAGCTCAAGATCGCCAAGTCCGAACAGGGCGCTGTCATCGAACTTATTGCTTAATCTGCACATTCTTACCTCAATTTGATTAGACCCCGCATCGTCGGGGTTTTTTTATGCTAATTTCTTATGCCGGGATCACTGCAGAATGAGGCCGTTTTGAACAGCGAATTACTTTGGGTTTTGAGTTTACTGTTAATAGCCATTGTGCTGTTTACCACCAATAAGCTGCGCATGGATGTGGTGGCACTGTTGGTGATCATTGCGTTTGTGCTCAGTGGAACCTTGAGTCTGCAAGAGGCAACGGCTGGCTTCAGCGATCCTAACGTCATTTTGATTGCCGCTCTGTTCGTCATTGGCGAAGGGCTGGTACGCACCGGGGTGGCCTATCAGGTTGGTGACTGGTTGGTGAGGGTGGCGGGCAGCAGTGAAACCAAGATGATGATGCTGCTGATGTTTACCGTCGCCGGGCTGGGGGCCTTTATGAGCTCGACCGGGGTGGTAGCCATCTTTATTCCCGTGGTGCTCAGCGTCGCGGTGCGTATGAAAATCTCCCCAGGGCGGCTGATGATGCCGCTGAGCTTTGCCGGTTTAATCAGCGGCATGATGACGCTGGTCGCCACGCCGCCGAATATGGTGGTCAACAGCGAACTGGTTCGTGAAGGCATCGACGGTTTCGGCTTCTTTGGCGTCACGCCAATTGGTCTGGTGGTGTTGCTGTTGGGCGTGGGGTACATGCTGGTTGCAAGACGCTGGCTCGGCGACAGCGGCGGCACCAAGACCAAGTCGGCCTGGGAGCGCCGGACTTTCCGCGATTTAATCCGCGACTATAAGCTCACCGGGCGGGCGCGTCGTTTGGCGGTGCGTAGCGGTTCGCCACTGATTGGCCGTTCGCTGGATGAATTGCATTTGCGCGCGCGTTACAGCGCCAACGTTATCGGCATTGAGCGCTGGAAGCGTTTCCGCCGGGTGATGATCAGCGCCTTTGGCAGCACGGAACTGCGCGAAGGGGATGTACTGCTGATCGACATGACGGATTGTGATATCGATCTGCGTCAGTTCTGTAGTGAGCAACAGCTTGAGCCCATGGTGCTGCGGGGGGAATATTTCTCCGAACAGTCGCGCAACGTGGGCATGGCCGAAGTTTCGCTAATCCCTGAATCGGCACTGCTCGGGAAAAGCGTGCGCGATGCCGCTTTCCGCAGTAGGTACGATCTCAACGTGGTCGGTATCCGCCGCAATGGTGAAACCCTGCAAGGCAAGCTGGTGGATGAACCGCTGGGCCTGGGGGACATTCTGTTGGTGATCGGCGATTGGAAAGCAATCCGCCAGTTACAGGCCAAAACCCATGACTTTATCGTCTTGAACCTGCCCGCAGAAGTGGACGAAGTGGCACCGGCGATCACCCAGGCTCCTCATGCGTTGTTCTGTCTGGCGCTGATGGTGGCAATGATGCTGACCGACGAGATCCCCAATCCGATCGCCGCGCTGATCGCTTGCCTGCTGATGGGGCGCTTTCGCTGCATCGATATGGAAAGTGCCTATAAGGCGATCCATTGGCCGAGCATCATTTTGATCGTCGGTATGATGCCCTTTGCCCAAGCGTTGCAGAAAACGGGCGGGGTAGATCTGATCGTCCGTGGGTTGATGGATGTTGCCGGTAATGCCGGGCCGCACGTCATGCTGGCCTGTCTGTTTGTCCTGTGCGCCACCATAGGGCTGTTTATCTCCAACACCGCCACCGCGGTATTGATGGCACCGATTGCCATCGCGGCGGCCCGTGAAATGGGCGTTTCACCTTATCCGTTTGCCATGATTATCGCTATTGCCGCCTCCGCCGCCTTTATGACGCCGGTGTCATCGCCGGTCAATACGCTGGTGTTGGGGCCGGGGAACTACAAGTTTGGCGATTTTCTGAAAATTGGGGTGCCGTTCACCGTACTGGTGATGATTGTCAGCGTGATATTGGTGCCTTGGTTGTATGCGTTTTAAGCACACAGTTTGCGTTTTATGTCAGGAATGAGTAAAGGCACTTTATTGACTCTTGAGAATGCGCTTAAGTAGCTAACGACCGAAACCATAAAGAGTTTTGGCATTTTATCGGCTCATGCAGCAGCTCGTTGAGGCTTTACGGCGACCGGTGTCGCCCAGGCTTAGTTTAGCGATCCTTCTGGAGTTGCCATGAAAATGAAACATGGATTTATAACCCTTACTTTAGCTTCTCTGTTGTTGCTGTCCGGCTGTACGAGATACATGAGTGGCTCTCTCAATTCGGTGCCCGATCCGGGTTATGCCTTTGATAAGAATGCGCCAGTGTTGGTGCTTGTCGCCTCAGATTCTGATGAACCGATGCTGGCGAAACACTTCTTCGGTAATACGCTGACGTTTTTGCGCGCAAAGGGGTTTCAGCGCGTTTATACCGAGGATAACCTGCCAAATGGCGGTGTGGTGCCCAAGCTGTTTGTGGTGTTGGACGTAGATAAAAACACCCGGGTACATGAATATACCAGCGCGGATTACGGGGATGTGGCCACCGGTGAGACCACCGAATGCACCACTGAAAATACCAAGAAAGGGGAAAAGGCGACCTGTACCACCAAGGCCATTATGACCAGAGAGATCATTGGCTATTCGAAGAAAAGGGACTACTACACCGAGCGCCGTTTCCTGCTGAGTATGTTTAACAGCGATAAAAAACCGGTGCTGGAGGCCCAGGCTTCTTACTTTGGCAACCAATGCCCACAGGATAAAATTTACCGCTTCCTGGTCACACAAACTTTCCAGCGTATCGATTTACGCTCGGTGGTGGAGCAGGAGTTCACGGTAGAAATGCCGGAAGGTACGACCTGCGGCTAAGGTGTCTCAGACTGCCAGGTGCATAAGCACCTGGCTCTGCACTCACAGTGGTGAGTCGCTGCTGATTTCATCCAGCGAAAGGCTGAAGCTCGGGATAAACACCGTCATGAAATACTCCATTTCTGGGCTGTGGCGCATTTGCAGCGTTTTCTCCAGACGAGCCTTGGCTTGCTTGAACTCATTATTCCCCGCTGACAGCTCCTCCAGACACTTCAGATACGCGCATAGCGCATCGGCCTGTTTCACGATCAGCTTTTCGTCTTCGCTGTGATGGTGCTCGTCCAGGATCGAGCGGAAATCGTTCTGTAACTCTTCCGGCAGCATCTCCAACAGCTTTTGTTGGGCAATCTTCTCGATTTTTTTGTATTCGTGGGCAATCTGCGGGTTGTAATACTTGATGGGAGTGGGCATATCGCCGGTCAGCACTTCGCTGGCATCGTGATACATCGCCAACAACGCCACGCGTTCGGCATTCAGGTTGCCGTTAAACTTGCGGTTTTTGATCGCGGCCAGCGCATGGGCGACAAAGGCGACCTGCAGGCTGTGTTCGGAAACGTTTTCGGTACGCACATTGCGCATCAGCGGCCAGCGGCTAATCAGTTTCAAACGGGACAGGTGGGCAAAGAAGTGGCTCTGGCTCATGGTGCTCTCTCTACAACGGCATGTGAGAGCATTATACGCTATGGAGCTAAGTACATCCCTCGGAATTGTAGGGCGCAGCGAACCGCGCCCGGCAAAATTACTGGTGATAGGTTTCCAGGAAGCGGCCCAGTTTGCCCACCGCCATTTCCAATTCATCCACGCGGGGCAGCGTAACGATACGGACGTGGTCTGGGTAAGGCCAGTTGAACGCGCTGCCCTGTACCAGTAACACCTTCTCTTGCAACAGCAGATCCAGCACCAGCTTCTGGTCGTCGCGGATGTTAAAGCGCTTGGCGTCGATGCGTGGGAACATATAGAGCGCACCCTGAGGTTTCACGCAGGAAACGCCAGGGATCTCGTTTAGCAGCTCCCAGGTACGGTCGCGTTGTTCATACAGGCGGCCACCAGGCTGAATAAATTCGCTGATGCTCTGGTAACCCCCCAGTGCCGTCTGGATCGCATGCTGCATTGGCACGTTAGCGCACAGACGCATGGAAGCCAGCATCTCCAACCCTTCAATATAGCCTTTGGCATGTTTCTTCGGCCCGTTGAGCACCATCCAGCCCTGACGGAAACCGGCAACGCGGTAGGTTTTGGACAAGCCGTTAAAGGTCACGGTCAGCAGATCTGGGGCCAATGCGGCGATGGAGTGATGCTCTGCCTCGTCGTAGAGGATCTTGTCGTAGATTTCGTCGGCAAAGATGATCAGGTCATGCTGGCGAGCAATCTCGACGATCTGTTCCAGCAGCTCTTTGCTGTAGACCGCGCCGGTTGGGTTGTTAGGGTTAATGATCACGATGCCACGGGTGCGTGGGGTGATTTTGCTGCGAATATCGTCCAGATCCGGGAACCAGCCAGATTCTTCGTCGCACATATAGTGCACGGCCTTGCCGCTGGAAAGTGACACGGCGGCGGTCCACAACGGATAGTCTGGCGCAGGCACCAGCATTTCATCACCGATGTTCAGCAGCGCTTGCATGGATTGCACGATCAGCTCAGAAACGCCATTGCCAATGTAGATATCCTCAACGGTCACGTCACGCATGTTACGTGCCTGATAGTGCTGCATGATTGCCTTGCGCGCCGAGTAGAGCCCTTTGGAGTCGCAGTAGCCTTGTGCCGTTGGCAGATTGCGGATCACGTCGACCAGAATTTCATCGGGGGCATCAAAGCCGAACGGGGCAGGGTTGCCAATGTTCAGCTTGAGGACTTTATTGCCTTCTTCTTCAAGACGTTTAGCTTCTTTGAGTACCGGGCCACGAATGTCATAACAGACGTTGTCCAGTTTGCTGGATTTCTCAATGGGGGACATAGAAAGTTGAGCCTTTTGCTAAGATAGGGTCGTTCCTACCGTGGAACACCGCAATCCGTCCAATGTACTCCTGGAGGCCGGGCTTTTGAAGGGTTATGCATTGCTTTGGTGAAAACGATCGGCAAAAATCGCTTTTTAAGATAATAACTGTCTGTATTGATCGTTTTTTCAGTGTTTAAATCTGAAAATGTCGCTGGTTTAAGGTTTATACTTCGATGGAAGTGCATGTCACGTAAAGGGTTTTTGTCAGTTAACCGCATAAATGTGTACGCCAAGCGTCAGAAAAACGCCAAAGCCGCTTAAAAATAGTAATATGGGATTAATCTGGTTTCTGGTCTGTACTGACAATACCACACTGAGTTGAAGTAGAATTACATTAGGTCCACTTTAGTAATTAACTTAAATTTTATTTAAGTAATGGTCGGTGTCTTTTAATAAGCAAAAGACTTACTGCTTGAATTTATTAAATTCCCTAATCGATGAGTCATTCGATATACGGGGAGGTTGTTAATATTTTGTACAGAAAACAACAATGCTGTCATGGTCTCTGGCGGCCAGGGATCGAGGTAACCGGGAGGAAAGGGGGGATTTTGCCCGCATAGGATTATCAGTGCTTATAAGGGTAAGCACTTTTCGTCGTAACTTTCACCACTATCAATAAGCCGTTGCGATAGATCATGGATAAAAAGCGATGCAGATAACGAAATATAAGTAATTTTTTTGCCCTCTTCTAATGAGTGGGGTACTGTCATAAGTGGCGCATGCCCTTTTCAGCTGCGTCTTAGAAATACACCAGGGTAGTTTGTAAATTAGAATTTAAAAAGTGAAGAAAACACTATGACAAGTGCAAATCGTCCGATACTTAATCTCGACCTCGATCTGCTAAGAACCTTTGTTGCTGTTGCTGATTTGAATACGTTTGCGGCGGCTGCCGTTGCCGTGTGTCGTACTCAGTCCGCAGTCAGTCAACAAATGCAGCGGTTAGAGCAATTGGTTGGCAAAGAGTTGTTCGCCCGTCATGGGCGCAATAAATTGTTAACCGAACATGGTATCCAGCTTCTCGGCTACGCCAGGAAAATCCTGCGCTTCAACGACGAAGCTTGTGCCTCCTTGATGTACAACAATATCAACGGCGTTCTGACTATCGGTGCTTCTGATGATACCGCCGATACCATTTTGCCTTTCTTGCTAAACCGCGTGACGTCGGTCTATCCCAAGCTGGCGATTGATGTGCGGGTGAAGCGTAGTCCGTTCATGATCGACATGCTGAAGAATGGTGAAGTGGATCTGGCCATCACCACCGTGGATACCGAAGGGCATCCGCACATCATTCTGCGTACGTCCCCAACGCTGTGGTACTGCTCGGCAGATTACCATTACCAGGCGGGGGAACCGATCCCTCTGGTGGTGATGGATGAGCCAAGCCCGTTCCGTGCGATGGCGATCAAGCACCTTGAGGCTGCCGGTATTCCTTGGCGTATTGCCTACGTGGCCTCTACGCTTTCTGCGGTGCGCGCGGCGTGCCGGGCAGGTTTGGGGATCACCGTGCGGCCAATCGAAATGATGAGCCCAGATCTGCGAGTTCTGGGGGCGGCGGAAGGTTTACCGCATCTTCCTGATACGCAGTATGCGCTATGCAAAGACATGAAGTGCGAAAATGAACTGGCCATGGCGATCTTCAGTGCCGTGCAAAACGGCAGTGAGATTTACCACTTCGGCGGCGGCGAATCTTCGGTGATCGATGAAGGTTCCAGCGTGGCGGATAGCGAAGAGTAGCGTTTTACCCTAAGCTAGTCGTATTGAAAGTTACAAACCTCTGCCACGGCGGAGGTTTTTTTTAACTCAAAAAAGGGAAAGCAAGGATTTTGGCCTGTTGAGGGTAAATTCGATGCTAAATGGGTATTTTAGCATGGTTTCTAGCAGGTGAAACCTGCATTTCTTCTAATTGCTCGTTTTTTATGCAGCGATAACAATGAGTAAATGCCTGGAGTTGATAGGGTTATTTTGCTATTTTACGCTGACGTTTTTTTACCTGAAATTGACAAAAATTGTTAAACCGCCACACTTTTTTTGAGGATTTCTGCCCGAAACGTGTCCTGGATCAAAAAAATACCCCTAGGTAGTGAGTGGAACAACAGGGAATTCCTGAGAGAATGGTATAGTAAAAGTGAAATGTGCCTGTGGGGTTATATCTATCTGTTTCCGTTGAGCAATCAACTGACACGATTTAGCCTAAGCCAAGCGCATCATATGTTAATTAAATGCTTCGTATGTAAATTAGTGTGTAGATACTTTTGTCAAAGTTGACAGAAGGTTATAGAAAGGAGTAAAAAGCCCACAGTAAAACACTGCCTAACTCTCTGTAAAAGCAGCTTGTTTGTGTGGTTATTTATCCTTCCCTTAAATCGATGTGGTGCACTAACTGCCAGTTACAAGAGCAGAACGATCGACGCCACTTTTGATGAGTAAGCATAGAGTATGTCAACAACCATTGAAGTCATCGCTCATCACTGGGCGTTCGCCGTATTTCTTATCATGGCTATCGGGCTCTGCGGCTTCATGCTGCTGGGTGCGTTCTTCTTGGGTGGGAGAGCCCAGGCTCGCGCCAAAAACACCCCTTATGAATCCGGGGTCGACTCGGTCGGTACGGCGCGTTTGCGTCTGTCCGCCAAGTTCTACCTGGTGGCCATGTTCTTCGTCATTTTCGATGTTGAAGCCTTATATCTGTACGCCTGGTCGGTCTCGATTCGTGAGAGCGGTTGGGTAGGCTTTATCGAAGCCGCCATTTTCATTTTGGTGTTATTGGCTGGTTTGGTTTATCTGGTGCGTATCGGCGCATTGGATTGGACTCCAACGCGCTCCAAGCGTTTGAGTAAGCCAACTATCATCAAGAACGCTAGCAACAGTCATCCGCAGTAACAGCGAGGCATTAAGATGGACTATACGCTCACCCGCATAGACCCGAACGGTGAGAACGACCGTTATCCCCTGCAAAAACAGGAGATCGTAGGCGATCCCCTTGAGCAGCAGGTTCACCGTACGGTTTACATGGGTAAACTCGAACATGCTTTGCATGACATGGTGAACTGGGGGCGTAAAAACTCTCTTTGGCCGTATAACTTCGGCCTTTCGTGCTGTTATGTGGAAATGGTGACCTCGTTTACCGCCGTTCACGACGTGGCGCGTTTTGGTGCGGAAGTATTGCGTGCCTCCCCACGCCAGGCCGACTTTATGGTCGTTGCCGGCACCTGCTTTACCAAGATGGCCCCGGTCATTCAGCGTTTGTACGAGCAAATGCTGGAGCCTAAATGGGTGATCTCGATGGGCTCCTGCGCCAACTCAGGCGGCATGTACGATATCTACTCAGTAGTCCAGGGCGTGGATAAATTCCTGCCGGTCGACGTGTATATTCCTGGCTGCCCACCGCGCCCGGAAGCTTACATGCAGGCACTGCTGCTGCTGCAGGAATCCATTGGTAAAGAACGTCGCCCGCTGTCGTGGGTCGTTGGCGATCAGGGCGTGTACCGCGCCAATATGCCATCAGAAAAAGAACGTAAGCACGCCGAGCGTATTGCGGTAACCAACCTTCGGTCGCCTGACGAGATTTAAGACGTTCATTTAACGTCCATCTTAGTGCGCTATTGGTTAACACAGCGAAAAGTTGAACTTGCGGCGAAATAACCCTTTAGTGTGGTGAAAAAAATTATGACAGATTTAACGACGCACGAAGCTCTGCCTGCTTGGCATACCCGCGATCATCTTGATGATCCGGTGATCGGCGAACTGCGCAACCGTTTTGGGCCGGAAGCCTTTACTGTTCAGCCCACCCGTACCGGAATGCCCGTGGTATGGGTCAAGGTTGAGCAGTTGCTGGAAGTTATGACGTTTTTGAGAAAACAACCGAAGCCGTACGTCATGCTGTTCGACCTGCATGGCATGGACGAGCGTCTTCGTACCCACCGTGAAGGCTTACCTGCCGCGGACTTCTCTGTTTTCTACCATCTGATTTCTGTCGAACGTAACCGTGACATCATGCTGAAAGTGGCGCTGTCTGAAAAAGACCTGCACGTGCCCACAGCAACCAAGATTTTCCCGAATGCCAACTGGTATGAGCGAGAAACCTGGGAAATGTTCGGTATTACCTTCGACGGCCACCCGCACCTGACGCGCATCATGATGCCGCAGAGTTGGGAAGGCCATCCACTGCGTAAAGACTACCCGGCGCGCGCCACCGAATTCGATCCTTTTGTGTTGACCAAACAAAAAGAAGATCTGGAGATGGAGTCGCTGAAGTTCAAGCCGGAAGAGTGGGGCATGAAGCGCGGCACCGAGAATGAGGACTTCATGTTCCTTAACCTCGGCCCAAACCACCCTTCTTCACACGGTGCATTCCGTATCATTCTGCAGTTGGACGGTGAAGACATCGTTGACTGTGTGCCGGACGTGGGTTACCACCACCGTGGCGCAGAGAAGATGGGCGAACGCCAGTCCTGGCACAGCTTTATCCCGTATACCGACCGTATCGAATACCTCGGCGGCTGCGTAAACGAAATGCCTTACGTACTGGCGGTGGAAAAACTGGCCGGGATCGTGGTGCCGGATCGTGTCAACACCATCCGCGTCATGCTGTCTGAGCTGTTCCGCATCAACAGCCACCTGCTGTACATCAGTACCTTTATCCAGGACGTGGGTGCCATGACCCCGGTGTTCTTTGCCTTTACCGACCGTCAGAAAGTTTATGATGTCGTTGAAGCGATTACCGGCTTCCGTATGCACCCGGCCTGGTTCCGCATTGGTGGCGTGGCGCACGACCTACCGCGTGGCTGGGATCGCCTGCTGCGTGACTTCCTGGACTGGATGCCGAAGCGCCTCGATTCCTATGTGAAAGCGGCACTGCACAACTCCGTTCTGAAAGGGCGTTCTGTCGGCGTGGCTTCTTACAACGCCAAAGAAGCGTTGGAATGGGGTGTGACTGGTGCTGGCTTGCGCGCTACCGGCGTTGAGTTTGACGTGCGTAAATGGCGTCCATACTCCGGCTATGAAAACTTCGATTTCGAAGTTCCGGTCGGCGACGGTAACAGCGACTGCTATACCCGCGTGATGCTGAAAGTGGAAGAGCTGCGCCAGAGCCTGCGCATTCTTGAGCAGTGCCTGAACAACATGCCGGAAGGCCCGTTCAAGGCCGATCATCCGCTGACCACGCCGCCGCCGAAAGAGCGCACGTTGCAACATATTGAAACGCTGATCACCCACTTCCTGCAGGTTTCCTGGGGCCCGGTGATGCCAGCCAACGAATCATTCCAGATGGTTGAAGCCACGAAAGGGATCAACAGCTACTACCTGACCAGCGACGGCAGCACCATGAGCTATCGCACCAGGATCCGTACGCCAAGCTATGCTCACCTGCAGCAAATCCCTGCGGTGATCCGTGGCAGCCTGGTCTCTGACCTGATCGTCTATCTGGGTAGTATCGATTTTGTAATGTCAGATGTGGACCGCTAACTATGCATGATCTTAAAGACACTCACGTGAGTCACGATGCGCTTGAGGCCACCAATGCAGCCGCTCCCCAGAGCGGCGCTGATGCATTTGTGCTGAGCGCGGAAGAACGTGATGCGATCGAGCACGAAAAGCACCATTACGAGGATCCACGCGCCGCCTCCATTGAAGCACTGAAGATCGTGCAGAAGCAGCGTGGTTGGGTTCCGGATGGGGCGATTTATGCCATCGCTGAAGTGCTGGGCATCCCAGCCAGCGACGTAGAAGGCGTGGCCACGTTCTACAGCCAGATTTTCCGCCAGCCAGTAGGACGCCATGTGATCCGTTACTGTGACAGCGTGGTTTGTCACATCAACGGCTACCAGGGCATTCAGGCCGCGCTGGAAAAGAAACTCAACATCAAGCCGGGCCAGACTACCTTCGACGGTCGTTTCACCCTGCTGCCGACCTGCTGTCTGGGTAACTGCGACAAAGGCCCGAACATGATGATCGATGAAGATACTCATGCTCACCTGACGCCAGAAAACGCGGTCGAACTGTTGGAGCGGTATAAATGATGATTGATATCAAACGTACTGCCGAAATGCATCCGCTGACCTGGCGCCTACGCGATGACCAACAGCCGGTCTGGCTGGATGAATATCGCAGCAAGAACGGTTACCAGGGCGCGGGAAAAGCGCTGAAAGGCATGGCCGCCGATGACATCGTCACCCTGGTGAAAGATGCCGGGCTGAAAGGCCGTGGTGGTGCAGGTTTCTCCACCGGTTTGAAGTGGAGCCTGATGCCGAAAGACGAATCCATGAACATCCGTTACCTGCTGTGTAACGCCGATGAAATGGAGCCGGGCACCTATAAAGACCGTTTGCTGATGGAGCAACTGCCACACCTGTTGGTGGAAGGCATGCTGATTTCGGCATTCGCGCTGAAAGCCTACCGAGGTTACATCTTCCTGCGTGGCGAATACGTCGAGGCCGCAGTACATCTGCGCCGTGCGATTGCGGAAGCCACCGAAGCAGGCCTGCTGGGCAAAAATATCATGGGCAGCGGCTTTGACTTCGAGCTGTTCGTCCACACGGGCGCTGGCCGCTACATCTGCGGTGAAGAAACGGCGCTGATCAACTCGCTGGAAGGCCGCCGCGCCAACCCGCGCTCCAAGCCGCCATTCCCCGCTTCCGTGGGCGTATGGGGCAAACCGACCTGCGTGAACAACGTAGAGACCCTGTGTAACGTGCCTGCCATCCTCGAGCATGGCGTGGACTGGTACAAAGGGATCTCCGCCGGTAAGAGTAACGACGCCGGTACCAAACTGATGGGCTTCTCTGGCCGGGTGAAAAACCCAGGCGTCTGGGAGCTGCCGTTTGGGACTACCGCGCGTGAAATTTTGGAAGATTACGCCGGTGGCATGCGCGATGGCCTGAAATTTAAAGCCTGGCAGCCGGGCGGGGCGGGTACCGACTTCCTGACCGCCGATCACCTGGATCTGCCAATGGACTTCGAAAGCATCGGTAAAGCGGGCAGCCGTTTAGGTACGGCGCTGGCGATGGCGGTGGATCACGAAATCGGCATGGTTCCCCTGGTGCGTAACCTGGAAGAGTTCTTTGCCCGTGAGTCCTGTGGCTGGTGTACACCGTGCCGTGACGGCTTACCGTGGAGCGTGAAGATCCTGCGTGCTTTGGAAAGAGGCGAAGGCCAGCCGGGGGATATCGAAACCCTCGAGCAGCTGTGCCGCTCCCTTGGCCCAGGTAAAACCTTCTGCGCCCATGCGCCAGGTGCCGTAGAGCCACTGCAAAGCGCGATTAAATATTTCCGTGAAGAGTTTGAAGCCGGGATTTCCCCACAGTACTTGGGCAATCTCCAGGCGGTTGGCGGCATTCAGCCAAACAACTTGTTGAAGCAACGCTGGTAATCCCGCTTTGCCTGGGTGCGGTGAGCGCGCCCCGAAACACGGCCAGAATTTTTGATTAACGCCTGCCTTATGGGCAGGCCACTTGGAAGCATGCTGACTATGGCTACGATTCATGTAGACGGCAAAGAATACGACGTAGATGGAGCCGACAACCTGTTGCAGGCGTGTCTCTCCCTCGGCCTCGATATTCCTTACTTTTGCTGGCATCCGGCGCTTGGAAGCGTCGGCGCTTGCCGCCAATGTGCGGTAAAGCAATACCAAAACGCGGACGATACGCGTGGCCGTTTGGTGATGTCCTGTATGACACCGGCATCCGATGGAACCTTTATTTCCATCGATGACGCAGAAGCCAAACAGTTCCGTGAAAGCGTGGTCGAGTGGTTGATGACCAACCACCCGCACGACTGTCCGGTATGTGAAGAGGGCGGTAACTGTCACCTGCAAGATATGACAGTAATGACCGGCCACAGCTTCCGTAAATATCGCTTCAGTAAGCGCACCCACAACAACCAGGAACTGGGGCCATTTATCTCGCACGAGATGAACCGCTGCATCGCCTGTTACCGTTGTGTGCGTTACTACAAAGACTACGCGGATGGCACCGATTTTGGTGTCTACGGCGCGCACGACAACGTCTATTTCGGTCGTCCGGAAAGCGGCACGCTGGAAAGCGAGTTCTCCGGTAACCTGGTAGAAGTGTGCCCAACCGGCGTATTCACCGACAAAACCCACTCCGAGCGTTACAACCGTAAGTGGGACATGCAGTTTGCCCCGAGCATCTGCCAGCAGTGCAGCATCGGTTGTAACACCAGCCCGGGTGAGCGCTATGGCGAACTACGTCGTATCGAAAACCGTTACAACGGCAGCGTAAACCACTATTTCCTGTGTGACCGCGGCCGCTTTGGTTATGGCTATGTGAACCAGAAAGATCGCCCTCGTCAGCCGCAGCAACTGCGTGGCAACGACTGGATCACCCTGAACGCCGAGCAGGCGATGCAGGGTGCGGCAGATATTCTGCGTCAGGCCAACAAAACCATCGGTATCGGTTCACCGCGTGCCAGCCTGGAAAGCAACTTTGCGTTGCGTGAACTGGTCGGCGCCGAGAACTTCTATACCGGCATCAATCAGGCTGAACAACAGCGCCTGAACCTGATGCTCAACGTGTTGAAAAACAGCGGCGTTTATACGCCTAACCTGCGTGAAATCGAAAGCTACGACGCGGTGTTGGTTCTGGGTGAAGATTTGACCCAGACCGGTGCTCGTATCGCGCTGTCGGTACGTCAGGCGGTGAAAGGGAAAGCCCGCGCGATGGCTGCGGCACACCGCGTCGCCGATTGGCAGATCGCGGCGGTGCAAACCATCGGCCAGCACGCCAAACACCCGCTGTTCGTCACTAACGTAGATAACACCCGTCTGGACGACATCGCCGCCTGGAACTACCGTGCGCCGGTGGATGAGCAAGCCCGTTTAGGCTTCGCCATTGCCCACGCGCTGGATGAGTCCGCGCCGGCGGTGACCGATCTGGCCGACGATCTGAACAAGAAAATCGACGTGATCGTGCAGGCCCTGGCCGGTGCGCAGAAACCATTGATCATCACCGGCAGCAACGCGGGTAGCACAGCGATCATTGAAGCTGCGGCCAACATTGCCAAGGCGTTGAAAGGTCGCGGTGCCAATGTTGGCATCACCTTCGTTGCCGCCGCTGCCAACAGCATGGGCTTGGCGATGATTGGTGGTGGCTCGCTGGATGAGGCGCTGGTGCAGTTGGAAAGTGGTTCCGCTGACACCGCCATCGTGATGGAAAACGATCTCTATCGTCACGCCCCGGCGGCCAAAGTGGATGCCGCATTGGCCAAGGTCAGTAACCTGATCGTTGCCGATCACCAGCGCACCGCCATCATGGACAAAGCCAACCTGATCCTGTCTGCGGCCAGTTTTGCAGAGAGCGATGGCACCTTGGTCAGCCAGGAAGGCCGCGCACAGCGCTTCTTCCAGGTCTACGACCCGGCTTATTACGATGATGCCAAGAAAAATATCTACAGCGTGATGTTGGAAAGCTGGCGTTGGATGCACTCGCTGCATTCCACCTACACCAGCCGCCAGGTTGACTGGACCCAGCTCGATGACGTGATTGCCGCCTGCGTGAGCGCATTGCCGCAGTTGCAAGGTATTGTCGAAGCTGCCCCAGATGCGACCTTCCGCATCCGTGGTCAGAAACTGGCCCGTTCACCGCACCGCTACAGTGGCCGCACCGCGATGCGTGCCGATATCAGCGTGCATGAACCGCGTCAGCCGCAAGATAAAGACACCATGTTCGCCTTCTCGATGGAAGGGAACAACAGCCCGCTGGCTGACCGTCAGCAGATCCCATTTGCCTGGGCACCAGGTTGGAACTCACCGCAGGCATGGAACAAGTTCCAGGCCGAAGTGGGTGGCAAACTGCGCCATGGCGATCCGGGTATCCGCCTGATCGAAGCAGGGGAGGGCAACCTCGGTTACTTCACCGCTATCCCTACGGCGTTCAAAGCCGAAGGCTGGCGTGTTGCGCCGTATTACCACCTGTTTGGCAGTGACGAAATGTCACAGCGCTCCGAAGTGATCCAGCAACGTATGCCTCAGGCCTACGTGATGATCAACGTTGCCGATGCCGCACAGCTGGGTGTCAATGTCGGAGCCTGGGTCGAGTTCAGCTGTGCAGGCCAAACGCTGCGTTTGCCGGTACGCCTGAGTGAAACCCTGAGCCAAGGCCAGGTTGGTTTGCCGCTCGGCTTGCCAGGGATCCCGCCGGTACTGGTGGGTGCGAAGGTTGAAAATCTGCGGGAGGCGGCACTATGAGCTGGTTGACACCTGAGGTGATCGACATCCTGATCGCCGTGTTGAAAGCGGTGGTGATCCTGTTGGTCGTGGTCACCTGCGGGGCGTTTATGAGCTTCGGCGAACGCCGTCTGCTGGGGCTGTTCCAGAACCGTTACGGACCAAACCGTGTCGGCTGGGGCGGTTCGCTGCAGCTGGTCGCCGACATGATCAAAATGTTCTTCAAAGAAGACTGGGTTCCGACCTTCGCCGACCGCATGATCTTTACGCTGGCCCCGGTGATCGCCTTTACCTCGCTGCTGTTGGCCTTTGCCATCGTGCCGGTCAGCCCGACCTGGTCGGTGGCCGATCTCAACATCGGTATTCTGTTCTTCCTGATGATGGCTGGCCTGGCGGTGTATGCCGTGCTGTTCGCCGGCTGGTCCAGTAACAACAAATACTCGCTGTTAGGGGCGATGCGTGCTTCGGCACAAACCCTGAGCTACGAAGTGTTCCTCGGCCTGTCCGTGCTGGGCGTAGTGGCGCAAGCCGACTCGTTCAACATGCAGGCGATTGTTGAATCACAGGCACACATCTGGAACGTCATTCCGCAATTCTTTGGTTTCATTACCTTTGCGATTGCCGGTGTGGCGGTATGTCACCGCCATCCGTTTGACCAGCCGGAAGCCGAGCAGGAACTGGCCGACGGTTACCACATTGAATATTCCGGTATGAAATTCGGTCTGTTCTTCGTGGGGGAATACATCGGTATCGTGACCGTGTCCGCCCTGATTGTGACGTTGTTCTTCGGCGGTTGGCAGGGTCCATTCCTGCCGCCATTCATCTGGTTCGCACTGAAAACGGCCTTCTTCATGGTGATGTTCATTCTGATCCGTGCTTCGTTGCCGCGTCCGCGTTATGACCAGGTGATGTCATTCGGCTGGAAGATTTGCCTGCCGTTGACGCTGCTGAACCTGCTGGCAACCGCCGCGGTCATTTTGTACAACGCTCAATAAGGGGTGAATAAACCATGGCATTGAAAGAGTTAGTGGTTGGTTTCGGCACCCAGGTGCGCAGCCTTTGGATGATTGGCCTGCACGCCTTCGCCAAACGCGAAACCCAGATGTATCCGGAAGAACCGGTTTACCTGCCGCCGCGCTACCGTGGCCGCATCGTGCTGACGCGCGATCCGGACGGTGAAGAGCGCTGCGTGGCCTGTAACCTGTGTGCGGTTGCCTGCCCGGTTGGCTGTATCTCCCTGCAAAAAGCAGAGCAGAAAGATGGCCGCTGGTATCCGGAGTTTTTCCGCATCAACTTCTCACGCTGCATTTTCTGCGGTCTGTGCGAAGAAGCTTGCCCAACTACCGCGATCCAGCTGACGCCGGATTTCGAAATGGGTGAGTTCAAGCGCCAGGATCTGGTGTACGAAAAAGAAGATCTGTTGATCTCGGGGCCGGGTAAATATCCGGAATATAACTTCTACCGGATGGCCGGTATGGCGATTGACGGCAAAGCCAAAGGCGAAGCCGAAAACGAAGCCAAACCGATCGACGTCAAAGGTCTGTTGCCTTAAGGAGCCAGCAAGCATGGAAATTGCCTTTTATTTGGCAGGGTTCATTGCGATTATCGCGACCATTCGCGTCATTTCGCATACCAATCCTGTGCATGCGCTGCTGTATCTGATCGTCTCTTTACTGGCGATCTCGGCAGTCTTTTTCTCACTGGGTGCCTACTTTGCGGGTGCTCTGGAAATCATCGTCTACGCCGGTGCCATTATGGTGCTGTTCGTGTTCGTGGTCATGATGCTCAACCTCGGCAACGCGGTGCAGCAGCAAGAGCGCGACTGGCTGAAGCCTGCCGTCTGGATTGGCCCTGGTCTGCTGTCACTGATCTTGCTGGTGGTGCTGATTGTGGCGATCCGCAGCGTGTCCGATCAGGGCATCACCGGTGAGATGGTGGACGCCAAAGCGGTCGGGATCAGCCTGTTTGGTCCTTACGTGCTGGCGGTTGAGCTGGCTTCAATGCTGCTGTTGGCGGGCCTGGTCGTTGCCTTCCACATTGGTCGTGAGCACAAACCGGGTGAAGTGTTCAGCAATACCCCGGCAAGCAGCGAAATGGCGAAAAGAAAATCGGAGGACCAAGCATGATCCCTCTTCAACATGGGCTAATCCTGGCGGCGATCCTGTTCGTCCTGGGGCTGACTGGCTTGATGTTACGCCGTAACCTGCTGTTTATGCTGATCAGTCTGGAAGTGATGATCAACGCTGCGGCGTTGGCGTTTATCGTGGCGGGTAGCTATTGGGGCCAGACCGACGGGCAGGTGATGTACATCCTGGCCATCAGCCTGGCGGCAGCCGAGGCCAGTATCGGCCTGGCGTTGCTGCTACAGCTCTACCGTCGTCGGCATACCCTGGATATTGACACTGTCAGTGAGATGCGCGGATGAACCTATTATATTTAACTATTCTGCTACCGCTGATCGGGTTCCTGCTGTTGGCATTTTCCCGTGGTCGCTGGTCTGAAAACACCGCGGCTACCGTTGGCGTAGGGTCGATTGGCCTGGCGGCTCTGGTCACGGTGTATGTGGCGATTGATTTCCTAGGCCAAAAGGCCGCTGGCGTGCAGCTGTATGAGCAAAGCCTATGGAACTGGATGAGCGTTGGCGACTTTAACGTCGGCGTTACCCTGGTGCTGGACGGCCTGTCGCTGACCATGCTGTCGGTAGTGACCGGCGTTGGCTTCCTGATCCACATGTATGCTTCCTGGTACATGCGTGGGGAAGAGGGCTACTCCCGCTTCTTCGCTTACACCAACCTGTTTATCGCCAGCATGGTGGTATTGGTACTGGCAGACAACCTGCTGCTGATGTACCTGGGTTGGGAAGGCGTGGGCCTGTGCAGCTATCTGTTGATCGGTTTCTACTACAAAGATCCGGCCAACGGCGCGGCGGCAATGAAAGCCTTCATCGTTACCCGTGTGGGTGACGTGTTCCTGGCCATTGCGCTGTTCATTCTGTACCACGAGCTGGGTACGCTGAACATCCGTGAACTGATGGTGCTGGCACCGCAGAAACTGGCGGTTGGCGATACGGCATTGACCTGGGCAACCCTGATGTTACTGGGTGGCGCAGTAGGTAAATCAGCTCAGTTGCCGTTGCAAACCTGGCTGGCAGATGCGATGGCGGGTCCAACCCCGGTATCTGCATTGATCCACGCCGCAACCATGGTTACCGCAGGTGTCTACCTGATTGCCCGTATGCATGGCCTGTTCCTGATGACGCCGGAAGTGCTGAATCTGGTCGGTATCATTGGTGGCGTTACGCTGCTGCTGGCGGGCTTTGCCGCGCTGGTGCAGACCGACATCAAACGTGTACTTGCCTATTCCACCATGAGCCAGATTGGCTACATGTTCTTGGCGCTGGGCGTGCAGGCATGGGATGCGGCCATCTTCCACCTGATGACTCACGCGTTCTTCAAGGCGCTGCTGTTCCTGTCCTCCGGTTCAGTCATCCTGGCCTGTCATCATGAGCAGAACATCTTCAAGATGGGTGGCCTGCGCAAGAGCATTCCGCTGGTGTATGTGTGCTTCCTGGTGGGGGGCGCGGCGCTGTCTGCTCTGCCTATCGTTACCGCTGGTTTCTTCAGTAAGGATGAAATCCTGGCAGGCGCTATGGCGAACGGCCACTTCAACCTGATGATTGCCGGTCTGATTGGTGCATTCATGACCTCACTGTATACCTTCCGCATGATCTTCATCGTGTTCCACGGCGAAGAGAAAATCAAAGCGCATGCGGGCAAAGGTATTACTCACCACCTGCCACTGTTGGTTCTGATGGTGCTGTCCACCTTCGTCGGCGCGATGATTGTGCCGCCGTTGCAGGGTGTACTGCCGGAAACCACCGAACAGGCACACGGCAGCGTTCTGACATTGGAGATCGCCTCTGGCGTGGTCGCTATCGTCGGGATCCTGCTGGCAGCTGCGCTGTGGCTGGGCCAACGTCGCCTGGTCAACAGCATCGCGAACAGCGCTCCGGGTCGTTTCTTCTCGACCTGGTGGTTCCATGCCTGGGGCTTCGACTGGCTGTATGACAAAGTGTTCGTCAAGCCATACCTGGGCATCGCCAAGCTGCTGCAAAGCGATCCGCTGAACTCACTGATGAACCTGCCTGCGCTGTTCTCCCGCTGGGGGAACCGTGGCCTGACGGTGAGTGAGAACGGTCAGATCCGCTGGTATATCGCGTCTATGGGTGTGGGTGCAGTGCTGGTACTGGCTCTGTTGATTTTGGTTTAACTGAATAATTTAAACAGACGCATTTTGGGTTCGGCCCTTGTCGAACAAGGGCCCGATACAAGTTTTTTAGATTATTCATATAAGGGACACAAAACGCCATGCTATTACCTTGGCTAATTCTTATCCCCTTTATCGGCGGTCTGCTGTGCTGGCAGTGCGAGCGTTTCGGTACTAAGGCGCCGCGCTGGATAGCGTTGATCGCAATGGGGCTGACGTTGGCGCTTTCTCTGCAACTGTGGTTGCAGGGGGGCTATTCGTTGATAAAACCGCAGGGCATGCCGCAGTGGCAGTCTGAGTTTATGTTGCCGTGGATCCCGCGCTTTGGCATCAGTATTCACCTGGCGCTGGACGGCCTGTCACTGCTGATGGTGGTGCTGACGGGTTTCCTGGGCGTGCTGGCGATCCTCTGTTCCTGGCGTGAAATCCAGAAGTATCAGGGCTTCTTCCACCTGAACCTGTTGTGGATCCTGGGCGGCGTGATTGGCGTGTTCCTGGCCATCGACCTGTTCCTGTTCTTCTTCTTCTGGGAAATGATGCTGGTGCCGATGTACTTCCTGATCGCCTTGTGGGGTCATAAAGCATCGGATGGTAAAACCCGTATCACCGCAGCAACCAAGTTCTTCATCTATACCCAGGCCAGCGGTCTGGTGATGCTGATTGCGATCCTGGGCCTGGTATTCGTGCACTACAATGCGACCGGCGTGTGGACCTTCAACTACGAAGATCTGCTGAAAACCCCAATGTCGCACAACGTTGAATACCTGTTGATGCTGGGCTTCTTCATCGCGTTCGCGGTGAAAATGCCGGTGGTGCCATTGCACGGCTGGTTGCCGGATGCGCATAGCCAGGCACCAACGGCGGGTTCTGTCGACCTGGCGGGGATCTTGCTGAAGACGGCGGCCTACGGCCTGCTGCGTTTCAGCCTGCCGCTGTTCCCGAACGCGTCCGCCGAGTTTGCCCCTATCGCCATGTGGCTGGGTGTGATTGGTATCTTCTACGGTGCCTGGATGGCGTTCGCACAGACCGATATCAAACGTCTGATTGCCTATACCTCCGTTTCCCATATGGGCTTCGTACTGATCGCCATCTACACCGGTAGCCAGCTGGCTTACCAGGGTGCGGTGATCCAGATGATCGCCCACGGTTTGTCTGCCGCTGGTATGTTCATCATCTGTGGCCAGCTGTACGAACGTCTGCACACTCGCGATATGCGTCAGATGGGCGGCCTGTGGGGACGTATCAAGTACCTTCCTGCGCTGTCACTGTTCTTCGCGGTGGCAACTCTGGGGATGCCGGGTACCGGTAACTTCGTCGGTGAATTCATGATCCTGTTCGGCAGCTTCCAGGTTGTACCAGTGATCACCGTGATTTCTACCTTCGGTCTGGTGTTTGCTTCGGTTTACTCGTTGATCATGATGCAGCGTGCCTACTACGGCACCCCGAAATCTGATCAACCGTTGCCGGGCATGACCGCACGTGAACTGTTTATCATTCTGCTGTTGGTGGTACTGCTGGTGCTGCTGGGTGTCTATCCTCAGCCAATCCTCGATACCTCAAGTGCGGCGATGAGCAACGTGCAACACTGGTTTGGTCCGTCAGTTTCAGCAATTTCAACAACAAGGCCGTAATTCGCCATGACAATAACTCCTCAACAACTGATCGCACTGTTACCGCTGTTGATCGTCGGATTGACGGTGGTGGTTGTGATGCTGTGCATTGCGTGGCGACGCGACCACTTTATCAACGCCACCCTGACAGTGATCGGTCTTAACCTGGCGCTGCTTTCACTCTACTTTGTTGGCCAGGTAGGCCCAATGGACGTCACCCCGCTGGTGCGGGTTGACGGTTACTCGATGTTCTATACCGGGCTGGTGGTGCTGGCTAGTCTGGCAACCTGTACCTTCGCCTATCCATGGCTGGTGGGTTACCCGGATAACCGCGAAGAGTTCTACCTGCTGGTGCTGATTGCTACCATGGGTGGCATTCTGCTGGCGAGCGCCAACCACCTGGCTTCACTGTTCCTGGGTATTGAGCTGATCTCGCTGCCGCTGTTTGGTCTGATAGGGTATGCCTATCGCCAGAAGCGTTCGCTGGAAGCGGCCATCAAGTACATGGTGCTGTCTGCGGCGGCCTCTAGCTTCCTGCTGTTCGGCATGGCGCTGCTGTACGCCGAATCCGGTGACCTGTCACTGGCAGGCCTGGGCAAGAGCATGCAGGAGAACATGATGCATCAGCCGCTGATCCTGGCAGGCATGGGCATGATGATCGTCGGTCTGGGCTTCAAACTCTCCCTGGTACCTTTCCAGTTGTGGACGCCGGATGTGTATCAAGGGGCGCCAGCGCCGGTTTCAACCTTCCTGGCTACCGCCAGCAAGATTGCGATCTTCGCCGTCGTGATGCGTCTGTTCCTGTACGCACCGGCTGCCGACAACGAAGCGCTGCGGATGGTGTTGTCGATCATCGCCGTCTGCTCGATCCTGTTCGGTAACCTGATGGCGATCAGCCAGACCAACATCAAGCGGCTGCTGGGTTACTCCTCGATCGCTCACCTGGGTTATCTGCTGGTTGCGCTGGTTGCGGTGCAAACCCACCAGCTGTCGCTGGAAACCGCCGGGGTGTATCTGGCCGGTTACCTGTTCAGCAGCCTGGGTGCCTTCGGTGTGGTTAGCCTGATGTCCAGCCCGTACCGTGGCCCGGATGCCGACTCGCTGTTCTCCTATCGCGGTCTGTTCTGGCACAAGCCAATCCTGTCAGCGGTTATGACGGTGATGATACTGTCCCTGGCCGGTATCCCGATGACGCTGGGCTTTATCGGTAAGTTCTTCGTGATTGCGATGGGCGTCAGTGCTCACCTGTGGTGGTTGACCGGTGCCGTGGTGCTGGGTAGTGCAATCGGTTTGTACTACTACCTGCGTGTGACCGTCAGCCTGTTCCTCAGTGCGCCGGAAACGCTGGTTCGCGATACGCCAAACAACTGGGCGTTGACCGCCGGTGGTGTGGTGGTGCTGATCTCTGCCGCGTTGGTGCTGTTGCTGGGTATCTACCCGCAGCCGCTGATTACGCTGGTGCAGATGGCACAGCCGATGTTCTGATTGAACTCGAGCTAGATAACAAGGGTCGCCCAATGGCGGCCCTTGTTTTTTTGTGGACTAGAGTGCGCCGCCGTTAAACGAGGCTTCCAGTTCTTGAACTACCGCGCGTATTCTTGCCGTGTGTTGCAGATCCGGATGTAACACCAGCCAGATATCGACCCAGTCCTGATTCTCCGGGAGGATACGCACCAGATCGGGATCGCTATCGGCCAGGAAGCAAGAGAGCAGGCCGATGCCCAACCCGTTGCGCGTTGCCGAACGCAGTAACAGCTGTGAGTTGCATTGCAGCACCACGTTTGGTTCATTCAACGCTTCGCCGCCGAAGTTGTCCCAGTGGCGTGGCACCAACTCGCGCGGGAACATCAGCAAATCGTGGCCGCGCAGATGGTCGCCTTTACTCGGCATTCCGTATTGATCCAGGTAGCCCTGCGTGGCATATAGCCCCATCTCAATAGTTGCCAGACGTTTGATGACCAGCTCATCAGATTCAGGGCGAGCACCACGAATAGCCAGATCGGCCCCACGATAGGAGATGTCGGAGATATTGAGCGCCGTCAGTAGCGTGATGGTGATATGCGGGTATTTCTCGCGCAGCCGTTTCAGTGCCGGGATCACAAAGGCCTCGGCCAAGGTATCGGTGGTGGCGATGCGCACTTCACCCGCCAGGCTTTGATCGCCGCTGCTGGCTTTACGGGCGATAGCCTGAACCGAATTTTCCATCGCCAGCACTTCTGCCAGCATGGCTTCACCCAGCGCGCTGAGCGAGAAGGATTTTGGCGTGCGAATAAACAGCTTTGAACCCAACGCCTGCTCGAAAGCGGTGATCCGCCGCCCAACGGTAGCTTGATCGACGTGAAGTTCATGGGCAGCCTTGCGTAACGTACCGCAGCGTGCCACCGCCAGGAAGAAGCGTGCATCATCCCAATTCATTGTGCAGTGTCCTTGGTGGCATCCGATCTATTTTGACCGCCAGCGGCGGTAGAGAGAGTTATTATCTGGTAAGCGATAAGTAAATGCATCTGGGTGACGTTATGGAGCAAGCTTATTTGTAGCAGGCAATCCATTTTGCGCAAGAATGCTGGTATTCTTGGGCGGTGCCGCTAACACATTTCCGACGGTGAAAACCGCCGCGTAAGAGATTATTTGCAGCCCGGCAGGGCTGCATTCTGGGGAAATCATGGTTGCTTTATGGATGGTCGCTGCCAGCGTGTTCTTCGCGCTGATGGGGGCCTGCATCAAACTGGCTTCGGCCAAGGTCGGTTTCTTCGATATTATTTTTTACCGTTCATTGATCAACGTGGCCATCGTGGCGGCGCTGATAAAAATCAAAAATATCGGTTTTCGTACCCGCCATCTTGGCTTGCACATGAAACGCGCCGCGATTGGCAATGCGGCCATGTATTGCGGCTTCTATGCGCTGATCCATCTGCCTATCGCTACCGCAACCACGCTGGGCTATACCAATCCGATTTTCCAATCGGTGATCACCTTCGTCACGGCCAGAGGTCAACTGACCGGCAGGTTGCTGTTCTCGGTGCTGCTGGGCTTTGTGGGCATCCTGATCCTGTTGCGTCCAGATGTACCGAGCGGGGAATATACCGCTACCTTGATTGGCCTGCTGTCTGGATTGCTGACGGCGCTGGCCTATTTCAACGTCGGCAAACTGGTGCGTACCGGGGAGCCTGAACTGCGTGTGGTGTTCTACTTCTCTCTGGTTGGTACCTTGTTCGGCGTGGTGATGAGTTCGATTGTCGGATTCGCGGCGTTGGATGCTACCAGCCTGTTGTACGTTTGCGCTATCGGCGTATTCGGTAGCCTAGGGCAGATCACCATGACCCGAGCCTATGGCGGTGGCAATGCGGTCACCGTCGGCATTCTTTCCTACAGCACGATCATTTTCTCCACGCTGCTCGGCTACCTGATTTTTGCCCAGACCCTGTCGTTTATCGCCGCGGCGGGTATGGTGCTGATCATCCTTTCCGGAGCGTTGGCCATTTTGCGCCGTGCACCCGCGAAAAAGGTAGCAACGGCTTCGGTGTGATTTTGCCGCTCTGGCCACCTGCAACAATGCATCATAGTGCTGCATTGTTGGTGGTTTTGGCGGTCTGCTCTGAACGCTATGATGAGCGCCTGATATTTTGCGGGTGAGGTGATTTGCCTGCGTATTTAGGGAGAAAATCATGTCCGACGGTGTAGCCGTTGATAAAACCACGCGAGCCAACACGGCCTCCTCGCCTGGTGCCATTGTGCTGTTTCTGGCTCTGGCATTGATGTCGGCACTGCTCAACAGCAGTGCGCCAACGCCGCTTTATCCCTTGTACCAACAGCAACTGGCACTGACCTCGGTCAGCCTGACCCTGATCTATGGGGCTTATGCCGCTGGCGTACTGATTTCCCTGTTCGCCGTGGGCAATCTGGCTGGCAAGGTGAAGGATTTACGCAGCATGATCCTCCCGGCGCTGCTGGTAGTGCTGTTGGGAGCATTGCTTTTTGCCCTGGCTGATTCATTTTCCCTGATGCTGATGGCTCGCTTGCTGGCCGGGGTAGGCACGGGGGCGTTGACCGGAGCGGCAAATATTGCGTTGGTTCGTTTTGGTCCTGCGGACGGTGGCAAGCAGGCGGCGCTAATTGCTACCCTGTCCTTTACTGCCGGGTTGGCATTGGGGCCGATTTTTAGCGGTATAGCGTTGCAGACCGGTTTTCATACCACCTCGATGCCGTTTGTGATCATCATGGCGGTGGCAACGATTGCCGCTTTGGGGATTATGCTGAGCTGGCCTGCGCGTGTGGTGGTTAAAGCTGGCGTCCGTTTGGCTGAGGATACTGGGGCAGGGGAAAATACCTTGGCCGCGGGCCTGCGCCTGACCGGGAGCCGATTTTTCGTATGTGCCGGTGCGCTGTTTGTCTGTTGGGCGCTGGCTGCCAGCATCCTGGCGATCGGGCCCAACGTGGCGGAAACGCTGTTGGGTATGCAGAACCGCAGCAGTTTCGGCTATGTGATTGCGGTCTACCTGCTGATTGCCGGGGCCAGCCAGATCCTGAGCCGTCAAATCAATGCGCGCCATTCGCTGATGTTTGGCTGCCTGGCACAGGCGTTAGCGGTGGTGGTCTTTGCCGAAGCCATTCAGATCCATTCACTGGGGCTGGCCGCTGCGGGGATGGTCATTGCCGGTTATGCTTACGGAGCCATCTTTGTCGGCAGTGCGACGCTGATCAACCTTATTTCACCCCAAGCCAGCCATGCACGCCTGATCTCACTGTTTTATGTGATTGCTTATGTTGCCAACTGGGTGCCCATTCTGCTTGGTAGTATCATCGACCATGCCAGTCTGCATCTGGCGGTAAACCTATTATTCCTGGTTACTGTCATCGTCTGCGTGATGTTGGGGCTATGGGTTACGCGAGTGGGCTTCCCGCACTGAACCTGGCTATTTGGCTGGTGGTCGCTCTTGTGATCACCGCCTTTATTCAATAATGTGGCTAGCGGTTTTTTCGCGTTGGATGATGAAAAAACGCCCTGTTTTTGTGATTAATATCTCGTTTTAATGATTCTCGTGCATCATTTTGCACTATTGATGTGATTTTTATCACATCGTATTGACTGATTTCGCGTAAACTGTGTGGATTATTTTTAGCGGATCAGGATTATGAACGTCATTTTTGCCATTGCGGTAACTACCGGTATTCTATCCGGCGTATGGGGCTGGGTTGCCATCAGCCTTGGGCTAATCAGTTGGGCGGGCTTTCTTGGCTGCACGGCCTATTTTGCCTGCCCGCAAGGTGGCCTCAAGGGCTTGGCGATCAGCACACTGACCTGCTTGAGCGGCGTGTTCTGGGCGATGGTCATTATTCACGGCAGCGCGTTGGAACCCGCCTGGAGCATTCTGGGCTACCTGCTGACTGGCATCGTCGCCTTCCTGATGTGTATTCAGGCCAAACAACAATGGTTAGGTTTTGTTCCCGGTACTTTTATCGGTGCCTGCGCCACCTTTGCCGGTGATGGCAACTGGCCATTGATCACCGCCTCACTGCTGGTCGGGCTATTGTTTGGTTACGCCATGAAAAACAGTGGCTTGTGGCTGGCCGCACGCCGTAAATCGCCCTCTGTAGCGCTGGCCGAACAAGCCTCCACCGACGCCTGAAAGGGCGTCAGTATCTTGCCTCGCCTCTTTTTTAATCAACATTCCGATGGCGTGTATCCAGGTCGTGTCCTACCATGGGACTACGACCAATGGTTGTTGATGGTTAAGCAACGTTGAATTTGTTAATAACGGAGAGCTTAAAGATGGCGATAAATCGAAACGAGAACCAAACGACGCTGAACGACGATCTGAGAATGCTGAGTGATACACTGCAAGAAGTGTTGGATTACTCTGGCGATCGAGCCGATCAGGTTTATACGGATATCAAAGCCCATGCCGAGCGGGCGCTAAAAGACATCAAATCGCGTCTGGCAAATAGCTCAGAATGTTATTACGTGCGGGCGAAAGAGGTGGCATGTCGTGCCGATGACTATGTCCGTGACAAGCCCTGGCACAGCGTAGGCATTGGTGCCACGGTAGGTTTGGTGCTTGGGCTATTGCTGGCCCGCAAGTAACACCAATGAGCGCGGTAGCTAGCGGCCGCGCTCATTGAAATGGTTAAACGGATCCTGTGCTTGGTGCAGCACTGCCAACACCTCAATACCATCCAGCACTTCCCGATAGTAAATAATATGGCTCTCAACGGGAAAACTCAGCACACCAATATAGAGATCCTCACTGCGATCTCGACCAGGGGATGGGTGACGATCCAGAATATCTGTCATCGTTACACGTAGCGCATTAGCGTAAGCCTCTGAGACGTCCTTCCCCCACTTGCGGGTAGAATAGATCTGTATCGCGCGAATATGCTCCCTGGCTTTCTTGGTAAACCTTACGCTCATCCTTTAGCTCCTTACCCTCAGATACCGTTAAGTTCATCAGCCGTGAGCGGAGCAAACACATCATCAATGCTATGTAATTCACCACGGTCAGCTTGCGCAATAGATTCAGCAAGAACGGCTTTTAGGCTCTGTAGCTTGAGCTGAGTAAACCGATCGTATTCCTCAGGCGAGATGACCACTGCCACGCGCTTACCATGCTTGCTTATTTCTACTGGTTCACGCTGTGCCTTCATCAGCAAATCGCCAAACTGGTTTTTGGCTACTTGTGCGGTTATGACTTCCATACATCACCTTCTGGCTAAAATGGCTTGAATGTCCATTATAGCCAGAACAAAAAATAAACACCAATAGCTTATGTTAACGCCCCAGTATCACCTCCACCAGGTAGGTTTTAGCCTCATCAGCCAAGGTAATCACCGCTTCCTGCTGCAACACACCATCAATCATCACCTGCGTTTCTCCTTCCCCTTGGCGTAGGGTGAAGTGATATTCGCTCTCCCCTTCACGGTAGGTTAGGGTGACCGGTGGCCAATCTGCCGGTAAGCGGGTGTGGATGGAAAGCGTATTGCCTTGGCGTTTTAGCCCCAGCAACGACTCGACGATCAACCGATACATCCAGCCCGCCGATCCGGTATACCAGCTCCATCCTCCGCGCCCAACGTGCGGAGCGACCGCGTAAATATCCGCCGTGGCGACATAAGGTTCGACCTTGTAGCGCTCCGCCGCAGTACTATCCAGGCTGTGGTTGATGGGGTTGATCAGCGCCATCAGTTCCCAGGCGCGCTCGATATTGCCCATCTCGGCAAACGCCATCACCGCCCATACCGCCCCGTGAGTGTATTGACCGCCGTTTTCCCGCACGCCGGGCAGGTAACCCCGGATGTAGCCAGGATTCGGGCCGTTGCCGTCAAAAGGTGGGGTCAGCAGTTTGATGATGCCGGCCTGGTCGTCCACCAGGTGCTTGTCCAGAGATTGCATTGCCTGTGAGCTGCGATCTTTGTCACCCGCACCGGAAAGGATCGACCAACTCTGGGCGATGGCATCAATGCGACATTCTGCCGCTTGGTGTGAACCCAGCGGTTCTCCACTATCGAAGTAACCACGGCGATACCATTCGCCATCCCAGGCGTTGTTGTGCAGGTTGGCGCGCAGTTTTTCTGCTTCCTCGCGGCACAGTTCTGCCAGTTCCAGATCGCCGCGGCGGATGGCCAGTTTGCCGTAACGTTGCAGAATATAGAACAGGAAGAAGCCCAGCCAAACGCTCTCACCCCGGCCTTCCAATCCCACCATGTTCATGCCGTCGTTCCAGTCACCGGCACCCATTAGCGGCAAACCATGCTCGCCAAAGGTCAGGCCATGCTTCAGCGCCCTGGCCCCGTGCAGATACAGGCTTTCCTGTTTCGAGCTGACACCAGGCTGTTCATAAGAAGACTCTTCACCCGGTGCCAGTATACGGGCCTCCAGATAACCCACCTGTTCTTCGAGGATCGATGAGTCTTCGGTCGCGTCGAGGTAGTGGCAAATAGCCAGCGGCAACCACAGGTAATCATCGGAGCAGCGGGTGCGCACCCCGTTGCCCTGCGGTGGATGCCACCAGTGCTGAACGTCGCCCTCAACAAACTGGCGCGAAGCACACAGCAGGATCTGCTCACGCATCCGCTCAGGCAAGGCATGTGTCAGGGCCAAGGTATCCTGGAGCTGATCGCGGAAGCCAAATGCGCCGCCGGACTGGTAATAACCGCTGCGTGCGTGAATGCGGCAGGAGAGGGTTTGATACAGCAACCAGCCGTTAGCCAGCAGGTTAACCGCTGGATGAGGCGTACCGATCTGCACCTTGTTGAGGATCTTGTCCCAATGGGCATCGACCTGCTGCAATTCGTGTTGCAATGCCTCTTCGCTGAGATACTGGCGCAGCAGTGATTCGGCTTCGTCGGCATCTTGTCCCAGGCCAAGCGCAAACACAAAGCTGCGCTGATCGCCATCGATCATGCTGATGGCCGACTGTACCGCGCCACAGGGATCCAACCCGGCACCGGTCTTGCCGGATAACCGCCGCAGCTTAAGCACGGCAGGAGCGGCCAACGAACCGTTACGGCCAATGAATTCCCGCCGATCGCCGGTGACTGAGCAATGGACGCCGGTAACGCCGAAGAACGCAGTACGTGGCGATCCGCTGCTGGTGTAATGGTTGGTGGCGAGGATGCCACAGCCACCAGGTGGTGTGGCTACGCGGGTGACCACGTGCATCGCCGATTTCTGGCGCAAATCACCGAGGATTAGCTCGGCATAGCCGGTAGTCGAGAGCTTCCGCGTCCGGCCAGAAGTGTTGGTGAGCGTCAGCAGGAACAGTTTCACCGGAGCGTCTTTGGCAACCAGCATCGTCAACTGGCTGTCGATACCGCCTTCCCGGTGTTCAAACACGCTGTAACCAAAGCCGTGACGCGTCAGGTAATGACCGCGCCCACGGGCGGGCAGCGGCGTTGGTGACCAGACGTGACCACTCTCTTCATCGCGCAGATAGAAAGCCTCGCCGCTGCGATCGCTGACCGGATCGTTATCCCAAGGCGTCAGGCGGTATTCATGCGCATTCTCATACCAGGTGTAGGCTTGGCCACTTTCAGAGATCACCGAGCCGAACATCGGGTTGGCGATAACGTTTGACCACGGCGCTGGCGTCACCTTGCTTTCGTTCATGGCGATCACATATTCACTGCCATCCTCAGAGAACCCGCCAAATCCGTTGTAGAACTGGAGTTTGTCGATGATTGGCAACTGTGGCGAATGCAGATTACGTGGCAGATTGGCCATGGTAGCCAGTTTGGAGGAGGCGGTTGGCGGCCCCAATGGCTGTTGCAGCGTTTGCGGCAGTTGCAACCGTTGGTTGAGCTGCTCCGTCAGGCCACCGCGGCGGTCATCCAGATAGATCCGCGCTACGCTCAGCAGCAAAGTGTGATCTTCCGATGACATATGTTCACTGGAACGTACGAAGATCCCTCCGGGTTTGTCCGTCAGGGAAGACTCCATCCCGGCGGCGATCAGCCCCATGATCCGATTTTGCAGATCTTGCCTATAGCCGCCAGAATCCTCATTGAGGATCACCAGGTCGACCAGCAATCCTTTCAACCGCCAGTAGTTGTGCGCCTGAATGAGCTGTTGCACCAGCCCGATATTCTCACTGTCGGTGACGGACAGCAGCACGATCGGCAGATCGCCGGAAATCGAATAGCCCCACAGGCCGGACTGCCCGCGGCGGTTATTGATGATTTCATTGCTGGCGGCACGCATTTCCTGCGCCGGGAACACCACCGCGCTGGCCAGACGGTTAAACAGATTGGCGTCTTCTTCGTTTGCGTTCAACTGGCGCAACACCACCTGGCTGTGCGACCAGGCGAGTTCGAAAATACGGTCGGCCATATGCCGGTCGCGATACTTCTCCAACATCGCCAGGCTGGTGGCGCGGTCTTCACACACGCCGTAGAAGATATCCAGCGTCAGCGGCACATTGGGTTCCAGCCGGATCCGCTGACGGATGGCGATGATCGGATCGATCACCGGCCCGGCGCTATTGGTCAGGGGTTGATTCTGATATAGCGCCTGCGGGTTGGCTGCCGTGCGGCCACGGCCGATAAACTTGGCCCGGTCGGTTTCAAAGGAGGTTTTGCTGCTGGCACCCTGGACCGACATCATATGCAGTAACCACGGCGATTTCTCTTTCGGCTCACGCGGTCGGCGATGGCACAGAATGGCATCCTGTTCCGGCAACAGCTCGGTTTGGACAAACAGATTGCTGAATGCCGGGTGCGCCAAATCGTTGCTGGCCGGGGCCAGCACCACTTCGGCATAGCTGGTGATCTCAATGGTCCGCGGCTGTTTGCCCCGGTTCACCAAGGTTAAGCGCCGCAGTTCGATGTCGTCCTCAGGGGAGATCACCACCTGGGTTTTCACCGACAGTAGCCCCTGCTTGCGTTGGAATTCCGCCCCGGCATCGTTGAAGACCGCGCGATAGCCGCCTTTCTCGGTTTCGCCGGTAGGGTGCCAGGTATTGCTCCACACCTCGCCGGTTTGCGGATCGCGCAGGTAGCAGAACGCCCCCCAGTTGTCGCAGGTGGCATCCTCACGCCAGCGGGTCAGCGCCAGATTCTGCCAGCGGCTGTAGCTACCGCCGGTTTGGGTGATCATCAGGTGGTAGTTGGCATTCGACAGCAACTGGACTTCCGGGATCGGCGAATCCACTCGGGTGAACTCACGCGCGGCGAAGCTGGCCGGTTTAATCGCGCCTTCATGGGTTTCGAAGTGCCGGCGGGTGCTGTACAGCTCAACCGCATCAGGCACCCGTTCCTGCAACAGCAAACGGGTCGACTGGAAAGCGGGGTAACTGGCAAAGCGTTTCACCATCGGCGCATCCAGCAACAGGTGTGACAGCGCCAGGAAACTCATACCCTGGTGGTGAGCCATATAGGAGCGGACAATGACATACAGCTGCCCCCGGCTGAGGCGTGAAGTGGTGTAGTCCAGCGCTTCATAGAAGCCATAACGGCCCTTGGCACCGTTTTTTTCCAGTTCCACCAGGTTGCTACAGGCACTGTCCGGATCGACAATCAGCGCCATCATGGTAGCGTAAGGGGCGATCACCATGTCGTCACCCAGCCCACGCCGCAGCCCTAACCCCGGCACACCAAAGGCGTGATACTGGTAGTTTTGCAAAGCGTCAAAGCCGAAGTAACCGGACTCGGAAATCCCCCACGGTACACCGCGCTCTTTGCCCCAGGCAATTTGCCGCTCCACTGCAGAGCGGCACATCTGTACCAGCAACGTATCGGGATAGGCAGGCATCACCAGTTGCGGCATCAGGTACTCAAACATCGAGCCGCTCCAGGACATCAGCGCTGGCTCCTTGTCGATCACCGTAAACAGCCTGCCTAACGCAAACCAGCTCCGTTGTGGAATTTGGTTGGTGGCAATGGCGACATAGTTGGTCAGGCGGATTTCCGAGGCCAGCAGATCGTATTTACCACTGTCGGCACGGTTTTGATCGCAGTTGAAACCGACGGTCAGCAAATGGGTGGCTTCGTCATACAGGAAGCTGAAGTCCATTTGCGCCATTGCTGTCAGGCGTTGGGTCAGCTGAGCCAACTGTTCAAGGCGTTCCCTTGCCAATTGCTGTACGGCATCCAACTGCATTTGCTGTTCTGTCGACAACGTCAGTTGTTTAGGTGGGTTGGCCAGCCAATGCAAACCAGGGATTTGCTCCAGCTCCGGCATGCTGTCGCTCAGCCAGCCAAACCATAATGCCCATTCGGCGCACAGTTCGTTGAGCTGCTGGTGCAGGTTGCCGGCCCAGCGTTTGACCTCGTCACCCTGTTGCAGAGCGGGTTCCTGCAATCCATTACAGTGGTTACGCATTTCATTGAGTTCAGCCTGAAGTGCGGCCGGATGGGCATTCTGCGCCTGTTCCCAGTGTTTGCGCAGTTTGGTTAATCCTTTCGGTGCGGCGTTACCCCAGTGTTGCTCCAGTACCAGCAGCGTATCTTCTAACCCGGCCAGAATACGGGCTGGCTCGATAACTGGCTGCATGGCTAACCCTGGCAGGCCCGCGCTCAGGGTTAGCAGATGGCCCGCGAAATTACCGCTGTCCACGCTGGAAACATACCGTGGATTCAGAGGTTCCAGAGTGCGAGTGTCGTACCAGTTGTACAGGTGACCGCGATAATGCTCCATGCGATCGAGCGTATTCAACGTCAGGGTAATACGCTGCAAGGCCGAACTGAGGGTGATATAGCCGAAGTCATAGGCGGTAAGGTCGGCTAACAGCGCCAGCCCGATATTGGTGGGTGACGTGCGATGTGCCACCACCGGCTCTGGAATTTCCTGATAGTTATCCGGCGGCAGCCAGTTTTCCTGCTGGTTGACAAAGGTGGCGAAAAACTCCCAGGTTTCGCGGCTGCTCTGGCGCAGGAAACGGCGCTGGCGATCGTCGATGGCCGTTTTGCTGCGCTGTGGCTCCAGGCTAAGCGAATAAAGCAGGTACGGCGACAGGATCCACAAGGCGGCCAGAGGGATAGCGGCTAACAGCGCTACCGGGCTGGAAAAAGCGGCCAATAGCAGCAGTGCAACACCTGCCAACGGGTTGATCCACAGGTTACGATAAAAATTCGCCAGCGTGACGGTCAGGTGGTGTTTGGATTGGTCGAAGCTGGTCCACTCTTGCAGATTGCGTTTGCTGATCAACAGACGCCACAGGGTGATACCAATGGCCTTCAGGCTGAACCAGGCTTCATGAGGTAGCTCGGCCAGACGCAGGCCAATCTGAGACAGCCGATGCAGTGAGCCCTTCAGTGCCAACTGCAAGTGCTGAATAACAGGCCGACGCGGGGGCTTACGCACCACATCCTGCAACAGCGCCAGCAGCGTGGGCAGCAGAAGAATAATGGCGAACACCGCCAACCAGTATGGGGTATCCGGTAGCCAGGTTAAGCCAAAGAACAGCAGCAACAGGAAGCAGGGGGCTACCAGGCTGCGGCGTAGGTTATCGAACAGTTTCCAGCGCGACAGGGGGCTTAATGGGTTAGCGGCCCGCGAACCGTCTTCGGTGATGACCCGGGGCAACAGCCAGTTGAACAGTTGCCAATCGCCGCGGATCCAGCGAGTACGGCGGGCAACATCGACCAGATAGTTGCTTGGATACTGCTCATAGAGCAAGACGTCGCTCAATAAACCGGAACGGGCATAGCAGCCTTCCAGCAGATCGTGGCTTAACACCAGGTTTTCCGGGCAGGTGCCCTTCAGGCTGTGGGAGAAGACGTCAACATCATAAATCCCTTTGCCGATAAACGAGCCTTCGCCAAACAGATCCTGATAGATATCTGAAGCCATCTGGGTATAAGGATCGTTGCCCGGCGTGCTGCTGCACAGGGCAGCATAACGGCTCTGACCATAAGCGGGGATCTCTTCGGCCATGCGGGGTTGCAGGATGGCATAACCCTCCACCACTCGCTGCAGTTTGGCATCATACTGAGGTTGATTCAGGGGATGGGCCATAGCGGCGATCAGCCGGTGTGCGGTTTCACGCGGTAGCACGGTATCGCTGTCCAGGGTGATCACGTATTTGACGTTTTTCAGCACCTCCAGCCCTTGGCCAACCTGAGTGGTAAACGCATTGCCACGGTTACGCAGCCAGTCGTTCAGCGCGTTCAACTTGCCACGTTTACGCTCCAGCCCCATCCAGCTCTGCTGTTTTTCATTCCATTGGCGATCGCGATGGAACAGGAAAAAGTGGCTTGGCCCTTCGCAAGCATACTGCGCATTGAGCTCGTTCATCTTTTGGCTGGCATAGGCCAGCAGTTCGGCATCGTCGGGCTGCTGTTGCCGAGGCGAGTCATTGAAGTCGGTGAGCAGGGCAAAATGCAGGTGTTTAATGGCGTTGCCCAGATAACAAACTTCCAGCGTGTTGATCAACTGGTCAATGCCGGACTTGCTGCTTATCAGCGTGGGAATGGCAACTAGCGTACGGAACTCTGCCGGGATACCACAGGAAAAATCCAGCCTTGGCAGCGGCTGTGGAGAACGGCTGCGGGTGGTGACCTCACTGAGCAGACTAATAACGAACTGAGCGAGCACCATCCCCAATGGGAACAGCAAGATCAACAACCCCCAGGTGAGCCCGGTTTGATGGGCATGGCGTAACAGCAAGGCCCAGCAGGCCGTCGTTAGCAGGCTGATGCTGCCCAGCCAGGAAAGCAGTGGGGATTGGCTGAGCGCCTGACGGATGCGCGTAATACGGCTAAGCCGCACGTCAAGCTGTTGCTCTAACTGCGTGCGGCCATGGTCAATCAGGTAATAGCCGATGTGGTGAGTGCGTGGATCGTTGCGGGGGTCTTCGGCGGCGATCCGTGCCATATTCAGAGCGTGTTGTGCGACCTCCACCTCGTTGTGAGAACAGTGGCGAGCCAGCCTCTCGATCACATGGCGATAGTTGTCACGGGTATCGAAATGCATTAAAGGATAAACCCCGGTGGGGTCTTCGCGCAGCGTCTGATCGACCTTGCTCATGGTCTCAACAAATTCTGCCCAATCCATTTCACTCAGTTGCCGCAGGCCAGCGATACTGTTGCTGACGGAAAGTTGGCTGACCGCCAGTTGCTGGTTGAAACGATGGATAAGCTCATCGGAGGTCAGGCTGACTTCGGCCAGGCGTTGCTCAACCCAGGTCAGCGGTAGCGCCAGCATGGTGCCGTGCCCCTGTAGACGACGAACCAGTTCCGCCACGAAGGCGCTGGTGCGGGGCGGGTTGGAGCGCGCCATATCGGCAATCACAATGATCAGGTTGGCCGGATCGTTTTCCGCCGATTCCAGCATTTTAGTCACCCAACTATCGGCCAGGCTGCGTTCTTCCTGTGCCTGAGCCACTTCTACCGCCACGCGGCGCAGGTTTTCAATGAGTGCCAGCCTCAGCATGCCCGGCAGCGCCCACAGCTCGCCCAGGGTCAGATTGGCCTCTTTTTGGTAGGCAGCAATATAGCGCGTCAGGCTCTCGGCATCCCATCGTCCGTCGCCATGAGCAATGGCTTCGGTGGCGATATCGAAAATTCGTGGGCAATTGTGCGGGGCGGTTAACTGTGGCAGCCCACGGCCGAAGGTTTTCGGCAGATGGTGCCGAACGACGCGGATCTGCTCCTCAATAAGATAAAAGTTATCCAGCAGCCAGTCGCCCGCCGGGGTCATGGTGTTTTTCTTGTCGTTGCTCAGCCTGCGGCAACTGTCCGTTAACACCTGCTCGTTGTTATCGAGACGTTTGAGCAAATAGTAGGGCGTTTTATGGGTTGCCAGCTTATGGGAGCGTGCCAGGCGCTGGCCATAGCGTTCCATTTGGTCGACCGAAAACAGCTCTGCCTTGATGTTGCTGGCGGGAGGGGTTTCGGCCGCGGCACGGTTATGCCGTAAGGGCAACCGAGCCACTTTGGGGTGTCGGCGCTGCTTCTTTAACCAATTGATAAGTATTTCTTTCACGCAAAAAGCTCCTTACATCTGGCCCAAAGGACAGCGGGTTAATACCGTTGGGAGGCTGTGAACATCTTGATTTAACTATCGATTTGATATGACAAGATTTCACTGCGGCAGGAACATGACTTCTAAGTATAGTTCCGCCGCGCGCGTGTGGTTGTTTTTTAATCTTAAACTTTAATTTTAATAAATAATTAGCGACGCAAGGTATGGGTTAATAGACGCTATTTTTCCGCCCGTGAGGGTTGATTTACCGTATAATTCCCCACATAGCGTTTGGTTAATGAGGTGGCAGTGGAACAACTTTCGGGAGTGCTGCGGCGGTTACGTCAGCAGCTTGGGCACGACTTTCCCCGTGAAGCCGGATTTCGGCAGTTAACTCTGGTGGTTCCCGGCCATCTGAGCGATATGTTGCTGGAGTGGCTGGCGGCGCAGGTGCTGTTCCCTCAATTCTACTGGCGTCATCGCGAAGGGCGGCAGGAGGCGGCGGTATGCGGTGCTTTACGGCAGTTTTCACACCCTTCAATGGCGCAGGCATTCGTGAATGCCTATCCAGCAGCCCGTTTATGGGGGCTGACTGCCTTTGACGGTGACGCCCAGCTGTTTTTGCCGCGTCTGGAAATTCTCAACCGCCAAGGCAAGTGTGAACTGACGCTAAACCTGTTTTCTGAACAGGCATTGAGTGATGACGCCCAAGCGGCGCTTGCCTGGCTTGAAAATCTGCTGGTAACCAAACCGATCGAGAATTTACAGGTGAAAGTGCTGTCGGTGCAGCATCAGCCGGAACGTTCCGGGTGGGAAATCATGCTGCGCGATGCGCTGAAGGCGATAAATCGGCAGCAGATGGATAAGGTGGTCTTGGCGCGCAGCTCGGTGTTGACGTTGGAAAGTCCGTTGTTTGCCCCTGCGATGATGGCCGCCAGCCGCAGGGTGAATCACCAATGCTACCACTTTATGCTGCGCTTTGATGCACATTCCGCATTTCTTGGCTCCAGCCCGGAAAGATTGTACCTGCGTGAGGGAAAACATTTGCTGACCGAAGCGTTGGCGGGGACGGTTGCCAACCATCCCGATGAGCGGCAAGCCCAGGCACTGGCCCAATGGTTGCTGCAAGACGGCAAGAACCAACAGGAAAACCTGCTGGTGGTTGATGATATCTGTCAGCGTTTGCAAGGCGGTGCCAGAGCGGTCGATGTGTTGCCACCAGAAGTGGTGCGGTTGCGCAAGGTACAGCATCTGCGGCGGCGTATTGAAGGGCAACTGAACCAGGGTGATGATGCCGATTGCCTGCAACGGCTGCAACCGACGGCTGCGGTCGCCGGGCTGCCGCGCCAGGCCTCGCTAGAGTTTATCCGCCAGCATGAGCCTTTTTCCCGCGGTTGGTATGCCGGCTCTGCGGGTTATCTTTCTGCATCACAGGCGGAGTTTTGCGTTGCGCTGCGTTCTTGCCAGATCGAGGATGCTCGGGTTGAGCTGTATGCCGGGGCGGGGATTGTCGTCGGTTCCGATCCGGCGCAGGAGTGGCAAGAGATCGACAACAAGGCGGCGGGCTTGCGCACGCTGTTGCAGTCAGAACATTCTGGGCCGGCACATTGAGCAGGCCGATCTTCGTGTGTAAACTTGTTGTGTTTTATATGTTTCTTTTTTGTTCTCTTTCGGGGCGCTATTGGGCATTGATGGGTCGAAATTGATTTATTGCAGGCCACCTGCCACAGGGAAATACGGCGTTTTTGCGCCAGCGCAAAAGCCGTAAAGATAATTACTTATATAATTCAGAGTTATGATCCCCGGTTCGCTACCTCGTTTGGGTAGGCTTCGGCGCGTAACCTCTGTTTACTACTGATGAGCGAAATA
The DNA here is from genome assembly GCF_059697885.1 of Serratia sp. NCCP-200. Lineage (NCBI taxonomy): Bacteria > Pseudomonadati > Pseudomonadota > Gammaproteobacteria > Enterobacterales > Yersiniaceae > Serratia > Serratia sp. NCCP-200. The sequence goes on from NZ_BAAKUJ010000001.1 coordinate 579,022, forward strand.
TGTCGACAAGTGTTTTTAATCGCCGGTGGGCGGCGTTGTTGTTGGAAACGCTGGTCCGCCATGGAGTGCGGCATGTCTGTATCGCTCCGGGATCGCGCTCAACGCCTCTGACTCTGGCCGCTGCCGCGAACCGCGCTTTTGTCTGTCATACTCATTTCGATGAGCGGGGCCTGGGCCATTTAGCGCTGGGCCTGGCAAAGGCCACGCGTGAGCCGGTGGCGGTGATCGTCACCTCGGGTACCGCGGCGGCAAATCTTTATCCTGCCCTGATCGAAGCCGGGCTAACTGGGGAGCGGCTGGTGTTTCTCACCGCCGATCGCCCGCCGGAGTTGATTAACTGCGGTGCCAATCAGGCGATCCGCCAAAACGGCCTCTACTCGAGCCACCCTACCTTGAACATCGATCTGCCACGCCCAAGCCCGGATATTCCGGCTCGCTGGCTGGTGTCTACCCTGGACAGCGCGATGGCGCGTCTGCGGCACGGTGCTCTGCATATCAACTGCCCGTTTGCGGAGCCGTTATATGGCGGAGATGAACAGCAGTATGAGCAGTGGTCGGCGGAGCTAGGGGACTGGTGGCAGGATACGCACCCTTGGCTGCGTGAAATGGATCCCCATCAGGTTATCAAGCAGCCGGACTGGTTTTTCTGGCGGCAGAAGCGCGGTGTGATTATCGCAGGCAGGATGGGGGCGGAAGATGGCGTGCAACTGGCTGAATGGGCGGACATGCTCGGTTGGCCGCTGATCGGCGATGCCCTCTCGCAAACGGGGCAACCGCTGCCCTGTGCCGACTTATGGTTGGCGAACCCACAGGCTCGCGATCTGTTGGCCAGTGCGCAGGTGGTGGTGCAGTTTGGCAGCAGCCTGACGGGCAAACGCCTGCTACAGTGGCAGGAGCGCTGCCAGCCGGAGGAGTTCTGGCTGATCGACGATCTGCCTGGGCGCCTCGATCCTGCGCATCATCGTGGCCGCCGTATTCGTTCTACCGTTGGCGAGTGGCTCGATCTGCATCCGGCGCAACCTCGCTCACCTTGGGCTGGCGATCTGTCCGCGTTGGCGGATGATGCCCTCGATGCGACTTCGCAATACCTGGTTAACCGGTTTGGTGAGGCGCAACTGGCCCATCGCCTGCCTGAGCTGTTGCCGGAGAACGGCCAGCTGTTTCTCGGCAATAGCCTGATTGTGCGCCTGATAGATGCCTTAACCCAGTTGCCTGCCGGTTATCCGGTGTTCAGCAACCGCGGGGCCAGCGGTATCGACGGCTTAATCTCCACCGCAGCTGGGGTTCAGCGTGCTACAGCCAAGCCGACGTTGGCCGTGGTAGGCGATCTCTCCGCGCTATACGATTTGAACGCTCTGGCACTGTTGCGCCAATGTTCAGCGCCCACGGTGCTGATCGTGGTGAACAACAATGGCGGGCAGATTTTCTCTCTGTTGCCAACGCCGGAACCTGAGCGCCAGCGGTTTTACTGTATGCCGCAGGACGTGGAGTTCAGCCAGGCGGCAGCCATGTTCCAGCTTGATTATGCTTGTCCGGAAAACTGGGGGCAGTTGCAGCAGGCAGTGGAAAAAGCCTGGCGTCACAGCGGAGCCACGCTGATTGAGTTGCAGGTGCCGCCGAGCGATGGCGCAGAAACCTTGCAACATCTGGTACAAAGAATGGGGGCAAACTGATGCTGGCTTCCCGCGTGCTACAACAAGGCGAAAGCCAGCGGCCATGGTTGATCTGGCTGCATGGTCTACTAGGGAACAACAATGAGTGGCGGGTGATCGCCTCGCGTTGCGAACAGTGGCCCTCGCTGGCGATTGATTTACCCGGCCATGGCGATTCTGCCGATCAATCCTGCCTGGACTTTGCCGACGTCAGCAGGCAAATCACTGCCACGCTGCAGCAGCATAATATTGAGCGTTACTGGCTGGTGGGCTATTCACTCGGTGGGCGCATCGCCATGTACCATGCTTGCTGCGGAGAAGCGCAAGGGCTACAAGGTATTGTGATCGAAGGCGGTAATCCAGGGTTGGAGAACGAGGATTTACGTGCCCAGCGGCGTGCCCATGATGCCGCCTGGGCGAAGCGTTTCCGCACCGAACGCATCAAAACGGTATTGGCCGATTGGTATCTCCAACCGGTCTTTGCCAACCTCAGCCCGGTACACCGCGAGGCGCTGATCGCCGCCCGTGCAGATAATCATGGCCCGGCCATTGCCGATATGCTGGAGGCGACGTCTCTCGGGCGGCAACCTTGGCTGGTGCCACAGTTACAACAGTTGGCACTGCCAGTGATGGTGTTATGCGGTGCTGACGATCACAAATTTCAGGCGTTGGCGCGTGATGCCGGTTTGCCATTGCAAATCGTGCCAGAAGCGGGTCATAACGCTCATCTGGCCAATCCGGCAGATTTTGCCGCCGCGCTCGATGCATTTCTTGCTAAAAAAGGAACCAAACATGCTGTATCCCAATGAAGAACAACTGTACGCCGCGATCGACTGGCAGGACTGCTCGGGTGATTTCGAAGACATCCTGTACCACAAGTCCAGCGATGGCATTGCCAAAATCACCATCAACCGCCCGCAGGTGCGTAACGCCTTCCGCCCGCACACGGTGAAGGAAATGATCGAGGCGATGTCGAACGCGCGCTATGACGACGGTATCGGCACCATCATTCTTACCGGTGCCGGGGATAAAGCCTTCTGTTCCGGTGGCGATCAGAAAGTGCGCGGTGACTACGGCGGCTATCGTGATGACAGCGGCGTGCACCACCTGAACGTGCTGGACTTCCAACGCCAGATCCGCACCTGCCCTAAACCGGTAGTGGCGATGGTGGCCGGATACTCCATCGGCGGCGGTCACGTGCTGCATATGATGTGCGATCTGACCATTGCGGCCGATAACGCCATCTTTGGCCAGACCGGGCCGAAAGTCGGTTCCTTTGACGGCGGCTGGGGCGCATCCTACATGGCGCGTATCGTCGGCCAGAAGAAGGCCCGTGAGATCTGGTTCCTGTGCCGCCAATACGACGCCGCTGCGGCGCTGGATATGGGCCTGGTGAATACCGTGGTGCCGTTGGCCGATCTGGAAAAAGAGACCGTGCGCTGGTGCCGTGAAATGTTGCAGAACAGCCCAATGGCCCTACGCTGCCTGAAGGCCGCACTGAACGCCGACTGCGATGGTCAGGCCGGGCTGCAAGAGCTGGCGGGTAACGCCACCATGTTGTTCTATATGACCGATGAAGGTCAGGAAGGGCGCAACGCATTTATCGAAAAACGCCAGCCTGACTTCAGCAAATTCAAGCGTAACCCGTAATGACGGCACTAACCCGTGTTGCTGCGATCTATCGCTATAGCCTGCCGATGGAGGCGGGCGTGGTGCTGCGCAATCAGCGGCTGAAAACCCGAGATGGCTTGCTGATCCACCTGCAACAGGATGGGCAGCAAGGATGGGGGGAAATAGCCCCCTTACCGGAGTTCAGCCAGGAGACACTCGAGCAGGCGCAGCAGGCTACCTTGGCCTGGGTGCAGGCTTGGGCTGCGGGTGAACTGCCTGCGGAAAGCGAGTTGCCGTCGGTGGCTTTCGGCACCAGTTGTGCCCTCGCAGAACTGGCTGGGCAATTGCCAATGCAGGCCGATTATCGCAAGGCGCCGCTGTGCACTGGCGATCCGGACGAGCTGTTCGACCTGTTGGCCGCGCTGCCGGGGGAGAAAGTGGCCAAGGTGAAGGTGGGGATGTATGAGGCGGTGCGGGATGGCATGGTCGTCAATGTCCTGTTGGAAGCCTTACCTGACCTCAAGCTAAGGCTCGATGCCAACCGCAGTTGGAGCCGGGCCAAAGCGGACGGCTTTGCCAAATACGTTAACCCAGCGTGGCGCGATCGCATCGCGTTTCTGGAAGAGCCCTGCAAAACCCGTGACGAATCCCGTGAGTTTGCCCAGGCAACCGGTATTGCCATCGCCTGGGATGAAAGCGTGCGTGAAGCCGATTTTGTCGTGCAGGCCGAGCCGGGCGTGGCAGCGATTGTGATCAAGCCGACCTTGGTGGGGAGCCTGGCCCGCTGCCGTGAACTGGTCATGCAGGCGCATCAGGCCGGATTGGTGGCGGTGATCAGTTCCAGCATTGAGTCCAGTCTGGGGTTGACGCAGCTGGCGCGCATCGCGCATTGGCTGACGCCGCAAACGGTGCCAGGTTTGGATACGTTGAACCTGATGCAGGCCCAGTTGATACGCAGCTGGCCAGAGAGCACCTTGCCGTTATTGGGCATTGATACCTTGGAGTGTGTATGGCGCAGTTGAGTGATTGGCCGTGGCGGCATTGGGCCAAACAGCGCCCGCAGGCGACCGCGGTGATCTTTGAACAACAGCCGGTCAGTTGGCTGATGTTGCAACGGCAGGTAGAAGTGCTGGCTGCCGACTTTCAGCGCCAGGGCGTATTACCCGGTAGCGGCGTGCTGCTGTGTGGGAAAAACAGCTATCCGCTGCTGTTGGCCTATCTGGCGCTCTTGCAGTGTGGTGCGCGCCTGCTGCCGCTCAATCCGACGCTGCCGGCGCCGATGCTGGCGGCTTTGCTGCCGGATCTGGATATCGATTTTGCTTTCAGCCCGGATGGCTTGCCTGAGTTGCCCCCTGGGGCGATCGTCTTGTCGCCGCCGGGCGTTGATGAGTGCCACTTGCAGCTGCTGCCGTGGGATGAACAAAGACTGGCAACGTTGACGCTGACTTCCGGCTCCAGCGGCTTGCCAAAAGCCGCCGCCCATAGCTATGCCGGCCACCTTGCCAGTGCTGATGGCGTGTTGCAACTGCTGGAGTTTCAGCCACAGGATAGCTGGCTGCTCTCGCTGCCGCTGTTTCACGTGTCTGGTCAGGGTATTATCTGGCGCTGGCTGGCGGTGGGGGCACAGCTTGTGGTGCGTGAAATGCAACCTTTGGCCGATGCGCTGGCGGGATGCACCCATGCTTCGCTGGTGCCCACTCAACTTTGGCGCCTGCTGTCTGAACCGATGGCCAAGCATGCGCTAAAAGAAGTGTTGCTCGGCGGGGCGATGATCCCGGTGTCACTCACCCAGCAGGCCGAGGCGGTAGGGATCCACTGCTGGTGCGGCTATGGTTTGACGGAGCTGGCTTCAACGGTTTGCGCCAAGCGTGCCGACGAGCTGCCCGGCGTTGGGGCACCTTTACCAGGCCGTGAAATACGCCTGGTGGATCAGGAAGTCTGGATCCGCTCCACCAGCCTGGCACTGGGTTATTGGCTGCGGGGCGGGCTAGTACCTATTACCGACGATCAAGGATGGTTCCATACCCGCGATCGTGGCGCGATGGAGCAGGGTGAACTGCGTATTATTGGCCGGCTGGATAACCTGTTCTTCAGCGGCGGGGAAGGCGTTCAGCCGGAAGATGTGGAACGTGTTTTTGCCGCGCATCCACAGGTGTTGCAGGTGTTTATCGTGCCGATTGACGATGCGGAGTTTGGCCAACGTCCGGTAGCGGTGGTCGATCTGGAAGGCGAGTTGACGCTGGAAGGGTTAATGCTTTGGGCGCAGGACCGGCTGGCGAACTTCCAGCGGCCGATTGCCGCATTGGCGTTGCCCGACGAGTTAAAAAACGGCGGCATCAAGATTTCGCGCCGTCGTCTACAACAGTGGGCGAGTAGCCAACTGCAGGCATAACCTGTAGCGTTGCGAAAAAGGCCGCCCGAGGGCGGCCTTGCTATTGGTGTAAAAAATTATTTCAGGCCCAAGGCCTTGGCTACGCCGCTGCCGTAATCGGGATGTACTTTGGTGAACAACTCAACCTGACGGCGTTGGATCTGTTCTGGCACCTGCGACAGTTCACCGGCGATACGGGTGAACATACGTTGGTGCTCCTCGGCACTCAGCAGATTGAACAGCGCGCGCGGTTGGCTGTAGTAATCGTCGTCTTCACGATGATTCCAGTGATCGGCGGCACCTTCGATGCTCAATGGTGGTTCGCTGAAATCTGGCTGCTCCTGGAACACCCCAAAACTGTTTGGCTCATAGGTTGCGCCATTGCCGCTGTTACCATCTACACGCATCGCCCCATCGCGATGGTAGTTATGGAACGGACATTTGGCACCGTTGACCGGGATTTGGTGATGGTTGACGCCCAGGCGGTAGCGGTGCGCATCGCCATAGGAGAACAGACGGCCCTGCAACATTTTATCCGGGGAGAAGCTGACGCCAGGCACCACGTTGGCTGGGTTCATGGCCACTTGTTCTACTTCGGAGAAGTAGTTATCCGGGTTGCGGTTCAGTTCGAAGAAGCCGACATCGATCAGCGGGTAGTCGCCGTGCGGCCAGACTTTGGTCAGGTCAAACGGGTTATACGGGGTTTGTGACGCTTCATGCTCTGGCATGATCTGGATTTGCAGTTTCCAGCGCGGGAAGTCACCGTTCTTGATGGAATCGAACAGATCGCGCTGCGAACTTTCACGATCTTTGGCGATGATGGCTTCTGCTTCATCGTCCATCAGGTTTTCGATGCCTTGCTCACAGCGGAAGTGGAACTTGACCCAGAAACGCTCGTTATTAGCATTGATAAAGCTGAAGGTGTGGCTGCCGAAACCGTGCATATGACGGTAGGATTTAGGCAGGCCACGGTCGCTGAAGTCGATGGTCAACTGGTGCAGTGACTCAGGCAGATGGGAGAAGAAGTCCCATTTATATACCGGATTGCGCAGGTTGGTGTGCGGATCGCGTTTTACCACGTGGTTCAGGTCTGGGAATTTCAGTGGATCGCGCAGGTAGAACACCGGGGTATCGTTACCGACCAGATCCCAGTTACCTTCCTCGGTATAGAATTTCATGGCAAAGCCGCGGATATCACGTTCGGCGTCGGCAGCCCCGCGCTCACCGGCAACGGTAGAGAAGCGGACGAACATCTCGGTTTGCTTACCAATCTCAGAAAAGATTTTTGCGCGGGTGTACTTGGTTATATCGTGGGTTACGGTAAAGGTGCCGTAAGCTCCAGACCCCTTGGCATGCATACGACGCTCTGGGATCACTTCGCGGTCAAAGTGGGCCAGTTTTTCCAGGAACCAAACGTCTTGAAGTAGCATCGGGCCGCGCTTACCGGCGGTGATCACGTTATTATTATCAACAACGGGCGCGCCAGCCGCGGTAGTTAATCCTTTCTTGCTCATCAATTGCTCCTTACTGTGTTGCAGTTAAGTTGATAGCTCAGTGTCGGGTGCTGCAGATCTTCATCATATTAACTAATGAAAAGGCCAGCCCTGCTGACCTCCATCAAAGGCACTACTAGTTGTAGACTTATTCTCAGTCCTCGGCAAATAGGTAGCGCTTATCGTTGTAATTTTGGGGTAACTGATTGGTATTTGTTTACAGTTTATTGAAAAATTAACGGCTTATTGCTTTAAATTAGCCGGGAATTGATGACAATTCAGTTACACTTACCCGCGTATTTTTTACGGTGCCAGACATCATCACTCCTTGATGATGAAGAATGAAAAGGATCAATAATGAACAAAACTTTAGTCGCGTGCGCAGCAGGTTTGCTGTTTGTGGCTGGCTCTGCCAATGCGATCAGCGTGAGCGGTGAGGCAGGGGAACATTACACCAACCTGGGCGTCGGCTTGGGGGGCACAACAGCGGGCCTGGGGATCAACGGCAACTGGATCCGTAGCGATCATGATGGTGACATCGGGAGCCTGGGGCTGAGCTTCGGCCTGCCGGTTGGGCCTTTGACGGCCACCGTGGGCGGCAAGGCCATTTATCTTAGCCCGAAAGATGGCAAAGATGGTGGGGCATTGGCATTAGGAGGCGGTCTGCAATGGGATCTCAACCGCTATCTCAGCCTGTATGGCGAAGGCTATTTTGCGCCGGAGTCTTTGACCAGCGGGGCAAAAGCCTACAACGAAGCTAATGGCGGGGTGCGCTTAAACGTGCGTCCGTTCAATGTGGATGTCGGTTATCGTTACATCAACATCGAAGGTAAAGACGGCAACCGCGACAACGCGATAGCCGATGGCCCTTATATCGGTGTGGGCGTGGGCTTCTAATACTACCTGCTATTAAACGGGCGCCGCATATGCTGCGCCCATTTTTTTCTGTTAGCCGATGGCCGGTAACAGACCGCTGGCGATGCTGATCTGAATGGCGATCACCGCCACCCCACAGACAAACACCAACGCCAACGCTGGCGTTCCGCCCCAGACTCGATAGCTGGCCTGATGCCGCCGACGAGTTTTCCAGACCAGCAATGAAGGTAGCAGCAGGGCGAGTACGGATAGCGCAATCGCCGCAAACCCAAGTGCCAGCACAAAACCGCGTGGATAGAACAGCGCAAATGCCAATGGCGGCAGGAAGGTGATGGCACCGGTCTGCAAACGGCCCCGCACGTTATCCTGGCGTTTGAACAGATCGGCCAGGAAGTCGAACAACCCGAGTGAAACCCCCAGGAACGAGGTTGCCAGCGCCAAATCGGCAAACAGGTGTACCGCCAGCTCGACATGAGGCGACGCAACCACGTCACGCACCGCTTGCAGTAAACCGTTCAGCCCGGCCTGTTGTGCCAGAATGCCGACAAAGGTGGTGGAACTGATGCTGCCCAGCGTCGCCAACTGCCAGAAGATATAAGCCACTAACGGGATGGCACTGCCGATGATAAAGATCCAACGCAGCTTGCGGATGTTACCGCCCATATAGTTGACGATGCTGGGTACGCTGCCGTGGAAACCAAACGAAGTGAAGATCACCGGGATGGCCGAGAGCGCCAGCCCTTGTTCCAGCGGGAGCGTCAGCAGGTTGGTTTGCTGGATGTGCGGCATCATCAGGCCAAGCATGACGATCAGGAAAATCGACTTGGCGGTAAACAGAATACGGTTGAACAGATCCACCGAATGGGTGCCGATGCAGACGATCCCCCCTGCGACCAGGGTGAACAGCAGCACGCCGAGGTAAGTCGGGAAGTCCTGAGACGTCCACTGGCTGATGCTGACAGCCAGCAGTTCGCCAGCGCCGCTGATATAGGCCGCGGTCAGCGCATACATCAAGAACATCATGCTGAAACTGGTAAGCCACTGACCACCGCCGCCCAGATAACGTTTGGCCAGCGTTCCCAGACCGGTGTCCGCCTGCTCATGCTGATAAACTTCGACCAGCAACAGCGCGGTATAGCACATTAATAACCACAGCCCGACCAGCAGTGCCAGCGTTACGCCAAAACCTACGCCCGCTGCCGCCAGGGGCATAGCCAGCATCCCTGCACCAATGGTGGTGCCTGCCACAATAAAAACACTGCCCAGCGTGCGATTCTTCACGTTTTTCTCTGCTATTGGATAATTTAGGGGCGTTTTTGGGAGCCCTATTTTTAGTGCGGCAGAATAGTTGATTGCCGATTTTGTGTCAAACCGACGTTACGTCTGATGTACATTTATGTTTACGATTGTGAGTGAGGCCGCGGCGGTATCAGAAGGGGGCTCTCTGTCCAGTCAGTTCATTAGCGAGCCAGCCCGCTGCTTTGTCGCTTCGCTTCTGTGTTCCGCCAGACTGATACCGAAAGACAGCAGTAAGGCGATGGCGGCGATGCCTCCGGCCAGCCAGAGGTTGGCGGTCATGCCAAGTTCATCCACAACTTGGCCACCTGCCCATGCCCCCAATGCAATGCCGATATTGAATACGCCCACATACAGTGCGGTAGCAATCTCTACGGCTCGCGGTGCGACTTTCATTGTCCATGTCATTAGACCGACTGATACACCGCCATAGGCCAGCCCCCAAACTAGCAGTACCACTCCACCGCTGATGTAGGAGTCACCAATGGTCAGGAATAGCACCGGAGTGAGCAGTAGGCCCATCGAGACCGCTATCAAGGTCAGGGTCGTGCACCGCGCCGCGATGATACCTGCCAAGAAGTTGCCAACAATGCCTGCAAAGCCGTAGGCGAAAAGCAGCGCGCTAATCCATTGCGTATCGAATCTCGGTACTGACAGCAGTAACGGGCGCACGAAGGTAAAGACCATGAAGTGGCTGGCTACCAGCAGTAACGTCAGAAATAACCCGACTTGCAGCTTCCGATTACCGAGTTGTTTGCCGAACTGGCGTAGGGTAGCCGAACTGGCAACGGGGAGTGCAGGAACGACGGCAAGATGCAAAACCAACACCGACACGCTAAGCAACGCCATACTGCCAAAAGCCCAGCGCCACCCCACAAAGTCACCGACCAGCGCTCCGAGTGGAACCCCAAATACAGAAGCGGCCGCTACACCACCAAAGATAATGGAGGTTGCCAATCCGATGGAGTTATCAGGAACAAGCCGGGAAGCCAAGCCACCTGCGATAGCCAAGACTCCCCCCATACAAAAGCCGACGAGAACACGAGCAGCCAGCATCCAAGCCATGTTCGGCGCCAATGCCGATACAATGTTGGCGATAGCCAGTAGGCCCAGTAATCCGCACAGGATCCTGCGCCGATCCATACCACCAGATGCAATCACCACCAGCGGCGCGAACAAGGCCGCCAGCACTGCTGGCAGCGAGATCATCTGGCCTGCAGTGCCAGTGGATGTCTCCAGAGTGTCGGCAATCGGTGTCAGCAGGCCGACCGGTAGCATTTCCGTCGTGACCACCGAAAAGGTGGCAAGACCTATGGCGGTGACGGCCAACCATTGGTGTCGGGTAGACGTTTGAGGCGCAGTACTTGAAGATTTATCCATAGTTAAGCTCCTTGTGAGTAGGGAAAACAGGTAGTGCCCATATCACGCGGCATTTGGTACGGATGAGTCACGCAGGCGCTGACTCCCCCAAAGAGCGACCAACAGCACCAAAGCGCCCGCGCACAGGGCTATAACAAATCCAGCACGCGCACCGCTTTCATTCACTACCTGGCCGGATACGGCTGCTCCCAGCGCAACCCCGACATTTAGAGCGGCCAGCAGCCAGGTCATGCCTTCCGTCAATTGGCGCTTTGGTACCTGGCGTTCGATAAGCGACATTGCCACGATCATCGTTGGCGCGAAAAACAGACCTGCTACGAACACCACAGTGGCTAATGTGGCAATGTTGCCTGCCAGCAGCAGGGGCAGCGTTGTCACAGCTGTCGCCAGCCCACCCAGCAACAGCAGGCGGGATAATGGGATAGGTAACTTGAGTGCGCCAAACAGCAGACCTGACAGGCATGATCCTACGGCATAGGCAGATAGAACCAGACTGGCCGCCGCTGGTTGCCCCAGTTGCTCGGCGAAGGCCACGCTGACGATATCAACAGTGCCGACGATGATACCCATCGCCATCATCAGCAGTGCCAGCAATCGCACGCTCGTCAGTTTGATGACAGATCCTGGCAGGCCCGAAGTAGCGTCATGTTTTTTGACCAACGGTTCGGTGCTGCGCTGTGCGATAAGGGCCAGCACTCCTATGGTGAGAAGTATCGCCGCCGCTAATGGGCCAGCTTGTGGAAATAGCGCTACGGACAGGCCAACTGACAGCGGCGGCCCGGTGATGAAGGTGACTTCATCGAGCACTGTCTCAAGCGAATAGGCCGTCTGCAAGCGCGGTTGGCCCTGGTAGATAGCTGTCCAGCGTGCCCGCGCTACCGCCGACATGCTGGGCATAAAACCGGCCAGTAAGGCACCTGCGAACAAAGTCCAGTTGGGTGCCAGCCACCAGGAACTGGCGAGTAGAAGCAGTATCCCGATGACGCTGATGGCCGTCGCAGCTGGCAGTACTCGGCTCTGTCCGTGGCGATCCATCAAGCGAGATATCTGTGGCGATAGCAGAGCGTAGGCCAGCACGAAGGTGGCGGATACGGCACCGGCCAGAGCGAAGCTGCCACGCAGCTGTGACAACATGGTGATGATGCCGATGCCAGTCATCGACAGCGGGAGCCGTGCCAGCAGTCCGGCCAGAGCTAAGCTCTTGGTGCCGGGAGCGGTGAACAGTTCTCTATAAGGGTTAGCCATCTCAGTCTCCAGGGGGCGTCGCTTGCCTTAGTGGCATAGCGCGGTGATAATACATACGGAACGTATGAAAAGGAGTGTATATTCATACGAAGTGTATGTAAATAAACATACGTAACGTATCTAAAGGGGAACATCAATGGCTCGCCGCACCCGCGCAGAAATGGAAGAAACCCGTGCCACATTGTTGGTAACTGCCCGTAACGTCTTCAGAGAGCACGGCTACGCCGAGACCTCGATGGATGAACTCACCGCGCAGGCGGGCTTGACCCGTGGCGCGCTTTATCATCACTTTGGTGACAAGAAAGGGTTGCTGACGGCAGTGGTGGAACAAATCGACGCCGAGATGGATGCGCGCCTACAACTCATCTCCGACACCGCCGAAGATGCGTGGGAAGGTTTCCTCCGCCGTTGTCGTGCCTATCTGGATATGGCGCTGGAGCCGGAATTCCAGCGCATCGTGCTTCGCGACGCCAGGGCGGTGCTGGGCGGAGCTTCGCCGGACTCGCAACGCCATTGTGTTGAGTCGATGCGGCGGCTGATAGACAACCTTATCCAACAAGGTATCGTCGCTAAGGTCGATCCCCAGGCGCTAGCATCGCTGATCTACGGTAGCTTGGCTGAGGCTGCGTTCTGGATCGCGGACGGTGATGACGGCAATACGCGGCTGGCGGGAAGTGTTGCCGCGCTGGAACTATTGCTGCGAGGATTGTTGACCAAATCATAAGTTAACGAAACTCCCTGTTCATACTGCTCCCCCTGCCTGTAGCACTATTAGCCGCAGCTATTTGGTGAAAAGTTGTTTACGGGCTTCTATAGTGGAGGGATCTGAACATAAAGGGAGAGATCAATGTTAAGGGTGGAGATGCTCAGTACCGGTGATGAGGTGCTGCATGGGCAAATTATTGATACCAATGCTGCCTGGCTGGCAGATTACCTGTTCCAGCAAGGCTTACCGATGAGCGGGCGCGAAACGGTGGGGGATAGCCTCTCCTCTCTGATCGAAATTCTACAGGAACGCAGCCATATCGCCGACGTGCTGATCGTCAACGGCGGTCTGGGGCCAACCAGCGACGACCTCAGCGCGTTGGCGGCAGCAAAGGCTTGCGGTACTGAATTGGTCGAACATCCCGAATGGATCGCCCGTATGGAAGCCTACTTTGCGGAGCGCGGCCGTCCGATGGCGGCTTCAAACCGTAAACAGGCGCAGATCCCGGCTAATGCGGAAATGCTGGATAACCGTGTAGGTACCGCCTGCGGCTTTGCCTTAACGTTGAATAAGTGCCGGATGTTCTTTACGCCGGGTGTGCCTTCCGAATTTAAAGTGATGGTAGAAGAGCAGATCCTGCCACGCCTGCGCCAAGGCTTTACTTTACCTGAGCCGCCGTTGTGTCTTCGTCTTACCACCTTCGGGACGTCGGAAAGCGACTTGGCTGCTGAATTGGACGGCATGCCTTTGCCGCCGGGTGTCGTACTGGGCTATCGCTCTTCCAGCCCGATTATTGAACTGAAATTGACTGGCCCACAGGCTCAGCGTGCCGCGATGGAACAAGCCTGGCAGAGAGTGCGGCAGGTTGCGGGTGACAATACGATTTTTGAAGGTACGGCTGGGCTACCGGCAGAGCTGACGCAACGCTTACAGCAGCAGAACTTGACGCTGGCGCTGAGCGAGCAATTTACCGCCGGCCTAATCAACCTGCAGTTGCAGAGCGAAGCGGCCCCGCTAGCCGGTGGCGAACTGTTACCGGCGCATTGCTCCGAAACGTTGGCAACGGTGCTGGCGCGAGCCCAGTCTTTGGCGCAGCTCACCGGCGCGCAGCTGGCGTTGGCGGTTAGCGCCATGGCAGGGGATCGTGTCAGCGTTGCTCTGCATACGCCAAAAGGCAGTATTGGCCAGACGGTGAGCTATCGTGCATCACGTCATGGCCTGCGTTTACGTCAGGAGTCGGTCGCGATGCTGGCTATGGATATGCTGCGCCGTTGGCTAAATGGCGGCCAGGTTTGCGGCAAAAACGGCTGGCTGGAAATTGTGGAAATTATCGAGTAGAAACGAGTTTATGGCGGTGATATATCCCTTATGGATCATAATAATATAAGGGATATTCGCTGTGGGATTGTGTTGTTACACGCTTTGCGAGTGCTTGAGATTTTTCGTCTTCGGCATTGATACCCGCCGCCTTTCAAGCTGCAGCGTTGTTGGCTACGGGTGTTCATCCCAGTCACTTACTAAACGTAAGCTCCTGGGGATTCACACCTTTACCACCTAGCTGCAACTTGAAATTCTTAGGGTATTCAGTGATCGATGATTATTTTATTGAGTTAGATTTCCAGCTCGATATCCATGGCGGGCATGCAGCAGCAGGGCAGGATCTCACCGTGATTGATAAATGCCAACGGCTGCTGGTGGTAAGCGACCTCACCCTTCAGTAATTTCACTCGGCAGGCACCGCAATAGCCGGAGCGGCATTGGTATTCCACCTCCACCTCATGCAGTTCCAGCACGTCGAGCAGGCACTTCTCACCTTCGGGGCAGGAGAGCTGCGTACCGGTGGCACGCAGCGTGATGGTTGGTGCCGCCACTTACAGCTCGAAATCACTCAGGTCGTCGGCGTTGACTTCAGAGTCAATCTGGCCGACCAGGTAAGAGCTGACTTCAACTTCCTGCGGAGCCACCTGCACGTTATCCGACACCAGCCAGGCGTTGATCCACGGGATTGGGTTGGAGCGGGTAGGGAACGGTGAACCCAGGCCGACGGCCTGCATGCGGATATTGGTAATGTATTCCACATACTGGCACAGGATGTCTTTGTTCAGGCCAATCATGGAGCCGTCACGGAACAGATATTCGGCCCACTCTTTCTCTTGCTGTGCCGCCAGGACGAACAGGTCATAACACTCTTGCTGGCATTCCACGGCGATTTCGGCCATCTCTGGGTCATCGGCGCCTGAGCGCATCAGGTTCAGGATATGTTGCGTACCGGTCAGGTGCAGGGCTTCGTCGCGGGCGATCAGCTTGATGATTTTGGCGTTGCCTTCCATCAGCTCACGCTCGGCGAAAGCAAACGAACAGGCGAAGCTAACGTAGAAACGAATGGCCTCTAGTGCGTTGACGCTCATCAGGCACAGATACAGCTGCTTTTTGATGGCGCGCAGGTTAACGGTCACCGTTTTACCATTGACCTGATGCGTGCCTTCACCCAGTAGATGATAGTAACTGGTCATTTCGATCAGATCGTCGTAGTAGCCGGAGATATCTTTTGCCCGCTTGAGGATCTCCTCGTTGGTGACGATATCGTCAAACACCACCGACGGATCGTTAACGATGTTACGAATGATATGGGTGTAGGAACGCGAGTGAATGGTCTCTGAGAATGACCAGGTTTCGACCCAGGTTTCCAGCTCCGGAATGGAGATCAGCGGCAGAAATGCCACGTTAGGGCTACGGCCCTGAATGGAGTCCAGCAGCGTCTGATACTTCAGGTTGCTGATGAAGATGTGCTTCTCGTGTTCCGGCAGCGCTTGATAGTCGATACGATCGCGCGCGACGTCAACCTCTTCCGGACGCCAGAAGAAGGAGAGCTGTTTTTCGATCAGCTTTTCGAAGATTTCATGTTTTTGCTGGTCGAAACGCGCCACGTTGACCGACTGGCCGAAGAACATCGGCTCAAGCAACTGGTTGTTTTTGTTTTGAGAAAAAGTAGTGTAAGCCATGAGCTTGGATCCATTAGTACCGAGCTGAAAATTAAAGGGGCCGGAAGAGTTCCGGCCCGCTGTGTCAAACGTTAGATCTTGCAGGCGCCGCCTTCACAGTCGTCATCGCCGCCCTGAGCAGGCTGCATGTCTTCCTGGATATCATCTGCACCGTCGCGGGTGTTCTGATAATACAGCGTTTTGACACCGAACTTGTAGGTGGTGAGCAGATCTTTCAACAACTGCTTCATCGGCACCTTGCCACCCGGGAAACGGGTTGGGTCATAGTTGGTGTTCGCCGAGATCGACTGATCGATAAATTTCTGCATCAGGCCAACCAGTTGCAGGTAACCGTCGTTATTCGGTAATTCCCACAGCAGTTCGTAGTCATTTTTCAGACGTTCATACTCAGGAACGACCTGGCGCAGAATACCGTCTTTGGACGCTTTGATACTGATGTGGCCGCGTGGTGGCTCAATGCCGTTGGTGGCATTGGAGATCTGCGACGAGGTTTCCGACGGCATCAAGGCAGACAGCGTTGAGTTGCGCAGGCCGGTCTCTTTGATCTCTTTACGCAGCGTTTCCCAGTCGTAATGCAGCGGTTCGCTACAGATCGCGTCTAAATCTTTCTTGTAAGTATCGATTGGCAGGATGCCTTGCGCATAGGTGGTTTCATTGAACCACGGGCAAGCCCCTTGCTCCTGAGCCAGACGGTTCGAGGCTTTCAGCAGGTAGTACTGGATCGCTTCGAAGGTTCTGTGGGTCAGGTTGTTGGCGCTGCCGTCGGAATAGCGTACGCCGTTCTTCGCCAGGTAATAGGCGAAGTTGATCACACCGATACCCAAGGTACGGCGGCCCATCGCGCCACGGTGAGCGGCTTTGATCGGGTAATCCTGATAATCCAGCAGGGCGTCGAGCGCACGCACGGCTAGCGTAGCCAGCTCTTCCAAGTCGTCCAGGCTGTCAATTGCACCCAGGTTGAAGGCTGACAGCGTACACAGCGCGATTTCACCGTTTTCGTCGTTAACGTCATCCAGCGGTTTGGTCGGCAGAGCGATTTCCAGGCACAGGTTTGACTGGCGTACCGGGGCGATCTGCGGATCGAACGGGCTGTGGGTGTTGCAGTGGTCGACGTTCTGGATGTAGATACGGCCGGTAGAAGCACGTTCCTGCATCATCAGTGAGAACAGCTCTACCGCTCTCACGCGCTGCTGACGAATGCTACTGTCTTTCTCATACAGGGTGTACAGACGTTCGAACTCGTCCTGATCGGCGAAGAACGCGTCGTACAGCCCTGGGACGTCAGACGGGCTGAACAGGGTGATGTCTTCATTCTTGATCAGGCGCTGATACATCAGGCGGTTGAGCTGCACGCCGTAGTCCATGTGACGGACGCGGTTGCCTTCAACCCCACGGTTGTTTTTCAGCACCAACAGGCTTTCCACTTCCAGATGCCACATTGGGTAGAACAGCGTTGCTGCACCACCACGCACACCGCCCTGAGAGCAGGATTTTACCGCGGTCTGGAAGTGCTTGTAGAACGGGATACAGCCGGTATGGAAGGCTTCACCGCCACGAATTGGGCTACCCAAGGCACGGATACGGCCAGCGTTGATACCGATACCTGCACGCTGTGAAACGTATTTCACAATGGCGCTGGAGGTGGCGTTAATGGAATCCAGGCTGTCACCACACTCAATCAGCACGCAAGAGCTGAATTGGCGGGTTGGGGTGCGCACGCCAGACATGATCGGCGTAGGCAGTGAAATCTTGAAGGTGGAGATCGCGTCATAGAAACGTTTTACGTAGTCCAGACGGGTGGCGCGCGGATAGTTGGAGAACAGGCACGCGGCAACCAGGATATACAGGAACTGGGCGCTCTCGTAAATTTCGCCGCTGACGCGGTTCTGTACCAGATATTTCCCTTCCAACTGCTTCACGGCAGCGTAGGAGAAGTTCATATCACGCCAGTGATCGATAAAGGAGTCCATCTGCTCGAACTCTTCAGTGGTGTAGTCTTCCAGCAGATGTTTATCGTATTTGCCCATCTCCACCATGCGTGCGACATGGTCGAGCAGCTTCGGTGGCTCAAACTGGCCGTAAGCTTTTTTACGCAGATGGAAGATGGCGAGGCGAGCGGCCAGATACTGATAGTCCGGTGCGTCACGGGAGATCAGATCGGCTGCGGCCTTAATGATGGTTTCATGAATATCGGCGGTTTTGATGCCGTCATAAAACTGAATATGTGAACGTAACTCTACTTGAGAGACCGAGACGTTGTTTAAACCTTCCGCGGCCCAGTCGATGACTCGGTGGATTTTGTCGAGGTTGATGCGCTCTTTACTGCCATCGCGTTTAGTTACAAGTAGGCTTTGGTTCATTTTTACCTGTCCGTGAGATTCCCCTAAGCAGAAAGTGTAGTCGCTCTGCTCAGTATGTAAACACTATATATAGGGGGTGTATGTCGGTGAGGTAACAAGATAGTGATAAAACGGTGGGTTTGCAAGTGAACAAAACCTGCCGATCTTGTGGATAACTTGGGGGTGAAATGTTACCAATTGTTCCTAGTGCGCGCCCTATCTGGGGTGGCAAGGTTGTCAATAAGCACGATGAGATTTTGCTGATTTTGTGAAAACCCCGATCGTTTGCCGCTTTATTAAACGTTAGAAAAAAACCGCATATTGATCTGCTTTTATATTCTTAAAAACGGTTTAGATCGGCTTTTTTGATCGAGAACGGATAAATAGGTATTTATCTTATATGCTTAGTCGCAACGGAGGCGGAAACATCGCCCCCGTTACGTTTGGGCAGTTTCACCCTTGGTGCTGGGTATGCACCATGTAGTTCACATCAACGTTGCGGCCCAGTTTGAAATGGTCGGTGATCGGGTTGTAATGCAGGCCGATGATATGTTTTTCACGCAGCTCGGTGCCATCGACCCAACCGATCAGCTCAGAAGGGCGGATGAACTTCTTATGATCATGGGTGCCCTGTGGCACCATCTTGAGCACGTATTCAGCGCCGATGACCGCCATCAGCCAGGCTTTGGTATTGCGGTTGATGGTGGAGAAGAACACGTGGCCGCCCGGTTTGACCAGGTGTGCACAGGCGCGCACGACGGAGGCCGGGTCAGGGACGTGCTCGAGCATTTCCATACAGGTGACGATGTCATACTGTTGTGGATGAGCTTGCGCATGGCTTTCTACCGTTTCTTGCACGTAGGTCACCTGCATACCGCTTTCCAGCGCATGCAGTCGCGCCACCTGGAGTGGTTCTGCCCCCATATCCAGCCCGGTCACTAACGCACCTTCACGTGCCATGCTCTCTGCCAGAATGCCGCCGCCGCAGCCAACGTCGAGCACTTGTTTGTCAAAAATGCCTCCTGCGCGCTGCATGATATAATTCAGACGCAGCGGATTGATCCGATGCAGCGGCTTGAACTCACCTTCCAGATCCCACCAGCGCGAGGCGACAGCTTCAAATTTGGCGATTTCCTGGTGATCAACGTTAGGCGCGTGACGGGATGATTCAGCATTCATGGGCGTTATTGGCTCCTGGTTCTCTTATGGTGCAGATTATACATGTTCCGGCACGCTTGGCGCAGCGCTGTTGTTATCGAGGCAAGTGTTATCGAGGTAATTTTCGCCCGCAGGGCAGCACATTTCAGCGAAACAGCGCCGGTAATTTCCCCGTAAAGCGCGCTTTGTGATATAGTTTTACACCTTTGGCACTACGCCAAGGCAGATGAATCATTCAGTATGAGGGATAGCAGCTCCATGAGCGACCTTGCCAGAGAAATCACACCGGTAAATATCGAAGAAGAGCTGAAAAGCTCGTATCTGGATTACGCGATGTCGGTTATTGTCGGCCGTGCGTTGCCAGATGTTCGTGATGGACTGAAGCCGGTGCACCGCCGCGTTCTGTACGCGATGAATGTACTGGGTAACGACTGGAATAAACCATACAAGAAATCGGCCCGTGTCGTTGGGGACGTGATCGGTAAGTATCACCCGCATGGTGACAGCGCGGTGTATGACACGATCGTCCGTATGGCCCAACCGTTTTCGTTGCGTTACATGTTGGTGGACGGCCAGGGTAACTTCGGTTCTGTGGACGGCGACTCCGCCGCAGCAATGCGTTATACCGAAGTGCGCATGTCGAAAATCGCCCACGAACTGCTGGCGGATCTGGAAAAAGAGACCGTCGACTTCGTGCCAAACTATGACGGTACCGAGCAGATCCCGGCCGTTATGCCAACCAAGATCCCGAACCTGCTGGTCAACGGCTCGTCCGGTATCGCCGTGGGCATGGCGACCAACATTCCGCCGCATAACCTGTCTGAAGTTATTAATGGCTGTCTGGCCTATATCGAGGATGAAAACATCAGCATTGAAGGGCTGATGGAACACATCCCAGGCCCGGACTTCCCGACGGCGGCGATCATCAATGGCCGTCGTGGTATTGAAGAAGCCTACCGTACCGGCCGTGGCAAAGTGTATCTCCGCGCCCGTGCCGAGGTAGAGGCGGACGCTAAAACCGGCCGCGAAACCATCATCGTGCATGAAATTCCTTATCAGGTGAACAAAGCGCGCCTGATCGAGAAAATTGCCGAGTTGGTGAAAGAGAAACGCGTTGAAGGCATCAGCGCGCTGCGTGACGAGTCTGATAAAGACGGCATGCGCATCGTGATTGAAGTCAAACGTGACGCCGTGGGTGAAGTGGTGCTGAATAACCTGTATTCGCTGACTCAGCTACAGGTCACCTTCGGTATCAACATGGTGGCACTGCATCAGGGCCAGCCAAAGTTGCTGAACCTGAAAGATATTCTGCGTGCATTTGTGCGCCACCGCCGTGAAGTGGTGACCCGCCGTACCATTTTCGAACTGCGTAAAGCCCGCGATCGCGCCCATATCCTGGAAGCGTTAGCCATTGCCTTGGC
The DNA here is from genome assembly GCF_059697885.1 of Serratia sp. NCCP-200. NCBI lineage: Bacteria > Pseudomonadati > Pseudomonadota > Gammaproteobacteria > Enterobacterales > Yersiniaceae > Serratia > Serratia sp. NCCP-200. The sequence goes on from NZ_BAAKUJ010000001.1 coordinate 599,572, forward strand.
CAACATCGACCCAATTATCGAACTGATCCGCCGCGCGCCGACTCCGGCAGAAGCGAAGATTGCGTTAATCGCGCAGCCATGGGATCTGGGTAACGTCGGGGCGATGCTGGAACGTGCCGGTGACAACGCTGCACGCCCAGAGTGGCTGGAGCCAGAGTTTGGCATCCGTGACGGTAAATATTACCTGACCGAGCAACAGGCTCAGGCGATCCTGGATCTGCGCTTGCAGAAACTGACCGGCCTGGAGCACGAGAAGCTGCTGGACGAGTATAAAGAGCTGCTGAACCTCATCGCTGAGCTGATCTTTATTCTGGAAAACCCAGACCGCTTGATGGAAGTGATCCGTGAAGAACTGGTGGCCATGCGCGATCAGTTTGGCGACGCACGCCGTACCGAAATTACCGCCAACACGTCTGATATCAACATCGAAGACCTGATCAACCAGGAAGATGTGGTCGTGACATTGTCGCATCAGGGCTACGTGAAGTATCAGCCTCTGACCGACTATGAAGCGCAGCGTCGCGGTGGTAAAGGCAAGTCAGCCGCCCGTATCAAAGAAGAAGACTTTATCGATCGTCTGCTGGTGGCCAACACCCACGACACGATCCTGTGCTTCTCCAGCCGTGGTCGCCTGTACTGGATGAAGGTGTATCAACTGCCTGAAGCCAGCCGTGGTGCTCGTGGCCGGCCGATCGTTAACCTGTTGCCGCTGGAAGCCAACGAACGTATCACCGCCATTCTACCGGTACGTGAATACGAAGAAGGCCGCCATGTATTCATGGCTACCGCTAGCGGTACCGTGAAGAAAACCGCATTAACCGAGTTCAGCCGCCCACGCAGCGCCGGCATCATCGCCGTTAACCTCAACGAGGGTGACGAGCTGATTGGTGTTGACCTGACCGATGGCAGCAACGAAGTGATGCTGTTCTCCGCCAACGGTAAAGTGGTCCGCTTCCCAGAAGGGCAGGTTCGTTCAATGGGCCGTACCGCTACCGGCGTTCGCGGTATCAACCTCGGTGAAGGCGATCGCGTAGTTTCGCTGATTATTCCTCGTGGTGAAGGCGATATCCTGACCGTGACGCAGAACGGTTACGGTAAGCGTACCGCGGTAACGGAATACCCGACCAAATCGCGCGCGACCCAAGGGGTTATCTCCATCAAGGTCAGCGAGCGTAATGGCCAGGTTGTTGGGGCTGTTCAGGTAGAAACTACCGATCAAATCATGATGATCACCGATGCAGGCACGCTGGTGCGTACCCGTGTCGCGGAAGTCAGCGTGGTTGGCCGTAACACCCAGGGTGTCACCCTGATCCGTACTGCGGAAGACGAGAACGTCGTCGGCCTGCAGCGCGTCGCTGAACCGGTTGAAGATGAAGAGCTTGATAGCCTTGAACCGGGCGCAGAAGAAGCGGAAGAAGATACCACACCACTCGATGAGAGTGATGATGATACCGGCGCCGTAGACGATATGGATGACGAGAACGCCTAAATAGCACGGCCTTGGCCGTATAATCTGGGTGGTTCAAAAAGGGCTTGGCAGCGATGCTAGGCCCTTTTTCAGTTGTATGGTTTAATTGCTGCAATCACTTGTCGATGCTGCACGGGATCGTTGTTTTGCTATGATTATGCTCGTCACCCCTTACACTGGCATGGTACCTGCTTGAAATACTTAGCCTCTTTCCGTACCACGTTAAAAATTTCCCGCTATCTGTTTCGGGTACTGGCGTTCATGCTGTGGTCGCTGGGTGCACTGCTGACCACGTTTTATATCCTGGATATCGTGCATGAGAAAGAATCCGATATCAGGCAGGAATATAATCTCAACTTTGACCAGGCTCAGGGCTACATTCGCCACTCGGCGGATATCATCCGCGACATCAAATACATGGCGGAAAACCGCCTCAACGGCACGGTAGGGAGCCTTGAGCTGTTCACCGGCATGATGAATGGCAAAGACAGCCAACCGGAGATGAAGCCGCTGTACCCGGAATCCAACTGCGCGCTGAACTCCAACTACCGTGACTCGATCACCTCGTTAAACAGTCTGATCCAATACTGGAAAGAAAACTTTGTCGCGGCCTATGATCTGAACCGGGTGTTTTTTATCGGCAGTGACAGCCTGTGCATGACCGAATTCGGTAGCAGTAACGGCATCACCGATCGGCAAAACGTGCTCAAGGCGCTGCATGAGCGCATCCTTAAATACCGTAACGCCGCCAACAGCGCGGAGAAAGACAATAACCTTTACTGGATCAGCCCCAGCCAGCAGCGGCCTGATGTAGGTTACCTGTATGTAATGACGCCGGTCTATGTCGGCAACAAACTGGAAGCGCTGCTGGGGATTGAACAGACGATCCGCCTGGAAGACTTTGTCACCACCAGCAACTTGCCGGTGGGGGTTAATCTGCTGGATGAGAACAACGAATCGGTGCTGCGACTGGCCAATGGCGATCGCTATGCCTCTTCGCTCAATGTTTATCCGCAGGAACACACTTATTTTGGCTATGTAGACAGTTACCAGGATCTGATCATGAAGAAGGCGCTGCCGCCTTCGTCGCTCAGCATCGTGTATTCATTGCCGGTGAAGAGCGTGGTGGAGCGTTTCAAGGTACTGATCCTCAATGCGGTGCTGCTTAACCTGCTGTCGGCCGTGGTGTTGTTCAGCCTGGCGTGGTTGTTCGAGCGCAAAATGTTCCTGCCTGCGGAAGAGAATGCCTTCCGGTTGGAGGAGCATGAACAGTTCAACCGTAAAATCGTGGCTTCGGCGCCGGTGGGTATCTGCATTCTGCGCATCAGTGATGGCACCAACATCCTGAGTAATGAACTGGCGCATAACTATATCAACCTGTTGACCAACGAGGATCGGGATCGCATTACACGCATTATCTGCGAACAGCAGGTCAACTTTGTAGATGTGATGACCAGTAATAACAACAATCTGCAAATCAGCTTTGTGCACTCCCGTTATCGCAATGAGGACGTGGCTATCTGCGTGCTGGTTGACGTTAGTGCCCGAGTCAAAATGGAAGAGTCGCTGCAGGAAATGGCCGCGGCGGCGGAGCAGGCCAGCCAGTCCAAATCGATGTTCCTGGCCACCGTCAGCCATGAACTGCGCACACCGCTCTACGGGATTATCGGCAACCTGGATCTGTTGCAGACCAAGGCGTTGCCGCAAGGGGTCGATCGCCTGGTCAATGCGATGAACAACTCCTCGGGGCTGTTGCTGAAGATCATCAGCGACATCCTGGACTTCTCCAAGATTGAGTCGGAGCAGTTGAAGATAGAGCCCCGTGAGTTTTCTTGCCTGGAAGTTATTACCCACATTGCGGGCAACTACTTGCCGCTGGTGGTGAAAAAGCGGCTCGGTTTGTACTGTTTTATTGAACAAGGTGTGCCTGAGCGTATCAATGGCGATCCCGTGCGTTTGCAGCAGGTATTGTCTAACCTGTTGAATAACGCCATCAAGTTTACCGACACCGGCTGTATTATCCTGCAGGTTTGCACCCGTGACAGCTATCTGGAGTTCAGCGTTCGCGATACCGGCGTCGGCATTCCAGAAAAAGAGGTCCTGCGCCTGTTTGATCCCTTCTTCCAGGTTGGCAGCGGGGTGCAGCGCCATTTCCAGGGCACTGGGCTTGGGTTGGCGATTTGTGAAAAACTGATCAACCTGATGGACGGTGATATCGCGGTAGAGTCCGAGCCTGGCCTCGGCAGCCTGTTTACCATTCGTATTCCGCTGTTTGGGGCGCAGTTCCCGACGCCGCAGGCCAGCGATACCTGGCAGGGCAAGAACCTGTGGCTGGAAATTCGTAATCAGCGGTTGGAAAGCTATCTGCAGGCGATCCTTGGCGGCTACGGTGCCACGGTATTACGTTATGAGGGACAGCAAACCGGGGCAGGGGACGTTCTGCTCAGCGATCATCCTTTGCAGGTGGACACCCCGCTGTTGGCACAGGTCGAACTCTCCATTGCGCACATTGGGCCGTCATTGGAAACGCACCCGGGTTACTGGCTGCATAGTACCTCCACGCCACGGGATGCCATCCAACTGTTGAACCGGCTATTTGGCGTGGTTACCGAAAACGATAAGGCGTTGGTGCAACTGCCGTTATCGGTTAAGGCCAATAATGCCGATAACGGGGATATTCGCCTGCTGGTGGTAGACGATCACCCGATCAACCGGCGCTTGCTGTCCGATCAGCTGTCATCGTTGGGCTATCAGGTGATTACCGCCAATGATGGTGTCGATGCGCTCAGCGTACTGGAGCGCAATGCGGTGGATATCGTATTGACTGACGTCAATATGCCGAATATGGATGGCTATGAATTGACACGTTGCCTGCGTAAGTCGAATTTCACTGCCCCGGTGATTGGTGTGACGGCTAATGCGCTGGCAGAAGAGAAACAGCGCTGTCTTGAGGCCGGGATGGATAACTGTCTGTCTAAACCGGTCACTCTGGAGACGCTGGAGCAGTCGCTGGGCTATTACAGTCAACGGGTACGGCGGCTTAGGGCTGGATCGGAAACGGCATAAACACTAAAGGGCGCCTAAGAGCGCCCTTTAAATTGATAACAATGCTGGTTCAGGGGCGCCGCATGCTGCACCCATTGAACTTTAGTCTTTATCCAACTGCGTCATACTGACGGAGGAGAGATAGTTGAGCAGTGCAATATCGTTATCAACACCCAGTTTCATCATGGCTGATTTCTTCTGGCTACTGATAGTCTTGATGCTGCGGTTCAGTTTTTTGGCGATTTCAGTCACCAGGAAACCTTCGGCGAACAGACGCAACACTTCACTTTCTTTCGGAGAGAGGCGTTTGTCACCGTAACCGCTGGCACTGATTTTCTCCAACAGCTTCGAGACGCTCTCTGGCGTGAATTTCTTGCCTTTCTGCAATGCGGCCAGCGCTTTTGGCAAATCGGTAGGCGCACCCTGTTTCAGGACGATGCCTTCGATGTCCAGATCCAACACCGCGCTGAGAATGGCCGGATTGTTGTTCATGGTCAGAACGATGATCGACAATTGCGGATAGTGGCGTTTGATATATTTTATCAGCGTAATGCCGTCGCCATATTTGTCACCCGGCATCGAAAGATCGGTGATCAGGACGTTGGCGTCCAGCTTGGACAGATTGTTGATCAGTGCTGTAGAGTCCTCGAACTCCCCAACGACATTCACCCACTCAATTTGCTCAAGTGACTTCCGGATGCCAAACAGTACGATAGGATGGTCATCGGCAATAATTACGTTCAGGTTATTCATGTTGTTGGCTACCTTGCTGCAGCAGTCTACTGACGAAAAAATCAATCTGACTGATGTTATTCTCGATCTTGAGCGCATCACCGTCCGCGATGTGCTGTTCTAACGATTCACACAGAAGCTTTCCGGGAAGCAGATTTAACATGGCAAACACGCCCTTCAGGCGGTGTGCGGTTTGAGACAGCGCTGCAAAATCACCGCTGCCCGCCTCAGTATACAGTTTTTTGATATCGTCGGGTACTGTATCAATAAACAAACCATAGTAATCACTTGATCTCAATTGTTTTTCATACACTTGGGCGCTTTCTGCCAGTGATCCTACAGGGTTTTCTTCCTGCTCTTGTGCCGCCATCTGGTGTTCTATCAAGATCAGAACAGCGTCGATCATGGCATTGTGCAGGTTATAGTTGACGCGGATATAACCTTTATCAAGCTGTTGCCAGCCCGCTTCATCGCTGGTTAGCAGCAACGTATAGTCGTCGGCCTGCTGCGGGTTATCGGTCAGTAAAACATCATATTCCCGGCTGTTTTGGTGCTCCTCGGCCACGATGCAGTTGGCCCCATATCCCGCCAGTAGCTGAGTCACGATCTGGCGGATCTCGTCGGAGGTGATATCCAGCAGTGCCGTTACCCCATCGAGTAATTTCTCCGTCGCCTGTTCCTCTGTTTTCTCCTGCTCCATAGTGACGCGAATGGTATAGCGAGTACCGATATCGATTTTGCTGCGGATATCCAACTGGCCATTGAGCTTTTTGCACAGCTGATTACACAGGAAAAACGTCAGCCCAGAGCCGTGATCGAAGCGATCGACCAGCGTTTGGCTGAGGAACGGGTAGGTCAGATTGCTGATTTCCTCATTGGAAATGCCGGTGCCGGTGTCGTTGATATGAAATACCAGGTGTTCAGGGCGATCGACTTCCTGTTCCACCACCAGGGTGATCTTGCCGTAGGCGGTAGTGATGATGGCGTAGCGCAGCAGCAATGAAAGGATTTTGCGCAGTGCGCCAGCATCGCCAATGTACTGTTGGTTGACGTCCAGATTAACGTGATTGAACAGCGCCAGCCCTTTCTGGTTGATGGCTGGCAGCACGTCCAGCAGCAGTTCATCCAGCAGTACAGTGGGGTTGAAAGGTTGACGAACCGGCTGCCAATCCTGTGTCTCCAGCCTGGTGAGCAGGGTGATATTGTCGATCAGATCCAATACCGATGCCGAAGCCAGGTTGAGTTGTTTAAGCAATGTCTGTTGCTGTTCGGCATCTGATGGTTGGCACAGGCTCCCGGCCAGTTCGTGTATTTGCCGCACCGGCTGATTCAGCTCGATCCCCAGGTTGTGTAGCATCAACTTACGGGCCTGAACGTTTTTATCGTATTCGCGGCGGGCCTGTTGCAGCCGTTTGTTCACCATCACCTCTTTATCCTGATCGTTGAGCAGGAACAGGTAGGTTTCCGCCGTGCGTTGGCTGCGGAAGATGCGGATCTCATAGACTTCGTTGTTGACCGTCGCCTGGATCACGCCATGATGCTGCTCCGCCATATGGGCAATTTTGGACAGGCTGAGGTGTGGCATCAGGTGCTCGGCGATCTTGTTGCTGGTGATCACGCGGTTATCGGCAAAGTCATAGACCAGCAGCCCGCAAGGCAGACTGGCAACAATTTCCTGGTTGAGCGAGCGTTGGAGATCCAGCTCGGCGGCGATATTTTCGCTGGGGCGGATGTATTGCTGGCGGAGGAAATAAATGCCCACCATCGATAGCGTCAGCAACAGCAGATTGACCGCCAGTAGCCAGATGTTATTGCGCAGCAGGTCAATCGCCAGATTGAAAGCTGAAACGCGGTAAATCAGCTGCAACGGCGAGTTGGGCAAGGAAACACTGAACTCAACCCAACTGCCTTTTAGGGCGGCCTGGGCGTTGATTGCCGTTTCGCTTGGCACCATGCTGTCGTCGATCTCTGCATTATCGGGCAGCAGCAGGAAGTTGGAGCGGGCCATATTAAGCGGAATGATATCGTTAATCGGCAGGTCGAAGGCGATCACCGTGGCCAAATGCCCCGGCTGGTTAAAGGTGGTGCGGATAGAAAACGAGTAGGCGTTCTGGAAGCGCTGTTTACGCAGGCCGGAAAAACTCTCGCGTTCGTCCAGCATATTGGCCTGTTGCAGCATTTCGGTGCGGCGGTCTGACACCGACGTAGTCAGGTAGTTTTCTTTCAATCGCGAAGTCAGGTCTTTCAGCGATTGGGTCGTCACCAGGCTCAAGCTGTTATCTTGCCCGTTGAGAAAATACATCGCATAGTTTTCGGTCTCGGTTCCCCAGCGGTTATCCAGGAAGTCCGAGATATTAGCAACCGTAGCCAGCGTGGCGTTGTCGTGGTTGCCAAAAATGACCGCATCGGTTTTGCTGCGTCGCTTCTCAACATAATATACATCCGGACGCAGTCGGGTTTCCTGCAGGTTGGTCTCAACAGCAAGCGACGCGGTATTACCAAATTTGTCGTAGATTTGCTCGGTCAGAGAGCGGTAGCTGTCGATACGCTTTTGCAGCATGTTGGCGATGGTGTTGACGGCATGTTTTTTCTCCGTCAGATAGGCGTTGGTATAATTATAGCTGTACAACCCAATGGCCATGGCCAGCAGCACGACAAACAGCCAGAAGCTGCGGGTGATGTAGCGGGAATTAATGGTCAGTTGTCTATCTTGCAACATGGCTACGCATTCCTGAAATTAGCGAGTGACCGCTTTGGCGCTGGCAGTGACGATCAGCAGTAATGCCGCGACACAGGCCAGGGCAAACGTCAGGCTGGAGACCTGGGCGATTAGCCCGATCACTGCCGGGCCCGCCAGAATACCGGCATAGCCCACCGTGGTGACCGAAGCGATAGCCAGGTTGGCAGGCATGACGCGTTGGTTCCCCGCTGCGCTAAACAGAATAGGGACCACATTGGATGCCCCGACGCCGACCAGCATAAAACCAATCAAAGAGGCTAAGGCGCTGTCTATGGTAATCGCCAACGCCAGGCCGATGGCCGCACACAGGCTACCTAGCAACAGTACCTGATATCTGCCCATGGCATTCACCACGCGATCGCCATTAAGCCTGCCGATCGTCATGGCAATGGAGAACAAGGCGTAACCTAACCCAGCCTGGTTATGATCCATCCCGCGCATGGTGGTCAGGTACAGCGCGCTCCAGTCGAGCATTGAGCCTTCCGCCAGGAACATGATGAAGCACAGCAGGCCAATGAACATCACCCAGCCTCGTGGCAGAACGAACATCGGGCCTTCTTTATCTCCGCCGCTTTCACGCAGCAGGTTTTTACTGGCAATCAGCAGCAGAGCCAGAATGGCGACGACGGCGATCAGAGTGGCTTGTAGCGGACCGAGTCCCAACCATAATAGGGCGCTGACTCCACCCGCACCGGCTATCCCGCCAACGCTGAAGAAACCGTGAAAGCCGGACATCATGGCACGATTGCTGGCGCGTTCGACCACCACGGCCTGAATGTTCATGGCCACGTCAATCATACCAATCGCTGCACCGAACAGCAGTAAGGCTAACGCCATCCCCAAGGTGGAGTCCATCAGCACCAGCAGCGGCAAATCGATGCATAGGGCGATCCCCGCTAGCAGGATCACGCGGCGGCAGCCAAATTTGCCGGTCAAAAGCCCAGTCAACGGCATTGCCATGATCGAGCCAACTCCGATGCACAGCAGCAGCAGGCCTAATGAGCCGTCATCTATGTTGATACGCGTTTTGGCAAAAGGCACCAGCGGTGCCCAGGTGGCCATTGCCAGTCCGGCGATAAAAAAGGCCAGGCGGGTGGCATTCTGCTCGGGCACACCGGGCTTAATTTGTTCGTTGCAAGTGACTGTCATGTCGGTATCGGGATCGGCTCTGGATAGTGGCTTAAATGAACCCCTGTTTTTATCACAATCTGTGATCGGGGTCGAAAGGATTCGCGTTAACCGTGTAACCCATCAGGGGGGAGGAGTTGTGTAAAATCACTCGCGGATGAGGGAAAAATAGTTTCTCAAGGTAACAAATCTATTATCTAGGGAATTGATGCAGGATTCATTGCTATTTTGTATGTGATTGTTGTCTATTTAAACGATGAGCGGCGATAAATTATTCGTTGGTTAATTTATTGGCGGGTTTTTAGGATTGATTTAGCTATTAGTGCGGTAGTTGATCATGTTTATGATATCTCTTTGTAATTAAATTTGTGCATAAAATGCTTTATTGGAACGATTTTATCGCTGATTTTTGGATATAAAAAAACCGGCCAGAGGCCGGTTGTAACTACAAAAATTATCATACGGATAATGAAGGTAATAATGAAAATAATGATGATAGCGGGGAGATTATAGCGCCAGGAATTGCAACGATTTTTGGCACAACGTGCTTATTGTTTGATACTTTTGTACTGATATCTTTATTTTTATAAAGTTTTGTATATTACATTGATTTATAAAGTTTAATTTATTTTTTTATCTTTCGGTGCTTTATTTGGTTTGTCGGTAAGGTTTTGTTAAAGTTCGCCGTTATTTACATTTGGAAACCTTTAAATATAGGTATGAAACACTATCGGATACTTGGTATCATTTTCTTTCTGGATTAATATAGCCCTTGTTACCAGAATGGTGATTCACAGTCGCGCTAATAATGCTCAGAAGAGCAGTGGCCGTAGCTCGACATAATTAAGAGGATAATAACGATGAAACTTCGAGTACTCTCCCTGGTCGTCCCAGCTCTGTTGATGGCAGGCACAGCAGGTGCAGCAGAAATCTACAACAAAGACGGCAATAAACTGGATTTGTTCGGTAAAATCGATGGTCTTCACTATTTTTCCGACAACGATAAAACCGACGGCGATCAGTCTTACATGCGTTTTGGCCTGCGTGGCGAAACTCAGATCAACGATCAGCTGACCGGTTATGGTGAGTGGGAATATCAGGTTCAGTTGAACAAAACTGAAGACGAAAATGACTCCTTCACCCGTGTGGGCTTCGCTGGTCTGAAATTCGGCGATTACGGCTCATTGGATTACGGCCGTAACTACGGTGTGATGTATGACATCGGCGCATGGACCGACGTGTTGCCTGAGTTTGGTGGCGATACCTATGGCGCGGACAACTTCCTGTTCCAACGCACCAGCGGTGTTGTGACTTATCGTAACAATAACTTCTTCGGTCTGGTTGATGGCCTGAACTTTGCCCTGCAATATCAGGGTAAAAACGGCAACGGTGAAGAAAGCAACAATGGCCGTGATGTCCTGAACCAGAACGGTGACGGCTACGGTATGTCCGTATCCTACGATCTGGGCTATGGCATCAGTGCTGCCGGTGCGTTCTTCAACTCTGACCGTACCAACGATCAGAACGGTGGCCCTAACGGCACCTCTTCCATTCTGGGTCGTGGTGACAAAGCCGAAGGCTATAGCGGCGGCCTGAAATACGACGCCAACAACGTCTACCTGGCAGCGATGTATACCCAGTCTTACAATGCTACCCGTTTCGGCAACAGCAATAGCTCTCTGTACGGTTATGCGAACAAGGCACAGAACTTCGAAGTGGTTGCACAGTACCAGTTCGACTTCGGCCTGCGTCCTTCCGTGGCGTACCTGCAGTCTAAAGGCAAGGACATTGGCGGCGGTTACGGCGACCAGGATCTGCTGAAATATGTTGATGTGGGCGCGACCTACTACTTCAACAAAAACATGTCCACCTACGTTGACTACAAAATCAACCTGCTGGACGACAACACATTCACCGACAAAGCCGGTATCAATACCGACGACGTGGTTGCTGTAGGCCTGGTTTACCAGTTCTAAGCAATACCGTGAATGTGACTACGCGGCCTTCGGGCCGCGTTTTTTTTGCCCGTTCGCCAGCCGCACAGATTGATCTTCACGCGGCACTGATTGCTATTCTGCTGAGTCCGTACCTGCCTACCCTGTTTATAAATTGATAAATCAGGAGATTGGCATGGAACTTAAGATTGAGCGTGTGATTGAGACGGTGCTGTATGTTAACGATATCGAACGTGCCGCAGCCTTCTATCAGCAGGTGTTGCAACTGCCAGCGATGGTCGCGAACGAGCGTTTCCGGGCCTATAACATCTCCGATCAAAGCGTGTTGCTGCTGTTTGTTGCCGGAGATTCGCTGAACGGTGCTCACTATCCGGGAGGCTATATTCCCCCTCATGACGGCAGCGGCCCACAACATCTTGGTTTGGCCGTGAGCAAGGCCCAGTTACTTTTGTGGGAGCAGCAGTTGGCCGAACACGGTGTTGAGATAGAAGGGCGTATGCGTTGGGAGCAGGGCGCGGAGAGCATTTATTTCCGCGATCCGGATGGCCACCTGTTGGAACTGGTGACGCCGGGTATCTGGGCCAACTATTAACAGCGGTAACGCATTATTGGCATAAAAGCCTTTTAGCTTCTACACTTACATAACAATAAGCATGCTAAGGAGATAAGCTATGACAATGAAACTGGTTTTGGCCGGATGTACTGCGGCATTATTTACCGTACTGACTGGGTGTACCACTTACGACAGGGCCGCGAGCTATGTGAACGAGCCTGTGGTAAGCGATGTAAAAGTCGGGATGACGAAACAGCAAGTGCGCGCAATTGCCGGGCCACCATCGACCTCTGCTAGCCTGATCCATGCACAGGGTACTTGTGATACTTATGCTGTGGCACCACGGGATGGCAAAGCACAGACCTATTTTGTCAGCTTCAACGACACGGGCCACGTGATGAACAAGGGTTATCAGAGTTGTTCAGAGTACGATACCCAACCTAAATAACGGCCTGCTTATTGTCCGAAAAGAGCCTCGCTGATGCGGGGCTCTGGTTTTTTTAAGCGCAATTGGTCTGAAATTTAAGCGAACGAGCGTTTTGACGCATTTTTTTACGTCGAAACGATAGACATTTCATAACGGTACCGTTAATATCTGCGCCCATTGGAAGGATGGCCGAGTGGTTTAAGGCAACGGTCTTGAAAACCGTCGAGTGTAACAGCTCCCAGAGTTCGAATCTCTGTCCTTCCGCCAAATACAGACCCCAAGCTTATGATGAGCTTGGGGTTTTTTGTTTTTGGTGTTTCTCGGTATGCCATTCAGTATGCCATTGGATGTTGACTGCAGTTGTCCTTGTTTGCCTTGAGTTGGACAGGTAATTGAGGGTTCCGTTATTCACAGCGCGATCTGCCGCTTCCATTGTTGGGCGAGGATGGGGGAGATAGCAGGAGGTTTGTGTGAGATTGGGAAGCTAATCTGCTCTCCGCCATCATAAGCGTGATGCCAGCATTCTTGGAAAGTGTTTTGCCACGATGTCATTCATCTTATCAACCAGCCCCGGTTTCCTAAACGTCAGATGTGCCGAGCCCTTCATAAAGTATTTGATTGAAAAATACTCATCTTCATACACTTTTGCCATCTGCGGATTGGCACGGATATGCTCATAAAGCCGAGCGGTGAGATCGCTACGATTATCAGGCAGCGGTTTGCCATCGAGTAAATATAGCATCCTCTCCAGATCGGCCAGTTGGTCACGCCGATAGCTGTGGTTCAGTGTAAATCCCCATTGGTTATAACTCACCAGATTGGACACGATCACCTTTTTGCCAAAACGGCACGGGCTGTTGATTTTGTAATGCCAGGAGAGCGACTTGAAGACGTTGATCACTCCCCGCTCAAATACCTCCCCCTTATCTCGGTGTAACTGCTCGAATGTGCTGTAAATGCTATCTGAGCTGATGGCGGGCAGGTCTTTACTCTCCAGGTTTCTGTACCACTGGTCACGCGCCTGAGCGTCCATCACGCTGAGCATGCCTGATTTCTTCATCAGATCTTGCCATATGTCGCGATCAATATTGCGGGTGATCACCGGCATGGCCGTTTCTGCTTTCTCCATCAGCCAGCAACCGCAGCGGAACTCTTGTCGCATGGCCCAGTCTCTGGCTATTCCTCCACCGATGCTGTTGGTTATGGCCGAGATATCTTCAAGCTGGTGAATAAGGGCTTCAATCTGCGCCAGCGCGGCATTACGCCCGGTGACGATACGTTCAATGCTGGTAGAGCAAATCACTTCAGTGTGACCGGTCAATACGTCGGGTTCAATGACGGTATTCAATGTGGTTGGCATCGCTGAATTCCTCAGAAACAAAATGCCCGCGTCATCGCAAGCAGGGTTAAAGGTTGGGGGAGTGTGAGTGCTTACGGCTTATACCAGGTTGGGCGGTGTTGTCTGATAAACAGCGAAATAAACATACCCAAAACTACCTAGCGAATCCGCTTCACAGCTAAAACCGGCGTGCTGGACGGTGACGCAGTGCTGACGGCGTGGATCGAGTTCACCAGACAGCAGACAGGCTTCCAGTTGTTCAATCAGCGCAGGTAAAGCGGCATCCAGAGTTTTAAGCGCATCAGGGGAGAACGTACCGACAAAACCGGCGCGGTCAGCCAGAAAGTGCAGGTAGTTGCCCTGCTGAACCAATCTGGCCCCCAAACGTGGTGTGATAGCAGATTGCAGGCCCCAGACAGGCGACGGAGTGCTGTCGTTGCTGGCGGCATTGGATTGGGTTTCCTTCATCGTCAAAATTCCTTGAACTTGAAAAAGTAAAACGCCAGAGGTGAGGCTGGCGTGTTGTTGGATCACTGAGGTAAGTGAGAGGCTGTCAGGCCAGGCGTCGAATGGCGGGACTGCGCAAGCCCAGCGCACTGCGGGCGCGTAACATATCGCCACCGTTCAGGGTGGGGTCTTGTGCCATCAGGCTGAAACCGGGGCGATCAATACGTACCAGATCAAATTTCTCCACCAGTTCATTGATGGTTTCCCGTACCGTGACGCCCTGCTCAATTTGTTGAGCAATAGCTTGGTCGTCGTGATAGGGCGTATCGTTAAGCTCCAAGCCATAACAGTGAGCCAGCAACCAGGTGAGCAGTTGCTGGTATTCAGTTCGTGCTTGGTTGGCGTTGGGCGCGATGCAGGGTATTTTGTCGAGAGTCTTCATGCAGGTAGCTCCTTAACACAGTGGGGAAACCGGTAACTGACAGTGGTGGTTCAACCAATGGGCCACCTTTCGCCAGTGCTTTACAGGGACGCCAGATTCAATCGTCCAGGCATTGGGGCATTGTGTGTTCGCCAGTAACAGTACAGCTATCACCAGCCACTGGTATGGATAACCCCGCGTATCGCAGCGAATAAGGACATAGGGTGTCTGGCGCTGGTAGAGAATGAACGGATCGCCTGCTTGATGGGTAATCCGCTCACCGTTAAAACCGAGCATGCCCAATCCCATCAGGTTGTTGTCGAACTGGTATCGGCGCTTGCCGGTGTGTTCACAGATAACGGGTGCTACGGTTAATCCCAGCTTGTCTGGGTGTTGACACAGTTGCTGGTAAGCGGTGGTGATCGCTTGGCATAAGGCTTTCCAGTCCTGCGATGTCACGTTGCCATGTTGCAGAAAATGGAATACGCCAGGCACGGGCGATGCGCTCGTGTTCATGAGATAGTGTCCTTTGAAATTAAATGGATAATGCGAATGTAGAGCCGAAGGGATTATTACTAGTCGAAGGTGGTAAAGTCGGGTAAGACCTCACCCAGGGCATCTATATGTAAGTAGCTTAGATGATGGCGTTTCATCAGCGTGGTGACCAATCTGCGGCAGGTTTTGGACATTCTGCAGATGTTGTTTTTGTGTCCAACAGATCAACCGGATACTGGCCGGCATTGGCGAAACAGATTGGTGAGTACTGGCAAACGACGGTGACAGAAGGGCGAGGACGTTACTTTGCCAATGACGCTGTACAGGAAAAATATTTCTATCCCGGCTGCCTCCATGCATTAAATGGGCGCAATGACATTCTTGCTGAGGTTGAGCACGCACTGTTGTTTATGACTGAAATGGATCTCTGTGCCCGGCTGGTTTTGCCGAATGGGTCACCTACATTCGGTGTGACACATTTTGGGGCAGCGAATGACCTGCTACCGTAACGCTATTTAGTGGATGACGAGACATCGACTCCATCCCTTGAAGTCCATCAGGAGTCTGATGTCAGTAGGGGCCGCATACTGCAGCCCCTGTTTTTGTGCATGCTGATGTTGCCACTGAAATATTAATCAACGCCAATGGCTCATCGTTGAACCGTACAATATACAGGTATGCCACCTGCAGATTCAGACTGGCTTCGGGATAAACTAATGCTCATTCAAAAAGATGATATTTTTTGAGTGATGTTAGCTTCAAATCAGAACATGTTATCGAGTGCCACCAAAGCGTAATGCCACAGACAAGTGCAATGGCCACGATCTGACATATTACTCCCCGGTTGATAAGCGGCTGGCGGCGGGGGATCGCCTAACCAAGACTACTCATCGGGCTTCAAAAGGGGGTTGCCAGGGAATCCCCCAAAAACAGGCAGGCTGCCTACTTTACCGTTTAAACCGTACCCGCCTTTCATAATCATCGCGACAATCGGCGTCACAAAAGTGTGCTTCTGGCAGCGGTTCCAGGCAGTTGTGACACAGCCCGATAAACGGTAACTTCTCCCTGGTTCTATTTGCTAACAGGCGGTTCATCCGATCGATTTCAATCTCGTGAGCGATATCGACTTCATCAGCCATGACGTCATCCTTTTACCATACGAATGAAGTGAATCTTATAAACGGCAGGTACTCCATGGCAAGCCGTTAACATGTAAGCAATAATGACGGTAGGCTAGGGGCCGGTTTACAGCCGTTCATACTTTATGTCAGATCACAGGGGGCTCCCGATCCCTGACATGAAGGACCGTTACTTGCTGATTTCTTGCATATCGCAAGGTTTGAGCTCATTGGCATCGTTCACGTAGCGGTAGAGCCCCAGTCTATGGGAAGGGAGTGACGTATTTTTCCAACCACACGCGTAGGTGGTCTATTCCTCGTTAGTTCTAAACAATGGTATTGTATTACCAACAATATAGCGGCGACGCAGCCAGGCCGAGAGTGCGTCCATTGCCATCACGACCATGACCATCACCAGGGTGATAAACATCACCACGTCCCAGTGCCATAGCCGCATGTTTTCCGCATAGACCAAGCCAATACCTCCTGCGCCGACAAAGCCCAGCACGGCAGCCGAGCGAGTGTTGGATTCAATCTGAAACAGGCTCAACGCTAGGAGTGTCGGAAAAGATTGGGTGAAGATAGCGAAGCGATGCTTTTGCAGGCCATTGGCACCCACAGCATCAAGTCCCTTGCCGGGAGCGGGATCCGCGGCCTCATGCCCTTCAGCATACAGGCGCCCCAGCAGCCCGGTATCCTGCATGATAATGGCCAGCACTCCCGCCAGCGGCCCAAGGCCTACGGCACGAACAAAAATCAATCCCCATATGGCCATGTCTACCCCACGCAGTATATCAAACAGGCGACGTATCAGCAGAGCAACGGCCCCGGGCAACCGGCCCTGCATGATATTACGCGCCGCGAGGAATGACAGCGGAAGCGCAATCGCCGTCGCGGTCAGTGTGCCGGCGAAGACAATGGCCAGTGTGATGAGGATCTGCGTTAGGTAATAACCTAACGGCCAGTCAGTAAAATTCTGCCATAGAAACATCCGGTGCCAATAAAGGCCGATTTGCCCTATGCCTGCGCTGAACTGGTCGGGGCTGATGCCGTATTGGGAGAAAAACCAGAAGAAGTACAATAAACCCGCTAATGCCAGCCCCCCCACACGACCAAAATAGCGTAGCTGAACCCGGAGTAGTGTCATGTGATCGAACCGACCAGGCGCAGGTGGCATTTGATTTCCGTACAATAATCTTCTGCGTAGCCGACCGGAAAGACTATCCAGCAGGGACACCACAATAATAATCAACAGCAGTGTCATGCTGACCTGATCGTAACGGTCGAGTTTGATGTTAGTCATCAGTTCCTGGCCTATCCCGCCAGCCCCCACCAGACCAAGAATGGTTGAGGAGCGAAAGTTGATTTCCAGACACAGCAGCGTGTAGGAGAGAAAAATCGGCTTCACCTGTGGCCACAGGGCGAAACGTACCCGCTGCAGCGCAGACGCACCACAGGCCACCAACCCCCGTACCGGCCTGTCCTGAGCACTTTCTATCGCTTCATAGAACAATTTGGTCAGGCTACCCGTACTGTGCAACATCAACGCAAGGGCTCCTGCCAATGGGCCGATACCGAACGCCATCACAAACATCATGGCCCACGCCAGGTCCGGCAGGGTTCTTAGGAACGCCACCAGTGTGCGTATGGCAAGGCGCAGCGGCCAAACAGAGCCTGCGTTGCCGGCCGCAAGAAATGCCAGAGGAATGGCGATAACGACGGCCATAACGGTTGAGGCCAGTGCCATCTGGAGTGTTTCCAGGATCAGTGGCAACTGTACTGGTAGGCGATATCCCCACCAGGCGAGTGACCCCTTAACATTGGAACCCGCAAACAGGTCCACCAGGTGAAGTGTCGGCAGGGTGTCAGATAGGTAACTCGCTAAATCAGGTAGGGCATGCCAGAGAGTGAGGAGATTAAATTCGGCAACGTGGCTGGCGGAAAAATAAACTGCCAGCAGCAGAACAGACATGCCCAGACTATCCCGCTTTTGTCGTAAGCGAACCTGCAGATAGTAACGCTCAAATTCGGTATGGGCACTGTTCATCGGGCGCTGATTTCCTGGAGTGCTATCCTCCCGGCGTGATGACCGGGAAGACCTGGAAAAGAATTAACGTGTGCTGAGCAATTCGCGTTTCATGTCGATGATAAGCTGAAAATCAGCCACGCTCCCCTGACTGATATGTAATGGCCCCCCTACCGCTTTGATAAAGCAGGCATGATCGTCTGTATCGAGTTTCTTGATAGCGGCGACCACTTTAGATTTAAACTCTGCCGGAAGAGCGTTGCTGACGAGGATTGGCCCGCTTGGAATGGGGGGAGATTGCCAGATTATCCGGATCTGTTTCATCAGGTCTGGGTAGCCCATACGCATTAGCGAGTGGAAAGCGCTCGCGCTATAACCGCTGTTGCGATCGCCGGTCATTGAGCTGTAGGTGACCGCGCCGGCGAACTGCCCGTTCAGTACGCCAAGGATATCCTGCTCATGCCCGCCGGAGAAGGTAATGCTAGAGAAGAAGTGGTTATACTGATTATCCACATTACCGCCGAGCTGATTTCTGAACGCGTAGTCAGGGATCAGATAACCGGAGGTGGAGTCAGGATCGGCAAAAGCAAAGGGTTTACCTTTCAGGTCGTCCAGAGACTGGTATGGGCTGTCTGTTTTAACCACCACGACCGAATGATAACTGTGAACCCCGGTTTTATCATCGGCGGTAATACCAATGACCTCGACTGCGTCAGGATCCCTGATATACACCGACGCATAGGCTGCCGGTGACATATTCAGCACCACATCGACCTTGCCGCCAAGCAGACCCTGAGTGATACCCGTATAGTCCGACGCGTTGCGTAAGCGGGTATCAACCTTCAGCTCATGATCCAGAAATTGTTTAACACACTGATTATCGCCGATTTGTTGTGTTGAGTTCTGCCCGCCTAAAATACCCAGGTTTAATACTGACGGTTGCGTAGCTGCACTAGCCTGCCATACCAGTGCCATGCCCAGGATGGTGCTAGTAAAACCCACGCGAGTAAAAAAGTGCTGTGTCATTATCTTCCCCGTTTGAATAAAAAAATGCAGTTAGCTTCTTTCTTCGTTGTACAACTGGAGCAGGATGCCCTGATCCAATTTTTCTGGCGGGCCGTCGAAAATAATCTGGCCACCCGCGATGCCAATAACCCGTGTGCAATATTGTTGAATAATATCAATAGAGTGGAGATTAACCACGACACTGACACCCTGTTCGGCTATGTCGCGAAGCGTGTCCATAATGAGATGGGTGTTGGTAGGATCAAGCGAGGCTACGGGTTCGTCGGCAAGTAAGATCTCCGGGTTTTGCATCAGCGCCCGGCAAATGGCCACGCGCTGCATCTGGCCCCCGGAAAGGTTTTCCGCGCGCTGTAACGCCTGCGGCAGTAAGTTAATCCAATCCAGCAAAGAAATGGCGCGCATCTGGTCAGCTTTGGGGAATAGCTTAAACCAGGATTTGAGCTTGGAGGTTTGGCTCAGGCGGCCAAGCAGGACATTTGTCAGGACATCAAGACGTGGGACGAGGCAGTAATCCTGGAAAATCATGCCACACCGACTTCGCCAGGCATGCAGCGCGCGGCCGGTTAATTGGGTAATCTCAAGCGGCTTACCATGCTCCGGATAACTGTAGATTTCTCCTCCGCTAGCAGGGAGGGTTCCGTTCAGAATATGGAGCAGGGTTGATTTACCCGCCCCCGATCGGCCAATGACACCGGTCAGTTCTCCAGCGTAAAACTCAACGCTAAGGTTGTTCAGGACGGGTGCCTGCCCGCGCCAGGATTTGCTCAGGTTACGCACGCTTAGAACGGTACGTTGCCGGGCAGAGCCGGAATGTGCCAGTGGCGGATAGTGGCTTTCCGGCACTACGGTAAGAGCATGGTTCATAACAGCTCCTGTGAAAATAATACCAAGCAATACCAAATGGTTAGAAACCCAGAGAAGAATTATCCGATAGCTGCCACCCCGAGTGGAGAGTTCCGGCAAGGCGGCGGGGTTATTCGTCAATTTCTAGGATTTATCTTATCCCCACTCCTTCATATCATAAAATTAACATCCAGTCATATTTGGCATGTGTTGTGGTGATGCTATAAGGGAAAACCGTGACACCTGTGCTTTACGCTTAAAATGCAAGCAGCGGATAACGTTAGAATTTTAATGACAACGTTTTTGACATTATGAATCACCGGGAAACACGTTGTTAACATTGGGTGATTGTAGAGTTAATAGCGGGTGAGTAACATTTGCCCGCTTTTAACGCAGCTACTAGCCGCCACTAGCTCAGCAGGATAGAGCCGGTGAAGCCGTTGTCACAGGTGCGGGGTTCGAGGCCCCGGTGGCGGTCCATTTTGGCTTTCCGGCCTGCGATGATGGGGAGACCCTAGTGGCCGGAGAGCCTGTCCGCTGGAGTGCAGCATCCCACTCTTGAAGCGTGCTATTCCAACCGTTAAACAATACAGTAAATCCTATCCTATTGATTTCCTTTACAGCCCTCCTCCATTGTTAACATTTTGTCCCACAGGCATAGGGTCTTATCGCTTAACAATCCCACATCAAGACAATATTTGAAACATTTAGACAATAAATGTCTGCTTTTGACTATTTCTCTTACATAAAAGCGTTTTGCCGCAGAAAAACCCGTTGAGAGCTTACTTAACATCAGGGAAACGCGACGGTGACAAACCTCTGCTTGCTGGAGGTACGAGTGGTTAGCCATGGTACTGGGAACCGCAAATGCCCGCTTTCGTAAGTTTCCTATAACAAAAAGAGAGAGAAGCTTATGATTTTCAACCTTTATCAGGGCCTTATCACCACCACGCTCCTTGGCGCGTTATGCGTGCCGAGCGTTTACGCGCAGCAAGCTTCTACGCAGGCTGCACCCACACCGGGGTTTAATACCTACATCCCGCAGGATGTCCTGACCCCGAGCACTATCCCAACCCGGATCGGTACGCTCAGCTTTGTCGACGGCGTACCGACGCAGGACACGGCCAACCTGGCGTTCGACAACCTTGATTTCCTGCGCGGAGTGGAGGTATTTCTCAGCCTTATGCCTGCTGCAAGCATTGAAGCGCTCCGCCAGGGCAACGCCGCGCTTGGGGCAACCAAGAGCAACCAGGCCACTATCTACGATCAACTGGCCGATTCCAATCCACTGCTGCTGACCGCTAATACCGATACGGTCTACGCCTTTGGCATGCTTGATCTGGAAACTGACGGCCCGACGGTGGTGGAGGTACCACCAGGTAGCGGGCCGGGAACGGTTAATGACGCATTCTTCCGCTTTGTTGTCGACATGGGGGGGCCTGGCCCGGATCGTGGCAAAGGGGGTAAGTACCTGATTGTGCCGACAGATTACAAGGGTAAGTTACCCAAGGATGTGAAGCATGGCGGTGAATACTACATTGCGCGTTCGCCATCCTATGTGAACATCGTGGTGCTGCGCGGATTTTTGGTAGATGGCAAACCTGATGCGGCCTCGAAGATGTTCCGTGACGGCTTCAAAGTCTACTCTCTGAGCAAGGCACACAACCCCCCGAAGATGGAGTTTATCAACTCCTCACGGCAGGTATTTAACACGGTGCACGCCAACAACTTCGAATTCTACAAGGAACTCGACCACGTCATCCAGAAAGAACCTGTCGGTTTTATCGATCCCGAACTGCGTGGGCTAGCCGCCTCGATTGGTATTCGCAAGGGCCAGGCATTTTCGCCAGACGAGCGGATGACGAAAATTCTCACCCATGCGGTTGCCGCCGGTAACGCCACTGCCAGAGCCATCAGTTTTCGCAGCCGTGACCCTCGTTCCCTGATGTATCCCAATAGCCAGTGGCGGGCCAGCTTTATCGGTGGCGATTATCGCTGGCTTGGCGGTGATGGCCTCGCAGGCCGCGACCTCGATGCACGTACCAGCTTTTTCTACATGGCCACCGTCAATACGCCAGCAATGGCGGCGAAACTGGTTGGCAAAGGATCACAGTATGCCGTTTCCAGTGCTGACTCGACCGGCGAGCCTTTCGACGGTGCGAAGAACTACCGGCTGAACATTCCCAAGAATGTGCCAGCCAAGGACTTCTGGTCGGTAGTGATCTATGACCCGCAGACCCGCTCTGAGCTACAGACCTCACAACCGTTTCCAAGCAAGAATAACAAGCGTGACAAGCTGATCGCCAATGCCGACGGATCGGTCGATTTGTACTTCGGGCCTAAACCGCCGAAAGGTCTGGAGGCTAACTGGACGCAGACGGTGCCGGGTAAAGGTTGGTTTACCATCTTCAGGCTGTACGGCCCGCTTGATGCCTGGTTCGACAAAACGTGGAAACCGGGTGAGATAGAAGAGGTTAAGTAACCGCCCTGTTTTCTGGAGAAAAATAACCAATGATCATCTCAGCATTAAAGAAAAAACCAGAGTGTCGCGCGGTTCTGCTGGCGGCGATGATCGTGTGTGGTGTGGCAAGCGCCCAGGCTGCCGACGATCAGGGCGGTATCGCATTGGGTGGAACACGGCTGGTCTTTGCAGGCGGCAAAGATGCTGCCTCCATGACGGTGACCAACTCCTCGGCGGCAGATGTTTGGCTGATGCGTTTCTGGGTTTCCCCGTATGGAGACAGTGAAGATAAACCTGGGCAAGGGAGTAGCGAGCAGGCGGTGCCGTTTGCCGTTACGCCCCCGCTTTATCGCCTTGATCCACAAAATGCGGTTCAGCTGCGTGTGAATAAGCTGGTCGAGAACCTGCCAGCGGACCGCGAGTCGGTGTATTACCTGAACAACCTGGCGATCCCGCCGAAAAAGGGTGAAAAAAACTACCAGAAGGCGGTTCAGAGCGGGCTGCAGTTTGCGGTGAACACCCGCATCAAGCTGTTCTACCGCCCGGCGGCAATTGACGATCCTGTTGCGGTGAAACAGGCACCTGAAAGACTGACGGTTACGTCGTCCGGCAAGGAAGTGGTGGTGAAAAACCCGACGCCGTATTTCGTGACGATGACGCAATTAACCTTGAACGGCAAACCTGCGCAGGCACCCAAGGACACCATGGTGGCGCCGTTTGGTGAACTCAGGCTCGCGTCCTCTTTGCCGCACGGTACTTTCAGTTACACCACCGTGGACGATCGTGGCATGACGACAGTGAAACTCAACAAAGCGTTTTGAGCCAATGCCAGCGGGAAGGTCGTTGAAAAATAATTAGCCATTAAGAGGTTGCCATGAAAAGGCTGCCGCGGGCGACATCTGGATTTGCCATCAGGGAGTTGCCCGCCTGTTTTTTGGGGGTGGTGCTTATCACCACCGTGCAGCCGGAAAGCTTTGCCTCTGAGGGCACAGGAATGCCGGGAGTAAATACTGCCGCAGCGCTTCAGGGCAAGACGGGCGAAGATCAGGCGCTGAGTTTTGACAGTGACTTCCTGTATATGGGGGCAAACAAGCGGGGAGAACATGTTGACCTGGCGTATTTTGCCCATAAAGGTGGGCTGCAGCCGGGCCGCTATGCTGTTCAGGTCACAGTAAACGGCAAGGCGGTTGATGAGGGGCGGATGGTAAATTTCCGCTCATGGCCAGAACAGCCTGGGAAGTTATATGCCTGCGTCAACGCGCAACAGATGGCGCAGTGGTGGGGCATTATTGCCGTCCGGCAGGACGTAAAGGAAGAGAAGCTTGAGGGGGAAGACCGTGGTTGCCCGGAGGGTGGGGTGGCAGCCATGGTGCCTTTGGCGAAAGAGCAGTTTGATTTTAATAAGCAACTATTAGTGCTGACGGTACCGCAGGCCTCTCTGGGGCCGGCATCGCGGCTGAGAACCTCCCCACAAATGTGGGACCAGGGCATGGCGGCCCTGCTGATGAATTACAACTACAGTGGCAGCCAGCAGCAAAGCGGCGGCAGGAAAACCGGCAGCGATTACCTGGGGATAAACGGGCAGATGAATCTGCAGGGTTGGCGTATTCGCAATGACCTGACCGCACACAAGAGCCAGGGGGAAAACACGCAATGGAATGCCACCCAAACCTATGCACAGCACGATTTTGCAAGCTGGGGCGGCGGGCAATTTACCGTGGGAAATACGACCTCCTCTGGCAGCAGCGTGGGATCGGTGCAGTTTACCGGCGTAAAGCTGGATTCAGATGACGCAATGCTGGATCCGAAGTTTACCACTTACAGCCCGGCCATCACCGGCATTGCCAACTCGCCGTCCACGATCACGGTACGTCAGTACGGCAGAGTGGTTTACCAGCAGAATGTGCCGCAGGGGCCGTTCTCTCTGACAGACTTTAATCGCAGCGGTAATGGTGATGTGGAGGTGGAAATACGCGAAGCAGACGGCAGAACCCGGTATTTCACCATGGCGCAAGCTCAGAGTGGTGCCCTATTGCGGCAGGGGGGCCTGACCTGGAGCACCTCGGCGGGTAAAGCCACTAACGGTGCCGGGTATGCCGACGACAAATTTGTGCAGGCGGGCATGTCCTGGGGGGTGTGGGCCAACACCACGTTGAACGGGGGGACGCTGCTCTCGCGGAACTATCAGGCGCTGACCGCCGGAGCTAGCGTGTATGCTGGTCTATGGGGGGCGGTGAGTTACGCCCTTAATGCTTCACGGGCCGAACTGTCGGTGGTACCTGGCGAACAGGGTGCGCCGACCGGTGTCTTGCATGCGGTGAGTTGGTCGCGCAGTTTTGGCAATACCTCGGTGGGGGCGTCATGGCGCCACAGCCAAACGAGAGATTTTTACAGCTATGCAGAGTTGTTGACGATGAAACCCCGGCAGGAAGGGGATGAATACAGGCAGAGCAACGGCACACGCGATAGCTACAGTGTGTCGCTGTCCCAATCCATGGGCGTCTGGGGCAGCCTTTCTCTGAGTGGCGCACGTTCCACCACCTGGGGAAGTTCTGCTGTACAAAACAATCTGTCGCTCAGCTACAACACCACGGTGAAAGATATTGGCATCGGCATGTCTCTGGGGGTCAGTACCTATAACGGTAGCGACGGCCGGTACGGTGATGATGACAGCGGTAAGGGTTCCGGTGGAGCAGGCTACTCCCGTGGTGATGAAAACCGTACGGACAGAACCGTCGGCATGAACGTTTCATTGCCGCTGGGCAAATGGTTGAGTGCCCGCAGCGTAAACGGGACGTATTCGTTTACCCGCAATAACGGTGAAGTAAGCCAACAGGTGGGCATCAACGGGTCGGCACTCAATGGGGCACTTTCGTATGCCGCTTCACAGGGGCTGGTCGGAAACCAAACGGGCAACACCAGCCTGGGTTATAGCGGGCGTTATGGATCGATAAACGGTGGCTACAGCTATGGTGCTGACAATCACAGCGTTTCGTACGGGGCCAGTGGCGGGCTGGCTATTCACCCGCATGGCGTCACGCTGGGTAAACAGCTTGCGCTGGGTGGGGGCAATGCGCTGGTGGAAGTGCCGGGTGTCGGTGGGCTGAATGTCAACAATGCGGTGACGGATTGGCGAGGGTATGCGCTGGTGAGCGGGTTGACGCCGTATGACATGAATCGGATTAACGTGGACATGGCCAACCTGCCCGGCAACGTGGAGCTGGATACGTCGAGTAAGAACGTGGTGCCTACCCGCGGTGCACTGGTCGCCGTGCCGTTCCGCAGCAATAAAGGCTATCGCCTGTTGCTGAATTTGCAGCGGGATAAGGGGGAAGTTCCGTTTGGGTCAACGGTGGCCCTGATGCAGGACGTTGACGCCACACTTCCTGTGAGCGGGATTGTGGGCGAGGCCGGGCAGGTTTATCTCTACGGTATGCCGCAAAAAGGCACGGTGACCGTGAACTGGGGGGATGGCAAGGACGAACGGTGTACGGCCAACTATGTTTTGCCGGATAGCGCCGATCAGCAAAAGCTGGTTACGGTGTCCGGAGCATGTCACTGATGGTGGATCAGGGAGTCGGTGGATGAGAGCAACAATCAGCAGCAACCGGCAGCTCGGGGTGTATGGCATAACGCTGCTGCTAGCCTTACCGGTGTATGCCGACACGATAGCACCCTATATGAGCACGCCGGTTGCGGTAACCTTCGGTGTTCGCTCACTGACGCCGGATACGCCTGTGGATCCACAGGTAGCATTTGTGTCTCAACGGGCGCGATTGCCAGACGTGCAGTGCGAAGTCTGTACTAGCGATGATAGCTGGACGAGGACGTGGCGACTGTCGCAGATGCATCCTGACCGGGACAACACCCGGGCAGAACAGGGTTGGTATGTGTTCCACAGCGGTGTGAAAGGCATTGGCATCGGGATACAAACCGACCCCCAGGAGCGGCGGGAAAAGCAGGGCAGTGGTATGCGGCTGCCTGAGGAAGGCGAACTCACCGTAGGGCTGGTGCGTGTAGGGAGGGATACCGGGGCTGGTCTGGCGGATTTACCGGCGGCGGAGTTTATCCGTACCACGACTTTCACCGCACCGGATGGCCAGGTGAAATACCGCCAGCAGGATACCGTCCGGGTTTCGGCGGATCTGCGTGTGCCAACCTGCACGACCTCGGCGGCTAGCCTGAATTTTCGGCTACCTGAAATCAGCCAGGTATGGCTGAAACGCAATGTAGAGCCGGGGGGCTATACGGATTCGCAGGCGTCTTTGCCACAGCTGGTGGTGGCAAACTGCTCGGAGAACACCCGACATCTGCGTATCCGGTTCTTGCCGGTTGGTAGCGTAACGGACTCGCTGGCGGGGCCAGCCACCATCCTGACTGCACGTGATGAGAACGGGCAAGAGACCGGCAGCGGTTTTTTGCTGAAATATGACGCCAGCGCCTTCGGGCAGACCCAACAGGGTGTAGTGCACTGGGACCGCAATCTGCCGTTGGAACTGGAAAACCCACAACCGGCAGACAGCGGTAATGAATTAACGCAGGGGATCGCGGTGGCGTTACAGGCATTCTACGCTCGCCCCATGAATGAACAGGCCATTACAGCGGGCAAAATCATGGCAAAAGGGTTGTACCAGATATCCTATGACTGAACCCGACGGCAGGAGGGCAATGTGATGCAGGACGGCAAACACAGGCTGGTGGGTATGTTTCCGGGATTGCTGCTGGGCACAGTATTGATCGGCTATCTGGTGCCGGGTGTGGCAAGGGCTGGAGCGGAGACCTACCTTGCTGCGCAGGACATTACCCTTTACGGCACCGTGACGGCGCCGTCCTGCACGGTAAAGCTGGAAAATAGCCATATGTCTTTTTCGCGCAGTGAAGATGCGCCAGCAATACTAACGCTGCAACTGAATCTGAGCCAGTGTGAGGCCGACGGTATCGGGGTGATGTTTAAGGCTGAACACTGGCCGGATAATCCGGTGAGAGGGACATTGTTGGAAAAGCAGTCACGCGATCGCAATCGTCAATGGTATTACACCATCGGCCCAGCGGATGACGAAACGGAAACGCCCTGGCCTTTGAGGCTGGCAACGGATTCACCGGCCACCGAGGTGGATAAACAGCAGGTTGATAATGGCAATGAGCGTTATTTCAGCCTGGCACAGGTGAATTACTGGTATGACCTAAAACAGCCGCTGCAAGATAATGAGGTGCTGGTTATTCCGTTTAATGTTCGGCTACATCCGGCCTTAACGCAGGATAGTGATAAAGACCAGGAGCAATTGGAGTCTACTTTTACGTTGCAAATTTCGTGGCGCTAAATAATGGCGGGGCGGCTGGAAAAACCCAACAGGATTATTATTACTCTTTGTTTTTCATTGATTATCAACATGAACGCCGACAGTGCCTGATATACAGATCTAGATGCAAAAATTAATGGGTAGCACGGTGGCTTCCCTCTCCCTTTGGGAGAGGGTTAGGGCGAGGGGTAAATAGACTCATCATTAACCCTTTTTTGTTTAATATCAGCACCTGATATTTAATCACTAACAGGAAGGGAAATACGACAAAGAATATTAGAACGAGCAGCGAAAAAAATGGGAGACGGCATTAATGTTCATCTCTAGCGCGATTAGTAATAACTCAGGAAATAAACTATGAAAAAATATATCACACCATCGTCAAGAGTCTCGCTGCTGCGTGCCAGCAGTCTCTGCCTTATGTTGGCCGGGCCAAGTGTATCGCTGGCGGCCGACGACTCAAACCAGGTTGAGATTTCTGCTTCGGTATCTGTAGTGGCAACAGAAATCTGCAAGATCATTGTGTTGCCGTCTGGTCGTAATATGGCGATGACCTGGACGCGTGATACCGAAGGGGTTAGTTCAGCTACGCTTGTGAGTCCTACCGACCCTATTTACGTCACCGTGAAGTCTTTAGGAGGGGAGAATTGCAACGTTAATAACCTGACGCTCAAAACCAAGATAGGAGACGGCCTGGAGCAGATGGTGAGTGATAGTGGTATCACCTACTACAGATCAAAAGTTAATAATCAAGGCGCTTTCTGGCGTATTTTACCCTATCTGGCGGACGCGAAATTTTATCTCGATGACTCAGTGAACAGTGAAGGGATTGGGACAATTTCCTGGGATGGTCCAACGTCTGGTGATGGGGACACGGTGTCATTTCTCCACGAGCCTAAGAATAAAGCCAGCGATACTATTGAGTCATCTGTGGGAGCAGGGAAGTTTATGTTCATGACGGATGAATATGTGGAGGATGGTGGCGCATTGCTGGTTGATGGTGCCAACAGTGAAGGGCGTTTTTCCTCAGATAATCTGGATGAAAGATACAAATCAGCCCGGCTGGGCTTTGGTGCTCTGATTGCCACCGATCCGGAGAATGCTGCTGGGGTGCCGAGTCCTCAGATCGCCTCTGGCGGAGATCTGGTTACGTTTTCATGGGTGGTGTATATCGATCAGGCATGATCGAGTGCAGGCCTCATCCCCAGCGTGTCGCCCCGCTGGGGATATTAGTATTTATTCTCTTTCACCCTAACCTAAAGCTCCCTTCAGCCTTCAAGATAATATCCTCCTCAATTGTCACCCTCCTGCAACTGTAGGCGGATTAACCATTCCCGAAGCCATCATTCAGTTATTGTCGGGAACCACGCGATAAGCAAAAAAAAGCCCGGGTTAACGGGCTAAACGCAAAGAAAGGGCTGCACGGGGTACGCCCTAAAGGGAATGAATATGTTTGATAAACAACGTCACCATTGAGTCAACGGTTTTTTATCTTGTCAATAGGGGGACGGTATTATTGGCTTTTCAGAGTCGGCTTATGCCGGGCCAAGAGGCGTCATGTCAGGATGTGGGCGGAAGAACAACCTTTACCCAATGCTTGAGCCTGACGGGCTTAACGTGAATAATGCCGCTGCTGCAGTGCAGCCTTTGAATACTTCTGGAGAACGATAAAATTGAGCAAGCAACGAAAATATCTGACACAAGGAGAGGTCGAGCAGTTACTGATAGCCGCCGGGCAGGGGAGTATGCCAGAGCGGGACTATTGTCTGATTTACATGAGTTTTGTGCATGGTTTTAGGGTGAGTGAGGCGCGTTATTTAACGCTCTCGGATTTGGACATGAAGGAAGGATGCCTGTATATCCACCGGTTGAAACAGGGGTTTAGTACCACCCATCCGTTGCTGAGCAAAGAGATCAAAGCTTTGCGGGCCTGGTTGAAGGTGAGAAAGACCATGAAGGGGGCAGACAGTGATTGGTTATTTTTATCACAACGTGGCGGGCCGTTAAGCCGGCAGCGGATCTATCGGCTGATCCAGCAGTTGGGGGAAACGGCGGGCATTTCGGTATGTTCGCATCCGCACATGTTGCGACATGCCTGCGGATTTGCGTTGGCGGACCGTGGGGTGGATACCCGGCTGATCCAGGACTATCTGGGGCACCGCAACATCAGGCATACCGTGCGTTACACGGCCAGTAATGCGGGGCGATTCGAGGGGGTGTGGAGGTCAAAAAGTAGGCAAAAAAAATTACCTTTAGGACCAAACTGTTATCTATCTTAGAATAGTCTTAATTTTGTGCAATAGAAAAATCAAGAATTTTCCCATCAAATTATTTCGAGTTGTAAAACAACGACATACATCACGTTTTCTTTCCCGTCCTTTCCTTGGTTATCAGTAAGTTAAAAAATCCAGTCTGTAACAATTCCCCTCCCGCTCTGTCAAATTTTGTCAGTGCCGCTTTTCCATTCGATACCGAAAGTGATAACTGCCGCATTAATCATTAATGTCGGCAGTTATCCCTGTAAATGGTTAGTTTTTTAGTTGGTCAGACCAGCGACTGCAATAAGAAGTCAAAATGGTCCTAAATGTCACCTTATTGGTACGCTCGTGGGTTACCTCAATGTCCCCGATCAAGGACCGGCGCGCAGGGACGGGCGGTTAATCCGTCCGGGCTCTTTACAGAAGTTAAAACAACACACTCAGGTACACGATATGAAGACACAAAACGTAAAAATCACTCTGCTGGCCACGCTGGTCACCGGTCTACTGATGTCTCAGGTTGCATCAGCGTCAGACACCACGATTTATTTCAACACCGAAGTGGCTAAAACCACCTGTGACGTCACGGCAGGGAACGCAGGTCCTACCGGCTCGCTGACCACCAACGGGCAGAACGTGATGCCGTTTGGTACTTACACAAAGGCCCAAATCGGTAAAGCCGGGGGGAATGTGACAATCGGGACCTTCTCTGCTTACAACATCATCCCATCACAGGCGACGCCTATCATGTTGTCACTCTCCGGTTGTTCTGGTGATGATCTTCTGGCGCCAGTGGCCACACCAGCCCCAGGCGTTCCCGCCGGTGTCTTGCAACTGAAAGTCACCGGGGCTCCAGCCTTGCAGGCGGCAGGGGCTGAGAAGAACGTGTTCGGTGACCCAAGCAAAGACGTTGGTTTTGGTTATGGCCTGAAATACCTCGTCAACGGGGGGGGCACTGACAATCTCTTAGATGGAACATCGGGTGACATCTTGCCAACAACGGGTAGCGTCAACATCTATGAAAACAAAGGGACAGTAGATCAAACGGCTGCCAGCCTTGACCTTTCCGTGACCATCACGCCATCACTGGCGGCGTGGGCTACTACAGACTCTGGAGTATCAACTGGGGTCCTCAGCACCCCTGTCACGTTCAGCGTACTGCAGAACTGATTTTATCAACCATGTTGCCGGAGGGAGATCTCCCCTCCGGCTCACGGCGGTTAACAAATGTCGTAACGTCGGAAAGGGACAAAGATGAACGTTGTACGCTATTGGTGCAGTGCTGCTGCGTTTATGGCCCTCATAACGTTTCGGGCCACCGGGGGCGGAGATGTGACATTTGACTTGCAGACGACGGTCACCGATACCACCTGCGATGTCAGGTTGGCTCGTGTGGGAGGCGATCTGTCGAGCAGCATGAATGAAGTTAACCTGGGTCGGTTTACGGGGCATGACTTTAAAAATAACCGTGTACGACTGGTGGGAGAGGACGCCTTGGTGATGTACATCCCTGAGCGTGAGTGTGCCGGGAAAAATCTCAGGGTAAAAGTCGAAGGGCCGATGGCCAGGGGCTCTCAGGGCCGAGCCTGGGGAGAGCACCGCCGTGCCCTGGCTTGGGGGATGCGGCTTGGCTGGGCAGAGAACGGGGTGACCGGACGGTATCCGCTGACGCCATTAAATAACACTCTCGATCTTAGCGTGCCTTCGGGGCGTCTGCAGCACGCGGGGAATGCGGTGCACACACTGGTGTTGCGCCCGGAATTAAAAACATGGGACCACAGGCATGTTGTTGCGGGGGTAGCGCAAACGGTGCCGCTGGTGTTTTCTGTGATGTATGACTGAGTGGACGGGCGATGAAGACCGAAGATGTGGGTAAACGTATGGGCATAAAAACACAAGGCGGCATGACAGCCAGAGCAGCGATGAACCGCGTGTGGCTGTCGGCGCTGCTGTTGATCATGTTGGCCATGGGCATGGCACCGGCACAGGCCTTTATGTTGGGCAGTACACGCGTGGTGTTGCCAGAGGGTCAGGCGGTCCCCGTGCAGATCATCAGCGGTGAGGGCGATGGGGTACTTCTGATCCGCGCCCGTGTGACGGCCAATCTGTCAGATAAGAACGCTGTGAAGGGGGTCGTTGTATCCCCGCCGCTGCTGCGTCTGGACAAGGGACTGACCGGGATCATGCGTCTGCAGGCCGTGGCGTTGGCTGGCCTGCCGCTGGACAGGGAAAGTGTCATGTACCTGTCTGTGGTCGGCATGCCCTCGTCAAATCCGCTGAGTGCGGATGCGGGAAAGGTCTCTAGCAGTATGGTGGTCAGTACCGGCATTCAGGAAAAGGTGTTCTATCGTCCGCATGGCATGAGTGGTCTTGTCGCCGCGCCCTGGAAAACGATGACGATCACGCGTGTACCTGGCGGGGTCAAGGTGAGTAATGTCAGCCCCTTCCACCTGACGTTTTCGCGCCTGAACATTGATGGCCACAGCGTGGCGCTGGGGGGGAACCAGCCCACCATGATCCCCCCTTTCGGCAGCCAGGTCTATGGCACCAAAAGTGTGGCGAAGAAGACGCTGGATTGGGTGGCGCTTAATGACCTGGGTGGCGATGAGAAGGGCTCAACCGCCGTGCAGTAGGAGAAAATAATGCGCACAGTAATGAGGACAACGTTCGGACGGTTCTGCTTCTCCTGTGTAGCGCTGGTGTGTCTGGCGTTACTGGGAACACCCAGCTCGGCAACCGCGAATGTCAACGTACACCTGGTGGGTAATCTGGTCGTAGGAACCTGTGACCTGGTGCTTGAGAGTGGCGGGCAGAAAGTTGACATGCGCGGCGTATTGGCATCCGAGTTTGAAACGGTGCAAACGGCGTCGATACATAATTTTCAACTGATTATTACGGACTGTAATGGGGTCGACGTGGGGCACTCATTAGCCATCAGTGTTCAGGGAACCACGCTTACGCAGGATAACAAAATCTTTAACGACAACCCCAGCGAAGAATTGGGGTTCATGCTGAAAGAAAACGGTACGGCGGCGGTTAATTATTGGCCGGGCACAAAAGCAGACTATTACAACGCGTCTGGTACGGTCATACCGGGACAGGAGAGCCAGACGATGCCCGTACCGGGGGCGGATCCCACAGGTATTCGCCTTAACTATATCGCGGGCATTGTCAGCCCCAAAATGGGGGTGGGTGCGGTAACTGCGACGCCCAGAAAAATTACGGCGACTGTCACTTTTAACGTTGAATACCATTGAGGCTAACAATGCAGATACCGATAACGTGCGCCGTCATTGCCAGGCAAATGCAATCCCTGAGACTGAGTGGAGTTCTGAGTCTGGTATTGGCTGGATGGTTGCCAGGACAGGCCGAGGCCGCGACAGTGTCATATCCCGTTGAGGGACGCGTGACGCAGACGACCTGTGACCTGACCGTCGTGACAGACAAGGGCACGGGCTCAAGCTTGACGATGAATTTTGAGAATATAAGTCTGTCGACCCTGAAGCAAGGCACTATTCTCGGCATTCAGAAACTCGAAATGAAACTTGAGCACTGTAAGGGCGCGGTAAGTGATCAGAATTTTAACAAACTAGTTGCAATCAACGTGTCAGGGAACAGTACCATCAACTACCTTTTTCGATCCCCTGGGATGGGACCTGGGGTGCCGGAAAATAATGCAGATGCCGGTATCGGGTTTGTCATTATAGCAAAGGATCCTGGCGGTAATTCGATGCAGTGGAATGCGGTTAACCTGGTCCAGAACAACGATCCGGTGGATACAAAATTAGGTACTGCTGGGGCTTTCCATAACAATTTTAATGACGCATCCCCGCCGTCCGTAAACCTCTGGATAGGGATCTCTTGCGGCAGCCCAACCGACTGCAGTGCTGTCAACCAGACAGGAAGTGGAAGTCTGTCAGCAGACCTGAGCTTGGAATTGGCCTACAAATAAAGCCTGTAACAGGGTAGATGGTGGAGTGATGACAAAATGAGAAGACTAGACCAAAAGGTGCTCAACCTCCTTCTGATGGCGGTACTGTCGGTAACCGGCTTTGCGAGTAGTCTGGTCGCGTATGCGGCGGGGGATTCGGTTGATCTTACGTTCAAATACACCGTGTTACAAGGGACCTGTACGGTGAGCGTAGGGGAGGATGGAAGCAGCGGGCAGCTTAATTTTGGTCCCATTGACACCAGCTCGATTTCAACCACGAACTGGACAAGGCTGAACGCCAGCGCCACGAAAAATTTTCAGGTTGTTCTGTCGAACTGCAGCGGCAGTGCGATAAGCACTAAAACGCCGGCTCTAACACTGACGGGGCAAACCAGTCTCGAGCCAACAAGGAATGATGCGAACAGAAAGTTCCTGTTTGTGGATCCGTCGTCAAGCGCCAAATGGGTGGGCTTTGCTATTTATAATAAAACCGGGTCGACATTGGCGGGCGATCTGGTCCCTGAAAGTACCCAGGCTGCGGCGACGGACCTGGCCCGTACGTTTATCAGCATCCCCGGCTACGGTTTGAATTCGGCCCCTACAGGGACGCTTCCGCCGATTAATCTGACGGCGATAGTGACTTGCGGTCAGGTCTGCGACAAAACGAAAATGCGTGCGGGCGACCTGAAGGCTCAGGTGACCTTTAATTTTGTTTACCACTAAATGATGACGGGAGCACAGAGATGTTACTGATACAACGCCGCATAAGTCAGTCCCTTGTCATTCAGTCGGCGGCGGGACAGAAAAAGAGCCGGATTCATCGCCATCTGGCGGGGGTCGTCAGCGGGGTGTTGCTTACTCTGGTGTACGGCACCCCGACGCCGGTGCAGGCGACTGACAAACTCGATTTATCGGCCACGCTTAACCAGGCACCTTGTACCATAACGATGAACCCGACCTCGGCCAAACTTGAGGATACGTCGGCAGAAGCGATATGGGATAGCGCCAGCACTCTGCAGCCTAATCTAACGAAGGTAGAGTTGACCCTCTCTAAGTGTGGCTTAACCCAGGCCGGCACGGAACCTGTTGTCACCGTAACGGGAAAACAGGCAACCGATAATGTAAAAACCGCTAATAAGTATATGTTCCGGGATGCGGGGGCGGCCGGAGGGGATTCACAGCAGTTTTTTATTGCCATTGCGAATAAGGCCAAGCCGACAACCTGGTCAAATACCGATCTGATCGCCATAGGGGATGACATTAAGTTTACTGGGGTTGAGACCAGCGGGGAGGGGGCGAAAAAAGAGATTTGGCTCGGTGTGGCAGCCGGTGATGCTACTCGTACTGATAGGACTAAGGCGCGTTCAGGGTCGGTAAAGGCCACCATTGAGCTGGAAATGAAATATAAATAAAACACTTAGCGCGTCAGGCGTAAACCGTTGCGCATCAGGGCCCGCCGGAGGGAGAGATAAAAATGAAACAGACGTTAATTATCGGGTGTGTATTAATGACGTTGACCTGTTCGGCCTTTGCCGGTGTAGGTTTTTCGCGTAATCGCATGGTCTACCCACAGGGCGTGCAGGCCATTAGCCTGAAAGCCACCAATAGCGGTGATACCCCCTATCTGATACAGGCGAAAGTATCTGGCAATACGCAGGGAACCGCGCCAGCCCCCTTTATGGTGACGCCCCCGTTATTTCGCCTTGATGGTGAGGGGGAAGGGATGATGCGTATCATGATGACCGGCGCGGCACTGCCAGCAGACCGTGAGTCGGTATTCTACTTCTCTGGACGGGCTATTCCGTCCTCTGATCAGAAAGAGGCCCCTCAGGGGATGATCGGGGCCAGCGTGTCGCTCTCCACGCGCAGTATCATGAAAGTGTTTTATCGCCCGGAACACCTGAGCATGACGATAGCGGCGTCGCTGGATAAGGTGGCCTTTATCCAGGTGGCGAAGGGGGTACTGGTGAAGAACCCCACGCCGTACTATCAGTCGTTTGCCGATTTGCAGTTTGACGGCAAGCCACAGGCACTTGACAACCAGCCGTCGATGGTCGAGCCCTTTGGGGAGTTGCTGGTGCCGTCTCCTGTGGCCGTGCAGAAGGTGACCTGGCAGGTGATGAATGATTATGGCGGTACCACGGAGGCGAGAACACAGAGCGTTGCAGGGGGATAACCCGCAGGGAAATAAGGGGGAGTTCACACCGCTGTAAAATGGCCGTCAATATAAAGAACAGCGACGACCCTGAGCGCCTGAGTGATAAAAAACGCCGGCGATAAAAATAAAGTAACGGCTTATACCATAAAGTAATGACGTATTTGATTGGCAGCGTAATGGAATAATAAATAGCGGCCCTGTGCAGGGGCGTGAATATCGTCACGTGCGGCGATGGGTATTCTGATTAAACGATGTTTTTTTAACTTTAATTCTGACCAGGCCGGAACGGGCTCCCTTGCGCCCGAATTCGGGAATTCAGTGAATTTATGGCACCGGTCAGCCCCCGGGAAATAAGCGTGACCGGGGACTGACACAGGGATAATAAGCAGGAATATACCATGCAGAAACTCAGATACAGGACGCCCATCCAGGCAAGAGCGGCAGGCGTGAATAATAACGTCTCGGGCCGCGGCCCCCTGCCTCACCGCCGCGTGACGGCGCTCATCTTGCTGATGGCGCTGGCGGCTAATTTCAGCGCCTATGCGCAAAGCAATACCCGCTTTCCCGGCTTCGGACTCAGTCTGTCGCGTGTGGTGGTGGCGGCGGATGACCGCAGCAGTGGTCAGGTGTACGCGGTGAACAATTCGGAAAATGTGTATCTGGTGCAGTCCCGTATCTGGCCGGCGGACGGCGTGACGGGGTATGCGGTGGCGGACAAGCCAGGTGCAACGCGTGCGGCGGTGCCCTTTCTGGTGACCCCACCGCTTAAACGCATTGAGCGCAATGGCGTGCTGCCGTTGCGCATTCTTGCGACACCGCAGGTTGCCGCGCTGCCCAAAGACCGCGAATCGCTGTTTTTCCTGTCCTCTAAAGCCATCCCGTCGCAGCCAACGAGCAAGACTGCCACGAAAGACACTGGCGAGAAGGGGGCCAGTCTGTCTCTGGCGCTACAGAGCTACATCAAGGTGTTTTACCGCCCGTCAGGTCTGGGGGCTCACGCCATTTTTGACGGCGGGGTCGCCAAACAGCTCACCTTCCGCCGTGACGGTGACCGGCTGAAAGTGACCAACCCCACGCCGTATCACATCACCTTTGGTCTGCTGACCGTGGCGGGTAAGCCGGTGGATGCCGAAAGTCGGCGTGCCATGGTGCCGCCGATGGGGAGTCATGACTATCCGGTACCGGCTGGCACCCTTTCAGGCGAGGTGACCTGGCAGGTGATTGACGAGTTCGGTCTGATGACGGAACTGGCCCGTCAACCCAATTCCTGATGCGTCTTCAGCGGATGCCGGTGGACAGATTGATGAAAACATACTTAACACAGAGTGACGGAAAAATGAAAACCATTAACGCAGCTGCGCGCATGAGCACGCGCCGGACACCGACATCTGTCAACTCACTGACCGGGCTGCCAGCGTGCTTTCGCCTCCGTCCGGTCCTGATCCTTCTGGTGCTGACAGGAAGCTGTGGTCCTCTGCAGGCGAAGGACTATTTCAACCCGGCCTTTCTGGATGACGGCAGTGGTCAGGCGGTGGATCTGTCCGCCTATGAAACGGCCGGCGGCGTGGCCGAAGGCAGCTATCTGGTTGACATCTGGATGAACGGAAAACAGGCCAGCACCCGTCAGGTGCGCTTTAGCAAGGTGGCTGACGGCAGCGTGATACCCGAGTTGACACCGACCATGCTCAAAGGCATGGGCGTGGCAGTCGACAAAATCGAGACGCTAAAAAAACTGCCTGTCGATAAACCGGTGGGCGATGTCAAGGCGGTTATTCCGGGTGCAACCGTTGAGTTCAGTATGGCCAAACTGCGTCTTGACCTCACCGTGCCGCAGGTGGACATGCTGGAGCAGGCGGACGGTACCGTGGATCCGTCCCTGTGGGACGAAGGGGTGCCCGCCATGATGTTCAGCTACATGATGAGTGGCTCGCGCACCACAATGGACGGCCAGTACGGCATGGATGACTCGACCTCCGACAGCCTGTTTGGCACGGTCAACGGCGGTGTCAACCTCGGTGCCTGGCGCCTGCGCTCCACCATGACCGCCAGCCAGTACAAAAACAGGGGTAACGGCAACGACACCACCACCAGTACGACCGATTTCAGTAACACCTACCTGCAGCGTGACATTCAGCGCCTGCGTGCGTCGCTGCGTGCCGGCGAAAGCTCCACGGGCGGCACGGTATTTGACTCGGTGCCGTTTCGTGGGGTGCAGTTGACGTCGGACGACAGCATGGAGCCCAGCTCCAAGCGTGGTTTTGCGCCAGTGGTGACGGGGATTGCCTCGACGACCGCTCGCGTGAGTGTTCGCCAGAACGGCAGCCTGATTTATGAGACCACAGTCCCCCCCGGGCCGTTTCGCCTGACTGACCTGTATAACGCCGGCAGCGGTGAACTGCAGGTGACGGTCACCGAGGCGGACGGTACTCAGCACGTCTCTACGCAAAACATCTCTACTCTGAGCGTGATGAAGCGCCCGGGGGCGGTGGAGTATGAGGTGACCGCAGGGCGTTACTCCGGGAATAACGGGACGTTTGTCGGCAGCCATGACCCCTTGTTTGCCTTGGCGACAGCCACGGTGGGCTTGCCGTGGAACATGACGGCCTACGGTGGCTTGTTGGCGGCACAGAAATATCAGTCCCTGGCGATGGGGCTGGCGGTGTCGCTGGGGGTCATTGGTGCGGTGTCACTCGACAGTACCCTGGCGCATGCCAACGTGGAAACGGAGGGCGAACCGGATGAGACCAAAAACGGGGCGGCTTTCCGCGCCCAATATGCCAAGACGGTGGATGAAACCGGCACCACGGTGAACGTGGCGGCCTGGCGTTATGCTACCCGTGACTTCATGACCTTCCAGGATGCGGTGACCAATGGCTACAGCCTGCAGGACGGCCAGGCTCCGTGGCTGGCCGAGCGCCGGCGCAGTTCCTGGCAGGCCAACCTCAGCCAGTCGTTGGGCAGTATTGGCTCGGTGTTTCTGCGCGCCTCCCGTGACGATTACTGGAACTCGGACCGGGTGGTGAACACCGTCGGGGCCGGGTTCAGCAGCAGCATCAAGGGGGTGAGTTATTCCCTGAACTATAACGAAGACCACACCCGTGCCACCGATGACTCCTGGCCGGTGAACCGCCAGGCATCCCTGAACCTGTCGGTACCGTTCAGCCTGTTTGATCCGAAATGGGAGTCGGTACGCAACATGAACGCCAACTACAGCATCACGAACGACAACCACGGGCGCACTTCGCAGCAGGCGGGCCTCAGCGGCTCGCTGGTCGACAACAAGCTGTCCTGGAGCGCCAGCCAGGGGCATGACAACCAGGGGGGCGGCACCAACGGCAACCTGTCGACCAACTGGAGTGGTAGCCGTGGCAGTGTCGGTGTGGGTTATGGCTACGGTCCGAACACCAAGACCTATAACGCATCTGCCAACGGGGGACTGGTGGTGCATCAGCACGGGGTGACGTTCACCAACATGCTGGGGGATGCGATGGCGCTGGTTGAGGCGCCGGGTGCCGGTGGGTTGAAGGTGGGAAGCACCACCACCGACAGTCGGGGGTATGCGGTCGTGCCTTACCTGCAGACCTATCAGCGTAACCAGTTGATGCCGGACACCACCACCTTGCCGGACGGTGTGGAGATGCAGGACACCAGCGCCACTGTCTACCCGACCCGCGGTGCTCTGGTGGTGGCGAAGCTTCGCACCCGCGTGGGTCGTCAGGCGATGTTGACCCTGAACTTCGGTGGACAACCGGTGCCGTTCGGTGCCTTGGCCGCGCTGCCGGAAGAGGATGTGGATAACGCCTCCATCGTGGGCGACGGCGGGATGCTGTATCTGACCGGGGCACCGCAGAAGGGCACCTTGCAGGTGAAGTGGGGCAACGGCCCGGACCAGCAGTGCAAGGTGAACTACGACCTGGGTGAGCTGATAACGGCGGACAAGACCAGCACCAACACGCCGGGCATGAACATAGTGCAACAGACGCTGGACTGTCAGCCGGTGGCGGGTGTGAGTGCCCCGCTGCTGGCCCCCCCAGACCTGGCCGCGACCGGCACGTCTGGGGGGGGAGCCACGATGGCTACTACAGCCACAACCGCGAACACTGACACAAAGACAAGCGCAGAGTGAAGGTGGCTGAACCTGTAGGAGGCACCCCTGCTAGGTCGTAGGGGCGCGGCATGCTGTGTCTAGGTAGCTTTGCAGCCGTCTGTATTGACTGCGGTATGAGGTCGCAAGACACGGAACACTTAACCATCCGGGAAGGTAATGACCGCAGGCGGCATTACCTTCCGTCAGAAGAAGCAAGGAGTAATACCATGATGCTGAACGACGAGATGCAGACCGACCGTGCCCTTGAGGGCGCATATGGCCGCATGGCACAGGCCTGGCAGTGGTTGTGTGAACAACGCACACAGGTCCCCGGCCGCGCAGACGTGTGGGACATCCGCTGGCAGTTGCGCAGACACGCCAAGCGGCTGATGCAGTGGTTCGGTGAGTATGGTTTTGATGCACACCCGGACAAAACGCCAAGCGGCAGGATAGCGAAGGGTTTTGACTGGATGGATGCTTGGCTGACGCATGAGGGCGTGATGGATATCGCACCCCGGGCGAAGGTCAACTACCGTGAGAAGGTGCGACGGTTTTATGAACAGCTCATGCGGCTACCGAAGTGGAAGCGCAAAAGCCCGGATCCACAGGTAGACGCTCGGGTTTTGACATACTGTAAACGGCGGGTAATGCGGGAAAAAGTGATGATAGATATAGTGGTGGGTACTCTTCTCCTGCCTTGCAGTGCCTGGGCTACGGATATCATCGTATATGGTTCACAGACCGTCGCGGGAACACCGCTACAAAGCGCAGACTTCCCTACTAACTTTAACTCAACCAAAACGTATAGTACGACGGGGGGCAACCAGAACATCACCGGCATCTCTGCAGGGAATACATCATCACCTTGGCTAATTGCGGCGCCGGGGGTGACATTTGGGAAACTGGTAGTAGGAACAAAACTCAACGGTACCGATCTCTACGGAATCGATAACCCCTCACTCGGGGTAGGCTTCATACTGCGTGGAAGTATGCAGGTAAAATGTAGCACAGGTGCAACCCCCGCCATCATCACACTCGATCCGACGCAACCGACATTGGTGAGCAGTAGCGTCAATTCATCCGGAGGTTGTGGGATTACATCGGTAGGGAGCCAAACGGGTAATCTCCTCGGATCATACGCGCCCGCGGCCGGCGTGCCGACGAACGGAACAGGGACCGCTACGGCAAATCTAACATTAACTGCAGTAGCGACGAGTAACACGATCAAGGGGGGAGTCTATGGGGGGGGCGTGTCTTTATGGTTCTACCCAGCGCAAGCCACAATTCCCATCACACTGCCAAATAATATCATTGTAGCTCAGGGGGCGTGCACCTTGAGTCCAGCTTCTGTAACAGGGGACCTAAAGGAGATTGCCCTGCCGACAAGTGCCACTAAAACAAGATTGGATAATGGCCAAGTGAATCCCATAATCCTGAACGTTTCGTGCGACCGTCCTGCTGAGACAAATACGCTCTATGCTGGGTTGACATTCGACGTAACTGGAACAACTACTGCAGATACTGACGGGCGGGTTACGAGACCGAATGCCGTCTCCACATATCTCACACTGTCAACAGACAATAGCAAAGATTGCATGAGCACTGACACGAGTAAATGGGTAAAGTTCGGTGTAAAACCATCGACTGCCCTTGTCACCTTACCACCGTCAGTTACGACCGGAACCGGGACGGCAACACTCTACCCATCTCTCTGCTATACGGGCATTCCAGGACAACCACCAGGGCCGAATGAACTCACGATGACAGCCAAGGTTTTCATGTACTGAATCACAAGCGTGCTGTGCCGGCCCAATAATATGGGACTGCAAAAAACAATGTGCGCCATTTGATCACCCATTCCGGTTTGACTAGGGGAATGGATAACTACCCCTAATTAATCGACGAAACGAGTTCGAAGATGAGCAAAACGAATACCAACCGCATCCTTCGGCCCCTGCGACTGGCCGCACTGACCGTGGTTCTACTAAGTGCATGCACGGTGATGGCCGCGCCTGCCGGTGAAACCCTGCCCGTGAGCCTAGCCACAGTGGCGCAGACGGCAGATGATGCTGCGGGCAGTCCGACGCTGCCTGCTGATCATGCAGCAACCATGATTGCCACCTTGCAAAAGCAACTGATTGAACAGCAGGAACTGCTGCGCACGCTACAGGAGCATATGGCCAGCACCGTGCCAGCAGCGACACCGGATATTGCTGTGCCAACACCAACTACCTCAGCGTCTGCGGCACCAGCTCAGCCGTTTGCCGTGCCAGCTACGCCGGCGGATACCGTTAATTCGGTCGTACATGAGGCCGCTTCTACCTCGGTAGGTAC
This sequence comes from Serratia sp. NCCP-200, assembly GCF_059697885.1. Taxonomy (NCBI): domain Bacteria; kingdom Pseudomonadati; phylum Pseudomonadota; class Gammaproteobacteria; order Enterobacterales; family Yersiniaceae; genus Serratia; species Serratia sp. NCCP-200. The sequence continues at coordinate 641,864 of NZ_BAAKUJ010000001.1, forward strand.
CTCGCCGGTGCAGGTCGACGCCCCAACGTCCAACGCCGCCGCTGAGCCGTCAGATACGCCACAGACCGCCGCCCAGCGTCAGGCCTATGCCAGTGGGGTGTCGGTGTGGCGTGAAATCGAGTCCTCAATGTCCGCCCAGCGCAGCATGGGCATTGAGCTGGATCCGGCCTGGGTGATGAAGGGCCTGCAGGACATGGCCACCCATCAGCCGCTCAAAATGAACCGTGAGTCGGTGGACACCATCATGGTGACCCTGAACGAAATCTACATGGAGAAGGCCCGTGAGGCGCGCGAACACCAGCAAACCCTGGGGCGTGCCTTCCAGTCGGCCTTTATGAAGGAGAAGGGCAGCACCCGCGATGCGGGCAGTCTGTACCGCATCGTGGAGGCCGGTAAGGGCAAACGCATTACCGCCTCGGACGTGGTGACCTTCACCGTGATTGGCACCCTGCCGGACGGCACGGTGTTTGATGCCAGCGGCGAAAGCGGTCAAACCAAGTCCGCCAAAGTGGGTGCACTGATGCCCGCGGTGGCCATCGGGTTGCAGAAACTGTCCCGTGGTGGGCATCTCAAGATAGTGGTACCCCCGGAAAAAGGCTACGGCGACACGGGTCTGCCACCGACCATTCCGGGCGGGGCGACGCTGATCTTCGATATCCAGGTGGCCGATGCGGGGTAAACACGCAGGTACCCAGAACCACAAGGGGGGGAACGGGCGCAGCATTCAACGCCCTGACAGCGTTCAGCAATATTGCCATTAGGTGACTCGTCTCGGCGTCGCGATGCGGCACTGACACATATAACGGGGTATTTCAGTCGAGGTGGGCTTTTAAAACAGCCTCACCACGGCCGGGGATCGCTGCGCCCTTTTTCCGGGCCAACGGTATTACCGCCATGGTGAAGAGAAATAAGCAAGTGGCTGAAAAATAGATAAAAACAGGTTTTCGGGTGGCCGCGGGGCCATGCGGGGAATAAACCGGGCGAGCGGCAGAGCATTTCGGCTGCGCCCGAACGGGCATTAATAACAATAAAGGAAATAGCACCATGAACGTGAATCAACCTAAACGCGCGCTACAGGGCATCTTGCTGGCGTCGAGCCTGTTGGCCGCTGTGCCACTGTGCGCCCAGGCTGAGGCGTCTGTTGACGAGGCCGATGGCACGCCTTCCACCTCGCACGCGGCGTCCCATAACGCTGAACCGTCGATGGTCATCGGCGGGGGGGTGGCGGTCAACCCGCTGTACGAAGGCTCGTCGCGCTACGAAGCCTTCCCGTCGCTGGCGCTCAAGGCGGTGATCCCAACCGAGCGTTGGGGCACGTTCACCGCCGCGTTTCCTGAGGGATTGCGCTGGGATCTGCCGCGTCGTTCGGCCTTCGGTGTGGCCTTGCTGGCGGGGTATGACCCGGGCCGCAAGGAAAAAATCCGCACCCTGGGGGGCAACAACGATTACCTGAAGGGCATGGGCGATCTGGACAGTACCGGCCTGGTCGGGGCGGAAGCGTATCTGGACCTGTCGGCAGGCCGCCTGTTTGTCCGTGGTCTGCAGGCGACCAGCAAACGTGATTACGGCGGTAATGACCTGGGGCGCACGGCGTATCTGGAAGCCGGGTTCGCCAACTCGTTACCGCTGGCGGCCAATCTGAAGCTGGACTCTGCCCTGTATGGCACCTGGAGCGACAGGCACGACATGATGGCCCGCTTCGGGGTGACCGGCGAGCAGGCGGCCAACAGCAATTTTAATGAGTATCACGCCGGCGGCGGCATGCGGGATGTCACCCTCAGAACCGCGCTGACCGTGCAGGTACAGCCCCATGTGGCGCTACAAGGCGGGTTCAAGCTGTATACCCTGACCGCCGGTGCCCGTCATAGCCCGCTCACGGATGACACCATGGGGGCCGGGGCCTTCCTGAACGCACTCTACCAGTTCTGATCATCCGGGTGGGTTACGTGCGGTTTCTGCCAGGTGCCGACACGTAGCCCAACCCACAACATTGCGATATTAAGGGGAAATGATGAAACGTACCTGCAAGCATTTCTATCTATTGGCACCGTTGGCGGGTCTGTTGTGGACCGGACTGGCGCTTGCCGAGGGGGCCGCGCCAACCGTGACCGACCCACATTTTAAACTCGCCCCGGGGTTTTTGTCCTCAGCGAGCCTGCCCTTACGTCTGGCGTTGCTGGGTGCGCCGCCGGCAGAGGGGTCGGCCGCACTGGCCCGTGACGAGGAGGCGCACCGTATCGCCCTGTCGTTCAAAGGCTCGGCGCGCGAAAAGCTGGCCGCCGCCGATGCGGAGCTTGCTTTCCCAGCGCCGGCCAATGCCTTTTCCTGCGCCCTCGGGACGGATATCAGTGAGCAACGCACCCCGCACCTCTACACCCTGATGCAGCGGGTGCTGACGGATGCGGGTGGCTCAACCTACGCCGGCAAGAACGCCTGGAACCGCACCCGTCCATTCGTGGTGCATGGCGAGGGAACCTGTCTGAAATCGATGGAGCCTCTGCTGCGTACCGACGGCTCCTGGCCGTCTGGTCACTCGGCGGCGGGGTGGGCCTGGGGGCTTATTCTGGCGGAGGTGCAGCCGTCGCGCGCCACCGAAGTGCTGGCCCGCGGGCTGGCGTTTGGTCAGAGCCGGGTGATCTGTAACGCCCACTGGCAGAGCGACGTGGACGCCGGGCGGCTCATGGGCGCGGCGACCGTCGCGACCCTGCATGGTAATCCGGCATTTGAGGCGGATCTGGCGGCGGCGAAGCGCGAAGTGCAGGCCGCGAACCAGGCTGGCCTGAAGCCGACACAGGACTGCGCGGCGGAACGCGTGGCCCTGACCCTGACGCAGCACTAAGGAGGGCTCGATGATGCCTCAACGTGATGTTCACCTCATCCCCCGGCACAAACGTGCGTATCTGGCCCTGTGGGTCACGGCCCTGCTCGCGGGCGCCAGCCTGCCGGCCAGGGCTGCCGAGACGCCGGTATCGCCCTCACTCGCGGCTGCCCCGGCAGACAGCGATACCTGGCAGTTTAGCGGTGGCCCGTACCTGTGGGGGGCGGGGATCCGTGGCTATGTGGGCAACCACAGCACCGGCACTGCGTTTATGAAAACCGACTTCAACGACATCGTCAGCAACCTGGACGTGGCGGTGATGGCCATGGGGGAAGCCCGCAAAGGACCGGTCAGCCTGTTGGTTGACCTGATGTACATCGAAACCACCACCCGTAACGATCTGCCCGCAGACGCGGGCGCGGAACACCTGGATATCGACAGCAAAAGCTTCACCGGCTTTATGGGCGGCAGTTACACCGTACTGGGTGACGACACGGCCCGGCTGGATGTGGCAGGCGGCGTGCGCGCCTGGTACAGCGGCAGCACACTGAGCCTGCACGACGGACCGCAAGGCGGCCTCTCGGGCTCGGACCATGCCACCTGGATGGATGCGCTGGTCGGATTACGTGGCCAGGTGGCGCTGAGCGATCGGGTCTGGGTCTCGTCATGGGGCCTGGGCGGTGCCGGGCAGGCCAGGGCGGACTGGGATGTAGCCGGGTTGGTGGGCTGGGACTTCCTGCCGGGGTTCTCGGCGGTGGCCGGTTACCGCGCGATGGGGGTGAACTATCACCATAACGGCTTTGTTTACGACATTGTCCAGCAGGGGCCCCTGCTGGGGATCAGCGGAAGATTCTGAACCATGAAAAAAGTCAATGTGCTGAAAAAACTGAAAAAATACAGTTTTCTCTCGACGTCCATTGTCCTGCTGTTGCTGTGGTTTTTGGTGATGGGGTCGATTGTCTATGCCCTGGCCCGGTGGGTACCGGTCTAGGGGGGTAACGCCAGTACAGAGGGCGTGGCACCGTCAACGACAACGCACGGGATTGCGCCACGCCGGAGAATAAAAAAACAGACGGTCTGAGCGGGCGGGATGCGGCCAGCGCAGGTCAACGGGAGCACAAAATGAAAGACATGACAGTTACCTCAGAGACCGTCGTTGCGCCTGAGACGCAGGCCCTGGCTGAGTCTGAACGCCCGTCTCCCCTGTGGTTGCAGGTGGCGCAGTGGTGCCTGCGGTCAGGGGAGCCTGCCACACGGCTGGCTATCGCCCAGGTGTTTGGTCTGTCACTGCGCCAGGCGGCGGACATCATGCTGTATATCACGGCCCGGCGTCCGGATGTGGTCAGCGCCCGGCGGGTGGTGAAGGTCTCCGCGGGGGGGATACGGACCGCCATGCTTGAGGTGTCCGCCATCCGCGACGAGATGATGCCACGGCGCGGTGCCGCTTCTCAGCCCCGCCGTAGACGCAGCCCGGAGCCCAGCGCAGCAGTGCGAGAGCTGGCGCTAGGCTGGCGTTGGCGGGGAGAGGAGGGATGACGACCTTCGGGTGGACCCTGGTCGGGAATTTAGTGCTGGCCCCGATGCTGGCGCTCAGTACGCCACCCTGGGCGGGGCTGATCATGGTGTTGGTACGTGTGGTGCTGTGCCTGCTGTTTTTGCTGGCGGTACGAACGGTGATCCTGGTGTGGCTGACGCGTTGGCGCAGGCGGTCAGATCCGGTTCCTCACGCGATATCCGGTTGGCTGACCCCGCTGTTGGTGGTCGGCCTGGGTCTGCTGCTGATCTGTAGCACCGATCGGGGCGTCGTCGATCACCTGTTTCAACAGGTCGATCAGGTGTTGATGAATGGCCGGTTTGCCCCCCCGGCGACCGAATTGGGGGCGGCATCCTGGTATGAAGTGCTCAGTATGCCGGAGCAGGGTAATCACCCGTCCACGCATGAGGGGAAAGACCCCGGGCGTAAGTAAGGTACGGCTCAGAGATGTCGGGCGTGCAGGGGCTGCTCTTTCTGGTCGGTTCGGTTTTTTTGTCCGAAGGAGGTTCTGTGGATCACTGGAGTACACCGCCGCCAGCGCAAACGCGCGCCAGCGGTGCAGCAACAAGCGATGGGGATGGCAAGGGCTGCCTGACGCTGGAAAGGCAACGACGGCGTTTCCGGCAGGGAGCGCAGGGATGAGGCGCGGCATCATCAGGAAGGCGGTCGTCCTGCCGTTGTTGCTGCTGGCCGGTGTGCACCATCCCCTCGTTCGTGCGGGTAATCATGCCAGCCGGGAAGCCCGCATCGCCTGGCACTACCCGCACGCGCGCCTGATCGTTGACTGCTCACTGCCCGTCGGTACCGTGCTCGCCAGTGTGACGCTGCCGTTGCCCCCAGGCGTGCCGCCAGGGGACAGCAGCTTGAGCGTCGGCAATGGCACGGGGGTGGGCTGGACCACGCTGGCCACCCGTTTACCCGGGCTGAGCGTCAGAGCCGCCCTTGACCAGAATGCGGTCACTGGGGAGAAGGATGGCGGCCCGCGTACCGGGCTGCGGCTTGAGTTGGTAAGGGACGGCCCGGTGCGGTCCGGGTGGCTCAGTGTGCCGGAACAGGACCTGTGGTGGAACGTCACGGATGCGGTCACTCATACCCGGCTGTGGCGGGGACGCATTCTGTGGAAAGGTCGAATGAAAATTGAAACGGAACAAGATGATGTGGACACGACGGGGCGCGGCGGATGTGCCTAAAGCGGGGCTCGACAGGAAGCAGGCCGTCCGTGAGGCGCTGGTATTCGTGGTGGCCTTCGTGCTGTGCGTGGCACTGAGCATCGTGCTGATCGCCCGGTTCTGAAGGGACGTCGCCGTCACGCGGTGCGTGTCGGCAATCGCCAGAGAAAGGGGAGTGTATGTCCAATAAGGAACAAAGGGGGCAAGAGGCCCAGAGATCCAGCATAACCGCAACATTATCGGCAGTGCCGTCTATGCCACTGGCGAACTCATCAACCCGGCGCAGGCGCAGGCCGGTGCCATGGCGGATCGCGGTGGTTGACGGCTGCCACTATGGGCGCGTGGGATTGGTTGCTGCGCTGCAGGGGGGGCCACATTGGGATGGCCTGACGCTAAGGCCGACAGGGATAAAAGATCTCGGGGCATTGCATAAACATTGGGCGGCAGGCAGAGCAACGGATGACGTATTACGGTTTGACTGCCTGGTGGTTCGCCTCCCCACAGACCCGCAGGCGGCGTTGAGCACCCTGCTCCAACTGGGGTCGCCTGGCATGCCGTTGGTGCTGGCCGAGCGTCTGGTGGTGCTGTCCGCCCTGACGCCGGAGCTGGTGTTGCGGGTGTTGAGCGGTGTTGGGGTACGGCTGTGGGTGCGGGTGGTGGACGATCGTTTGCCGTTGGTGTTGCTCTGCCGGGCCGTGTGCCCACCCGGCGAATTACACGATCCGGACATAATGGCCTGGTCGGGGGTGTTGTTGGCCGATACCGGCACTCCGCAGTTATCGAGCAAGGAGCGGGGGGTGTTGTGGCAGTGCCTGCAAATGGTATCGGTCCATGCGCTGGCCCGGCGCCTGGATATCAGCAGCAAGACGCTGTACGCCCAACGGCAGGGTGCCTTGAACAAGCTGGGGGCCGCGCATCTGAAAGTGCTGCTGAGACAGTTCCGTGTATTGCCCTACAATGTAGAGATATAAGGAGCGGTGGTGATGAAAAAAGAGTGGGATCATAGCGATAGCGGCGAGGTGAGTGCAGCGCTGCAGGTGTTACTGACACAGCCGACCCAACGGGAGCAGTACCAGGCGCTGAGCCGTTCGGCGGCGATATTGGAGCGGGGGAAAAACTACGTGGCGGCGTCACAGCAGTGGCTGGCGGCGTCGAGTTTGGCCACGGCCAGCGTTGATCGCCATTGGTGCGAGGCCCGTGCTCATCTGTGCGACCGGCGGGTGGGGCTGAGTGATAACACCAAGTAAAGAGGAAATCACGATGGTAGCACAGGAGCAAAATACCGGTGCGGTGGTCGCGCCCGGTCAGTCTAACTACGGTGAGTACACTCTGCCCGCCATGTTGCAGGACCTGGGCGATCCCCCGCTGTATCTGGCGGTGGCGACCTGGGGCTGGCGGTTGGGGCGGCCATTCTGCCGGGACGAATTGGCGCAGACCTTCAGGATAACGTTGCAGCGTGCCGGGGATGTGATGTCGTATATCCGCCGGGCCGATCAGGCGAAAATACGCAGTCGTCAGAGTTATGAACGGGTAGTGAATGGGGTGCGCCGCCGCTTTTTGCAGATTGTGGCGGAGCCAGATATGAGTGTGAAGAAGGCGGTGAGGGGTAAGCCCACGACGGAAACAGACGAGAGGTTACCGCAGGGTGAAGGACCTCTTTCGGATGCGGGACTGCAGGCATTACGCCGCTGGTTCCTGCTCCGGCCGAATCCGGGGGGATAGCGATGCTGTGCGCTTTCTTTAGCAACGCGATAACGCGCTACCGGACCCGCCAACTGCGTCGGGCGATGGCCCGTGGCGACATTCGTGCCTGGTATCAACCGACAGTGACCGGTGCGCACGGGCGCATCAGCGGTTGTGAGGTACTGGCACGCTGGCACTTGCCTGGTGGACGAATTCGCGGAGCAGAGCGTTTTATCACGCTGGCGGAGGAGCAGAGGCTGATCGTGCCAATGACCCGCATCCTGGTTCGCCAGGTGTGTCGTGATCTGGCACGGATGCAGGTCTGGTTGCCGCCGGGTTTTGATGTTTCGGTCAATCTGAGTGCCGCCCATGCGGGGTCGGGGCAATTTTTACAGGATTGCCGTCGGTTACAACGGGCGCTCGCGGGCCGGGCAGGCAGGGTGACGGCGGAGGTGGGGGAGCGGGTGGCGTTTTCCCAGATTCCCGGTGGCCGTCAACTGCTGCTGTCTCTGCGCGCAGCAGGAGTTAAGGTGATGCTGGATGATTTTGCCACCGGCTACCAGGGGCTGCTGGAGCTGGACACTCTGCCGGTGGACGGTTTCAAGCTGGATAAGGGGCATGTGCGTGAGCTTCCCGGCGGCGGGCCGGTGCCGATGGCGGCGTTGATGATCCGTCTGGCGCGCCTGATGTCGCTCGACGTCGTGGCCGAAGGGGTCGAGACCCGGGCCCAGCATGAATGGCTGCTGGAACAAGGGATCAACCAGCAGCAAGGGTATTATTTTGCGCCGCCGCTGCAGGCGGACAAGCTGGCGCTGTATCTGGCGACCGGGGGATTGATCAGGGGAACAATCGTATGATCCGCCATATTTTGTTTATTACGTTTCACTCATCGGCAACCCATCGGCAGATTGAGTCTGTGCGGCAAGCCTTTTTGAACATACCGCAACAGATTGCCGGGGTGCTCGATGTGGAGTGGGGGCAGAACGACAGCCCAGAGGAGAAAAACGCCGGCTTTAGCCATTGCGTACTGATGACCTTCGCCGATGACGCCGCGCGCAGGCGCTATCTGCCGCACCCGGCCCATGAGGCGCTGAAAGCAATATTTACCCCGGTGCTGAAGGACATTATCGTCCTGGACTATATCTTGGCAGCAACGCAATCCCTCTTTAAGGGCAAGACACTATGAGTAAAAGGATCAACATCATGCTGGTGGCCGCATTTGGGCTGGCATCGTTTGCTGGCACGGCCAGTGATCACAAATTGCGTTTTCCGACCGCGGGGGTGGTTTGCGACGCGTATTTCTGTGCGGACGCCGCAGGCATCTCTGATAGGCTGACCACCCGCTATCTTGGGGAAAACAAAGGCCGGCAGTTGGCGGCGCAGGGTCGGTTTGACCGCACCGCGTTTACCTTTGATAACGGTATTTTCTGTAGCGTACGGGCGAGGGAATGTCGTAAAGATCGTTATTTTGGCGCAGACGGTAAGCATTCCGGTGCTTTGGACAGGATCACCACCGATTGGCTGTTCAGACGGTAGTTGCCGTTCCCTGGCTGATAAGCGCCTGGCGTTTGGCCAGGGCGCTATTTTACCGTTAATCCATGGCGTCTTTTTCTGCATGTTGGCGTAACGCCAGCGGATTGGTGACGGTGATGGAACGATAACCCGTTTCCACCCATCCTTGTTCAACAAACTGTTGGATCACGCTGTTCACCTGCTTACGGGAGGTATTGGCAATAATGCTGATATTCACCTGGGAGAAGGCGATCGGCGCATGGGTCACCCAGGACATGCGGTGCAACGCCGAGGCAATCCTGGCGCTGACATCTTTCTTCTGCAAGTCGTGCACAATGCGCAGCAGTGAATCCGTCGAAAGAATTGAAATCACCCCGAACGCACGGATGTCGTTAGGGTGTGCGGCGGCCATCTGCTCCATAGTTTCCAGTGGTACATGCAGCATCCATGATTCATTTTGCGCAACCAGCTCGAACCGGCGCGGTTTGCCGGTCATAAAGCTGTCCTCACCCAGCCAGTCTCCGGGTACGGCGATGTCAATCAGGCGCGGTGTGGCGTAGGGAGGCGCCGTCTTGATTATCACCATGCCTTCGACAAAGCCGTAGATCCCACCCAGCGCATCGCCGGGGCTAAAGATGACCTGCCCGGCGTGGTATTTTACCAGCGACGCATGCTGTAACAGCCGGATCCTGAAGGCTTCAGACATATGAGACAGCCAGCCCCGTTGGCTCATTATGCTTTCTGCCTGTATGTGCGACATCTGTACCATGACTTTCCCCCTCCGCGATAAATTAATCCGTGCTGTCTTTTTCTGCGAACTGCCGTAACGCCGTAGGGTTGGTGACTGTGATAGAGCGATAACCCGTCTCCACCCATCCTTGCTCAACAAAATGCTGGATCACGTTGTTCACCTGTTTGCGGGAGGTATTGGTGAGGATACTGAGGTTTTCCTGCGAGACGGTAACCGGAGCGTTAGTTGTCCAGGCGATGCGATGCAAGGCTGAGGCAATCCTCGAACTGACACTGTTTTTCTGCAAATCATGCACGATCCTCAGCAGTGAATCCCCTGCAATAATCGAAATCACCCCGAATGCTCGCATGTCGTTGGGATTTGCCGCGGACATCTGTTCCATGGCTTTAATCGGGACGTGCATCACCCAGGTTTCACTCGCAGCGAGCAGCTCTATCCGCCGATGTTGCCCCGTGAGAAAGCTGTCCTCACCCGTCCAGCCACCGGGCACTGCGATGTGGATCAGCCTCGGCGTGGAATCAAGAGGGGCGGTATTGACGATCACCGTCCCTGCCACCAGCCCATAAATCCCGCCGGGCGGATCGCCCGTGCGAAAAATGATCTGCCCAGGCTCATATTTCAACAACTGGGCATGTTGCAACAGTCGCACCCTGAACGGCTCTGGCATATGAGACAGCCAACCTCTTTCACAGATCAATCGTTCCGCAGTCTCACGCGACATCTCTGGCATTTTTTTCCCCAATTGTCCGATTTGACACAGTGTGCAATGAGAAAGTTAGGTATTAAATACCTATTAAGCAAGTTAAAAATAAGATAAGTCCTAACTGGGGGTAAGTTTCAATGCGGTTTTAGCCGGTAACCTATGGCCTTATACATAATTTAAATATGCGTATTTCAACGTAGCGGCTTCTTTATGCTCAATATCAAGGGGGGGGATAAACCTGGAATAAGCCCGTCTGTAGTAGGGATAACCAGGTAACTGCTTATGTGATGAAAAGAGCAGGATGGCGTTTTTTTAAAGTGAATATTTATAACTACCGGGGGAAATAATGAAAGAAAGATTATATCTGACGCGCCAGGAAATGAGCGGATTAATCAGAACGGTCTATGGAGGGACGAACGGTGTGCGGGATTATTGCATGCTACTGATGTGCTATCTGCATGGCTTCAGAACCAGCGAATTGACCGGGTTGAAACTGGAGGATCTGGATTTATCCGGTGGGCGGATATGTATCCGGCGTTTGAAAAACGGCTTCAGCACCGTCCATCCGATACATCCCCAAGCCAAAAGTGCGCTGGTCTTGTGGCTGAATGTACGCAATAAGATGGCCAGTATCCATGGCATGCCCTGGCTGTTTATTTCCCGTAAGGGCGGGCGGTTATCCCGGCAGCGCTTTTACTCACTGTGCCGGGAGTACGGGCGCCTGGCTGGCTTGCCGTTCGACGTGCATCCGCATATGTTGCGTCATGCCTGTGGCTATGAGCTGGCTGAACAGGGTATGGATACCCGCTTGATTCAGGACTATCTGGGGCACCGTAACATCCGCCATACGGTGCATTATACGGCAGGTAATGCGGCGCGCTTTTCCCGGCTGTGGCAAGGGGAGGTCCTCTTCGAACCCGACAAAGACAGTACCCTGTTTTAGCTCTTGGTGTCATTGCTAAAACACGGCAATGATAATTTTTATATTTATATCTTGAACACTATGCCTGGATTTGATTAAAAATCTGAATATTTGTTTGCCAAAAAAACGGCGGTGATATTCTGTGCAAAAATGCGCTATTACCACTCATCGTGACAGGGATGTCTTATCCAGCTTTGCTATATCGTGTTTTCTTTATTCGCGTTTATCCATTAGGTTGGCTGAATTAACGTTGCCGCAAAATAGCTGCGGTAGTCGTCTGTATTTAATGCGGTGCAAACAGGTCCGTGACAGCCTACTAGGGCTGTTCTGCGTGTTGGCGCAACGCGGAAGGATTGGTGACGGTGATGGCGCGATAACGGATTTCCACCCAACCGGCCGCCGCAAACTGCTGGACGATGCTGTTCGCCTGCTTGCGGGAGGTATTCGCAATAATGCTGAGATTCTCTTGGGAGACGCAGACCGGTACATCGGTAGTCCAGTACATGCGATGCAGAACGGAGGCGATCCTGGCACTGACGCTTTTTTTCTGCAGGTCATGCACAATTCTGAGCAGGGAATCTGAGGCCATCACTGAAATAACGCCGAAGGCCCGAATGTTTTCCGGATCGGCCTGCGCCATCTGCTCCATGGTTTCCAGCGGTACATGCATCGCCCAGGTTTCGCTCTGCGCCACCAGTTCTATCCGCCGCGGTTGCCCCGTCAGAAAACTGTCTTCACCCGTCCAGCCGCCGGGCAGCGCGAGGTGGATCAGCCGCGGTTTTGCATCTGGCGGGGCCGTACTCACAATTACCGTACCAGCGACCATCCCGTAGATCCCCCCGGCGGGATCGTCAGGCTGAAAGATGAGCTGGCCCGCGTCGAATTTAACCAGTTGGGCATGCTGCAACAAACGTTTCCTGAAGGCTTCGGACATTTTCGACAGCCAGCCTCGTTGGCAGACGATATGTTCTGCCTTTTCCCGCGACATATGCGCCATGCTTTCTCCGTGATTGTTCCACTGAGTCCTGAGTAGGGTGATCGGAGCGTGAGCCTTTATTGTAATCCATCCATGCCGGTGCGAGGAAAAAAACACCGGGATGGCATTTGCATCATCAATTCTGCCATGACTCTCTGATGCTGTGGCTGTCCTACCCACCAGATTGTCTGGTCTGAAAATGCATTTGACTGGAGAACCAGCCGAATGAATAAGTGATTGAAAAACGAGCCCCTTGTTAACATTTAGAACCATTTTGACAACTCCTGTTTTCTCCTGGTGCAAAAGGATACAAATTAGCGCTTTGACAGATAAAAAGTCGTTGGGATGTTACTTCCACCAAACAAACCACCACCCATGACAATATGGAGAGTGCACATGCTGAAACACGCAAAGATTCAACCACAATCCAGTGGCGATCTGGTGAGCAGGGATGAAGAGGTGGATATTGCAGTAAAGAGCGTGCGCAACGGGCCTGAGTTGATGGCAAGATCGATCAATCATCCTGCCGTTTTTGGGTCGGTGTGAAGGTTAAAAAAGAGTAGTCAGTTTGGTTCTAA
>NZ_BAAKUJ010000001.1:654631-680021 GCF_059697885.1 Serratia sp. NCCP-200
TGAGAAGTGAAACACACATTAAAAACACTGGTTATTTTAAGTGCGACGTCCCTGTGTGCAGGAAACGCACTGGCAGAGAAGCAGGAGATCAATACGACCACGCAATCCTTTGCGGTGAAGCTGGGGGCAACGCGCGTTATTTACAACCCTGCATCAAGCGGGGCGACCGTATCTATAGAGAACCCGCAAGACTATCCGATGTTGGTGCAATCAAAAGTGCTCGAAGAGGATAAAACAACGGCGTCCTCATTTGTCGTGACCCCGCCTTTGTTCCGTCTTGACGGTAAGCAGCAAAGTCGTGTGCGTGTTGTGCGTACCGGGGGGGAGATGCCTGCTGACAAAGAACAACTGAACTGGTTGTGCATTACAGGGATACCCCCGAAGGCTGACGATGCCTGGGCGCAGGACGGGAAGGGGAAAAAACCGGACCGGGTTTCTTTGAATGTACAGATGAGTATTTCCAGCTGCATAAAGCTACTGGTGCGTCCGTCTTCGGTCAAAGGCGAGCCTTCAGAAAGCGCCGGTTCAATGACGTGGAGCCATGAAGCTGGGAAGCTCGTTGCCAAAAACCCAACGCCGTTTTACCAGAGTTTGAATGAGCTGATGGTGGGAGGAAAACCGGTTAAAAATCTTGATTATGTGCCTCCGTTCGGGCAGCGAAGCTTTGAGATACCTGCGGGGGCGGCAGGAGAGGTCCAGTGGTCAGTGGTCACGGATTTTGGCGGGAAAAGTCGCGCGTTTACGGCCTCCCTGAAATAAATTGATGTCGCAGAGGACGTGTAGCGTGATGAAAAAGAGAGATCCTGCCGTGCGTTACTCGCGACTGGCAATGCTTGTGGGGGTTGCCTGCTTGTCAGGGGGGGCAGGTGCACGGACCTGGACATTCGACGGCTCTGCCTTAGGGCAGGGCGTAGATGCGTCTTTGTTTAATAACGGGGGGCAGCTACCCGGCACGTACCAGGTGGATATCCTGCTCAATGGCGAGCAGGTTGATGTACGTGACGTGGCATTCAGCCTAGGGAAAAATACGAACGGTGAGCCAACGCTTGAGCCTTGTCTGACTGTCGAACAGCTCTCACGCTATGGCATAAAGGTGGATGACTATCCCCATTTGCCTGGCAAAAATAAAGCGGCTGGCGATACCGCAGAGACCTGTGCCGTACTGTCTGCAATTCCACAGGCAACGGCTACCTTCGAATTCTATAGCCAGAAGCTGCAGCTGAGTATCCCGCAGGTTGCCCTGCGCCCGAAACTGAAAGGGATAGCACCGAGAGAAATGTGGGATGACGGTGTACCCGCGTTACTGCTCAACTACAGCGCTAACACCAGTCATACAGAATATCGCGGCGGCGGCGGCGGAAACGCTGACGACACCTATGTCCAGTTAAGCCCGGGCGCTAACCTGGGTGCCTGGAGACTAAGAAACCAAACAAACTGGCAAAGGATGAGTGGCCAGACTGGAAAATGGCAGACGGTTCAGACTTATGCAGAGCGTGGGCTGTATGACAGTAAGAGCCGGATCACTGTCGGGGAACGATTTACCCCTTCTGATATTTTTGACAGTGTGCCATTCAGAGGCGCGATGCTGGGGAGTGACGACAATATGGTGCCCTGGAATCAGCGAGAATTTGCCCCTGTAGTGCGTGGCATTGCGCGAACGCAGGCTCGGGTGGTGGTCATGCAGAATGGTTACACCCTTTACAATGCCACTGTGGCCCCAGGACCTTTTGCGCTGACGGATTTGTCTGTGCCTAACAGCGGTGGTGATTTGCAGGTAACAGTCTCAGAAACTGACGGTCAGACGCAGGTTTTTACCGTGCCTTATCAGACTCCGGCTATTGCATTGCGTGAAGGGTATATGACTTACAACATGATGGTCGGCCAGTATCGTCCGTCATTAGGTGGTGTGGATAAAGCCCTGGTCGGTCAGGCAACGGTGATGTACGGCTTGCCTTGGAACCTAACGGCTTACGGCGGTTTCCAGGGGGCTGAGCATTATCAGGCTACTTCGCTTGGCGGGGGGGTATCGATGGGCGACTGGGGGAGCTTGTCCCTGGATATGACTGAGTCACGCGGGCAGCGACGGAACCGCGACACGGAGCAAGGAAGAACATGGCGTCTGCGCTATTCCAAAGTCATTGATTCGACGAATACCACCTTTACGCTGGCAAGCTATCGCTATGCTTCCTCAGGGTATAACACACTGTCGGATGTGCTGGACAGTTACCGTACGGATAGCGGCCCAGATCAATGGTGGTATTACGATGATAATGAAAAACGTAAATCCAATACGTCGCTGACGGTAAATCAGTCTTTAGGACGTTGGGGGTATTTCAACCTCAGTGGTTCGCGGCAGGATTACTGGACTCGTCCAGGGCATGAAGATCAGTTCAGTGCAGGATATGGTGTGACGGTTCGGGATGCAACGTTCTCGCTTAACTGGTCACAGAACAAACAGGTTAACAACCAGGGCGATCATGTTACGGACCGGATCACCATGTTTTCGGTGAGTATGCCACTCGATCGTCTGCTTGGCGGGTCAACCTACGCGACCTACCAGATGACATCACCGTCCACAGGGCCAGATACCAATGAGTTAGGGCTGAGTGGTCAGGCATTTGAGCGTCAGCTGAACTGGAATGTTCGTCAGAGTTACACCAACGGGAACGAGGGCGGTGACAGTCATGCCAGTAGCCTGGATCTGAATTGGTACGGGCGCTATGGCGAAGTGGGCGGAAACTACCGTTACAGTCCGTCGATGCGACAAATGGGCGGCAGTATTGCTGGCGGTATCGTGGCCCATGGTGAAGGGGTGACGTTTGGTCAGCCGCTGAATGACACGATGGTACTGGTTGAGGCTCCGGGCGCATCCGGCGTCAGCGTGGATGGCTGGCCGGGGATAAAAACTGATTTCAGGGGGTACACCCTCGGGTCTAGTGTGACGCCGTATCAGGAAAATACGGTGAGCCTTGACCCGACAGAGCTTCCTGCTGATGCCGAAATCACCCAGACAGACATCCGGGTGGTGCCGACGCAGGGGGCAGTCATCGCTGCAAAATTCGCTACTCGGGTAGGGGGCAGAGCGATGATGACCCTGACACGGCCCGGTGGTGAAGTGGTTCCGTTTGGTGCACTGGCTACCCTGGACTCGCAGGGTATGGGAGCCGGTGTGGTCGGTGACAACAGTCAGGTGTATCTGACCGGTTTGCCGGAAAGCGGCAAGTTGACTGTGAAGTGGGGGGATGGGCAGCAGTGTCAGGTCAGCTACCACCTGCCTGCAGAGAAAGGCCCGGTAGGGGTGTATTCAATGAAGGAAATGTGCCGATGAATATGACCAATGAGAGCCTTGTCGTGGAGCGCATACATGTGTCTGACTGAAAAAAAATATATGGGCAGCCTTATGGGCATGCTACTGGTTTTTTTGCCGCTATCGATGGCCGGTGCAACGGAGGCCCCTAGAATCATCGTAAGGATGCACGAACAGGTGAATACAGGTCATGTTGCTGATGGAAAGCGTCTGGGGGAGGGGCGCATCAGTTTGCATGAGCTCCATACGGGTTTTCAGATATGGAGTGAGGCACCGAAATCGACGGAAAGGCCGGAGCGCTATGTTCTGACAGGCAGGCAGAGTGATGCGCATAAGTTAAGAGTCAGGCTGGAAGGGAATGACTGGGAGCCAGATACAAAGACCGGTGAAGGTCTAATTCTGAACACCGGAGATGACGCAGCCAGATTTTTCATTGTGGTGGATGGTGAACAGAAAATAGTGGCTGATAATTACCCAATTCAGATAACGGGAGTGGCGTTGACCCCCTGACCGGCATAATGAATGCAAACAGAATGCAAAAAATCACGAGCGACTTTTGCAGCTTTATGAGCAGCTTTTTCCAGGTGCTGGATATGATTTATCCCTCCTGGGTAGAGGGCCGACGTGGTCGCGTTAAGGCAGATATCGGGTAGGGGTCACACCAGTCAGTCTCCCCGTTGCGGCTATTGCTACAGATACAACAATGTGGACATTTAACGATGGGAAATAAAACAACGAACACGGCTGCGGTCTGCCTCCTTGCAAGTATGTGCACTATCGGCCCACTTCTCGGCGACAGCGCCTATGGAGCGACCACACCAAGCAGGACGGTGTCCTCCTCAATTAACGTCATTGAGTCTAGTGTATGTAGTGGATTCTTTTCGCCGGACTACGTCTCTGGTCATAACAAATTTGGCATGAATGAAGAAGTTGGGAAAGTACATATACAATGTACGGGTGTTGCGACGGCCGCTGTCTGGTTTCGTCATACCGGGCCGTTGTCGCGCTACGACGTCCAATTAAATGTCGGAAAAAGCGGTCGTTACCCTGGTGACGTGGACTGGCCTCTTGGCGATAGTTGCTATCCTTTCACCCTCTTCCTAGATCCGGACCAGGGAAATATTGTCACGCCTTCCTCTGTGGGGACGACCCCCGCAGGTAATGAGGATAAAATCATGGTCGCAACCACGCCGTCCAGCCAGGTGTCATTCAGCGTATGGGCAGCAGCAGCGAAACACAGTGAGGTCAGCACTTGCATTATTCCGCCCGGGATATACGTGTTTCCTTTGTATATTGGAACATACATACCATGAAGACAGAACAGACACAGGGCCTTCTCTTACGAGTGTATAAGACCGTAACCCACACCAAAGCTTATGTTCGGCACTCGCGGCAGCAGTATAGCGAACTCACACGAAATGCCATCATCGCATTTACGTGTCTGGTTATCAGTTCCCCCTTAATGGTTCGGGCAGCTGCTGACGGCGGTGTGGTTATCAATGAGTCGCTTGTGCAGGCTGCTATGACGGTGGAAGGCAGTGTTGAAATTTCTGGGGAAATAACCATGAAAACATCGACGACGGGAACACATCTCACAGACGGACAACCGATAGCTGACTACCACCTGACATCAGAGATGGGCAAGATAGCCGTGAAATGGGATGCCCGGAGAGTGATACAGTCTACGACTGACCCAGCACAGGCCACCCTGCGGCCTGCCAGTGGTGCCGGTATGATAAATGTGCGCATGATACCTGAGACCGGGAGCTGGAAAGAGGATGGCTGGCTGGTCTGCCCGTCCGCCCCCTGCAACGGACAGATTGCTGTGGTCGGTAATCAAGATACTGCGCCTGGGGATTATGTTGTCTCTCTGACGTACGCGAACTACTACTGAAGGATTGACTGAAATGATTAATCGTAAGGTGCTTTCAGATATAGCGTGGGTGATAACAATGTTCTGTCTGCTGGTATGGTGCGTCATGGCACGCGCGGAACAAGTGGCAGGAGAGCAGAAATTCATGAGTGATACATTTCGTGTTTCACAGTCTGGCGGTTGCTCAATTACCCCACCGGAACGTCTGGAACTGACACAGGAGGAGGCCACCTCCCCTGAGGGGAAGTATTTGGGCGATATAACCGTGGAATGTCCCGGTGCGGCAACCGGTTATCAGACTGCCCTGGCTGTATCAAAAGACCAAAATGGCCCCTATGATGCGACCACGTACAACCCTAGCGCTCTCGATGGCCTGGATGTATCGATAATCCCGGGGGGCTCCAGCAATCCCAACTGTAAACAGCTTGATATTCCGCCGGCTGGTGTGCAGGTGAACTGCTGGGTAACGAATCAGGTACTTGGAAACCATCATTTTCCGCTTGTCGTACATGCATCGGGAGGCGTCCCGGTATCCGGTACATATACTTTTTACCTGATTGGTACAGCTTATATGCCCTGAAACTCAGATTATGGGGTTTTAATAAGAGAATAAATACCACCAGTAATATGTCAATAAAGTAATTGAAGTTGTGGTGAGTGTGTTTTTATTCCATTCAGATGGATGGGGTTTGTGTGGTTGTTGTATATGCATTTATTTAATTAAGTGGAGGTTTTAATGTCTACAATACCTGTCGTTATTATTATGCTTTTGTCTGTGATAATCGTGTCTTTGCTGGCGATTGTTCATCACGTTAACGCCAGTGAGCAATATGGTGATAACCGTGGGAGTACTGACCCGCCTTATGGGTAGGGAGTGGATTGTTAATATCACAATGTATTAGCAATACGCAAAGAAATAGCAAGGAAATAAAGTTGTAATTTATCATTTTCAATCTGAAGTGATGAATTGCTATCGATGGATAAATTCCTGGAGGAATTAAATATGAATATGAAGAAAAATCTGATGTTGCTGCGCCCTGTCGCTGCCATCATTATGCTGGGGGTGGGGCTCTCTGGTGCTGCCCACGCTGTCGGTTTTGAAAATCCGGGTGACGCGAATGTGACGTTTACTGTAAACAAACCGACTGTCACTCTCATTAATTTTGCCAAGGGGAGCTCAGTATTTGAAGCGGGCCTCACGGCTAAAGACACACTCATTGGCACCGTGGACATCAGTAATACGACGGAAGGTCTCATTGGTGTGCAATGGGTAAATCCCATCCCTGGCACTAAGAACCCGGATACAACAATGATGACAGCAGATGATGGATCTGGGGTGGGCTTTACTGTTGTAATGAGAGGTGCAGACGGCAAGGCAATGGATGTATTTAATTTAAATGGTACGAACGGACAAAAGATGCTGGGGAACAGCAGTGATCTGGCTGTAAAACATACTGATATTAAATTTAAAGTTTTAACATTAAATGAAGAAACTATTCCTGCTGGGAATTATTCAGCTGAAGTCATAGGTTCGAGTTACTATTAATAACAGGGTGATACTCATGAAGAAAAAAATATTGGTTTTATCATTTATAATGTTCTCCGCTTCTAGTATGGCGGCAACTGGAGTTTGGCATGACTCAGGATCCACTGAAGCAGAGGCTGAGTTTGCAGAGGCGACGAGCGTTAAGTTGGAATTAAATCATACAGCTCATCTGACCACGGATAAAGTGGGCAGGGATGAGGCGCTGGCAACATTAACCGCCACGAGTAAAACCCCTGGGCTGATTGGTTTTCAGTGGAAAATACCTGTAACAGATAAGGAAAATGCGACACTGCTCACTAATACTAACGATGGGAGCAGCGTGGAAGTTGAATTCAGTGACCAATCTAACCGGGCCTTAATGCCATCTACGCAGGATAATCATTGGTATGTCACCCAGGACGCGACGAATACCAGCACAAAGATTATTGTGCAGATTAGACCAACGGTGGATGATCAGGCAGTGACGCCTGGAAGTTACAATGGAATGCTGCAAGCAGCACGTTACGTCGAGTAAGTCAGAGTCATACAGGCCAGGGATGGCCTGTTGTTCAGTTCATTACTGTCAGTAATATACCCACCATACTTTAAACTGCTGGATGTCACCACGGCCATATGAATACATGACTATGGCGTGTTGTTGAGCAACCGGTATCGTAAAGTATACAGGTATAACAGAGTGTTGATTATTCTGGCAGATAAACCATTAAGCATGTTATTTAATTATGTATATAAGGTTGGAGGGGATAACTGTGCGGAACATTTTGCTTCCCGATTTTGTGAAGAATAAAATCAACATCGCTATATTTTTTATGGTATTCGCCTTCTCTTTTAACAGCTGTGCCAGTAGTGTTAACATGTATGACATACAAAAAATAGAAATCAATGTGAAGGCGTCGCCTAATTCTGCGTACTGGGCATGGCAAGGCGCAACGGAAAAATTTCCCGCCGGATATATTCAATCGGAGATTAACGCAGGAAAGATTGTTATCACCCTGGATTACCCCATTTCAGAATCACCCCTAGTGAAGATCCCCCTTGCCGTGTCATTTGCAGAGCGCCGGTCTGATACTGAGGCGAAGGGTGTCATGACGATGGTATCCGGCGAGTCTGTAGAAACATTAAATGTCTATCTTTCTCAGACAGCAAATTTTCCAGGCAGCCCTCTTCCCTGTAACACAGAAGAGGGCGAGGGAGTGATATGCCCTCTTACTTACGGATCCCGTCTGGATAACAGAACCTTCTCCGTGCCTCTGGTGATAGAAAGTGGACAACGGGCTACGGCGGGAAAATATACCACCAGAGTGAACGGGTATCTGTGGTTGGAGTAACTGGCCTGCGCAATAGGAGAATGTTACGTCTGATGAGGGGCGTTGTTGAATAAATCGAACTTTTAGGTGATAGACGGATCTGAGTGCTACAGTCGTTTCAACATCTGGCTCGCATATGACAACGCACTCAGACAACGTGGTTTCCTGACGGCTCGGTCTGTATCGGCATATCGATGACGTTTTTTTTGAAGGGAATTTTCAATGATTAGCAACCCAAAGAACCTTTGTTTAGGTGTATTATTGTGCAGTGGTTTGTTGCTGGCAGGCTGCCAGAATACAGCAAAGAAAGACGGACAGAATAAATCGCAGATGGCGGTGACCGTTGTGCCACCATCTCAACAGATCAGCGTAACACCCTCCCCAGCGCCAGAAGCAAAAACCAACAAGATTAGCTTGTGTCAGAGTGAGCTGGCGTCATTAAAGCAGGTTAATCCAAAGGCTTATGCGGTCAAGCAATCCCAATTTAGCCGCCTGGTAAACAATGCCTCCGTGTATGGCGCGGTACGTGGCAATATCAATATGACCACCAAAGATACCCTCGACGCATTGTACAAATATAAAACCAACCAACTGTGCGCCGACATTGAACATGATGTCCTGCAAAGCTTAATCCAAACTGGGGAAGGCGCGAAATGAAACGTAGGCTATATTGTGGTGCCTTGCTGACGTTGGCGTTGCCGCTGGGGGGGGTACAGGCGGAAGGGAACGGGGCTTCAGAAGCCAATGCACTAAGTTCGCTGGAGACGATTACCCGCCAGGTGGACGAGGCACCCGCGCTGTTGTTTTTGACGCCTTCGCAAATAGAGGCGGTAGAACCGGTAAAAAACCACAGTAAATCAGCCAGCAAATCTAACGCGTTTACGAAGTCGGCGGATGATGGAACCAGTGCGCGTGTTCGTGAAATGAAATCACAACAGGCCACCATCAACCAGCTAAGAGCTAAAATCAGCGGGCAGGAGGTTACTTTGGAGCAATTGCGCAAGGCGCAGTCTCAGCAGCAAACGACTGCCTCCGAACTTTTACGCTTGCAGCAAACGATAAAGCAAAGTCAGCAAGAAAACGCACAGTTGCAGCAGCAACCGGCGGCTCAGGCTAAGGAAAGCGAGCAACAGATGCAGCAGATGAAACGGTTGCAGCTAGATCAGCGCTCCTCCGGAGAATTGCAACAACAGCTCGGGATGCAATCCAAAGACAATGAACAGAAAGCCGAGCAGCTGAAGCAACTTCAGCAGGCTAGTGCCAAATTGCAAGATCAATTGACCGCACAAGCTAAAGACAGCGAGCAAAAAACGCAGCAATTGCAGCAACTGCAACAGACCTTGCAGGACAAGCAGCAGGCCAATGCTAAATTGCAGGAGCAACTGGCCGCACAGACCAAGAACAATGAAGAGAGAGTGCAGCAATTAGCACATCTGCAACAAAACCTGCAGTCGCAAGCCAATTTGCAAGAGCAGCTAGCGGCGCAAACCAAGGACAGCGAGCAAAAAGCTCAGCAGATCGCACAGTTGCAACAGGCTCAGCAAGAGAGCGGCAAGTTACGGGAGGAACTTACTGCGCAGATCAAAGATAACGATCAGAAATCGCAGGATCTCAAACAGCTCCAGCAAAAATTGGCGGATGTTGATAAACAGCAGGCGGCGAATGCTATAGCGCTCACCGATCCTAAAACGGATCAGGAGAAACGTGATTATGCGATTGGTACCGCACTGGGTGATGACATCCTGAGTTTACTTGACAGCAAAAAGTCGCAGGGTGTGGATGTGAATCACCGACGGGTGTTAGCTGGGGTATCAGATGTGATCAATGGCCAAAGCAAATTGGCCAAAGAGCAGATCGACAAAGCCCTGCATGAGAGTGAGCTGGAACTGGACAACCAGTATAAAAAGATTAAAGGCCGAAACGAACAGCACGGTAGCCTGTATATCGAGAAATTTAAAAAGCAGGCGCGGGTAATTAAGTCTCAGCAAGGTTTCTATTATCGCGTTGATTATGCTGGCGACAGCCCGATTGGTGAGGGTGAGATAGTGGCCGTGGTGGTGAAAGAAAGTCTGACGGACGGGAAAGTCATCAAGGATATGGAGCTGGCAGGCACCTCGATTTCTCAACCTCTGAGTGCCTATCCACCGCTGTTTCGTGAGGCTCTTGGTAAGTTGAAAAATCATGGCAGCATGACACTGGTGGTGCCACCGGCTTTGGCGTATGGCGATAAAGGAATGCTTCCTGATATCCCACCGGGCGCTACCATGGTCTACAATGTACGGATCCTGGACGTAAAACCAGTCTCAGCCCAGTAAACTTATCAGTGAACCTCAACCCCGCCAGGTTATCGGCGGTTTTTTTGCCTTTTGGGGGAGAACAACGGATGTATGGCAACACCCCTGCCAGGGTGTAGGAGAAAGCATATTCTCATATGTGATATGTGCAGACACTGAGCCCACGCGCGATTCTGATTTATTCGACAACGCCCGCCGTTTTTATCACCCCGGCTTATCCTGCCACACAATCTCCGGCGTATCCCTCTGGGTTAACCCGGTTCAGCAGTACGCTGTAGCGCACCCAGGCGTCGAGCTGGGCTTTCTCTTCGTCGGTGGCCTGTTGTGTTTCATGGGGGTTCCAGTGGCGCTATCACGCTGTCAGTTTCTCGCTGCCGTTGGTTTTTTTGTGTGGTAGCGTTGAGGCGTTCGATGTCAGGCGGCACCAGTTTATCGTCAACAATTATCCAGTAGAGATTACCCTGCAGGTTGTCGGGGGCTTCCGTCTTGGGGATTTCATAGACGGTCACTCCCGATAAAGCGGTGCCAATACCGCCGCCCTGGAAACACTTAATAAAGGGCTGATTGTGACAACGGGTTGAAGGGCTGGCAAATGCGTGCTGCGCATGGAGGCAACATTCCTGCTTGCCTTCCTGCCCTTACAACACACCTGGCCTGAACGCTGGTTATGCTTATTCATTAAATTTACATCTGGCATAACTGTGTTACAAAAAATGAGCACCTTTGTGAAAAAAACGTTCGTAGATTTTTCATCTTGATTAGCCAGTATTTTATTTCTGTGAACACGGTAAAAAGATGTCTGTTCTGCTTATGAATTTAATAAGCATGATCACTTTTGCTGTTGCAAGGGTTTTTAGTAGCACACTGTGAAAGGTCAGGGTGATGGCTCAACACGGTGGACTCACGGGTACTGGCTTGACCTTATTAACCCACAGAACAGGGATCGCTATGTCTAACTCTTTTCAGTCAGAAATACCGAAAGCGCGAATTAACTTGAAATTGGATGTTTTCACGGGCAGGGCGCAGAAGAGGGCTGAGCTCCCATTGAAAATTTTGCTGGCTGGCGACTTCAGTAATGGTCAGGAGACGGCACTGCTTTCAGAAAGGAATAAGGTTAATATCAATAAGCTGAACATGCAGAATGTGCTGGCAGAGCTCGCGCCTTCGACAATCTTTGACGTGAAGCATACAGACGGCGATGAAGAAACGGAAGAGAAGATAAATATGACTTTCCGCCACATGAAAGATTTTACCCCGGAACAGGTTGCACGCCAGGTGCCGCGACTGCAGGCGATGCTCACGATGCGCAATCTCCAGCGCGATCTGCGGGCTAATCTGCTGGATGACGCCAGTTTCCGCCGTGAACTGCTTAATATCCTGCGTGACCTCGCCCCTGAGCGACGAACTGCGTGCCGATATTTCCGCGCTGGCTCCTCAGAACGCCTGATCTTTCCCTTCCATATCACGAGATAAATCATGTCAGCAGAACAGAATACCGTCGCCACGACGGCTGAAGCCCGGGTGCAGAAACAGCCAGCAGGGGTCTATACCTCATTACTCAAAAAAATCAACCTGGCCCTTGTTGTCCAGCTCAGCGATATCAACGCCTGGCGGGATGAAGTCGATATGGCGGAAGCCGGTGCAAACCAGCGTGTAACGGCAGCGCTGGGCGTCTTTCTGGAGCGGTTATGCCAGTCGGGCACGCAAAAAGTAGATAAGCTGGATAAAGCCCTGCCGGATCTGATGATCGGCTAACTGGATCGTCAGCTCAGACAGGATCTGGATAAAATCTTGCACCATCCGGCGTTTCAGCGTGTTGAAAGTCTTTGGCATGGCGTAGAGCACCTGATCACACGCACGGACTTCAGAATAAATATAAAAGTCGAGTGACTCGATCTGTCGAAGGACGCATTACGGGAAGATTTTGAAGATGGGCCGAAGATTGGACAATATGTGGACGGAGAAGCGACATAATGAATGACAGTCTTTACTGGTATGCGATTATCGGTCGTGACGCAGATTTATTGATAGTGATGAATAGTAAAATACCAACCGATGATCTTTTCGTGCATTTCCTCTGACTTCGAAAAGCAAATTGTTCTGCGGGTCAGTCGTTTGATATGTGTGCGAAGATTAAGATTATGCCGTTCTATCCTTTGGGTATATTTCTTGCTCACCACGTGGCTGGTTGCGCTCAACAGGACCTTATAAACCGGCCAAGCATCCGTCATGTAAAAGGCAATATTAAATTTGCTTAACAGGGCCAGCAATCGTTGCAGAGTCGAGGCATTTCTCGGGCCGAAGACGTGAGCCAGAGCCCGTTTGCGGATACGGTCATAAGCGTAGAACAACCACCGGGGATTGGCTTTACACCGCACGTAAGACCACTGTTCATCGGCTTCACAGCAGATAACGACTTCTGCTTCGGCGTCGAGATTCTCAGCTACCTGTTTTGGCGAAATTTTTTTAAGTGCCGCAGAACAGTATTGAGGCTGATGCCGAGAACCCGTGCGGTAGCGCGACATCCAGAACCATTCATCGCCATATTAACAATGGTTTGGTGTGTGTCTGGTTTGGCACCGGAATAGCTAAAGTTGAGCTGAAAGGTCTTTGAGCAGAGCTTGCAGATGTAACGCTGGGCACCGGATGCTGAATGTCCGTTACATCGTACACCCTGGGTTTCATTGCACTGAGGGCAGACAACATCAACTTTTGCCATGAATTTTATCCAAAGTGCGGAGCATACGCGATCAGCAATTCTGCGTCACGACCCATATTTCTGGCATGCTGGTTGAGCTCATTTTTGGTTGCGCTGCTGACATCCCCTCACCAGGCTTATCACGTTGTAGAGCTGTATGCGGCGCTAGACCCCTGCATGGGTCGTCACGATTTCCAACACGCCGTTGATAATGAACTGAACCCCCATACAAACCAGTAAAAAGCCCATCAAGCGGGAGATGGCTTCAATGCCTCCCTTGCCGACAAGCCTCATAATTGTGCCGGAGCTGCGCAGGCACAGCCACAAAATCAGCGCTATGACAAAAAATATGATGACGGGTGCGACGAGCATAACCCAGTGCTCTAACCCGAAAGAATTCTTATAGAAACTGGATGCCGAGCTGATAATCATGGCAATGGTTCCTGGTCCGGCGGTGCTGGGCATCGCTAACGGAACAAATGCAATGTTAGTTTCATTGCGTACGTGCTTTTGGGCTTGGTTTTTCTCTATGACTACATCAATGCTATTTTGCTGGGGAAATAACATCCTGAAACCGATAAATGCCACGATAAGCCCACCGGCTATGCGCAGGCCGGGGATAGAGATACCAAAAGTATTCATTACCCATTGCCCGGCATAAAAAGCCACAGTCATGATGGCAAAGGTATATACGGCGGCCATATAGGACTGATGATTCCGTTCCTTGGTCGTCATATTGCCGGAGAGCCCGAGCAGCAGAACGACCGTAGTCAGCGGATTGGCCAATGGTAATAGCAACACCAATCCGACCCCAATAACCTGGGTTAACTGTAGCAAGGATGACATAAGAGGCCTCTCTAATGCAGTTGACATAGTCCCTGATGTTGGATGTTCTGGATCTTGTCAGGGGAAAAGGAAAACGTCTTTGATAATGGGGAAATCTGCCACCTCGGTGAAATCCCATTGCATAGACATAACATTCCACAATCTTCCGAACGGGTGCTGGGGGTTGTCAATGGGATGCTGCAATGCGAGTGAGTCGGATGCGTGATTTTTATACAGCGATGGGGGCGAAAATTATATTGAACACCTTAGAGTCATCAATGGCTTATTTTGGCCTCTGTGTACCGGGGCTCCCTGCATGATTTACCCGTTCTGAATCACGTTAACTGGTCATCTGTAGTAGCAAAGTGCACCTCACCGCACAATGTGCTCGCCTTCCGGCAACATCAACCTTGCGCAGAAATTCATCTCGGTCATGACCGTCAAAACCCACTTGACCTCGTCGAGGGTATCTTCACGCTGGGGCAATACCGAAAGACATCCCGGATAACGATATTCTTCTTGTTAGGTCTTATTGGCGTCTTAAGCCTGCGCAATCAGGGATATCCCACGGATCTCAACTTCCGTGCCTTCTCTGCGGAACTTAATGACCACTTTATCCAGAGCGCTGACGGATGTGATGTCCCAGAAATGGGCGTGTGAAACATCTATCACCACATGCTCAATGGCTTCGCGGAAATTAAATCGGTCTGCCGAGGCAAAAAACCTGGCCGGTAACGGTATAGGTTGTAATGGTCAAGTAAAACCATATTCCCAATAGAGTATCACTTTGCACTATTTTTAGCCTGTCAAGGCAAGCATCAAAGTAGGTACTGATGCAGATGAGAGATGTTGTATTGTTAAGATTAGGGAAGGCTGCAGGAGCATTTTGGGCGTTATTCAGAAGGATGGATGGTCAAAAAATGAATGATTCAGACGAAGCTAACGACACCATTCACCAATGATGTCGTTAGCTTGTTAAGTCCTCAGTGATGCGTGCCTAGCACAAAATCAGCCCAAGCCTCCATCATTGGCCGACGCTGTTCCAACAAGTCAGTACGATGATAAGCTGCTTCAACCTTGTTTTGCACGGTATGTGCTAATGCTCGCTCTGCCAAGTCCCGTGGATAACCTTGCTCACTGCACCAGTCCCGAAAGCTAGAGCGGAAACCGTGGGCTGTTGCCACACGCTCTGGTGTATCACTAGGGGCTTCGACGCGTCGCAAGAAAGAAGTTAACACCATATCAGACAGTAATGATTGGTTGCGGGGGGAGGGGAACACCAACTCGTCATTTAATCCTTGCATACCCTCCAGAATCTCAATGGCTCTCGGTACCAATGGAACACGGTGGATGATACCTGCTTTCATGCGTTCGGCAGGGATAGTCCATACAGCAGCTTTGAAATCAATTTCTGACCACTGAATTCCCCTAACCTCTCCCGAACGACACGCTGTCAGGATGAGCAACTCTAATAGCGAACGGGTTAAATCAAAACGTCTGGCATTGCGTAGATGCACAGCGACAAAGTTCGGGATATCTCGCCAAGGCATTGCGGGTTGATGCTCGGTTCGAATCGCTTTACTAGGCTGTTGTGGCAAAAGATGGGTAACAACATCGACAGGGTTTGCCACACAATGACCATGTGCCCACCCCCAGGCCATTACAGCATGCAAGCGTTGTTTAACTCGACTGGCTGTTTCTGGGATCGATAACCAGATAGGGCGTAAAACTTCAGCCATGTGTGCAGGTGTAATGGTATCCAATGGCAGCGAGCCGATAGATGGAAAGGCGTATTGCTCTAGAGTTGCTATCCACTGTTTCCCATGTTTGTCATTTTTCCAGCCGGGAAGTAGGTCAGTATGTACCTGGCGGGTGGCTATTTTGAATGTTGGAATAACCGGTTTGTCGGACTCTGCTTTCTTGGCCTCTAGCGGATCAATCCCATTAGTAAGTTGCTCACGCATGGCATGCGCTTGTTTGCCTGCTTCGGCGATACTGACTTCAGGATAACTGCCTAACCCTGCGTTGCGTCGCTTTTTGGTTGCCGGGCTAACATAACGCAAAACCCATTTACCGTGACCTTTACTGGCTGAAGGGTGTAGCGTCAGGCCGGTGATACCACCGTGCGGTAAGGGTTTATCATCCGGTTTAATGTTTCGGGCTTTGGTGTCAGTGAGTAGGGCCATCTGCGAAATCCTTGAGATGTCAGTATGCCATTGAGTATGCCATCAATGGTTGATTTAGGTTAGGGGTGGTTGTGCTGCGTTGATAGGGGAATTGGTTAACTAATTGTTTTATATTTATATTTTAGGCGGTATTACCTTTGGTTGTGCAATTGAAAAGCGGACTGTCCTTCCGCCAAATACAGACCCCAAGCTCGTAAGAGCTTGGGGTTTTTTGTTTTCAGATGGCCACCAGGTCTATACTTTCCAGGCGCTTGCACTACTTCGCCAGGTGTTTTGCGCACGTTCACATCGCCATCAGGATCTCGGTAAAATCGTTAGTGATAGACGATGTCATGGGCTCGTCACGTTTAATAATATAAAAGCATGCGCTGATATTGATATCTTCAGCAGATTTTTTCTTGAGGTTCAGCTGTGGGCTGTAATGCTCCACGACACGATCGCTTAATAGCGCGAGATAACCCTGTTGTTTCACTAGACACCAGGTGGCGAGGAAAGAGTCAGTTTCCACGACATTACCCTGCTGCGTGCACGGGAAAGAGGAGTCTTGCATCGCTAGACGGCCGGCAGTACAGGAATGCGGGACTACCCACTTTGTTTCGTCCAGCGGCAGTTCATCAGAGGACTGATTGTTCCCTTGATAAAGCGAAAACGTTTCACATTTGAAGTCCTGCGTTACCAGATCGACACAGTTAATCCCCTCGCTGAGGTTGCAGACCACCAGATCCAATTCGTTATTTCTCAACTTGGCAACCAACCCCTCGGGGCAACCCTCAATCACGATAATGCGGCTGTGTGGATAACGCTGATTAAAGATCTCAAGTGCGCCGGGGAGATAGCATAGCAGTGGGTAGGTGCTCATGCCTAAGCGCAAGAATTTCTCTCCGGTTTCTTTCAGTCCACGGAATTCATAAATGGTATTTCTTAACTCATTGGTGATAGCGTCAATGCGTTGAAAAAATGCTTCACCTACCGCAGTAAGCCGGACACCGCGGTTGCTGCGTTCCAAAAGACGCGAGCCAATATTTTCTTCAAGTTCTTTAATAATACGGCTGAGTGTCGGTTGTGAAATAGCCAGCTTTTTTGATGTTTCATGTAAGCTACCGCAGTAAATAATTTCTTTAAAAGTAGTCAGATGAGATAATTTCGGCATACTTTTCATAATCAGTCTCTTCATTCATATTTGAATTGGCGGTGCAAAAGGGGTCTGTATGACGTTTTTAACCAGAGCCACAAATTCTGCTGTAATAGGCCTGCTTCATCATGCTATCGCCAAGTAAAGTATTGACGGTTTTATCAAGTACCGTAGTAGTGACAGAGGCGGGCATGAGAGTTGCGGTGATTTCTACGTCATCATCGCCAAAAGGCTCAATATCCAGGTGCGAGATAAAGCAGTTTTCGGCTTGCATCACCTGTTTGAATTTGGCTAACGCTTCGCGTTGCTCGTGTTCAAATGCAATCACGCAGATCTGGTAGGTGGATTCACCGTTAACATCGCTGAAGGGTTGTTTGTTGACCATATTGACGATCGGGCGCAGCAGTGTATTGGCAGCCAGTACGTATAACGTAGCGGCCAGAGCATCTCCATATAATGCACAACCCGCGCAGGTACCGACGGCTGCCGATCCCCACAGCGTAGCCGCTGTGTTCAGACCGCGGATATTCATTCCTTCTTTCATGATTGCCCCGGCTCCGAGAAAACCGACGCCAGAAACCACATAAGAAATCACTCTTACCGCACCCCCACTGCCATCAATGGTCATGGCCAGATGGACAAAGATAGCTGCGCTGGTGGCAACAAGTGTATTGGTGCGTAACCCGGCAGTGCGTTGCCGGAACTGTCTTTCATAGCCAATAATTGCGCCAAGTAAAGATGCTGTTGATAGCGTTATTAATGTTTGAATAAAATGCATGATAAAAACCAACATGTTATCTGCTTATCATGAAACACCGATAAAAAGGTAGTCCTTGATAAACAGGTAGTTAAAATGGCAGACTTTTCATCTGCCAGTCAGCGATTAAAAATTGATATTATGCCTGGCAGACGCGGAGCAGTGGCGTTTATACAGGCCTGGCTTTAATAGACCGAAGTAGCAATTTGCTGGCTTAGCTCAGCGCTGATTTCTTCGATCAGGCTTTGCATTGAGCGTTTGTTCCGCTCCTCACGCCGTAGGGTGATTTCATAATTTCCAGTAACGGTACCGGGGTCTGAACCTAGCAAAATAATCCGATCTGACATCATTACGGCTTCTGTTATGCTGTGGGTTACTAAAATCATGGAGCGAGTTTTTATTTGCCGCGTCGACCAGATCTGCATTAGGTCGTTACGTAGATTTTCTCCGGTATAAATATCCAGGGAAGAGAAAGGTTCATCCAGTAACAGCAACGCAGGTTCGACGACGAGCGCACGGGCAAACCCCACCCGTTGGCGCATACCACCGGAAAGTTCTCGAGGGAAAGCATTGCGGTATTTTTCCAGACCAATCAGGTTCAGCATTTTTATCACCTGTTTGTCGATGGTGTCTTGGGAATAATGCTGTGCCTGCAATCCAAAGGCGATATTTTGATAAACGGTTAACCAAGGGAAAATAGCAAAGTTCTGGAAAACCATGTTGATTTGTGGGTTAGGGCCTGTGACTTTGTCCTCACCGAGCATGACATCCCCAAAATCAGGAGATATCAAACCTGAGATGATCCGCAGTAGGGTGGATTTGCCCGAACCGGATTTCCCTAATACGCTGATCACTTCATTGTCATAGACGTTGAGATCGATATCACTAAGGACCAAATGTGATTTTTGGGTCGTAGCTTGGAAGCTCTTACTCACGTTGCTGACAGTAAGTAATATTTTTTTCTTGGCCATCATATTTCCTTGGTTATCTTTTAAAAAATAAATAGGTGAATAGGATATGCCGCTGAGTTTTGCACAGAAACATCCAGACGTGAAAATATACACTAGAGAATGCCAGCGGTCTTATTGGTCTGATTAATAAGTTGAATTCTGGTTATTGAGAGATGCTGTCAGCTTAGGATCGCCTAGTATAAGGCGCTGAAGGAGGTGAGAATAAAGTGCAGCTGTAACGTGATGACGTCACATACGAATACTTTTCAGGACGCAGTAAAATGACTATTGCGCCTAAGCCTCCAGCAGGCTCAACAAACCAATGAATAACGAACCGTCGGTGTCCATAATTTTATCCTGTATCAAATCGGAGTCTCATAGTACCCACAAGGGTCAGGAAGCTCAATAACTGAGAGATGTTTTATAACTGCAAAATGTAATTTAATATTAATGGATATCGCAAGGGATGTTTAAACTAAACACAGCATCAACGAGATTGGAGTTTAAATGAGTGGTTGACTATAAACCCCGGAGCATTGGAAGTGAAACTAAAACGTTAAATGAAGGTAATGCAGTCAACGTGGTGATTTTTATCTTTGGCGTCGCTATGAAAAATACCCTAATTTCAGAGGGAAATGCCTATTGGCAATGTGGAATGGGGAAAGAAACGGCTAATATGATTGTATTCACTGTTTTTAACTTTCATTCATATGTCTTGCTTGCTAGCTTTTACCCATTCAAAAACGCTAAAAAGCCCAATGAGGTCAAACCTCATCAGGCATGGGTTTCAGCGCTTAACTTCTCAGAACTGGTACATAATCCCCGTTTCAACGACATCATCAGAACCTAAACCGGCTGCATTGTGTTTATCCAGCAGGTTCAGTTTGTACTCTACATAGGCTGACATATTGGCATTGAAGCTATAACCCAGCGCCATATCTATATACTTGACCAGATCGGTATCACCGATGCCAGGCAGGTCACGCCCACGTGACTGCAAATAGGCAAGAGAAGGGGTGATGCCAGAATCAAAGTGATACTGCGCCACGGCTTCGACGGCATCTGCCTTTGGTGCAAAGCCGGTGTAGTTGCCACCCTCTACGTAGGTCATGTTCTGAGTGCGGGTATAGTTTGCTGCCAGATAGAGGTTATCCCGATCGTACTTCAGGCCCAGAGTCCAGGCTCTGGCACGATCGCCATTGGCCAGACCAAAACTACGCTGTGCCTGTGTACGATCCGAATTGGCGTAGGCACCGCCAGCGCTTAGTCCCCAACCCATGTCGTAGGTCGTGGAGAAGGAATATCCGTCGCCGTTTTGTGTCTGCAGGTCTTGCGTGTGATGGGCGTCGTCCCCCCGATTCTTTCCCTGATATTGCATGCCAATATTCAGGCCATCAATAATCCCCCCCAAACCCTGATTATGATAGGTCAACATACCGTTGCCCCGACTGGTCATAAAGTTATCGGCAGCTTCATAACTGTCATTACCAAACTCGGGTAATACATCGGTCCAGCTTCCCACGTCATAGAGTAAACCGTAGTTGCGCCCATAGCTGATGCTGCCAAACGGGCCGAATTTCACCCCGGCAAAACCCAACCGCGTGTAGTTACCACTTTGCTCGCCGTTTTCCGCTCCGTTCAGCCCAATCTGATATTCCCATTGGCCGTATCCAATGATGTCATCATTAATTTGTGTTTCGCCTTTAAAGCCAAAGCGAGTGTAGGATTGATCGCCGCTGCTGCCAGCATTATTACTGAAATAATGAACACCATTAATCTGCCCATATAAATCCAATTTATTGCCGTCTTTATTTACGATTTCTGCAGCTAACGTGGTGCTGGCTACTGGCAATAGTAACCCCAATACAGCCAAGTGCATTATTTTTTTCATTTCAATAACCTGATGTTAATAAATACGTTGAAAGCTATGATGCTTTTTGTGATATCGCAATTCTCTTATACAAACGATCGCTGGTTTCATCAATAATGGCTGCCATATTCTGTCTGCCTCGTGATTCTCTTGGCCTGTCGATAACGATCTCATCGGTGATTTGCCGTTTATTGGCATCCATAATGACGACTCGGTCGGACATCATGACCGCTTCCTCTATGTCATGGCTCACCATGATGATGGCGCTGATATTATTTTTTTTGTTCGTCCAGATATTTATTAAATCCATCCGCAGTTTCTGTGCGGTAAAGATATCAAGAGAAGAAAAGGGCTCATCCAACAGCAAAACTTTGGGCTCCACGGCTAATGCTCGGGCAAAACCTACGCGCTGGCGCATACCACCGGAAAGTTGACGGGGCCAGGCTTTCTCATACCCATTCAGGCCAACCAGCGTGAGTAATGCTTTCAGCTTTTTGTCGATCAATTGCGGTGGCAAGTCTTGTGCGATCAGGCCAAAGGCGATGTTGTCATACACCGTGAGCCACGGATAAAGAGCATAAGACTGGAATACCATACTGATATCGGCATTGGGTCCTTCGATAGGTTTTCCTGCCAGCGATACCGTGCCGGTATCAGGGAAAATCAGGCCGGCAAATATGCGCATCAACGTTGATTTGCCAGAACCTGACTGCCCAAGGATCGTAACGAACTCCCCCTTGTGAACATTCAGATCCACGTCGCGCAGTACTTCCTTGGGGAGCTTGTTTTCTCCAATGAAGGCTTTGTTTACCTGCTTGGCGCTGAGTACCACTTCTTGAATAGTCATTTAATTTCCCTGCATTAATCATATTTGAATTTGGTTTCTGCAACGCGATACAGTGGCTGCCAGATAAAGATTACGCATAACGCCACCAGTGAGCACATGGCAGCACAGCCCAGCGCGGATTCCGGGTTTTTACCGGCATCGGTCACGACTGAAATAAAAGCGCCCAGCCCGGTAGTACTGATCGTGGTAGCTCCCCATTGAATGACTTCTGCTGCAATGGCGCTATTCCAGGCACCGCCTGCTGCAGAAATAATGCCGGTAACGATGTAAGGGAAAATCGCGGGCAGCATATAGTAACGCCACCATTTGAAACTCCGTAAACCGAAGGTTTCGCTGACTTCGGTGATATGTGATGGGATTGCCGTGACGCCGGCAATGACGTTAAACAACACATACCACTGCGTGCCGAGCATGATCATTGGAATCGCCCACCAGCCAAGATCCTGATGATAAACAGCGATAAAAGCGGCGATCAGAGGATAGAAAATATTGGGTGGGATAGCAGCCAGGATTTGAATGATCGGCTGGAAGAATTTCACCAGGCGTGGATTCATCCCTATCCAGACGCCGAGTGGGGTGAAAATCACGATACTGAGCACCATTGCAGCCACTACACGTGCAGTAGTCAGCAGCATCCATTCAGGCATCATGGCGAAGTATTGCTTTGGGAAATACTCCCACAGTTGATAACCAAACCAGGCACAGGCCATGACCACCGCGAGATACCAAGTGCTGCGCCACAGCCAGTTGGCTTTTGCGGTGATGCGAAACAGCTTATGCAAGCCAAGGCCGTACCAGATCTGTGGCAGCTTAAATAGCCATACATCAGCCAGCATGCGTAGGGCCGCTGACAACATTGATCCTAGATGGGAATAGCTCAGGCAGTTATAAAACCATGAGCTGCCTTCAGTTTTATTGGCGCTAACATCTTCGTATTTGAAACGGGAGGTATAGCGAACCAATGGTCGGAAAACCACTTGGTCGAGCACGATAATATTGGCCGCCAATGTGATCACGGCAAACAGAATAGCGTGCAGGTTTTGCTGCGCCAGCGCTTCGGCAATATAGGAACCGACACCAGGCAATGCCACTGATTTATCGTTGACCGGGATAGCCTCCGACGCCACCAGAGCGAACCATGCAGCCGATTGTGACACCATGGCATTCCACAATAACCCGGGTACGGAATAGATAAACTCTAACCGCCAGAAACGTTGCCATGGATTGTAGTTGAAACTGCGTGCGGCTTCATCCAGTTCACTTGGAACGATGCGCAGCGTCTGGTACAACGTTAGCATCATGTTCCATGCCTGGCCGGTAAATACCGCAAAGATAGCGGTACACTCCAGCCCCATCACACTGTGTGGGTACAGGCCAAGAAAATACACCGTGGTGAAGGTTAAAAAGCCCACCAAGGGTACTGATTCCATGAAGTTGACGAAAGGTAATATCACCCTGCGCAACGGCACGTAGCGTGCCGCCAGGACGGCAAAGACAATGGAGAATAACAATGACCAAATCATGCCGATTGCAAACCGCATTGTCGTTCTTAGTGAGTAATAGAAAAGATTCCAGGTATCCAGACTAATGGCACCCACGTTGTGTTCATCGAACGAGCCGTGCATGTCCCCCCAGGCACGGATAAGAAAGACGATGACCAATGATGCTATTACAAAAACAATAAGGTCATTTAGATAGTACTTTCTAGAAATAGATGTACTTCTGCTTTTTTGCATAATGCCAATCCCATAAATTTCTCAAAAAACCGGCGGGAACGTCAACCTGATAAAGCCGAGCGCCTCCGTTTTAAACGAACATATATAGCTTGAGATAAATTAATTTGCTGATTGTTACGCTGATGGTGAACGATGAATACTACAGGAACAGGCATGACAAGCCGGTATTATCAGATGCCAAGGCACATAGGCAGTGCCAGGACGTTGCTGATAAGCCGTTGATTGATTGTCTACATTCTGTTTATTTCAGAATGTAGCATGAACTACATTACTGAAATTTATCCAGTAGTACTAAGCTAAAACTAAAACTTCCATCGTCCATAAGGCCCCCGTGGTGAGAATAAAGCGGTGAGATAGTAATGCTTGAACATAATGAATAGCAAGTAGATGTGATGGTTTTCATTATTGTATGTGTAACAGGATGAAAATAGATTTTTTAAAAGATATATCCATAAATTAAAATGATGATGGCGACATTTTCAGATAGACAAGGACATCAAAAAATTGAAGCCTATATAGCTAGGATGAATGTTTCTTAAAGTGGAAAAATATAACTTTTTTACTTGAGTTACGCGTATTATTGATGATCCCGAGCTTCCAGGAAGTTCGGGGGAGGAGGGAGAACACCAACTCACCTTGTCATCCCCACATACCTTCCAAGATCTCAATGGTTCTTGGTTCCAACGGAACACGGTGCTTGTTGCGCGCAGTGCTCTACTTGTGTGGCGACGAGGTAAAATGCAAAGCACTGAAAATGAATCTGCAAGCGGGATCGCAATAAGGAAAACTTTTCTCTCTAGCAAGTGACAGTGCTGGGGGATTTGTTAAAATAGACCCACTTAATCAAGATAAGATTATTATTATCATGCAGTTAACTAAGATTTTTCGTCTTGTCCCTGTGTTGCTTTTGCTGGTGACGGCGGGTTGTCAGCAACCGCGTTCTTCTCTGCAAAAGGAGCCTGTCGCCCTTCATGAACAGGTAGAACAGCTGGCTTCAGTGATTGCCAGCACCAAGTATTTGAAATATAAGTGTAATCGTAGTGATTTACCCAGCGATGCGGTCATTGACAAGGTTGCCTACAAAGTCGCCAAACAACGAGGCTGGAATAGCGCTGGCTACGGGGCTTTGCCGCAGCGTAGTGAGGAAATTTATCAAAGCCTGATGAGAGACAACACGCCGGAACAAACCAAGTGCAGCAGCTTTAACAGCCTGTTGGTACCTTTTACCGACGAACTGCGTGCAGAAAAAAGCAGTTAGTGACCCCAACTTGGTGTCCTGTGCCCAGTGTACGGGCTAGTGGTAAGGTTTATTCTGACTCTTCAGCGGTGCTTTCGCTATCCACCTTGCCGCCCGGCCAATCCTCTAATGCGTCAAGTGTGAATACCTCGCCATTGAAGTTAAAGATGGTCACGTCCTGTTGTATTTGCTCAATCGTAAGGTTGGGGGCAGGGCTGTCTCCTTCCTGATAACGCTGACCGTTCAGCGTGATGCTGCGTTTGTCATCTTCCGATGCGTAAACGTGCGCGCTGTATCTTAAAGGGGCTAATTCATCACTGGCTAAGGAGGGGGGGACTTTGTTATCTGATCCCACTTGTTGCGTTGGTTTATTTTCATCATGCGCAGTTTCTCTATCAGCGTTGGTGACCGTATGCCTGGGCATCTCCATTTTTACCACGGCAGAGGGGGCAACTTGATGAGTCAACGCGGGGGCGGCGAAAGCTTCGTTGTTACGCCAGTGCTGTCCGGAAAACCAGCCTATCGCTATTAACAGCAATGCATACACTGGCAGCAGATAGCGGGGAATAAACAGCCCCTTGGCGGGGTGAACGCTGGCTTCTAGCTCTACTTTCGATTTATTGTCCACATCCCTGAACCTTTAATAAACGCTGATTTCTACAGCCAGAGGTTGTTTATTGGCGTGTCGCCAACGCTTGAGCAAAGCCAAAGTATCAAGGGTATATCCTGCCCGAAAACTCGGGTCAATAGCATTGTACTTTTATTCGGGAGTGATGTGACTCAGTGGGTGTAACCTCTCGTTTCGGGCCACCTGATGGTGGCCCG
>NZ_BAAKUJ010000001.1:680144-984750 GCF_059697885.1 Serratia sp. NCCP-200
ACCGACCAGGCGGGAACTGTAACGCTGCCCTCTGCGGTAATATTGACACCGGAGGCGAGTGAGCGGTCTCCCAGGTTTTGTTGGATTGCGCTCAGGGTGAGATTTTCACCGGTAAAGTCATTAAGCGTTCTGGCTTCCGGCGCTGCGTTGATGATAACGACTAACGCATCGGCTTGGGGATCAAGATCGTTTCCGGCCTGAACTCCGTCATCAATGGTCATTACCAGTAAGCCCAGTTGCTGTTCTGCGCCCGTGTTACGGAAATCGACACGTTTCATCACTTCGTGGCCGCTACCCAAGGCAATCAGAGGCGAGGATTGGCGCAGTTGCGTGAGTTCCTGATAGAACGAGTTCATCTGCGCGATCTCTGTTTGGCCAGGTGTGGCAACAGCATCTTTTACGCTGGCGATCAGCGAATAGTTGTCACCGTCATCGCTGATGCGTGGCATACCAACGTTGAAGTTGTTGTCTTGATAGCTGTAATCCACACGGTTGAACCAGTCCCCGGCATCATATGAGTCACGGGTAAATGACTTGGAACGCAACAGCTCTGAGCCTTGTTGATCGAATGCTAGCCCTTGGCCCAACAACGTAGTGGCCAGTGACACCGCCTGCATGCGTACGCGAGTGGTGAGATCGGCTTCACGTGCGGCTTTGTAGCTGATCATATCCCATAAGGTTTGGTTGTCGTGTTTGGAAACATAGTTGACCACTTCGGTCGGATCGTTGGCATAACCCCCAATCGCCCCGTTATAGTCAATTTCGCTGCCTTTTTTGACGGAGCCGTCTTTATCGATCAACAGGAATTCAGCCAGGTTGCCGGCCATGCCCAGACGGGTCAGATCGGCCAGATGGCGCACGGTATCCTCGTTTTGCTGGGTCAACTCGTTAGCCAATACTCCGGCACCGTTACCCACCCCCTGGTTTTGACGCAAGGCATCACCAGAGTCAAACGGGCCGCCTCCGCGAACAGCATCACGCAGACGATCGGAGAAGGTGCCAATGCCGGTGCCTTTTAACGTGATCTGCGAAGCGATTTCGAAGCGATCGTCCTGACCTGAATTCCAACCTTCACCAAAGAAATAAACGTTGGGGTTCACCGATTTTACTTTCTCCCGGGCCGCCAGGATTTGTGCTTTCGGATGATAGCCCATCAGGTCAAAGCGGAATCCGTCAATCTTGTAGTCTCGGCTCCAGACCACCAGAGAGTCTTCAATCAGTTTGGCAAACATCCGGTGTTCGGGGGCCGAGTCGGAACAGCAGGTGGCCGACTCTACACTGCCCGTAGTTTCATTCAAACGTTGATAATACCAGGGCACGATTTTATCCAGCACCGAGGTACGATCCGTTGGGCCAGCCGCATTGGTATGGTTATAAACCACGTCCATGATGATGTTCATACCCAGTTGCTGTTTGATGGTCTGCACCATGGTACGAAACTCTTTGATGCGGGCAGTGCCTTCGGGATTGGTAGCATAAGAACCTTCAGGCACCGTGTAGTGGAACGGATCATAACCCCAGTTGTAGGAGTCAGTCTGTGCCACATAGCCATTCAATTCCTGCACCTGCGGGTTATCCTGGCTGTCATTCTGTTTCAGTTCTTCTAGTACATCACCGATGGTGGTTGAACTCCCACAGTAGCCAGCAAAACGGCTTTGCTTAACGGCGCTGTTCAGTTCACAAAGCCGACTGAATGGATGGGTGAGATCCGCCACTTTGTCGCTGAACTCATTGACGGTTGCCAGATCGAACACCGGTAACAATTCAATATGGGTTACGCCAGCTTGCCCAAGCTGTCTGAGATGCTGCACCATATTGCTGTCACTGGCGGTCAACGCCAGATATTTACCCCGTACCTGTTCAGGAACGGTCTGATCCCAGGCGGAAAGATCGCGGATATGCGACTCATGGATGACCATCTTGGCAATATCAGCCTGGCTGGTCTGTGGGTGTGGCATTGCCAGACCGTCCCAGCCTTCTGGTTTCAACGCGCTGTCATTGAGATCCACGACCTGGCTGTATTCGGAGTTCGTGGAGAGGCTATGGGAGTAAGGGTCGGTGACC
Organism: Serratia sp. NCCP-200; assembly: GCF_059697885.1. Lineage (NCBI taxonomy): Bacteria > Pseudomonadati > Pseudomonadota > Gammaproteobacteria > Enterobacterales > Yersiniaceae > Serratia > Serratia sp. NCCP-200. The sequence goes on from NZ_BAAKUJ010000001.1 coordinate 682,209, forward strand.
TCATACTGCTCCACTTTGCGCGATTGCGGATGATAAACGGTCAGGGCGTAACGATAAAAAGCGTCTTTAAGGTCATGACTTCCTTGATATGACCAGGCACCGGAATCGTTATCTCTGGTCATCGGATGGCTACCAATGACTTTTTTATCCGCACTGTAGATCACCAGTTCTGCCTGCTGGGCCGTGGGTGCCCAGACACGGAAAGTGACGCCAGAATCGGTCAGCAGAGCACCATATTCCAGGCCTTCCGCTGCGGCTGAGAAGCGATCATCGAGAACGCCTGCGGTCTGTACCTGGGTGGCTGAAATAAGGATGCCGTCCTGATTGGCGGCCAGGGCGACGGTCTCGCCGCTAAGCAGTTCGTCTACTTTTGCATTGTCCGGCAATTTGAAGGCGGCATAACCCGCAAGGTGAGGGAAGCGTGAACCCAGTTCCTGGTTGATGCTGGTCGGTGTCAGCGAAAGATAGCGATCGGTAAACTTCCCTTCGCTGTTGGCGGCCACTTTGCCATTGTGGTTGTAGTACAGACGTACGATAGGTTTCCCTTCCCCGGCTGGCCACAGCAGGGTGTGTTTATCTACCCAATGGGCTTCAGCCAGAGCCACCCCGAAGGCCGCGCGGAAAGCTTCGGCACGGGTATCATAAAGCGTACTGCTGCCTGCAAGCGTAGAAACGGTCCTGTCAGGAAAATCACTGAACGATAAACGCATATCCGCATCAATCAGCTTATTGGTGCCATCACGCAGAATGAAGTTGATACACCCAGTGGTTTTGCTCAGAGGTAGCACCCAATACGGGCCATAACTGTCGCTGCCTGTCGGTGTTGTACTGGTGTCATTCCAGTCCCCAGAGGGGTTATCCAGGGCGTCACAGGTGTCGTTATTCCACAAAAACAGGTTCTTGGTACTGTAATCAGCGGCGGAGCCGCTGGTGATACCAGCAATATCGACCAGATGAATGACCGCCTGGTTTTCACCTGCCATGACGGCTTCGCCAGGCATGGCTATGTCAGGCAGACGTGCAATCGGCTCTTGGTTGTTGGTATCGGGGCTAACGTCTGAAGAATTATTATTATCACAGCCGCTCAATATGACGAGCGAGCCGAAAAGTAGGGCATTACAGGTATTTTTCAGCATTCTAAATTCCCTATCAGGCTTGCATTATAGAAAGTAAAAAATCGTATCAATGTGTAAAGCAGTGGTATTAGATATTGCATGATAAGGAGGAGCATCCTCCTGCTTTAGGAGGAGGAGGGGCGTAGGTGGAAGGAGGACGCGAAGTTTAGAGTAGGGAGATCAAACGGGTTAAACCGCTTTTATGCTAGCGAGATTAAGAAATAAATAGCTATAAAAACAGAAAGATAAATTATTTCGATAAGCAAAAATAATGATTTATTATTGAGGGGAGTATGTATAAAGTAACCCTTTCTGAGAGGATGTATTCAGAAACGTAAGGGCTGATGGAGGTACTGAGTTGTAAGGTTTCAGTCATAACCTTACATATTCTCCAACGACAATGCCCCCAACGATATGCCCACCGATTGACTGATATCGGTGAACTTCTAACTGGCGTAAACAGAGAAGCAGGCAAAGGAAGGCAAGATGCGATTTTCTGTATTGTTATCGGTATGCAGAGAGGCTACTTTCAGGCTGTTCACGCCGCGATGGGCTTTATGCGTTCTGTCACTGTTGATTTGCAATCAACTCGCCTTGCTCACCTGGCACGGGCTCCTGCCCCCTGAAATATCCCCCGTACGCTTATCCAAAGCAGACTTCGCACCAGTAACAACTGGCGTTGGAGGTGAGTCTGAACGTTACCGCTTCACCCTCTTTGGTACTTCGCTACCCTCATCTTCCGCCGCTGAGCATTCTGTCTCTGACCAAGCCCTGCGTAACGCACCGCCTTCTTCTCTCAAGCTAAACCTGACCGGCATTGTCGCCAGCCCCAGTCCAGAGCGTTCCATCGCCATTATCGCCAAAGATAGCAAACAGTTCAGCCTTGGCGTGGGGGAGAAGGTGCCTGGTTATGACGCCCGAATTGCGTCAATTTTTGCCGATCGTATCGTGATCGCCTATCAGGGGAATTATGAATCGTTGTTGCTGTTCAGCGAGCAACCCGAGGCCGCTAAAAGTGACAAAAAAACCTCAGCGTCGCAGCTCAAGGCACAACTGCAAAAGCAGCCGCAAAGCATTCTCAATTACCTGAATATCTCACCGGTGATGGTGGATGACAAACTCATCGGCTATCGACTCAATCCGGGCAAACAAGGCGAGTTATTCCGCAAGGTCGGGCTGCAGGAAAACGATCTTGCCATAGCGCTAAATGGCCTGGATCTGCGTGATGCACAGCAGGCTCAACAGGCATTGAAACAGCTTTCAGAACTCAGTGAACTGAATCTTACCGTTGAGCGTGGCGGTCAGTTACAGGATATCTATTTGGCTCTTGGAGATGACTAATTGTTGAATACAAAAATAATCAGGAGCTTACGCATTGTGCTACTGGCGGTGATGCTGCTTGGTACTCGGCAGGGCTGGAGTGCCGAGTTTTCTGCCAGCTTCAAGGGCACGGATATTCAGGAGTTTATTAATACGGTCAGCAAGAACCTGAATAAAACGGTGATTATCGATCCTGCCGTGCGCGGCACTATCACCGTACGCAGTTATGACATGCTCAATGAGGAGCAGTATTACCAGTTCTTCCTCAGCGTGCTGGACGTTTATGGCTTTGCCGTGGTGGATATGCGTAACGGCGTGTTGAAAGTGGTGCGCTCCAAGGATGCGAAAACCGCTGCGGTGCCGGTAGCCAGTGATGCTCAGCCGGGCGAGGGTGATGAAGTGGTGACACGTGTCGTGCCGGTCAATAACGTGGCGGCACGCGATCTTGCCCCGTTACTCCGTCAATTGAACGATAACGCCGGGGCTGGCAGTGTTGTGCATTATGAGCCTTCCAACGTGTTGCTGATGACCGGGCGTGCAGCGGTTATCAAACGTTTGATGGCGATTGTTGAACGCGTTGACAAGGTCGGTGACCGTAGTGTGGTCACGGTACCGTTGGCTTACGCGTCAGCTGCTGAAGTCGTCAAACTGGTCACCGAATTAACCAAGGATGCCAGCAAATCAGCGATGCCAAGCCTGATGGTAGCCAATCTTGTTGCGGATGAGCGAACCAACTCGGTCCTGGTCAGCGGAGAACCCAACTCTCGCCAGCGGATCATCGCCATGATCAAGCAGCTGGATCGTGAGCAGGCCGTGCAAGGCAATACCAAAGTGATTTACCTGAAGTATGCCAAAGCCACCGATCTGGTTGAGGTGTTGACTGGCGTCAGTACCAGTATTCAAAGTGAGCAACAGAATGCCAAGCCAGCGGAAGCACTGCGTAAAGACATCACCATCAAAGCCCATGAGCAAACCAATTCACTGATACTGACGGCGGCTCCGGATGTCATGCGGGATCTGGAGAAGGTGATAGCTCAGTTGGATATTCGCCGTGCACAGGTACTGGTAGAGGCGATTATCGCAGAGGTACAAGACGCCGATGGTTTGAACCTGGGGATCCAGTGGGCTAACAAGAATGCTGGAGTGACGCAGTTCACCAATACCGGTTTGCCTATCACCACGGCGATTGCCGGCGCCAATCAATACAATCAGGACGGGACGGTGAATAGTACCCTGGCCAGCGCTCTCAGCAGTTTTAACGGTATTGCTGCCGGTTTTTATCAGGGCAATTGGGCAATGCTGCTGACCGCGCTTTCCAGCAGTAGCAAAAATGACATTCTGGCGACACCGAGCATTGTCACGCTTGACAACATGGAGGCCACGTTCAATGTCGGCCAGGAAGTTCCTGTCCTCTCCGGCTCGCAAACGACGTCGGGCGATAATATTTTCAACACGGTGGAGCGTAAAACCGTCGGCATTAAGCTGAAAGTCAAACCGCAGATCAACGAAGGGGACTCCGTGCTGCTGGAGATCGAGCAGGAGGTTTCCAGTGTGGCTGATGCGGCGTCCAGCAGCAGTGCTAATCTGGGGGCGACCTTTAATACTCGCACGGTCAATAACGCGGTGCTGGTAGGCAGCGGTGAAACCGTGGTGGTGGGTGGCTTGCTGGATAAAACCGTCCGCGACAGCAGCGACAAGGTTCCGGTGCTGGGGGATATCCCGGTGCTGGGCTATCTGTTCCGCTCCAACAGCAAACAGGTTTCCAAGCGCAACCTGATGCTGTTCATCCGCCCGTCGATCATCCGGGATCGTGACCAGTATCGCCAGGCCTCCTCAGAAAAGTATCAGGCTTTTAATCAGGAACAAGACCATCAGCGTGGCCAACAAGGGAGCGAAGCCACGCTGAATAACGAAGTATTGAAGTTGCCACCCGATCAAAACGGTGCCACTTTCCGCCAGGTTAATGCCGCGATCAGCGCATTCTATTCAACGGGGGGGCGATGAATACCCTCCCCGAGGACCTGAGTGAATTACGCCCGCAGTTGCCATTTGCCTATGCGCGCGAGCAACGCATTTTGCTGTTGCGGGATCATGCGGGGTGCCGTGTGCTCCGTCTGGCGGAAACCACCGCCACAGCATTGCTTGAGGCTCGTAGGGTGGCTGGGTGTGGGCTGACTATCAGCACGGTGTCGGGTGAAGAGTTTGAGAAACAACTGGTGATCAGCTACCAGCGCGATTCGCAAGAGGCGCGACGCATGATGACCGATATCGGCAATGAAATGGATTTTTATACCCTGGCAGAAGAGCTACCCGACAGCGACGACTTGCTGGATGCCGATGATGATGCCCCGATTATCCGCCTGATCAATGCGATGCTGACGGAAGCCATCAAGGATAAAGCCTCGGATATCCACATTGAAACCTATGAACGCCATTTGCAGATCCGTTTCCGGGTCGATGGCGTGTTGCGTGAAATTCTGCGCCCTCAGCGGCGGTTGGCCTCTTTATTGATATCGCGCATCAAGGTCATGGCACGGCTGGATATTGCCGAGAAGCGGATCCCCCAGGATGGGCGCATGGCACTGCGAATCGGCGGCCGAGCCATTGATGTGCGGGTTTCGACCTTACCGTCTAATTATGGTGAACGAATTGTTCTGCGTTTACTGGATAAAAACAGCGTCAGTCTGGATCTCGCCGCGCTTGGTATGTCTTCACATAATCGGCGGCAGATCGATGAACTGATCCAGCGGCCACACGGCATTATTCTCGTCACCGGTCCTACAGGTTCGGGTAAGAGCACCACCCTCTATGCAGCATTGAGCCGCCTCAATGCCAGCGAACGCAATATCATGACGGTCGAAGACCCGATCGAGTATGAACTCGAGGGTATCGGCCAGACGCAGGTAAACCCCAAGGTAGATATGACATTTGCTCGCGGTCTGCGAGCCATTCTGCGTCAGGATCCTGATGTAGTGCTGGTTGGGGAAATCCGCGACAGCGAAACCGCTCAGATTGCGGTTCAGGCATCTCTGACAGGGCACCTGGTACTCTCCACGCTGCACACCAACAGCGCGCTGGGGGCCTTATCGCGGCTGCAGGATATGGGCATCGAGCCTTTTTTGCTTTCCACCTCATTACTGGCCGTGCTGGCACAGCGACTGGTTCGCACACTCTGCCCCGATTGTCGCCAAACTTACTCCGCCGATCCGGTCCTGGCCGATCAGATGGGGATTTTACCCGGAACCCCATTATGGCAGCCGAAAGGATGCTCGCAGTGTAATTTTACCGGTTACCGTGGGCGTACGGGTATCCATGAGCTGCTGCTGATTGATGACCGAGTGCGTACGGCGATCCATCAGGGAGAGAGTGAATTCGCGATTGCTCGTCAATTACGTCATGAGTACAAGACATTGCGCCAGGGGGGATTGGAAAAAGTGTTGGCGGGTGAGACCAGTTGGGAAGAGGTGATCCGCGTGACCGAAAGCCAGTCTCAGGAAGAGGGATGACATGGCCCTATTTCATTATCAGGCGCTAGACGAGCGCGGCAAAAAACGACGGGGAGTGCAGGAAGCGGATTCAGCCCGCCATGCCCGTCAACTTTTACGGGAACAGGGGTTGGTCCCTGTAAGCCTGGACGAAGGGCAGGATGAACGCCAGCAGGCCCAAAGCGGGCGGCGTCTTTCATGGGGGCGGGGGATTAGCAGTGCCGATCTGGCGTTGTTGACTCGTCAGCTTGCGACCTTGGTCGCCGCTTCCTTACCCTTGGAGGAGGCGCTGGATGCCGTGGCAAAACAGAGTGAAAAACCCCGTCAGCGCAGCCTGATGGCCGCAGTGCGCACCAAAGTACTGGAGGGACATTCCTTGGCTGAAGCCATGAGCGCTTATCCCACCAGTTTTGAGCGGCTGTACTGCGCGATGGTGGCGGCGGGTGAAGCTTCTGGTCATCTGGATCTGGTTCTGAACCGGTTGGCGGATTACACCGAGCAGCGCCAGCAAATGCGAGCTCGTATCCTGCAGGCGATGATCTACCCCTGCGTGCTGACGGTGGTCGCCATCAGTGTGATCGCCATTTTACTTTCCGCCGTCGTGCCCAAGGTGGTGGAACAGTTCATTCACATGAAGCAGGCACTTCCGCTATCCACTCGTGTGCTGATGGGGCTGAGTGACGGAGTTCGAGCCTTTGGCCCTTGGGTGCTGCTGTTGCTGTTATTGGCGCCGATGCTGCTGCGTCTGTTGCTGCGCCAAGAAGCCCGGCGCATTGCTTTCCATCGGCAGTTGCTGCGCCTCCCGGTGATCGGACGCATCGCACGAGGGCTCAATACTGCCCGTTACGCCAGAACGCTAAGCATTCTCAATGCCAGCGCGGTGCCATTACTGCAAGCGATGCGCATCAGCGGAGAGGTATTAACCAATGAATATGCGCGCCGCCAGCTGTCACTGGCAACGGAATCTGTGCGCGAGGGGGTGAGCCTGCATCGGGCTCTGGAAATCACTGCGCTGTTTCCCCCGATGATGCGGCACATGATCGCCAGCGGTGAACGCAGTGGAGAACTGGACAGCATGCTGGAACGTGCGGCAGACAACCAGGATCGGGAGTTTACTGCCCAAATGCAGTTGGCATTGGGGCTTTTTGAGCCCTTGTTGGTAGTGAGTATGGCGGGCGTGGTGCTGTTTATCGTTTTGGCGATCCTGCAGCCAATCCTGCAATTAAATACCTTGATGAGTATGTAAATTCAATCTGCAAATAACGGAGAGAAAAATGCGGCAACAGCGTCAGCGAGGTTTTACCCTGCTGGAAATTATGGTGGTGATTGTGATCCTGGGCATCTTGGCGAGTCTGGTAGTGCCTAACCTGATGGGAAATAAAGAGAAGGCGGACCATCAGAAGGTCGTCAGCGATATTGTCGCGCTGGAGAGCGCATTGGATATGTACAAGCTGGATAACGGTCGATATCCCACCACCGAACAAGGGTTGCAGGCACTGGTGACCAAGCCCTCGGCACAACCGGAACCGCGCAATTATCCCCAAGGTGGCTATATTCGCCGTTTGCCACAGGATCCTTGGGGGGCAGACTATCAGTTGCTTAGCCCAGGCCAACACGGTCAGTTAGACGTTTTCTCTTATGGCCCCGATGGCATACCGGACACCGAGGATGATATCGGTAACTGGACGATTGGGAAGAAGTAGTGCGCCAACGCGGCTTTACGTTGTTGGAAATGATGCTGGTTGTGCTGCTGATCGGGAGTGCAGCCAGTTTGGTGATCATGTCATTTCCGGCCATGCAACAAAATAACCCGCAGCTACAGCTGAAACGTTTTCAGGCTCAGTTGGCGTTTGCCATGGATGCCGCGGTGCAAAATGACCAGTTGCTGGGGATCCGGGTTCGACCTGACGGCTGGCAATTCCAAATGCTACAGCGTCAGGCCGCTGAAAAACGCGGGGCGGTATCTGGCTCGGATAGTTGGCAAGGTTACGTCTGGCAGAATTGGCAACCCCGTCAGGCGGCGTTAGGGAGCCAAATGCCTGATGATATTCGGCTCAAGCTGCATTTCCCCGATCGGCAGGAGTGGCCGCGTGCTGCGGAATCGGCACCGGAACCCGATATTCTGCTGTTACCTGGCGGGGAGATTACGCCGTTTGAGCTGGTGTTCAGTGAGGCCGGTAGCCAGCCATTAGTATGGCTGCGGGTCGACGACGTGGGCGCGATCGAATCGTCAGTAAACGGAGCAGCACAGTGAGCGCCCAAAGAGGGATGACGTTGCTGGAAGTGCTGGTGGCACTGATCGTTTTCGCCTTGGCGGGGTTAGCCGTGCTGCAAACCACGGCACAACAGGCTGGCAGTATTGGCCGTATGGAGGAAAAAATACTGGCAAGTTGGTTGGCGGATAATCAACAGGCCAGGTTACATCTTGATAAAACCTGGCCGGAAAAGCGCTGGGTCGGCACCACGGTGACCTATGCTGGCGAGGAATGGTCTGTACGCTGGCAGGGGGTTGATACCGAACTGGGTCAATTACGGGCACTGGATGTTGAGGTGCGGCGTCATAAAGAAGAGGCTGCGCCAGTGGTTTCTTTACGCAGCTACGTGGTGCGGGAATGAATGGTCGCAGCCAGCGGGGCTTCACGTTGCTTGAGATGCTGTTGGCATTGGCAATTTTTGCTGCGTTGAGCATCAGCGCCTTCCAGGTGTTGCAGGGGGTGATGCGCAATGATGAGATTTCGCAGCGCAAGGCGCAGCGGTTGGCCGAACTTCAACGTGCCTTTATGCAGTTGGAAGGGGATTTCGGTCAGATCATCCCTCGCCATCACAGAGGGAATGAACGCGTATTTTCCGCGGCGCGCTATCAATTAAAAAGTGAGGACTGGGGCGTCTCTTTCATGCGCAACGGTTGGCAAAACCCGATGGGAATGTTGCCCCGCGCCGAGTTACAACCGGTGGCATATCGTCTGCGCCATCAGCAGTTAGAGCGGTTGAGCTATGCCCATGCAGATCCGCTCGTTGGGGAAGCGCCGGTGGTCAAGGTCTTGCTCAATGGGGTCAGTGTCTTTCGTCTGCGCTTTTTTGCTGAAGGGACGTGGCGGGAGAGTTGGGACAACGCGTCGGTTTTGCCGCAGGGGATTGAAGTGACATTAGTGGTTGCTGGCGTGGGTGAATTGACCCGTCTGTTTTTGATCACGGCGGTGGGGCAAGAATGAGGGCGCAGCAAAAGGGCGTTGCCCTGCTGGTGGTGTTGCTGATCCTGGCGCTGATGGTGACGATTGCTGCGACCATTGCCGAGCGAAACGGGCGTACCTATCTGCGCACAGCGGCTCATTTGGATCGCCAGCAGGCAAAATGGTATGCCCGCTCGGCAGAAGCACTGGCGGTAAAAATTTTGCAACGAGACGCGCTGGACTCACCGAATAAAACGCATTTGGCGCAAAACTGGGCGCAAGAACAGCGCCGTTTCCCCGTTGAAGGCGGGGAGGTGTTGGGGCAGATTGTTGATGGGCAGGCCTGCTTTAATCTCAATGCCATTAACCAAGGGGCAGCCAGTGAGGGGATGCAGCCGACATTGCCTTATCCTAGCCAGGTTTTTAGGCAGCTGTTAATCAACCTTGGGGAAGAGCCCCTGCGTGCGACGCAGATAGCCGCAGCACTGCGCGACTGGGTAGACAGTGATAGCGAATCAGTTATTGATGGGGCTGAAGATGAGGTCTATATGGCCCAGGCGGTGGCTTACTTGCCAGCCAATCAACCCATGCAGGATGTCAGCGAGTTGCGCACCGTCTCAGGGGTTGATGCCAGCCTTTATCGGCGTCTTTTGCCTTACGTTTGCGCGCTGCCAACCCAGACGCTATTGGTAAACGTTAATACCCTGAGTGAGTCTCAAGGGCCATTACTGGCGGCGCTATTTCTCAAGGAGCTTGATACAGCCATGGCGACTCGATTGTTACAACAGCGTCCACGTGAAGGGTGGAGCAGTACGACGGCATTTTTGGCACAGGTTGCCCTGAAGGACATCGACACCTCAATGGTCAGATCGCTGTTGACGATAAAGAGTGGGCTGTTTTTAGCCAGTTTCACCGTGCTGATGGGGGAGACTCACTATAGCCAGCGCAGCCTGTTGCGCAAAGCCGGTAACAGTTTCCAGGTAGTACAGCGGCAATATGGATTAAGCATGATGGTGGAGCCTTGATGCCTAACAGAAAGCCCCGTGAGCAAGCCAGGTTGATATTGCGCTTACCCAGCGATGAAACGCAGCCAGTGCTGTGGTATTTCGCCTCAGCAGATGGTCATCAGCAAGGCAGCTTGGCTATGGGGGGGAACGATGACCAATTGGTGAGCCTGCTTGCCAGATATCCTGCCTGGGTATTGGTGCCTGCGAGTGAGTTGGTTTTCCATCGTGTGACGCTGCCTCGTCGTGCCAGGTGTCAGAGTCTGCAAGTGCTGCCGTTTATGCTGGAGGAGCAACTGGCAACAGATATTGAACGGCTGCATTTTGCCATTTTGCAGCAAAGTGGTGATGTGTGTGACGTTGCGGTAGTTGATAAAAGCCTGATGCATCAGTGGATAGCCCGTTGTGAACGTCTGGGGGGGCAGGTGCAGGCAATGTTGCCAGATGTGCTGGCGTTACCCTTGGCCGCCGACGGTTGGAGTGCGGTCAGTCTCAATGATCAATGGTTGTTTCGCCGGGAAAAGCATGCCGGCATGATTGTTGAATCCTCCTGGCTATCGGAGTTTTTGGCCGTGTGGGCACCGCCGGTAATTGAAAGCTACTCCGCGCCACCAGCATCAACTGCTAGCCCTCCGGAATGGCGTGTTCAACCACCGCGGGATTTACTGCAGCTGGCGGCAGAAGGTGTGCACGATAGCGGAGCCGATCTGCGCCAGGGCGAATTCACCCGCTCTAGCCCCTGGCGTACACGATTACGCCCCTGGCGGACCGTGATGATGGCATTAACGGGGTATTTACTGCTGCTGTGTGTGAGCGCCGGGCTGTCTCATTACCGGCTTTGGCAACAGGCTGACCATTGGCGGCAGGAAAGTGTGCGGGTCTACCAACAGCTGTTTCCGGCTGATAAAAAGGTGGTTAATCCGCGCGTGCAGATGCAGCAGCACTTGCAACAATTACAACCCGTCGAGCAAGCCGGTGTGGTCGCACAGATGCGCCAATTGCAACAGCTGATGGCGGAGAACTCGGCAATCCGGTTCCAGGCACTGTCTTATGACGCTGGCCGTAAAGAGCTGAAAGTCGATATACAGGCGGCCTCTTTTCAGGCGTTGGAACAGTTTCAGGTTGCCGCCGGGCAGCGTTATCAGGTGCAACCTGGCGAAATCAAGCAGAATCCAACTGGGGTAGAGGGCCGACTGACTCTGGGGATAAAGGATGAATGAACTCAAGCGCCGCTGGCTACAGCTCAGCCTTCGGGAACGGGGGTTGGTATTAGGTTGTGGTGTATTGATTATCGTGAGCTTGTGCTACTACACACTATGGCTGCCCTGGCAACAGCAGGCTAGCCAATGGCAGCGTACTATCGCCCGTGAACAAAACACGGTGGAATGGATGTTGCAACAGGCTCCGCGCTTGCGCCAGCAAGGGACACAGCCTATACAGGAGGCATCTCTAAGCTTGTCGGCCAGGGTGGCACAGAGCGCTACAGCTCAAAACATGAACATTACCCGCATGCAGCCCCAGGGAGAGCGGCTAGCGGTCACGCTGGAACCTGGAGATTTTAATGCCCTGATGCTTTGGCTCACACAGTTGGAAAAGCGCTATAGCGTTCGCATTGTGGCGCTTGAGGTGGCGATGCGTCCCGATAAACCCGGATGGGTGACGGTAAACAAACTGATGCTGGAGCGCAGCGATGGGCGCTAAAGCCAAAAAGGCCGTGCTTTTGTTGGCCTGTTATCTCCTATTGCTGGGAGGCCATGCGCCGGCACGGGTATTACAAGCTTTTATACCCGCAGATATGAAGGTCGGTGGCTTTTCGGGTTCCCTGTGGCAGGGCAGTTTGCACCAGTTAAGCTGGCGTAACATTATGCTGGCCAAGCTGAACTGGCAGTTCACTTTTTCCTCTTGGATGCCAGCCTTGGAGATTGAGCTACGAGATCCGCAAGGCTTGCAGGGAGCCGGTATCCTGCGTGGTTGGCAGGATCTTCAACTGCATGAGTGGCAACTCTCTGTTCCTGCAGATGTTGTGCGGCAGCAGTTGTCGTTACCTCTGCCGATCACCGCCCAGGGAGAACTGCGACTGCGGTTGCAACAAGGAGAGTTCAGTTCCACTGGCTGCCGGAGTCTTGGCGGTGGTGTTGTCAACTGGCAGCACGCACAGTTGGCGACTCCATTGGGAGCGTTGGAACTGGCCAACGTGCAAGGCCAATTGAGCTGTGATGGAAAAGGGGCTCTGGTGTTGGTGTTGAAACAAGACTCCTCTCATCTGAGCCTGACGGGGCGTGGCACCGTCGGAATTGACGGGCGCTATCAGTTCAACGGTCAGGTACGACGAGGACCGGTATTACCGGAGACGATGAGGCCACTGATAAATCAGTTAGGCAGGGCCAACGATCAGGGGCAGATACCCTGGCAGGTTCAGGGGCGGTTGCTGTAAATGGCACTAGGCTGACTGTAGGTACTTGACTGACTGTGGGGAGGTTTTATTGAGTTTATTACTGGATTTCACGGTTGCATTTCCCCTCATCTGGCTGTGTGTCGCGGGGATATTGGGGGCCATAGTGGGTAGCTTTCTCAACGTGGTGATTTATCGGTTACCGGTGATGCTGGAAAAGCAATGGCAGCGTGAGGCGCTCGTACAACTGGGGCTGCCCTTACCTGAATCCATACCGCGTTTTGATCTGCTATTACCGCGTTCCTGTTGCCCGCATTGCCAGCATCCTATTGCGGCCAGGGACAATATCCCCCTGCTGAGTTTTCTGTTGTTAAAGGGTAAGGCTCGTTGCTGTGGTGAGCGGATCCCAAGGCGCTACCCGCTGGTTGAAGTGGCAACGGCTATGATGTTTGTTCTGACGGCGCTTATATTCCCGCTAGGTTTCCCCTTGCTGGGCGCTTGGATCTTGCTCTCCTTTTTGCTGACGCTGGCAGTTATTGACCATCACACACAACTGTTGCCAGATGTGCTGACGTTGCCACTGCTGTGGATGGGACTTTTATTCAATATTCAGGGGCATTTTGCCTCGTTGGAACAGGCGACGATTGGCGCGGTGGCAGGTTATGTCTGCCTATGGAGCGTGTTCTGGCTATTCAAGCTGGCAACCGGTAAAGAGGCTCTCGGCTATGGTGATTTTAAATTACTTGCGGCGTTAGGGGCCTGGTTAGGTTGGCAAGCGTTGCCACAGGTGATTTTGGTGGCGGCGGCCAGTGGGCTGCTGGTTACGCTGATACAGCGCGGGTTGGCGAAACAAGATCTTAATCAAGCGTTAGCCTTTGGCCCCTGGCTCGCCGTGTCGGGCGCGGTCAATATGTTTATACCCTGGAGCTTTTAAGCGCCTATATCTTGATTGGAAGCGCTAGCAAGCGCACCCAGTCTTGTTCCTGAAGTACGACTTTTGTTAGTCGGTTGACCAATGATCAAGAAATCACACGCGTGTTACTTACTGATACTAAAGGGAATGGTTATGCATAAGATTACGATGTTGGCGGTGTTGCTTACGGGAATGCTTAATGCTCAGGCGGCAACGGTTTATACCGGAGATAAAATTGGGGGTAATCCGGTTATCAGCAAGTTGGATGTAGACGATCTGGAGGCAGGAAAGGTATATCGCTTCATGTTCCAGGGAACCAGCAATGGGATCGGTCAACATTGGTATGTTCCTGTTATGGTGGCCAAAGGTGCGCAGCCTGGTCCTAAGCTGGGTCTGCAAGCGGCGGTCCATGGTGATGAATTAAATGGTACCCGGGTGATACAGCAGGTGTTTGAAAAGCTGGATCCCGCAGAGTTGAAAGGCAGCGTGATCGGTGCCGTGGGTGCGAATCCTTCAGGCATGTTGGCCAATAACCGAAACTGGCAGTTGGCCAATGACGGCGGAGATATGGTCGATTTCAACCGGGTTTGGCCGGGTAAAGAAAAAGGTAACGCCGCCGAACAGCAGGCTTGGCTGCTATGGAATAATTTGTGGGCGGGCAATGCCACCCTGTTCGTTGATATGCACACACAGAGCCGGGGGACCGAATATCCCTTGTTCATCTATGCGGATTATCGTAACCCGCAGGTGAAGCAAATGGCTGAACTGTTCCCGGCGGACCAGATTAAAGCCGATCCTGGTGAGAAAGGCTCCGTCGAAACCACTTTCGTTGAGAACAAGATCCCTGCCATTACACTCGAAATTGGCAAACCCAAGCTCTATCAACCTGAACTTATCGCGCGCAGTTTGACAGGGGTGCGTAATCTGATGGTTCAACAAGGCATGACAGCCGGAACATTAGGGACAACGGCTAAAGAGCAAAAAACCTATATCGGTAATGAGATGAGCTCGATTCGAGCTGAGGTTGGCGGATTTGCCGAGGTTCTGGTTAAGGTCGGCGATACGGTGGTCAAAGGGCAGAAGGTGGCGGTTCAGCGTAATGCATTTGGCGACATCATTCGTGAATATACTGCGACCCATGATGGTCGAGTGTTAGCTATCGGCAATGATCCGTTGCGCGAACCCCGGGCTTTGCTGGTTCGTATCCTGTTCAACAATCCTGAACCCCAGTGTGCCGATGGTTGCTAATTGACGAGAGGTATTTACCCCCTTGAAGGGATCTTCAAGGGGGTAAATAGGCTAATTATTCCAATAGCCTTGGGTTGTTTATCAGGCCGAACGCAAATGCTTTCTGCTCCCTAACAGTGCCCAGCCGCTCAGCAGTGCCATCATCATCAGATAATAGCTTGGTGCCAGGCTGGTACCGGTCGCGGTGATCAGCAGGGTGCAGATCAGCGGCGCAAAGCCACCAAATACCGTCACCGCCACGTTGTAACTGATCGCCATACCGCTGGCCCGTGTCGCCATCGGGAACAAATCGGCCATCACCGAAGGCACCGTCGAGAAGTAAATGGACTTCAGCAAGGCCAGCCAGCCAACCATCAACATCAGCATCATCGGCGAAGTGCGGTTCACCACCAGCAGGAATGCCGGATAAATAGTCAGCAGCAGCAGGATCAGCGAACCCCACATCAACGGCAGGCGGCCGACTTTTTCCGCCCATAATCCCATTATCGGGGTAACGACCGTTAAAATCACACCGGCTAACAGGGTTGCACTAAAGGCGGCAGAACCGGACAGATTCAGGTTTTTGGTGGCGTAGGTGGGCACATAATTCAGCATGTAGTTGATGGCGGTGGAAATCACCATCAGCCCGATGGCCAGCAACAGCAGGTTTTTTTGATTACCGACCAGCATCTTTAACGGTGCTTCGGGTTTCTTCTGCTGTATGAAGCTGGCTGGTTCATGCACATGGCGGCGGATATACAGCCCCACCGGGCCGATCAGCAAGCCAAAAGCAAAGGGAATACGCCAGCCCCAGTCCTGGATTTGGCTTTCTGTCAGCCAGTGGGTCATCCCTAACCCGAAGGCGGAAGCCATCAGCGTGCTGGCGCCTTGCGTGGCAAACTGCCAACTGGCGATAAACGCCTTGCGCTCCGGGAAGTGTTCGACCAGAAAGGCAGTTGAACTGCCAAACTCCCCACCGGCGGAAAACCCCTGAATCAATCGGGCAATCAGGATCATCAGCGGAGCCGCCAGCCCAATGGTGGCGTAAGAAGGCATAAAGGTGATGATCGCACCGCCAAGCAGCATCAGGCTGATGGACATCAAAAGTGCCTTCTTGCGGCCGACCCGATCGGCGTAGGCACCGAGCACTACAGCACCCAGAGGGCGGATTAAGAATGAGACACCGAAGCTGCCGAAAGTCAGCAACAATGAAACGGCCGGATCCTCCGTAGGGAAAAAGGCATGGGCGATATAGCTGGCGAAAAAGCCATAAACCGCGATATCGAACCATTCCAACGCGTTGCCGATGCAGGTGGCAAACAGCGTTTTATACAAATTGGGCTTGGCCGCTACGCTATCCTGTTGGGCTATCGCGCTCATGAAGACTCTCCTGCCCGGCGTTGTGCCAGGATCGTGCTGCCATTTTCGCCCAACTCCCAGAACAGGTGAGTCATGATCTGCAATCCTTCACGAGTGATGGATTTCAGCATATGCTCATTGACCCCGTGTTGACCACAGGCCGGATAGGAGTGGGGGATCCACAGCGTGGGCAGTCCCAACGTATCGGCAAACACGTCATTAGGCAGCGAGCCACCCAGATTGGGCAGCAATGCGGGCTTTTTGCCGCTGGTTTGTTGCAGGATCTCAAGTGCCCAGGGAACGAGTGGGTCTTGTGGATTGAGCCGGGTGGCCGGTGAACCATGCAGCGATTCCACCTCCACATTGCCAAAGCCGTGTAATTGCAGATGCTGTTGGATATGGTTAACCAGATTTTGCCAGTCGGTACCGACCACGAAGCGCAGTTGGCATACCGCCGTTGCGCTGCCGGGGATGGCGTTCATTGGCCGAGCCGGGTTGCCCGTTTGATAGGCCAGTACTTCAAGCGTGTTCCAACCATAGAGGCGCTCGCTAGGGGTCAGGTCAGCTTCACCCCAGTTCTCATCGATCGCCGGATCGCCAGCTTGGCCGCCAACGCTGAGATCGCGCAAAATGGCACGCAGGTTGCTATCCAGAGGGGCGGGTTTCAGCGCTGCAACCTGTAACTGCCCGTGCTGATTAACCAGAGAAGCGATGGCATTAGCCAGTTGGGTTCCAGGATTGCTGAGTAATCCCCCCCAGTTGCCAGAGTGATAGGCGTTATCCCTGGCGTGAATGCTGAGGCGGAAATTGATACAGCCGCGTGAGCCTAGGAATAATGTGGGCTGTGTGGCGTTCAGCCGTGGGCCATCGGAGGCGATAAACAGATCGGCTTGCAGCAATTCGCGTTGCTGCTGGCAAATGGCCGCTAGCCCAGGGGAACTGATCTCTTCGCCCATTTCGAAAATCAGCTTGCAGTTGAACCCTAGTTTGCCCCCGCGTGCGTGGAAAACCTGCTCCAGCGCCGCCAGGTTAATACTGTGCTGGCCTTTGTTATCCGCGCTGCCACGGCCGTACCAACGATCGCCTTCTTCAGTCAATTCCCAAGGCGAAAGACCTGCGCGCCAGTTCTCGTCATCGCCGAAGACCACATCGCCGTGGCCATAGCTCAGCAGGGTAGGTAAGGAAGGATCTTCAATGCGTACGGCGATCAGAAACGGGCGGTTGGCCGCTTCCGGGTTATCGAACAGTTGTAACTCGAAACCCAGCGCCCGTAACGGCGGCATGATTTCCTGTTCGAGGTAGAGCAAAATGCCGGCATCGTCGTCATGCCGCTGGCTTTCGGTGGCCAGCGCGATGCGCCGCGCCAATATGCGGCGGAATTCGCCACTGTCAAAATACGCTGTCGCCAAAGCGACGGCCTGTTCACCCGTCATGATTATTTTCCCCGTTGTGTTTGCGTTGTGTTGTTTTACTTGTTGTGTTTGTTATCTAAGCTAAAATCGGGGTTTGCCACAATTATCCATTTAACAAACAAGCTTTGCTTTAAAGGCAACGGTGGTTTGCTCGTTGGCAAGCTTTGCATCATGGAGAGGGACGGCATGTTGAGTAGCGAGGTTCGCTTTTTTCTGGTGGTCGCCAACTGTGGTTCGCTCAGTGCGGCCAGTGAACAGCTGTTTGTGGCGGTCTCGGCGATCAGCAGGCAGATCCAGCGCCTGGAAGTGCAGGTTGGCACGCCATTGTTCGAACGCCACGCGCGAGGGATGGTGCTGACCGAGGCCGGGCAGATTTTTGAAAACCATATTCGTAAAAGCCTGTTAAATATTGAACAGGCAGTAGCAGAAATCAAAGGGTTGAAAGCCGAACGGCGCACAGCGCTACGCGTGGCCTGTAGCAACGGAGTGGCCTTTATGCTGATGCCACAACTGATGGCGCGTTTTCGTGCAGAACACCCGGCTGTCAGCTTCGTGCTGACGGTGGCAGACACTAAAACGTTGGCGCGGTTGGTACGCAATGGCGAGTGTGACATGGTGCTGCAGTTTAGTTTGCACCCAGAGCGGGGCGTTGAGATAGCGGCTTCATGGCCCGCCCCGGTCTTGTTGTTGATGAGAAAGGATCATCCATTAGCCGACAGGCAGGTGGTTCTGGCGGATCTCTGCCAGTATCCGGTGTGTCTGCCAGAGCCGGGCTCCACGGTACGTCAGCTGTTTGATATCGCTTGCCAGATGAATGGCACCTTCATTGAACCAGTGCTAACCTGTGATAACTTCTCCACGCTGTACTATTTTTTACAGGACTCCCCGCTGGCGGTGACCATCTGTAGCCAGTTTACCGCGATGCCTTTGTTGCAACCGCAAGGATTGATCCTGAAACCTTTTGCTGTCGAGCAGCAAAGCCTGCGGACCTTGCAGCTGCAATTACCTCTGGGGCGGCAGCGGAGCACGGCGTTGGACCTGTTTGTGGACTATATTAATCAGACATTAAGCCGTGAAGAACGGGCCATCGGTGAGAAATTCGGCATATAAGCCGTTTTTTAATCAACAAGATAAATAATCTGTTGATTACGCTTGATTGTTCCAGTCTGGCTGTATTATATTGCGCCCCACGGAAACAGCATTACTTCCGACAGATTTCGCCGGCTTAGCTCAGTAGGTAGAGCAACTGACTTGTAATCAGTAGGTCACCAGTTCGATTCCGGTAGCCGGCACCATATAAGAAACCCCAGCAGAAATGCTGGGGTTTTTTGTTTTGGGCATCCATGGTGCGGCGCAGTCAATGACCGCGCCCTTCGGCCCTTTAAATATCGGTGGCCAGCCATTGGTCAGACTCTTCGAACATCTCTTCCAGCATACGGTTTAACTTCTCGCGGTCACTTTTGCTGGCGTCCGAGTTAAGGCCGTTGGCCTGCATGGGTTTTACCTTCACTTCTGCATCCGGGAAGATGCGATGTACCCGTTTTGTCAGCTCGGCCTTGATGATTTCATCGGCACCGGGGATCCCTGCGACATTACGCTTATCAAACACCAATTCAACGAACATAGCCCAACCCTAAATTTACTGTTTATGTATACAGTTATTTTGACCGAAGGGACGGGGTGAGTGCAAGAGGGGGAGGGGAAAATTTTATCGTGGTCTATGCTAAGGGATGTGATCTCTATTGTCATTACACACAAATTGTCAAGGTATGAATCGTTGGTTTTTATTATGCATATTGATCTTTGTGCGTCCGTTTGAATGCATCCATCATAATTGAGTGCAAAGATGCTTGGTTGTGCAATACTTTTTTTACATGTCATAAGGCTATTATTTAAGCTCTTATATTTAAAATTTTTCCAAAGGGAATTAATTGCATGAAAAAAGCATTACTCTTTTTAGGTATTTTGTCGGTTGGCACCATCGGTGTAGTGACGTCGGCAGTTGCCCAAAATGCTGATAACAAAAATGCACTAAAGCCAGCGATTAATTTGGCAGAGTTGTTTGCTGAGAAGTCTACTATATGGTCGACTTATCCAGAGAATGATGCCTATGTTTTTGATCGCTCAGAGGAAAGCTATACTGTCGTCGCTAAACGAGCGGATGGTGTTGTTGCACTGGTCAATAAACAGGAGAGCTATACGACCCCAGGAAAAATGGTATTAATGGGGACCTACTTTAACTGCAATAAAATGACTGATGCGACTTTTTATGTTGAAGATGTCAGTGTAGACGACGTAGCCAAGCAGCTTGCTGACCCGGCTATTGATGATCCAGAGAGAGTGCGTGGCTTTGATGCCAGTATGCCCGTTCACGATCTTTATCTGGTCGCTTGCCCGCAGGGTTGAAACTCGTTGGCTTATTAATCGGTGGTGGTCTCTGATTAGTAATGCGCTTGTGAACAGTCACGTTATCCATTGAGAGACACAATCTGGCGAATGACCTGAGATGATACATTGGTATGGCCTGTTAAAGGGGCAGTACCATAGCCAAAATTCAGACATAAAAAAACCAACCGATTAGAGTTGGTTTTTTTATAAATAATTGGTCGGCATGAGAGGATTCGAACCTCCGACCCCCGACACCCCATGACGGTGCGCTACCAGGCTGCGCTACATGCCGACGCAGAACCCTATACTACCGTTTTCGGATGTAAATTCAAGCAGCTACCTCACCGATTGCTCTAGATTTAAGCAGTTAGTTGGCGATAAAGCGTTTTACATCGGTCAGCACCTGTAACAGCAGGGCTAGCTGGGGTTTCTCGTCTTTAATCTCGTTATCGTCTTGATCGTAGGCACGGTAGTTGCCATTACCATCCAATGTCAGCGTCTGCGTTGGCGTGGTGATCACCAACTGGGTGCCGTCGCCGGTGGCGAGCCAATTGTTTTTACGCTGTGCGGCAAACAGGTCTTCGCCCTGCGAATAGTCGTTAGCCGGTGTTTTCACATGCAGCAGACGTTGCATCAGCGTGCGCATCACATCGTTATGATTGGTCAGCTTATTGATGGTTTGTGCCGGGGTGCCTGGCCAGTGAATGACCAACGGAACCTGCAACTGGCTGCGGTTAAAGCTGCTACCTGCTCCCCAGTTGCCTTTACCGGTATCGTTGAACTCTATGCCGTGCTCGGCGGTGATCACCACCACGGTTTTATCCAACAGGCCTTTTTCTTTCAGCGTTGCCAGCACCTGCTCAATCTGCGCATCGACGTCTTTCGCGCCAGTACGATAGAGCTGGGTAAAGGCTTCCGGCGAGAGCTTATTGTCGCCTTCTGGGAACTTTGCACCGCTGAAATTGATAAAGGAGAACCAAGGGCTATTTCCGCTCTGTGTGGCCAACCAGCTCTGCCACTGATGCGTGGTGGCAGCATCGCTCTGCACGAACGGTTCCGGCGGTAGCGAGAAATCGGTCAATAGCGCCTGACGGTAAAGCGTGGCGTTGAAACCGTCTGAAGAGAACAGGCCGAACTGATAGCCTTGATCGCTCAGTGCGCTAATCAACGCGGCCGGTTTGCGCCCGGCCAGAATGCCATCCAGATAGGTAGGTGAAATACCGTAGAACAGGCCAAACAGGCCAGTGTCCGCATGGTTACCGGAGCTGTAATGGTCGCTGAAGCGGATATTTTCCTGTGCAAAACGGCTTAAGCCTGGCATGTCTTGCGCCAGATCCTGTGTACGCACGCCGTTCACCACGATCATCAGCAGGTTGTAGCCGCTGCCTTTATCGCTGTAGTTCAGACTATTGAGCGGGTATTCAACGGCAGCCGCTTCTGGATTGCCCTGTTGCATCAGGCGGCGCTCATATTCTTGCTGATCGAGCAGGCCGTGTTTTTCCAGGAACTTACGCGCCGTCATGGGGTAAGAGAGTGGTAAGTTGGCGCGTTGCATGGTGATCGGCCGATAGAAATTGGCATCCGCCCAGATATAAATCAGGTGCGAGGCAAAGAACGAACAGATGAACAGCACCGCCAGCGGTTTGCCGAAGTTGCGCCGGTTCAGGCTGCGCAGTTTCTGCCAGCTCCAGGTCGCAAACAGCATTTCGATCAGGAATATCACTGGCACGCAGATAAACACCAGTTGCCAGTCGCGCGCCAGCTCACTTTGGTCCGGGTTGATAACCAACTCCCACACTACCGGATTAAGGTGCAGGTGGAAGTGGGTAAAGACTTCGCTGTCGACCAGCAGCAACGTCAGCCCAGCGGTGGCCAACGTCGCGGAAATAAATCGCAGCAGGCGCTGCGACATCACCACAAAGGTGAGCGGGAAGATGATCAGCAGGTAGGCGGCAAAGACAATAAAGCTGAACTGCCCAATCAGGCTGACCAACGCATAGACTCGCCCCAGCAGTGAGGACGGCCAGTCGGTAACAAACAGGTAGCGGCTGCCCAACCCGATACTGAGCAGAATATTAAATAAGGCGAACCAGTGCCCCCAGCTAATCATCTGGGAGACTTTTTCACGATAACGCTGTCGGTTTGTCACCATAAGTAATTATTAATGCGCTTTATCTTCACGGATAGAAGCCTGCAGGGCTTCAGCAAACGATCTGGCCAGTGTGTTCCGCTGTGCGGGAGCAATACTGGTGTTGATCAAATTGGTTACCATGTTGCCCAGTACCATCAAAGAGAGGTCGGTGGGAGTATGGTGTTTTTCCAGAACGTTGACCAGCTCAGAGAGCAGTTGTTCAACGTGTTCGTCACTATAACGAGATGATTGTGGCATAAATATTGTGCTCAAAGCTCGACAAAGTCCCATATCTTACCGTATGGAGCCGTGATTTTCCGCTCTTTTATAGCGTGAAGATCGTTAAGGCATTGCCATGCCCGTTGTCTTTCGGCTTCGTCAGTGCTTGAATACGCGCTCAAAGAACAGGAGGATTGATCATGAGTCTGGATATCGAGCAGATTGCACTGCACCAGTTGGTAAAACGCGATGAGCAGACGCTGGAAGTGGTGTTGCGCGATTCCCTTCTTACCACCAATGCGGCGGTGGAAGAGATGATGGCAGAGCTGCATCGCGTTTACAGCGCCAAGAGTAAGGCTTACGGCCTGTTCAACGAGCAGAGCGAACTGGCGGACGCGTTGCGTAACTGCCGTAAGGGTGATGACGATTTCCTCGCATTTAGCCGTGCTGCCACCGGCCGTCTGCGTGATGAACTGGCCAAATATCCGTTTGCCGACGGTGGCGTGGTGCTGTTCGCTCATTACCGCTATCTGGCGGTGGAATACTTGCTGATCACGGTGCTGAACAGTTGCAACAGTACGCGTGTCAATGAAGAGTTGGATATCCGCACCACCCACTATCTGGACATCAACCACGCGGACATTGTGGCGCGTATCGATCTGACCGAATGGGAAACCAACCCGCAATCGACTCGCTACCTGACATTCCTCAAAGGGCGGGTAGGGCGCAAGGTCTCAGATTTCTTTATGGATTTCCTGGCGGCGTCGGAAGGGCTGGATACCAAAGCGCAAAACCGTGGCTTGTTACAGGCGGTAGATGATTACTGTGCAGATGCTCAACTAGGCAAACACGAACGCCAGACGGTACGTCAGCAAGTTTACAGCTACTGTAATGAGCAGTTGCAGGCCGGTGAAGAGATCGAACTGCAGGAGTTGTCGAAAGAGATAGCCCCGGTGGGCGAGAAGGATTTCCTGCAGTTTTCCAGCGAGCAGGGCTACGAGCTGGAAGATAGTTTCCCGGCGGATCGCGGCACATTACGCCAATTGACCAAATTTGCCGGCAGCGGCGGCGGTATCAGCCTGAACTTTGATGCGATGCTGCTGGGGGAGCGCATTTTCTGGGATGCGGCCACCGATACCCTGACGATCAGAGGTACGCCACCGAATCTGCGCGATCAGTTGCAACGTCGCACGGGCGGCAAGTAAGCATCGCAGAATGATAGCCAATAAAAAACGCCGCAATTGCGGCGTTTTTCACTTCGGCGTCCCGAAAATCGATAACGTGGCGATTAAACGCGAACGAAGTCGATGTGAGCCAGTTTTGGCTTGAACGGGTGACGCTGTACAGCCTGAACCTTAACTTTGGTTTCTTTACCGTCGACAACCAAAACTACTGCTTCGCTGTAGAATTCTGGTTTAACTTCCATGTTCTTGACAGAATCATGGTCTAGTTCGATAGCAATCGCAGCTTCTTCGCCACCATAGATGATAGCTGGGAATTTGTTTGCTGCACGCAGGCGGCGGCTCGCACCCTTACCCTGGTCTTTACGTACTTGTACGTTGATAGTGAACATTGTTTTTTCTCTTAAAAGAAAATTTACCCTGCTACAGGCGACCCAGTAACAGGCTCGATAACCTGCTTTCACACTGGGCGAACCCAGGTAAAGCGGGCGGCATTTTAACGGAAAGCCGCTCGCTGGGCAATGAAAACCTGCCGCTCGGGCCTAATACAGCTCATTGGCACGGCGAAAGCGACCCTGATAATCAAAAACTTTTTCACGTATCTGCCAGAACTGGCCGCGTTTGCGCGCGACGACGAAGTCTGGATGGCGCAACAGCGCCTGCTGAGCCAGAATGTCCGCCGCGTTTTGCCAACCGAAGGGGACGCCTGGTGCCCGTTGGTGCGGGCGCAGGAACAGCATCTCGAAGGCCTTGCGTTGTGCGGGCGTTTGCAGGCGGAACCGTTCGCTGGTGCTGGTGCCATCTTCGTCATAATAGGTGGCTTTCAGCCATTCCCCTTTGTCGTCCTTGCCGCTTTGCAGTTCCATTCCGCCACAGCGCAGGACTAGCGCATCCTTCAGCTTCAATGCGGCCTTCAGCATATCATCCGGATCGACCAGCACTTCCTGGCACTGATGGCAGCGGCGTGCCGCAATATCGTTCTCTGCGCCGCAGTGCGGGCAGCATTTGAAACGGAAGCGATAGTCACACTGCTCGCGATGCCCCTCATCATCTTCCAGCCAGCCCTGACAGCGACGGCCATAGTGCTCGATGATGTCGCCGTTCTCGGTGCATTTGCCCCAAAACAGGTTGGCAAAACCGCAGCCAGGGCAAAAGACCTGCACCGGTTGGCTGTCTGAGTGGGGTTTGCTGACCCCGACTTCCGGCGTGAACAAATCATGGGGATTGCCTGCGTAGTCCAGGATCAGGCAGTCGGTCTTGCCTGGGGACAGCCGTAAACCGCGCCCGACGATCTGCTGATACAGGCTAACAGACTCGGTGGGCCGCAAAATAGCGATCAGATCGACATGAGGCGCATCGAAACCCGTCGTCAGCACCGCCACGTTGACCAGGTAGCGCAACTGCTGTTGCTTGAAGGCTTCGATCAGCGCGTCACGTTCGCCGGGGGGCGTTTCTGCACTGACCAGCGCCGCCTCCCCGCTTGGCAACAAGCCATGCACTTCACGGGCATGCTCCACCGTGGAGGCAAAAATCATCACGCCTTTGCGGGTTTCGGCGTATTCAACGATCTGGCTGATGATATGGGGCGTAATGCGGTTTTGCTGTTTCAGCTCGCGGTTAAGATCCGCTTCGCTGAACAGGCCGTTACTTCTGGCCTCCAGGCGGCTAAAATCGTATTGCACGATCGGCATATCCAGCCGTTCTGGCGGCACCAGGAAGCCGTGTTTAATCATATAGCGCAACGGCAGCTCATAAATGCAGTCGCGAAACAGGCTGTTGCCGTCGCCACGGGTGATGCCGTGGTAGTGATATTGATAGATCCAACCTTTGCCCAGCCGGTAAGGGGTGGCCGTCAGACCAAGCAGGCGCAGCTGTGGGTTGGTTTTTTGCAGGTGTTGAATAATCTGTTGGTATTGGCTGTCGTCATCGTCGCTGATGCGGTGGCATTCGTCGACGATCAGCAGTGAAAACGCGCCGTCGAACAGCGATAAATTACGTGCTACCGATTGCACGCTGCCAAACACCACCTTGCCGCTGCTCTCTTTTTGCTGAAGCCCGGCGGCGAAGATGTCGGCCTCCAGGCCGTAAGCGCAGTATTTGCTATGGTTTTGCGCCACCAGCTCTTTAACGTGGGCCAGTACTAACACCCGGCCACGGGCGCGTTTTGCCAACTCGGCGATCACCAGGCTTTTGCCTGCGCCGGTTGGCAGCACGATCAGGGCCGGTTCAGGATGTTGGCGGAAATGCTTGATGGTGGCATCGACCGCTTCCAACTGATAGGGGCGAAGGGTAAAAGCCATGCGTTAGTACCGCTCGCTGAAGTGGGCTGTAACATTCCACTGAAATTGTGACATTTTGCTCCTCAGACGGCGGAAAAATTTCTATTATTATGCCCTCTGCGGCTACGCAGTGCGAGAAGCATGGAAATTACCCCTGTTATGGCATCGTTTCCGTCGCTATACTAAGCGGCTTCCCTACGCGAACATCCTCTTCGAACCTGTTTTCTGCACCTGGTGCGACAACGGGGCGTCATATTTAGCAACCAGATCAATGCGATCATAACAACGACAGGCAAAGCAGATTCAATGCGACTGGACAAGTTTTTATCTCAGCAGTTGGGTATCAGCCGTGCGCTGGTAGCGCGTGAACTCCGTGCAAAACGTGTCACCGTAGACGGTGAAGTGGTCAAGAGCGGGGCGCTCAAGCTGGCTCCGGAACAGGAAGTGCGGTTTGATGGCAACGTGTTGTCACAGCTGAACGGGCCACGTTACTTCATGCTCAATAAGCCACAGGGTTATGTGTGCTCGACCGACGATCCGGATCATCCAACCGTGCTCTATTTCCTGGATGAACCCGTTGCGTACAAGCTGCATGCGGCAGGGCGTCTGGATATTGATACCACCGGCCTGGTACTGATGACCGATGACGGCCAGTGGTCGCACCGTATCACCTCACCGCGCCACGAGTGTGAGAAAACCTATCTTGTGACGTTGGAACATCCGTTGGCCGCTGATACCGCTCAGCAGTTCGAGCAAGGCGTGCAACTGCATAACGAAAAAAATCTGACCAAGCCAGCGAAGTTGGAAAAAATCGAAGAGACCCTGGTGCGCCTCACCATCAGCGAAGGGCGTTACCATCAGGTGAAGCGCATGTTTGCAGCTGTGGGTAATCGGGTCATCGAATTACACCGTGAGCGCATTGGCGCCATTGTGTTGGATGACGATTTGGCACCGGGGGAATATCGCCCGCTGACCGAAGAAGAGATTGCCAGCGTAGGCGCACCGCACCTGCTGGATTAATTTTTGCGACCGACCAAGGAGTCGTTGAACGTGCAACAGAACCGGACCTCTCACCTCGGTTTGATCTTTATTCTGGGCCTGCTGTCCATGCTGATGCCACTGGCGATCGACATGTACTTACCCAGCATGCCGATAATCGCCCAGGAGTTTGGCGTGGAGTCGGGCCGGGTGCAGATGACGCTCAGTGCCTACATGTTGGGCTTTGCCGTTGGCCAACTGTTCTATGGGCCGATGTCCGACAGCATTGGTCGCAAGCCGGTGATCCTGTGGGGCACGCTGATTTTTGCTATCGCCGGTGGGGCCTGTGCGATGGCCCAATCCGTGGAGCAACTGATCAACCTGCGTTTCCTGCACGGGCTGGCCGCAGCGGCGGCAAGCGTAGTGATCAACGCCCTGATGCGTGACATGTTCACCAAGGATGAGTTCTCACGCATGATGTCGTTCGTGATCCTGGTGATGACCATTGCGCCATTGCTGGCTCCGATGATCGGTGGTGTGCTGCTGCTATGGTTCAGCTGGCATGCTATCTTCTGGACCATGGGAGCTGCGGCGTTGTTGGGGTCGGTACTGGTGGCGTTCTTTATCAAGGAGACGTTGCCAAAGGAGCGGCGGCAAAAATTCCATCTGCGTACCACGCTGAGGAATTTCGGCTCGTTGTTCCGCCACAAGCGCGTGTTGAGCTATATGCTGGCCAGTGCTTTCTCGTTTGCCGGGATGTTTTCTTTCCTCAGCGCCGGGCCGTTTGTCTATATCGAGCTGAATAATGTTTCACCACAGCATTTTGGCTATTACTTTGCGCTGAACATCGTGTTTCTGTTCCTGACAACCCTGATCAATAGCCGCAACGTGCGCCGCCTAGGGGCAGTAAAAATGTTCCGTCTTGGTCTGTTTGTGCAATTGACGATGGGCGTGTGGTTGCTGGCCGTCACCGCCAGCGGGCTGGGTTTCTGGGCTTTGGTGCTCGGGGTAGCGGTTTATCTCGGCTGTATCGCCATGATCTCGTCTAACGCGATGGCGGTGATCCTGGACGATTTCCCCCATATGGCGGGAACCGCTTCTTCGCTGGCCGGGACGTTGCGCTTCAGCATTGGCGCGCTGGTCGGGGCAATACTGTCCTTGGCTCCAGGTAAGAGCGCGTGGCCGATGGTTTCATCGATGGCCCTGTGCAGTATCGTTGCGGTGTTGTTCTACTTTTATGCCAGCCGTCCGCGCAATAATCCTGCCTGATTACCCCTCACCCTAACCCTCTCCCACAGGGAGAGGGGACCGATCGAGCTATTTTATCGATACTGAGATCACCTTGGCTCTTCCAATGAATGTGCCACCACTTTACGCCTGAATCCTACCACAACACCTGACTCCCTCGGGACCGGATGTGCCATAGGTTAAATCCTGCACCTGATTACAGCTCCGGACCAGCTCCCTCTCCTTGGGGAGAGGGTTGGGGTGAGGGAGATCAAATGCAATTAGACCCCAATCTGCCTGCTTGCAAGTTTAAGTTTGTTGCTAAATATATGCAGGCTAACTAAACGTCGGCCAAACGAACTGTAGTTTTTTTGTTAAATATGGCGGCGTTATTTTCCCTGGTGGCCAGAGGTGCAACCCGTTGGCTGGTGGGTCATTTCCTTGGCGGTTAATCGGGCTAATATTGTTTTAAATCAAAATATTATTGATTTAACCTGCCTTGAGTATTTGAGCGAGATGTTTGCACAATGTAAAATTATACCGATTGTAAAGTAACCGCATTGCAAGAAAAAAATGTTGAGATCGCGGCGGGAAAGGGTTACATATAACGCAAAAATGCGAGCTGAGTCGCAAAACGCCGTGAGAGAACCTTCTACGGTGGAGAAAAACTGAGTGATATCAGCAAGCGCAGGATGTGGTTAATTGATTGTTGCAAATTTTACTTAAAAATAACATTTGTGGGCAGCAAAGTCGGATGATCCCGGCTATAACTAAGTCATCCTGTGATGTAAAAAGTGTTTCATCTTTTCATACTAGGGATTTCATGTGGACAGTTTCCAGCTTTCGGTAGTGCATCGCTTGCCGCAAAGTTATCGTTGGCTATCAGGTTTTACCGGCAGCAAGGTTGAACCGATTCCGCTTAGCGGCATAGACGAAGATAACGATCTGATCGGCCTCAAGCTGCTCAGCCATGACGGGCGCGAAGCCTGGCGGGTTATGCAGCAGCTCAACCTGTCTCTGCAAGAGATCCAGGTCAACTGCTCCATCGTTGAATGGGAGGGTGAGCCTTGCCTGTTCGTTCATCAATGTGATGAAAGTGCTGCCATGTGCCGCTTGAAAAACGTCGGTGCGGCGATCGCCGAGCAGCTCAGCGCGCAGTACCCCTTCTGAATGATGCCGCTAATCAACCAACTGCAATAACTGCTGTGTATAGGCAGCAGCAGGTGCGTTGAAAATCGTCTGGCAGTTACCCTGCTCCACGACTTCTCCCTGACGCAGTACGATCACCTGATGGCACAACGATCGTACCACCTGCAAATCATGGCTGATAAACAGATAGGCCAGCCGGTGACGGAGCTGAAGCGACTTCAGCAGCGTCAGGATCTGCGCCTGCACCGATTTATCCAGCGAGGACGTCGGTTCATCCAGGATCAACAGCTGCGGTTGCAGGATTAGCGCGCGGGCAATGGCGATACGCTGGCGCTGCCCACCCGAAAACTCTGTGGGATAACGATAGCGCAAAGCCGGATCCAATCCGACTTCCTCCAACGCCTCAATCACCCGCTGTTCGCGTTGCTCTGCGGTCAGTTGCTGGTGGATCTCCAGCCCTTCGGCGATGATTTGCAGCACGTTCAGGCGTGGATTCAGCGCGGAATAGGGATCCTGGAACACGATCTGCATCCGGCTGCGGTAAGGCAACATCTGCTGGTTATTGAACTGATGCAGCGGTTGACCATCAAACCAGATCGCACCTTTGGAGCTCAACAGGCGCAGCAGCGCCAGGCCAGTCGTGCTCTTACCTGAACCCGATTCGCCTACCAGGCCCACGCTTTCCCCAGGCTGTATTTCGAAGCTCAGATCTTTCAGCGCGTAGTTCTGATCGACAATGCGTCGTAACAGGCCACGTTTGATCGGGAAGCTGACCTGCAGGTGTTCCACTTTGAGCAGCGGCATAGGCTTATCGCTGGCCGGTAGTGGCAGAGGTTCGCCTACGTCTTCCGCAGCCAGTAGCTGACGGGTATAGGCGTGCTGTGGAGAGCTAAACAGGCCGTCGCGGCTATTTTGCTCTACGCACAACCCTTGGCGCATTACCGCCACGTTATCCGCCAACCGGCGCACGATGTTCAGGTTGTGGGTGATGAACAGCAATCCCATCCCCAGCTCCTGCTTTAACTCTTTCAGCAGCATCAGGATCTGCGCTTGAATGGTCACGTCTAGCGCGGTGGTCGGCTCATCGGCAATCAACAGCTTGGGCTTGGTCAACACCGCCATAGCGATCATTACTCGCTGACGTTCTCCGCCGGAGAGTTGATGGGGATAGTCCTTCAGGCGCCCTTTGGCGTTACGTATTCCCACCCGATCCAGGCACTGAATGATTTCGGCGCGGGCGCCGTCACGGCGCATACCCATGTGGAGCATCAGCACTTCGGCCAGTTGCTTTTCGATGGTGTGCAGCGGGTTGAGCGACACCATCGGCTCTTGGAATATCATTGAGATCTGGTTGCCACGTACTTTGCGCAGTTCGGCTTCCGATGCATGTAACAGTGAGTTGCCGTTAAACAGAATATCTCCACCGGGATACACCACCGGCGGGGAAGGCAGCAGCCGCAGCACGGAGAGGGCGGTGACGCTTTTGCCTGAGCCTGATTCACCCACCAACGCTAGCGTTTCCCCTTGTTCCACCTGTAACGAGACGCCGTTGACCACCTGATTCAAGCTGCCTCCCTGGCGGAAGGCGATGCTGAGATCCTGAATAGCGAGCAGAGGAGTGGTCATATTAATGCGCCTTGCTTGGGTCGAAGGCGTCGCGCACCGCTTCGCCGATAAAGATTAACAGTGAGAGCAGCACCGCCAGCACCAGGAAGGCGGTAATGCCCAACCACGGAGCTTGCAGGTTGTTTTTGCCCTGTAAAAGGAGCTCACCCAACGAAGGCGAACCGAGCGGCAAGCCAAAGCCGAGGAAATCGAGAGAGGTAAGGGTGGTGATCGAACCACACAGAATAAACGGCAGGAAGGTCAGCGTGGCCACCATGGCGTTAGGCAGCATATGACGATACATAATCACGCGATCCGGCACGCCCATCGCTCTGGCGGCACGAATGTAGTCGTAATTACGGGTACGCAGGAATTCGGCACGCACTACGCCCACCAGGCTCATCCAGCCAAACAGGATGGTGATGCCTAACAGCCACCAGAAGTTGGGTTGGATGATGCTGGACAGCAGGATGATCAGGAACAGCGTCGGCATCCCCGACCAAACCTCGATCAGCCGTTGCCCCCAAAGATCGAATCGGCCGCCGTAATAGCCCTGCGTCGCTCCCGCACAGATACCAATCACGCTGGAACACAGCGTTAGCGCTAGCCCAAATAGCATTGAGATACGGAAACCGTACAGCACCCGTGCCAACACATCGCTGCCATTACTGTCGGTGCCGAGCAGGTTTTGGCGTGACGGCGGCGACGGGAAGGGCACTTCGGTGGCAAAGTTGATGGTGTTGTAGCTAAAGCGGATCGGGGCCCAGATGGCCCAGCCGTGTTGCTCAATCTGCTTGATAACAAAGGGATCCTGAAAATCGGTAGTGGTATTCAGTTCCCCGCCGAAGGTCGTTTCGCTGTAGTTGACCATAAAGGGCACATACAGCCGGCCTTCATAGCGCACCAGCAACGGCCGGTCGTTGGCGATCAGGTTGGCGGCCAGGCTGAGTGCAAAGGCAGACAGAAAAATCCACAGCGACCAGTAACCACGGCGGTTGCTGCGAAAACGTGCCCAGCGGGCCTGATTGATGGGGCTTAAGCGGCTCATTGACGGCCCTCGAAATCAATGCGCGGATCGACCAGGGTATAGGTGATATCGCTGACGATATTCAACAGCAAGCCGATCAGGGTAAATATGTAGAGCGTTCCGAACATCACCGGATAGTCGCGTTGCAGGGTGGCATCGTAGCCCAACAGCCCAAGGCCGTTGAGCGAGAACATCACTTCGATCAACAACGAACCGGTGAAAAACATGCTGATAAAGGTGGCCGGGAAACCGGCGATCACCAGCAGCATGGCGTTACGGAACACGTGGCGGTAAAGGATCTTCTTCTCGTCCAGCCCTTTGGCACGGGCGGTGACCACATACTGTTTGCGGATCTCATCAAGAAACGAGTTTTTAGTCAGCATGGTCAGTGCGGCAAAGCCACCGATCACCGTAGCCAGCACTGGCAGGGTAATGTGCCACAGATAATCGGTGATTTTACCGTACCACGGCAGCGTGTCGAAATTGCTGGAAACCAGCCCGCGCAGTGGGAACCAGTCCAGATAGCTGCCACCGGCGAATAGCACGATCATCAGGATGGCGAACAGGAATGCCGGAATGGCGTAGCCGATGATAATCAGCGTGCTGCTCCAGGTGTCAAAGGCGCTGCCGTTGTGGATGGCCTTGCGTATCCCCAGCGGGATCGACACCAGATAAATGATCAGCGTACTCCATAGCCCCAGGGTCGCGGAAACTGGCAGACTCTGGCCAATTAGCTGCATTACCGAGGCCCCGCGGAACAGGCTTTCACCGAAATCGAGGCGCATGTAGTTCCACAGCATGGTGAAATAGCGTTCGTGCAGCGGCTTGTCGAAACCGTAACGCTTGGTGATCTCGGCGATCACTTCGGGATCCAGGCCGCGTGAGCCACGGTATTGGCCTTCGGCCACGTTGCCCGCGCCGGCCTTCATATGCCCTAGGCCTTCACCTGCGCCACCGCCGCCAAAGCCGCTGGTTTGCCCCATCTCAATAGAGGCAATGGCCTGATCGACCGGTCCACCGGGAGCGATTTGCACAATGAAAAAGTTAATGGTGATGATCGCCCACAGCGTGGGGATCACCAGCAGTAATCTGCGTATCAGATAAGCGGCCACCTGAGGCTCCTTATTGCCGTTGCGCCGGCAAGCGTGCCGCCTTGTTGACGTCGAACCACCAGTTGTCGAACCCGATCGAATAGGCCGGGCGTACCGCTGGCGAAGAGAATTTGTCCCAATAGGCGTAACGGTCATGATTGGAGTACCACATCGGCAGCATATACCTGTTCCAGGTCAACACCCGATCCAGCGCACGGCCAAGGGACAGCAACGCTTTTTCATCCCCTTGATGCTTCATGATCTGTTCTATCAGGGCGTCGACGGCTGGATCGCTGACGCCAGGGCTGTTGTAGCTGGAATTCAGATATTCAGTGGCCCAGTAGATCTGCAGGTTGGAGTTGGGGAACGGCATAGCGGGGTAGACCCTCGGCATCATATCAAAATCACGCTCGCGCATACGGCGGGTGAATTGACTGATGTCGATCTCACGGATCTGCATATCGATACCCAACCGCTTCAAATTGTGCTGGAAAGGCAGTACATATTGGAAATTGCTGCCACTCGGCAACATCAGTTCAAAGGTAAAGGGCTTACCGGTTTTGCTGTTGACCAACTGCTGGTTTTTCACTTCCCAACCGGCCTGTTTAAGCAATTCGGTGGCTTTCAGCAGGTTCGCCCGGTCATTGCCGCTGCCGTCGGATGTTGGAGGCTGGTAGATTGAGGTAAACACTTCTGCTGGCACTTTACCTTTTAGCGGGGCCAGCCAGGCCAACTCCGCAGCGTCTGGGTAGCCGCTGGCCGCGTATTCAGTATTCTGGAAATAGCTGTTGGCGCGCTGATAGGCATCGTAATACAGCGCCTTGTTCATCCAGTCGAAGTCGAAGGCCAGGGTAATGGCTTCCCGCACCCGGCGATCGGCGAAAATCGGGCGCTGGATATTGAATGCCAGCCAGCGGGCATTCTGTGCCGCCTGATTGGTTTCATCCTGTTTGATGATGAAGTTGCGCGCGAAATTGCCGCCCTGATACTGGGTGGCCCAGCTTTTTGGCGAGCCTTCGACGCGGAAATCGTAAGCCCCGGCCTTAAAGGCTTCCAGCGCCACCTTATCGTCCAGGTAATAGTCGTAACGCAGCGTGTCGAAGTTATAGCGCCCACGATTCACCGGCAGATTGGCGGCCCAATAGTCACGTACGCGCTCATAAGTAATATATTGGCCCAATCGGTAGCTGCTGATTTTATAAGGGCCACTGCTTAGTGGGGGAACAGTCAGTGGTTCATTCAGTTTATGGTCTTTCCAGAAGCTTTCTGGCATCACCGGCAGGCTTAAGAGGCCGAGTAACTGATCTCTATCCGGTTTGGGGAGTTCTATGCGCACAGTCAGACGGGAGATGGCCTTGACGGTGACGCCTTTATACGACGAACGGAATTGCGGCACCCCTTCGGTCATAAATTTGTTGAAGGTGAAGGCCACGTCGGCGGCGGTGATCGGGCTGCCATCATGGAAGCGCGCGCGTGGGTTGATATCCAGCTCCATCCAACGCATATCTGCCGGATAGCGGGCAGATTCCGCAATCAACGGATAATAGCTGGAGGGCTCATCGTCCGAGCTGGTGAACAGTGTGTCGTAGAGTTCCCCGGTTCTTTCACCAGGTACACCGCGCGAGGCGAAACGGTTGAAGTTATCGTAGGTGCCGATGGCTGCCAGCCTAACGTCGCCGCCCTTGGGGGCCGCTGGGTTCACGTAGTCAAAATGGCTAAAGTCGGTGGAATATTTCGGTTCACCGAGCGTGGCGAAAGCGTAGCTTTCATTAAGGGTTTCGGCCTGCATGCTAAAACTGAGTGCCGAAAGCACCAAGGCAGCAAAAATGCGTACGGACATCTCTACGGTAAGCTCCTGCTAGCTATACCCGTCGCCTTTCAAGCCATGGCTTGAAATACGTCGGATATAAGTCAATTAATCCAGCCGGTAGCATAGCATTTCAGGCTGGTTTTCTGAGTAAAGAAGTTTAAATATCAGGGATTAACTGCGGCCTGATAATCAAAAACGGCCTTATTCTGGCAAAAGGCCACAAACTCCTCAATACCCAGTGGCTTACTGAAATAATAGCCCTGCATGAAATTAACGTCGCGTTCTTGCAGAAAACTCACCTGTTCGGCAGTTTCAACTCCTTCCGCCACGGTCAGCATTTTCAGCTTTTTAGACAGCGAGATCACTGCGTCCAGGACGGGAGCGGTCGCCGTATCCTGGCCAATGGTATTGACAAAACCGCGGTCGATCTTGAGGTAATCCAGGGTAAAGCGTTGTAGATAGATTAAGGCGCTGTGGCCAGTACCAAAGTCATCTACTGCGATTTCAACCCCTTGGCGATGTAGCCAATCAAACTCTTCCAAGGCATTTTGTTCTTCCACCATGCCGCGCTCGGTGATTTCAAACACCACGGTGAAATAGTCGGTTGGCAACTTGGCCAGTAGCTCGGTGATATCGTCATGAAACGAAGGTGCATTAAGGTGAGAAGGAGCGAGGTTGATGCCCAGTTTGGCTCCCCGTGGCAGAGCTTGCACCAATTGCGGGATATCCGCCACGATCCTACGGAACAGGTGGCGGGTCAACGCTACGATCAACCCTTCGCTTTCGGCATAGGGGATAAACAGGTCGGGTGGAATGCGCCCCTCGGTGGGATGCTGCCAGCGGATCAATGCCTCAAGACCGGCGATGGTGTTGGTTGCGGAGTGGAAAACGGGTTGATATTCAACAAAAATCTCATTGTGTTTGATGCCTCTCATCAGGGCGCGTTCGGGGCTTTGGCGCAGTATCTGCATATAGTAATACAGCGCGCCTACCATCAGGGAGAGCACCAGGCTGCCCAGTACGGTTAAACGGATATCATTAGCCGTCAGGGATTGGTGATAGAAGATCATACTCAGTGGATAGCCCGGGACGGCTAGCTGGCTGGCGTGGCTTTTAGGTAATTGCGCCAACGGCAGCATATTCGAGCCGAAGGTGGTAACCGCATGCCCCCCGATCACTATGGCAAATCCGGGAGTATCTCTATCGGGCGAATTGAGCAGCAGATAGGGGGCCAGGGTGAGATCCAACGTGGCTAGTATGCCGGTATTGCCTGGCCCTGGTTGGCGTAACCACATGGCAATCGCCGGTTTTCCAGGCACCATCGGCGTGCCTTGTTGTAATGCCATATCCAGTGGCTTATGCCAGTCGATATCGGAATAAATATGGCTCATCCGCAGCATCATGTTACCGGTTGCCGAGGAGCAATAGGCAAAACCGTCTTTTACCAGAACAAAGGTGCGTACGCCGGCGGTAAACGCGGCACGGTAGGTCAGATCGGACTGGGCCTGTTCGCAAGGTTTACCGGTAAGCGGCATGATTTGTTGCATCATTTCTTGCAGATGATCGAGGTAATTAACGGCAAATTTTTGCGTACGGTTTTCGATTTTATGCTGATATTGCGAGCGTTGATGATTGATCAGAAATAAGGTGACAGAGGTAAAAACAATGAAGAAAACGATCGCGACAATACAGCTTTTAGTCAGGCTACGCCCTGTGTTGGATGCATGGCGTGCAAATGCTCCCTTCAATCCCATTACTCGCCCCCTGAGCGCAGCACAAAAATATTATTGTTATATTGCTGGTGATTAATATATCCCACCGATCCTGCCTGCGTCATTATTCGTTTGGCTTGCACTAAGGCTGTCTGTTTAGACACAGCGTAAATAGCGCGTTACGAAAGGGCATGTCACTTGACGATAATAGGCTACTTTTTCAACCGTTGCGTGGTTTATGGCACTGTGATAATCGAAAACAGCGATGCGGGTTTGTTCGGTGTCAGCATTACCGTGAAAAAAAACGCTGCCCTGGGGCAGCGTTCTCGTCTCGTTTGTTTGGCTTTCAGGACCAGATTCAGATACTACGCCGTTAGCTGGAACTTTTACCCAGTAACCGGCGGCCTTCACGATAACGTTTATCCCAATAGTTATCCGAAAGGCTAGAGATTGTCACACCACTGCTGGTAGAGGCATGAACGAATTTGTCGTTACCCAGATAGATGCCGACGTGGCGGCCAGTAGAACCGGCACGGAACAGCACTAAATCACCTGGGCGCAGTTTGGCGCGTTGGATTTGCTTGCCCATATCTTCTTGCTCATAGGTTGAGCGGGGCAGATCCATACCAAACTGTTCGCGGAAGGTACGTTGCACAAACGCCGAGCAATCAATACCGCGCTTGCTTTCACCACCTAAACGGTAGCGGACGCCTTTCCAATCAGCATACTGGTCCATAATCTTTGACTTGACGTCAACGTTACGCACCATCGCTTCGAATTCATCCTGAGAGGCTTGCAGTAAAAGACCGTTTTTGTCATTAACTGCATGCATCTCAGTTTGCTTACTATCTAACTTCGAAGTGTTTGTTGAGCTACAGGCGGAGAGCACCAAGGCTGCCGCAATTGCAGGTAATACCCGCAAAAAATATCTCAGAAAAGGTTGAGATTTGACCATTGTAATTGTTTTCCCTTGAAGTCCTTAACGACGCAAGTCGTTATCTGAAAAATACCAAACGGAACGAGACTAGTTGGCACTGGCAGGAAGGACAATCAGTTAGCATCGGAAATGTGCAGGAACGCACAGTTTTCGGATTTTTACCAACGAGCCAAGCTAAACCAGGCACAAACGCATCCGAGAGTACCGGAATGACGTGAGGATTGCGAGCCTTTTTCCGACATTCTTTATATGAAATTGTGATGTAACATAATGTAAATCTTCATATAAAAAACGCGGTTCGGCGGTTATGTTGGATTGACGTTAATTAATGGGGTGGGCATGTTAACGATGTGGTTGTTGAGTAAACAAGATGCGACAGGTAAATAACCGAGAGGCGCTGGCCTCCCGGCTATCATAATCTAAAGTTATGGCTGCGTTGGGCGATACTTACCAGGTAGTTTGCAGTTCAACCAGTGGATCACAACATCGCTGGCCGGTGTCATCAGCCACCAACTAGTTCCGACCATCACCACCGACAGTGAGCCGACGGCAATATCGGTAAACCAATGTGCGCCGATCATGATGCGTGGCAGGCAGAAGACCAGGGTGATCAGCAGCGCGATGGCAAATGCCGTGCGATTAAAGTAGCGCAGCATAAAGCAGGAGAAAATCATCAGCATCATGCCATGATCGCCAGGGAAGCTGTCGCTGGAGGCGTCTTTGGTTGGGATGCCGGTGAGTTCGCTGACCCGGTTGATATTGTCAAAAGTCAGGGTAGGGCTGGCGTGTTTTACCGGCAGCAGATGACCAAACTGGTTGAGCACCACTCCCGTTAACAACATCACGACGCCGGTAACGATCAGACGGCGGCGGCCAAAGGCATCCTGCTTGAGGTAGAAGTAAAGATACAGCAGCCCCATGGCGATGAGCGAAATAACATCGAATATCCGATTGTTGGTGATCGCCACCATTCTCAGAAACCAGGCATCGCTGGCCAGATGTTGGTTGAAGTAGAAAAAGATTGCTGAGTCAATCTTGAACCAGAACCCGTGATCCGTGGGTAAATACCAGGAAAGAAATAGCACGATGCCCAAAACGTTGAGCATGAGGATGAAGGGTAAATTGCGGCGTGTCATGGCTAACCTGTAAAAAATCAAAAAAATAATGCCAACGTTAAAAGCATTAACTTAAACGGATGTTAAACAAGGCCGATTGCAAAGCATTCCAGTTGGCCTCGTCGCTGTGGATCAATTCGATACGGCTGTCGAGCGGAGCGGTGGGGCGCGTCTCGATACTGAGATCCTGCCCTTGGCGGTTGATCAGCAAACTGCCTTCGGCAATGCGTACCACCGCCTTGGCCCGATCAACCGGTGCTAACCTGATCCATTCCATCATACCGACGGTATCAAAGACGGTTTCCCCATCGAAAATCCAGCCGCAGCTGGTGAATCCTTGGCCTTGATTAAGGGCGCGGCGCCAGCGGGAGTTTTCAGGCAAACGCAACGCTGCCAATCCTTGGGTCTTGGCGTGGCTATGATGATGCTGTGCGTCCGGCAATTCTGTGCAATTGGTGCGTGGCCGATCCAACAGCTTGATATCCATGCGCCCTTGCTCGATGGAAAAGACCGGCCGCTGCTGGCCATGCAGGATTTGCCAGGCTTCCAGTGCCTGGGCATCTTGCGGCTGCCAGGTATCCATTTTATTGGCGATGATGACGTCGGCTGCGGCCAGCTGATCGCGGAAATTTTCATTTTCACTATAGCGAGATTCGCCCAGTTGGCGGGGATCGAGCACACAGATCGTTGCCAGCAAATCGATCCAACCGCCATAGGTTTCCTGGGTCAACAGCGCCAGGATCTGCTTAGGGTGACCTAATCCAGTGGGTTCAATCAGTAACCGATCGGGTTTGGCCTGTTGCAGCAACATATTCAACCCTACCTGCATAGGTAGCCCGTTAACGCAGCACATGCAGCCACCGGGGATCTCTTTCAATATCGCACCGCTGTCGGCCAGCAGGGCGCCATCGATACCAATCTCGCCAAACTCGTTGACCAGCACGGCCCAACGCTCATTTTCCGGCTTATTGGCCAACAGGTGTCGAATGGTGGTGGTTTTCCCGCTACCGAGAAAGCCGGTGATCAGATTGGTTTTTGTCATTTGGCGATTCCCGTCAATGATGTTTTCAAATGATTAAAAGTGAGCAATTATTTGCTTTTTTATCGCTCTTGGCCAATTAGCAGGGGCAGATCACAAATTTAAGCATAAAAATTGCCTGTTTTTTGGGCGTTTATTTTTCGCTAAAGGTATAGGATTTTTCCCATAAAAAACGTGGCATTAACAAAGTTAATTGTACCGTACCGTATTGTTTCCACGACCTTAATTCAACGATTAACCGTTAAAAAAACTGCCTATCCTTACGATTATTCCTAAAAAAGTAACCTATCTTTAAAGTGGCTTAACAAAAGTGAGGTTGCCATGAATAGCTTACGGTTAATTTTGATCGCAGGAGCGTTGTTTTCATGGATGGCAGCAAGTCATGCGGGTTCCACAGGTGGCGTTATCCACTTTGTGGGTGCCATTGTCGAAGGGCCTTGTACGGTAGATGTTAGCAACTCAACGGCGAATACCCAATGTTATCGTAACGGGCGAAACTACACAGGCACGCAAAGGCTGGCAAGTTTTGATGCCAGTAGTAAAGAACTTCCGCTGAATATCGGCACCACCGAAATGCGGTGGGTCGATCAGCAGAAAAAACTCGCAATAATGACAGTGATTTATCGTTAAGTCCTCTAGTCATGCCGAGTGGGGCTCGGCATGACTTCCCCAGATCCTGCATTTTGATTCGTTTTCTCCATACCTTTCATTGCCCAACCGACTGACCAGGATTGTGCACGGCAAGCCGTCTGCACAGCAGGCCGTTGTCAGATAATAAATTAAGACTTTTCCGACTTGAAATATGTGTTTTGCGGCAATAAATTATGCGCCGCCAGAGAGGTGGAGATACATCTAACTAGATGATAAATAGATAAAACCTCTCTAACTTGCGCTTAATCCAAGAACTTTTTTCAGGTTTATATTGGCTTAATAACAAGTGAGGTGACCATGAAAAGCTTACGGTTATTTTTGATCGCAGGAATGTTGTTTTCATGGCTGGCAGCAGGCGTGGCTAATGCAGCTACCGGTGGCGTGATCCACTTCTATGGCACCATTGTCGAAGGCCCTTGCAGAGTAGAAGTCGCTGACTCAATGGCGCAAACGCAATGCTATCGCGACGGGCAAAACTACACCAGCAAACATCGGTTAGCGAGCCTGCAGAACGGTAGCAAAGAGCTGCCAATGAATCTCGGCAAGAGCGAGATCAAGTGGTTGGATCAGCAGAAAAAACTCGGAATAATGACGCTGGAATACCGTTAATCTAGATTCAAACGTCAAGTGGCCGTCATGCCTGGCAGATTGGCATGGCGGCCGATAGGGATCAATTCAACTGGGTGGTTACCCAATCTTTTACCGTCTGGCGTGCCCCTCGATCGCGCAATGACAGATAGGCCCGGGTTACCTCCTCCACAAACGCACTATCCGCTGGCAACTGCTCGCCAAACACGCTTTTCAACGCCAGCAATGCGGTCACGCGGGGTTCACCGTCCTGTGAGCTGCTAACGGCCTGCTGCAAGGTAGCCAGCATTGGGTCGCGGATATCAATCGGTTGCCCGGCGTCATCAATCCCGCCGACATAACGCATCCAGCCCGCTACGCCAAGCGCAAGCCCCGCATGGCTGCCGCCATATTGCCGATGCCAACGGATCGACTCCAGCAGGCGCTGAGGCAACTTTTGCGTGCCATCCATAGCGATCTGCCAGGTACGGTGTTGCAGTGCCGGGTTGCTGTAACGTTCGATCAACTGCTCCGCGTAGGCGGCCAGATCGACACCAGCGACCTGCAGCGTCGGAGCCTGCTCGTTCAACATCAAATGGTGTGCGGCACGGCGATAATTCTCATCCGCCATGCAGTCAACAATGTATTGGTAACCCGCCAGATAGCCGAGGTAGGCCAGGAAGGAGTGGCTGCCGTTGAGCATCCGCAGCTTCATCTGCTCGAACGGCAGAACATCGTCCACCAGTTGCACACCGACATCCTCCCAGCGTGGGCGGCCAGCGACAAAATTATCTTCCACCACCCATTGAATGAAGGGTTCACAGGCGATAGCGCATTCATCACGCACGCCACCCAGGGCTGCGGCAATTTCATCCAGCGTTGCTGGCGTAGCGGCCGGAACGATGCGATCGACCATGGTGCTGGGGAAGGTGACGTGTTGCGCGATCCACTCGGCCAACTGTGGATCGCGCGCTTTGGCCAGCCCGGTCACCGCATTGCGCACCACGTGCCCATTCTCTGGAATGTTGTCGCAGGACAGCACGCTAAAGGCGGGTAGATGGCGCTCTCGACGCCGGCGCAGTGCTTCCACCAGGATCCCCGGCACCGTGGTGGGTTGGGTCGGATTAGCCAAATCGGCTTTGATCGCGTCGTGTTGCAGGTCCAATTGGCCGCTACCCGGTTCGATGCAGTAGCCTTTCTCCGTAATGGTCATGGAGACGATCGCCACCTGCGGCTCTGCCAGCTTTTCCAGCACGGCGTCGATGCCTTCCAATTTGCGATGTACGCTTTCGTGAACGGCCCCCACCACGATGGCCTGATCGCCCGCCGCGCCCTTTTCCAACACGGTGTAAAGATGATCCTGGTCGCGCAGGGTCTGGAATAGCTTATCGCCGCCGAACAGGCTGATCTCGCAAATCCCCCAATCGCCGCCGTTACGGTTGAGTACTCTGTCGGTCAGCAATGCCTGGTGAGCGCGGTGAAAAGCCCCAAAGCCCAGGTGGACAATTCGGCTGCGCAGGCTCTGGCGATCGTACTGGGGCAGTTGTGTCTTGGCGGGTAACGGTGAGTTGGCGATAGTTTTCATTAATGGCTCCATGACGAGAGCAAGGGCCGGTTGATCGCTGGTATAAAGCTATCAGACCAGTTAGCCGCAGGTGTATGCCCGGCTCTCGCGTATCTGTTAACAACCGCCAGTGTAGAGCGGTAGAGAGGTGAATAAAATTGGTCAGTCCAAAATATCCCAGGATCGTGAGTTGGATCAATCAATCGACATTTCTGTTTTGACAGCATGCCGCTAATCAGTAAGGTTAAAGAT
This sequence comes from Serratia sp. NCCP-200, assembly GCF_059697885.1. Classification (NCBI taxonomy): domain Bacteria; kingdom Pseudomonadati; phylum Pseudomonadota; class Gammaproteobacteria; order Enterobacterales; family Yersiniaceae; genus Serratia; species Serratia sp. NCCP-200. The sequence goes on from NZ_BAAKUJ010000001.1 coordinate 724,528, forward strand.
GAATGACATCTACTGCAATGTGGTATAACAGGATTGATTTGATTTTGCGATCTACCTCACCACCGATAGCGCTTCAACGATGACAGAGCGACTTTTACAAGGATAAATCAATGGAACAAACATGGCGTTGGTATGGGCCGAACGATCCGGTTTCGCTGGACGATGTGCGTCAGGCTGGTGCGACTGGCGTAGTGACCGCGTTACACCATATCCCTAATGGCGAAGTGTGGCCGGTTGAACAAATCAAGGCGCGGCAGGCTTTGTTGGCGGAAAAAGGGCTGGTGTGGTCGGTGGTGGAAAGTATCCCGGTGCACGAGGAAATTAAAACCCACAGCGGCAACTACCAACGTCATATCGCCAACTATCAACAATCGCTGCGCAATCTGGCGGAATGTGGCATTGATACCGTGTGCTACAACTTTATGCCGATCCTCGACTGGACGCGTACCGATCTGGAATACCCACTGCCGGACGGATCCAAGGCGTTACGCTTTGATCAGATCGCCTTTGCGGCCTTCGATTTGCATATCCTGTGCCGCCGTGGGGCAGAAAAAGATTACACCGACGAAGAGCAGTCCCAGGCACAAAGCTATTTCAAGGCGATGAGTACGGCAGATATTGCCAAGCTGACCGGAAATATCATTGCCGGATTGCCTGGGGCGGAAGAGGGATACACGCTCGATCAGTTCCGTGCTCGGCTGGCGGAGTACGATCATATCAATAAGGCGCAGCTGCGCGAAAATATGGCCGTCTTCCTGCGCGCTATCGTGCCGGTAGCGGAAGAGGTGGGTGTCAGGTTGGCTGTGCATCCCGATGATCCACCTCGTCCCATCCTCGGCTTGCCGCGTATTGTTTCCACCATCGAAGATATGCAGTGGCTGAAAGAGACGGTAGATAGCATCTATAACGGCTTCACCATGTGTACCGGTTCTTACGGCGTGCGCGCGGATAACGATCTGGTGCGGATGATTGAGACCTTTGGCGATCGCATTCACTTTACCCACCTGCGCGCTACTTGCCGCGAGCAAAACCCTAAAACCTTCCACGAAGGGGCGCACTTGCAAGGGGATGTGGATATGGTTGCGGTGGTTGAAGCTATTCTGGCAGAAGAACAGCGCCGTCATAAAGCGGGCGATCTGCGGCCTATCCCAATGCGACCAGACCATGGTCACCAGATGCTGGACGATCTGAAGAAGAAAACCAATCCGGGCTATTCGGCCATCGGTCGGTTGAAAGGTTTGGCGGAGGTTCGTGGGGTTGAGCTGGCGTTAAAGCGGCGGTTTTTCCCAGAGTTACTCTAGCAAAAGCAGGGCGCACTCAGGTTGCGCCCCTACCGTTGACTAGTCTGCGCGGCTCATATAGCGGCGTTCTGCAATATGAATGCGGATTTTATCACCGCTGCTCAGGTACTCGGGTACCAGAATGGTCAGGCCGGTCGCCATGGTGGCCGGCTTGTTACGCGCACTGGCAGAAGCTCCTTTGATGCCCGGAGCGGTTTCAACAATTTCCATATCCACGGTCTGCGGCAGTTCCAACGCCAGCACCTGGCCATCCAGCGTCAGTACCTGCATACCCGGCAAACCCGCTTCAGGGATGAACAGCAGCTCATCTTCGATCTGATCTTTCTTGAAGATATAAGGGGTGTAGTCTTCATCGTCCATGAACACATACTCTTCGCCGTCAATATAGGAGAAGTTTACCTTGCGGCGGGAGAGGCTGATGGTGTCCAGAATATCATCACCTTTAAAACGCTCTTCTACCTTCAGCCCGGTACGGACGTCGGAGAAGCGCATTTTATACAGCGTGCTGGCACCACGGGCGCTTGGGCTCTGGACATCGATGTCCTTTACCAGCAGCAGTTTGCCGTTGTAATTGATCGCCATACCGCGCTTGATTTCGTTCGCTCTTGCCATTGGAATACCCTGTCGAAATGGATTTTAGGAAGTTGCGACAAGTTACTCGCGCCGTGCTTTTCAGGCAAGACCCGCGCGCAAAAAGAGTGGGGAAAAAGGGCGACCGTAGCCGCCCTTGAGGCTTATTTAAACACCGGCAGCAGATCTAATAGCGTCAGCACGTGGGCCACGGCGTTAATCACCCCAAACAGGATGATGAACAGGATCATGCCTTGGCCGCCGGGAGCGCGGTAGCTGGCCTGTGGGAAACGGCGGCGGCTGGCGCGTGCCATCATCGCAGGGACGATCACCGCCCAAATGGTGGCGGCCAGGCCAGCAAAGCCGATGGCGTACAGGAAACCGTTCGGGAACAGTAACGCGGCCAGGGTTGGCGGCACGAAGGTCACCAGTGCCGATTTGGTGCGGCCTGCCTGGTTATCCTTGAACTTGAAGAAGTCGGCGAGAAAATCAAACAGCCCCAGCGACACCCCCAGGAATGAACTGGCCAGCGCCATATAAGAGAAGGCGTTAAGCAGTTGGCCTACCGCATGGCTACTGGAAACGTTACCCATCTGCTTGAGCAGGCTGCCGATGTTGCCCCCTTCGGCGATCACCTGCTTGAAGGCATCACGGGCGATATTGCCCTGGATCACATACTGCCACAGGATATAGATCGCCAGCGCCAGCAAGGTACCGTATACCAGGCTGCGCACCACGGCACCGCTGTCTTTCTGATAATACTTCACCAGGCCGGGCACGTTGCCGTGGTAGCCGAAAGAGGTCAGCAGGTAAGGTAATGCTGCGAGCGCATAGGGCAGGTAGTTGGCGTCGCTGCCACCCTGGTTGAACAACACGGCAGGCTGCACGTGGGTAAACATATCACCGACGGACAACACAAAGGTGATCACCATACCGCCGATCAGAATGGTGCTCAGGCGATCCACGGCGCGGGTGGATAACCAGACGATAAAGGCCACAACGATGGCAAACACCAATCCGGACAGGGTTTGGTTGGCCCCGAAGACGCCTTCCAGCGTATGGGCGATGATCGAGCCGCCCGCTGAGATATAGGCATAGGTCAGAATATAGAGTACGAAGGTGATCGACAGGCTGTTAAGGGTATTCCAGCCTTTGCCGAGCAGATCTTTGACCACGGTGTGGAAGCTGGCGCCCGCCGGATAATTCATGGTGGCCTCCAGGATCATCAGCCCGGAGATCAGCATACAGAACCAGGTATAAATCAGCAGCGCCACGGAGCCGCTGAACCACACGCCAGAAGTTACGATAGGAATGGAGAACATACCAGCACCTACGGCGGTGCCGGCAATGATCATCGCGCCACCGAGTACGGAAGGGCGGGAAAGCTTCTGGATGGTGTCCGCAGACATTATTGCTCCTGGTTGGCCGTTGGCCTTGAGTTCTTTTGTACTAGCTTAATGGTACGTGCGCGATGTGTGCATGTAAAGCGGAGATTTGGAGGGATTGGTGCAATCTTCAGCGGTTAGGAGCGTTATTTTGGTGGTTTTTTTGCTCATACAGCCCTCTCTAACAGGGCGGGGCTGCAATGGCGTTGTGGTCAGGTGCAGAAATCTGTCTGTTCGCACTCACGAAGGGTTAGAACTGTGCTGTAGTCAGGTGCCGAAGTCTATCAGTGTCACGTTAAAATATTCCCTAAGCGAGATGGAGTTATTGCGGTGCTGAGGCCAGTTACTGACGTTAAGTTGTAGCACATTCAGTCCCCTCTCCCTGCGGGAGAGGGTTAGGGTGAGGGGCGTCACTTTACGTATTGTGATGTATTTCTTTGTCTAATTGGCGGGTATTGCGGGAAATGCCACTCATCGACAAAGTGATAAATCTTTCACATAAGTCGTTGGTGACATCCAGGAAATTTTATCGCACGTGAAATAGCCATCATGTTTAAGTTTGTAGTTTACATACAACGAGACCGGTAAACTAAAAAGTATTGATGCCAACGCTAATCTAGTTAAGTTTGTAATAATAATCATATTATGCTTAGGTAATCGGTTAAAAATAAAGAAAAAAACAGAACCAGATAAAGCATCAGGGGTGAACTAAAGAAACACATAAACACTGAGGCTGAAAATGTTATTTCATCTTCCATCAAAATCAATGATGTCACATAACTATAAAATAATAGAGTTCCGAATGTAAACACTATTAATAGTATTGTCGCTAAAAATATTCCCCAGTATTTATTTATCATACTTAGCTATCCAATCCATTGTGCGTTCTACGCGGCCATGCGCTATCTTGATAAAATAACCGACAAGAAACCTGACGGTTACCCACTAAATCAATAAACTCTCTCATCCCATATACTATAGCCCGATGTGCCTGAAATATTATGCTGCCAATCAATGCTTGTGTAGGATAATGAAATGATCTCGTAGGGCTGACCATCATTTTGTGTAAGTGCATTTGGGCAGTGCTGGGTGATGTCTGAGATATAGGCATCCTTAAGCTTTATAGTATAAAAAACTTCTAGAGTCCCAGCAGGATTGACACGGTACATGTACAATGCAATTTGTAATTTTTCATTATTTGATATTGCCATTCCAAGCAAGGGCGATGATTTGTCAATCGGCTTGGTTATTCTGACTGGTTGGTGGGATACGTTTTGCATTCTGGATATATTGTGATCGAAAGCAAGAACGTAAACTTGATCCTCATGTCCTTTTTGACATCTATTGCCAATGGAGTCAAGAGTCGAGCAACCAGCGGATATCAAGCCTTGTTTAATACCGTTGATACTTGCATAAATCAAATTAGCCATAAATCCCTCTATGTTATAGTAAACATCATTTGCAAAGTGATAAATCTTTTACATAAGTCCTTGGTGACATCCACGAAATTCTGTCACAGATCAAGTAGCCATCATGTTTAAGTTTGTAGTTTACATACAAGGAAACCGGTAAACTAAAAAGGATTGATGCCAGCGTTAGCTTAGTCAAATAATTGATCGTTATCTTATTATGCTTAGGTAATCTATCAAAAACAAAAAAATAAACAGAACCAGATAAAACATAGATTAACAAAGGTGAAGAAAAGAAAACAATAAATACAGATGAGGAGAACTTTATTTCACTTTTCATTAATATTAACGAAATTACGTAACTGCATATAAATAAAGATATGCCAGTAAATATCACCAGCAATACTATTGTGCCGAATATTTTCCAATATTTATTTTTCATGTCACCTCCCTAAACTATTAAGGATGTGTTGGAAGTTTGCTTCAGGTGTTCGTGGCTTTACTCTCATTTTTTCTTTCAGTAACGCTATCATTTTATTGCTTAGGCCATAATATTCATCTATATTGTCTAAAGTTAAAACTATTGCAAAGCTAATAGCGAACAATACTGCTGCAATTACAATAATGCTTCCACCTACAATTGCTGTTGCAGTCAATGCTACACCTAGAGCATAAGATGCAACGGTGGTAATGGCGAGTTTAGCCATATCCACAGTTATATTTCCGATAAAGTCGGCCAAAGTATATTCATCTTTGAAAATACTTTCTAAAATGCGATATCCCACAGAGAAAAGGATACAAAAGCGTGCGCCTCTTACTATCGCTGTATTAATGCCTTGCTGCCCAATACCCATCGCTAACATTTGCGGATGGTTGGCCGCATACCGTGTGCCAGTAATGGTTCGTCGAAGCCCGGCATAGCCGGATATGTGAATAAGATTCACGCCATTTGCTCCTGTGAACAGCGTGGCCGTTATGCCTATTCTTTTAAACTCAATGATGACATCAAATAGCCCACGCGCATCATAGATATTGCCTGCATAAGTGGAGATAGGATCGGTAACCTTAAACACGGAGGATATGGCATTTCTTGGTTCAAGGCCTCTGGAGAATGCATCGCCACGACTGGTACTGCGTTGCTCAAAGCCCCGAGCGAACGCTTCACCACGGCCCAGACCTGGGTTTCCAGGGCGGCGAGAGTTGATGTCATCAATAATACCTTTTGCCTCAGCGATCGTAAGAACGACGTGATATTGCGTATTATCGCTTAATGCTTTCTCTAAGCCGATAGTATCAAGGAACTCATGCTGGGGTTTTAGCTGGTTGATCCCGACATTACCCTTCAGGAAGTCCCCCATGTAGCCTTCCCAACTTGGGTTGAAATTTTTATCTGACATGATCTCACTCCATTGATAGTTCTAAGCTTTCCACTCCATGAAAAACAAACTCTAGCACTATTGGTAAGCATTGTGAATGAGTATAACTTAATGCGGCGTTCTGTTATTGTCTCAACCACATAATCAGCCCCCCATAGGATCGCAGATGGACTGCCGTGCCGACTGTGGTGCCTGCTGTATCGCACCTTCGATTTCCAGCCCGATCCCTGGTATGCCCAACGGCAAACCCGCCAATACCCGTTGCATCCATCTGGACCCGCAACTGCGCTGCGGGATATTTCATTCGCCGCTGCGGCCCAAAGTCTGTGGCAGCCTGCAGGCCAGCCGTGAGATGTGCCACGACCGCCGTGATGAGGCGCTGATCTATCTTGCCAAGTTGGAGGCGGATACCGCCCCTTGAACGTCCTTCAGCCGCCACATACACAGTACGGCACCCAGTACCATAGCCAACGCAAAGTAAAATACCGCGTGATAACTCCACATTTCAGCCACGACCCCGGCGATCGAACCGGCAATAATCCATCCTACGCGGGTGGTATTGGTAAACAGCGTGGTGGCCGCCCCGGCCTGGCCGGGCATCAAATCCTGGAAATAGAGCATACCAATTCCCGCCAACACCCCTATAAACAGCGCGTTCAGCAGTTGCAGGGCGATCAGTTGCCAGGTACCGGTAATAAATAGTAGCCCGGCATAGAACAGCACCCCGGCAATCACAGCACAGCGCATCAGGAAACGCTTGCCAAAGCGTTGGGCCACCATGCCTGCGAGCAACATGGTCGGGATTTCCAGCCCGGCAGCGGTACCCATCAGTATTCCCGTCAGTTTTTCCGGTAACTGCAGTTCCCGCACCATGTACAGCGGCATATTGATCAAATACATGCTGTTGGCCGTCCACATAAAGGTGCAGGCCATAAACAGCAATAACGTATCCCGGCGATTCTGGCGGGGGGCTTCCAGCGTCGTCCCGCCGGTACTCTGCACTTTTGGCATGGAGGGCAACATCTTCCATACCAGCGCTCCGCAGAGAATAAAGGCGGCGGCGGCGGCCAGATACATCACCTTAAAACCAAACCCCAAAGCCAGCGCAAAGGCGATCGGCGGGCCAATCACCCAGGCCAGCGAAACCTGAGCGCGCAGGATAGAACTGAACATCACCGTTCCCCTGCCGGTGTGCTCGGCATGTTCCCGTGCCAGGGCAAACATCTGTGGGTTGGCGGTCGAGCCGAAGCTGCTCAGCAACACGCCGACGAACAGCAGCAGGTAGTAGTTACGGTTCCAGGCGAACAGCGCACAAGCCAAGGCGCCTAACATGCAGCAGACAAAGATCAGTGATTTGCGATCGCCCCTCTTGTCTGAGCGGCTGGCCAGAAACTGGCTGACCAAAATGCCGATCACCGCGCTACCGGTAAAGAACAGCCCGACCATCGTTGGCCGTACGTTCACTTCGGTGGAGAGAAACAGACTCAGCGTGGGCGTCTGTAAGGCACCGGCAATCCCGGTGAGAAAAGCCACGACCAGAAATGCCAACGAAGTTAAATCGGGCAAGCGTCGTGTCGCCGCAGTTGAAGTACGCATAAGCTGAATGACTAGCCAAAGAGAAGGGAGACGCGCGCATGATACGCTCGTTTAAAAAAAACAAAAACCGGTTTCAATCAAGGAAAGGGTAAATATATTGTCTCTGTCGGCAGGAAAAGCGCAGGGCGATGTCACCATCACCCTGCGCTGGTGGCTAGCGGTTATGCGCCAGCAGGAACGTCGTGCGCGGTATTCTTCAGCACTTCGCCCTGATATTTCTCAATTTCCAACTGTGCCATCTGGCCGCAGTTGCCCTGTGCCAGGTTGGATGAGCCAATATCGAAAGTCAGGCAGTTGACGTTGCCGTTCTTACAGATCGACCCCGGCGTTGACGGATCGGCCGGATCGTACCAGGCACCTTCGCTGATCCGCACTGCACCTGGGCGCACGTCTTCACTGACAATGGCACCAACAAGAATCTGCCCACGGTCGTTAAACGCCCGCACCAAATCGCCGTTAGTGATGTTGCGCGATTTGGCATCCTCTGGATGGATCAAGATCGCTTCACGGTCGGCCACCGCATACTTCTTACGCAGCGGCGTGTTGTCCAGCTGTGAGTGCAGGCGGTTGGTCGGGTGCGCGGTATTCAGTGACAGTGGGTATTTAGCTGCCTCTGGGCCACGGTACCATTCATGCGGCGGCATCCAGGTCGGGATACCTTTGCAATCCAGATACTCCATCTTCGAGATGGCATCGGAATAGATCTCAATCTTGCCGGATGGAGTCCCCAATGGATTAAGCAGCGGGTTTTCACGGTAATCGGCGAAACGTACCCACTGTTTGTTTTCCTGCGGGATCGGGAAACGAATGTAGTTGTTCGACTCCCAGAACATGTCAAACGGCGGCAGGGCAACGCGGGCGGCACGGGCCTGCAACTTCATGTCGTCGTACATGCCTTTCAGCCACTGAGTTTCGTCTTTGCCTTCGGTAAAGGCATCCAGTACGCCCAGCTTGGCGGCCAGAGCGGCGAAGATATCGAAGTCGTTGCGTGACTCATGCTGCGGCGGCACGCACTGATGCATCGGGAAGACATACAGCTGCGAGTAGTCGCCGCCCATCTCCAGATCGTTACGCTCATAGCTGGTGGTCGCAGGCAGCACGATATCCGCATGCTTGGCGGTGGCCGTCCAGTACGGTTCGTTAACCACGATGGTTTCCGGCCGCTGCCAGGCTTTGACCAGGTTGTTGGTGTCCTGATGCTGGTGGAAGGTATTACCACCGGCCACGTACACCATCTTCACGTCTGGGTAGGTGACATCTGTCCCATTGAAGTGAATGGTCTTGCCTGGGTTGGTCAGGCACTCGGCAATACGTGCCACCGGGATTGGCGTTGGTGAATTTTTCGGTGCATTCCCCGCAGAGATACCGGAGAGGATGCCGCCTTTGGCCGTTGGGCTACCGCCGGAAGAGTAGTGATAGCTAAAGCCAAAGCCGCCGCCCGGCAGGCCGATCTGGCCAAGCATGGCCGCCACGGTCACCAGTAACCAGTGTTGCTGCTCACCGTGATGCTGACGCTGGATCCCCCAGCCGCCCATGATCATGGTGCGCTGTTTCGCCATATCACGCGCCAACTGGCGCAGCACTTCAGCATCGACGCCGCTGATATCGGCAGCCCACTCGGCAGTTTTTGGCGTACCGTCGGTTTCACCCAGCAGATAGGCCTGGAACTTGTCGAAGCCCACGGTGTAAGTTTTCAGGAAGTCCGGGTTATGCAGCTTTTCGGTCAACAGGGTGTGGGCGATACCGATCAGCATCGCGCTGTCGGTGTACGGACGCGGAGCGATCCACTGTGCGCCGACATATTTGGCACTGTCACTGTGCACCGGATCAATGCTGATGATGCGGGTGCCTTTTTTCTTCAGCGCCTCAAAGCCGGTCTGGCCGACGTGGTCTGGCACGTTCCAGCTGTTTTTCAGCGTAACCATCGGGTTACAGCCCCACAGGATCACCAGTTGGCTGTTGTCGATGACGTTTGGCCAGGCTGTTTGCTGTTCGTAAACCTCCATTGACCCCATCACGTGCGACATGATCACCTGTGCGGCACCGGTAGAATAGTCACCGGCATAGCCAAGGAAGCCACCGCTCAGGTTCATCAGGCGTTGCAGAAGGGTACGGCTGTTGTGCAGCATGCCCACGCTTTTCCAGCCGTAAGAACCGGCATAAATTGACTGCGGGCCATGATCTTTTTGCAAACGGACGATTTCGTTACCGACCAGATCGATCGCTTTTTCCCAGCTGACGCGCACCCATTCATCGTTGCCGCGCAGTTCGGTACGGCTGCCAGGGCCGCCTTCCAACCAGCTTTTACGTACCATTGGGTACTTGATACGGTTTTCCGCATGGACCTGGTGGGGGGCCATGGTGATCAGATCGTTCGGGTAAGGATCGTCTTTGACCGGCAACACGCCGACCATTTTTCCGTCTTGCACGATGGCTTCAAATGCGCCCCAGTGCGCCCCGGTCAGGATGCCTTTTTGTGCCTGGCGTAGGGCCACGAACTGTGGCAATGCCTGGCTGATGGCTTCCGCCAATGCTGATTTAGGCCACAGCCCCGCAAACAGAGGCACGGCGGCCAGGGCGCTGGCACCGGTCAGGAAACGACGGCGGCTCATGGCCAATGGTTGTTGTTGGTACTTGCTCATTTCGCTTCTCCCTTAACTTTTGGCCGGTGTGGCAGGTTGCATATCGCTGGCATGTTTCTGAACGTACTGCGTCAGAACGCGCAGTTGTTCTTGCGACAGCGAGGTGCGAGGAGCCATACCTTTAATCACGCCGATCCACTGGTTGGCGTTGAAGCGATCAAGGGCGGTCAGGCCGTGGCAGCCGGTACAGTTGGCGGACATCATATCGGCGGTGTAACGCCAGATTTTCTGCTGATCGTCGATCAGTTGCTTACGTGGCAACCAGACCTGCAGAGACACCTGATGCCAGACCAGGCCGGTTTCGGCATCGGTCATGGTGCTGCCGGTTTTCAGCAGTTTACGCGCGTCTTCGCCCAGCAGAACGCTGAGGATACGTTTACCTTGTGCGGCGTAGAATACTTCACTGACGCCATCCTGTTGCCAGCCGCTAACGTCTACCAGCACCTTGTCACCTTCCTGTTTCACGACGTGAACTTCGGTTGAAGGCATCAGGTTACCGGCATTATGCGTATCGTCGGCTTTCAGGAAGAACGGTTCGGTAGCGATGGTAAACAGCGTGGTTGCTGTTGGAGAGGTTTCCGCCGCGGCTTTCGCCAGTTCGGCAGCGCCGGCCTGTGCGGCTCCGCTCATATCCGGCAGGATATGCGCTACGCCCTTATGGCAGTCGATACAGGTTTCACCTTGTTTGATGGCCACCGGGTGCTGAATACGAGCTTCAGGACGCTGGGCGGTGATATCCATGGCATCGAAGCTATGGCAAGAACGGCAAGTGGCTGAATCGTTTTCTTTCAACGTTTTCCAGACCGATTGTGCCATGGCCAGCTTATGGGCTTCGTATTTTTCCGGGGTGTCGATTTTGCCGGTCATTTCGCCATAAATGTCTTTCACCGCGCGGATCTTGGTCCACAGGTAATCGAGCGGCTCATGAGGGACGTGGCAATCGGCACATTCAGCGCGGATCCCCTTGGCGTTCTGGAAGTGGACACTGCCTTGATATTCGGCCAGAGGTTGTTGCATGGTGTGGCAGGAGACACAGAAGGCGGTATCGCTGGTTTTATGGAAGACCGTTGCGGTCCCCGCCAGCAGTGCGGCACCGAGAATAATCCCGATCACCAAAATCCATAGCCATCCCCACCGGCGTCGCTTTTCAAAGCCAGTTTGTTTTTTGCTCATATTGAACCCACTTATAGTTATGAAATACCAAGGAAAAACTTGCCAAAAAGGTTTCGACACCAGGTCAGAAACACCCGGATAAGTATAGGTATTTTCGCAAAATAAACCTAATACCTTAGGGGTATTTACAGCGAAAAGTAGAGTGATTGAGCAATAAAGTAGCGTTATGTTCTAATTTATATAATGCTCTGCTTTAGATGAACAGAGGAGAACCAGAGGGAATAACGTCACAGTATAGGCAGATATACCTGCTGGCTCAGCCATAGGTGGATCGCCGTTCTGCTCGCTTCAAAGTGGGGCTCCGGCAGGTCGTGCGGGGAACACCAGCGCCATTCGGCACATTTTTCCGGCTCTTTCAGCTCGGCTTCTCCTCCTGGATGCTGAACCAGCATACAGATCGACACCGTATGTTTTCCCTCTGCCCGCCAGGTTTGCAGATTATTGCTGACGCCAATAAAGGTTGGCGGAGCTATCTGCAACCCGGTCTCTTCGGCGATTTCGCGTTGGGCGCACTGTTCAAAGGTTTCCCCCGCGTCCAGATGCCCCCCAGGGATCGACCAAAAAGGGGCATGGGTGCTGCAGCGTTTCCCCAGCAGGATTTGCCCTTGAGCGTTAACGATAATGACCCCGATACCGGTGGCAACCATGTTGTTATCTTCCTTCAGCACTGTTTCAGCACAGTATGCCATTTTCCTCTGTACATGGGGGCTATAGCCAGAAAAGTGTGCGTAAGGTCAAAAAACTATCACGCGGAGATCGAGAAAACTTGCTTTCGGTGATAGCTGCTTACACACTCATTGAAACGTTTCAGCGTCATCGATGGCCTGGTTAGGCGATGGGTAACGCTCCTTTTTCTTAACTTGGCTGAAACGATTCAATTCAGCAGGAGAGGAGAACCATGTTCCAGTTGTCACAGCAAGATATTCACCTGGGAGCCGCCGCTAGCGGCAAACAGGAAGCCATCCGGCAGGTAGCGGCAGCGCTTACCTCCGCCGGATGCGTCAGCGCCGCCTATGTCGACGGCATGCTGCAGCGTGAGCTGCAAACCTCGACTTATCTGGGCAACGGCATCGCCATTCCACATGGCACTACAGATACCCGCGATCTGGTGCTGAACACCGGTGTTCAGGTATTCCAGTTTCCGCAGGGTATCGAGTGGGGCGAAGGCCAAACGGCCTATGTGGTAATCGGCATTGCCGCGCGTTCTGATGAACACCTGGCGCTACTGCGTCAGCTCACGCACGTGCTCAGTGATGACAGCGTCGCCGAACAGCTGGCAAAAACGACCTCAGCTGAAGAACTGCGCAGTTTGCTGATGGGCGAGAAGCTGGCGGCTGAATTCAAGTTTGATGCCTCACTGATTGCTCTTGATGTGGCCGCCGATTCGCTGATGACGCTGCAAGCTTTGAATGCGGGCCGTCTGCAAAAAATCGGTGCGGTTAACGCCCAGTTTGTCAGCGATGTGATCACCCGTAAGCCGCTGAATCTGGGGCAGGGGATCTGGTTGAGCGACAGCACTGAAGGCAACCTGACCAGCGCTGCCACCGTCAGCCGCCCGGCACAGGCGTTTGATGAAGAGGGCGAAAAGGTCGCGCTGTTGCTGACCGTCGCCGTCGCCGATCAACAACCGCTGACGGTGCTGAACTACTTAAGCGATCTGTTAGTGAGCCAAAAAGCTGAACGCTTGCTGAACGCTGATGCGGTCGGCGTGCTGGCGTTACTGACCAGCGAAGTTGCCGAAGAGAGCGCGGTTCTGAGTGCGGAATACGTGGTGCGCAACGAGCATGGCCTGCATGCCCGCCCAGGCACTGCGCTGGTCAACGTAATCAAACAGTTCTCCAGTGAAATTACCGTCACCAATCTCGACGGTAGCGGTAAACCGGCTAACGGCCGCAGCCTGATGAAGGTTGTGGCGCTGGGAGTGAAAAAAGGTCATCACCTGCGCTTTACCGCCAGTGGTGACGATGCTGAAGCAGCGCTGAAAGCCATCGGCGAAGCCATCAGTGAAGGTCTTGGCGAGGGTGCAGCATGAGCAGAAGAGTAGCCACCATAACCCTGAATCCGGCTTACGATCTGGTGGGCTTTTGCCCGGAGATCGAACGGGGTGAGGTTAACCTGGTAAGAACCGCCGGTCTCCATGCGGCAGGTAAAGGGATCAACGTTGCCAAGGTACTGAAAGACTTGGGTATCGACGTCACCGTTGGCGGTTTCCTTGGTAAAGACAACCAGGATGGTTTCCAACTGCTGTTCAGCGATTTGGGGATTGCCAACCGTTTCCAGGTGGTCCCTGGGCGTACACGTATCAACGTTAAGCTGACGGAAAAAGACGGTGAAGTGACCGATTTCAACTTCTCCGGTTTTGAAGTGACGCCCCAGGATTGGGAACGCTTTGTGGTGGATTCCCTGAGCTGGCTAGGCCAGTTCGACATGGTAGCGGTCAGCGGTAGCTTGCCTGCCGGGGTTGCTCCGGAAGCCTTCACCGAGTGGATGACCCGCCTGCGTGCGCAGTGTCCGTGCATCATTTTTGACAGCAGCCGTGAAGCGCTGGTGGCTGGGCTGAAAGCCTCGCCGTGGTTGGTAAAACCTAACCGTCGTGAACTGGAAATCTGGGCAGGCAAACCCCTGCCGAAGTTGGAAGATGTGGTGGAAGCCGCTCACGCCCTGCGTGAACAGGGCATTGCCCACGTGGTGATCTCACTAGGTGCCGAAGGCGCACTGTGGGTTAACGCCTCCGGCGCCTGGATCGCCAAACCGCCAGCCTGTGAGGTGGTCAGCACCGTGGGAGCTGGTGATTCCATGGTCGGCGGCCTGATTTACGGCCTGCTGATGCGCGAATCCAGCGAGCATACCTTGCGCTTGGCCACTGCCGTGGCTGCCCTGGCAGTGAGCCAGAGCAACGTTGGCATCACCGATCGCCCGCAGTTGGCCGCGATGATGGCGCGCGTCGATCTGAAACCCTTTAATTAATCGCAGGAGTCAGAATGAAAACGCTGCTGATGATAGACAGTTCGCTCGGGCAGGCTCGTAGCCACCTGGCGAAACGCATGCTTGAGGCCGCTGCGGCCAAAACCGGCCTGACGCTGGTTAATACGGCCAACGAGGCTGAACTGGTGGTGGTAGCGGGTGTTGCTGCACCTGCTGATGCTGAGTTGAACGGCAAACAGGTTTATATCGGTGATGTGGAACACGCGGTGCGTGAACCAGAAGCCTTCCTGGCCACCGCACAGGCGCAAGCCAAACCGTATCAGGCTCCGGCCCAGGCGGTAGCACCGGCAAAATCCGCCGGTCCGAAACGCATTGTTGCCGTTACCGCTTGCCCGACCGGCGTTGCGCATACCTTTATGGCGGCCGAAGCCATCGAGAGCGAAGCCAAGAAACGTGGCTGGTGGGTGAAAGTGGAAACCCGTGGTTCCGTCGGAGCCGGGAATGCGATCACTCCAGAAGAAGTGGCGGCGGCCGATCTGGTGATTGTCGCGGCAGATATCGAAGTGGATCTGGACAAGTTTGCCGGCAAGCCGATGTACCGCACCTCGACCGGTTTGGCGTTGAAGAAAACCGCGCAGGAGCTGGATAAGGCACAGGTAGAAGCCGAGATTTTCCAACCGCAAAAAAGTGGCAGCACCGCGAGCTCAGGCAAGAAGAAAGAGAGCGCAGGGCCTTATCGCCACCTGCTGACCGGCGTGTCTTACATGCTGCCGATGGTGGTGGCGGGCGGTCTGTGTATTGCGCTGTCGTTCGTGTTTGGTATCAAGGCGTTTGAAGTCAAAGGGACGCTGGCTGCGGCGCTGATGCAGATCGGTGGTGGTTCGGCCTTTGCGCTGATGGTGCCGGTTCTGGCGGGCTACATCGCGTTCTCCATTGCTGATCGTCCTGGCCTGACGCCGGGCCTGATCGGCGGTATGTTGGCAGTTAGCACCGGTGCGGGTTTCCTTGGCGGTATCATTGCCGGTTTCCTGGCGGGTTACGTGGCCAAGGCCATCAGCGGTAAGTTGCGTTTGCCACCGAGTATGGAAGCGCTCAAGCCGATCCTGATTATTCCGCTGGTTGCCAGCCTGATCACCGGTTTGATCATGATTTACGTAGTGGGCACACCCGTTGCCAAAATCATGGTTGGCCTGACCAACTGGTTGCAATCGCTGGGCACCGCCAACGCGGTACTGCTGGGCGCAATCCTCGGTGCAATGATGTGTACCGATATGGGTGGTCCGGTTAACAAGGCGGCCTATGCCTTTGGTGTAGCGCTGTTGAGTTCTTCGGTCTACGCACCTATGGCAGCGATTATGGCGGCAGGTATGGTGCCACCGCTGGCGATGGGGCTGGCGACCATTCTGGCTCGTCGCAAGTTCGAGAAGTCCGAGCAGGAAGGGGGCAAGGCCGCGTTGGTGTTGGGCCTTTGCTTTATCACTGAAGGGGCAATTCCGTTTGCTGCCCGTGACCCAATGCGCGTTCTGCCGTGCTGTATCGCAGGTGGAGCCCTGACAGGTGCACTGTCGATGGCCTTCGGTGCAAAACTGATGGCGCCACACGGTGGTCTGTTCGTGCTGTTGATCCCTGGTGCTATCTCGCCGGTGCTGCTGTATCTGCTGGCGATTGTGGCGGGTACCCTGCTGGCGGGCGTGGCCTATGCGGTCCTTAAACGTTCTGAAGCGCCGGTAGCCACGGTGGCATAACGGCAACCACGCAATAAAAAGCCGGCATCTGAAAAATGCCGGCTTTTTTATGTCTGCAGAAAAATTACTGCTGCGCCTTCAGCCAGGCAATTTCCTCGGCCCAGATATCCGGGTTCACCGTCTCCAGGATCAGTGGGATGTTATCGAAGCGCTCGTCGCGCATGATATAGCTGAACACGGTCTTACCAATATTGCCTTCACCCAGGCTGTGGTGGCGGTCAACGCGGCTGCCAAACTCGCTCTTGGCATCGTTAAGATGCATACCGCGCAGGTAGTTAAAGCCCACCACGTTGCCCAGCTCTTTAAACGTCTTCTGGCAATCCTCTTCGGTACGCAGGTCGTAACCGGCGGCGAAGGCATGACAGGTATCAATACAGACACCGACGCGGCTCTTGTCTTCTACACCGTCGATGATCGCCGCCAGATGTTCAAATTTGAACCCCAGATTGCTGCCTTGCCCGGCGGTATTCTCAATCACGGCGGTGACGCCCTGGGTTTTATCCAGCACGATGTTGATCGACTCGGCGATCCTTGCCAGACATTTATCCTCATCAATCTGCATCAGGTGGCTGCCCGGGTGGAAGTTCAGCAGCGTCAGCCCCAGTTGCTCACAGCGTTGCATCTCATCAAGAAACGCCTCGCGGGACTTCTCCAGCGCCTCTGTTACCGGATGGCCAAGGTTAATTAGATAGCTGTCGTGCGGCAGGATTTGCCCTGGGCCGTAGCCGTACTGTGCGCAGGCACTTTTAAACTTGTCTATCACGTCGGCAGGCAGCGGGGCAGCCTTCCATTGACGCTGATTTTTAGTGAACAGGGCGAATGCGGTCGCCTCTAATTCGTGTGCGCGGATCACGGCCTGATCTACGCCGCCAGAAGCGCTGACGTGTGCACCGACAAACTTCATTCTCATTCTCCTGTGTTAACGCTGCCATTATGGCATTGATAAGCGAAGGATTGAATGGCGGGGATAAAACAAGCAGGCCCGAAAGCTCGGGCCTGCAGAGGGGGGATCACAACAGGTGCTGCACCAACAGGTTGATGGCACCGCCGCCGATAATCAGCCAGACAAACAGCAGCGTTGCCAGCAGAATGGGTTTCACACCCGCCTGACGTACCGCGCTAATGTGGGTGGTCAGCCCTAAAGCGGCCATTGCCATGGCCAGCATCCAGGTGTCGATGGTGATCAGATGCTGTACCAGCGTAGCCGGGATCAGGTTGAACGAGTTCAGCCCGGCAACGGCGATAAACAGCACAGCAAACCACGGAATGGTGATGGCCGATTTTTCACTCTTGCTGCCGTTACCGGCCCTGCGGCTGATATAGCCAGACAGTAACAGCAGGAACGGGGCTAACATCATGACGCGGATCATCTTGGAGATCACCGCCGCGTTTTCCGCATCCGGGCCGATGGCATGGCCAGCAGCAACCACCTGAGCCACTTCATGGATTGTCGAACCCGCGTAGATGCCGAAGGTTTCCTGCGTCAACGGCAGCCACTGGAAGTGCTCATTGAGTTGATACAGCCACGGATAGGCAAAGATCGCCAGCGTACCAAACACCACTACGGTAGAGACTGCGACGGCAACCTTACTGGAGTCTGCCTTCAGCACTGGCTCAGTGGCCATTACGGCTGCGGCTCCGCAGATGCTGCTACCGGCACCGATCAGCATGGTGGTTTGGCTGTCGAGGCCGAACACTTTTTTACCCAACCAGCAGGCCAGCAAGAAAGTGCTGCTCAGGGTCAGGGCATCGATAATGATCCCGCTGGCCCCCACGTCGGCAATTTGCTGGAAGGTCAAACGAAAGCCATAAAGAATGATCCCCAGGCGCAGCAGCCGCTGTTTGGCCAGCTGTACGCCGCTATGGCAGTTAGGCTGCAACCAGGGATAAAGAGTGTTGCCAACCAGGATGCCGCACAGGATCGCCAGCGTCAGGGCGCCTAATCCCAACCCGGCAACCCAGGGAACATCGCCCGCCCAGACCGAAAACGCGGTCAGCGCGCCGGTCAGCAGTAAGCCTGGTATCAACCGTGGTAGTCCAAACAGCGGAAAACGCTGTTCGGGATAGGTATGAGTGCTGTGACTCGCCATGATTATTCTGTCCTCTGCTAAATTCCTGAGTGCAATGATAAAAGCAGGTGACCTAAAAGAGAAATTGATTATATATTTATAACTTATCGGAATAAGTGGTTGATCGGCTGGACGGTCGGCTACTCCGCCAAGCCTAATCCTGTAAACGTGATAACCTTATAAGGCAGGGCAGTAAGCTTACCAATGCCTTGTAACTGATTTTTGGTGTTTTCATTTAAATGGTTTTGTCTGACCATTCTCTTTATGTCGAGGCTGTTATGCATATCACTTTGCGCCAACTGGAAGTTTTTACCGAGGTGCTGAAAAGCGGATCCACCACTCAGGCCTCAGTGGTATTGGCTTTATCACAATCGGCGGTCAGCGCGGCGCTGGCCGATCTGGAGGGGCAACTG
Organism: Serratia sp. NCCP-200; assembly: GCF_059697885.1. NCBI lineage: Bacteria > Pseudomonadati > Pseudomonadota > Gammaproteobacteria > Enterobacterales > Yersiniaceae > Serratia > Serratia sp. NCCP-200. The sequence continues at coordinate 743,132 of NZ_BAAKUJ010000001.1, forward strand.
AAGGTGTTGTTGTTCGATCGCGTGGGTAAACGCCTGGTGATCAACGAACATGGCCGCTTGCTATACCCCAAAGCGCTGGCTCTGTTGGAGCAGGCTGGGGAAATTGAACAGCTTTTCTTGCATGACAGCGGCGCGTTACGCATTGCCGCCAGCAGCACCATCGGCAACTATATGCTGCCAGAGATGATCGCCCACTATCGCAAAGATTTTCCTGCTACAGCGTTGGAACTGAACGTGGGCAATAGTCAGGAGGTGATTGTTGCGGTAGCCGATTTTCGTGTCGATTTGGGGTTGATTGAAGGGCCGTGCCACATGCCTGAGTTGGTCACCCAGCCGTGGCTTGAAGATGAACTTGTGGTGTTTGCCGCGCCGGATAACCCATTGCTACAGCAACCGGTGACCCTGGCAACGCTGGCTAGTGCCCCTTGGATCCTGCGGGAGCGGGGGTCTGGCACGCGGGAAGTACTGGATCATCTGCTGCTGGCGCACCTGCCAAACTTCCAACTGGTGATGGAGTTGGGCAACTCGGAAGCGATCAAGCACGCGGTGCGCCACGGTATCGGCATCAGTTGTCTGTCACGTCGCGTAGTGGAAGAACAGCTGGCTAGTGGTGTATTGGTGGAACTGAGCATCCCTCTACCGCCATTGATGCGCACGTTGTATCTGATCCATCATCGGCAAAAACACATTTCCAATGCGTTACAGCGTTTCTTGAGCTATTGCGTTGGGCAAAAACCGGACAAGATCGCATAAAGTCATCATTAGGGCCGCTGCTAATAATTGGCGGCGGATTATGAAGCTATCTTATATCAGGGCAATGTTACTAGTTCGCTGGCGGGTATTTGTTACAATCCGGCCCTCATTTTTGACGAGCAGATAGGGTAAGAATGGCTCAGCAGGATATAAAAACAGCGGGGCAGAAAGCACCCGGATTACGCCGCGAGCTGAAAGCGCGGCATTTAACCATGATTGCCATTGGCGGTTCCATCGGTACCGGCCTGTTTGTTGCCTCTGGCGCAACGGTTTCCCAGGCAGGCCCAGGCGGCGCGTTACTCTCCTATGCATTGATTGGTCTGATGGTGTATTTCCTGATGACCAGCCTAGGTGAACTGGCGGCGTTTATGCCGGTTTCAGGATCGTTTTCCACCTATGGTGCCAAGTATGTTGAAGAAGGCTTCGGCTTTGCGCTGGGCTGGAACTACTGGTACAACTGGGCGGTGACCATTGCGGTCGACCTGGTAGCGTCACAGTTGGTGATGAACTACTGGTTCCCAGACACGCCGGGCTGGATCTGGAGCGCCCTGTTCCTTGGCCTGATGTTCTTGCTTAACTACATCTCGGTCAAAGGCTTCGGTGAAGCGGAATACTGGTTCTCGCTGATCAAGGTGAGCACGGTAATTATCTTTATCGTCCTTGGCGTACTGATGATCTTCGGTATCTTGAAGGGCGGTGAAAATGCCGGTTGGCATAACTGGACGATCGGCGATGCACCGTTTGCCGGTGGCTTCTCGGCCATGATTGGCGTGGCGATGATCGTCGGCTTCTCGTTCCAGGGCACCGAGCTGATCGGTATTGCGGCGGGCGAGTCGGAAGATCCAGGCAAGAACATTCCACGCGCAGTGCGTCAGGTGTTCTGGCGTATTCTGCTGTTCTATATCTTCGCGATCCTGATCATCAGCCTGATCATTCCTTATACCGATCCAAGCCTGTTACGCAATGACGTGAAAGACATCAGCGTCAGCCCGTTCACGCTGGTATTCGAACATGCTGGCCTGCTCTCTGCGGCGGCGGTGATGAACGCGGTGATCCTGACGGCGGTACTCTCTGCGGGTAACTCCGGGATGTATGCCTCAACCCGTATGCTGTTCACGCTGGCTTCGGAAGGTAAGGCGCCACGCATTTTCGCCAAGCTGTCAAAAGGCGGTGTGCCGCGTAATGCGCTGTATGCCACCACCGTTGTAGCGGCGCTGTGCTTCCTTAGCTCAATGTTTGGTAATCAGTCCGTTTATCTGTGGCTGCTTAATACCTCGGGCATGACCGGCTTTATCGCCTGGTTGGGGATCGCCATCAGCCACTACCGTTTCCGCCGCGGCTATGTGATGCAAGGGAATAGCCTGAGCGATCTGCCGTATCAATCCGGTTTCTTCCCGTTGGGGCCAATGTTTGCCTTCGTGTTGTGCTTGATCATCACGCTGGGGCAGAACTATCAGGCCTTCCTGGCGGACCGTATCGACTGGTACGGCGTGACGGCAACCTACATCGGTATTCCACTGTTCCTGATTATCTGGTTCGGTTATAAGCTGACGCGCGGCACCAAAGTGGTGAAGTACAGCGAAATGGAATTCCCGAAGTGGAACCCTGATAAGTAAGCGATTAGTTCTAGACGCGGCGGGTTACCGCCGCGTTATCCTCTCTCCTTGAAATCCCCAGTTAAATTCCCAACCAAAATAATGCCTGCACACGATAGCAATCAATAATGATGATTGAGCATCTGGCTGCCCCTCACCCCAACCCTCTCCCGTAGGGAGAGGGAGCCGATCGGCGTTGTTATTAGATATGGGAGTACAGCTTTGGCACCTTACGTTGGGCAGGGAGTTGGTACGGAGTTGTGGTGAGGTACAGGGCTGATGTGGAGGATGTCATTGAGTTGTAGCACGGACAGTCCCCTCTCCCTGTGGGAGAGGGTTAGGGTGAGGGGGTCAGAATCAGAAGTTGTAAGTCATGCCCACGGTATAACGACGGCCATCCAGCGTGGTGTTGTAGTGCTCGTAATCCACGGTTTTATCCAGAATGTTGTAAACTCCGCCGCTAAGCTGCAGGTTTTTCAGCGCCTGGTAACTCACCCCGGCATCAACAAAGGTATAGGACGGCGTGCTGACCGCCATTGAGGTGCGGCTCAGGTATTCCGAGGTTTCGCTGCGGAAGTTAACGCGTGACCACAGGCCGAGATCCTCGGTGGCTTGCCAATCCAGCACGCCATTGATCATGTGCTTCGGCATCTGGTTCAGCGCCTTGCCCTGGAACTCACCGCTCTTTTGTTCAGACTCGGTAAAGGTGTAGTTGGTGCTCAGCTTCCAGTCTTCGGTGATCTGCCAACCGGTGGTCACTTCGATACCGCGCATATTGGCTTTATCCACGTTGACGCGGTCGCTGACGAAATCATAAGTGGTGTTACCGATGGTGCAGGCCGGATCCTCTGAACTGTTACAGCGGCGAACTTCGGTGATCTTGTCTTTGAAATCGGTGTTGTACAGGGTGATGCCAGCGTTCAGCCCCTGCTGGTTATCCCACAGGATACCGACCTCTTCACTGATGCTTTTCTCTGGCTTCAGATTCGGGTTACCCACGATGATGCCGTTGCTCACGCCACCGCCGGTGATCTGGCCCCAGTTGGCAGAGGACTGGCGCAGGTCTGGCGAGCGATAACCCGCAGAAACCCCGCCTTTCACGGTCCACATTTCTGTCAGGTGCCACACGCCATACATGCGCGGTGTCCAGTGGCTGCCGTAGTTCTGATCGCGATCCATACGGATCCCGGTGGTCAGGCTGAAATCGTTGGTCAGCGCCCATTCGTCTTCGGCGAACAGCGCCCAGCTCCAGCGGGTCAGTTGATCCAGACCGTCAGCCGCTTCCAACTGGTTGCCACCGTCACTCAGTTTCTCATAGCGGTATTGCCCGCCGAGGTTCAGCATGTGGGAACCAAGATCAAATTGGGTCTGGGTGTTGAAGATGGTGTTGTACATCTTCATGTTGCGTCCGGGGTTATTGGTCTCTTCCCGTTGAACGTAGCTGGTGCTGTTACCAAAGTCGTAATAGCCGTTATGGGTGATCGAGTAGTTATTACGGGTATACAGATTGTCGCTGGAGGAGTTCGGCTTACAGACGCCTTTGCGGCAGTTTTCTAATGCGACGGACTTACCCGGTGTGCTGTTGCGATCCTGCAGGGAACGGCCAATTTCGAAATCAAAATCGTTTTTCTCATCCGGCGTCAGGCTGAATACCGCCGTGCCGCTGCGCATACGCTGTTCGTTAAAGCCATTGGTAAAGTGGTCTTCCCCACGGTGGGAGAACAGACCGTTCACCCGCAGGCCAAGCAGCCCATCGATCAGCGGGCCAGAGGCGTAGGCGTTAGTCTGGTAGATATCACCGGAATCCCGGTCTTCTTGAATGGTGGCATCGCCTTGCAGGGAGCCAACCCAGTCTTTAGTGGTGGAGGTTTTGCGCGTGATGATGTTGATCACCCCACCCATGGCGTCGGAGCCATAGAGTGAAGACATTGGCCCGCGTACCACTTCAATGCGTTCAATAGCCTGCAATGGCGGCAGCCAACCTTGCTCGATACCGGCGTTATCGCTGTTAGGGCGGGTACCACGGGTATCGACGCGTTTACCGTCGATCAGGATCAGCGTGTATTTGGAGGACATACCACGAATGCTGATATCGCTGCTGCTGGCACCGCCGGTTACCACCACGCCCGGCACGTCTTTCAACGCATCGGTGACGTCGCGGTAGGCGCGGGTTTCCAACTGTTGGCGAGGGATCACCGATATGGTGGCCGGCGAGTCTTGAATTCTTTGCTGGAAACCGGAGGCGGTGACCACCATGGTATCTTCTGTTTGTGCCAGAGCGCTGCCGCTGGCGAGTGATGCGAGGATTAACGCGGTTAAAGTGTTATAGCTTGGCTTTTCCATTGGTTAAATATTCCAATCCCGAGGTCAACAGGTTTTCCTGTTAGTTGTTTGATTTAAAAGAATATGTTTTCACGCTGCCGCGATAATTTCCGTTGCGTGAGGAAAACGTCAGGCCATTGTAAGGAAATTGACAGAAATGTAAATGCAAATGATAACTCGTATCATTTGTATATTTGATCAGTAATGTATTGAAACCAGAGGAAAAGGAGGGGTATAGCCCGGCGCAGCGCAGTGGTGCGCCGGGTGGGTCAGCGTTTCTGGATGTAAGTGATCGCCAGTGCCAATGCCAGCACCAGCCCTTTAATGATATCCATGGCGTAGTAGGGCACGGAGAGCATCACCAGGCCGTTTTGCAATACGCCCAGGATAATCGCGCCAACAAGTGTACCCAGCGCATTAGGTTTGCCGGAGCCCGCCAGGGAGAAACCGATATAGGCCGCCGCTACCGCATCCATCAGGTAACCGCCTCCGGCGTTAACCTGTGAGGAACCGATACGTGACGCCAGCAAAATGCCGCCAAGGCCCGCCAGCAGGGAAGAAAGCACGTATGCGGTAACCCTGTAACGTACCGTGCGGATACCGGAAAGCCGGGCGGCCTCCGGGTTACCGCCGATGGCATACATCCGGCGGCCATGCTTGGTTAGCGACAGGAAAAGCTGCATGATCACCGTCACCGCCAGCATAATCAGCACGATCACCGGTACCTGGCCCAGCGAGGAAAACACCTCTGGGATCACGCCTTCGGCCATATCCCCGTTCGGCAGCACCATATTCTGGGTGATGGAGCCGCCGTAGCTGTAGGTCATGGCCACGCCCTGGATAACGAACAGGCTGGCGAGCGTGGCGAGCATATCGGGGATCTTTAGCACCACGATCAAAAAGGCATTGAACAGGCCGACCAGCGTACACAGCAGCAGCGTCAGCACGATGGCACCGGTAGTGCCGAAGCCGTACCAGGCAAACAACGAAATCACTAACGCATTAGCCAACGACGCCGTAGAACCGACGGAGAGATCGAAGCCGCCCACCGAGAGTGAGATCGACACGCCAATGGCAATCACCGTCACGATGGCGATCGAACGCAGAATGTTGATGATGTTGTTGGCTTCGAGGAAATTGTCGGAAGCCAGGCCAAACAGCGCGATCAAGGCGACAACGGTGAGCAACATCCCCCATTTATACAAAAAATCAAACAGCTGGTGGCGCCAGGGCAGAACGCTTTTCAGGGACAATGCTTTACTCACGCAGGAGTTCCTCCGGTGGAATACAGTAACAGGGTTTCTTCATCAATATCGGCGGCGTTGAGCTCCGCCACTACGCGGCCATCCCATAACACGCAGATGCGATCGCACAGGCCCACCAGCTCGGAAAACTCGCCGGAAGCATAGATAATGCCTTTGCCGTCACGAGCCAAACCGTCGATCAGCCGGAACAGATCCTGTTTGGCCTTGATATCTACGCCTTTGGTGGGTTCGTCAAAGATCAGCACCTCGGCATTGCCACGTAACCATTTGCCGATCGCAACTTTTTGCTGATTGCCGCCCGACAGGCGGGCCAGCTTTTGCTGTGGGCCGGAGGCCCGTACGCCAAGCCGCTGCATAATCTCTAAGGCCCAGCGCAGTTCCTGGCGGCGGCTGAACAGGCTCCAGCGCGAGAAGCTGTCATCGGCACTGACGCTCAGGTTCATCGGGACGGCTTCGTGGATAAAAATACCTTCCTTGCGGCGCTCTTCCGGCACCAGCGCCAGGCCTTGTTCTACCGAGAGGTGTGGTGAATGCGGTGCCCAGGGTTTGCCGTGCAGCTCTCCCCGCGTCAATTTACTGGGGGTTGCGCCGAATAACGCTTTGCAAAGCTCGGTCTTTCCTGCGCCCGCCAGCCCGGCAATGCCTAGGATCTCCCCTTGATGCAGGGTTAAAGAGACGTCACGCAATTTATTGCGATCGTGCAATCCCTCTACCCGCAGCAACGGGCGCGAGCCGTGTGGTGGGCGGGGGGCCGGGAAGATGTCGTCCAGCGAATGGCCCAGCATTTTTTCGACGATCTGTTCACCGCTCAGGTCCTGCATGCTGCTTTCACCGGCATGTCGACCGTCGCGCAGGACCGTCAAATGGTCGCAGACGGTTTTCAATTCGTGGATGCGGTGGGAAATAAACACGATGCCGATGCCTTCGGCGCGCAGGCGGCGCACGATGTGGAACAGGCGTTCGCTCTCATTGCTGTCCAGCGGAGCCGTCGGCTCATCAAGCACCAGAAAACGGCAGCGGTGGGATAGCGCCCGAGCCAGCAGCACCTGCTGTTTCTCCGCCAATGTACAGGCTCCGAGGCGTTGGCGTGGGTTGATATTCAGCCCAAGCTGCTGCAACAGCGCGGCGGCCTGGCGATGCAACTGCCGCCAGTTCAGCAGATGGCCCGGCTGATTGAGCCAGTCCAGCATGATGTTTTCCGCGACGGACAGCGTGGGGATCAGCGCCACATCCACCTCCTGCTGCACCACCTGGATCCCGTGCTGGCGGGCCTGCAGCGGCGAATGAATATCGACCTTTTGGCCGTCGATAAAAATTTCACCCTGGTAATGGTTATGCGCGCCGGAGAGAATGCCCATCAGCGTGGATTTGCCCGCGCCGTTGGCTCCCACCAGCGCATGGGTTGAACCGCCTTGCAGCGTAAAATCGACGTTTTGCAGAGCGTTGAACCCGGCAAAGGCGATGGAGATATTGCGCATCTCCAGGCGTGAAGCGGTATTGGTCGGCATAGTTTGGCTGAAGACGTTGCGCCCCTCGTGTTTCAAATCGCGGCGTGGTGGCGGCAACGTGAAATTCATTTGGATGTATAGACGGCTAAAGAAACTATTTTTTAACATGAATTGCCATTTTTGCAACATGCAAAATGGCATAACGTAGATAAAAAGCGGGATCAGAGCCCTAAGCGATCGCGCAGGGCATAGTAGGCGGCACCTAGGGCGGTAAATGGCACCTGTAAATGGCGGCCACCGAAGAACGGCAAATGGGGGAGTTGAGCGAATGCGTCAAAGCGTTCCGCGTCGCCGCGCAGCACTTCGGCAATCAGTTTGCCTGCCAGATGGGTCAAGGTCACGCCGTGGCCGCTGTCGCCTTGCAGGTAGTAAACGTTATTTTCCAGGCGGCCAAACTGTGGCATGCGCGACAGGGTCAGCAGGAAATTGCCGGTCCAGCGGTAATCGATGCGCACCTTCTTCAACTGCGGGAAGGTTTTGAGCATCAAGGGCCGGATCCTGGCTTCGATATCTGCTGGATCCTGTGCACCATAGACCACGCCACCGCCGTATAACAAACGGTTGTCTGCCGTCAGGCGAAAGTAATCCAGCAGATAGTTGCAGTCTTCAACGCAGTAATTATCGGGCAGCAGCGATAGAGCCATATCCGCAGATAAAGGCTCGGTGGCGATGATTTGCGAGCCGCAGGGCATACTCAGGCGGCCGAGGCGGGGTTCCAGCTTTTCCCCCAGATAGGCGTTGCCTGCCAGGATCACCAAGCTGGCGCTGACGGAGCCAAGAGCAGTGTGTAGTGTGGCGGGCTGACCATAATCGATATGGGTGACCGCCGATTGTTCAAACAGCCGCCCGCCGTGGCGGCGTACCGCTTCGGCTTCACCCAGCGCCAGATTTAACGGATGCAAATGGCCACCTTGGCGATCCAGCAGCCCGCCGACATAGCGTTCGCTAGCCACGGTACGGCGCATGGTTTCCCCGTCCAGCAGTTCCAGTTGCTGGTGGCCATAACGCTGCCAATGCGCCATTTTTTCCGTTAGCGCGTTAAATTGTTTGGTGGTTAAGGCGGCAGAAACCGCTCCGGGGCGATAGTCACAAGCGATGGCGTAGCGATCGATCCGCTGGCGAATGATCTCAGCACCTTCAAACATCATGCTGCCGAGCATTGCCGCGGTCTGCTGGCCGTAGCGAGCCTCGATCACATCGATATCGCGGCTGTAGGAGTTCACCACCTGCCCACCGTTGCGCCCACTGGCTCCCCAACCGATGCGGGCGGCTTCCAGCACTACCACGTCGTAACCGGCCTCGCTCAGATGCAGGGCGCTGGAGAGGCCGCTAAAACCGCCACCGACGATGCAGACATCGCAGCGGATAGCCTCGTTCAGCTGGGGATAAGGAGCGTGGGGGTTGGCGCTGGCGGCATAATAGCTGGCAACATGTTCCATCATCACTCCTCCGGCGGATCTTATCAGAAGGTGGTTGGGGTATGCGCGCTGACGATCTTGCAAACGCGCGTTGAGGTATTGCTGAAGCTGTGGGGCATGCCGGTGTTGATGGCATAGCTCTGGCCAGCGGTCAGCAGATAGGTTTGGCCATTGACCGTCAGCATGATCTCTCCTTCCAGCAGCGTGCCGATCTCTTCGCCCTGATGCTTGATCTTCTCGCCGGTGGTGGTGCCCGGTTGATAGGTCTCCAGCATCATGGCCAGGCTGCGGGTAGGGCTGCCGTTATGCACCAGCTTCATCGAAACGCCTTGGCTGCCGATCTCGATCAGATCGTCTGGCTCGATCACCACTTTGGGTTCATCTGGCCGTTCAGGTTCAGCAAAAAATTCAGACAGCGATAGCCCATAGACCTTCAGCAGTTTCTGTAACGTACTAATGGCAGGGCTGACTTTGTCCTGCTCAATGGTGCTGATGGCGCTGTGGGTTAATCCGGACAGTTCGGCGACCCTGCGCTGTGACAAACCCAAGTGCTGACGGATCTGCGACAGGCGCTTGCCTGGTGCCAAGCTGACTTCGCTCATAGCGGTAGTTCCTTCTGGTAGGAGCGACAGGTTGGGATCACACCCGGAGCCGGGTACCTGTCTGAGTGATATCGAAACCACATGATATCGGTAGTTGGGCGGCCGTTGTAAAATATATTGCCCATGTTTCCCCCTGGTCTGGCGGAAGAAATTCTGTACCAACAAAGCGCAAACAACGCCTTTTCGGTCAATATTTTATCAATTTAGCAGTCCCTGGCGAATAATCAAACGCCATTGTAACATTTGCAAACCATTTATGTTAAAGCTATGTTTCATATTATGGGTGTTATTTTGAGCGCCAGCCTGTGGCGCACTCTACAGAGAAATCAGACCATGTGTTAAGTCAATCGGCAAGCGGATGCGAAGGCATTCCCAAGAGCACAACGGCAGGTGATGTATGCAAACCAATAGCGCAGTAGTAGAAGATTTTGCACAGCATAATGAAGAAAGGCGAAGTAGCGCGTTCCAAAGTGAGGTTGCTCACTATTTGGAACGCCACCCTGCCACGCAGTATATCGATATCCTTCTCACCGATCTCAATGGTTCCTTCCGCGGTAAACGCATTCCCGTCTCCGGGCTGAAAAAAGTTGAAAAAGGCTGCTATTTCCCTGCCTCGGTGTTCGCTATGGACATTTTGGGCAACGTGGTGGAAGAGGCCGGGTTGGGGCAGGAACTGGGCGAGCCGGATCGGATCTGCATGCCCGTGCCCGGTACGCTGACGCCGTCGGCGGCGGATCCGCAACATATCGGTCAGGTGCTGCTGACCATGCTGGATGAAGATGGTACTCCCTTTGACGTTGAACCCCGCAATGTACTGAACCGAATATGGCAGGCGTTGCGCCAGCGCGGACTGTTCCCGGTGGTAGCGGTAGAGCTGGAGTTTTATCTCATCGATCGACAGCGAGACTCGGCCGGTTATCTGCAGCCGCCGTGTGCACCAGGCACCCAGGAGCGCAACGTACAGAGCCAGGTCTATTCGCTGGATAACCTCAACCATTTTGCTGGGGTGCTCAACGACATCGACACGCTGGCACAGATGCAAGGGCTACCGGCGGATGGTGCGGTGGCTGAAGCTTCCCCCGGCCAGTTCGAAGTAAACCTGAATCACACCGACAACGTGCTGCAAGCCTGCGATCATGCGCTGGCGCTGAAGCGGTTGGTGCGCCAGGTGGCCGAACATCACCATATGCATGCCACCTTTATGGCGAAACCTTATGAGGATTACGCGGGGAGTGGCATGCACGTCCATCTCAGCGTGGTAGACAGTGCGGGGAAAAACCTGTTTGCCGAAGCGGATGGCGAAGACTCGGCGCTGCTTAAGCGGACATTGGCCGGCATGATCTCCCTGATGCCCGCATCGATGGCGGTGTTGGCACCCAACGTGAATGCGTTCCGCCGTTTCCAGCCGGGGATGTATGTGCCGATCCAGGCGTCCTGGGGGCATAACAACCGTACCGTGGCGTTGCGTATTCCCTGTGGCGATGCGCAGAACCACCGCGTGGAGTACCGCGTTGCCGGTGCCGATGCCAACCCTTATCTGGTGGTGGCGACAATCCTGGCAGGGATGCTGTACGGGCTAGACACCGAATTACCGCTGCCTGAGCCGGTGACTGGCAACGGTTTGGAGCAGGAGGGGTTACCGTTCCCGATCCGCCAAAGCGATGCCCTGTACGAATTTGAGCATCAGCACGAACTGAAGCACTACCTCGGTGAACGCTTTTCACGGGTTTATCACGCCTGCAAAATGGGTGAACTGATGCAGTTTGAGAGATTGGTGACGGAAACCGAGATCGACTGGATGCTGAAAAATGCCTGATCTCAGGTACCCTGATGGCAATGAAGGGCCTTTTTCCTGATATTAAGCAAAAGAATTTGTATTAGAAGGTTTCAGGATCTTGTCTTTCTGTGATCTTATGGCAAAATACGCGAAATGCAGATAGCCGACGTTTTAACGCGTCGGTTATTTTTTTTTGCATTATGTTTTACCAACGTGTGTTTCATACATCAAGCGAGGCCGGACATCGAGCCGGATAGATAAATAGGTTCGTCGCGATCAACCAAAACTTTATGGTCGTGACTCATGAGGATAAGAAAGATGGGGCAATTTTTCACCTTGGCACCGGTGCCCGCCGGTTTCCGTTGCGGTCGCAGCGATTATGGAGCAACACAGGCTTTTGTGCCTAGTTATCCAGCTTCCCTCATCCCCCTTTTAGAATTTAGTCGCACGTTGCGAAGTTTCCCCGCAACCTTGAGTCTTGGCGTGTCTATTATCCGCAAGACTGAAGGTAAGGGGGGGCTACGCGATGTCCGATAACATCATCACCGCCGCACCAGCTGCCGGCCAACGCGCCCAACTGCGTAAAACACTGACTTTAGTCCCGGTCGTCATGATGGGTCTGGCCTATTTGCAGCCCATGACCATCTTTGACACCTTCGGCATCGTCTCCGGCCTGACCGACGGTCACGTCGCGACCGCGTACGCCTTTGCTCTGCTGGCGATCCTGTTTACCGCCCTGAGCTATGGCAAACTGGTGAAGAAATTCCCTTCCGCCGGTTCTGCCTATACCTATGCCCAGAAAGCCATCAGCCCGCACGTCGGCTTTATGGTGGGTTGGTCATCACTGCTGGACTACCTGTTCATGCCGATGATCAACATCCTGCTGGCAAAAATTTACCTGGAAGCCATTTTCCCAGGAGTGCCTTCGTGGATCTTCGTTGCGGCACTGGTTGCCTTGATGACGGCGTTCAACCTGCGTGGCATCAAGCTGGTAGCCAACCTGAACTCCATTATCGTGGTGGTACAGGTGGCAATCATGATCGTGTTCCTGGGCCTGGTGATTAACGGTATCTCTCACGGTGAGGGTGCCGGTACGCTGGTGAGCAGCCGTCCGTTCTGGTCTGACAACGCGCACGTGGTGCCGATGATCACCGGTGCGACCATTCTGTGCTTCTCGTTCCTCGGCTTTGACGGCATCAGCTCGTTATCCGAAGAAACCAAAGATGCAGAAAACGTGATCCCGAAAGCCATCTTCCTGACGGCCTTGATCGGCGGCGTGATCTTTATCGTGGTGTCGTACTTCGTGCAGTTGTACTTCCCGGATATCTCGCGCTTCAAAGATCCTGACGCATCACAGCCGGAAATCATGCTGTATGTGGCTGGCAAGTTCTTCCAGTCGGTGATCCTGGTGTTCTCGTGCGTAACCGTACTGGCTTCCGGTATGGCATCTCACGCGGGTGTTTCTCGTCTGATGTACGTCATGGGCCGTGATGGCGTATTCCCGGAGCGTTTCTTCGGTTATGTGCATCCAAAATGGCGTACTCCAGCGCTGAACGTGCTGCTGGTTGGTGCGATTGCGCTGTCTGCCGTTTCGTTCGATTTGGTCACGGCTACGGCACTGATCAACTTTGGTGCTCTGATCGCGTTCACCTTCGTTAACCTGTCGGTGATCTCGCAGTTCTACATTCGCGAGAAACGTAATCGTACGCTGAAAGACACCTTCAACTACCTGATCCTGCCGGTGTTGGGGGCGTTAACCGTCGGTGCATTGTGGGTCAACCTGGAAGTCAGCTCGATGACGCTGGGCCTGGTCTGGGCGGCGATTGGCCTGCTGTATCTGACGTTTGTCACCCGCAGCTTCAGCCTGCCGGTGCCACAAGCAAGCGAAGACGTGGCTTAATCATCTCGTCTGCCTCGCGATAGCAAAAAGGGTTCCACATGTTGGAACCCTTTTTATTTGCTTGAAGAAATGTAATGCCACTCAGTGAGAAGGTGTGTTGAGGTACTTGCGGCTCCCCTCACCCCAACCCTCTCCCACAGGGAGAGGGAGCTGGTATGGCGTTGTGGTCAGGTGCGGAAGTTAATCTGTAACCAGGTTGATGCAGAGGATGAGTGGCGCACCTCAGAATTGATCTGAAACGGGCTGATGTAGAGGACGAATACTGTAGTTAAGTACGTAGCACGTTCAGTCCCCTCTCCCTTTGGGAGAGGGAGCTGGTATGGCGTTGTGGTCAGGTGCGGAAGTTAATCTGTAACCAGGTTGATGCAGAGGATGAGTGGCGTACCTCAGAATTGATCTGAAACGGGCTGATGTAGAGGACGAATACTGTAGTTAAGTATGTAGCACGTTCAGTCCCCTCTCCCTTTGGGAGAGGGTTAGGGTGAGGGCTACCCCACCAACTGTTTACCATAGTCAAACAGCGCCTTCAGCAACGCCATCTTCTCTTTATCCCCTTCGTGCAGGTTGTACAGCGATTCCAGCTGCAAGATATAACTTTGCACCCGCTCGGCACTGAGCACCTCCTGGCGGTGCTGCAACCAACGGCGCTGCTCTGCGTCGTCCAGCGTATTGGGGTAGTTACGGGCACGGAAGCGGAACAGCAGCTCTTTCATCCGGCCATCGCTGAAGGTCAAATCCAGCGCGGGTAGATTCTGCGGTTTGGTTTGCTGAATGATCCTCATCGCCGCTTTGTCGGCATCGCTGAAGAAACCGTCGTACAGTTTGGCATCTACATCATCATTAGGGGTGAAAGGAGCGGCTTCGGCAAATATGGCTACCACTTTTTCACGGATCTCCGGGTGCTGGCGCAGCACCTTCAGATTCTCCAGACACGCCTGACGATCGATGCCTAGCCTGTCTGCATTTTCTGGCAGCAACGTCTTGGCCGGAGCCAGCACCGGGCATTTATTGATATGCACCAGCTTGATCGGCACCGGGGCCTGATCGGCTGCCAATTGATCGCGGCGGGTGTAGAGGCGTTCGCGCAGCTCATCGGCATTCAGCTCCAGCAGCGGGGTAATATCCCCTGCCAGATCGCACATAATCACCGCATTTTTATTGTCTGGGTGCCAGGCCAGTGGTGAAACCCAACTGGTGTTACCCCGTGCCGCGCCAAACATGCCGGAAACGTGCATTAATGGCGTCATTTCCGCGACGTCGATCAGCGCATTGAGCTTGTGTTTGTTTCGGTGCTGCAACAGGTAGTCAAATAACCTTGGCTGCGCCTGTTTGACCAGCTTGGCCATGGCAATGGTGGCATGGACATCGGACATTGCATCGTGAGCGTGCTCGTGTTCAACGCCGTTGGCACGCGTCAGATGTTCCAGACGGAAGCTGGGGAAGCCATCTTCATTTTCTGGCCAGATGATGCCTTCCGGGCGTAGGGCGTAGCAGGCACGCATCACGTCTAGCAGATCCCAGCGCGAATTGCCGTTTTGCCAGCTATAGGCGTAAGGGTCGTAGAAGCTGCGGTAAAAGATGTTGCGGCTGACTTCATCGTCAAAGCGGATATTGTTGTAACCCAGAATACAGGTGCCAGGGACGCTGAACGCTTCATGAATACGGCGGGCAAACTCGGCCTCGTTAACGCCTTTTGCCAGCGCCAACTGAGGCGTGATGCCGGTGATCATCACCGCCTCGGGGTCGGGCAGGTAGTCATCGGCTGGCGCACAGTAAAACACCTGCGGTTCTTCGATAATGTTGAAATCCATATCGGTACGCACTCCGGCAAACTGCGCCGGGCGGTCCATTGACGGGCTTTTGCCGAAGGTTTCGTAGTCGTGGATGTAGAATGTGGCCGGTGCCTTGCTGCTCAAAGTCGCATCTCTTGTTGGCGTAGGGAATAGCCCTATTGTAACGGCGCGATCACCGATGCCAAGTATTGGTTAATGCTTAACGTTAAATTGAGTGGTGCTGCGCAGTGCGATAGAAGTTCAGCCGTTGCTGAAAGTAGCCGCGTAGATGTGTGGGGACGTGCGTTTCGGCGCTTTCCCACTCGGCGGCGCAGCCGTAGCGTTCGCTATAAATAACTCTTAGTGCCAGCAAATCGGTTTGGATCTTTTCACGTTCTTGCTGGGGTAGGCCATCCAGTGGTCGTGGCATGTCTTTCTCCCTATTCGATAGCGCATAATATGAGGCTAAAGAGAATTTGTCGCTACCTCATTCTGGGCAGAACCTTCACAGCGCCTGTGCCAGAGTGGGATGGTGCTTTACTGGCTTGATGCTCATCGCTTGTTCTTGCTGGCCATGATCGTGCTGATGATCCAGAGATTTTGCATAGGTATACAGACCGCTAATCAGAGCCAGCCAGAATAGCGTGCAAACGGTTAATACAGTCAGCCAGACCTTTTGGTTGTAGCTCATGATAGCTCCTAAAAAGTGCATGGGATTAATCTCGTTAATTAAATCAGAGACAACATAAATGTTAATTAAACAAACGGAATAAAAGATGCGCTGAGCTGTTACTAATTGCCTGTGAGTGTTTCAGGATATTCATTAAGGCAATATTAGTGGAAGTCGTTACGTAATCAGTTAATTTCTATTTACTTCTGGTTTATAAATATAGGCATACACTCCACTTCATTCAATGCAAATGTAGGTGTGTAAGATGAAAACGTTACTGTTGACTGGGGCGACTGGCTTTCTTGGTGGTGCGGTGCTTGAAAAGTTACTGACAGAAAATCAAAAGGTTAACTATCTATTATTAGTGCGTGCGGAAACCGAAGAACAGGGCTTAAACCGTATTTTCACTAATATGGAAAAGTTCAATATAGATAAAAACATTCTGAGTAAGCTGACGGTAAAGAATATTTTACTGGGTGACTTAAGCGAGCCTGAATATTTTTTGTCTGACGCCCGTATTAACAAGGTAACTCATGTTGTTAACTGTGCCGCGGTGGCGTCATTTGGTAATAACCCACTTATTTGGAAGGTTAACGTTGAAGGCACGCTGGCATTTGCGCAGCGAATGGCTCAGGTGGTTGGATTAAAACGTTTTCTGCATGTGGGCACGGCAATGTCTTGCGCACCTCAGGTGGGTTCGTTGGTGGCAGAAAGCGCCGAGTTTGAAGAAACTGCCGAACACTTGGTGGAATATACCCGCTCCAAATCGACCATCGAGCAACTGATGCGGCAAACCTGCCCGCAACTGCCGCTGGTGATCGCCCGGCCCTCGATCGTGGTGGGGCATACGCAGTTGGGTTGCAAACCCTCCAGCAGTATTTTCTGGGTGTTCAGTATGGCGTTGATGCTGCGTAAGTTTATGTGTTCGCTGCAAGATAGTATTGATGTGATCCCGGTGGACTATTGCGCCGATGCGTTAGTGATGCTGCTCAACCGAGATAGCTTGGATAACGATGTTTACCATATCTCAGCGGGGGAGGAGAGCAGCGTCAGTTTTGCGGATATCGATTATGCCATCGCCGCCGCACTAGAGGAGCCACCGGTGGGCGATCGCTATGCGCAGGTCAGCTACGAAGCCCTGCTGCAAATGCGCAAACAGTTGAAGGATATCTTCGGGCCGTGCAATGAGCGCCTGATGTTGAAAGCGATGCGCCTGTACGGCTCCTTTGCGATGCTGAACGTGCGCTTTAGCAACGAAAAAATCCTCAAGTTAGGCATGCCTAAGCCGCCACGCTTTACCGATTATATTGGCCGCTGCGTGCAATCAACCCGCGGGTTGTCGATACCGCAGCAAATGGCGGTTGATTTTAAATAGCGGCTGGGGGGGCGTGACGCAGGGGCGCCGCATGCTGCGCCCGCTTTCAGGATCTTACCAGGAGGAGGATGACCAGAATACCCGGCCCAGCACCACCAGTTGCTCTTTGCGCTGTGGATAGCTGAGCCGTTCATCCTGGTACTCTTCCCGATTCAAAGAGCGAATGACCACGCCACCGTCGGGCTGCTCAATCAGGATCTTGACCCGTAACAGATTGCCGTGGCGGATCGCATAGGTTTTCCCTTCGCGGATGCGGGTATCGACGGTATTGATACCCACCACATCGCCATCCTGCAATCGGGGTTCCATGCTGGAACCTGAGATGCGGATAATGCGTGCCGCGTTCACCGGCACCCCCATCTTGTGCAGATAGTAGCGGCGGAAGATCAGCGAGAACTCTTCGCTATCGACAATTTCGTAGCAGCCGTCACCGGCGGAGAAATCGATATCCAGCAATGGGATCTCCACAAACTCTTCCTTGTCCTGCTCGGTATCTTCCCATACCACGGGTTTGAGCCGTGCCGGTTGGAAATCCGATTCGGCCGCCACGTTGGCAAACGGCTGTTCCAGCGCCTTCTCATGGAATACATCGAACCAGCCTTTGGGCAAGCCGAGTTTGGCCTCAATGCGTCTGGCGAGGTTGTCGCCCAGGTTGCGGGAGGATTTTTCACCGGTGATCTGGCTCAGCGTTGGCGCAGAAGATCCCACCAGGATGGCAAACTCATTCTGGTTGGTGCCTTGCCGGGCGAAACGTGCCATCAGATCGCGCAGGTTGTTGCGCCTGATTTCTTTGGTTTCCATGCGCCGATGGTCTCACTCTTTAGCAAAAAGGTAAATCCTTTGCCGCTAAAATCTTTAGCGTAAACTTAAACCTCTCCTAGCCAGGAAACATCTTTCAACAGCTTGTGTTGTACGTCAGCCGCATTGTTCCACTAAAATAAGGGTTTTACAGCAGGGTTGGTGGGGACAAGCGTGCGTCTGGATAGAAAAATCTCTTCTTTTGAACATCTGATCTACCGTAATTACCGCATCGTCCACGGGATACGGATCGGGTTGGCCTTTATCCTGACCTTCCTGCTGATCCGTCTGCTGGCGGTGCCGGAAGGTACTTGGCCGTTGATCACGCTGATCGTTGTGATGGGGCCGATCTCTTTTTGGGGTAATGTGCTGCAACGGGCGCTGGAACGTATTGCCGGTACGGTGTTTGGCGCCGCCTCTGGCCTGATTGCGCTATACCTGGAGCTGTATTCGCTGCCGGTGATGCTGGCCTGGTGTGGGGTAGTGATGTTTGCCTGTGGTTATCTGACGCTGGGCAAACGGCCCTATATGGCCTTGCTGGTGGGCATTACGCTGGCGGTGGTCATCGGTGCCGGGGCTGGCGATATCTCTATTGCACTGTGGCGCAGTGGCGACGTGATTTTTGGTTCGTTGCTGGCGCTGCTGTTTACCAGCATCTACCCGCAGCGAGCTTATGTGTTGTGGCGAATGAAAATGGCGGATTGCTTGGAGACGGTAGGGAAGATCTACGGCGCTTACCTTTCACCCAACATGATTGAGCGGCCCCGGTTGGAGCCTCGGCTCAAAAACTTGCTGGGCGATGTGGTGAAGCTACGCGCACTGATCGCCCCCGCCAGCAAAGAGACCCATATCGCCAAACCGGTCTTTGAAGCGGTACAGACCCTGAGCCGCAATCTGGTTTGCACGTTGGAGCTGTTAGCCGATGCTTACTGGGCTTCGCGTGAAACCCATTTTATTATGCTCAATGCCAAAACCTTGCGTAGTTCACAGTTGTTGACGCAGCGTGCTATCGAATCGCTGGCGAATATTATGCGAGATGGCGAGCCCCTGCATGCGCAGGTCGTTGCTGGAGAACTGAGCGATATTTCCGCAGAGCTGAAGACATTAATGCAAGAGGCCAGTGCCGCTCAACTCAGCGAAGCCCCTATCTATGGCTATGTCTGGCTGAGTATGGAACTGGCACAGCAGTTGGAAGAGTTGGGCGATCTGCTCAAGGTCTGTACGGCCAATACTCAGGAATAGTGGATCAGATCATGAAGCAGGCGCATCAGGATAGGGTCAATGCGCTAAAGTGGGTAAGATAAGGCAATGACAGTTGTGTCTGACGGCCACAACCCTGTATCTTGGTATCATTGTGGCCGTAAGCAAATAGAATCTGTGTATTACTAAAGCAAGGGTATAAAGATGGATAATGCAAATAAGCCGAGTTTCCAGGACGTTCTGGAGTTTGTGCGTATGTTCCGCCGTAAAAACAAGCTACAGCGTGAAATTGTCGACAACGAAAAGAAAATTCGTGACAACCAGAAGCGTGTGCTGCTGCTCGACAACCTGAGCGAGTACATCAAACCGGGCATGAGCATTGAAGACATTCAGGGCATCATCGCCAACATGCGCGGTGACTATGAAGATCGCGTTGATGATTACATCATCAAAAATGCCGATCTGTCGAAAGAACGCCGCGAGCTGTCCAAAAAGCTGAAAGCAATGGGCGAAGTGAAGTAATTCGCGTCAAGCAGGGCTGGGGGATCTCCCGGCCCTGCGTCTTTTCAGGGGCACCGCGCCCTGAACGACCTTAAAGAATAACGATATGTTACCGTGCTATAGCAAATCTGCTTAAAGCCGCTACGCTAATGTTATAAATAGACTTTGCCCAATCGCTTTCACGTTGTCGCTTGAAGGACGACGGGGATAAATTTCTTCGCCAGCAGAGGCTGTCATCGATGGCAGAACCGCAACTCAGCACCTTTCTCAACCTGGACGAGACGCTCCATCCTCCCCGTATCTTGGCATCTGGGGATTGGGTGTTGGCACATTACCGCCTGTTGGAACCCGCCGTTGGGCAATTGCAAGCCCGCTTGCCGGCCGATGTGGTGTTCGATCTCAGCCAACTGGGCAGCCTGGATACGGCAGGTGCCACCTTGCTGGTCAATCTGCTGGGTGACCAACGGATATCCGATCTCAAACAGTTAGCCCCTACGCTCCCAGTGGAACGCCGCGTGCTGCTGGAAACCGTTGGCCGTGCTTTGCAAGGATTTACGCCACCACCGGCAGAAAAGCCGCCCGGTCTGGCAATCGAACTACTGGCCAACGTCGGCCGGTCGATGGAAAATTTCTGGCACAACCTGGTAGCCCTGCTGGGGTTTATCGGCCTGACGTTGCAAACCCTGTTTGCCAATCTGCTGCGCCCTACGCGCTGGCGGATCACCTCGCTGGTGGCCAATCTCCAGCAAATCGGCCTGAACGCGGTGCCGATCATTATGCTGCTGACCTTCCTGGTGGGCGCTGTCATCGCTTTCTTGGGATCAACCGTCCTGTCTACCTTCGGTGCCAGCATTTTTACCGTGCAACTGGTGGTGTTTTCCTTCCTGCGAGAGTTTGCAGTGCTGCTGACGGCCATCTTGATGGCGGGCCGTACCGCCAGCGCCTTTACCGCAGAGCTCGGGCTGATGAAGGCCAACGAGGAAATAGATGCTATTCAGGCGATGGGGTTGAACCCGGTTGAACTGCTGGTGCTGCCGCGTGTATTGGCGCTGCTCCTGGCGTTGCCGATGCTGACCTTCATCGGCATGATTAGCGGCATCTTTGGCGGCATGGTCGTCTGCGCCCTGACGCTGGATATCTCACCGACCATGTTTTTAACCATCACGCAGAGCAGTGGCGGTTTTCAGAACTTCCTGGTGGGGATGAGCAAGGCGCCGGTATTTGCATTCCTGATCGCCATTATCGGCTGTCTGGAAGGGTTTAAAGTCAGCGGTAGCGCCGAGTCGGTAGGGGCACATACCACCGCCAGCGTCGTGCATTCAATCTTTGTGGTGATCCTGCTGGATGCGGTCGCCGCACTGTTCTTCATGGAGATGGGCGTGTGAGCCAGACGACCCCGGAAGCCATTATCCGCATCCGTAACTTGCGAAACTGTTTTGGCACCCAATGCGTGCATGTGGACCTTGATCTGGACGTGCGCCGAGGAGAAATCCTGGGCGTGGTCGGCGGTTCGGGTACCGGCAAATCCGTTCTGTTGCGCAGCATCGTTGGTCTGCGTCGCCCAACCGCTGGCCAGATCCACGTATTTGGTGAGGATCTGATGGCGCTCTCCGGTACGCGACGCTCTGTGCTGGAAAGGCGGTTTGGGGTGCTGTTTCAGAGAGGGGCATTGTTCAGTTCGCTGACGGTGACGGAAAACGTGGCGCTGCCGCTGATTGAATACGCAGGCTTACCGCGCCGAGATGCCGAGCAACTGGCACAGGTGAAGTTGGCGCTGGCCGGGCTGCCTGCCAGTGCTGGCAACAAGTATCCGGCCTCGCTTTCTGGCGGCATGGTCAAGCGTGCCGCGTTGGCCCGATCGCTGGCGTTGGATCCGGAAATCGTATTTCTGGATGAGCCAACGGCCGGGCTCGATCCCATCGGCGCAGCAGCCTTTGACAGCCTGATCCGCACGCTGCGCGACGCCTTGGGGTTAACGGTGTTTCTGGTCACCCACGATCTCGATACGCTTTATACAATCTGTGACCGGGTTGCGGTACTTTCGCAGAAGAAGGTGCTGGTGGTGGATACGCTGGAGGTGGTAGCCGCTACTGACGATGCCTGGATCCAAGAATATTTCCACGGCCCGCGTGGGCGGGCGGCACAGCAGGCCGTAACGAATATCCCAGAGAGGCAATAACAAATGGAAACCCGTGCGCATCATGTCTTGATTGGTTTATTTACGCTGATTATTTTCACCGCCGTGCTGCTGTTCAGCCTGTGGCTGACCAAGTCCGGCACCGATCGCCAGTTCAAGCAGTACGATATCGTGTTTAATGAAGCCGTCAGTGGCCTGTCACAGGGCAGCACGGTCAATTACAGTGGGATCCGCGTGGGGGAAGTGACGATGCTGCGCTTGGATCCCAACGTGCCGACCAAAGTCTGGGCGCGCATTCGGGTCACGGCCTCTGCACCGATCCGTGAGGATACCCAGGCTCGCCTGGCAATAGCTGGCATTACCGGTACGTCCAATATCCAGCTCAGCGGTGGGAGCGAAACCAGCCCGATGCTGACAGGAGAGGATGGGGCAATCCCGGTGATTATCGCCACGCCATCGCCGTTGACTCAGTTGCTCGCCAATGGCGAAGATGTGATGAGCAATGTCAACCAGGTGTTGGTGCGTTTGAATCAGCTAATGACGCCGGACAATCAGCAGCGTTTGGTGAATACGCTGGATAATCTGGAACAGATTACCTCTACCGTAGCCGGGCAACGTGAAGATATCCGCACCATCTTGCAGCAGCTGGCGCTGGTGACCAAGCAAAGCAACGATACGCTGGCACAAACCAATCGGTTGGTGCGCAATGCTAACGTGCTGTTGGACGGGCAGGGCAAGCAACTGGTCGCCAATGCGGCGAATACCATGGCATCGCTTGAGAAAACCACCGCGCTACTCAACAAGCTGATTGGCGAAAATCAGCAGTCACTGAATAGTGGCATTCAGGGATTCAACGATCTTGGCCCGGCGGTAGATGAATTACGCAGAACCTTATTGACCTTACGCGGTGCCATGAGCCGCCTGGAAGAGAACCCGTCCGCCTTGCTCAGGGGCCGCGAACGTACCAAGGAGTTTACCCCTAAATGATTAAGCTAAAACTTCGCCAGACGCTACGGTTGTTGGTGCTGGTAGCCGTGATGCCGCTGGCCGCCTGCACTATTTTGCCGGAAAGCCCGATACAGCAGGTGTATTTGCTGCCTGCCCAGCCAGTGGCCGTGGCCGGGGGCCAGGCGTCTGAACGCTCGGTACGTATCGTGCAGCCCAATACCAGCCAGTTTTTGAACGGTACGCGTATTGCTGTGCAGCCTCAGGGCGCGGAGATCACCTCTTTTAGCGGTTCACGCTGGAGCGATCCGGCCCCGCTGTTGTTGCGTAATCGCCTGATCCAGGAGTTCCGCACTAACGGCCATTTCCGCTCGGTGAGCAGCGACGATGACAATTTGCAGGCAGATCTTGAGCTAGGCGGCGATTTGTCCTCCTTCCAGGGGGTCTATAACGGAGATCGGGGCGAAGTGGTGATCCGCTTTGATGCTCGCCTGGTTCGCACATCCGATCGCCGAGTGATGGCCAGCCAAAGTTTTACGGTGCGCGAGCCGATCCACGGTACCTCGATGGACAACGTCGTGCAGGCCTTTGGCCTGGCCAGCGATAAACTGGCAGCGCAGACGCTGGCATGGGCGCGCCAGCAGGCGGCTAATTAAGACTCGTCGGCCATGGCCTTTAACCACTGGATAAAGGCGTTGATTTTAGGCCATTGCCGATCCGAGAGCGTGGAAATGTAGTAGCGCTGTGCGCATTGCATTTCCATGCCGGGGAAGGGCGCGATAAGTTCGTTATTCTCCAGGCGCTTACTCACCAACTTCTTGCGGCCCATGGCAATTCCCACGTGGTTCATGGCCGCGATCACTGCCAGATCCGAACGATCAAACCCCATACCGCGCTGCCCTTCGGCAAATTCCAGATCAAAGTGTTTGGCCCAGGTATTCCACTCCCCGATGTCCGAGTCGTAACTCCATGCCTGACGATCGTGCAATAACGTGCAGCGCCGCAGGTTGGCAGGGTTGCCGAATAGCTCATGGCGTTCGGCGTATTCCGGGCTGCATACGGGCACGATCGACTCATCCATCAAATGCTGGCAATCGAGTTTCTCCGGCGTTTTGTCATCAAAATAGATCGCCAGATCGATCCCCGCACCGTGGAAGTTCACCATCTCGTTGCCGGTGAGAATATTCAGGCTGATGGCCGGATATTGGCGATCGAAGTCCGCCAGCTTGGGCACCAGCCAGCATTGGGCAATCGACGGGCGTGAGTAGATGGTCAGGGTACCAGACAGCTCCTGGCTTTTAATCTCCAGTATTTCCTGATTGAGATAGCTGAGTGACGATTTCAACACCCAGAATAACCGCTCGCCCTCGGGGGTCAGTTCGATCCGGCGGTGAAAGCGCTGGAATAGCTTGAAACCCAACTCGGCTTCCAGGTTGTTGATCCGATGGCTGACGGCGCTGGGGGTGATCGCCAACTCTTCGGCGGCCAGCACGAACGAGCCTTGCCGCGCGGCAATCTCAAAGGTATGCAGCTTGGCTAGCTGATAGCCATTCAGGTGCCTGTTGCGGGCGAGCTGGTGCTTTTCGTCGTACATGGTTATCGCCTGTGAAATAAACCAGATTATATCGAAGCCGGAGACTTAAAGATGAAGCAATGTGAGTCAAAGACAGAAATAGTGCCAAATGTTGACCGAAATCACCTGATTGATTGAATCTGGCTCATGTGAAGAGGCGTTTTGATCGTTTGTCAGCGCTGGGGCGTTAGTTTCCAATAGGAGTGAAATTTATCCTGGAAGGACGCTGAACATGGACTCGCAGATCTGGGTAGTCGCTACGTTATTAAGCAGCATCATTATCATTATTCTCACTATCGTAAAATTCAAGATCCACCCGTTCCTGGCGCTGCTGCTGGCCAGTTTTTATGTGGGAGCCCTGATGGGCATGAACCCGCTGGAAATGGTCAATGCCATTGAAGGCGGCATCGGCGGGACCTTGGGCTTCCTGGCGGCGGTGATTGGTTTAGGCACCATTCTGGGCAACATGATGGAAGTGTCCGGGGCGGCAGAACGCATTGGCATCACCTTGCAAAAGTGCCGTTGGCTGTCGGCTGACGTGATCATGGTGCTGGTGGGGCTGGTCTGCGGCATTACGCTGTTTGTTGAAGTGGGCGTGGTGTTACTGATCCCGCTGGCGTTCTCGATTGCCAAAAAAACCAATACCTCTTTGCTGAAGTTGGCGATCCCGCTGTGTACCGCATTGATGGCCGTGCACTGTGTGGTTCCTCCACATCCGGCGGCGCTGTTTGTCACCAACAAGTTGGGTGCCGATGTGGGCTCGGTGATTGTGTATGGTTTGATTGTCGGGCTGGCCGCTTCGCTGATTGGTGGGCCGTTGTTCCTCAAGCTGGTCGGTAAGCGCCTGCCGTTCAAGCCGGTACCCGCCGAGTTTTCCTCCGTGCAGGTGCGTAACGAGCAGGACTTGCCTTCGTTGGGTGCCACACTGTTTACCGTGCTATTGCCGATCATTCTGATGTTGGTGAAAACCGCAGCGGAACTCTATATGGCCAAAGACAGCGCGCTGTATACCTTCCTGGAGTTTATCGGCAACCCGATCACCGCCATGTTTATCGCCGCCTTCGTGGCCTACTACGTGCTGGGTATTCGCCGCAATATGGGCATGGGCACCTTGCTGACCAAAACGGAAAACGGCTTTTCTTCCATCGCCAACATCTTGCTGATTATCGGCGCTGGTGGTGCATTCAACGGCATATTAAAAGCCAGTGGGCTGGCAGATACGCTGGCCGTGATCCTGTCGAATATGGACATGCATCCGATCTTGCTGGCCTGGCTGGTGGCTATCTGCCTGCATGCGGCGGTAGGGTCGGCCACCGTGGCCATGATGGGAGCGACGGCCATTGTTGCCCCCGTGCTGCCGCATTACCCTGGCGTCAGCCCGGAGATCATCGCGTTGGCTATCGGCTCTGGTGCCATCGGTTGCACCATTGTCACCGACTCGCTGTTCTGGCTGGTTAAACAATACTGCGGCGCGACGCTCAGCGAGATGTTTAAGTATTATACCTCGGCCACCTTTATTGCTTCTCTGATTGCGCTGGGAACCACATTCCTGCTTTCTTATATCATCTAGACCAAAAGAGACTATTTATGAATACGTTAGACATTGAAAACCTGGTAGTGAAATTTCCTTTGGTGCAACGGCTGATGGATTTGGAAGCGGTGACCTGGTTCAACCCCAATACGACTACGCTGGCTGAAGGGTTACCGTATGTCGGGCTGACGCAAAACGATGTGGCCGAAGCCGAAGCGCGGTTGCAACGCTTTGCTCCGTATCTGTGCCTGGCCTTCCCCGAAACGCAGCAAACGAACGGCATTATCGAGTCTGAGGTGGTGGCGATCCCGGCGATGCAGGGGGCGCTGGAGCAGCGTTATGAGCAGGCCATCGCGGGTAAAATGTGGCTGAAAAAGGACAGCCATTTGCCGATTTCTGGCTCTATCAAGGCCCGCGGCGGCATCTATGAAGTGCTGACTCATGCGGAAAAGTTGGCTATCGAGGCGGGCATGCTGTCTGTTGACGATGATTACAGCATCCTGTTTAGCGGCAAGTTCCGCCAGTTCTTCAGCCAGTACAGCATCGCAGTGGGCTCAACCGGTAACCTGGGGATGTCGATTGGCATCATGAGCGCCAAGCTGGGGTTCAGCGTCAGCGTGCATATGTCTGCTGACGCTCGCGCCTGGAAGAAGCGCAAACTGCGTGAGCACGGCGTTAACGTGGTGGAGTACGAGCAGGATTATGGCGTGGCGGTGGCTCAAGGGCGTAAGCAGGCGGAGTCTGACCCGCACTGTTTCTTTATCGATGATGAGAACTCGCAAACCCTGTTCCTCGGCTATGCGGTGGCCGGTGGTCGCCTGAAAAAGCAGTTTGCGCAGATGAACATCCAGGTTGATCAGGACCATCCGTTATTTGTCTATTTGCCCTGTGGCGTAGGCGGCGGGCCTGGCGGAGTGGCGTTTGGCCTGAAGCTGGCGTTTGGCGACCATGTGCACTGCATCTTTGCCGAGCCGACGCACTCACCTTGCATGCTGCTGGGGATCCACACAGGGTTGCATGATCACATTGCGGTGCAGGACCTGGGGATTGATAACGTCACGGCGGCGGATGGTTTGGCCGTCGGCCGGGCTTCCGGGTTTGTCGGGCGTGCCATGGAACGCTTGCTGGATGGTTTCTACACCCTGAGCGATCAGGAGATGTACGACCTGCTTGGCTTGCTCGCCGCTGAAGAGGGCATTCAGTTGGAGCCTTCTGCGTTGGCTGGTATGGCGGGGCCGGCTCGAGTCTGCGCCGACCCACATTATCTGGACAGCCACCAGATCGACGCCCAACGGATCGCTAATGCCACGCATTTGGTGTGGGTAACCGGTGGCGGTATGGTGCCTGAGGAAGAGATGGCGAAGTACCTCGCAGCCGCAAAACGCTAGCGCTATATGCGGTTAAATGGGTGTAGCATCATGCTACGCCCGTTTCGTCATGTCTTACCTCCATAGTTTGACCTTGATTAGCCTATGTCCTTGATGCGAAAGTAATAATAAGAATTACGCCTATTAAAAGTATTGCTATCATGTCAATGTGTACTATAAGTCGGATCCTGTTTTTCTGTGACGGATAATATTTTCTCAGCTCTGTCGCTCTGGCTGCCACAAACTATCCACAGCTGAGCGATAACTTTCAGTCACACCTGGATAAAACCTCGTAGCTCTACCAGTAACAACGGATTGCTGAAGCCTGCAGCGAAGTAAGGGTAGCCAGCAGCCCATTTCGGCAATAACCAAGCATTAAAACGGTAGAGTAATTAACTGGTAAGCGAGTAACACGGAACACTATTAATAGCGCGCTTGCCAGGCTCCGTCCCGGAATTGGTCCAGACTCCTGGTGTGATCTATAAAAATAGCTGCGCCTCCTGCCATGGACACTATGGTGAAAAGAACGCCTCAGGCAAAGCCCGCCCGCTGAAAGATTTAACGTAGCAGGAAATCGCAGAAGGTCTGTAGGCACACTATGCTGGTGAAATAATGGGGCAGGCAATAAGGCCAAAGCGCGTTTAAGTGACAAATCTGCACTCGTATAGATGTTATAAAAATGTAGGAGTTTGTGTGAGTGTTGTGACCTGTATCATGGAAGCCACGAAAAACCTCCTGTAAGTTGACATTACAAAAGAGCTTGCGTCATTTTCTATTTCTCTCAATATATCGTCGAACTTTACTCGTTGCTTATTGCTGTTAATTCTGACGTTAGTCTTGATTCGTGTTTAGGTGATTCATTATTTAATTTGATGAAATTCATATGTGGTATTGCTAAAGTCTAAGGTGTTTCATATTTGAGACTAAAAATTCGATACGTTTAAGATGCATTGTGATTTATTGTATGTTATTGATGTGGCAATAATTTAATTAATGATAATGAGTGCCTTATCTGCGTCCTTAGTCCATGATAACATCATTTAATCGGTGTTGTAGTTAGTGTAGTAGAGTAATTTATAGTCTGAATAAATGTAATTTTTTTAGATAAAATATCTATACATCTGGCACAGGAGGCATCCTAAGGGATGTGATTATAAAATCAAGGAGGAACATATGAATACAGTTTCTAAACCTCAAGATAATCAATCTGCGTTATTATCTCAATATTGCGCTGTGAGTTCGTATACCGAATGGGATCCATTGGAAGAGGTTATTGTCGGTGCTGTGGATGGTGCGTGCTTCCCACCTTGGCATGTTGCTCTTGAGCCCGTATTGCCCGCTGCACAACATTCACTGTTTCAGCGCATGGCCGGTCGCTCATTTCCCGTGAATCTTATCGATAAGGCCCGTGAGGAACTCGAGGAATTTGTCAGTATTCTTACAGGAGAAGGCGTCACAGTTCGTCGTCCAGTTCCCCAAGATCAGACATTGATTTTTGGTGCACCGGGTTGGTCTAGCAGCGGGTTATATTGTGCAATGCCTCGAGACGTATTGTTGGTGATAGGCAACGATATTATCGAATGTCCTCTTGCATGGCGCTCCCGTTACTTCGAGGTTTCCGCATATAAACCATTGCTCAAAGAGTACTTTAATAGCGGCGCTCGATGGAGTGCCGGGCCGAAACCGCAGTTGACGGATGAGCAGTTTGATCCTGATTGGGAAAAAAATGCCTCGTTTGGCACAATACCGCTAGTGGTCACTGAGTTCGAACCTACGTTTGACGCGGCGGATTTTGCTCGCTGTGGCCGAGATATCATAGCCCAAAAGAGCAATGTGACTAATGCATTCGGCATTGAATGGTTAAGACGCCATCTTGGTAGCGAATATCGGGTCCATGTTTTGGAGTTTGATGACAAGCATCCGATGCACATTGATGCAACTCTGGTTCCACTGGCACCAGGCAAGCTGCTGGTAAATCCTGAGCGCGTACGAGAGAAACCCTCCATCTTCAAAAACTGGGATATGTTACTGGCACCAGATCCAATAGTTCCAGACTCGCATCCGCTATATATGACCAGTAAGTGGATAAATATTAATATCCTTATGCTGGATGAGCACCGTGTGATTGTTGAAGCACAGGATGAACCGATGATTAGAAAAATGAAGTCTTGGGGATTTAAGCCTATCCCATGTAATTTCAGGTGTTTTAATAGTTTCGGTGGTTCTTTTCATTGCGCAACATTGGATGTTCGCCGGCGTGGCAACCTCCAATCCTATCTATAGTAGGAGGGCCAGCGATGAAACTGTGGAAATATTCTCGATGGGATATTCTTATGTTTATCCTGATTCTGGCACAATTGGTGCTAACGTTCTGGTTAGCCTCGCGATGGTCTTTTTTTTCTTGGAGTGCTTGGGGTTTTAACGTACTGCTGCTTGTGGTTATGACGACTTATAACATTATCATTATTTCACATTTTTTTACGCATACCCCTTGGTTTGTTTCATCAAAATTAAATGCCGCAGTATCTATGTTTAACTCCATAAATATTGGGCAATCCGTCCAAGCTTACCATTTGACGCATGTACGGAATCATCATCGATACAATAATGATCGTGGTAAAAACGGGCATCCGCCTCAAGATACTTCTTCTACGTTCGTCGATAGCGTAAACGGTGAACACGTGGGCCTAATACATTACGCATTTCGGGGAGCGTTCTACACTTTTTTCAGCAGTTTAGTTGCAATGGTCAAATCAGTTTGCTTTTGGAGGAGTCATGCGGGTGTCGTTGAGATGGACCTCTTCTATTCGCGCTCGCCATCAGCAAGATCGCGTGAGATAGCGCAATTACGCTGGGACCGATTGGTGCAGTGCTTAGCGCTATTCCTATTGTTATGCGTGGCATGGGATTGGGTGCTCTTGTGCTATTTTCCTGCACTCTATCTGTCTTTCGCGCTGGTTAATATCCAGAACTACTACGAACATTTTGGTGCAAATCCCGATGACCCATTTGCCAACTCGGTAAGTCATTACGGTCGGTTTTACAATTTTATCGCGTTCAACGATGGTTATCATCAGGAGCATCACCTTGTGCCAACAGCGCACTGGCTATATTTACCCTTAACGCGTCAGAAATATGCTAAGCAACTCTCAGAGCATCAGCGTGTCATCAGCCCGGTTCCTGCAATTTTGGGTTTCTTGCATCGACAGCGGACGATGCTGCACAAGAAGGTGAACACGGGTCATCTTCGCCAAGGCGATTAAGGAGGTCATCATGTCTTTGAACAGAGAGACAATTACGGGGGAAAGGCTATTTGATAGCAATTTCATGGTTCAGGGATCTGTTGAGCGTTTGGATCTCACTTGGGCTAATCAGGTGCTATCCGGACAGTTGGCTGCGTATCGAGTGCGCCAGTTTCTATCTGTGGAAGAGAGGACGCAGATAGTAAAGAATTTTTGGTGTTCTAAAGCGCGCACGCCACGGTATGGAGAAGGTGAGGGTGGGATTGAGGGATACTTTGTCGGCGCATCACATATTGAAAAGACGACTCAAGAGTATCTGGATCAAGTCGCTTTCTTTAAGAAACCGGTAGATGCGATTTACGAGGGCAGTGTGGATCCGCTTGCTCGAGTGAGGGAGGGATTCCGTAAGGAATCTACGAATGTTCGAGCAGCAATCCACGATGGACGACCTGCGGGGGATGCTAAGGCTGTTTACTGGAACAATACTGGAGATTATTTGCTGCTACCGCATGACGATTTGGCCCAATTGAGCGATCCTTCACAACATGGCTTTGAGATTCAGGGGGTTGAGCACGTAATGGCTATGAACTTCTACGCAGATATGCCAAGTGAAGGTGGCCAACTCAAAGTTTGGAATATCGCCCCAGATAATGATTCCCGAATAAAGCTAGGACTTGAATATAGTGGTTTTCCTTATCCAGTAGAGCTTTTGCAAGAACATGCTCATCTAACTATTGATTTGGAAGCAGGTGACCTCGTACTGCTAAATGGTAATCTCGTTCATGCTGTACTTGGTGGTAGCGGTATTTCTGCACGGCAACGCCTGTTGATTACTTGTTTTATGGGGCAATTACCTACGGGGGAGGTTGTCTGGTGGACCTGAAAAGACAACAATATAGGCAGATTATATGATGCTAACCAAGAATGCCTGGGCCTCGTACGGCACAACCATGCTTTTTGTTCTGCTTTGGGGCAGCGGAGCAATTTTCTCACGCTGGGGGCTTGACCACAGCTCAGCGTTCGCCATCCTTACCTTGCGCTTTATTCTCGCGCTGTCACTGCTCGTCGTCATCGCCAGCTTTAGCGGAGGATTGCTGCCGAAGTCGGGCACTCGTGGGAAAGTAGCACTGACAGGAGTGTTGCTTATCGGCGGTTATTCGATTTGCTACTTTCTGGCTCTCGAGCATGGGGTCACCCCTGGTGTACTTGCCACTATCCTTGGCGCACAACCCATCCTTACATTGGTGCTTACCGAGCGGAGTTTCTCGTTAGCTCGTCTAGGCGGTTTGGTATTGGCTCTGTGTGGCTTGACTCTGGTGGTATTTGAAGGGCTAAGCTTTGCTAGGATGTCGGTCCTAGGATTGGCTTTTGCCCTGTTGGCACTAGTCAGCATGACGACAGGGGCGCTATTACAAAAAACAGTGCAGCAGTCACCCCAGGAAGTGATGCCTCTTCAGTATCTTGTCAGCTTGGTTTTCTGCCTTTGCTTTGTGCCATTTAAACCCTTTGAGGTCGACTGGGGAGTGGGGTTCCTATTGCCACTGTTATGGCTGGGTTTGGTTATCTCCGTTGGAGCACAGTTTTTGTTGTATCGACTGATCCGCAGTGGAAATATGGTCAACGTGACCAGCCTTTTCTATTTGGTTCCTGTTGTTACGGCTGTCATGGATTATCTGTTCTTAGGCAACGTATTACCGGCACTCAGTTTGCTAGGTATGGCCGCAATCCTATTGGGTTTGGTGTTGGTATTTAGAGTTGGCCAGAGAAAGACTAATAATAGGGAAAACAAATGATTTTTTTCGCTTCAAGCTGTCGTTTTCGTGTGAATTGTTTGTGAAAAATCAATTGACCGACTTGTTAAGTCGCGGGCGCTCACATACAGTTACTCCGTTAACGCCATGATTAAATTAATTTTATCGAATAAATTGGCTTCCCTTTGACGGGGCACCTTGTGCTACAATTTTTAGGACAATAATCACTCATATTGGCCATGGTTGATCTTGGTCAGGGGAAGGTTGATGTCGAATATTTTCAGATGAATATTTTTGGCCCCCATCGCCTCAGCCCTTTTGATGTGGCGTTCGGCATATTTTTCGGCAAACGCTCGGTTTTCGAAAAAGTATATTCCACCCGCCTCACCGGTAAGCTCATTCTCAGTCCAAATCTTGGAGATGAAACCCGGCTCTTGATTGATGCTGTCGGCCAGCGATTGCGCATTTTTGGACAGGGCAGCGCCAAGCTGGTCTGCAGGGAAACTAAAATCAATCTGTAAAATGACACTCATGTCGTGATCCTTTTCGTGACGGGGGTTGTATAGAAACAGGGTTATTTCGTGGCGCGCTCTTCAACCTGGGGTAAATGTGCGTTGAGACGGTTAAGCAATGTCTCGGTGTCCACGTAACCCGTAGAGAGCAGGGATATTTCCCCATGGCGTTCCAGCAACAGGGTGGGGAAGGAGCGAACGCCCCATTGGCGGCACAGCGCAAAGTCTTGGCTAACCGCCTCTCTGGCCTGTTGTGACGTAAAGGTTTGGCTGAATTCTTCAAATGGCAGGCCAACCTGGTCACAGATGTCACGATAAAACGCCACGGTTTTAGGATCCTGCCCATCTACATAGAATTTGTACTGGGTTGCTGCGAGAAACGGCAACGCTGCCGAGGGAGGTAAACCTCGCTCAGCCAACAGCAGACAAGCCGTGACTACTGCCCGGCAGGCTGGTTCGGTATCGTAGTTGAATTGCTCTGCTTCCAGCAGGCTGAAACCAAAAGGTTGGCCGGTTGTTTTCTGGATGTGATCCCACTCATCCCTTAAGAAGGCTTGGAATGCCGAGTTCCAAGGATCGCCGCCGCCAGCGCGCAAGCCACCCATGGTCATCACAAAATTCAGGCCATGCTGATCGCAATACTCCGCCAGTTTCTTCACCACGGGTGAAATGCCCCAGCACCAGGAGCACATCGGATCGCCGACGTAGCGAATGACTACATCGCTGGGCGTAGTGGGTTGCCGTTGTGTATCAGTGGGCTCGTCAGGCAGAAGACAACTACCGGTAGTGGGATCGCATTGCATCATGATGAAGACTCCAAGCTGGGCTGAGATCGCGATCGTCATGATATTTGACAGCAAAAATTAATAAATAGACTATAAAAGCTAACTCTGTTCAATATTTGTGAACAAATGGACAAACTTGCAGCCATGGCCACTTTTGTCAAAGTGGTTGAAACCGGAAGTTTCACCCGCGCGGCTATCGCCATGGGGCTTCCCAAAGCGCGGATCTCCCAGCGTATTAGCGATCTTGAGCGCGTCCTGAGCGTGCGCCTGTTGCATCGAACGACCCGGGCGTTGAGCCTGACGGAGGATGGCAGCGCCTATTTTGAGCGCTGCCAGCATATTCTCGCGGAAATTGATGAGTTGGAAGGGGGGCTCAGCGGCGGGGTGACAACGCCGAGCGGCAAGATCCGTATAGAGGCTTTGGCCTCGATTGCGCGTTGGATCCTCGCACCTCAGTTGCATGACTTTCAGGCACGTTTTCCAGAGATCGTGGTGCGGCTTGCCAGCAGCGATCGCATCAGTAATTTGTTTGAGGAAGGCATTGATTGCGCGATCCGCGGCGGTAATCTGGAAGATTCGACGCTGGTGGCCAGGCACGTTTGCGATGTGCAGATGGGCCTTTATGCTTCTCCTCATTTTCTCCGCTCAACGCG
The DNA here is from genome assembly GCF_059697885.1 of Serratia sp. NCCP-200. Classification (NCBI taxonomy): domain Bacteria; kingdom Pseudomonadati; phylum Pseudomonadota; class Gammaproteobacteria; order Enterobacterales; family Yersiniaceae; genus Serratia; species Serratia sp. NCCP-200. Next base: position 777,084 of record NZ_BAAKUJ010000001.1, read on the forward strand.
AGCTATCAGGCAGCCTGAAGATCTTCAGCATCATCGATGGGTTGGGGGTTTTGGCATTCAGCGCGGTAAGCAGCTTACCTGGCATCTGCAATCGGCAAGCCAGAGCATTGCGGTAGTAGGCAACAGCAGCCTGCTGATCGAAGATCCCGATGTGGCCATGAGTGCTTGCCTTACCGGGGCGGGTATCTGCTCCGGAGCCCCCTTCGCGGTGGAAAGCTATGTGAAGAGTGGGCTCTTGCAGCCGGTGTTACCCGAGTGGCACTTTGCTCCACGACCAATTCATATTATCTACCCCACCGGCAAGCATTTATCGGTTCGGGTAAGAAGCTTTGTGGATTGGTCATTTGCGCTGATGAAAACCCATCCGCTGTTGGCGATGACGCCTTTAGCGCTGGCAAACTCACTGAGTTGAGTCGCGTGGGATAAAGAGGTGGATGGCTTTGCCGCGCATCCACCTGATAATCGACGATCAGTGAAGCTTTTTACCATCAACAATGATGTGGTGCGGGCTGCGTGCCTTCGGATGGATGAAGAAATGCCCTTCCTGAGCGCTATCCGTGTTGATTGGCACCAGCGTGATATTTTTCGCTCCAGCCGCTTTATTATGCAGTGCATAAATAATGAAGGGGATCACCAGCACCACCAGGAAGCAAACGACCAGTAAACCGGCATAGACGTCGTTGGCTTCTCTACCCGGTAGCCCCGAAGGAGGGAAGAAGGAGACGACAAAGGCTACCAGAGAGGTCAGCAAACCGATGACAGCAACCGCAATTTTAACGCCATTGCCTCCCGGTATATTAAAGGTGCGTTTGTTATTCGGCTGTTTGCGGATCAGCTGGATATAAGCCAGGAATAACAGGAAATAGCTGCAAAGATAAATCACCACCGTCAGCGCCAGCGCAATCAGGAACGACATGTTATTGCCACCCCCGGTATTGGTCAGCACAATCAGTGCTACCGAGGTGATGAGTAACTGGGAAATGACCAGCACCACCGGCACGCCGTTTTTGTTCATTTTGGCAAAACGGGCAGGTAGGATCCCTTGCTGTGCCGTCACTAACATCCCGCGGGAAGGCCCGACAATCCATGCCGCGATCTCAGCTAGCACGCCCAAGAGCAACAGCGCAGCGATACCGCGGATAGCCCATTCAAAGCCCGTCCCCAAATGATTGATCAGCACCGTGAAGGTTTGCATCACGCCCGCAGAGAGGTTGATTTGCTCATGGGGTATTACGGCTGCAATGGACAGCCCGCCGACTGAACTCAGGCAAATCGCCGCAAACATCAACAGCAGCATGGCGAGCGGATAATCGCGGCCCGGATTTTTCATCTCATTGACGTGGGTAGCGGAGGCTTCCACCCCCATATAGCTTAGGATGAAGGCCACAAACACCACTAGCGTGCTCATGCTGGTGACGTTCGGGAAGAAGGTATCGGCACTCATTTCAATCGCAATGGGAGCACCAGAGCGCAGATAAGTGACGGCCAGTATCACCAGAATGGCGGCTGGCAGCAGGATACCGGCAAAAAAACCAATCTTGGCGATGCGAGCGGTATTTTTGGTACCACCAAACTGAGTCAAGGCCAGTCCCCATAAAATAATCAGTGCGGCGACGGTCTTAACTATCGGATCGTTATTGAGTTCGGGCCAGTTAAGAATATAGGACAGCGCCCCTAGCACGAAGTAGAGCATCGGGATAAAGCCGATTGCGATTTGCAAATAGCCAAACGAAATAGCGGCAAATCCCCATTTCTCACCGAGGGTTTTAGAAACCCAGGTAAACACTCCACCCTCCTGCCAACCCTCAACCGTTGCCATTTCAGCGGCGCACAATCCTACCGGAATGAACCACAGCAAGCCGCCAAGTATCAGGAAGAAGGTCAGTGAAAAACCAGAGGTTGCAAACGTTGGGTATTCGTAAACCGCCATCACCATTGATGCCGTTATGGCAAAAAAGCCCAACAGCGTGAGTTGTTTTGGCGCAGCGATGATTTGAGAGGTAGCCATGGCAATTCTCCTGGGACAAGCGAAGATGCTTGCCAGCTGATTTCTTATGGTTAACGGGAGTGGCTAGGAGCATGCCACTCCATTAACAGGTCAACTGTGGATCAGCCGTGGTTAAAACCGGCCGCTTCATCTTCCGAAAGTGGATTAACGACCGGATGACTTTCGAAATGCTCAAGTGCTCGTTTCAGATCGTCAAGCAACAGGCTACCTAGGTCAAAACTTACTCCGTGGCGCACTAGAATACGCTGGATCACCAGATCTTCCCGATTAGCTGGCATGGAGTACGCAGGTACCTGCCAGCCGCGTGAGCGTAATTTATCGGCGAGATCATACAGCGTGTAGCCACCGATATTGGCGCCGTCTTTCAGTTTCCAGGCCAGCGCCGGGATGCCTTTACCACTGTCACCATCAAACAGGATTTCAAACGGACCGAGCTTACCGATCTCGTCGGCAAGATACTGAGCCGTGGCATAGCAGGCGTTATGGACTTTGGCGTAGCCTTCGCGGCCAAGGCGTAAGAAGTTGTAGTACTGAGCGATGATCTGTCCACCAGGGCGTGAGAAGTTGAGCGCAAAGGTAGGCATATTGCCGCCAAGATAGTTGACGTTGAAAATAAGCTCTTCGGGCAGGTCTGCCGCTTCACGCCATACCACCCAGCCCGCCCCCAGAGGGGCTAGCCCAAACTTGTGGCCTGAAGTGTTGATGGATTTTACGCGTGGCAGGCGGAAATCCCATTCCAGATCGGGGGCACAGAATGGGGCGAGAAAGCCGCCGCTGGCACCGTCGACATGAATAGGAATATCCAGGCCGGTGTCTTGTTGCAGCTTATCGAGTGCGTCGCTGACCGCTTTTACCGGCTCGTACTGGCAGGTAAAGGTCACTCCGAGGGTGGGTACCACACCGATGGTATTCTCATCGACTCGTTTCAGTACCTCTTCCGGGCTCATGATCAGACGATCGCCTTCCAGAGGGATTTCTCGCAACTCCACATCGAAATAACGCGCGAATTTGTGCCAGCAAATTTGCACCGGGCCGCAGATCATATTGGGCTTATCGGTTGTCAGGCCCTGTGCGGCACGTTTTTTGCGCCATTGCCATTTCAACGCCAACCCACCCAACATAGCGGCCTCTGACGAGCCAATGGTGGAGCAGCCCAGGGTGGTGTCCGGCGACGGTGATTTCCACAGGTCGGCCAACATGCGCACGCAGCGGGCTTCAATTTCGGCTGTTTGTGGATACTCGTCTTTATCAATCATATTTTTGTCGATGGACAGATCCATCAGGTCGCGAATTTCCTCATCAACCCAGGTCTGACAGAATGTCGCCAAGTTTTGCCGTGAGTTACCGTCTAACATTAATTCATCGCGGATGGCACTAAATACGTGGCGAGGATTTCGCTCTGCATCTGGAAATCCAGATTTCGGTAGCGAAATGGCCAAATCTATCGAGGAATAAACATCATCATTAACATTACTGTTATTTTTCTGGTTACTGTTACTCATAAAAACCCTCTTGATTTTTATATGTCAATATACTCGGCAGGATCACGTAAAACCGTCCCCTGTGCTCTACTAACGCCATCAAGTCTTGGCGTTAATTCTAGAACATTTTGTGAAAAAGACAGGGAATCATCTTAAATATAATATTTTTCCAGTAAAATCAGTAGGAAGCTGGCCTGGCTTGTTGAGCGTTTTGCCAATATTTTTTAAGCGAGGGTTTGGTAATTCATAGGGTTAGTCGCACTCAGATTTTTATGCCTGTAATTTAATCATTGTTGCGTCATGGTTACAATAACATTAAATCTGTTAATGAGACTTTTCTCGCGATTGATAAGTTAATTCCTATGTTATCCACTACAATCTAATGGTTTATTAATGAGGATATAAAATTATTGAAAAATAAAGCATTGTGAGGATTACGTTCTACAATTACTCTAAACAAAACCTGCAGTTACCGGCGAAGTCGGTTTGATTAGGAGTGATTGTGTTATGCAGCAAAATCCCATGTTTCAGCCTGCCTGCGAACATTCTGAGGCATGCCTATGCCACAGCCCGGCATTTTTACGCATTAATACGGTGCTAACCCGGCAGGCGGCGAAAGCGCCGCCGATAACGACAGCCACGGTCGCAGCAGCAATACCTGCAGGACAATCCACGCATTCCAATGCCACCGCCAGCGCTACGCAGTTGAAAGCGTTTATCAACGTACGGATTTTTGACGGGGTTTCTGACCAACTGCGCGAGGGCATGCAGGTTATCGTTGAAGGCAACAAAATCAAATCGATTGAACCTGCTGATACGACTCCGCCAGCGGAAGCAACGATTATAGACGGCAACGGTGGCGTGCTGATGCCCGGCCTGATTGATGCGCACTGGCATGCCATCATGGCTCGTCCTTCCATGATGACGGCGATGACGGCCGATTTTAACTATATCCAGGCGCTGGCGATTGCCGAAGCTCAGGCAACGCTGCTGCGTGGGTTCACCACGGTCCGCGATATGGGCGGGCCGGTGTTTGGCTTGAAGCGTGCAATTGATGAGCAGATTACGGTTGGCCCACGCATTTACCCGTCTGGAGCGTTTATTTCCCAGACCGGCGGCCACGGTGATTTTCGCATGCTCAGCGAAGTCCCACGCGCACCCGCGGACTCCTTGAGCTATATCGAGCGGGTGGGGATAACTGCCATTGCCGATGGTGCCGACCAGGTGTTGTTGCGCGCCAGAGAACAGCTGATGAGGGGGGCATCCCAGATCAAATTTATGGCCGGTGGCGGTGTAGCCTCACTCTATGACGGCATCGACGTAACGGAAGGTTCCGTGCCCGAAATCCAGGCGGCGGTGACCGCTGCGGAAAATTGGGGTACCTACGTGACCGTTCACGCCTATACGGCCCGCGCTGTCACCATGGCAATCAAAGGCGGCGTGAAATGTATCGAACACGGCCAGTTGGTGGATGAGCAGACCGTGGAGCTCATGGCGCAAGAAAACCTATGGTGGTGCCTGCAACCTTTCCTGGACGATGAAGATGCCGTACCGATGGCGAATCCGGCTTCACGCGCCAAGCAACTGGTGATGTCCGCCGGAACCGATAACGCCTACCAACTGGCGAAAAAGCACCACATCAAGACCGCCTGGGGTACCGACACACTGTTCGACGCCAGGCTTGCCACACGTCAAGGCGCCCAGCTTGCCAAGCTGATCCGCTGGTATACGCCTCTCGAAATTCTTAAAATGGCTACCAGCGTCAATGCCGAACTTTGCGCGCTCTCCGGCCCGCGTAACCCTTATCCCGAGAAGCTCGGGGTGATAGAAGCAGGCGCTCTGGCCGATATGATCATTGTCGACGGCGATCCGCTAACGGATATTCAACTGCTGGCCCAGCCTGAGGAAGCATTTCAGATGATCATGAAAAATGGGCAAATTTATAAAAATACGCTGGAAAACAGCGCGGTTTAATACAGCGCCGCAATGCGGTTTTGGGAGATAAAATGGCAAGCGCACACTCTTTTCGTCAGCGCCGGGGGCCTGTGTTTTTTCGTTCAGGCCATACGCGTTATGGAGCGTTGGCCTTATTGCTGGTCAGTACCTTTAGCCTTATCGGGTGTCGTGACTTTGGTGCGCCAGCATTTTCCGTGCTCGGCTCTTATTTCCCTGCCTGGCTAGCCTGTGCAGGGATTGGCCTCGTGGTGGCGATAGGGGCGCGCGTTCTGCTGATTTTTGCGGGAATTGACGAAGTTCTGCCGTGGCGACTCTTCGTCTATACCTGCCTGGCGCTCGCCGTAGCCTTTATGTCATCGCTTTTATTCTAAGTGCGCTAAAAATGAACACGTTAAAACAACAGGGCAATAAACGTCGGATAGCGATCGTCATTGGGGTGGTTATCGTTATTACTGCCGCTATTTCAGGGTGGCTGACGCTGCGTCAAAACTCGTTAAATCCTACGTCGCAGGATACGGTCATCGGGGCCAGCGTGGTGAACGTCAGCAGCTCAGTACCTGGGCGTATTCAGTCCATTAATGTGACAGAAAACGGCAAGGTTCAACGGGGTGAGGTGATGTTCACCCTCGATCCCACGATTTATCGTTTGCGGGTCGAGCAGGCACGGGCGGAACTGCAGATGGCGCAAGCCGCTTGGGATACGCAGCACCGCACGATGATCGCAGAACAATCTAATGCAGCGATCACCGATGAGCAGGTTAATCGGGCGCGGGCCAACCTTAAGCTGGCAACTCAGACGCTGGCGCGCATTCAGCCACTGCTGGGCAAGGGCTATGTCACCGCCCAGCAGGTGGATGATGCCCAGACCGCCAAGCACGATGCAGAAATCAGCCTGAAACAGGCGCTGAAGCAAACCGTCGCTTCGCAGGCATTAATCAGCAGCGCTGCGGAGTCTGAGGCTCTGCTCAGCGCACGACGCGCCGCATTGGCCATTGCCGAACAAGAGCTGGAAAATACCCAGATACGAGCGCCGCACAATGGCCTGGTGGTGGGGCTTAATGTTTCTGCGGGGGAATTTGTGATGCCGGACCAGGCGGTATTTACGCTGATTAATAGCGACCACTGGCATGCCTCGGCATACTTTCGCGAAACAGAGCTGGCGCACATCAAACCGGGGAGTTGCGCCACGGTATATGTTATGGCCGATCGCCAGCGTGCGATTCAGGGCAGAGTGGAGGGCATTGGCTGGGGGATCAGCTCCGAGGAGCAGTTTAATATTCCACGTAATCTGCCCTATGTCCCGAAATCGCTGAACTGGGTGCGGGTCGAACAGCGTTTCCCGGTGCGGATCACCCTTAAAGATCCGCCGGCGGAGTTGATGCGAATTGGTGCCAGCGCGGTAGCAATAGTACGAGACGACCATGGTTGCTGACCGCCCCTGGGGCAGAATGTTGCGCCAGGTGAAGCGCGATTTGGCCTATTTCCCTGGCCGATTGGCGATGGCCTGGCGGGTCGGTGCGCTTTGTGCGCTGATGACGCTGGTTGCCATGCTGTACGGTATCCCCGAATCAGCGATTAGCTGCTACCTGATTTTGTTCGTGATGAAACCAGACGCCGCCGAAAGTATGGCGATGGCCATTGCGGTGACCCTGCTCGTTTCCATAGTGGTGGGGCTGATCTTGCTGATCCTGCCTTATACCCTGGAATCTGCGCCTTTACGCATGGCGGTGCTGGTCCTTAGCTCGTTTGCCTTTCTCTGGCTAGGCTCGGCGAGCAAGCTCGGGCCGGTGGGCAGCATTATTGCGCTGGTGATCGCTTTCATCATGTCGCTACTTGGCGATGCGCCGAATGGAGAGTTAGCGGTACGCGCGGTGCTGTATGCCTGGCTGATGGCCGCATCCCCGATGCTGCTATTGGTAGCCTTTAATCTTTTCATCGGGCGGCCACCCTGGAAACTGCTACGCGCAAGTCTGGCAGAGCGCTTAGCGGTTGCCGGTGAGGCATTACGCCACCCGGATGCCCCCAGCATGCATAAAGTAGAGGAGCTGTTGCGGGAAGGGCAGAGTGAACATCAACAGCGGGCTATGCTCGTGCGCATTTTCCATCTGCGGCCTGCCGCAGAGGCTGCCTGGTTAACCGCCGCTGTCAACAGCAGCTATCGGTTACTGCTGGCCATTTCAGCCCTCAATAAAACCGTACCGGCGTTAACTCGCCCTGAACTGGCCGACTGGTGCAGTTCTGCAGCCGAGGCTATTACCGCAGGCCGGGTGATTGAACCCCCAGCGTTTAATCAGAGTGGGAAAAATGACGAAGTCACCCACGCGCTGGTGCAACTTGCAACGCCAGATAACGCGGTAGACACCAGTGCGCCCAAAGCCTCATTTTTAGCCGCAGACGCCTTTACCAATCCCGTCCATCAGCAATTTGCCTTAAAGACCACGGCGGCCAGCGTGATCTGTTATCTCGTCTATACCGCACTGGACTGGCAAGATATTCATACCGCCATGATCACCTGTTATGTCGCAGCGCTCGGCACGGCGGGGGAGACGGTACACAAGTTGACGTTACGCATTGTTGGCTGCCTGATAGGCGCATTGATGGGCGTGCTTTCGCTGATTTTTATTGTTCCGTCGCTGAGCGATATCGGCCAGTTAATGGCGCTGGTGTTCGGCGCGCTGCTGCTCAGCGCCTGGGTATCAAGCGGCAATGAGCGGATTGCCTATGCGGGCATACAAATCGGACTGGCATTCTTACTCACCGTGTTACATGGCTTTAGTCCGAGTACGGATTTGGGCGTCGCGCTCGACAGAGTACTCGGGATCCTGCTGGGGAATCTGGTGGTGTATTTGATATTCACTTACGTGTGGCCCGTCGCCATTGCTGATTTTGTTCGCACTCGCATCCGCAGCCTGGTCACGGGATTAAGCAATCTTGCCGCGTTATCGCCAACAGAGCGCCCGGCAGCGATAAGACAGGCGGCAGAGGTTGAAGAAGAACTGACTACGGCACGGGAGGCGCTAAGGCTGGTTCCTTTTGAGCCAAGATCGCTACGCCCCTCTCCCGAAGAATACCGGCGTCTGCAAGCGATCCTTGGCGAAATGGAAAACCTCTGTCCGGCGCTGTTTTTGCCCTTTGATAAGTCCTTCTCCGATGTGGAACGGCTTAGCCGGCTTTCCTCGAGCGGTGAAGTGATTAATCCCCCAGAACCAACAGGCAGCAACAACGGTTTGCCACCCGCCGTTGAACTTGAGATCCAACAAAGCATCAGGCGACTTGAGGAACTTCTTGGATGAAGCCGCGCACTCAGACTTTCAAAATACGAACTTTCAGCACGGCAGTGGGGTTATGTCTGTTAGCAGGCTGTGCCACGGACCAACTGGCGTTGGCTCCGGCTAGCCCTTCCTCTCCCTGGACACCTGACGGCATCAGCAGTCATGAATTTGCTGTTCCGGCCAACCCGGCGGTAGCAGAACTTCCTGCACCGCCTGCGATCAACCAGCAGCAGATCTATCAGTTACCTGAGCTGATAGACATCGCACAGATGCAAAACCCGGATACCCGCATCGCCTGGCAACAGGCGCGGCAGGCAGCGCTGGGCGTAGGCATGGCTGAAGCGACATTTTTGCCGATGATTTCAGCCAGCGTGATTGGCGGCTACCAAAGAACGCGAACGCCGTTGCCCTATGACATTGGCGACCAACACGATCTGGACACCTCCGGCAGCGCGGTAGTGCCGGCACTGGCGTTGCAGTGGTTAATCTTTGATTTTGGCCAACGTAGCGCTTTGCAACAGGCGGCCAAGCACACCTCCTATGCCGCCAACGTCGCCTTTAACGGCATGCATCAAAAGATTATTTATGAGGTTACGCGCAGCTATTACCAATACGGTGCGGCCCAGTCACGCCGAAAAATAGCGCAGGAGACGCTGCGCAATAGCCAGAAAATCCTCGATGCTGCCTTGGCGCGTAACAAAAATGGCGTTGCGACAACGGTGGAAGTTGCACAGGCACGCCAGCAGGTCGCGCAATCTGAATTGAATCGCGTTGTTGCGCAGGGAACGGAACGTGACGCATGGCAGGCTTTGCTGGCATCCATGGGCATTTCTGCCTCATCGCAAATCAAAGTGGGCTATGCCGAGGATAAACCTTTGCCGCAGACGGCCAGTGCGCCAACCCAGCAGATGATTAAGCTGGCGCTCTCCCAGCGGCCAGACGTATTGGCAACTTATGCTGCTGCTCAGGCCGCTACCGCCGGTATCAAGGCGGCAGAGGCGGATTTTCTGCCTAAGGTTTATCTTGCCAGCGCGGTCGCGGGTGGAGATGGGCGTTTTGACATTCAGGGATTGCCGTCCATTGGTCAGCAAACGTCCTCCTCTAGCATTCTGTTGGGCGTTACCGTACCGCTTTACGATGGTGGAATACGAGCTGCCCGCGTGAAAGAGGCAGAATCACGTGCCGCCGTGGCAAACGAGACTTTCCAAAAGACGCAGGAGGCTGCGGTTCGTGAGATTATCGTGGCGGCCGATACGTTACAATCCGCGCTAGAAGCCAACCAGGCAGCATTGAACCTGGTAAAAACCGCGTTTATTACCTACGACGCCGCGCTGGAGTCTTATCGCAACGGCGTGGGGACCATCACCGTAGCCAACGAGGCTGCCAATGGTCTGCTCTATGCGCAACAGATGAGTACCGATGCCCACGCTGCGGCACTGATCGCGGCGGCTAATTTAGCCTTTGTGATGGGCAAAATGACCCACGTGGAGCCGGAGTAATTCTGGGGGAAAACCTACCGTTATCAGCATTAGGAAGAAAATCATGACATCTCCATTCTCGGCACTGATCATCGGTGCGTCACGCGGAATAGGTTTAGGCATTGTCAGGCAGCTATCCATGCAGGGCTGGCAGGTAGTTGCAACCTGTCGCGGCGCGGTGCCTGCCGATAGCCCGGCTGACACGCAATGGCTGAAATTAGATATCAATCATCATGATGAAAGGATTACCCTGAAAGAACGGCTGCTGTCACAACAATTCGATCTTATCTTTATCAACGCGGGTGTTTACGGGCCAGCCCATCAGGACGTTGCCCAGGCGAATGATGATGAGCTCGTTGAGCTGTTTATGACCAATACCTTTTCCCCGGTTCGCTGTGCGGCAGCGTTAATACCGCTGGTGAAACCGCAAACCGGCGTGATGGCGTTGATGACATCGGAGTTGGGCAGTCTAAATGAGAACGAAGCGGCGACCTATCCGCTGTACGCCGCCAGCAAGGCTGCTCTGAATATGTTAACGCGCGGATTGCGTGATACCGCTGCCCTGCAGGAGGTGACTTTGCTGTCGGTGCATCCGGGCTGGGTACAAACGGATATGGGCGGAACCAATGCCACACTGACTGTCGAACAAAGCTGCTCTGGCATTGTGAGCCAGGTTCTGGCCTGGCGCGGCAAAGGCGGGCACCACTTTATTGACTATGCAGGCAACGTGTTACGTTGGTAAAACGCGTTATTGTAGGGGCAACTGCATGCTGCCCCCATTTAACTCCGGTTCCAATCTTCCCCTCCTTGGCCTGTACAGGGATTAAGGGAGGGGAATAACGCTATCCTTACTTACTTCAATTCAGGCCAGTAGTCCTTGTTCGCCTCGATCAAGTCATCAAGTATTGCTTTGGCAACTGATGCGCTAGGCACGGTTTTCGACAGCGTAATGGCTTGCCACAGTTTCTGATAAGAACGCTGTTCCCAGGCATCGACCACCAGTTTTTCTACCGCCACCTGCTGGCTCATCAGCCCTTTCTGGAATTGCGGGATATTGCCAACCACCAACGGTTGCGGGCCACTTTTGCCAACCAGGCAGGGGATTTCGACCATGGCTTCTGGATCGAAGTTATTGATAGCGCCATTGTTTGGCACAATCAACAACATGCGCTCCTGGGTGTTGAAGGCGATGGCGGTTGCCAGATCGACGATGTAGGAGGCGTGCTCATCGATTTCCAACTCGCCTGCCGAGGATTTCCCCGCCTGGATAATGGCATTGCAGGAGCCGAAAACGTGCTTCTCGCGGTGATCCATGACCTCGTTAGCGCGGGTACGCTCCGGGTTGGAATGCTCTACTACGTAGTCTGGGAACAGATAGTATTTCAGGTAAGTATTGGGGAAGGTTTCTGGATCCAACGCCCAGACATCTTTCGCTTTGGCAAAGGTGTCATTCCAGCTAGCCTCCGTACCATGTTCATCTGATGGCGGAACGTAGCCAAATTTAGCCACGTATTCACGGATTTTGGGCATCAAGTCGTTGCCCTGAAGATCCTCAATAGACGTCCACCAGCCGAAGTGGTTCAGCCCGTAGTAACGCACGCGCATCTCTTTGCGGTCTTTCAGGCCAGCAATTTGTGCCATGCGGCTTTCAATGCCGATTGGCATATCGCAGATGTTGAGGATTTTCGCCGTTGGGCGCAGACGACGGGTTGCTTCTGCCACAATCGCCGCAGGGTTGGAATAGTTCAGCATCCAGGCGTTTGGTGAGTATTGCTCCATATAGTCGGCAATTTCCAGCACGCCGCCGATGGAGCGCATACCGTAAGCAATTCCACCTGGCCCGCAGGTTTCCTGGCCAAGCACGCCGTGGCGCAGAGGGATTTTTTCGTCTTTTTCACGCATCGGGTATTTGCCCACGCGGATGTGTGCCATCACGAAATCCACATCGCTAAATGCCTCTTTGGGGTCCGTGGTGTAGCTGAATTCAATGTCTGGTGCCTGTTCTTTCAGGATGATTTTGCACGCCTCGGCAATGGTTTCCTGGCGCGCACCATCGTTATCATAGAATTTCAAGGCGCGCAGCGGGAAACGGTGCTGGTTTGCCAGTAACATCAGTACGATACCAGGAGTGAAGGTGCTGCCACCGCCAGCTACAACTACAGAGAATTTATTCATGATACTGCCTCCGTCATGGATTTAAGTTCGCTTGAAGAAGCGTCTTTCATCAGGTTTTCGATCTGGTCGCGGACCTGCGGGACGTTCAGCCCCACAATTACCTGTATACCGTTGCCGCGTCGCACCACACCGTGGGCACCCAGCGCTTTAAAAATGTCGTCGCTTTGCGTCAGCGACATATCCACCAGGGCAATACGCAGGCGGGTCGCACAGTTGTTAACGCTCAGGATGTTGCTTGCTCCGCCAAGTGCTTCGAGAAAACCGGCAGCCTGGCCTTGTTTGGTTTCTTTCGCTGCCGCTGCTGTTGTTTGCTGGCGGGATGCTTGATAGTCCGCCTTGCTGTAGAGCTTGATTTCAGCCTCTTCGCGGCCCGGCGTTTTCAGATTGAAACGTAGAATCAGGGTGCGGAACACCAGGAAGTAGATACCGGTAAAGGCAAGTCCAATGCCAATCTGAATAAACATCATTGACGCGTGGTTGTGGAACATCGGGATCCAGTTTTGCGGCAGGAATTGGTCTAGCAGGCCGCCGCCCATGTTGCCCACCACGCCGCACATATACATGACCGTCGCCATGGTAGCGGCCAGAAATGCGTGGACGACAAACAGTACCGGCGAGATAAACAGGAAGGTAAATTCCAGTGGCTCGGTAATGCCGACCAGCATCGCCGTTAACGTGGCGGGGATCAGCAGGCCTGCCACCTTCACTCGATTTTCAGGTGCCGTGGTGGCGTAGAGAGCCAGCGCAATCCCCAGACAGCCAAACACCTTCGAGTTACCGTGCAGCGCAAAGCCGCCTTCTGGGAACAGCGTTTTCAGCGGCAGCGTGCTCTGACTGAACTCCTGCAAATGCTGCGCCCAATAAACCTGAATGCCTCCTTCCACGACTGCCGGACCATAGACAAATGGGCCGTAGATGAAGTGATGAAGCCCTGTTGGGATCAGGATGCGCTCAAGGAAGGTGTAAACCCACACGCCGAGCGAGCCAGCGCTGCGCAGGAATTCCTGCAGTGATTCAATCCCCATCTGTACTTTTGGCCAGCCGAACAGGGTTAGCCACGCGCAAGGGATCATGACGAAGAAGGCAACAATGACGACGAATGAACTGCCTTGGAAAATACCGAGGAAAACGGGAAGTTGTTTATCGAAATAGCGGTTGTGGATAGCGGTGACCAATCCGGAAATCACAATCGCACCGATAATACTGGTATCGAGCGTTTTGATGCCGGCAATCATCGTGAGCCCGGTTCCCGCCACCGGGTCGACGTTAAAATCAACGCCAAAGTACTGGCCCCAGGTCATTCCCATTGCGTTAATGAAATAGTTCCAGGTCATGAAACTGACTAGCACAGCCAGGCAGGCGCGGCCCTGAGCCTGTTTTGCCAGGCCAATCGGTAAACCCACGGCGAAAATCAGTGGCATATTACGAAATACCGTCCAGCCGCCTTCTTCAATAATATGGACGATTTGCGCAAATAAGTTATCGGGTGCAGTGAGCGCTTCGCCGACGAACATCGGGTTACGCAGCATAATGGCGATACCGACCACAATCCCGGCAAACGGGAATAGCAGGACCGGGGTAAACATTGCGCCACCAAAACGTTGTATTTGACTGAGCATGTTAAATCCTCATGTAACAACCTGTAGGGGAAGTGACCTTATTCTTTAACGCGGGTCTGAGAAGCAGAGTAGGGAGTACGTGAGGGGTTATCTTTGTCCGTCGCACCGATTCGTGATCGCATTCATGGTTTTTGTTTGCACCAAGTTGTCTACTTTTCGTCATAAAACTGTACACGACGATTTCGCTTGGAATTTTCACTTGATGAGGTTGTTTGCAACTTCAATAAAAACAGCCTATTAATTTATAGGGTGTGGATTATTTAAGCGCAGCGCGGAACTCCAGAGAGGTCTATCAGTGATCTACAAATCCATAGCCGACAGACTACGCATTCGGCTCAATTCCGCCGATTATCATATTGGCAGCCCATTGCCTGCGGAGGTTCGCCTGGCAGAAGAGTTTGGCGTCTCCCGCATGACTATTCGCAAAGCGATAGATTTGCTAGTGGGGTGGGGATTGGTGGAGCGCCGCCACGGTAGCGGCACGTATGTCGCGAAGAAAGATGTGCATCATGAAACCACCAACCTGACCGGATTTATCGAGGTAATGCGCAATCAGGGTAAGGAGGTGGTAAGCGACGTGCTGGAGTTTACTATTATGCCCGCGCCACCCGCTATCGCCAGCCAGCTGCGCATCAAGATTGATGAACGGATCTACTACTCGCGCCGGGTTCGTTCGGTCGACGGCAAGCCACTGATGGTAGAAGACAGCTATATGCCAGCGAAGCTCTATCGCAATTTGTCCGTTGCCCACCTGGAGGGGTCAAAATTCAGCTATATCGAAGATGAATGCCACATCATCGTGCGCGGCAATTATGAGAGCCTCACGCCTGTGCTGGCCGATAAAAAGATGGCGAAGCTGCTGAATGTCGATGAGCAGACACCTATTTTGCGCATCACCTCGCTGTCATACAGCGACAGCGGCGATTTCGTGAATTACTCGGTGATGTTCAGAAATGCCAGCGAGTATCAGGTGGATTACCATTTACGGCGGGAGCATGTGAAAGTATAGGGAATAGGGCGAACTGCTGAGACACCGTTGAAAAGCAAAAAGCCCGCTTAGTTTCCTAAGCGGGCTTCTCTAAATATGGCTCCTCTGACTGGACTCGAACCAGTGACATACGGATTAACAGTCCGCCGTTCTACCGACTGAACTACAGAGGAATCGTGTGAACGAGGCGAATAATAGCGAGGCGTATTGGGTTTGTCAAAGCACTAAAGTGAGGGAAAAGTGCGTTTGCTGCCAGATTGAGCATATTGGCTCGTTTTTCGGCACTTTGCTTTGGTTAACAACGCGTAAAATGCGGAACCATGAGGAAAAGATCAGCGCGTTCAACATGCAGCTTAACGACCATGACAGAATGCTAAGTAGCACCTTCATAAAGCGATCCCACAAAAACACTACTCACCGAATATAAATTAATCAGGAAGGGTCTTGATGCCATCTGAATGGGGCCACTAGCGAAAACCCAAAATATCTGCTTATTTTTTACCAAACTGTGATCGAGATTGTTTTTTTATTTTTCATCTGCCAGATTCTTGGTTTTTCCAGAAAAGTTGATTTAAATCAAAATGGTAAGTCGTTCTAATTGGCGATAAGTGATTTTTTTTAAGATTTTTCTATGTTACTCTGGCGGGCATTCTATGCTGATAGCAGTAATGGGGCCCTCGCAGATCTTGTCAATGCTTGCTTTATTACTCTATGCTACGCCAAGCCATTTTTATAGCGGTAAACCACGCCGTTCCTTTGTTTCCCGGAGTTTTTTAGTAATGAAAAAAACAATCGCCATAGCTGCATTGTGTGTGTTGCTGGCAGGGTGTCAGACTGCGAAAAACAAACCTGCAACCGCTGCCGGTGTTCCAGCGCCAGCCCCAGTCACGCCGAGTGCTACCGTTACGCAGCCAGCTCAGCCGATGGCTTCTGTGGGTACCGATGACATCATGTATCCCTGCATGAAAGAGCTGAATGCTCTGCAACAGGTTAGCCCGCGGTTGTATCAAACCCGCAGCGTGGAATTGAACGATATCGTGGCGCAGGCCAAGCTTTACATGCGTATCCGTGACAACGTCAGCACCGAAATCCATCAAATCATGGATGCTGCCTATCAGTTCCGCATTGCCAAAACCTGTAACCGTATCAGCACCGACCTGACCAATGCCTTGATCGAGCGTGTGACTGGCGCCTAACGCGCATACCCCGTATTCAGATGTTCCGGGAATACATGGTGTTGTACCAGAAACGCTCTCTTAGGGAGCGTTTTTGTTTTCTGCTCATCCAAAATGCATTCCAGTTGCACCAGCAAGGTGCGCCAGCAAATTCTCCTCGTTCTTTTCTAACGCTCGTTGTCCGCTAAAACCAGTGAGCCTCCTCATTTTTACGGCTGAGAGCGCCAGCAAATCGGCTCTATTTTTGTATGCGCCGTCACAATGGCTAGATTTTTGCTTGGATAAACGCGGGTAAATCGGTTGCGCTCTCGCGCAAATTATTTTCCCCGACTACACATAAAGTGACTGCTCCACGTCATTTACCCGTCATCCTGCAACTGCCGCCGTTATTGGCCGCAATCTGCAATCTGCCGGGTCTACGGTCTTTCGCTAAAACAGTGCTGAGGAATGCAAAATGTCATTGAGATTGCTAAAAACCCCGCTTGCTGCTCTGCTTATTGGTTGTTTTAGTACGGCTTTTTCTGCACATGCCGATATCGTGATTGGCGTTGCCGGGCCATTCTCCGGCCCAAATGCCACCTATGGGGATCAATACTGGCGTGGGGCCTCGCAGGCTGCCGCAGACATCAATGCGGCCGGGGGAATTAAAGGGGAAAAAATCAAGCTGGCGCAAGGCGATGATGCTTGTGAACCTAAGCAGGCAGTCTCGGTAGCTAACCGGTTGGTCGATCAGGATCACGTCGCTGCGGTGGTGGGGCACTTCTGCTCGTCTTCCACCATGCCCGCTTCGGAGGTCTATGACGAGGCTGGGATCATTGCTATCACACCCGGTTCCACTAACCCGCAAATCACCGAACGTGGCATGAATAACATGTTCCGCATGTGTGGCCGCGACGATCAGCAAGGGGTTATCGCCACCAATTACATGCTGGATACCCTGAAGGCGAAGAAGATTGCCGTCATCCATGATAAGGACACCTATGGCCAGGGGTTGGCAGATGCCGCCAAGGCAGAAATGAACAAACGTGGCGTGAAGGAAGTGATGTATGAAGGGCTGTCGCGCGGTGAGAAAGACTTTAACGCCCTGGTGACCAAAATCGCCTCGGTGGATCCAGACGTGGTGTACTTCGGCGGCTGCCACCCAGAAGCAGGTCCGCTGGTGCGCCAAATGCGTGAGCAAGGGGTGAAAGCCAAATTCTTCTCCGGCGACTGTATTGTTACCGAGGAGCTGGTAACGGCGGCCGGTGGGCCACAGTACACCACTGGCGTGCTGATGACCTTCGGTAACGATCCCCGTCAGATCCCAGAAGGGAAAGCTGTGATCGCCAAGTTCCGCGAGAGTGGATTTGAGCCAGAAGGGTACACGCTGTACTCCTACGCATCGATCCAGGCCATCGCTGCAGCGTTCAATGCCACCGGCGGTAAAGATAGCGCGAAGGCCAGCGAGTGGTTGAAATCTCACGATGTGGATACCGTGATGGGGAAAAAAGCCTGGGATAAAAAAGGTGACCTGAAGGTATCAGACTACGTGGTCTACCAATGGGATGACAAAGGCAAATATCACCAGCTCTGATGTAAAGATCAACGGATCCGAGCGTGTGGCGGATCCGTTCCTTAACCTCCTTTGGGCCGCGTGGTGCTGAACTTGTGGCCCGCCCATCAGGTGAGATTGCTTATTATGGACGTATTCTTCCTGCAACAGCTGATTAACGGCCTGATCCTTGGCGCGGTGTATGGCCTGATCGCCATCGGCTACACCATGGTGTACGGCATTATTGGCATGATCAACTTCGCCCACGGCGAGGTGTATATGATTTCTGCCTATCTGTGTGCGATTGGCCTGGCGCTGCTCTCCTTCTTTGGTCTCCACTCTTTCCCGCTGTTGATCCTGGGCACCCTGGTTTTCACCATCGTGGTTACCGGCGTTTATGGCTGGGTGATTGAGCGTATTGCTTATAAACCGCTGCGTAACTCCACGCGTCTGGCTCCGCTGATTTCTGCCATTGGTATGTCGCTGATTTTGCAGAACTACGCGCAAATTAGTCAGGGGCCGCGCCAGCAGGGGATCCCCACGCTGCTGGACGGCGTTTTTCGGCTCAATTTTGATGGCGGTGTGATCCAGATTACCTACACCAAGGTATTTATTCTGGTCGCTGCACTATTGGGTATGGCGGTGCTTACCTACGTGATCCAACGCACGCGCCTGGGGCGTATCTGCCGGGCTACCCAACAGGATCGCAAGATGGCGTCGATACTCGGTATCAATACCGATCGGGTGATCTCGCTGGTGTTTGTGATTGGCGCGGCGATGGCCGGGCTGGCCGGGGTGCTGGTCACCATGAACTACGGCACCTTCGATTTTTACGTGGGCTTTATTATCGGCGTCAAAGCCTTCACCGCAGCGGTGCTGGGGGGCATTGGCTCATTGCCCGGCGCGATGCTCGGAGGCTTGCTGCTTGGCGTGGCAGAGGCACAGTTCGCCGGCATGGTGAACTCGGATTACAAGGATGTGTTTTCATTCGGTCTGCTGGTGGTGATCCTGATTTTCCGCCCTCAGGGCCTGCTGGGGCGGCCAATGGTCGCTAAGGTGTGAGGGAAACTATGTCTCAATCCACAGTTCATCAAGGGCTGAGTATTAAACGCAGCCTGTTGGATGCCGTTCTCGCGGGCCTGATCGCGCTGATTGTGTTTGGCCCGATCGTCGGTATTGTGCTGGACGGCTACAGTTTCAACTTTGAGCCACACCGCCTGGTGGTGATTATCGCGGTAGTGATGGTGGGGCGACTGTTACTCAGCCTGTTTTTGCAAACGTCGTTGGGGCGCAGGGTGTCGGCGCGTTTTGAAGGGGGCAATGACGGTGTCTATGTTCGTCCAGTCGGAGCCAGGACGAGCCTGCGTTGGATCCTGCCACTACTGGTGGTGTTGGTATTACTGTTCCCATTTATGGCGACCAAATACCTGCTGACCGTGGCGATCCTCGGCCTGATTTATGTGTTGTTAGGGCTAGGATTGAACATTGTGGTGGGGCTGGCCGGGCTGCTCGATCTGGGTTACGTGGCGTTTTATGCCATTGGTGCCTACGGCCTGGCGCTGGGCTATCAGTATCTTGGCCTGGGCTTTTGGGCGATGTTGCCGCTGGGGGCGTTGATGGCGGCGCTGGCTGGGGCGTTGCTGGGATTCCCAGTGCTGCGTATGCACGGTGACTATCTGGCGATTGTGACGCTGGGTTTTGGTGAAATCATTCGCCTAGTGCTGAATAACTGGGTGTCGTTGACCGGCGGGCCAAACGGCGTTTCGGTTCCTGCTCCGACCCTGTTCGGCCTGGAATTTGGCCGCCGAGCCAAGGAAGGGGGAGTACCGATCCACGAGTTTCTTGGTATTACCTACAACCCCAACCTGAAGTTTATCTTTATCTACACGGTGCTGTGCCTGGTGGTGTTGCTGGTGCTGTTCGTCAAACATCGGTTGACGAGGATGCCGATAGGGCGGGCATGGGAAGCGTTACGGGAGGATGAAATCGCTTGCCGTTCGCTCGGGCTTAATCATGTGCTGGTCAAACTCTCGGCGTTTATGATGGGAGCTTCCACCGCGGGTATCGCCGGGGTGTTCTTTGCTACCTATCAAGGGTTCGTCAATCCAACATCGTTTACCTTCTTTGAATCGGCGCTGATCCTGGCGATCGTGGTGCTGGGGGGAATGGGATCGACTATCGGCGTCGTGCTGGCTGCCTTTGTGCTGACGGTGGCCCCGGAACTGCTGCGCAGCTTTGCCGAATATCGAGTGTTGCTGTTTGGCGTACTGATGGTGTTGATGATGATCTGGCGCCCACGCGGCCTGGTGCGTATCAGCCGTAGCAGCTTTACGCCACGCAAGGGGGTAGCACCATGAGCGATGCCATTTTGCGCGTTGAACATTTGATGATGCACTTCGGCGGCATCAAAGCGCTGAACGATGTGAACCTGGAAGTGGAACGTGGGTCGATCACCGCGTTGATCGGCCCGAACGGCGCGGGGAAAACTACGGTGTTTAACTGCCTGACGGGTTTTTATCATGCCAGCGGCGGGGCGATCCTGCTCAATACTCACAAACGACCCATCGATGTGATCCGTATCCTCGGGCAGAAATTCCGTGCAGGGGATTGGATTAACCCCGCGCAACTGGGGTCGCGCCTTTACTACAAAATGTTTGGTGGCACACATCTGGTGAACCGTGCCGGGCTTGCCCGCACCTTCCAGAATATCCGCCTGTTCCGTGAGATGTCGGTGGTGGAGAACCTGTTGGTGGCGCAACACCGTTTGAGTAACCGAAACCTGATTGCTGGCGTGCTCAATACGCCAGCCTATCGCCGGGCAGAAAATGAAGCACTGGACCGCGCATTTTACTGGCTGGAGGTGGTCGAGTTGGTGGACTGTGCCAACCGCCTGGCGGGGGAGATGTCCTACGGCCAGCAGCGGCGGCTGGAGATCGCCCGCGCGATGTGCACTACCCCGGAAATGATCTGCCTGGATGAGCCCGCCGCCGGGTTGAACCCGGTGGAAACCGCCACCCTGAGCCGGATCATCCGCTTTTTGCGCCAGCATCATGATATTACGGTGCTGCTGATCGAACATGATATGGGCATGGTGATGGAGATTTCCGACCGGGTGATCGTACTGGATCACGGCAATGTGATCGCCGAGGGGACGCCGCAGGAGATCCAACACAATGACAGCGTGATCGCCGCTTATCTGGGCGCAGACGAAGAGGAGCTGGCGGGATGAGCGAGGTGATGCTGGAATTTCGCGAGGTAGATGTCCATTACGGCCCAATCCAGGCGCTGGAACAGGTGTCATTACAGGTCAGGCAAGGGGAAACCGTAGCGTTGATCGGGGCCAACGGGGCGGGGAAATCCACCTTGCTGATGTCAATCTTTGGCCAACCCCGCATCAGCGGTGGGCAGATCCTGTTTCAGGGGACGGATATCAGCCAGCGGTCGACGCATTTTGTGGCCAGCAGTGGCATCGCGCAGGCCCCAGAAGGGCGGAGGATTTTCCCCGACATGAGCGTAGAGGAAAATCTGCTGATGGGCACCATCACCCTTGGTAACCGCTATGCCGCTGAAGATATGCAACGTATGTATGAGCTGTTTCCGCGCCTGAAAGAGCGGCGTAACCAGCGGGCGATGACCATGTCCGGCGGTGAGCAGCAAATGTTGGCGATAGCCCGTGCGCTGATGAGCCGGCCAAAGTTGCTGTTGCTGGATGAGCCGAGTCTGGGGCTGGCACCGATCATCGTCAAACAGATCTTCAGCATTCTGCGCGAACTGGCCAACGGCGGCATGACAATTTTCCTGGTGGAGCAAAACGCCAACCATGCGCTGAAGCTGTCCGATCGGGGCTATGTGATGGTCAATGGGCAAATCCGCCTGAGCGGCAGCGGTGCCGAACTGCTGAGCAATCAGGAGGTGAGAAAGGCTTATCTGGGAGGCGCATAAAGGTAACCGCCCCGATGAGGGGCGCATTGAACATCCTCGATCCTAGGGGCGTCAAATATGGCGCTCCTACTGTTGAAAAAAACAGCACTACAAAAACGTGATCTAGGTCGCATTCTGGTTACGGGTTAGTTAAAATGGCGCCACTGCCAGCCCCTGTTCCGGAACACCTACAATGGATGAAATCAGCACTTCCCGCTCGACCGCCTGGATGCGCGTGGTCGTCTTGGCCATTTCGGCATTTATCTTTAATACCACCGAATTTATCCCCGTCGGGTTATTGAGTGATATTGCCCAAAGCTTTGGGATGCAAACCGAGCAGGTGGGGCTGATCATCACGATTTATGCCTGGATCGTTGCCACGATGTCGCTGGTCTGTATGTTGCTGACCAGCAAGATTGAGCGGCGTAAGCTGCTGATCGGGGTATTTATCCTGTTTATTGCCAGCCATGTGCTCACCGCGGTGGCCTGGAACTTTACCACCTTGGTGATCTCGCGTGCCGGTGTGGCGCTGGCGCACTCGGTGTTCTGGTCGATCACCGCGTCATTGGCCATTCGTGTTGCACCCGCAGGCAAAAAGGCACAGGCGTTGAGTATGCTGGCGGGGGGAACCGCGCTGGCGATGGTGTTGGGTTTACCGTTAGGGCGAGTGGTGGGGCAGCTACTCGGTTGGCGTATGACGTTTATTGGCATTGCCGTGTGCGCCACCCTGGCGTTGGTGATGCTGTGGCGCTTGCTGCCGGTGCTGAAAAGCGAGCATTCCGGTTCACTGGCCAGCGTTCCCCTGTTGTTCAAACGCCCGGAGCTGGTCAGCCTGTATATGTTGACCATCATTGTGGTGACGGCGCACTTTACTGCCTACAGCTACATCGAGCCCTTTATCCAGACCGTGGCCGGGTTATCCGCCAACTTTACCACCTTGATGCTGTTACTGTTTGGTGCTGCGGGCATTGTCGGCAGCCTGCTATTCAGCCGCTACAGCGAACGTTTCCCGTCGGGTTTCTTCATGGGGGCAATTGGTCTGCTGGCCCTCAGCCTGTTATTGCTGTTGCCCGCTTCCGGTAATGAAACGACCTTGACGTTGCTGTGTGTGGTCTGGGGCATGGCCATCATGGCGATTGGTCTTTCGATGCAGGCGAAGGTGCTCAGTCTGGCACCGGATGCGACCGATGTCTCGATGGCGATCTTCTCCGGCTTGTATAACTTTGGGATCGGCGGCGGGGCGTTGCTGGGCAACCAGGTCAGCCTGCATCTGGGAATGCCAAACATTGGCTTCGTCGGAGCGCCGTTGGCCCTGATCGCCCTCGGCTGGTGTATCTTGAGTTTCTATCGTAACGAACGCTTGCAGCACCATCGGGCTTGATAGCTCTGGCAAACACCTCGTAGATACTCTCCATGCTGACAAACTTCAACCGGTTCTGAACGTAGGGGCGCTGCACGCTGCGCCCCTACGGTTGGACATGGTGTTGTTTTTAGGGACGCTGCAATGTGTGGGTATTCCCTCCTAGATGCTCACCGCACAGCCTGGTTATAGGTTTGCACCTATATAGCATTTAACCTATATTGGTCTAGGTTCAACGACAAAAAAGGAGTAGGCCATGGGCAGAACACTCGAACAAATCCTGGCGGAAGAAAAACCCGAGGTAGTGGCCAGCGCTGAGCGCATTGCGGCGGATACGCTGCTCAATATTCACCTGGCCGAACTACGTGAGCGGGTGCAGAAAACCCAGGTCGAAATGGCGCAGGCACTTGGCATCAAACAACCCACCGTGGCGGGCATGGAAAAACCTGGCCGCGATCTGAAGCTCTCCTCGCTCAAACGCTATATCGAGGCCGCAGGGGGCAAGCTGCGTCTGGATATCGAGCTGCCAGATGGTTCACACTATGGGTTTGTTATTTAATCAACTGGCTCGATGATTCAACCCTAAATCAATCGTGCATCGGTTTGAACGCTGTAGCTTGCCAGGCGACGGGTATATATTGTTTGCCTATCGTCGGTAACAGCAGCGTCTGAACTTTGCGCCATCTTATTAGGAGTTTGAATATGTCCAGCACTCATCTGTCAGGTACCTTTGCGCTCGGCACGCATACCGTCAAGCGGCTCGGCTATGGCGCCATGCAGCTCGCCGGGCCGGGGGTTTTCGGTCCGCCGAAGGATCCTGAAACGGCCATCGCGGTTCTGCGTGAAGTGGTTGCCAACGGGGTCAACCATATCGATACCAGCGATTTTTATGGCCCGCATTACACCAATCAAATTATTCGCCAGGCACTGCATCCTTATGCCGACGATCTGGTCATTGTCACCAAGATCGGCGCTCGCCGCGATGAGCAAGGCGCATGGTTGCCTGCATTTTCTCCGGCGGAGTTGACCCAGGCCGTGCATGACAACCTGCGTAATCTGGGGTTGGATGTGCTTGATGTGGTCAATCTGCGCTGCATGTTTGATGCACATGGTCCGGCAGAGGGGTCGCTTGAAGAGCCACTCTCCGTGTTAGCCGAGCTACAGCAGCAGGGGCTGGTCCGCCATATCGGGCTGAGCAATGTCACCTCGGCTCAGGTTGCGCAAGGGCAGAAGATTTGTGAGATTGTCTGCGTACAGAATAATTACAACCTGGTACATCGGGATGACGACGCACTGATCGACGAACTGGCTGGCAAGGGCATTGCCTATGTGCCGTTCTTCCCGCTGGGTGGATTCACGCCGTTGCAGTCTACGACGTTGTCGGAAGTTGCGCAGCAGGTGGGAGCCTCGCCTATGCAAGTGGCACTAGCCTGGTTGCTGCAGCGTTCACCCAACATTCTGCTGATCCCAGGGACATCCTCCTTGGCACATCTGAAAGAGAACCTTGCCGCAGCCCAACTCAAACTGCCGGGCGAAGCTATTGCGAAGTTGAATGCGATCTAAGGCAACGCGGCAACTGTAACCTCTGCGGGAGCCCTGGGTTCCCGCTAAAAATACATCCTCCCAGCATTCTCAGCCCTCTGCGTTTCAACGCCAGCCCTGTTTTCTTTAATGTATTAATAAAATCCATTCTCGTCAGGAAAGAGACAAATGTTGTCTTAAATGTGTCCATTTTATAAGATGATTGTTAATATGTTAACGAATGATCACCAAGACTCACGCCCACAACCGCTGAGGCGTTATTGATGATAAAGGAGCCGCTATGCCACCTGCCTTTACTAACCGGCCGCCACGATGGTTGATCCCGCTACTGGGATCGCTGGTGGCTTTTGGCCCACTGTCGATTGATATGTATCTACCTGCGTTACCCGCGATGGGGCAACAACTGCATGCCACACAGGGGCAGATGCAGCATACATTGGGGTCATTCTTTGCCGGTTTTTGCATCGGCATGTTGCTGTACGGGCCACTTAGCGATCGGCTAGGCAGGCGAAAGCTGTTGCTGAGCGGCATGCTGCTGTTTGTGATTGCCAGCGTGCTCTGTACGCAGGTCACGCAGGTTGAGCAACTGGTGATACTGCGGGCGTTACAGGCATTTGGTAGCGGGGCCGCTGTAGTGATGGCGCGCGCCATTGCCAGGGATGTTTATGCCTCGGATGAGCTGCCCCGAGTGTTATCGCTGATGACGCTGGTTACCATGATTGCACCGCTGCTGGCCCCGTTGTTAGGCGGTGCTTTGCTGACTATCTTCGACTGGCAAGCCATCTTCATGCTGTTGGCGGTGGTGGGTTGTATCAGTGGGTTATTGGTATTCTGGGTACTGCCGGAGACGTTAAAGACCCCGCCAGGGCAGTCAGGCAGCATCCTGAAAGCGTTTCATAACTATTGCCTGTTGGTCCGTGACAGAGAAGCAATGGGCATTATTGCTACCCTGGCGTTTTCCTTCGCGGGCATGTTTGCCTTTATCAGCGGTTCTCCCTTTGTCTACATCAGCTACTTCCAGGTTCCCGCTCAGTATTACGGGCTGCTGTTTGGCTGCAACGTTATAGGCATGATCGCCGTGCTGCTGCTGAACGTGCGGATGCTGAAGGTCTACAGCCTGCCGCGCCTATTGATGATACAAAGCAGCGCCCAGGTGTTGTTTGGGTTGTTGCTACTGGTGTTCCACCAGCAGAGCCTGTCCATCCTGGTGATTCTGGTGGTGTTGTTTATGTCGCTGGTGAATGCCATTGGCACCAACAGCCTGTCGCTATTGTTGCAACAGCGTGGCCAACAGGCTGGGAGCGCCAGTGCCTTGGCGATCTCTTTGCAGTTTGGTATGGGAGCGTTGGCAAGCCTGGCCGTTTCCTGGTTGCAGGATGACACGCCGTTTGCCATGACGTTGGTGATGGCCGTTTGCGCGGCGCTAGGTTGGGTAGGGCAGAGGGTATCTGTGGCGCGAATAGGTTCACGGCTGCATGAATAGGTAGGATGCGGTGGTGAGGTTTTCATGCGCATTGCCGTTGCTGACAATGCGCATGAGGTTTACCGATTTAAATTACTGACTATTGGCAATAATACCGCGCAACAGCTTCTTCAAAATGCCCACTTCGTCAGCCGAGAAGGCGGACAGGACCTGTTCTTGCTGTTTGGCGGCAATATCTCTCAGCACGCTGGCCTGGCGTTCGCCTGCCTCGGTCAAGTGATGGCCATTCTCGGTGCTGGACACCAGGCCTTTACGGTACAACGCTTCCTGCGCCTCTTCGATCTCTCTGGTTGGCATCGCCATTTCTGCCAGCAGGCAGGCCTTATCAAGGCAGGCGTCGCTGTCCAACACCAGCAGCATTCTGGCCTCGCTGGCCCGCAACCCGGTGGAGAGCTGCTTGGGCTGGTAGCTGCTTTGATAGCTGCGCAGCGCCTGGGTGAGCAAGTAGAAGACGTTGTTATTCAAGCGTTCCTGCCTGGCGCTGCCTACTGCATTCTGTGCAACGCGCTCCGCCACCTGCGGGTAAGGCAGCACCATGGAATAGGATCCCTGGTGATACACCAGCGGTGCGCGGCCCAGGTCGTCAAACGCGACCACTTTGCCAATCAGGATCCAATGGTCACCGCCGTCAACCTGCTGATATTTCTCACACTGAAAGCGCGCGGCACAGTCGGTAAGCAAAGGCACGTCACCCGCGCCGACCTCCACCTCAATCCCGGCAAATTTATCCTCGCTGGGGCGGGCGAAACGATTGGAAATATCCATCTGATCGGCGGCCAGCACGTTAATGGCGAAGTGGCTGGCTTGCTCAAAGATCGCGTAGCTGCCGGAGCGTTTATCAATGCTCCACAATACCAACGGCGGATCCAGTGATACCGAGTTAAAGCTGTTGGCCGTGACTCCCACGCGGGTGCCATCTGCGGTTGCTGCCGTCACTACCGTCACGCCGGTGGCGAAATTACCCAGCGCACGGCGAAATGCGCGGGGATCCAGGGCTGGTTCTGTGTGATGTGTCATTAAATAGGAACTCCTGCTCGTTACACCATCGTCGGATCGGGTTCTAACCCCATCAACTCGCGGCCTAATATCTGTGCGCAGACATCGTAATCGGTATAGGCATGTGCCCCGGTCATGTGTGAGTCGCGGAACAGGCGCTGGATCTCATTGCTTTCCATCCAGCTGGTTGCCCCAGCGGCGCTGAACAAGCGATCAACCGATTCGATGCACATTTTGACTGCGTAAGCCTGGTTGGTGCGCCAGAACGTCAATGTCTGATGAGAGGGATATTGGTGCTTACGGCCGTGTTCGGCATGTTCTTGCCAGGTTTTCTCCAAAAAGGCACGGGCGGCAGCAACCTGATGGGTGGACTCAGCCAGACGCATCAGCGCCGGGGTGGCCGTTCCCACGCTGGCTCCGGTATAGGCTCGCACGCGGTTTTGGGTTTTTTCTTTAAAGGCGACCAACATACGCTCCGCAACGCCAAGGCTGATGGCGGCAAAACCGCAGGCGAAATAGGGGCGATAGGGCGAGTAGAAGATATTACTGTCCGGGTAGAGGCCGAAACCTGCAGAGCGCCCATGCATCATATCCTGAGCGGCTTCAATGCGGTGGTTCGGTACGAAGGCATTTTTAATGACCAGCGTTTTGGAACCGCTGCCGCGCATGCCAACCGCAAACCAGTCATCACGGATTTCGTAATCGCTGCGTGGGATCACGCCAAAGCTGTAGAGCAGCTCACCTTCGGCGTTTTTGCGGCGAAAGCCGACAATTGCCCATTCGGCGTGGTCACAACCGCTGCTCCAGCCCATTTCACCGCTCAGATAGACACCGCCTTCGGCTTCCTCAATGCGGCCAAACGGGGCAATACTGCTGCTGGCGGTGGCGTCTGGATTTTCTCCCCAGATCTCTTGTTGCAGTTTGGCAGAAAACATCGCTATCTGATGGCTGTGGGTGCATAGCAGGCTGAAAGCCCAGGCCGTTCCGCCACAGGCTCCGGCCAGCGCGGCGACACAGTCGGTGAATTCTGGCAGGGAGATTTCCAGGCCACCGAATTTTTTCGGTTGGAATACCCGGTGCATACCTATGCTTTTTAACAAACGGATATTCTCATCCGGTACTTTTCGTTCGCTTTCCGCCTGTGCGGCGTTGGCAGCGATAAGTGGCAGAATGGGCAGTAATTTTTCCAGCATCGGGTTGCTAGTTTTCATCAGTTGGTTCCCTCGGTAGGGGTGGGCGTGGGATGAGTATGGGGGAAGGGTAATTTAATGGAATGTAACATTCAGGTAAAAAATTGTACTTTTCATGTTAAATGTTGAGGGTGTGATCTGGAGGCAGGTTTGAGGGGCTGGGTGTGAGGCTCTTGGTTAGCCACCTGATATGCGCTGGTTGAGATTGCATAAATTTTCTGCTCTTTTTTGGGGCGATTAGAATGGTGTTAGTTGAATAATTAAAAAGAGAGGCAGTGCATGCCTTTTTATCTTAACTACCTCCCTAATTTGGCTGTTTTTTAGTCTTGTTTATACATGGCCCCTGTATTTTCTTCATGGCGTACTAAAAGGAGATCGGTTGCTAGTTGTTTACTGTCCCGATTAAAAAGAGATAGAGTACCTATCGCTGTCTTCAGATCTTTAGTCTTGGGAGTTATTCCTTCAGTAGGTAAATTGGATTTATAACTGACAAAAGAAGATAACGTTTCTAATCTCGACCAATAATCTTTGCGCAATTTACGGCCGGCCAAAGGAGAACGAAGTAATACATGCATCGCCTGACCATAAAATGAAAGGGGATGAGAGCATGAGGTCATAAAGTAATCAGGGGATAAGAGGGAGGTGACCACATCCTGGACATGATTACGGCCACATGCATAAGTGGTCAGACGGAGGTCAAGACTCCCATGTAAGCGACAGTTAAGCTCGACTAGTGCTGGGCCATTTTCAGTCAGAATAACCTCAAGATGTGAAGGGCCATTACGGACGCCAAGAGCATTTAAAACAGCTGTTGCATACTCCCGAATTACAGTGTATTTCGGCAAGGTGTGATCAACTGTTTCCATATTATCAAGAAACGGCGATGACCCGTTGTCACGTTTGACAAGCCAAATACTGGTTAAGTAGTGTTTTCCATTTAACGATACGCTATCAAGAATATATTCCTTCCCAGCTAAGAAGCTTTGAATTAAAACAGTTGTATTTGGCTCTTCATAGTATGAAGACGAGTTCATTACCTTATTAAAGTACCGGTGTACTTCCTTAATAGAGCTACATTTAAAGACACCTTTTACTCCTGCGCTTTCAACTGGCTTTATAATAACAGGATACTGATTTCTGTTCCCGACCCAATTTAAGATGACTTGTATGTTATCTGATAATATCTGTTCTGGGGCTCGTAATCCTGCTTTTCTGACGGTTTCTATCATTTCAAACTTGTGCCGCCTAGCTAGATTTAACTCCGGCTCATTGACATATGTCAGATTCAACGCGTTGGCGATGGCTCCTGCCACTGCTAACGCTGAGTCCAAACCATGTAATACAGCTGAGATTTGCCATTTGGATAGACGCTCAAGGGTTTGCGTTATGTCACCCTGATGGGTCAAACATGCCACGTAATCTTGCTGATTGATCATTGCTCCAAAGTGACTGGCTATAACAGGATCGCTAAACAGATGGATGCAAGGAATGCCATAAGCTCGGAATAAAGGAGCATAACTTGCAGAAGTAGAAGCCCCATCGACAATAAGAATATAACTGATATTCATCTTAAACCCTCTTGATTTCAGACTCATAAAACATTGCATAGGTAAGGAGTGCTGTTATCAGCATGGTAAAGGCTGCAATAAGAAAGCCGGTGGCAGCTCCGACGTTTACTGGGAAATGTACGCCGGAGACAAGAAGCCCAAGCAACGCTACGCCAATAGCACCACCGATTTGACGCATGGAGTTAATCGCTGCTGAGGCGGTTGCCGTCTTATCGGCAGGTGCTGCATGAATGAAAGCCGAAATAAGCGTGGGCAAGGCAATTCCGCCACCTATCGGCATAAGAAATAGGAAACATACAAAAGCAAGATAACTCGCATCGGTATACGTAAGAAAAGCCAGAATAGTGTAGGTCACAGAGGCAGTAACCAGTCCGGTCGTGATGGTTAGGCGGGGGCCAAAGCGTTCAGACAAGTAACCGCTGGCAGTATTGGCCACAGCAATAATAGTGAAAGTCAGCAGAGCTAACCCTGTCATAACGGGTGAAAATTCGCGATAAACCTGAAAATAAATGGTTAATATAAAGATAGAACCATAAAATGAAAAATTCATGGTGGCGCCTAGAAGCAATCCCATTGAGAAAATGGGGGTTCGCAGTAAAGTTGGAGGTATAAAAGCATATTCATTATTTCTTAGGTGCCGAATTAACTGTGTCGCTGAAATGAAAAATAATATTATAAATGCAAGGTCAGAAAGGGAATATACGGATTTTTTTCCAAAATTGATAAGTAAAAACACCAGTGAAAAACTGGCTATAATAAAAATCACTATCCCTTTTGTATCGACTTTTTGGCGATGATGACATGGGGGTTCCTTGATAATATAAAGAGTAAAAATTAAACCAGCAAGACAGAACGGGATATTTATCAGAAAAAGTGCGTGCCAAGATAAATATTTTAATATAAGCCCTCCAATAAAAGGCCCTGCGGCACTAATAATGCCACCAATAGCACTCCACCATCCAATGGCTTTTGTACGGAGTACTGCATCGCCTTCGCTGACTGCAGAGAGCAATGCGAGTGATGAAGGAAGAATAAGGGCTGCACCTACCCCTTGTCCGATACGGCCAACAATCATAATATCAATTGAGGTAGCGGAAGCACAAATTAGCGATGCAAACAGGAAAATGACCATTCCAACGAGGTTGATTCTCCGACTGCCAAATCGATCGCTCAATCCGCCTGCTGCAAGCAGAAGGGCTGCAAAAACGATGACATACGCATCTGGGATCCACTGTAGCCCAGACATGTCAGCTTGGAATATTCTGGCAAAGGTCGGTAGGGCAACGTTGACGATAGTGACATCAAGCTGAACCACGATATAGCCAAGTGAAGTAACAAGAGCAGCTTGAAGAAGTGAAGGTCGATGTGCTTTCATTGCTCACTCCACCACAAGATAAACATAGGCTCGGCGCTCCCTTTCCGGAATGAACTGCGGTGCATATATCACTTTGATTTTAGAGTCCGTCAGTTGACTTGCTACAGGGACTTGCCATGATTCAGGATCACAACCAAGAAAAAACATTACTTGAGCAAATTTTTTTGGCTCACGTCGTCTAAAAATTTCAACGTGCTTCCCACTCAAGCGTTTTAATAGTGCATCCGCGATATCAAACATCCATGCATCTCGAATGATAGCGGTAATAAAGCTTCCGGCAATGCGCGGGTTAATTTCAATGATATATATCTGCTCTTCATTAATAATACAGTCTATATGTATAGGGCCCCACATCAGATTCAGTGAGGCTGTAATTTTCTCTGTCATGAGGATGAGTCTGTCAATCTGAGACTCTGTCAAATCAATATCAGAGCTGTAACCCCGTTCAATAAAGCGTGAGCTTGCACGCTTGTTTTTTTTCATAGTGCCAATAAAAACTCCATCAAATAGTTCAACACAATACTCCTGCCCTGCAACGAAGTGTTCAATCAGTACTGCGCCACCAGGGATAATTTCTGGCTGAGCCCTGTATTTAGCACTGAGGTGTTCAAGGTGGACTAAAGCTTCTTTCGTTGTCCGGCATAGACTGATCCCTTGGCTGGCCGAGCCTTCAACCGGTTTAATGACCACAGGATAACTTAAGGTCGCGATCAGGGATGCAGGTAGCTGTTCTGATAGAGAAACTCGAGTTGGAGAAGCTTGCTGAAAACCTAGGCGGCTAAGTGTCTCGCTCTGGTTAATTTTAGATACACAGTAAGCTACTGCTTTTTTATCAGGGCCGGGAACACCAAACCAATCGGCAACTTGAGCTGCAACTGTTGCATATAAGTCGTGTGTAGTTGTTATCAGTAATGCCGAGGTAAATACTACCAGGTTGTTTTTAATCCAATTTATAACGTTCTCAGTGGAAATATTCAATGAGATAACCTGCACGGCGTTTTCAAAAGCGCCATTGAGATTATCATGTTCAGCCGTTAACACGGTGACGCTATAACCATAGCGAATCGCCAGCGACACAAGATATAAGCTGGTGCCAGTATTTCTAGCACCTATAATGACGAGTTGCATTTCAGCCTCTTATTCATCAGTACATTTTTGATCTGCGGTGAGCAATTTAGCGTTGTAAATCCTTTCGCCTTGGCAACTAAAATTGCGGAAAGGCCATAAATTTTTAGTGACGAAAATACGCTGAACCCAGCGATAGGCTCGGCCATTTTCATCATAATTGGCTGTGAATTGATCGCGAGAATGCAGCATGAAATTGTTGTTGATTATCACCATTGTACCAGGAGTAATATGAATGCCTTCAGCCACACTCCGGATAGTGATATGTAATTTCTCTAATGCTTCTTGAGCCCTGCTATTAACGGGTATAACCATATCTGGGTAAAATGCCACGGTTATCCTAGGCGCATTTATCGGTCCAGAAACGACAGGGACTAACTCTGTATTATCTCTGGGAGTAACCGTGGCCGATCTCCAGCGATGAGGGACTTTGATAATGAAAGATCTTTCTCGTAATACAGCAATATCATCTGCAGAAAGTTGCTTAAGCGCTTTGCGAGCATCAGAGATTCGAGTTAATGGTTTTGCTTGTGTATCTTCCCTCACCCCTAGAAGTATGAGTACGAAAGGGGAAGTATCACCTTCCTCCTGATAAACTTGTGCTGCATTTTCAATATGAAAGTCAAGTTCGACTGCGGAGCCTAATCCGGTATAATCAGACGCTTTTTCTTTATGTGGGGTCAGGTTATTGACCAATTCATATCCTTCATGAGCAATGGAGTAGGGTTCTCCTAAAATAGCGCCCATGCCAACTAAAATATTCTCTGTTACAGAACCACTTTTGAATAGTCTACCTGTTTCATTGTTGTGAGGGCTACCTGTAATAACGCTATCAACAGGCAGATTTGTAACTTTAATACCTGCATATTCTGGAAATGGCTTTTTGAGGTCTTCTAGGGCATCAGTTAAGTGTTCAGGCAGAATACTCCACATCAGTTTTCTTATAGCTTTAATATATTCTGAACTTCCTTCTGGCGAATAGGTTAGCCCTGCTATTTTATCGAGAATTACTGATTTTTCTTCGTGACTAAGTTCGATTAACTTCAGTGTTTTTTCCTTATTCATAGCGATCTCCATATGAAAACATTAATTAATCACAGCTAGAATTACATGCGGTTTTTATGCTGTGGAAGTATCAAAAAGGAATAAAAAAGAATAGATTGGTTGTTAAATTGAATAAGAGTGATTTGTGAAATTAAACATCTTTCCAATCATGATTGTAAAATTCAAGTAAAAACATGCGGTTGTTTTAATTATATGATTACTTTCTTTTATTAATCATTAACCTCTTGACTTGTGGATTGATTAATCTACAATTCATGGTGGGCTTATATCACGATAAGAAAAAATAGTGGAAAATATGAAAAAAAATCTTGGTAGACCTCGAGAATTTCACCCGCAGGATTTTCTTGATGCTGCGCTTAGCGTGTTTTGGATGAAAGGTTTTCACGCCACATCAATGGCTGACTTAATGCAGGTATCGGGCTTGGCCAGCGCGAGCATCTACAAGCTATACCCGGATAAAAGGTCCATTTTTCTGGCTGCGTTAACGCAGTATATGGATGATGGTTTGCGGAGAATGGAAAAACGCGCAGGTGAGCAGGATCCTGAAAAAGCACTGAGAGAAACGCTGAATTACTGTGCTTTACTGTCTACCGGCGAAGATGGTACCCGGGGTTGCTTTACCATTGCTACGGCGAGTGAGTTGCTCCCAGATGACAAGGATATCTACGAAAAAGTCAGCTATATGTTCAGCGGAATTAAGAAAAACCTGTTGATCATAATCAAGCAGGGCCAAGAAAAAGGCATATTCAGGCTGGATGTCAAGGCCGAGATTATGGCTGAAAGCCTCTTCATAATGCTTGAAGGAATGCGTGTTTATGGCAAGGTCAAACCTGACTTTTCTGCCCTCAAACAGGCAAACGAATTCATTATGATGAGTGTATTAAAGATGGGGCAGACTAATAGCTCTGCTTTAGCAGGGGGCGGTTAATGTTTATGCCTGGGATGCTTGTACGCTTACGTAAACGACCTGCAATCATGGTCGTCAGTGGAACTACGTCTGATAAGGGGCTGGTGCATTGCTGTTGGTATTACCGGGGTGAGCGAAAACGGCAGACTTTTAGTGCAGAAGAGTTGACCGTTATTGAAGCCGGCTACAATCATCTGAGTTTTACTTGAATGCAATGACAAATGGTTTTTCTCGGTCGATAAATACGACTGGGGGATAGGGGCCGGGAATAGTAAGCTCGAATTCCATAAACAGAACAAAGCTATTTCCCAGTCGGGCCCGTCAGAACGGTTTTATTTTGTGTATTTTCACTGTCTAGACAAGATGATAGCGTATTTTTTAATCACAGTGCGATCTGGGTGACCAGCTCAAGCTGTTCTTTAAGTTCCCTGATCCTTTGTTCAGGAGTTAAAGGGGCAGGCGGTTGGCTCATGGGCAACTCCCGGCTGGAGAGATGGGGAAGACCTGGGGCCCAGTTAAGATGGCCATGCTTGCGCAACCAGGTCAGAACGGTCGAACGTCCCCGAATACCATAGCGCAGTTGAGCCTGTTTGTAGGTCATTTCGCCTTTATCAACCTGCTCAACAACAGCAATTTTAAAAGACAAAGGATAGTCACGTTGTGTACGTTTAAACTCGGCCATTATCACGTTCTCCGGATTTAAGTCGAAAACGTGTCAACGCTATTCAGGACGGGTCACTGAAAAGCAAAAAGCCCGCTTAAGTTTCCTTACGCGGGCTTCTCTAAATATGGCTCCTCTGACTGGACTCGAACCAGTGACATACGGATTAACAGTCCGCCGTTCTACCGACTGAACTACAGAGGAATCGTGTGAACGGGCGGAATCATAACGGGGTGCAGGGGGGAAGTCAAAGGGGATTACGCATTCTGCGTTTGTTTGCTTACAGAATGCGCAACCCGTTGAGCTTTTGGCAGATTTACCCCATAGATGCCCGCGTTAAGTTCAACCGATAGTGATAATGCCCGACGGCGGCGAGAAACAGAGCGAGATCACATCAGTGCCGTAAATGCGGTGATATCGAGACGGGAGTAGGGAATGGACATCGAAAAATCCCCGCCCGGAACCACGAGCGGGGAGTAAATTAAGGCTTACTCGTCGGCGAGGACAAACATGCCGAACGGATGGATTTGCAGGAAATAGCTGTCGCCCGGTTCGGGCTGCAACTGTGTAGCGTTTACCTGCAGCAGCAGCGACTGATCGTGCCAGTTCACCAGCACTTCATACTGCGGCCCCATATAGGCCACCTTGCTGATGGTGCAACGCTGACTTGGTTCCCCATGTTGGCTGAGGGTAATCGCCTCCGGGCGCACGCCCACGGTACATTGCTGCAAACCAGCAGCAAAGCCTTGTGGGCGTGGCACCGCGTAGCCAAAGATCTCTACGCCGCTGCTGGTCACCTTGGCCGGGAAGATGTTGGCATCCCCCATAAATCCGGCCATAAAGCGCGAGGCCGGGTAGCGGTACAGCGTTTGCGGTGCGCCAATCTGCATGATTTCCCCTTTGTTCATCACCAGCACGGTGTCGGAAACCGCAAAGGCTTCACTCTGATCGTGGGTGACATAGAGTGAGGTGATGTTGAACTGCTGCTGCAATTCGCGGATCTTTTCACGCATGCTGCGGCGCAGGTTGGCATCCAGGTTACTCAGCGGTTCATCGAACAGCAGCACCTTGGGTTTGAGGATCAGCGCACGTGCCAGGGCGACGCGTTGCTGCTGGCCGCCGGAGATCTGATCGACATAGCGCTCTTCAAAACCCTCCAGATCGACCAGCATCAGAGCTTCACGTACTCGATCGCGGATCTCCGCCTTGGGCCTTCCCAGCATTTTCAGGCCATAGCCGATGTTATCCCCCAGCGACATATGAGGGAACAGCGCGTAGGACTGGAACACCATACAGATGTCCCGCTGCTGAATGGAGCGATCGGTCACGTCCTCGCCGTCGATAAAGATCTGCCCGCCACTGGGTTTTTCCAGCCCGGCGACCAGGCGCAGGACCGTGGTTTTACCGCAGCCGGAAGGGCCAAGCAGCGTCACCATATCCCCACGGGGGATCGCCAGGCTCAGGTTTTCAATCACGGTGTTGTTGCCAAACCGCTTGGCGACGTTCTTCAGTTCAACAAAGTGCTTCTTATCTTGAATGTCAGACATGTTGTTCATCCTTCTCCGCCGGGTATCAGGCCGCATTCCGGGCTTTGGAACGCGCGACCCGCGCTTCGCCAACCAGGGCATCAAACAGGAAAATAATCGCCAGCATCACTACGATCAGGATCGAGCCGTAGGCGATGGCCACGCCATACTCGCCGTCCTCGACCCGGTTAAGGATGTAGGACGTCGCGACGCGCGTATCTGGCGTCACCAGGAAAACAATGGCGCTCACGGTGGTCATGGCACGGACAAAGCTGTAGACCAACGCCGAGAGGATCGCCGGGCGCAGCAAGGGCAGCAGGATATACACTATGGTGCGAAGCGAACCGGCACGCAGGCTGAGGGAGGCCTCATCCAGCGACTTGTCCAACTGCCCCAAACCGGCGATACCCGCGCGGATCCCCACCGGCACGTTGCGCATCACCATCGAAATGATCACGATGGCTGCCGTTCCGGTCAGGTAAACCGGCGCGCTGTTGAACGCCAGAATGTAGGAAACACCGGCCACGGTGCCTGGCACCGCGAAGCACAGCATGGTGCTGAACTCGATCACTTTTTTACCCTGGAACTGCTGGCGTACCACGATGTAGGCAATCAGCAGGCCGAAGATGGCAGTGATCGGTGCGGCAATCCCGGCATACAGCAAGGTATCGATCAGGGAAGGCCATGCGCCATCGCTGAAGCCTTGGCCGAACAGTTTGCTGAAGTTGTCCAGCGTCAGCGTGTAGTCCACGCCCCAGTTAACGGTAAAGCTGCCGTAGAAAATGCTGCCGTACAGCAAGATGTTGAAGGCAATCCAGACATACAGCATCAACGAGACGCCCCACACCAGCGTCACCGGTAGCGGCTGAACGTCGCCGTGGTTGGATTTGCCGGAAATGGTCACGTAGGAACGCTTGCCGATCCACATGTATTGCACGCAGAACACCAGCAGCGAGAACATCAGCAGCACCACGCCCAGCGTACTGGCTGCCTGATAATCAAGCTGCGCGCCGGTAATGTAGAAGTAGATCTGCGTGGCCAATACGTCGAAGTTGCCGCCGAGAACCAAGGGGTTACTGAAGTCTGCCAACGATTGAACAATGACGATCAGGAACGAGTTGGCCAATGCCG
Source organism: Serratia sp. NCCP-200 (assembly GCF_059697885.1). Classification (NCBI taxonomy): domain Bacteria; kingdom Pseudomonadati; phylum Pseudomonadota; class Gammaproteobacteria; order Enterobacterales; family Yersiniaceae; genus Serratia; species Serratia sp. NCCP-200. The sequence goes on from NZ_BAAKUJ010000001.1 coordinate 814,617, forward strand.
GTTTCAGCAACGGCATAAACACCTGGGTAAAGGTCTGGAAGCGGTTAGCGCGCAACGTGTAGGACGCCTCTTCCAGCGACGGATGGATGGTCTTGATAGCCCCATCGAGGATCATGAATGACATGGGCGTAAAGGCCAGCACCTGGGCCAACCAGATCCCGGTAAAACCGTAGAGCCAGTTGGTGTTGGTCAGGCCGAACCAGGTCACCATCAGCTCGGTGATGTAGCCGGAGCGGCCCATCATCAGGGTGACGCCTAAACCAACCACAAACGGCGGCGTGACGATCGGCAGGATCGAGAAAATACGGCCAATCACCGCTGAACGGCGGGCGATACGCGTGGTATAAATCGCCAGCACCATACCAAAGAAGGTACAGCCAATCCCGACGGCGACGGAGAGCAGGAAGGAGTTCCAGATCACCTGCAAGATATGCGCCTGCCCGAGCGTTTGCATAAATGCCAACGGGGCGAAGGCACCGGCCTCATCGGTGAACATCGGGATAAAGATGGCGATGCTGGGATAAATGATAAACAGCACGATCAGGGCGATCACCGCCACCAGCGAACCGAGTACGAAGCGATCGCCACCCAGCCATTCCAGCCTTGAGAGAGCAAGGGTGATCACTGCGCCCATTGCCACCAGCAGCGGCAAGGTAGCGAATCCCATCCCGGTACCGGTCGCGGCGGCGCTGATAAATACCAATAGCCCGCAGGCCAGAGCATAGCCAGCATCAAACAGATGGCGGTTGCGTTGCTTGCGGCCAGTGGCAATCTGCGGGCGTACAGCCAGCAGCAACGGGGCGGCAAACCACAGCATGGCCAAGCCTGCATGTGACCATCCGTAGGCCGCCAGCAGCTCTTCGCTGGTCGCCTCCAGCAGCCCGTAGTCCAGGCTGTAGGAAGGCAGTAGGGCAAAACCTGCCAGCGCCAGCAGCAACCAGTAGAAAATGGGATCCCGCCCCTGCGCCGTGCGCAAGGTGATGGTTTCAGACATGATATTCCCCGGAATAAACGAAAATTAAGCGGGCGTAGAGCCTACGCCCGATAGATGTGGGATGGGATCAGTGGCCCATCTTCACGTCGTTAACCCATTTGGTGATCAGCTTTTTACGCATGTCGGAAGCGCCGTAGGTATCCATGTCGTAATCGATCAGTTTCAGTTGATCCAGCTTCAGCGAGTTAGGGGAGGTCTCTGCCGTGGTGTTGGTCAGGATCTGGTAAGACTGCCCCTTTTTCCAGGAAAGCTCCTGGGCTTCTTTAGACAGCGCCCAATCCACGAACAGCTTGGCGTTTTCCATATTGCGGGCGTTTTTCAGGATGCTGATACCGCCGATTTCATAGCCAGACCCTTCGCATGGGGAAACCAGCGTCAGAGGTGCGCCTTTTTCTTTTTCCAGCGAATAGTCGTGCAGGAAGCCAATGCCGATCGTGGTTTCACCGCGCGCGGCGTTGCGGGCCGGGGCGATGCCGGATTTGGTGTACTGTGAGATATTGCCGTTCAGCTGTTTCAGGTAATCAAAGGCGGCCTCTTCGCCCCACAACTGCGCAAAGGTGGCCAGCGCGGTGTAGGCCGTACCGGAACTCTGTGGATCGGCGATCTGGATTTCCCCTTTGTAGATCGGGTTGGTCAGGTCCTTCCAGCACTTGGGTTCAGGCAGGTTTTTCTCTTTCAGGCGATCGGTGTTGACGCCGAAACCGAGAATGCCGATATACACCGCAGAGGAGTAGTTGCCTTTACGTTTGGCCGGATCGCGGAACTGCGGCATGATTTGCTCCAGGTTCGGCGAGGCGTAAGCCTCCAGCAGGTCCATTTCACCGGCCTGCGATTGAGGATCCAGCGTGCCGCCGTACCAGACGTCGGCCTGTGGGTTTTTCTTCTCCGCGTCTACCTTGGCCAGGGTGCTGCCAGAGCCGTTGCGGATAAAGCTGGTCTTGACGTCGTATTTTTCCCCGAAGGCTTTGGCTTCTTCCTCGCACATGGCGTTGGTGGCGCTGCAATAGATCACCAGACGGCCTTTGGCCTGCACGGTTCCGGCCAGGGCTGTCAGCGCCAGCGTGGTGGCCAGCAGGGTGTTGAGAGGTGTCAATTTCATGGTGTTGTCCTTTTTGTTGTTGTCTTTGTAGGGTAAAGCAAACCATTTTCCCCTCACCCCAACCCTCTCCCACAGGGAGAGGGAGCTGATCCGGTGTTGCTATTGGGTGCGAGGATCAATCTGTGGCACTTTTTATCCTCTGGCTCCAGTCCCTCTGATCTGACGTCCGACGCAGAAGATAATATGTTGCACATTCGGTCCCCTCTCCCTGTGGGAGAGGGTTAGGGTGAGGGGGATTCGACTAAAAACCCTCATCATCCTGTAAAATTCATGTCTTACTGTTGTCGTATCTGCCCGGCCATCAGCAGCGGCATCAACAGCAGGCCGACGCAGGTGGCTGCCAGCGCCAGCAGGGCAAAAAAGCCATACCAGCCGTAATGCTGCAATACCTGCGCCAGCGGCCAACCGGCCAGCGCGGCACCCAGGTAGGCGAACAAACCAAGAAACCCGGTCACGGCCCCGGCCGCGTCCTTGTGGCAGTGCTCCGTGGCGGCCAGCCCGATCAGCATCTGCGGCCCAAACACAAAAAAGCCGAGGCCGAAAAAGCAGGCCGAAAGCAGCCCGTAATGGTGCAGCGGGGCCAGCCATAGAGCGGTCGTCGTCACAAAGAGTCCGATGGAGAACAGCAGGATCATCGGTGCTCGCAGGCCGCGAAACAGCAGATCCGATCCCCACCCGGCAAACAGTGCGCCAAACAGCCCACCCAGTTCAAACAGTGACAACGTGGCGTTGGCCTTCATCAGGTTGACGCCGTGGCTCTCCGCCAGCCAGATGTTGCCCCAATCGTTCAGCGCAATACGTATCAGGTACACCAGGATGTAGGACACGCCCAGCAACCAGATGGTTGGGTTGCGCAAAATGGTGTCAAACAGCATCCGTCGCATCGGCATCGCCGGGCTTTGCTGCTCTTGCCACAGCTCCAGCGGATCGCGCCGCCAGTGGCCTACGCTGGGTAATCCTTGCTGCTGCGGTTTACCGCACAGTTGCCAGCACAACCATAGCCCAATCAGCATCCCGATGGCTCCCGGTAGCAACAGCGCAGCCTGCCAACCGTAGTGTGAAGCCATAAATCCGGACAGCAACGGCACGGCCGCACCGCCCAGGCTGATCGAAGTATTCCAGGTGCCCCACCAGAAGCCTCGCTCGTTGCGCGAATACCAACTGGTGAGCATCTTGGCGCAGGGCGGCCAGCCCCAGCCCTGAAAGAAACCGTTTAACGTCCAGACCACCAGCAACGCCGTCAGCGAATGGCAAAAGGCGAACACGATGTTCAGCACGCCGGTGATAAACAGCCCGACGCCCATAAACCAGCGGGCCTGGCTGCGATCGCTGACGATGCCGGAGACAAACTTCGAGCCGCCATAGGCCAGGTAAAACAGCGTACCCAGCAGGCCGATATCCCCTTTGTCCAACCCCAGTTCGAGCTGCATCACCGGCATGGCATAGCTGACGCTCTTGCGTGTCAGATAAAATGCGCCGTAGCCGACGATCATCGAAAACATCAGGCGTGGTCGCCAGTAGCGGTAACGAGCGCTGATTTGTTCCGCGGTTAACGTGGCCGATGTCATGAGTTCCTCCGGACAGTGAGAGCAGTGTAGGGTGTTGAAAACAGGATTGGATGAGACAAGGTTTTAGGCACCTAAGACTTAGTCCTAGTCAGACGGAGTTTTTGTTCAGTTTTGTGGGCAGGTTAACAATTATGCGCGTGCCATTACGCCGATGGAGCCGCCAATCGCCCCCCAATGCGCGCACTCGCTCTTCGATACCGCGCAGGCCAAAGCCGCTGGTAGGTTGCAACGGCATACCCTGGCCGTCGTCACGGACTTCCAGAGTGATCGTCTGGTGGGTTTGCGTCAGGCTTAAATGCACATGGCTGGCGCAGGCGTGTTTGCTGATGTTATTGAGCAGTTCCTGTGCCACGCGGTAGAGGGTAAATACCAGGGTTTCATCATCTGGCGTGGCTGGCAGGCGGTAATCCAGCTGGAAGCTGATCCCCTGTTCGGCAAAGGAAAACTCGTCGGCCAGGTGATGTAGGGCCTTGTCCAGCTCCATCTCTTCCAACACCGGTGGACGCAGTTGCCGTAGCAGGGTGCGGGTGGTGTGGTGGATGCGTTGCGATAGCGAATCGATCTGCTCCGCGGCCAGGCGGGTGGCCGGGGCGGTGGCGCTGCGGTTCACCAACATTGCCTGGATCTGAATGGCGGTAATATTCTGGCCGATCTCGTCATGCAACTCGCGAGCGATGGCCTTGCGCACCTCTTCTTCGGTACCCACCAGCCGTTCCATCAGGTGTCTTTTGGCCGCCAGTTCCTGCTCCAACTGCTGACGATAGCGCTGTAGTTTTTGCGCCAATTGCTGCTGACGGCTGATGGCAATCCCCAGACCAATCCCCAACAGCGCCTGGGTAGAAAGGAATAGCTCCAACTCTTGCAGACCCTGAAACGCGCCACCAGCCTGGCGGGTGAGGGTGATCATCACGCTGCCAAACAGCGCCGCCAGGACGCCCCCTTGCCAGCCAAAGCGATAAGCCATGAACACGTTGGGCAGAAAGATAAAGATCAGCAGCAGCCGCTCCATCTGCGGGGCGATCGCCAGTTGCACGCAAATCCCCATGGTGAGAAACAGTGAACACCACAGCAGAAGAGAGGTGCGTAGCTGTGGTGTCGAGGGGCGCGGAACGGGCATCGACGTCACCAGTTGCTGGCGCAGGTAGGTATAAATCAGATAGACGAAAGGCACCAGCAGTACGCCGCCGGTAAAGCTGGTCAGCAAGGTTTGACTGATACTGGATGGCAGCCAGACTCCTGCCAACAACCCGCACAGCAACGCATTGGCCGCGATGGCCGCCAGCAATAGCGATAGCCGTTGCCAATACAGGTGATAGCGATACCACAGCCGCTGAGTGCCCCATGCTGGTAGCAGGCTTAACAACGGTAGCAATAGCACCAAGCGATCGCTCAGCAATTGCTGGTCATACAGCCATAGCAGCGTAGCGGCTTCCGCCAATAACAGCGTGGGCCAGTAACGCCGGGGCAGCAGGATCAGCAGCGCTAGTCGCAGCCCTTGGGGAAACAGCAGCACGGCCTGCTCGCCGTCATGGCTCAGGTGCAGGCTAATGGTCCACAGGGCTAGCCAACTGAGCGTAAAAAACAGCGCCAGAAACAGCGAAAGCGCCAGGCGGCGCACCATTGGCGGCACCGGCTAACTCCCGGCAAGCAGTTGATGTTGCAGAGCGAAATGCACCAGTTCCACGGTCGTGTCGCAATGCAGTTTGCCGAGGATGTTGGCGCGGTGCACCTGCACGGTCTTATGGCTTAAGGTCAACTGTTGGGCGATGGTTTTGACACTCAGGCCGTTGACCAGCAGATCGAAGATCTCTTTCTCGCGCGGGGTGAGTACCTGCAATTCTTTCGGTGGCTGCGGAGTATGGCGCAGCGCGCGCAAGGCATCCGCGCACAGGTAAAGCCCACCGCTGCTGACGGCGCGCACCGCCTGCACCAATTCATGGGGGCCGCAGCGTTTGGTGAGATAACCACCGGCCCCGGCATCGATAGCGCTTTGCACGAAGGCATTGGTGTCATAGATGCTGAGGATGATGGCGCGAAAGGTGGGACGCTGTTGGCGTAAACGCTGGAGCAGGCTAAGGCCACTTTCGTTCGGCATGGCGATATCCAGCACCGCCACGTCGATCGGATCGCGCAGCAAGTGTGGCCATGCCTGTGCCGCCGAGTCGAACTGGCCGACGATACGGATATCCTCTTCCAACGACAGTAACTGGGCAAACCCGGAACGAACCACCACGTGGTCGTCTATCAGCGCAACGTTAATCATAGGCCTGTAACAAAGTGTGAGATTTTCCGCATCATGCGCAGGAAAACTCTGGCTGGCAACTGTTGCGCTGCAAAATGGAAGGGAGTTAACAGATTGGCATTAAAATGGCCTGCCGCATCGATCCAGAGTATCCCTGTCACCAGCGCTGTTATTGCCTTCCTGACGGTTATTTTTACGCATTTCGCCTCGTTTATCCCCTCAGGAGCATGACCCCCGTCGCAAACCGGGAAGGTTGCAAGTTTGTCCATATAAATAGCATTCAAAGATATGGGGGAAATCGCTATCGAGGCTGTAGAGTCCCCCTACGGGAATGTTGTACAGATGTAAAATCGGCATCCCGGTAAATCGTCACTAACAATAAAATATAAATAATACCAATGAGTTACCTCGCTATTTGGCGGTTATGCCTCAACCTACATTAGATCCGGGAGTGTTAGATGAAAAAATTGAGTGTGAAAACGTTATTGGCGGCTAGCCTGTTCAGCATGCTGGTGGGCTCGGGCGGTGCATTGGCGCAAGAAGTGGAAGTCGTCAATATTTCGAAAATCGCGGGAATGCCCTGGTTCAACCGCATGGGTGAAGGTGTGGAACGTGCCGGTAAAGACCTGGGTATCAAAGCCTATCAAGTCGGCCCATCCAGTACCGATGCTCCACAACAGGTTAAAATTATTGAAGATTTAATCGCCAAGAAAGTCAGTGCCATCAGTATCGTGCCGAACGATGCCGATGTATTGGAGCCCGTCTTCAAGAAAGCGCGTGACGCCGGTATCGTGGTATTAACCAACGAATCACCAGGGCAGCCTAGCGCTAACTGGGATATTGAAATCATTGATAACGCCAAATTTGCCGCCGACAACGTGGAAGAAATGGCAAAAGCGATGGGCGGCAAGGGTGGGTATGTCATTTATGTCGGCAGCCTAACCGTGCCACAGCATAACCTGTGGGCAGATTTGTTTGTTAAGTACCAGAAAGCGCATTATCCGGAAATGTTTGAAGTGACTAGCCGTATGCCCGTCGCCGAGAGCATTGATGACTCACGCCGCACCACACTGGATCTGATGAAAGCGCATAGCGACCTGAAAGGGATTGTGGCCTTCGGTTCACAAGGCCCAATTGGTGCAGGCCGTGCAGTGAAAGAGAAGCGGGCGAAAAACAATGTCCACGTATTCGGCATGATGATCCCCTCTCAGGCAGCCTCGCTGATTAAAAGTGGTGATATCGCCATGGGTGTCACTTATGACCCAGGTTCTGCTGGATATGCACTGACCGCCGTTGCTGACAAAGTGCTTAAAGGTGAGAAGATCGAAACAGGCATGGAGATCCCTGGGGTGGGTAAAGCGGAGGTTGATCAGGATAAACACCTGATTCAGTTCCACAATGTACTGCGAGTTACCAAAGATAACGTGGATTCTCTGTATTAATTCCCCCGCATTACCGCAGAGCCGGACCCCTTGTTCGGCTCTGTAAACAATGCCCGCCTGGAGTAAGAGGATGTATGCAGCCATTTATTACCCTGGAAAATATCAGTAAAACCTTTTATGGCGTCAAGGCGCTGAATAAGGTGGCTATGACCCTGTTACCGGGTGAGGTACATTGCCTCGCTGGGCAGAACGGTTGTGGCAAATCAACACTGATCAAGATTATCTCCGGTGTTTACCAACCCGATAGAGATGCCGCCATTATTATTGATGGCAAAACCTATTCAACCCTGACCCCTATTGAGTCTGTACGCTTGGGGATCCAGGTCATTTATCAGGATTTATCCTTATTCCCGAATCTGACCGTGGCTGAGAATATCGCCATGAACCATTATCACCATCAGCTGTGGGTGAATAAACGTCAGATGCGGGAGACCGCCGAGCGCGTCATTAACAGCATTGATGCCCACCTTAATCTGGACGAATTGGTTGAGAATTTATCCATCGCCCAGAAACAGTTAGTCGCTATCTGCCGTGCACTGGCACAAGATGCCCGCCTCATTGTGATGGATGAACCAACCGCGTCGCTGACACGGCAAGAAGTTAACGGCTTGCTACGGGTGGTGCATGAGCTGAAATCACGCAATATCTGCGTGGTATTTGTGAGCCACCGGTTGAGCGAAGTGCTGGAGATTTCAGACCGTATTACCGTGCTGAAAGATGGCCAGTGGGTTGGAACCCACCCCGCCGCTGAAGTGGATAATCAACGCCTAGCCTGGCTGATGACGGATATGAAATTTGATTTTCAGGTGCTACCGCCTTATAGCGCAGCACGCCCGGTCGTGATGGCAGTGGAAGCGCTTTCCCGTGGCAATGAATATCAGGATATCTCACTGGCTTTGCATCCTGGCGAAATTGTCGCGCTGGTTGGTTTGCTGGGGTCTGGCCGCACAGAGCTGTGCCTCAGTCTATTTGGTTTAACCAAACCCGAGTCGGGCAGCATCAGTATCAATGGTAAGCCAATGCGGTTCGCCAGTAACCGCGATGCCATTGCTGCCGGTGTGGGCTATGTCTCGGAAGACCGGATGAGCACTGGGCTGATTATGGAGCAATCAATCCGCGACAATATCAGTGCCACGGTATTACACCGGCTTAAAAATGCCTTGCACCTGATGCGGGCCGAGCGAGTCGACACACTGGTCGAAGACATGGTGAAACACCTGTCGATCAAAATCGGTAATAGCGACCTGCCGGTCAATACGTTATCCGGTGGAAATGCCCAGCGTATTGCCATCGCCAAATGGCTGGCAACCGACCCGCAAATACTGATCCTCGACTCGCCGACCGTTGGGGTCGACATCGCCAACAAGGCAGGCATTTATAATATTATCAATGCATTGGCGGCGCGGGGGATTGCGGTATTAATGGTTTGTGATGAGATTGATGAAGCTTACTTTAATAGCCACCGTATTCTGGTTATGCGGTCCGGCCGGCTTGTCCAGGAGTTCTTGCCGAGTAACTGCAGCGAAGCTGCCATTGCGGAGGTAGTCAATGGCTAATCCCCATGCACTCAATAAGCCTGATGTAGGCAAAACAGGTTTATTTAATAAAGAGCATCTAAAACGCCACGAAGTTATGTTGGCTTTTACCCTATTGATTATTTCGACTTATCTTGCTTTCACCAGCCCAGAATTTCTGACGCTCGCCAATATTTATGACTTGATAAATAACTATGCCATGCTGACCATTTTGGCGTGTGGGTTTTTTATCGTTTTGATTTCTGGCGGTATTGACATTTCATTCCCGGCGATGACCATTATCTCGCAATATGTCATGGTGACATTCATTGCGAAGTTTGGCGGTAATTTCCCGGTGGCTTTCGCGTTGGCAGGAGGCATCGGCTTGTTGCTGGGGTTGATCAACGCGCTCTTGGTTAATCGCCTGCGGGTACCGTCCATCATTATTACCATTTCCACGCTGAATATCTTCTACGGGTTGCTGCTGTATCTCAGCCGGGGCGTCTGGCTGTATACCTATCCGGAATGGTTCGAACATGGGCCAATGCTGTTCTCCTTCACCGCCGCTGACGGCTATGACTATGGCCTTTCGCTGCCCATTTTGACCTTGCTGGCGACGATTATTGTCACTGCTTTGGTGATGACTCGCACCAGCATTGGCCGGCAAATTTATGCGTTGGGCGGTAATCAGGAGGCGGCATCCCGCATGGGGTTCAGCATTGTTAAGCTGCAACTGTTTGTTTATGGCTATATGGGTTTTTTATCCGGCATCGCCGGTGTGGTGCAGTCCTATACCGTTTTGACGGTGGCACCGGACTCGTTGCTCGGTTATGAACTCACCGTGCTGGCGGCGGTGGTGCTGGGCGGAACCAGTATTGTTGGCGGGCGCGGGACCCTAACCGGCACTCTGCTCGGAGTGATCTTGCTGGCAATATTGCAAAATGGTCTGAATTTACTGGGTATTTCGTCGTACTGGCATAGCGTGGTGATCGGTCTGGTGATAGTCATCAGTATCAGTGTGACAGCCTGGGGCCAACGTCATAAGGTAGGGATATAACCATGTCGAAAACAACTCAACGTGATCATACCGAGCGCTGGTTGGTGGCACTGCTGGTGCTGGTGGCGGGCGTGTTCAGTGTGCTGATCCCACAGGTATTCTGGTCTGCGGCCAATTTCCAATCCATCGCCTCACAGATCCCCGTCGTGGGGATATTGACGCTGGCAATGGCGATCACCATGCTGACCGGTGGCATCAACTTATCCATTATTGCCACTGCGAATGCCAGTGCGCTGGTCATGGCCTGGGTGTGTACCCATCTTGAGCCAACGTTCATTTCAATGATGGTGATGCTGTTGGCGGGAGTATCGGTTGCCTTGGTAGTGGGGATCATTAATGGGGTGCTTATCTCGGTGGTTCGGGTATCCCCCATTCTGGCAACACTCGGCATCATGACTTTGCTCAAAGGGATCAATGTGCTGATCTCCAAAGGCTCGGCGATTTCAAACTTTCCGAGCTATGTGCTGGCATTGGATCGCAGCTATTTCCTCGGGGTTCCAGTCCCGCTTTATCTGTTTGCTGTGGTGGCGTTGCTGCTTTGGCTTGTGTTGGCCAAGACCCCGCTAGGCCGTCAGATATACCTGTCCGGCTCCAACGAGAAAGCCACCTTTTTCTCTGGCATTAATACCCGCCGCACGCTGATTTGGGTTTATGTAATTTCCTCGTTACTGTGCGCCGTCGCGGCGTTGCTGATGATGTCCAAACTCAACTCGGCCAAAGCCTCCTACGGCGAGTCACTGTTGCTTATCACTATCCTGGCGACGGTATTGGGCGGGGTAAATCCTGATGGTGGATTTGGTAAGGTCTTCGGCATTGTGCTAGCGCTATTCCTGTTGCAAATGCTGGAGAGCGGGCTAAATATCATGGGGGTCAGTAGTTATATCACCATGGCACTGTGGGGTTCGCTACTGCTGGCGTTTATCTTTGTCAAAGGTGCGAAGGTCCCGGCATTGCGTTTCTTAAGGCAGAACAAGCCGTTGTAGTGATAGTGCAAGTTCACCAAACAGGTTCGACAGCCCCAGGAGCAGCCCACTACATCACTGTATGTTGGGCGCTCCTGTTTAACCATGGCTTGCTGAACGATAGATCCGCTGGGGTCTGCCCACCTTGCCGTAAATAATCTCCGCCACTAATTGATCGTTGGCGCTAAAAAACTCCAGGTAGCGCCGGGCGGTGGTGCGGCTCAGCCCAATTTGTTGTGCCACGCTTTCTGCCGTATGACGCACTTGCGGATCTTCGAACAAAGCGCGGATCTTCATCAGCGTCAGCTCATCAATGCCGGTGGGCAATGCGGCCTGATCGCCACCGCGGGCGTAGGTGTTGAACATCTCATCGATACGGCGTTGGTTGACCCGCGCCTTGTCTTTCAGCGCTTCGCGCCGTTGGCTAAAGCGTTGCAGGGTTTGCGCCAGGCGGTCATAGGCCAGGGGTTTGATCAGGTAATCGAACACGCCATAGCGCAGCGCTTCGGCCACGGTGTCCATATCGCTGGCGGCGGTGATAAACACAATGCCACCGCTGTAGCCTTGTAGCGTCAGTTCGCGCAGTAGTTCTATGCCTTGGCCGTCCGGCAGGAAATTATCCAGCAGGATCAGATCGGGTTTGAAACGCTCGGTCATCGTGCGTGCCTGTGCCAGGGTACCCGCCAGCCAAATCTGCCGGCATCCGCCATTCTGCTTGATGAATTCCGCATGCATTTCTGCCAACGGCGTTTCATCCTCAACAATCAGAATATTTAGCCACTCCATGTTAATTCCCCGTTGCTTAATTACGTTGCTAATTAAATCTCAGCGAGATGGTTATTTAATTAAACACTATGTCGCTAATAAAAACTATAAAAATAATTAAGAAAATAAAAACCATTAAACAACTTATTTACTGCGGGTAGATTGTGAAATAGGTCAATAATCAGGGCGTTATTTGTGTTTAACATGGCGCCATTAAATACCCCGTTCGTGTTATGGACCATTTCAACTCGATGGTTTTTAAGGTTTTTATTACACCTTAATGTTAACTGTAATGGGATTTTGTATTTCAAATGTTATTGATAAGTTATTTTAGAGAGACTGACATGCTGGGCGATACCGTATTTACTCGGGTGAAAAGATCGGATCACAAAAATATAGCGGCAATTAATGCTTTTTTGCGTAGTAACGATCTGAATATTGATACCACGGTCGAGGTTTTTATCACCGTGACCCAGGGCGAGCAATTGGTTGCCTGCGGAGGTATCGCCGAAAATATTATCAAATGCGTGGCCATCAGCCCGCAAATGCGCGGTGAAGGCCTGGCGTTATCATTGGCGACCGAACTGGTGAATCTGGCCTATGAGCGCCATCACACCCAGCTGTTTATCTACACCAAAGTGCAGAATGAGGCGCTGTTTCGCCAGTGCGGTTTCTATCCGATTGCCAGCGTGCCGGGCATCGTGGTGCTGATGGAAAACAGCCCGTGTCGCCTGAAGCGTTACGCCGCGCAACTGGCCAGCGAGCGCCAGCCGGGCGACACCATTGGCAGCATCGTGATGAATGCCAACCCCTTTACCCGTGGCCATCAATATCTGGTACGGGAAGCCGCCGCCCAATGTGACTGGCTGCATCTGTTCCTGGTGAAGGAAAACACCTCGCGCTTCCCGTATGAAGATCGCCGCGATCTGGTACTGAAGGGCACCGAGGGGATCACCAATCTGACGGTGCATGAGGGGTCGCAATACGTGATCTCCCGTGCCACTTTCCCTTGCTACTTCATTAAAGAGCAGGGGGTTGCCGACGACTGTTACACCGAAATCGATCTGAAAATCTTCCGCCAGTATCTGGCCCCCGCGTTGGGCATCACGCATCGATTTGTCGGCAACGAACCGTTCTGCGCCGTAACGGCGAAATACAACCGCGACATGCGTTATTGGCTGGAAACTCCGGCGCTGCCTAGCCCACCGATCGAACTGGTGGAAATTGAGCGCTTGCAGTACCAGGGCACGGCGATCTCTGCCTCCTGGGTGCGCAAGCTGCTGGCCGCGGGAGACTTTCACGCCGCCGCGCCTTTGGTGCCGAAAGACACGCTGTACTACCTGCAGGATCTGCAGGATCTGCAGGCACAGCGCCGGGCCAAGCCAGTACCGCAAGAATTTGAGTCCGCACAATCAGGTGAACAATGAAAATAATCCGAGAAGCAATGGCCGGCACGCTGGAATCCAGCGATGTCATGGTCCGTATCGCGCCAGCAGAGGGCCCGGAACACGATCTGCTGATTGCCAGCAGCGTGGAAAAACAGTTCGGCGATGCCATCCGCCACACACTGTTGCAGGTTTTGCAGCAGTACGACGTGCCGCCGGTGCAGGTGATTGTCGACGATAAAGGCGCACTGGACTGTGTGCTGCGTGCACGGCTGGAAACCGCGCTGATGCGTGCCAGCGAAACCGCCACGCTGCCTTGGGAGGAACGCCGTGAAAACGCTGAATAAACACCGCATGCGCCGCAGCATGCTTTTCGTACCGGGGGCAAATGCCGCCATGGTCAGCAACGCCTTTATCTATCAGGCCGATGCGTTGATGTTCGATCTGGAAGACTCGGTGATCCTGCGTGAGAAAGACGCGGCCCGTCGCCTGGTGTATCACGCGCTGCAACACCCGCTGTATCAGGAAGTTGAAACCATTGTGCGCGTTAACGCCTTGGATTCAGCCTATGGCCTGGCGGATCTGCAAGCGGTGGTGCGGGGCGGGGCGGATATCGTCCGTCTGCCAAAAACCGACACCGCGCAGGACGTGGTGGATATGGAGCGTGAAATCGCCGCCATTGAACGTGCCTGTGGTCGCCCGGTCGGCAGCACTGGCCTGCTGGCGGCGATCGAGTCCGCACAGGGCATCACCAACGCGGTGGCGATTGCGCAGGCTTCCCCAAGGTTGATCGGGATTGCGCTGGGTGCCGAAGACTATGTGCGTAATCTGCGTACCGAGCGCTCGCCGGAAGGCATTGAACTGCTGTTCGCCCGTTGCTCACTGTTGCAGGCTGCCCGCTCGGCCGGGATCCAGGCGTTCGATACCGTCTATTCCGATGCCAACAATGAAGCGGGTTTCCTACAGGAAGCGGCGCTGATCAAACAGCTGGGTTTTGACGGTAAATCCCTGATTAACCCACGCCAGATCGAACTATTGCACAACCTGTATGCGCCAACCGCCAAAGAAGTGGCTCATGCCCAGCGAGTGGTCGATGCGGCAGAAGCGGCAGAAAAAGAGGGGCGCGGCGTGGTTTCGCTGAACGGCAAGATGGTCGATAGCCCGGTGATTGAACGGGCCCGTCTGGTACTGCAACGCGCAGCGCTTTCCGGCGTGCGTGAAGAACCGAACCACAGCGAGGAAGCATGATGAAACGCCAACAACGCCTGATGACCTTGAACAATCACGCCGAGATGCGGCTTTATCAGGAAGCCTCCAAGGCCAACCTGCAGGCGCGTAAACCGCGCGATATCAAACGTTGTGAGTCGCTGGAAGTGGCGATCCGCCGCAGCGGCCTGCAGGACGGCATGACCATCTCTTTCCACCACGCATTCCGTGGCGGCGATCTGGCCCTCAACCAGGTGATGGATGTGCTGGCGAAGATGGGCTTCCGCAACCTGACGCTGGCCTCCAGTTCATTGACCGATTGCCATGCGCCGCTGGTCGGCCATATCCGCAACGGGGTGGTAAGCCGTATTTATACCTCCGGCCTGCGTGGGCCGTTGGCAGACGCCATTTCGCGCGGCCTGCTGAAAGAGCCGGTGCAGGTTCACTCGCACGGTGGCCGGGTCAACCTGGTCGAGTCGGGTGAGTTGCAGATCGACGTTGCCTTCCTCGGAGTGCCAACCTGCGATGAGTTCGGCAATGCCAACGGTTATACCGGCGATGCCTGCTGCGGTTCGCTCGGCTATGCCAAGGTGGATGCCGCAGCGGCCCGTAGCGTGGTGCTGCTGACCGAAGCGATCGTGCCTTATCCGCATCATCCCGCCAGCCTGGCACAGGATCAGGTCGATCTGATCGTGCAGTTGGAGCGAGTAGGGGATGCGGACAAGATCGGGGCCGATGCCACGCGTATGACCTCCAACCCGCGTGAGCTGCTGATTGCCCGCCGTGCTGCCGAAGTGATCGTCGACTCTGGCTACTTTACCGAAGGCTTTTCCCTCCAGACCGGCACCGGTGGCGCTTCGTTGGCCGTAACCCGCTTCCTGGAAGACAAGATGCGCGCTCGTGGCGTTCGCGCCGGTTTTGCACTGGGCGGCATCACCTCCACCATGGTGGATCTGCATGAGAAAGGCCTGATCGGTAAGCTGCTGGACGTGCAGAGCTTTGACCGTGCGGCAGCTATGTCATTGGCTCGTAATCCAAACCATATCGAGATCAGCGCCAATCAGTACGCCAACTTCAGCTCCAAGGGCGCGTCGGTTGATCGTCTGGACGTGGTGGTGCTGAGCGCGCTGGAAATTGACACCGGCTTTAACGTTAACGTGCTGACCGGCTCCGACGGGGTGATCCGTGGCGCTTCCGGTGGCCACTGTGATACCGCAGCGGCGGCACGGTTGGCGATTATTGTCGCGCCATTGGTGCGTGGCCGCATTCCTACGCTGGTTGAGCAGGTGACTACCTGCGTTACGCCGGGCTCCAGCATCGACATTCTGGTGACCGACCACGGTATTGCCGTAAACCCTGCTCGCCCAGAACTGGCGCAGAGATTACGTGATGCTGGCCTGCAGGTGGTCACCATCGAATGGCTGCGTGAGCGTGCGCTGGTACTGACCGGCGAACCGAAACCAATCGCCTTTACCGACAACGTGGTGGCCGTGGTGCGCTATCGCGACGGTTCGGTGATTGACGTCGTACATCAGGTCGCGGAGTAACGCTATGGCTTACATCTCCCCCGAATTGGCCGCCAGCCGCGCCGTAAGTTTGCCCGAACTGCTTTCCAGCCGTGAATGCCGGCAGGCACGGCAACAGGAGTGGCTGGCGCGCCATCCTACCGCCACGTTGGTGGTGCTCACACTCGTGGTGCCGGGGGCGGTGAAAGACAGCCCCATGACGCGGCGCGTGTTCAATCTGGGAAGGCAAGCGCTGCAGCAGATGTATCGCCAGCAAGGTTGGCTTTGTTTGCAGCAGAAGACCCTGGCGCTGCCCACTGGCTGCGAAGGCTATTTGGCGCTGCAAGCCGATGCCCGCGCGGTGAAAGAGGCCACCATCCAACTGGAAATCCAGCAGCCGATTGGCCGCCTGTGGGATATCGATGTGCTGACCCCGCAAGGGAAGATCCTGTCGCGGCGCGAACTTGGGCTGCCTGAACGCAGCTGTCTGCTGTGCAATCAGCCAGCCAAGATTTGCGCCCGCCAACAGAGCCACAGCACCGAACAACTGCTCAATGCAATGGAAAGGATGCTCAATGATGCACTCCCAGCCTGATTGGCAGCCGACGGTTACAGATCTTTCGCACAGCCAGCGCTTTGCCCGCGACGCCTATCGGGCGCTGTTGGTGGAGGTCAACCTGACGCCGAAACCGGGGTTGGTCGATCGCCATAACAACGGCGCGCATCGCGACATGGATATTGGCCATTTCTACCGTAGCTCAAGGGCGATTGGCCGGTGGCTGCCCTATTTTATCCGCCAGGGTATGGCCGATGCCGCTTTGCCTGCCGAGCAGCAGCTTGCACGTCTGCGCCCATTGGGGATGGCCTGTGAAGAACAGATGTTCCACGCCACCGGCGGCATCAACACCCATAAAGGCAGCGTGTTCTCGCTGGGGCTGTTGTGCTGCGCCTCCGGCCGCTTACAGCAACAACAACGGCAGATTGACGCCCAAAGCCTGTGTGGCGAAGTAGCCGAGATGTGCCGTGGGTTGGTCAGCCGGGAGCTGCAACGTAACAACGCGGGCCAGACGGCAGGGCAACGGCTATTTGCCGAGTTTGGCCTGAGCGGTGCCCGTGGTGAGGCTGAATCCGGCTTTCAGCGGGTGATCGGCGGTGCGTTACCGCTGTATCACCAGAGGATCGCCAGTGGTTGTGGAGAACAGGTCGCGCTGCTGGACAGCCTGCTGTGGCTGATGGCGCATAACGATGATACCAACGTCGCCTCGCGGGGCGGCATTAAAGGGCTGCGCTGGTTACAACACTATGCCAGCCAGTTATTGGCACAGGGAGGGGCAGGTACGGCGCAAGGAATTGCCCGTTTGCGGCAGTTCGACGTTGCGTGCATCGCCCGCAATCTTAGCCCCGGCGGCAGTGCCGATTTATTGATAGTCACCTGGCTGTTGGCGCAGTTGCCGCAGGCGGGGGCTTAAAAAAATAACGAAGCCTTCAGGAGAAGTGTCCATGTCCGAAACCAAAGAGAAAATCTGGAAAGCGATCGCCCCGTTGGTGGTGCTTGCCGTCCTGTTAATGATACCCACGCCGGAGGGCATGCCACCGCAAGCCTGGCGTTACTTTGCCATCTTTGTGGCGATGATCGTCGGTATGATCCTGGAGCCGATCCCGGCCACGGCGATCAGCTTTATTGCCGTGACCGTTAGCGTGCTCAGTTCTAACTGGGTGCTGTTTGGCGCCGAAGAGCTGGCCAATCCCAGCTTTAAAGCCGGTAAAGAGGCGCTCAAATGGGGGCTGGCCGGATTCTCCAGTACCACCGTCTGGCTGGTGTTTGGGGCCTTTATCTTCGCGCTGGGCTACGAGGCCACCGGGTTAGGGCGCCGCATCGCGCTGTTCCTGGTGAAGTTCATGGGCAAACGCACCCTGACGCTGGGCTACGCGGTGGTGATCATCGATATCATGTTGGCGCCGTTTACCCCGTCCAATACCGCGCGTACCGGTGGCACCGTGTTCCCGGTGGTGAAGAACCTGCCGCCGCTGTTTGATTCCTTCCCTAACGATCCTTCCTCACGCCGCATTGGTGGTTACCTGATGTGGATGATGGTGGTGGGGACCAGCATCAGTTCCTCCATGTTTGTGACCGGCGCGGCACCTAACGTGTTGGGCATCGAGTTCGTCAACAAGATTGCCGGGATCAATATCACCTGGATGCAATGGTTCCTGGCCTTCCTGCCAGTTGGGCTGTTGCTGCTGATCGTTGCGCCGTTGATTTCCTACTACCTGTATAAGCCAGGTGTAACCCACAGCAACGAAGTGGCTGGCTGGGCCAGTACGGCACTGGGGGAAATGGGTAAACTGACCCGCAAAGAATATACCTTGATCGGTCTGGTGTTACTCAGCCTGTGTCTGTGGGTGTTCGGCGGTAAAATTTTGGATGCGACCACGGTGTGCTTGCTGGCGGTATCGCTGATGCTTGCCCTGCACGTGGTCAGTTGGAAAGACATCACCAAATACTCCAGCGCCTGGAATACCCTGGTTAACCTGGCAACCTTGGTGGTGATGGCCAGCGGCCTGAGCCGCTCCGGCTTTATCGACTGGTTTGCCACCACCATGAGCACCCATCTGGACGGTTTCTCACCGAAGATGACGGTCGTCCTGCTGGTGCTGGTGTTCTACTACGCGCACTACCTGTTTGCCAGCCTGTCGGCCCACACCGCGACCATGTTGCCGATGATCCTGGCGGTAGGGAAAGGCTTGCCGGGCGTGCCGATGGAACACCTTTCCATCCTGCTGGTGCTGTCTATCGGTATCATGGGGGTATTGACCCCATATGCCACTGGCCCTGGGGTAATCATCTATGGCTGCGGCTATGTGAAGTCGAAAGACTACTGGCGTCTTGGTGGCATCCTCGGCGTGGTGTATATCGCGGCGCTGCTGTTGATCGGCTGGCCAATTCTTAGCCTGTGGTATTAAGTTAATCGGCGGCCATCCACGGATGGCCGCTGTTGCAATCCCTTCCCCCGTGACGCCCGTCACACACTTTCATGTCGAACGCCGTCATTATACAAATCCAACGTTAACCTATTCAAAATAATCATATTTAGGGAGCCTCTGCGGATGAGAAAAAAAACGTTATTACTTTGCCTGCCTTTGCTGTTCAGCGGCACCGCCTTTGCCGAGAACGACGGTTATCAACTGGAGCAGGTGCTGGTGATGAGCCGCCACAACCTGCGAGCACCGCTGGCGAACAACGGCAGCGTGCTGGCACAGTCCACGCCGAAAGCCTGGCCACAGTGGGATACGCCAGGTGGCTTGCTGACCACCAAGGGCGGCGTGCTGGAAGTGTATATGGGCCACTATTTCAACGCGTGGCTCAAGCAGGCGGGCATTTTGCCGCAGGAAGGTTGCCCAGCCGCTGACAGCGTTTACGTGTATGCCAACAGCCTGCAACGCACGGTAGCCACCGCGCAGTTCTTTACCAACGGCGCATTCCCAGGCTGCGACATCAGCGTGCATCATCAGGAGAAAATGGGGGAGATGGATCCTACCTTCAACCCGATTATCACCAACAGCAGCGAAACCTTTAACCAGCAGGCGTTGAGCGCCATGAATGCCGAGCTGGCATCGCTGAAGCTGGACGCCTCCTACAAGCAGCTCGAGCAGATCATCGACTACAAAGATTCTCCCGCTTGCAAGATCGACAAGCAGTGCAACCTGGCCACTGAACAGAATAAAATGAGTGCGGTACCGGGGAAAGAGCCAGGCGTTTCTGGCCCGCTGAAAGTGGGTAACTCGCTGGTGGATGCCTTTATGCTGCAGTATTACGAAGGCTTCCCGATGAAAGACGTGGCCTGGGGCAAGATTGTGACGCCGCACCAGTGGCAGCAGTTGGCCAAGCTGAAAGATGGCTATCAGGATTCGCTGTTCACCTCGTCGGTCGTTGCCCAGAACGTAGCCAAACCGCTCCTGACCTACATCAACTCGGCGCTGATTAGCGAGCGCAAGGCGGATTCACCGAAGCTGACCGTGCTGGTGGGGCATGATTCCAACATCGCTTCCTTGCTGTCAGCGATGAAGTTCAAGCCGTATGCGTTGCCGAAGCAGTATGAGAAGACCCCGATTGGCGGCAAGCTGGTGTTTCAACGCTGGCATGATGGCAAGGGCGATCGCGATCTGTTGAAGATTGAGTATGTCTACCAGTCCACCGAACAGTTGCGTAATGCCGAACCGCTGACGCTGAGCACCCCGCCGCAGCGCGTCACCCTGACGCTGGAAGGCTGTCCGGTAGATAAAGACGGCTTCTGTGCCTGGAGCGACTTTGAAAAAACCATGAAGGACGTCTTGCAATAACCGTGCTGCCGGGGCGAACCGTTTCGCCCCGGCCTGCCGCGCGGTATATACTGTCTCAACGGACCCCTTGTCACGGATGAAACGTGCTCTCTTCTTTTATTCTCAATGCTGAATTATTGCCGGTTGACGGTTTTGCTGGCCTGATCGCGCAGTGTCACTTCTCTGTCGCGGATTATCACGACGATCTATTTGCTGCCGCCGGTATCGATTTCCCTGAACATGTCGCACCCGCAGTCGCCAAACGTAAGGCGGAATATCTGGCCGGGCGCTATCTGGCGCGCTGGGTGCTGGCAGAGTTGGGCCATCAGGATTTCACTTTATTGCGCGGGGAGAAACGTGAACCGCTCTGGCCCGCCGGAATTGCCGGGGCGATCAGCCACAACAATGATACGGCGCTGTGTGCCGCTCAGCATGAGGATGGGGCAGGTGGCGTGGGCATTGATGTGGAAACGCAGATGCCATCTGTACGAGCAGAAGAGTTGTGGAGCGGCATCGTCAATGAGAACGAATGCCAGTGGTTACGCCAACATCCACAGCCCTTTAATCTGCTGTTGACGCTGGTATTTTCCGCCAAGGAAAGCCTGTTCAAGGCGCTTTACCCGCAGGTACGCTGCTACTTTGATTTTCTGGATGCGCGGATCGTCGGGTTGGATATGCAGGCGCAGACCTTTGAGCTGGAGTTGCTAACAACGTTGACGCCACGATGCCAAGCAGGCCGCCGGTTTAAAGGACGTTTCTGGCTGCAAGGTGACGCTGTCACAACATTGATTTATTTTTAAAATCAATAAATTGCCTGAAAAAAGATGCTCAACCGTAGGGGCGCCGCATGCTGCGCCCATTGAGCTGCAAGAAGCCTCGCCCTACGTCATGAGCCCAGTTTTCAGCATTACATTCTTCTGCGTAGCAGATGGCGCGCACCTTCCAGCACCAGTAACATTACCGCCAGCCAGATCGGGATATAGGTCAGCCATTGGTTGGCGTTAATGGTTTCACCCAATAGCAGCGCGACGATCACCAGCAATACCGGTTCTACATAGCTCAGCAGGCCAAACAGGCTGAAGGGGAGCAGGCGGCTGGCCAGGATATAGCACACCAGCGCCAGCGCGCTGATAATGCCCAACAGCGGGATCTGCAAATACAGCAGCGGTTTGGCCGTCAGTGCCGCCAGCGGTTCTGAGCCACCAAGGGCAAACAGGGCAGCAACTGGCAGCATCAGCGTCAGTTCACACCACAACCCGCCCAGATGATCGGTGCCCAAGCGGCGACGCAGAATAAAGTAAACCGGATAACCTAGCGCGACAACCAGCGTTGACCAGGAAACCCCGCCCACCAGGATCAGCTCATTACCCACGCCGACCAATGCGCATAGGGCCGCCATTTTTTGCAGCACAGACAGGCGATCGCGGAAAAACACTCGCCCTGCCAACACCATGGTCAGCGGCAGCAGGAAATAGCCGAGTGAGACATCCAGCGCCATCCCGTGCAGCGGTGCCCACAGGAATAGCCACAGTTGCACGCCCAGC
This sequence comes from Serratia sp. NCCP-200, assembly GCF_059697885.1. Taxonomy (NCBI): domain Bacteria; kingdom Pseudomonadati; phylum Pseudomonadota; class Gammaproteobacteria; order Enterobacterales; family Yersiniaceae; genus Serratia; species Serratia sp. NCCP-200. The sequence continues at coordinate 836,220 of NZ_BAAKUJ010000001.1, forward strand.
AGGGAAGTGGTGAGCAGCAACAACAGCACGCGTTGCGGACGCTGCCGTAGCCAGTGCAGTATCTCTTTCACCCGCGCCCAGTCGCCGGAAAACAGCATAAACAGCGTCAGAAACGGCAGCGTCAGCAGGGTGCGCCAGCCATAGATTTCCTCGCCGTCGAGTGGGGTTAGCATTGAGGTGTAGTAATACATCACGCCGAACAGCAGTGAAGCGACGACGGAAAGTATGATGCCTTTGATCACCAGCGTTCCTGATTATTAATGGAATTTCCTGCGGCTACTCTAAGGCTATTTAGCTCTAACAACAATGGATTACGCTGGACTGGACAACAACGGCCAAGCGGTTAGAATTACACCTGTGTATTTATCCAGGTGATGACGATGACAATCGATCTGTTTGAAGATGCGCTGCCGCCGCCCTGGCGTGAGGAAATCGCGCCGGGGGCGGTGGTATTGCACGGCTTTGTTCGCGATCATGGGCCGGAACTGCTGGCGGCGGTCAACGGCGTGGTGGCACAGGTGCCTTGGCGGCATATGACTACGCCGGGCGGTTTCACCATGTCGGTGGCCATGAGCTGGTGCGGCAACGGCTGGAACAGCGATAGCAATGGCTACCGCTATTCGCAACGCGATCCCGGTACTGGCAAAAGTTGGCCAGAAATCCCGGCAATTTTGCTGGCTTTGGCCGATGAAGCTGCTTTGCAGGCCGGGTTCGGTCATTACGTCCCAGACTCCTGCCTGATGAACCGCTACGATCCGGGCAGTAAGCTTTCACTGCATCAGGATAAAGACGAGCATGATTTTACGGCACCGATCGTTTCGGTATCGCTTGGGCTACCGGCCGTTTTTCAGTTTGGTGGTCTGCAGCGCAGCGACAGAACGCGGCGCATCCCGCTGGCCCACGGTGACGTGGTGGTCTGGGGCGGCCCGTCGCGATTATGTTTCCACGGCATCATGCCGGTGAAAGAGGGCTATCATTCGCTGGTGGGGTCACACCGCATCAATATCACCCTGCGCAAGGCGCTTTAACGCGGGTTCCTGGCCTAAACTGGCCACCAGATAATCGATAAACACTCGCAGCTTGGGGGGCAGATGCTGCGTTGGAGCATACAACAGCCACAGATCGCCATGATAGCTGCTGAGGAAATCCCACTCTGGCAACACCTGCACAATCTCACCGCTGGCTAGCGCCTGGCGGGCGGTAAAGTAGGGTAGGCTGCCAATACCGATGTGCTGTCTCACCGCATCCAGCCGAACCCCGGTGTGGTTGGCGGCATAGCGCCCCCGCACATTGACCGAAACCGTCTTGCCGTTGCGGCGAAAACGCCAGCGTGCGTCGCTGGGCGTCTCCCCCAGATAAATACAGCTATGCTCCGTCAGGTCTCGTGGGTGAAGCGGCGTGCCCTGTTGGGCCAGGTAATGCGGAGTGGCGCATAGCAAATGTTCGATGGTCATCAACGGGCGGCCGATCAGGCCCGGTGACGGTCGGTCAGTGATGCGCAGCGCCAGATCGACCCGATCGTCGATCAGATCCATATAACGGTCCTCCAGCCGCAGATGGACATCCACCTGCGGATAGCGCCGTAAGAACTCCGGCATGTGAGGGTGCAGGACAAAGTGCCCGACGGCCTTCGGTACGCTGACGCTGATTGTGCCTTCCGGCTCTGAGCTGCTCTGGCCGCTGATGGTCAACACTGAGTTGGCGGCATCCAGCATGCTGCGGCAGCGCTGAAACACGGCTTCGCCTTGCTCACTCAGGCGCAGTTTGCGGGTGGTGCGGTGCAACAGCCGTACGTTCAGCGCTTGTTCCAACCTGGCAACGCTGCGGCTGGTGGCAGAAGGCGAGCTGCCTAACTGGCGGGCGGCGGCGGAGAAGCTGCCGCTTTCCACCACCTGAACAAAAACGGCCATTTCAACCAGCAGTGCGGTGGAAAGATTTGTGCTCACAGCGCAAAGGTCCATTGTAGTGAAGACGGATTATCAGCCGATTATGGCACGAATATAATAACGGCGTTAACCAGGAGAAAGCCCATGACCGAACGACTTTATTATTATCACGATGATTTGCAGCTCCAGGCACGGGTGTTGTCCTGCACGGCGCAAGAGGATGGCAGCTATGCGGTGCAGTTGGATGCCACGCTGTTTCACCCACAGGGCGGCGGGCAGCCGAGCGATAGCGGCACGATCGGCGGTGTAGCGGTATTACGTGTTGCCGCGCAGGGCGAGCAACTGCTCCATTATCTGGCCGAGCCGTTGCCCTGTGGCCCGGTCACTCTGGAGATCGACGGCGAGCAACGCCACTTGCATACCCGCTGGCATTCTGCCGGGCATCTGATTGGCTGGCTCGGGGAAAACCGGGGCTGGCAGCCGGTGAAAGCGCACCACTGGCCGGGGGAAGGGCGTATTACCTTTGCACCGGGTGCACAGGCAACAGAACTGCAACCAGAATATTTGCAACAACGGCTGACGGACTTGATCGCCGCCGACTTGCCACGCAGGCAGCAGGAACAGCAAGGCGTCCGTCAGGTTGGGTTTGGCGATCTGCCTGCTTATGGCTGCGGTGGCACCCATGTGCGTTCGCTGGCGGAGTTGGGCAAGGTGCAAATTACCGCCGTCAAGATGAAGAAAGGGCAGTTGATTGTGCAGTATCAGGTGGATTGATGGGGCGTACAGGCGTGCCCAGCCACGGCTTGGCGCGTTACTGCTTTTTTCATCATTAGTTAGCTAAATTAGTTCGTTCAACTCCGTGCCGTTTTGGTTTGTTATCTAACCCATAACAAACCGACATAAAGAAGGCACGGCACCCATGTTTAATTTTCCTTTCAAGACGTTAACCAGCGGACTGGCGGTGGTATTAGGCGCTGCGGCTGCGGCGAGCCCGGCCATCGCGGCGGTGCAGGGCGGCACGCTGATCTATCTGGAGCAGCAGGCCCATACCAATCTGTATCCCCCTTCAGGTGGGTTTTACCCCAACGGCGGTATCCTTAACCAGATCACCGACAAGCTGACCTACCAGAACCCGAAAACGCTGGAGATCGAACCCTGGATCGCCGAGTCCTGGTCCAGCAACCCCGATAAAACGGAATATACCTTCAAACTGCGCCCCGGAGTGACCTTCTCCGACGGGACACCGCTGGATGCCAACGCGGTGGCCAAGAACTTTGATACCTACGGCTTGGGCAATAAAGCGCTGCGCTTGCCGGTTTCCGAGGTGATCAATAACTATGACCACAGTGAGGTCATCGATCCGCTGACGGTCAAATTCTATTTCAAACGCTCGTCCCCGGGCTTCCTGCAAGGTACGGCGACCATCGGCTCCGGGCTGGTATCGCTCAGCACGCTGAACCGCCAATACGATGAACTGGGTGATGCGCGCCATATTATCGGCTCTGGCCCGTTTGTGGTGAGCGGTGAAAACCTGGGGCGGGAGGTCGATCTCAGCGTACGCCAAGACTATAGTTGGGGGCCCGCCAAGCTGCCTCAGCAAGGGCGGGCCAATCTGGATGCCATCAAGGTGATCGTCACCCCGGAAGACAGTGTGCGAATTGGCGCGTTGCAGGCCGGGCAGGCGGACTTTATTCGCCAGATCCAGGCTTACGATGAGAAGCAAACCCAAGACCAGGGCTTTACGATCTATGCCGCGCCAACCCGTGGCGTAAACGACAGCATTGCCTTCAGGCCAGACAATCCGCTGGTGGCCGATATCCGCGTGCGGCAAGCGCTGCTGCATGCCACCGACAGCAAACAGATCGTCGATACGCTGTTCTCCGCCAACTATCCACAAGCCAAATCGGTGATTGCCTCCTCGGCAGCCGGTTTTGTCGATCTCTCCGATAAATTGACCTTCGATTTGGCGAAGGCCAACCGCCTGCTAGATGACGCCGGTTGGCAAAAGGGCAGCGATGGTCTGCGCCAGAAAGACGGTAAAAAGCTGTTGTTAACGGTGTACGAGTCGTTGCCGCAGCCGCAAAACAAGGCGGTGCTGCAATTGGTCTCGCAGCAATGGGGCAAGGTGGGGGCTCGGCTGAATATCTTGGCAGGCGATGCGGGCAGCCGGGTGGCAGATAACCTCGATCCGCAAAAGACCCCGGCTTCGGTGGTCGAAGTGGGCCGTGCCGATCCCGATGTGATTAAAAGCCAGTTTTATCCCACCAATCGTGATGGCCTGTTGCAGCAAGGGGGCACTAGCCAGAACAGTAAATTTATCGACAACTCGCTGAACCAACTGCTGCTGGGGATCGCCTCTGAGGTGGATCCGGCCAAGCGCTTGCAGATCGCCGGTGAGGCTCAAAAGTATCTGCTGGATCAGGCCTATGTGATCCCGTTCTTTGAAGAGCCACAGGTCTTTGCCGGTGCTCCCTATCTGAAAGGCGTCAACTTTGAAGCGGTGGGTCGGCCAAGCTTCTATGGCGCGTGGTTAGAGAAACGCTAAGCCCGAGCTGCCTGCACCCCTCACCCCAACCCTCTCCCCAAAAAGGAGAGGGAGTCAGTTCAGCGTGGTGGTCAGGTGCGGAGTAAATCGAGGTACGGACAGTTCTGCCGATATGAGCACCAGTATAAAACGTGGCACGGATTGTCCCCTCTCCCTGTGGGAGAGGGTTAGGGTGAGGGGCCCAACGCCATATTCGAGGAGATAAAGATGCTGAAATACCTGAGTGGCCGAACCGGACAGGCGTTGCTGGTGCTGTGGGCGGCATTTACCCTGTCGTTTATCTTGCTACAGGTACTGCCCGGCGACGCGATCCTGATTAAATTCCAGAACCCGGATATGGGGCTTAGCCCGGATCAGATCGCCGACATGCGCGCCGCCTACGGTGCCGATGTGCCCCTGTGGCAGCAATATCTGCATACGTTGGGGAATTTCCTGCGTGGTGATTTGGGCTATTCGATCCAGAACGGCGTGCCGGTCAGTGCTTTGCTTGCTGCCAATCTGCCCGCGACCCTGCAATTAGCGGTGCTGGGTTTCACGCTGGCCTTGCTGTTGGCGCTGGTCATTGCCTTTGTCTCCAATCTGATCGGTTTTGGCTGGCTGAAATCGGCGCTGCAATCGCTGCCTGCGCTGTTTGTATCGGTTCCCACCTTCTGGCTTGGCATCGTGTTGATCCAGATCTTTTCATTCCGGCTGAAACTGGTGCCGATCATCAATCCAGGGGAGTGGATTGGGCTGCTGTTGCCGATCGCCACCCTGGCAATCCCAATCTCTGCCCCGTTGGCGCAGATCCTGATCCGCAGCATCGATAGCGTGCAAACCCAGCCGTTTGTGGCGGTGGCGCGAGCCAAAGGGGCTAGCCGTAGCGGAGTGCTGTGGCGGCATGTGGCGCGTAACGCGATGCTGCCGGTGCTGACTATCGCGGGCATTCTGTTTGGCGAACTGATCGCCGGGGCGTTGATCACAGAAACCGTATTTGGCCGCAGTGGCCTGGGGCAACTGACGCAGCAGGCGGTCGTGAACCAGGACGTGGCGGTGTTACAGGCGGTAGTGATGATCTCTGCCGCCGCCTTTGTCTTCCTCAATCTGCTGGTCGATCTGCTGTTCCCGCTGCTCGATCCCAGATTGAAATCCTATGCAGGAGCGACCCGATGAGCAGTATTCCGTTGGAAAAATCCGTGATGCCGGAACGCGATCTGTCCGGCGGGGAAACCGAAGGTAGTTTACCCACCGCCAGGCGCGCTCAGCGGCGTTATCCGCTCAGCCTGGGGCTGGCCTGGGCCGTGCTGGCGATCGCTGTGCTTTGGGCGATCGCCCCTGAGATCTTTACTGCGTACAGCGGCACGGAAGGAATTGCCGGAGCACAGCGTCTGGCACCGGGTGGTGAACATTGGCTGGGCACAGACCCACTGGGCCGCGATCTCTACGCCCGGATCGTGTATGGCGCATCGCACACTTTATCCGCAGCGTTGGTTGCCGTGGCGTTGGGGCTGGTTGTTGGGACGTTGCTGGGCGTAGTCGCCGGGGCTTTGGGCGGTATCGCCGATGATGTTGTGATGCGCTTGGTTGATGTTTTGCTGTCGATCCCTGGGCTGCTGCTTTCTTTGAGCGTAATTATCCTGCTGGGTTTTGGCACAGTGAATGCGGCGCTGGCGGTGGGGATCTCGTCGGTGGCCAACTTTGCGCGTCTGGCTCGTGCGGAGGTGCTGCGGGTGCGGCACAGCGACTACGTTGAGGCGGCTTACGGTAGCGGCGGACACTTTTGGGCGGTGCTATGGCGCCATATTCTGCCTAATTCACTGACCTCGGTGATTGCATTCTCTGCCCTACAGTTTGGCAATGCCATTCTGGCGATCGCCACCCTGAGCTTCCTGGGGTACGGCACGCCACCGCCCACGCCGGAGTGGGGCTTGCTGATCGCCGAAGGGCGTAACTACATCTCAACGGCCTGGTGGCTGACGACCTTCCCCGGCCTGATGGTGGTTGCCGTGGTGCTGGCGGCCAACCGAATCAGCCATGCATTAGGGAGCGCGCGCCGATGACCCCACAGACAACCGTTTCACCCGCGCCACTGCTGGAGCTGGATAACGTTTCTATCGCCTATCAGCAGGGCAACAGTAATCAGCGGGTGGTGCACAACGTTTCTTTTACCATTCAGCCAGGGGAGGTCGTTGCCCTGGTGGGGGAATCGGGATCGGGTAAAACCACCACGGCCCAGGCGATAATCGGCCTGCTGGCGGAAAATGGCCGCCTGGAGCAGGGGGCGATCCGGCTTAATGGCACCGATATTGCGCACTGGTCTACGCGCCAGTTGGATGCGGTGCGTGGCGCTCAGATAAGCCTGATCCCGCAAGATCCCGCCAGTTCGCTGAACCCGGTTAAAACCATCGGTGAGCAGGTTGCCGAGATCATCAATATTCACCAGCGTCTGCCACGCAAGCTGGTACAGCTTCGGGTAGTGGAGTTACTCACCCGTGTGGGGCTGACTCATTCTGAATTGCGCGCGCGCCAATATCCGCATGAGCTTTCCGGCGGCATGAAACAACGGGTGCTGATTGCCATCGCCATTGCGTTACGGCCCGCGTTGATTATTGCCGATGAACCGACCAGCGCGCTGGACGTCACGGTGCAAAAACGCATCCTCGATCTGATCGACGAACTGCGTCAGGAGTTTGGCACGGCGGTGCTGTTTGTCACCCATGATTTGGGCGTGGCGGCGGAACGGGCCGATAGGCTACTGGTGTTTCGTCAGGGCAGAGTGCAAGAGCAGGGGCAAACGGCGGCGGTGTTGCAGGCACCGACGCATGAGTATACCCGCCGCTTGTTTGCCGATGTGCCTTCGCTGGCCTCCGTTGCTCCGCCAATTATCATCCGTAAGGCGGAACCGGCGATCGTCGTCAACGAGCTGGTGAAGGATTTCCGTTTTGCTGGCAGAGGCGGGCAGGCGTTCCGGGCGTTGGATCGGGTGTCGTTCAGCGTGCAGCGCGGCACTACTCATGCGTTGGTCGGCGAGTCTGGCTCCGGTAAAACCACTTTGGCCCGCTGCCTGCTGGGTTTTCAGCGGCCGGATGCGGGGCAAATCATCATCGACGGCGTCGATTTTACCCGGCTGAAGGGCGAGGCGTTGCGCCAGTTTCGGCGACGTATTCAACTGGTCTATCAAAACCCCTTTGCTTCGCTCGATCCCGCGCAAACCCTGTATCAGGCGATTGAAGAGCCGTTGCTCAACTTTGAGCCTGTCGCCAAAGCAGAGCGTTACCGGCGGGTGCGGGAATTGTTCGAACGAGTCGCTCTGCCTGCCGAACTTCTGACGCGCAAACCGCGTGAGCTTTCAGGGGGCCAACGCCAACGGGTTGCCATCGCTCGTGCTCTGATATTGCAACCTCGGGTGCTGGTATTGGATGAAGCTACCTCGGCGTTGGACGTCACCGTGCAGGCGCAAATCCTGCGCTTATTAGAGCAGCTACAGCGAGAGTTGGGGCTGACCTACCTGTTTATCTCGCACGATCTGGCTACGGTGCGGCAAATCTCGCACAGCGTCTCGGTGCTGTGCCGTGGGCAACAGGTAGATGCAGGCACTACCGCCGAGATATTTGCCCGGCCCGGCAGTGACTATACCCGCCAATTGATTGCGGCCATTCCTGGCCGTGCGATGTACCAAACTTTAAAGGATGCCTCATGAGCGCTAAACGTCTCGGCTTTTTTACCCGCCTGCTGGATAACGGCAGTGCCCAGGAACGTTACCGTCTGGCCACTGAGCAGATTGTCCATGCCGAACGCGCCGGGTTCGATACCGCCTGGGTAGCGCAGCACCATTTTCATCAGGATGAGGGCGGCTTGCCTTCACCACTGGTTTTTTTGGCTCAGGCTGCGGCGCATACCCGGCATATTCGTTTGGGGACTGGAGTGATCACCTTGCCGATGGAGTCTGCCGTTCGCGTGGCGGAAGATACGGCGGTGTTGGATCTGCTCTCTGGTGGCCGGCTGGAAGTGGGGCTGGCGGCAGGGGGAACCCCGTCTTCGTTTAGCGCTTTTGGTATTGATGCCGAGCGGCGTAATGCGGCGTTTAACGATAATTTACGCATTCTGCTGGACGCCTGGAGTGGTGAGGCGCTCGGCAACTCTGCCAACCGTCTTTATCCGGCCGCTCCCCAACTGAAAAAACGCGTCTGGCAAGCCACCTTCTCGGTTGACGGTGGGATCCGGGCTGGTAAGGCTGGAGATGGGCTGATGTTGTCACGCACTCAACCCAGGCCGTCAGATGCGCCGGATACGCCACTCGATGAGCTGCAAAATCCGATTATTGATGCCTATCTCGCCGCGCTGCCGCCTGGGGTAGAGCCCCGGATCATGGGATCGCGCACCGCTTTTGTGACTGAAGATCAGAACCGTGCGCGGGATTTTGCTGCACAGGGGCTTAGCCGTGGATTGGAGCGCTTACGCGCCAGTGGGCATCAGGTGCGGGATGAGTCGCTCGACGGTTTGATCCGCGCTTTTGATATGCATCTCGGTACGCCAGAGCAGGTGATCGCCTCGTTGCAACGCGATAGCGCGCTGGCCCGTGTCACCGATCTGGCGTTTCAGGTGCACTCTATCGATCCGCCACACGCCTATATTTTGCGCTCCATTGAGCTGATAGCTCGCGACGTTGCACCGGCACTGGGCTGGCAGCGGCGCAATCCTGCCACGTTGGCTTATTCACATCACGCAGAGGAAAACGTATGACCGATACCCGGGATCATCTGACCAGACTGGCTGAAATCGGCCCAGACTCTCCTTTGGCACAGGCCAGAGCAACACGTCAGGGGGCAACCGACGGGATTGAGGCCAGCTATCAGAGGCTGTTCGCGCCACAGGATGTGGGCGGTTTTGGGATTGCGGAACGCCTGCTGTTGGCGCAACGTATCAGCGAATGGCACGGAGATCGGCAGTTGGCGGCGCATTATGCTCAACTGCAGCAGACTCCGCCCGCAGACGGCCCACGTTTGCAGGCCGCATTGGATCACGCAGAACGCCTGGCCTTCAAACCTGCCGGGGCAGAAGCCAAACACTTACAGGCTCTGCAACAGGCGGGGTGGTCATTGGATGACATCGTCACGCTTTCACAGCTGATCGCCTTTGTCAGTTTCCAGAGCCGTCTGCTGTACGGCTATCGCTTGCTGGCAGGATTGCCGGTAGCGACCAGTGGCCGTGCTCCCGTTCGAGCTTCCGCCTGGCGCACGGCGAGCCATACAGCCAGTGGCCGCCATGCACCGCCTGCGTTCACCAGCCAGGAGTTGGGATGGGAGCCCTGGATTGCGGCTAAACCCTTGGAGGCGTTTGACGAACCGGGAAAAGCCTTGTTGACCAAGTTCGGTCACGCGGATTCTGACTATTTCCGTTTGTTGGCGCGCGATCATGCGGTGCTGGAACAGCGAACCATCACGGATAGGGCCATTTTCTACACCGCGGGTGGCCTGGCCCGCCAGGATAGGGAGTTGGCTGCGGCGGTGGCCAGCAAGGTGAATGGCTGTATTTACTGTGCCTCGGTGCATGCGCGTAAAGCGGCGCAGTTATCCAAAAGGGCTGAAGAGGTGCAGCGCCTGCTGGATGTCGCGCCTGGAGGGTTCTTGAGCGAGGGGCAGGGTGAGGATTGGCGTACGCAAATAGACTTTGCCGCAGCGCTTTCGGCCACGCCACCGCAGGCCAATGCGGCTCAGCTGGTTGCGTTACGCGAACAAGGGCTAGGCGAACTGGAGTTGTTGGACCTGGTGCAGGCGACGGCCTTCTTTGCCTGGGCCAACCGGTTGATGCTGACGCTCGGCGAGCCTTATGACGATTGAGTCACCCGGTGTTAAACAGCAAAAAGCCCGCTTAGTTGCCTAAGCGGGCTTTTCTAAATATGGCTCCTCTGACTGGACTCGAACCAGTGACATACGGATTAACAGTCCGCCGTTCTACCGACTGAACTACAGAGGAATCGTGTGAACGGGGCGAATAATAGCGGTGCTAATGGGGCTTGTAAAGCATGAAAATACACAAATGTTCCGTTTGTTGAGGTTGTGAGCAAATTGGCTTGTTTTCCAGCAGGTTAAACTTTATCACTGACAGACAGGCCGCTATCATTGCAGACCGGGCGCACCTTGTAAGTTAATCCCGAATTTTTCGGGGTGCTGATATTTTAAAGGCTATACCCAAGAAAATTCCTAATTATAGAGCGGTGGAGTGAGCCTGCCTGATAAGATATTTCCTGTAATTTTCATGGATTACTCCTAGTGAACGATGGAAAAATAAGTTTAAGGATTATTATCAAGTCCTGTATTTTTAATACAACAATCCGAGTACCTCGGATAAATCTTTAGATTGCGCTGTCGCTATGGAAAAACATCCGGACACGTGTGGAGTAAATCGCCAAAAAATGCGTTTTTAATAATATAAATATCTATTTTTAATCATGAGGGATAGTCATTTTCATTAGGAAAAACGGGTGTTGCGATGACAGCGGCGGTAATTGTCAGATCATCATACATATCATTGTTTTTAATCTGTTTTTTTATTTTTTTGGCGCTTTTTTTTACCAAGAGATCAGAATAAATGCTGCTGTATGCGGGAGTGTGTCTTTGTCCTTACTTGGCGGTAAGCACCGTTTTTGCCCCGCAACTCGGCGTTAAGGCCCGCTTGCAGAGTTGCTGGATATAAAAAATACCAGTATTATTTTGCACTTCATAAACGTCGTGGGCAGGTTAAATCGCTGGCAAGTTGCAGGCGCCTTATTGCGCTATGCAGGTCACCGATGAAACCCGGTTAAGTATTCGTTAAGTTAATAGACCATGGCGAACGTTGCAAGAGTAGGGGGCAATGAGCGGCCATAGTATAGTTCCAGTGAATGTTTGCTACTGAAGAGCCACCCCTATATCATTGCTGAAAAATGCTCATATTATTTATCCAGGATATAGCCGATCTGGTCTGAGTTGACCTGTCGGTAACGGAATTTTTTGAAAGGAATTTTCGATGATAAGCACCCAAAAGAACCTCTGTTTAGGCGTAATACTGTGCAGTGGTTTGTTGCTGGCAGGCTGCCAGAAAACCGCACAGACCCGTTCGCAAGAAGACTCGCCAGCGACTACCGTACAAGCTCCCCCTCAGCAGATCAGCGTGTCCCCGCCACCACAACCGGCTGCCGCAGAAACCAAAACCAGCAAGATTGGCCTTTGTCAAAGTGAGTTGGCGTCGCTCAAGCAGGTCAATCCGAAGGCTTACGCGATCAAGCAGGCCAATTTCAACCGTCTGGTGAACAATGCCTCGGTTTATAGCGCGGTGCGCGGCGATGTCAATTCGACAACCAAAGACACCCTTGATGCATTGTACAAATACAAGACCAATCAGTTGTGTGCCGAGATCGAACGTGACGTCCTGCAAGGCCTGATCCAGAGAGGGGAAAGCGTGAAATGAAACGCAGGATATATTGCGGTGCCTTGTTGACGTTGGCGTTGCCGCTAGGAGTAGTAAGGGCTGAGGAGGCGGTTACTCCCGATGCCCATGCGTTGAATTCACTGGACGCGATCACACGCCAGGTGGATGAGGCTCCGGCGCTCCTGTTTCTGACGCCTTCACAACTGGATACAGCAGAACCTGCAAGACCCAAAAGTAGTAAACCTGCCAGCAGCAAACCTAACGCACTGGCAAAGTCGGCGGATGAGAGGGGCAGTGAGCGTATTCGCGAAATGAAGACGCTGCAGGCAACCATCAATCAGCTGAAAGCCAAAGTCACCAGCCAGGAAGCGGCTCTCGAGCAGTTGCGTAAAACGCAATCTCAGTCAGCGGGCTCTTCTGCAGAGTTGGCGCGTCTGCAACAGGCCATTGAGCAAAGCCAGCGGGAAAATGCGCGGCTGCAGCAGCAGCTTGCCGCACAGGCCAAGGAAAGCGAGCGGCAGATGCAGCAAATGAAGCTGCAACAGCAGGAGCAACGTAACAGTGCGCAATTGCAGCAACAGTTGGCAGCGCAAACCAAAGATAACGAACAAAAAGCGCAACAGATCAAACAACTGCAGCAAACGTTACAGCAAAATCAGCAGGCCATAGCCCAACTGCAGGATCAGCTGTCAGCGCGTAGCAAAGAGAATGAACAGAAGTCTCAGCAGGCGATGGCGAAGCTGCAGGAGCAACTGGCTGCGCAAACCAAAGACAGCCAGCAGAAAGCCGAGCAGGTGAAACAGCTGCAACAGGCTGGTGCCAAGTTGCAAGAGCAACTAACGGCGTATGCTAAAACTAACGATGAAAAAGCCCAGCAGGCCAAACAGCTGCAGCAAAACCAGCAGGTGTTGGCGAAGCTCCAAGAGCAGTTAGCCACCCAGACCAAAGACAGTGAATACAAAGCCCAACTGGTCAAACAGCTGCAAGAACAGCTGACGACACGTAACAAAGAATCGGCGCAAAAAAGCCAGCAGGCGATGGCAAAGCTGCAAGAACAGTTGGCTGCTCAAACCAAAGACAACGAGCAGAAAGCCGAACAAATTAAGCAGTTGCAGCAGGCCAGCGCCAAGCTGCAGGAGCAACAGATCGCGGCTCAAACCAAAACTATCGATGAAAAAGCGCAGTTGGCTGCACAACTGCAGCAAAACCAGCAGGCGTTGGTGAAGCTGCAGGAACAGTTGGCTGCCCAGACCAAAGAGCGTGAGCAAAAGGCCCTGCAGGTAACACAGCTGCAAGATCAACTGGCGGCACGCAGCAAAGAGAACGATCAGAAGACCCAACAGGCGATGGCGAAGCTGCAAGACCAGCTGGCCGCTCAAACCAAAGACAGCGAGCAGAAAGCCGAACAGGTGAAGCAGCTGCAGCAGGCCAGCGCCAAGTTGCAGGAGCAATTGACGGCACAAGCCAAAGTCAACGATGAAAAAGCCCAATTGGCTACACAGCTACAGCAAAACCAGCAGGCGTTGGCGAAGCTGCAGGAACAGTTGGCTGCCCAGACCAAAGAGCGTGAGCAAAAGGCCCTGCAGGTAACACAACTGCAAGATCAGTTGGCGGCTCGTAGCAAAGAGAACGAACAAAAGACGCAACAGGCGATGGCGAAGCTGCAAGATCAGCTGGCCGCTCAGACCAAAGACAGCGAGCAGAAAGCCGAACAGGTGAAGCAGCTGCAACAGGCGAGCGCCAAGTTGCAGGAGCAGTTGACGGCACAAGCCAAAGTTAACGATGAAAAAGCCCAGTTGGCTGCACAGCTACAGCAAAACCAGCAGGCATTGGCGAAGCTGCAAGAACAGTTGGCTGCCCAGACCAAAGAGCGTGAGCAAAAGGCCCTGCAGTTAACACAGTTGCAAGATCAGTTGGCGGCGCGCAGCAAAGAGAATGAGCAGAAGACCCAGCAAGCGGTGGCTAAGCTGCAAGATCAACTGGCCGCACAGACCAAAGACAGCGAGCAGAAAGCTGAGCAGGTGAAGCAACTGCAACAGGCGAGCGCCAAGTTGCAGGAGCAACTGAGCGCGCAAACCAAAGATAATGAGCAGAAAGCGCAGCAAGTGATGCAGCTGCAACAAAATAAGCAAACCGTCGCGGAGTTGCAGGCACAGCTAGTCATCCAGACCAAAGACAGCGAGCAAAAAGCCGAGCAGGTGAAACAGTTGCAACAGGCCACTAGCAAGCTGCAAGAGCAACTAGCCGCACAAACTAAAGCCAATGATGAGAAAGCGCAACAGCTGAAACAGCTGCAGCAAAACCAGCAAGAGCTGGCCAAGCTGCAGGCTCAGTTAGCGACTCAGGCCAAGGACAGCGAGCAGAAAGTGCAGCAGGTCAAACAGCTGCAGGAACAGTTGGCGGCTTCCAGTAAGGATAATGAGCAGAAAGCCCAGCAGGTGAAGCAACTCCAGCAAGGCCAGCAAGAGTTGGCCAAGTTGCAGACTCAACTGGCTGCCCAGGCCAAGGATAGCGAACAAAAAGCGCTACAGGCCAAGCAGTTGCAGGAGCAATTGGCGCTTAATAACAAAGATTTCGTGCAACAAGCTCAGCAAATGAAGAAATTGCAGCAAGATCTGCTAACGATGGCGAAACTGCAAGATCAACTGACCGTGCAGACCAAAGACAGTGAACAGAAAGCGCAGCAGATAAAGCAGCTGCAAGAACAGTTGACGGTTTATGGCAAAGACAACGATCAGAAGGCTCAGCAGGTTAAACAACTCCAGCAAAGCCAGCAGGAATTGGCGAAGTTGCAGGAGCAGTTAGCCGCTCAGACCAAAGACAGTGAGCAGAAAGCGCAGCAGATTGCCCAGTTGCAGCAGGCCAGTCAGCAGTCGAACACCAAGCTGCAGGAGCAGTTAGCCGCTCAGACCAAAGACAGTGAGCAGAAAGCGCAGCAGATTGCCCAGTTGCAGCAGGCCAGTCAGCAGTCGAACACCAAGCTGCAAGAGCAGTTGGCCGCACAAACCAAAGACATCGAGCAGAAAGCCCAGCAGATCGCCAAGTTGCAGCAGGCGAGTCAGCAGGAGAGCGCCAAGCTGCAGGAGCAGTTAGCTGCTCAGACCAAAGACAGCGAGCAGAAAGCGCAGCAGATCGCTCAGTTGCAGAAGGCGAGTCAGCAGGAGAGTGCGAAGCTGCAGGAACAGTTGGCCGCCCAGACTAAAGACAGCGAGCAGAAAGCGCAGCAGATCGCCCAGTTGCAGCAGGCGAGTCAGAAGGAGAGTGCGAAGCTGCAGGAACAGTTGGCCGCCCAGACTAAAGACAGCGAGCAGAAAGCGCAGCAGATCGCTCAGTTGCAGCAGGCGAGTCAGCAGGAGAGTGCCAAGCTGCAGGAGCAGTTAGCGGCTCAGACCAAAGACAATGAGCAGAAGGCGCAGGAACTTGCCCAGCTACAGCAAAAGCTGACTGCAGCCGAGAAAAAGCAAACGGCTGGCACGTCTGTGGTCACGGAGCCTAAAACGCAGGTGGAAAAACGCGATTATGCGATCGGTACCGCGTTGGGTAATGACATCCTGGATTTGCTCAACAGCAAAAAGACGCAGGGTGTAGATGTGAACCGCCAACTGGCGCTGGCAGGTGTCACTGATGTGATCAATGGCCAGACCAAACTGGCCAAAGAACAGATTGCCAAAGCCTTGTATGAAAGCGAGTTGGAGCTGAACAATCAGCATAAAAAGATCAAACAGCAGAACGAAAAGCAAGGCAGCAGCTATATCGATAAGTTCAAGAAGCAGCCACGCGTCGTTCAGTCTAAGCAAGGCTTCTATTACCGCATCGATTATGTTGGCGATAGCGTGATTGGTGAGGGTGATACCGTCGCCGTGGTGGTTAAAGAGAGCTTGACCGACGGTAAAGTGATCAAGGATATGGATCTGGCTGGCACTTCAATTTCGCAGCCGTTGAGCGCCTATCCACCGCTGTTCCGCGAAGCGCTAGGTAAGTTGAAGAACCACGGTAACATGACGCTGGTGGTGCCACCTGAACTGGCCTATGGCGAGAAAGGTATGGCACCGGATATCCCACCGGGCGCGACCATGGTCTATAACGTACGCATCCTGGATGTGATACCGGCCTCCGAGCAAAAAGCTCCGTAACCCTATAACTAACCCGCCAGACGATTGGCGGGTTTTTTTAGCTGAACCACGCTGGGGACTGTCAATGCCCCAGCGTGGTGCAGAACCCGGCTTTACCTTTTCTCCCAATCCCGCCATATCGTTACATTTCATTATTTTTTAATCACTTAGGCTGATAATGCACCGCTTGTTCTGCCTGGCCCGTTTTTTGCTGTAGTTGCAGTAGTTGATATTGAATGCAGTTAACCGCAGCTAGGAGCCACGATGAATTTCAGACGCCTGAAGTATTTCGTAAAGATCGTCGATATCGGCAGCCTGACTCAGGCGGCAGAGGTGTTGCATATTGCGCAGCCTGCGCTGAGCCAGCAAGTTGCCACTCTGGAAGGGGAACTGAAACAGCAATTGCTGATCCGTACCAAGCGCGGAGTGATGCCCACGGAGGCCGGCAATCTTCTTTATGCGCATGCGCAAACCATTCTTCAACAGTGCGAGCAGGCTCAGCAAGCGGTGATCGGCAGTGGGGAAACGCTGGCTGGGCAGGTGACGGTCGGCCTGGTGCAAGGCAGTGCGGCCTCGCAGTTGGCATTGCCGCTGTTGCAAGCGGTACGCGAGCGGCATCCTGGGATTTTGCTGAGCCTGAATGAGAATATCGGCAACGCGTTGAGCCAGCAGGTGGCGACGCAGGCTCTGGATATGGCGGTGATGTACGGGCAGAACATGCCACCGAACCTGAACGTTACGGTGTTGGCGAAAGAGGATTTGTATCTGGTCGCGGCAAGAAGCATCCCTCATCCGGGCAACAGCATGGATTTATCGGCGGTGAGCCGGTTTAATCTGTTCTTGCCACGTGAGGGGGATGTGGTGCGCGACCTGGTCGATGAGGCTCTGGCGTTGCGCCAACTCACGCCGAATGTGATTGGTGAGATCGAATCACACAGCATGCTTTGCGCCGCTATTGCTAGCGGAATGGGGGCGACGATCCTGCCAGAATCGATTGCCAGGGCGACGATCGGCCCGGCCAAGGCCTGGATGATCCGCCTCAATGCTCCGGCGCTTTCGGTACCGTTGGCGTTAGTGGTTTGCGGCCAAAAGCCGCTTACTGCGGCAGTGGGAGCGGTGAGAGAGATCCTGCTGGAAATTACCGCCCGCCATCATCAGCCGACGCGAGTGCTGGCTTTGGCGCTGTAGGGGCGCCGCGTGCGGCGCCCAGCCTTTGGTTTAGCGGAACGGCGGCTCGTTGAAGGTGCGCAGTTTGCGTGAATGCAGGTGTTCACCTTCAGCCCGCAGCAGGTCGATAGCACAAATCCCGATCTGCAAGTGCTCCGAAATCGCACCCTCGTAGAAACGGTTGGCTTGGCCCGGCAGTTTAATCTCGCCGTGTAGCGGTTTATCAGACACGCACAGCAGCGTGCCGTAAGGCACCCGGAAGCGATAACCCTGCGCCGCGATGGTGGCGCTTTCCATATCGACGGCGACGGCACGGCTGAGGTTAAAGCGCAGTGCGGAAGCCGAATAGCGCAGCTCCCAGTTGCGATCGTCGGTGGTGACCACCGTCCCGGTACGTAACCGCTGTTTTACCGCTTCCCCAGGCATACCGCTTACCGTTTTGGTGGCGTCATACAGCGCGCGCTGAACTTCCGCGATGCTTGGAATTGGGATATCCGGTGGCAGCACCGAGTCTAATACATGATCGTCACGCAGGTAGGCGTGGGCCAACACGTAATCGCCAATTGACTGGCTTTCCCGCAGGCCGCCGCAGTGGCCAATCATCAGCCAGGCATGGGGACGCAGCACTGCCAGGTGATCGCAGATGGTTTTGGCATTGGAAGGGCCGACACCGATATTGACCAGCGTGATCCCCTGGCCATCGTTGGCGATCAGGTGATAGGCGGGCATCTGGTGGTTCTTCCAGGCCAGATCGGACACCGTCTGCTCCGGATTTGGCGTTTCTGCCGTAACAAAGTGGCCACCGGCGCAAGAAAGCGCGATATAGGGGCTGGCCGGATCGGCGATCTGGCTACACGCCCAGCGGACAAACTCATCGACATAGCGCGTGTAGTTGGTAAACAACACAAAGTGCTGAAAATGTTCCACTGGCGTGCCGGTGTAGTGCCGCAGACGGGCCAGTGAGAAATCGGTCCGCAGCGCGTCAAAATGGGAGAGTGGAAAATGGTTGGCAAAAGGAGACAGGCCGTCTGCATTTTCATCGCCAATCTGCGCCAGCTCGGTGGTGGGGAAATGCTTGGTAAGCCCGGCACTCATGGTTCGGTCCAAGGCCAGATCGGAGCCGTCGATCACATAAGGGAAGGGGATCTCCTGTTGAGAGGGAACCACTTCGATCACGGCGGCATACTCACTGGCTAGCATTGCTAGCTGTTCGGCAAGATAAGGGCGGAACAGCTGTGGCCGGGTGATGGTGGTGGTGTAGTTGCCAGGCCGGGTAAAGCGGCCATAGGCGCGAGTTCTTGGATGATCGGGGTGCTCACCATCCCAGCGTACGCGCAGCTCCGGGTAGGAAAACAGCCCCGAGGCACGGGCCTGCGCCTCTGGCAGGGCGCCATCCGCGATAAATTGTTTGATGGCAGCGCGCAAGGCGTTGACCGATGCGTCATACAGTACTTCGAGTTGGTCGAGGGCTTGCAGGGCAGTCAGCGACTTTTTTTCAGGGGTATTCATTGTTTTTCCTCGGTTCTTGCGATACCTCAGCATAGCGTAAAGCGTTGGCCGAATGAATCTATCTGCGGCAGGACTCGCGCAAAGTAGCGATAAGGTTCAGAGATCTTTATTGCTGACAAAACCTCTAACGGGTCGGTACGTAGGGGGCTGCATACTGCAGCCGCTTAGATAATAATCAGGTTAGATCGGGCGCAAGGAAGCGTTTATTGCCACGAAGTTCTCGTTGTTAAATCTTGCCGAGCCCGGCTATGATGGGGCGCTGAGTCTGCAATGGGCCGACTCGGAAGTAAGCATGGCGTCGGGTTGTTTGGCGCGGAGTGTTTGACTTCGGGAGACATAGGGATATGGAGCAAGGACCTTCCAGCCAGACGCCTGGCTATTTACGTTTTACGCCAGGGCGGCCTGTCTCGCTTTGGCATCGGTGCGTTGCCCACTTACTGGTGCACTTCTACTATTCCTCCCTGAAATTCATTACGCCGAACGGACTGCGAGTAGCTCCGTTGGACGGCAAGATACCAACGCTGCTGCTAGCGAGCCATCGCAACGGGGCGACGGATGGATGGGTATTCAACCAACTGTTGCCCGTCGCGCAGTTTCTTACCTCGGTTCAACTGCTGCGCTCGCGCTTTCTGCGGTTAATGTTCGCGGGGATCCCGGTCGTTCGTGATAAGGATCGCCAGCGTTATGGCTATAGCCGCGCACAGGCGGGTAACCCCATTCTGCATGCTATCGCCCATCTTAAGCAGGGCGGCAGCGTAATCGTCTTCCCCGAGGGCACCAGCGAATGGGGCCCGGGGCCGCAACCATACCACCTCGGCGCAGCGAAAATTGTCCGGCGGCTGATGCAGGATAAATGTCGTTTTCAGGTGGTGGTTGCCGGTTGCTTCTATCGAGCTCCGGATCGCGTTGGCTCTGCCGTCGAACTGATGGTGGATGAACCTCTGGTTCTGCCCGAGCAGGGCGATGCCAGCGCAGTGGAGTGGGAGCAGAGTATTCAGCAGTGCCTGAGCCAGGCGTTGGACCGCGTCTCTGTTAACTGCCGTGATGAACATATGCTGGCTCAGGTGGAAGAGCAGGCCTGGAATTCTCTCCGTGATGGGGATTCTTATGCACGGGCGTTTAAGCAGGCAGAGCAGCAGACGTTAAGTGAGCCTATTGTCGCTGCGCCGCAGGTAACTCATTCTTTATGGGATCACCTGTTATGGCGGCTGTTTATCCTCACTCTGTTACCGGTGTGGCTTGCTGGCTGGTGGGCAGGGCGCCGCGCCGATGGCCGCAATACCACCACCTTTTTCCGCCTTGCTGGCGGTTTCGCCATAGCGCTGGTTTGGCTTCCCTGTTTGTTGATAGCCATGATGTTTTATCCTTGGTTGTTGCTGCTTTACGGTGCGGCAGCGTTGGGATGGCGGCGGCGGGGTAAATTTGCAGGAGGCAAAGCTTGAATAGTCGTATTGAACCTCATCCAGGGGCAGCCAAGCATGGCGTGAGGTTCAGCTATTGCTGTTACCTTGGGGTGATTGCTTTGATCTTGATGGCCGGGATAATTAGCGCCATCCGCCTGGAGGACCGTCAGTTTATTATCCCCGGTGTGTTTGGCCTGTTGGCCCTGTGTTTGCTTTTCAAAGCCACCTATGCCCGTTCGGAACGTTGGACAAGTTGGCTTGGGGTGATCCAGTTTGCCAGCAGTTGGCTGGTTTTTCCGCTATTCAAAGCGATCCACCTGGCGACTCAGAGATCCTATGATACTGAGTTGCTGGCGTTAGACCGCGCGCTGTTTGCTGGCGTTGGCGCGACTGAGCGGGTCCGCGTGCTGGAGAATTACTGGCTTTCTGAAATCCTGAGCCTGTGTTATCTCGCCTTTTACCTGTTGATACTGGTGCCAGTGATCTTTTATGCCGTTAAGCGTAAAACGCAGGCCAGTCGTGGCTTCTTCTACGGTCTGATGCTGATGTATCTGTTTGGTTTTATCGGCTATGGCCTGATCCCTGCCGCTGGTCCTTACCTGCAATTTCCCGAACTCTTTACCTATCCACCGTTTGGGGGCGCGATCACCGGTTTTCTGGTGGGCCTGGTTGCGCAGGGGGGAACCGGGATGGATGTGTTCCCCAGCCTGCACTGCGGTATCAGCCTGTACATTCTCGGCTATCTGCTATTGCAGCGGCACTGTTGGATAGCCTTGCTGATTTTCCCCGTTGTTGCCGGACTGGTCTTGGCAACGCTCTATCTGCGCTACCACTATGGCATCGATCTGATTGCGGGGACGTTACTCGCCGGCTCGGTGCTGGCGTGGTTGCGCAACTGCGGTTATTTTCGTCACGATGCCACGCTAAGGATATAGCATATGTACGTAGCAACAGATTTTACGTTGGTATTTTCCGATGTCAGTGCCACCGAACTGCAACTGAGCGGGGGTAAAGGTGCCAGTCTGGCACGCCTTACCGTCGGAGGTTTGCCGGTTCCACCAGGGTTTATCGTTACCAGCGGGGCATACCGCCAGTTTCTCGCTCCTCTGAAATCACAGATCGCCGCTATTTTGCAGCAGAGTGACAATGTCGCCGCGCAGAGCCAGAGTATTCAGCAACTGATCCGCGCACAGCCTATTGATGAGGTGCTGTCGCAGCCGATTGTCGAACGGTTGCAGGCAATGGGGGCGGAGCACTGGGTGGTTGCCGTACGCTCGTCTTCCACCTTTGAGGATTTGCCAGGCGCCGCCTTTGCCGGGCAGCACGATACTTTCCTCAATATACATGGGGTGGCAGAAATCCTCACCGCGCTGCGGGATTGTTACGCCTCCTTGTGGCATGAGCATGCGATGCTTTATCGCTCTCGCCTGGGCCTGGCCCACCTGGATGCCTCAATGGCGGTGGTGGTGCAGAAGATGGTGGAGATGACGGCGACAGACAGTGCGGGGGTCGCTTTCTCGATAGATCCTGTGCAGGGCGATCTGAACCGGGTGCTGATTAACGCCTGCTTTGGGCTGGGCGAATCGGTGGTTGGGGGAGAGCAGGAAATCGATGAGTTCCGCGTAGCGCTACCAGATTTTACGGTGGTAGGGCGCAATATCGGGCAGAAACGCGAGATTATCCTCAAGGATACTCAAGGGGTTAAGCATCTGGCACTTTCTGCCGAGCAGATGGGGCAACCCTCGTTGACCGATGCCCAGTGCCGGACGGTGGCGAAAATGGCCCGGCAGGCGCAGACGTTCTTTGGTTTTCCACAGGACATCGAGTGGGCGTTTTCTGCCGGAGAATGCTATCTGCTGCAATCACGGCCGGTGACCTATGTGCCTGAACGCTGGACGCGTGATGAGTCCGCAGAGCGATTCCCCAATGCGGTGACCCCACTGACCTGGGATCTGGCCGAGGAAGGCTTCCATGAATCACTGAACTTTTCCTTTGAGTTGATGGGCCTGCCGCACTTTGGTGGTAAGTGGTTTGCTATCAAGGATTTCTATATTTATGGCAACCAAAATGCGGTAGATCTCTATGCGAGCGGCATGCCGGGGGGTATCAGCTCTATCGAGCAATTGCAGGCGGCACTGCCTGAGCTGGCCAGGCGCTACTCTTGGGTACAGGAGTTGCCTGTTCGCTGGATGCGCGATCTGGATACCTACCTGTTAGAGATTGGTGCACTGCTGCGTGAAGACCTTTCGGCCCGCAAACTGGATGAGTGTTGGCAATACGTACTGAACGTGCGCGATGCGGGTAAACGCTACTTCTTGCCCAACATTGCCATATCACTGACTCAGCGCACCTTGTATGCCGTGCTCTACCAGATCCTGAACATGTCGATGGCGCCAACGGAGGCCAAAACGATGTTCGACCTGCTGCTGTCGGTTTCCGATACCAAAACCGGGCAGGTGAATGCGGAGCTTTGGGAGCTTTCCCGGCAGATCCGCCGGGACGTGGCCTTGCAGCAGGCGTTCGAACGATTGTCTTCAAGAGAGTTGGTCAATCAACTACACGCCTACCCGGCATTTGAGGCACAGCTGACGCAGTTCCTGCAGCGCCATGGTCACCGTGAGCTGGACTTTGATGCCTACTATCCAACCTGGCTGGAGGCGCCACATATCGTACTGGATCAGCTGAATATGCTGGTGGAGCTGGCCGATGAAGATCTGGCCGGGCAGGCATTGAATGCCAAGTTGGCGGCCTCGGCAGCACAGCACCAATATTTGAGCCAGGCTCCAGAAGGGATGCGTTACTTTATTGAGGAAGTGATCCGGTTGGCTCGAGTTTATACCTACCTGGACGATCTGGAGCATTACCAGACCACGCGCCTGACGCTGCCGTTCCGCAAAGGGATCAAAGAAATTGGTGAAAGGCTGGTGGCGCGTGGGGTATTGAGCGAGGCCAGCGATATCTACTTTGCCCCCTTCAACGTGATTGATGAAGCGGTGAGGCAGGATCGGTTTGATTATCTGGCGCAGGTGGTGCGAGACAACAAAGCGGGCTGGCAACAGGCTAAGCAGCAAAGCCCGGCGTGGAATTTCGGCGAGCAGGCCAGCCCGGAAGACATCCCGACCGGCAACGAGCTGAAAGGTCTGGCGGGCAGCCCCGGCGTCATTGAAGGCGAAGTGTTCCTGATCCACAGCCCAGAAGATTTTGCCCTATTCCCCAAAGGGGCGATCCTGGTGGCACGAACCACCAACCCGGCCTGGACGACGCTGTTTTATCGTGCCAGTGGCGTCATTACCGAAAGCGGCGGGCCGTTATCCCACGGGGCAGTAACGGCACGTGAGCTGCAGTTGCCCGCCGTAATGAGCGTCAAGGGCGTGATGACCCGTTTGGAAAACGGTATGCGTGTACGGCTGGACGGTAAGTCCGGGACGGTCAGCGTGTTGTAAGTTGCCAATAGAAAGCCCATTTAAAAGATTAAATGGGCCTTTTTCTACCTGCGATAAATCCCCGGTTATTAAAAACTAAAGCGTAACCAGGCAAACAGCACGTTGCCGTTGTTGTAGGTACCGGGGATATAGGTGAATTGAACGGTTGCCTGCTTATAGCCAGCGGAAAACAGTGGCAGCACGATCGGCAATGGAATGTAGTTGCCGAAATCTTCACGTGCGGTGATCCCCGCCGTTACACCAAACCCAAGGCGGAAATCTTGATTCTGATCCAGATACCAGCCCTTTTCCCAGCCATAGCCGACAATCGGCTGCCATTCATTGTGGGAGTCTTTAAACATCATCGCGTACAGGGCACTCCAGTCGCCTTCTTCGTTATAGCGCGATATCCCAAAGCCGCCACCCCACGGCATCTCATTGTAATGATCCGTCTCGTCGTACATAAAACGGGCGTGCCAACTGATAAATGGCAGATAAAGATCGTGGTATTGCGGGTCCTTCCAGGTTTGTGCGACACCGCTGGTTAAAGAGTTCCACCAACCCGAGACCCGCCCGGTGCTGGGTTCCGGTTCTGCTGCATGAGTTGGTGTGGTTAGCAACAACAGCCCCGTCCAGACCACTGCAAGAAACATCCGCATAGCGTGCTCCTTTGATGAGTAATGACCCATATTATTCTGTGTTCGACGTAATTTTTCTCTTTATAGGTATCGCAATAGCAGTACTGCACTGACAAGTTAAAGTCTAGCCGATGGCTGGCGCTTTTCTGGTAATCGCAAAAATTCATTGGTTGGCTTGTGGAGGGTATGGAGAAGGATTGGTCTACGGGGCAGGAGACGGAGTTTGTGCAGGCAGTGCTTGGTACAACCATCCGGTCAAACTGGATAAGCCGACCCATCCAGAAGATTGCCGTTGGTATGTATGCCGTCAAAGCTATCGAACACAACTGATCGTGTAATGTACTGGTGATGCAAATTGGAGCCCACTTGTTGCAGCATAGCGGCACCGCAGTAAGCAACCTCGAGGTTAACAGATCAAAATACGAATACTCTTGCTAGCCGTTTGGCGGGAAGTCTTTTAATGAAAAAGCAAAAAGCCCGCTTAGTTGCCTAAGCGGGCTTTTCTAAATATGGCTCCTCTGACTGGACTCGAACCAGTGACATACGGATTAACAGTCCGCCGTTCTACCGACTGAACTACAGAGGAATTGTGTGAACGGGGCGCATCATATCCAGCCGTGCAGATCGTGTCAACGCAAAATTGATTCTGTGGGTGCGACAGCTCATCATCTGAGCAAACTCAGTCCCGTTGTGGCTCGCTGTCTGCATACCAACGCTGCAAACGTGCCAGTGGGTTTTGTTTGTAGAAGCGGCAGAAATGCTCGTACAACTCAGGGAAGCGGTTGGCCAGCAGTTCAGGGGCACTGAAGAAGTACTCGGAAAGCACGGCAAAGCACTCTGCCGGATCGCTGGCGGCGTAGGCATCCATGCTGGCTGCTTCTTCACCCACCATATCGATTTCATCCTGCAGGTTTTCCATCGCGGCGTGTAAATCGTATTCCCAGGCGGCGATATCGCGCAGCGGGATTAGGGGCACGCCGGTTGCGGTGCCGCCATTACGCATATCCAGCTTGTGCACCGCTTCATGGATCACCAGGTTGAAGCCGGAAAGGTCGAAGGAGTCTTGCACGTCTAGCCAGTTAAGTACGATCGGCCCCTGCTCCCAGCTTTGGCCTGCTTGTACCACCGGTCCGGAATGCACCAGACCAATGTCATCCTGCCATTCATCTTCCACCACGAACGGGGTTGGGTAGAGCAGGACTTCGTTAAAACCGTCCAGGCATTCTGCCCCCAGTTCCATCACCGGCAACGCAAACAGCAGGGCAATACGCGCCTGCATCAGGGATGTCAGTTCCAACCCTTGTAAAGGCACGATGCGTTTATTTTGCAAAATCTGGCTGGCAACCGCCACCAAACGCCGCTGCTCTTGCTCATCCAAAGGTGAGAGCAGGGGAATGGACAGGGCTTCCTGCCAGTCGGCAAACGTTTCCGCCTGCGCTTGATTTGCTTTCCACGGCCATTTAATCATTGCGTTGCTCTAAGGGTCACTGGAACATTCGGCTGGGGTGATAATGTCAACATGCCGCAAAAGGGGGCACTATAGCAAGCGTTTCACGCAGAGCTGCCGGAGTGGCTGAACGCGACGGCCTTGCAAACCGTCGCAAGGCTACCCGCTATGCGGATTAAAACCTTGCTCTGCGCTACTATTCAATCACTTACGCTTAAGTTTGTCTGTGATCAAACGCCCACATAGAAAATCTAAGCGGGAGTAGACCCGTATTTTTAGCATGGGGTTTGGTAAGGTTCGCACATGTTTGGCCGTTGGGGCGCCGTATGCAGCGCCCCATGGTCAGTCGGTTGGGATTAACGCTCGATATCCAGTTTGGTTAACGCGGCATCCAGCAGACGTTTAGCCTCAGGGATGGATTCCACGATTTGCAGCGTGAGCAAGGCTTCAATGGTGGACTCTGCCCCCGAGTTTTTATTCACCTTGGTGGGGGAGTCTATACCGTCAAATGCGATCCCGGTGGCAGGGAAGTACATTTGCGCTTTTGCCGGGTTCTGCTTAAACAGCCACAGGGATAAATCGACGGCTTGCTGCAGATAAGCGGTATCGCGTGATATTTGCCAGGCCTTGACGTTGGCAAACACCATCGGGCGGATGATATAGGCTATCTGGGCAAACTTTTGTTCCTCGATCACGGTGACCTTTTCACCTTTCTGTTGAACGGTGAACCAGTTTGCCAGCCCTTTTTTGATGAGCGCGGGTTGGAAATGATCCAGTTCGTTAAACGCGGCCTTGATCATATCCCGGTCGCCCAGCTTCTCGCCCGCCGTAAGCAGAGCATAAGCCTGGCTGTTACCGTAGCCGTGCCACATATTTTGCCAGCTTAAAAACGCGCCGTTTACCGGTGAGGAGGTATCCTGAACCTGCATCAGCATGATGCCCGCCGCTAATGCGCGCATCATTTTTTCAATTTCTGGCTTGGAGCCCAGCGAGTAGGCATTACTCAGGCCCATCAACAATACGCCCGCCTGATCGCCTGCGGTCTGCGGTAACCACTCAGCGACCGCGATACCGTCTTTTTCACCGCGGGTCTGCTTGAAGTTAAAGTCTTTATAAATGACATCGGTGGTGGCGAAAATGGTTTCATGCACCTTTTTCGCCAGCGTTGTATCCGTCTTTGCCAGGGTTGGGTAAGCCTCAGTCAATGCCCATAGGGCGCGCCATGTCCACCAGTTGGGTTCCGCTACGCTGGTTTTGTAGGTTTTATTAATGGAATGGTCGGGGTAGATAAAGTTATAGAAATAGCCGTTATCCGCTCGCTGGTGGAGAATGAATTGCACCAGTGATTTAACCTTTTCCAGGTCTGCCGCAGAGCCGTTTGATTGATACTGACGCTGATAAAAGACCACAGCCCGTGCGACGTCATCGATTGCCGATACGCCCTCGATGGGATCTTTAACCCAGCGGTAATCCGGGTATTCGCTATAGATATGGATCAGGCCCAATTCCGTTTTGTTGGCTAGGGTGATCTTTTGGTATAGCGCATCCAGATGCGTTGGGTTAACCAGGGCGGCAGCGGCAGAAAATGTGGTTAATCCGATGATGCAAACCAGGGTATTTAATAATTTCATGTTGTTACCTTATTTTTATTGAGTTATTGCTTTCAACTTAGAAAACATAGTTCACACCCAGTTTGCCGAAATTGGTCTCAGTATTTTTATATGCATTCGGGTCGCGAACGTTGTGATCCCAGAATTTTTTGTCGTGCTCTACCCGGTAAAAGTACTCGGCCACCGCATAAAATCTGTCGGTGATCGGGTAGCTATAGTTAAAGATATATTTCTCGCTTCTGGAGGTTTCCTTATAGCCATCACGCCCGCCAATGCGGCGTAATTGAGGCTCCATCTTAAGCAGGAAGTTACTTTTACCCATACTCCAGGCAACCCATGGGCGAAATTCCTGTTCCAGCACGTTCGCCGTCTTGTCGCCATCATGGTTGAAGTCCTGGCCCTCTTTGCGAAACACTTCAAATCCGACGTTCACACGATCCGCTATGTGATAGTTAAAATTCACCAGCGCTTCATAAAACTGGAAACGTCCGCTATCGGCACCGTGGGCATCCTTGTCTTCTACCAGCATTTTAATATCGGTGTTGACGCTGAAGTTGTCCGATACCTGATAACGGTAGTATGGGCGGAAGCCATAACCATCACCGCCAATATTGTTGTTGCTGCCGGTGGTACGGTTCTTCTCATAGCCGGTTTTACCCAGGTAGATCCCTTCCAGCATAAACCAGTGTTTATCTATACTTTTCGCCCACGCCGGGCGAATTTCCATTTCGATCATGCGAAAATCGACTTTATGCTGGCTGTCATTGCGTGAGTCGTTGGTAAAATGTACCTGCTTGAGTACGAAACCGGTGTTCCAGCCGGTGTCACCAAAGTTGACCCGCCCATCGGCGAAGACGATTTCATGCACCGGACGGGAGTTGGTGCTGCGGCCTTCATTGCGGAAATGCTCTATTTTATACTCTGCTAACCAGTTACCGTGGAAATAAGAACGTTCATCCTTTGGTAGACGAATAATGCCTACGCTATCATCGCTGAGTTCTACTACTGTTTCCACCGTCTCGCCATTTTCTTTAATTATTCTAATCTTGTCACCGGCGAAAATAGGGCGACTTTCAGCACTTGGGGTCTTACCTTTAATTAGTGTGCTCTCCGCATGAACGGTAGAGCTGAGACCAGCCAGCAACAGCAGAGAAAAAATTTTAGAGTATTTCATTATAATCCCTTCTAAACTGGTGGTATTGCCTGGTTTTGGCAATAGCAATACCATCCAATATTATTAATATTAGTTTTTCCATTAAGCCAGTTAAAAGCGCAATTTCGATTGCTTGCGAATTAAATCCCGATAAAAGGATCCTCAATATCAATCCAGTGCGCTTGTGCGTCGCTGGCACCGACATATAACCGCCAACGATTATCGGCTAATGCGATGAGGCCGCCTGGGAAAATGACATCTACCAAGTCAGGGCGTTTAGCATCGCCTGGTAGCAGATTACTTCTTGCTGCAATTATTTTTATGGGGCTATAGTTTTTAGTGTCCGGATTGAAGATAAAGACGCCCGGGTAGTAGTGTCTCCTTTGTTGTTGATCAAAACAGGCAATATGGGCCAGTAAGCCGATAGTGCCGTCGCTCAGTAAATGCGTTTCGTTGACGCCGCCCCATTCGTCGCTGTTGAACTGCCGATCGAGTAGTTGTGCATTGGCGATAGTGTCTGGCGTGAGTTCCTCCAGGCAGCTTATCTCAACGTATCCGATGGTTCCCCTGCCGCCGATGTTGCCCTGTGGCCGGGTAAATACCCCGATGCGCCCTGGCTGGATCTGGCACAGGCGGATATCTTTCATGCCTGAAGGGCCGCAAGCAAAACGGTTTAATGACAGGATGTCACGCCCGCGATAAAACACGGTGTGCCAGATAAGCTGCCCTGGGTGCTCGGGATGGGGGTTGATCTCGACGCCACCAAATATCAGTTCACCAGCGATAAAGCAGAAAAAGGGATCCTGTAACGGGAACCTAGGAGCATTTTCCACCGGAGTCCATTTTCCTTGCTGCTCTTGGAAGAAAACAATGGTCGAATGCTCAGAGTCCCTGGCTTCAACCCGTCCGGCGATGACTTGCAGCCCGGCAGAGGTAAAGGGAGCGGTAATGTTGTAAACATCCTTGTCACCTACACCGGTGAATTCGAGCCGGTCAGTGGTGAAAGTGATACCTGACGTTCGCTGGTGATAGTCGGCAATCAGTTGTGCCACGCTGGCCGGAGAATTAGTCTTCATTGCGTTTTTTTCCTCATTGCACCGACAGGTGTTGCCATAGTTGGGCCAGCGGCATTTCAGCCAGGCACATGCTTTCGTCAGCGGCGCCGTAGTAGACCCGCAGGGTATCGTTCTCAATCAACGCACCGCAGGTAAAGACGACGTTATCAAAGAAGCCGTAAAGCTCGTAAGGTGCTTGCGGTTGCAACAAGGGAACCGGCGATTTGGCGAGAATACGAGTAGGATCGTCCAAATCGAGCAGCATGGCACCCAGGGCATAACGTTGATCCACGTCTACCCCATGGTAAATTTGCAGCCAGCCTTTTGTCGTTTTCAGCATGGGAGCGCCGCCACCCAGCTTTAACGCATCCCAGGGATCTTGCGATGTGCCCAGCAGATGCTGGTGTTGTCCCCAGTGCAGCAAATCGTTGGAGCTGGCCAGCCAAATCTCGGGTTTGCCGAAGTGTTTGGGTGCCGGGCGATGCAGAGCCAGGTACTTGCCGCCCACCTTTTCCGGGAACAGGCAAACGTCGCGGTTATCTGGGCAGAAAATCAATCCCAGACGTTCAACAGAGGTGAAGTCCTTGGTTACCGCCAGCGCCGTGCAGATACCCTTGGAGGAGACGGCGGAATAGTTAATATAAAACGCCCCCTCGATCTCGGTGATGCGGGCATCCTCACAGCCAAAGGTTTCATAGCCGTTGTCCGGGAAAATCAGCGGCTGACTATCAACGACAAAATCCACGCCATTGCCGCTTCTCGCCACCCGCAGATGAGAGAGTGAAGTCAGATAGACGATAGCCGGATCTGCTTTGTAGGTGATCAGTCGTGGGTCGCTAAAATCATAGGCAGGGTCGTTATGCCAAAACTCCCGGGTAGTCACCTGCCAGCCCGCGGGGGTTTCTTGCAGCCAAGGTACCACGGTGGTGCCTTCGCTCTTGGGGATCACGCTTTCCGCAATGCGGACCAACATTATGGTTTCATCGCCAAGCCGGGTGACGCCTGCATTGAAAGCGCATTCAACCTTAAATCCCGGACGACTTGGCGTTATGTCCTGGGGGGTAATTAATGGGTTACCAGAAAATCTAATCATTACTGTCCTCGATAAAAATTACGATATCATTGTGAGTCAATTGGCCGGGCACTGTGCGTGTATCAAATAAAACCTTCCCGTGGGTCGGTACCTGCAATAAATAATTTTCTCCAAAATTGATGGTGACGGTGGCGCGCTGTTGGCGATAACGGCGGCTGAATATCAGGGTGTCTTTGACCTGCTTCAATTGGTCATAGACGCCGTAGTGAAACACGGGATATTGAGCGCGCAGGGCAATGAGTTGTTGATAATCATGCCAAAGGGAATGGCACGCATTTTGCGCAGCCGCCACATTGATCTGGCGATAGTTTTCATTGACCGGCATCCACGGCTGGTGGGTACTAAAACCGGCAAAGGGGGCTGCAGACCATTGCATGGGCGAGCGTGAATTATCACGGCTTTTGGTTAACGCAAACTGAAATGCTTCCTCCGGGTTGCCACCTGCGGCCAGCTTCTGTTGATACTGTGTCCTGCCCTGAATGTCGTAAATGGCATCCGCTTCGGTGGCGACATAGTCCTGCATGCCCACCTCTTCACCGTTATAAATAAACGGCACACCATGGGCCATTAATTGCAGGCAAGCCACCGCACGCGCCCTGGCAATGTCGCCAGCGAACTCGCCGAAGCGGCTGATCATCCTGGGCATATCGTGGCTAGAGAAAAACAGTGTCGGTACATTGCCTGGCAGGTCGTTCATCAGCTTCAACTGTTCAACGATTTGCGGCAAATCGAAGGCAGGCAGGCTGCCTAGGTTAAAATTGAATACCACATCGCATAAGTCGGCGGACTGATAGCGTGCCAGTTCTTTGAGCTTGTCACTGCCCACCTCACCGACAATAAAGCAGGGGCTTTTGGCCCGCGCATGCGCGATTAAATCAGCGAGGCATGACTCGATACCAGGCTGATTAATATCGTACAGGTGCTGCTGTTCACCGTTTTCCAGCGTAGGGTTATCTGTTCGCTGGGTGCTGCATGACAGGAAGTTGGTCACGTCCAGACGGAAACCATCCACCCCCAAGGCTTGCCAGAAGTCCAGTACGCCCTTGGCAAGCTCTGCGACCGCCGGGTTGGCCCAGTTCAGGTCGGCCTGCTCAATGGCAAACTTGTGGTAATAGTATTCACCGCCAGTAGCTTCAGGCTCCCATGCCGATCCACCAAAAAACGACTGCCAGTTATTGGGTTGGCGAGTGAAAATAAAATAGTCACGATATTGGCTGTGCGGATTATTCAGCGCGTCTTTAAACCACGGATGCTCGGTAGAGACGTGGTTAAGCACCATATCAATGATCACCCGAATATTACGCCGATGGGCTTCGGCGATTAACCGCTCGAAAACCGCCAGCGTGCCATACTGCGGGGCGATATTAAGATAATCGCTAATGTCATAACCGTTATCCACCAGAGGGGAAGGGTAGAAAGGGGTGATCCATAACCCGCCAATCCCCAGTTCCTGCAGGTAATCCAGCCGATCAATCAGCCCATGAAGATCGCCTATCCCATCTCCGTTGCCGTCCTGGAAACTGGGTAGATAAACCTGATAGAACACGGCCTCACGCCACCACGCTTGATCGGTCATTGCACGAGTCCTTATTTCAGCGACAGGGACATGCCCTGCATAAAGTACTTACGGAATAAGATAAACAGCACGACGATCGGGATGGTCTGGAGCACGGCACCGGCGATCACTGGCCCAACATACACGCCATAGGATTTACTGAAGGTGGCCAGCAACACTGACAGCGGCATTTTGTTTTCGTCCTGGATAACGATCAGTGGCCACAGGAAGTTGTCCCAGGTACCGACGAAGGTGAACAGCGCGACGATGGCGATAATTGCCTTGTTCAGCGGCATCATCAGGTAGATCATAATTTGCCACAGGCTGGCGTTATCGATCTTGGCCGCATGAATATAGTCGTTAGGCGTACCTTGAAAGCTTTGTGAAATCATAAAGATCCCCCAGGCGCTCATCAGGAACGGCACAATCATGGCGCTGTAAGTGTTTAACAGCCCCAGCTCCCGTACCAAAACGAATTGCGGGATGATAAACATAAATGCCGGGAACACCATTTGTAAAAACAGCAGGTTTTTAAATAATCGTTGGCCGGTAAACTGCATTTTAGCCAGCGCAAAACCGATAAACATCGAACTGAGGGTAACTGCTACCGTCACCGTTGTAGAAATAAACAACGAGTTAAGCAAGGTTTTTAAAAAGGGTTTCTCTACCCGCCCGGTGCTTTCAAACAGAAAACGATAGTTATCGAGTGAATAAGCCCCTTCAAACATCCCGCTGGTATAAATATCGGCGGTTGGTTTAAAGGAGGAAAGCACCATCCAGATATAAGGGTACAGCCACGAGAGCGCCAAAAAGAACATAACCAGATGTATAATCAGGCTGTTGATAGATTTTTTCATTTAAACGATCTCCACCTTTCTTTCCAGCAGCTTTCTGACGATCAGGATCAGGGTGAAGCTAATCAGTGCGATAAAAATAGACATGGTGGCTGCCCAGCTAGGTTGCATCTTCATAAATGCGGCCTCATACATCACGATCATTGGCGTCGTGGTGCTGTTTAATGGGCCACCGCCGGTGATCAGATAGGGTTCGGTAAAGATCGCAAAAGAGACCGTAATGGCTAATACCAGCACCATAATCAATTGCGGGTTGATCAGCGGTAATGTGATGCGGAACAAACGCTTGAGTGGCCGGGTGTTATCCAGCTCCGCTGCCGAGTAAATTTCTTTGGGGATACTGTTCAGACCAGAAAAGAGTATCAGCCCGTAATAGCCGACAAACTTCCAGGTCACCACCAGCGAGATGGACAACATGGCGAAGTCCGGGCTGGTGAGCCAGGGCAGAGTAAAGCCGAACCATTCATCCAGAAAGGTGTTCAACGGCCCGTTCTGGCTAAAGATCTTGGAGAATACGATGGAATAGGCCACGCCGGAAGAGACGTTGGCTAATAAAAAACTCAGGCCAACAAAGGTTCTGCCATACTTCAATTTCTGTAAACCAAACGCGAACAGTAGCGAAGAAATGAATACTACCGGTAGGTAGTACATTAAAAAACGCAGTACGTTCAACATCGATTTCCAGAACAACGGATCTTGCAGCACCAAAATAAAGTTTTGCACACCGTTGAACGAAGGAATGCCCACAAAACGCCATTCAGTCAGCGATAACACAGCGAGCCAAATAAAGGGGTACAGCCAGAATATACTGGTATATCCCAGATAGGAGGCCGCCAGAATACCGCCTACATGTTTATCTTTAAGCTTTGGAAAAATCATAACTAACGGCCACCCTCAGATGAAGCATAAAACGAGAAATCAATAAGATGGAGTAATCAGGGCTTTAACAGCGCGTTCACTTCCTGCGCGGATTGCTGCAAAGCTTCATCCGGCGTTACGGTTTTAAACACGGTTTTCTCCAGCATTTGCGTCATACTGCGTTGAATTTCCACCGTTTCGCTGCTGGATGCAGGCGGTATTGCCACGTTGACATATTTGGCGTAGGCCGCGGCGTAAGGGTTATCCTGGTAATATTGGGTAAACAGTGGGTTGGTAAGCAAATCCGCTCTGGCCGGTGGCATACCCGTCAGTTCAACCCAGCGCTTATCGAATTTGGGTTGGCTGAACACCCACTGGATAAACTCCCACGCCTCGGGTTTAACCTTGGAATGGCTGAACAGGACCAGCCCTTTACCATCGGCAAAGGTATAAGGCATTTTCTGTTTATCTTTGACCAGCATCGGGCCAATCTTTATCTGCTTGAGGATTTCCGGATACTGTTGCTGATAGCGGCTGATATCCCAGGGGCCGCGCACTGCGCCCATAACTTTGCCGGTCACCAATGGGTCATCCTGGCCGAAGTCGTAGACCGTCCATTTTTTTTCAAACAGCGTATTTAAGAAACCGATGACGTCGCGCCCAGCCTGGTTGTCATAGGTGGCTTGCTTGTCGGCGATATAAGGCTTGCCGCCACTCTGAGCGTAATAGAGGGCGATAAAATCAAACCAGCGGTCCCACCAGTTGCGGCCAGATGTTGCTTGCACCGCATAACGTTGGTTCTCGATGGTATATTTTTCACTGAGGGCGTATACCTCGTCATAGGTTTGCGGGATACCGCTAAAGCCCTGTTCCTCTAATAAATCGCCGCGCCACCAGAACAGCACCGGATTCATGTAAATCGGCAGAATGTAATTTTTGCCGTTATAGCCCCAGTTCTTCATGATATCGCCCATCTGCCGGGCTTGAATTAAGGATCCATAGCCATCGAGCGAGGAGAGATCGACGATTTGGCCCAAATCAGCCAGCTGAGTACCGAAGCCGGTGAAAATATTCTCCGAAATATCCGGTGCGCGGTCAGAGGCTATGGCGTTCATGATCGCCTCTTCTGAGCTGCCTGCCGCCGGGATGGTGGAAAAGACCACTTTCTTTTTGTCGGCTTGTTGATTCCATTCGCCAACGACTTCGCTCCAGAATGCTTCCTGGACGTTATTGGGTGCGATCCACAGGGTTATTTCCTGTTTTTCATTATCACCAGAAACCGCTTTGTCATCACAGCCCGTAAGCACTATGCAACTGGCGGCAATCGCCAGAGAGAGCAGGGTATGGTTGATTTTCTTTAGCATGGCTTGATTACCTGTGAACTATTCGTCAGTAGGAAGAAAGGCTGGTAGGCCAATTTTTAACGTTAAAATAGCAGCGAAGATGCAGGGATTCTGTGAGTGCACTCACATCTCATTATTTTTATTTTAACGTTAAAATGGTGACGTACGTTGCAATTTTAACGTTAAAATTGGGGTAACATACCTTTCCTGGTGGTGAGAACCAAGCATTTCCTACCGCGGATTGGGATATAGTATGGGCAACTTGGTAACTTTATCTTCCCGGAGCTTTTGACATGACCACTGGTAAAAAACGCGAAACACTTAAAACCATTGCTGAGGCGCTGAACGTTACGCATACCACCGTCTCGAATGTGTTTAATCGGCCCGAAAAGGTCTCGCCAGAACTGCGGGAGAAGATTTTGGCCTACGCAGAATCCATTAATTACCATGGCCCGACAGGGGCCGGG
Source organism: Serratia sp. NCCP-200 (assembly GCF_059697885.1). Lineage (NCBI taxonomy): Bacteria > Pseudomonadati > Pseudomonadota > Gammaproteobacteria > Enterobacterales > Yersiniaceae > Serratia > Serratia sp. NCCP-200. The sequence continues at coordinate 871,726 of NZ_BAAKUJ010000001.1, forward strand.
CGCTTTTTACGTACCGGTAAAAGCGGTACGCTTGGGGTCATTTTTAACGATAATTTGAGTTATGTTTTCTCCGATCGTCATGACATTGCGTTGATGCGTGGCATTGCCGAGGAGTGTGAGAAAAATGGCATTAACATCGCGCTGATGCCACTAAGAGTGAATAACGAATTTAAAAAACGCATGTTAAGCGCCGTCGTCGATGGCTATATTTTAAATGCCACCTATAGCAATGATGAAATTGTCCAGGCGGCATTAACCAGCGGCTTGCCGGTGGTCACTACCGATATCAAACTGCAGGACTTCACCTGTGTTTCCATTGATGACGTTGCTGCTATGAAGGCCATTTGCCAGCATCTGCTGGCGGCTGGGCATAAAAAATTCGGCATTGTCGCTTTCCCGGTGAAGAAGCAAGCGGGCGTGCTGTCATCACTGGCTGAATTCTCCAGCGAATTTGACAACGGCGTGGCCTTTGGGCGTGTTAGCGCATGCATCAAGGCGCTGTCCGATGGCGGTATTGATTTGACCACCAGCCACGTTGTGGAACAACTGCATGACGAAGCCGGGGGAGAAGAGGCGGCCAAGGTACTGCTTACCCGCGAACCGGGCATTTCGGCCATCATCTGCCTGTCCGATCGCTTTGCTTTCGGCGTTTACCACTACTGCCAGAGTCAGCATATTACGGTCCCTGGTCAGATTGCGATCACCGGGTTTGACGATATTGATATTCAGGATCCACCGATCGCGCTGACCACCATCCGCCAACCTATTGTTGCCAAAGGGCGTCATGCCGCCCGGGCGTTGATTGCGGGTCAAATAACCGAAGATATCTTTCTCGATTATGAACTTATTGTCCGGGATTCGGCATAACCACATGGAAAGGAAATGGAAAAGTTAACCTGTTTTAAAGCTTACGATATTCGGGGCAAGTTGGGTACGGAACTCAATGAAGAGATTGCCTGGCGCATTGGCCGGGCCTACTGCCAGTGGCTAAAGCCACAGAAAGTGGTGGTAGGTGGAGATGCTCGGGCAACCAGTGCCGCTTTGAAGCAGGCGCTGGCAGAAGGGCTGATGAGTGGCGGGGCCGATGTGATTGATATCGGCATGGTGGGCACCGAAGAAGTTTACTTTGCCACCCGCTTTTATGGCGTCGATGGTGGCATTCAGGTTACCGCCAGCCATAATCCGATTGACTACAACGGCATGAAGCTGGTTAAACAGGATTCTCGGCCCGTCAGCGGGGATAACGGACTGTATGAGATCCAGCAACTGGCCCAGGAAAATCAATTTACGCCGTCAGCCACCCCAGGACAGCTTTCCGTTCAGTCTAACCGTGAACACTACATTGAGCACTTATTAAGCTACATCAATCCTGGCGTGTTAACGCCGATGAAGATTGTGGTCAACGCTGGCAACGGCGCAGCGGGCCCGACTCTGGATGCGCTCGAAGCGGCAATGGCAAAACGCCAGCTACCTATCCGCATGATTAAAATCAACCATCAGCCAGATAGCACTTTTCCAAACGGGATCCCAAATCCTATGCTGCCAGAGAACCAGGGCGTTACCCGGCAGGCGGTGCTTGAGCACCAGGCGGATTTAGGCATCGCCTGGGATGGGGATTTTGACCGCTGCTTTTTCTTCGATCATCTAGGCAACTTTATTGAAGGTTATTACATAGTCGGCTTACTGGCGGAAACGTTCCTGCGTGCTGACAACAGCGGTAAAATCATCCACGATCCTAGACTGGTCTGGAATACCCAAGCGATTGTGCAGGCGCTGAATGGCAACGCGATCGAATCAAAGACGGGCCATGCGTTTATTAAAGACACCATGCGCCAGCATGATGCCGTTTACGGTGGCGAAATGAGTGCCCACCACTATTTCCGCAATTTTGGTTACTGTGATAGCGGTATGATCCCCTGGCTGCTGGTGATCGAATTACTGTCACGTAAGGCAACATCGCTATATTCCTTGATTGAAGCCAGCAAGGCGCGCTTCCCGGTATCGGGTGAACTTAACTTTACCGTTGAGGATACTGATGCGAGCATCCGGCAAATCAAACAGTTTTATGCCGATAGCGTGCTGCGTATCACGGCAACTGACGGCCTGAGCATGGAGTTTGAGCACTGGCGCTTTAACCTGCGCGCCTCCAATACTGAACCCCTGCTACGGCTAAATATTGAAACCCGCGGGGATACTCAATTGTTGGAGCAAAAAATTACGCAGTTGACCAAGCTTATTCAATTTATTACCGATTAGTCATCGCCTGCGGCGATAAAGTTATAGTCAAACGGCTTATTCTTTGGCGTTTATCTTTGCCGTAATTTAACGCCTGTAGATATCATGGTTAATTAAAGTTATCCGTGGATAAGCTGAATAGATGACAGCGCAATGATGGAGCAGATAATGGCGAGCGTTTCTCTCAAAAATGTCGAAAAGTCTTACGGAAATATCAAAACGATTAATAGCGTAAACCTTGAGGTTGCCTCCAGGGAGTTTATTGTGCTGGTCGGCCCTTCTGGTTGCGGAAAGTCTACGTTACTCCGAATGATTGCTGGCCTCGAAGAAGTTAGCGGGGGGGAAATAAAGATAGATAATAAGGACGTTACCCATATGAATGCCGGGGAGCGAGGCGTATCGATGGTGTTCCAGTCTTATGCTCTGTATCCCCATATGACCGTGCGTGAAAATCTGGCGTTTGGTTTGAAAAACATCAAAACGCCGAAGCCGGAGATCGCCGCGCGGATCGCCAATGCGTCCGCGATCTTGCAACTTGATAATTACCTGGAACGTTTGCCACAGCACTTATCCGGCGGCCAGCGCCAGCGTGTTGCGATCGGGCGTTCGATAGTCAGCTGCGCTAACGTGTTTTTGTTTGATGAACCGTTATCCAACCTCGATGCCGCGTTGCGTATCCAGATGCGGCAGGAGATCGGCAAGCTGCATGACAATCTAGGAAAAACCACCATCTATGTGACCCACGATCAAACGGAAGCCATGACGCTGGCCGATCGGATCGTCATTTTGAACCAGGGAAGAATAGAGCAGGTGGGAACGCCGGAAGAGGTCTATAACCATCCGGCCAATATCTTTGTCGCCGGATTTATTGGCGCGCCGAAAATCAATCTGTTTGCCGTCACCTATGAACATAGCGGACGGGTGAAAATCAATGGGCACAGCTTTTTTATTCCGCAGCTGGCGAATGCTGATTTGGCAGCAGGCACGGCATTGACATTAGGTATCCGGCCCGAACATTTCTCTTTAACCGATAGTGCCGAGCTCTGCCTGAAGGTGAAAAACGAGCTCACCGAAATGCACGGTGACTCCACGGTGGTGTTGCTTGGCTCTAGGCAATACGGCACCTTACAAATGAAGGTTCCTTATCAGCTGAAGCTTGCCACCGGTGAAGAGGTAAGTATCGGTACCTCCTGCGATAATATTCTGGTGTTTGATGAGCACGGTAAGGCGATACGTGACGTTTAGCTAAAGGTAGCGGTGATCCCCGCAGTAGCGCGGGGATCGGCGTGCGCTACTTGGCCGCGGCTTCCTCTGCCTTTAGTATTTTGTGTAACTCATCCTTGATATGTAGCTTCTCTTTTTTCAAGCGAACCACTTCGTCAGAGTAGCCGTTGCCTGCTGGCCCTTCTAACCTGGAGATTTGGTGGTCGAGTTGGTTGTGCTTATCAAACAATGACTGGAAGCGGGGATGGCTTGATTTCAGGTGCGATATTAACTCACGGTATTCTGGAAACATACTCAAGCTCCTTTGAGTCAAACTGTACACTGGAGGGCTTCTCCACTTTCACTGTAACCCAGCGTGGATTTATTTAAAATGGCGCTAGCTAGCAAAAATAGATCCTGCTGTGCAGATTGATGACAGCGTGGCAATGTCGCTGAATGAGTAGTGGGCGCCGCATGCTGTACCCGCTTAGCTTTCTGCGTGATTTTGCCAAATACCCGTGCGTAACGTTGCCGGAGAGAACTCAACGTTTCTGCCGCGCCAGCCCAGTGCCTGGCGAAAACGCCATGCACTGGTGATATCAAATCGCCAGTAGCGCTCGGCTCCTTCGACGGCTTCGTTTTCTGCCTGCCATAAGATCTGGGTTTCCCCTTGTAAATGTAGAATGTCCCCGCGTGCAAAATCGATAAACAACAGCGCCGCCCTCGGCTGTGCCAGCAGGTTTCCTAGCGTATTCATATAACGGTTACCGCGAAAATCCGGTATCCACAGGGTTTCTCCAGCCAGATGGATGAACCCCGGTTTACCGCCGCGATGCGAGATATCTACACCACCTTGCGCTGAATCACCGTGGGCATAGCTGGCCACAAAGCAGGTATCCGCCTGTTGGATCTGTTGTCGGGCCTGATCGTCTAACGAACTCAACTGCTCAATGGGGGCGGCAACGCTCGGCTCGGCGAACAGCTCTCGCCGTTGAATGTACTGCGGACAGTTGCCAAAGCTTTGTTGCACCACAATCTCCAAGCGGTTTTTATCCGTGCGGCTAATGATGCCGTTAACCCGGTTGCGCCTGCGGTTACTGAAATCTAATCCTAATGCGCCGACGGGTTGGCCGGGATAGAGCGCTGCCTGAGCAGGATCGTCCGCCCGGCGTGGCGAAACGATCCGCAAATGTGCTTCATCTGGCGAGCGCAAAAAGCCGGCAGGCCCACTGAACACCGTAGCAACCGGCCATTGCCGCTCATCCAGTGTGGCAACAAACAGGTAGGGCAGGTGAGCGAAGAACTCGCGATGTTGATCGGGCATGGCGGTATAGATATTCCCGCTCACCGTATCAAAACCGGCCAGGTCCTGCGCCAACTGCTCATCGGGATGAAACATGGAGGGAGACATGTTATTGGCCTACAGCCTGGGCAGGCAGGGGTAACGCAGGCATGGGGAAGAACCCGGGTAGCGCGGCAATACGATCTAGCCAACGCTGGATTGCCGGGAAGGACTTGAGGGAAAGTCCACCTTCTGGGGCGACCGCCACGTAGCTGTAACAGGCCAGATCGGCAATCGTTGGCAAAGACGTTGCCAAAAACTCGCGTTCTGCCAAATGTTGCTCTAACTGGGGTAGAAAGCGTGCGCCGATGGCTTGTGCAGACGGGTAGTTCTCTGGCGCAGAAAATTGCACCACCATCCGACAGGATGCGGGGCCATAGCGCACCTCTCCGGCCGCTTTGGAAAGCCAGGCTTGAACTTGGGCTGCTGCCAACGGATCTTCTGGCAACCAGTGGCTATCCGGCGCATAGCGTTTGACCAGGTACACCATGATGGCGTTGCTGTCGCTCAATACCTGCTCATCGGCCAGCAATACCGGGATCTGTCCAACGGGATTAAGCCGCAAGAAGGCCTCGCTTTGGCGCACCGTGGCCGGGGCTTCGCAATACTCATAAGGCAGATCTAGCATCCGCAATAGCAGCTCGACGCGGTGGCAATGGCCAGAGGCCGGAGTGCCGTACAGTTTCAACGTTTGCATGGTGAGTCTCCTTTATGGTCTTGCTGACCAGAATACTCTTGCGCCAGATGATGGGTATCCGGGAAGATGGCAATTGATAATTTCACTTGGCGGAATAATCTATGGATCGTTTGGACGAGTTGGCGATTTTTGTGGCGGTGATCCAGCAGGGGAGTTTGGCCGGTGCGGCCCGCAAGCTGCGTCGTTCCGCTCCGGCGGTAACCCGAGCTATCGCTTCTTTGGAGCAGCGGTTGGGGGCGCGGTTGGTGGAACGCACTACCCGGCGTCTGGCACCTACGGAGGCCGGTTTGCGTTTAGCCGAACGCGCGCGTGCTCTGTTGCATGACTATCAAGACGCGGTAATGGATACCGCAGAGGCTCAACTGAGCGGACTGCTGCGTATTACTTCGCCGGTACAGTTTGGGCGCAAGCATGTGGCACCGATGGTGATGGCTTTTCTCGAACGTTATCCGCAAATCCACATCGACATGCAGTTAAATGACCGCAATCTGGAGCTGATCGATGAAGGGCTGGACGTGGCGGTGCGCATCGGGCATTTACAGGATTCCTCCAAGGTGGCGCGTAAGCTTGGAGAGGTGACACGCATCACCGTGGCTAGCCCAGCCTATCTGGCGCAACGAGGAGTTCCGCTGGAACCGGCGCAGTTAAGCGATCATGACACTATTGTAGGTACTCTACGTCCGACGTCAGGTGAATGGCGCTTTGGGCCTAACGAAAACGGTGAGCGAGTACGCTTGACGCCGCGCTTGTTGTTGAACGAGGTGGAAACTCAACTGTTGGCAGTGCGGGCAGGCAAGGGAATTGCTCGGCTGCTGTCTTATCAGGTGGCGGACGATCTGGCCAATGGTACGCTGGTGCGACTGCTGGCCGCCTACGAGCCCCAGCCAGTGCCGGTGCAACTGGTGGCGAATAACGTGCAATACATGCCGCTGAAGGTGCGTACCTTTTGGGATTACGCCTATCAGCACCTTAGCCAAATTGCGCAAATACAACCGGCTCGCCCGTAGGGGCGACGCATGCTGCGCCCACTTATCCTTTATCCTCAATTTATTTTCGAGTTTCATGGATGAAACTTTAAAATAACCTCTAAATGTTTAACCAGTGAAACTTATTGCCGGAAAAAATAAATTTTTCTCGCCGATCACGCATTGCTGCACTCGCTATCTTGACAATATTTTAACATGTTGCTAATAGTTAACTCACATCTTAAATAATAAACAAAGTTTAATATATGAAACTTCTAGCGGGCAGTTACGATAACGCAACGACGGTGGCTGATGAAAACGAGATCCTGCTCTCATTTCAATCCCGCAGTCAGCGAGTTTACCAACAGCAACGTCATGAGTTGAATATGGCTTATGGGGATGCGCCGCGTGAAGTTTTTGACTGGTTTTATTCAACTGAAGAATATAAAGGTACGATAATATTTATTCACGGCGGCTATTGGCAGTTTTGTGATAAACAGGATTTTGCTTTTATTGCCAGCATGCCATTGTCATTAGGTTTTGATGTAGTGCTGGTGGAATATACCCTGGCACCAGCGGCTAACCTGGCTGATATTTGTCAGCAAATTGGGGGCGCGCTGGATGTCATCGAGCGGCGGCTGAAGCCGCGTGGCGATAAACCGGTTTATCTCACGGGTCATTCTGCCGGTGGGCATTTGGCAGCATATTGGCAACACCATCCGCTGGTGCAGGCGGTGTTTCCCATCAGCGGCATTTTTGAGTTACAGCCGCTGCTGGCGAGCTACGTAAACCAGCAGCTAAAGCTGACCACCCAGCAGATAGAGGCCTTAAGCCCAGCGCGTAATATACCGCTATCTTTGAAGCCCATGGTACTGTTTTACGGCGCGGCGGAACTGCCGGAGCTGATTGGGCAATCTCTTTATTATTATTCCGCATTGCGGGCGCAGGGGCTGCCGGTTAGCCGTTATGCGCTCCCCGGTGCTAATCATTACAGCGTGCTGGATGCGGTCTTTGCTGCCGATGGCGCTCTGCACCGTTTCCTGCTTACCGATGGAGAGTATCTTGATGCGCACAGTCATTGAAACCGGCCTGCCGGAGATCGGGCAACCTTTTTCCTGGGCGACCAAAGGCGGCGGGATGTTATTCACCGCCCATGGCCCGGTCCGCCAGGATGGCACTATTGAAACCGGCGACCCGGAAAAACAAATCACGTTGACGTTTGATAATTTAGCCACCACGCTGAAGGCCGCCAATAGCCATAGCGATAATGTATTACAGGTTATTGTTTATCTTACCGATGTTAATGACGTTAAACTGCTCGATAAAATCTATCAACAGTATTTTAATTATCCGTATCCCAACCGCTCAACGGTGATTGTTGATAAATTGGTGGTGCCAGGGATGAAAATAGAAATCACCGTTAGCGCTGTCGCTTAATTAACAATTAAATCTAAATATTAAATACCCTATGAATTTCAAGTTACAGCTAGGCGACAAGTGCGTGTGTCCCCGGGAGCTTACTTAAGTAAGTGACCGGGGCTCACGCACGCAGATAACAACGCTGTAGCTTGAAAGGCGACGGGTATTCACCTGCTGATTCATTAAATAATAAGTTAAGGATAATCTATGTTCGCACATATTACCCCGTCAACGCCCGATCCTATTATGTCACTGATGGAAGCCTATATGCAGGATCCTAATCCGCAAAAGGTTAACTTGGGTATTGGTCTGTATTACGATCATCAGGGTAATATTCCCCTGATGCAGGCCGTACATATTGCCGAACAGCGTTTACTGGAACAACAGCGGCCACATACTTACCCGCCAATCGAAGGTTCTGCACTGTTTGCCCGCCAGATCCAGACGCTGCTGTTTGGTGAACCGGCGGACCGTATTGCTACGGTACAAAGCGTGGGTGGCTCTGGCGCACTGAAACTGGGTGCCGATTTTATTTATCACTATCTGGCGCGCCGCGAAATCTGGGTTTCCGATCCTACCTGGGCCAACCACTGGGCGATATTTGAAGGGGCTGGCTTGAAGGTGAATACCTACCCGTATTTTGACGATGCGTCTGGCCAACTGCGTTTGGAAGCCATGCTCGACATGCTCTCCACTTTGCCGGAAGGGGCAGTGGTATTGCTGCATCCTTGCTGCCATAACCCCACCGGCACCGATCTCAGTCCGGCGCAATGGCATAGGGTGATCGATGTGGTGCAACAGCGTCGGCTACTGCCTTTCTTTGACATCGCATATCAAGGCTTTGGCGATGGGCTGGATGAAGACTGCTTCGCGCTGCGGGCGATGTTGAAAACCGACGTGGACTTTCTGGTCAGCAACTCTTTTTCCAAGAACGTGGCGCTGTATGGCGAGCGTTTAGGGGGGCTATCGGTGCGGTGCGCTACGGCCGAGGCTGCGGTGAACGTGAAAGGCGCATTGAAGACGCTGATCCGCCGCAGTTATTCTTGCCCGCCGACTCACGGTAGCCAGATTGTGGAAACCCTGTTGGCAGACCCACAGCTATATCAACAATGGGCCAGTGAGTTGACCACCATGCGCCAACGCATCAAACAGATGCGCGTTGGCCTGGCTGCTGGCCTGGAGCAGGGCGGTACCACGCTGGACTACACCCGCATTCGCGATCAAAAGGGCATGTTCAGCTACACCGGGTTGAATGAACGCCAGCTCGGTCAACTGCGGCAACAATATTCCATTTATCTGGTGGCGCCCGGCAGGATGTGTCTGCCTGGCCTGAACCAGCAAAACCTGGACTATGTGACCGCCGCCATCCTTGACGTTACCCGTACCGCATAAAAAGGTGAGCAACCATGAAAGATGCGAAACGTTTTGACGCTATCGCCCAGCGGCAGGATGGGCTGAAAAAGCACCTGACCGCCGGGCAGATGTCGATGCTGGCTATCGGTGGGGCCATCGGTACCGGCCTGTTTCTGGGGAGTGCTTACGCGATCCAGATGGCTGGGCCAAGCGTACTGCTGAGCTATTTTATCGGCGGGGTGATTGCGCTGCTGCTGATGGGATGCCTGGCGGAAATGACCTCCGAGCACCCAACCCCAGGATCGTTCGGCGATTATGCAGAGTTCTATCTCAGCCCGTTGTTTGGCTTTTTGGTGCGCTATTCCTATTGGTCTTGCGTGGTGTTGGCGGTGGGCACCGAGGTGACCGCCATCGGCATGTATATGCAGTTCTGGTTCCCAGGTACGCCGATCTGGCCGTGGGTGCTGTTGTTCTCGGCGGCGGTGATCGTCGTCAACGTGGTTGGGGTCAAGTCTTTTGGCCAGGTGGAGTACGCCCTCTCTACCGTCAAGGTGGTGGCCATTTCAGCGTTTATCATGATTGGCATCGGCATCCTGGCGTTTTCCGCTAACCCGACCTTCGGCATCCGTAACTTCACCGACAACGGTGGCTTCTTCCCGTTCGGGGTGAAAGGCATGTGGTTTGCGGTGATCGTTTCGATATTCAGTTATCTGAGTATTGAGATGATCGCGGTTGCCGCAGGGGAAGCGAAAAACCCGGTGGTTGCCGTGAAAAGCGCCTTCAAAGGCACCATTCTGCGGCTGTTTATCTTCTATATGATGTCGATAGCGCTGATGCTGGCCATCGTGCCGTGGCGGCAGTCTGGCACTGGTGAAAGCCCGTTCCTGGTGGCGATGAACGTGATCCACCTGCCTGCCGCCGCCGGGATCTTTAACTTTGTGGTACTGATTGCGGCACTGTCTGCCATGAACAGCCAGCTGTATATCACCACTCGCATGATGTTTTCACTGTCCCGTGCCGGGCAGGCACCGGCGGCGCTGGGGCGGCTTAGCAAACGGGGTATTCCGGTCAACGCGCTGGCGCTCTCTTGCGTGGGGATTATTGTCTCTATCGTGTTGAGTATTGCCGCTCCAGAGAAATCGTTCGCGGTGATGATGTCGATCTCGGTGTACGGTGCCTGTTTCACCTGGCTGATGATCTTTGTTACCCACCTGTTCTTCCGCCGCCAGCATACGCAGACGCACCTCAAGTTCCGCATGTGGGGTTATCCTTATTTTACCTTGGCGGGGGCGCTCCTGATGGCTGGCTTGATGATAACCACGTTGTTCACGGACTTCTTTAGAATGACGCTGTGGTTTGGCATTCCCTTCACCGCGCTGCTAGTCGCCATCTATTTTTACAGTCGACGAGGGCAGGCATCGGTTGCAGCTGAAGCACCGGTACAGAGTTTGGAGTAATGTTGACCGGGCTGCGGCCCGGCCAAGCACTAAAGCTGGCTTTTGGGGATGATGTGGTCGCCGAAGTTCAGACGTTGGCGGCCTGGCTCTGGTTCAGAGAGAGGGGCCACTTCTTTCAGGCTGTTTTTGCAGCGTAGGACCAGCTCTTGATACTGGAGCGTGCCAGTACGTTTCCAGGCTAATTCCTGTTCGGTCAGTTCGCGGATCACCCTTGCCGGGCTGCCAATCACCAGTTGGTTGGCGCCAATCTCCGCTGCGGCCTTAACGAAGGAACCCGCGCCGACGATGGAGTTCTCACCAATGACCGCACCGTCCATGATGATGGCATTCATACCGATCATCGCGTTACGGCGTACGCGGCAGCCGTGGAGTATGGCGCTGTGGCCGATATGCCCATCTTGTTCCACTACCGTGTCCTGCAGCGGGAAGCCGTGCATCACGCAGTTATCCTGCACGTTGGCACCCTCTTCGACCACAATGCGCCCAAAGTCGCCGCGCAGGCTGGCATTGGGGCCGATGTAGACGCCTTTGCCGATAATCACGTCGCCAATCAGGACCGCAGTGGGGTGAACATAGCTGCTGGGATCGACCACCGGCGTCAAGCCGTCAATCTGATACACGGGCATAGCGCAAACTCCTCAAAATGTAGTGGGATCGCGCGGCAGTCCGCCAAAGCGGCGATAGTAACCGGCACTGGGTGCAGGTAAGGTGCCGATGGAGGTTTCTGCCAAAGCGCTGACATATTCCGTCGCGGCGCGATCCACTCGCTGATAGATATTGATGCACAGGTTGCGGGCGATTTGACCTTCCCATTGAGCGGGTAACAGGGCATCTGGCAGCAGAGGATCTTTCAACACCACGCGGCGGAAAAAGTGGATTAATAATAGCTTAATCTGAAAGCATCGCAGGGGCGTCAGTTCCTGCTCGTCGGCTTCGCGCAGCAGGGCCATCAACGGGCGGAAGGAGACGATAAACTCATGGTAGTAACCGGCTACCTCGCTCAACGACCAGCAGTTGGCGACCATTTGGCGCAGGGTCTGTTCGGAACGGTTATAGGGATAGTCGGCACGGAAGTAGATCACCTGTTCACTGGCGTTGAGCTCGCCGAGCAGGGCGGTGACGTCGGTTTGCGCATGAGTGGGGGCGGCCATCAGGTTGTTGGCGATCTGGCCAAAGCCCAGCCAGCCCAGCTCTTTTTTCAGCCGCGCACGCTCGGTTTTTTCCGCACTTTCCAACAGCAGTAGCTCCCACTTGCCGTCCCACTGTGGCTGTTCGCTGAGGTAGATTTTGGATTCGGCATGGCGAAACTGGCGCATACCCTGTTCGGTAACGCGGTAATAGCTGCGCCGCCCGATCTTCTCTACGTCCAGCCAACCCTCTTTTTGCAAACGAAACACTGAGGTACGCACGAAACGATCGCCGAAGCCCAGGGCTTCCAGCAGTGCGCTCAAGCTGCCCAGCCACACCTCACCACCGCGATGGCTCAGCGCGTCACCGTAGAGTGAGATGATCAGCGAGGTGCCGCTGATCGGTTGGGCACTCAACGCATGGCGGATAAAGTCGTCCAGTTTATGTTCCATATTTTTCCATGGGTTAACCTTTGCTGAGACACGACATTAGCATAAACGACAAAGGCTTGCCCCTCACCCCAACCCTCTCCCACAGGGAGAGGGAGCTGATAGCCCCTGCCCGTTTGGAAGTAAAGTGATAATCTAAGCTAACTCGAACAGTTCAGAGAGGGAGCTGGTAGCCTCTGCCCGTTTGGAAATAAAGCGATAATCTAAGCTAACTCGATCGCTTCCTAATCCCAAGTGGGTCACTCTACTTTCAAGCACACTCGATCGCCTTCTCATTCACGGTGGGTCACTCTACTTTCAAGCATACTCGATCGGTCCCCTCTCCCTGTGGGAGAGGGTTAGGGTGAGGGGTCCAGACTTAACGTGGTCGCAGATCGATCACCCGCTGGGCCTTGCCTTCCGAACGTGGAATATCGCCGCAGTTGGCAATGCTGACGTCGGTGCTGACCCCGACAATCGATTTGATATGGTGACGCAGCTGGTGGCAGATATCGCAACGCTGCTGGTGGTTGAGCGTTAACGCCGACTCTTTCAGCTCCACCCGTACCGCCAAGGTATCCAGATGCCCGGCACGGCTCACCTGCAGCTGATAATGCGGCGACAGATGCTCGAACTGCATAATCTGTTCTTCGACCTGTGAAGGGAACACGTTCACGCCGCGAATGATCAGCATATCGTCGGAACGGCCGGTGATTTTGCCCATCCGGCGCATGTTGCGGGCATCCCCTGGCATTAGGTGGGTGAGGTCGCGCGTACGATAGCGGATCACCGGTAGAGCCTCTTTGGTCAGCGTGGTGAAAACCAGTTCGCCATGCTCGCCGTCAGTCTGTATCGCGCCCGTCTCCGGGTTGATGATCTCTGGCAGGAAGTGGTCTTCCCAGATAGTCGGGCCGCCGCCACTTTCGGCACACTCCATCGCCACGCCTGGCCCCATCACTTCGGAAAGGCCGTAAATATCCAGCGCCTTGATCCCCATGCGTGACTCGATCTCATGGCGTAGAGATTCTGTCCAGGGTTCTGCACCGAACACGCCCAAACGCAGGGAGCAGTTGCGTGCATCGCCGCCCATTTTGCGTTCCAACTCGTCGATCAGCGTCAGGCAGTAGGACGGAGTCACCATGATCACGTCGGGTTTGAAATCCAGGATCAGCTGCACCTGCTTCTCCGTCTGGCCGCCGGACATCGGGATCACCGTCGCACCCAGGCGTTCTGCGCCATAGTGCGCACCCAGCCCGCCGGTAAACAGGCCGTAACCGTAGGCAACGTGGATTTTGTCTTTGGCCGTGGCCCCGGCAGAGCGCAGGCAGCGGGCGACAATATCGGCCCAGTTATCGATATCCCGCTGGGTATAACCGACTACCGTCGGGCGGCCGGTGGTACCAGATGAAGCATGAATGCGTACCACCTGTTCCATCGGCACGGCAAATGTGTCGAACGGGTAGTTGTCACGCAGATCCTGCTTGGTGGTGTAGGGGAACAACGCCAGATCGCTCAGTTGTTTCAGATCGCTCGGGTGAACGCCTGCCTGATCGAACTTGCGTTGATACATAGGTACGTTGTTGTAGGCATGGTGCAGGGTCCATTGCAGGCGTTCCAGTTGTAATGCTTCTATTTCGTCGCGTGAAGCAAATTCAATCGCGTCGATGGGCCGTGGATTTGTAGTCATCTTTTTAGCCTCGCAGGTGTTAGACACGCTCAATAATCATGGCAATGCCCTGACCGACGCCAATGCACATGGTGCACAGTGCGTAGCGGCCAGCGCGACGTTCCAGCTCAAACAGGGCGGCCAGCGCCAGGCGCGCACCGCTCATGCCCAATGGATGGCCAAGCGCGATGGCACCCCCGTTGGGATTAACCTGTTCGGCATCATCCGGCAGACCAAGCTGGCGCAACACCGCCAACGCCTGTGCGGCGAATGCTTCGTTAAGTTCAATGACGTCCATCTGCGCCAGGCTTAACCCGGCAATTTCCAGGACTTTGCGGGTCGCGGGCAGCGGGCCGATCCCCATCAATCGCGGTTCGACGCCGCAGGTGGCGGTGGCGACAATGCGCGCCCGTGGCGTCAGAGCTTGCTGCAGGGCCATGGCTTCGGAAGCGACAATCAGCGCCGCCGCACCGTCGTTGACGCCAGAGGCATTACCAGCCGTGATACAGCCCGGCTGACGGAACGGTGTTTTCAGTTTTTGCAGCTGCTCCAACGTGGTTTCTGCGCGTGGATGTTCGTCTTCGCTGAACTGAGTAATGGCCCCTTTTTTGCCGCTGAGGCTCACCGGGATAATTTCCTGTGCCAGGATCCCCCGCTGTTGTGCCAGAGCGGTGCGCTGCTGGCTGCGCAGGGCAAAGGCATCCTGATCGGCACGGCTGATGCCAAACTGCGCCGCGACGTTTTCGGCGGTTTCCGGCATCGAGTCGGTACCGAAAGCCGCATGCATCAGCGGGTTAACAAACCGCCAGCCGATAGTGGTGTCAAACAGCTGTGCCTGGCGGCTGAACGCGCTGTCTGCCTTACCCATTACCAGCGGGGCTCTGGTCATGGATTCGGCCCCTCCGGCCAGGACCAGGCTAGCTTCTCCGGCCTTGATACTGCGTGCCGCCATCGCCAACGCATCCAACCCTGAACCGCATAGCCGGTTGATGGTGGTACCTGAAACGTTTTGTGGCAGCCCTGCCAGCAGCGCGGCCATACGGGCCAGATTGCGGTTGTCTTCCCCGGCCTGATTGGCGCAGCCGAGGATCACGTCATCCACCCGCGACCAATCCACATTCGGGTGGCGCTCTAGCAGAGCACGCAGCGGCAGGGCGGCTAAATCGTCAGCCCGCACGTTTGCCAGCGCGCCGCCGTAACGGCCAATCGGCGTGCGGACGCCATCGCAAATAAAGGCCTGGTTCATGGCTGCTCTCCTAAAATGTTGTGGCCCAACCGATGGGCGCGGCCACGGAACCAGGCGACGGTTTTCCCCAGTTGGTTAACGATTTCAACGTCGTATAACCCGGTGGTTTTACCCTGATGGCGCACTTCAGCGCAGGCGGTGAGGCGATCGCCTGCCAGCGCGGGGCGGATAAAATCGATGGTGCAACCAGAAGCGACCGCCGCCAGCCCCTGACTGTTGCAGGCATAAGCAAAAGCGGTATCTGCCAGGCTGAACAGTTGGCCACCGTGACAGGTCTGGTGGCCATTGAGCATCTGTGGGCCGACTGTCATGCTGACTTTGGCCATGCCGGCATCCACGGCATCGATGCGCATATCCATTGCCTGTGCGCAGGTATCCTGGTTAAACATCTGTTCGGCGCAACGCTGGGCCAGCGCGCGGGGAGTGTTGGCATTCATCAGCATTTGGCTCCTGAATAATGGGCGGCATAACGACGCAGCAGCGGCATTGGGCGATAGCGGGGTTCAGCGTAATAACGTTGCAGGTTTTCCAGCGTGGTGAGGAGCTGTTGCCAGCCGAGCTTGCTGCCCCAGGCCAGCGGACCTTGTGGGTAGTTGACGCCAAACCGCATGGCATCGTCGGTATCGGCGGCGTTGGCCACGCCTTTGTTCACTACGTCCAGGGCTTCATTTGCCAGCATGGCGACGGTGCGCATCACCAGCAGGCCCGGATAATCCGGCAGGTGGATCACCTGTTTACCCAGCGATTGCAGCAGGCAGATGACCTTGGCCGTGTGCGGCACCGCGTTCTGCTCGGCGCTGCTGATGGCGATAACGGGGGCGTGCTGATAGTTGACGGACAGGTCGAACAGAACCACGGGAGATCCGATTTCTTCGGCGACTTGGCTTGCTGTTTTACCATTTGTTAACATAAATGTAACTTCATCGAGCCGGGCAAACGGACTGGTCTGGCCAGGATGTTTGATCGCGGCCGCATTTCCCGCCAGCAACTGTGCAAACTCGCCGATGGCCGACCAGTCGCCGTGTAGCGTGACGGACTGAGGCAACTCAGCCGTTACCGCCGAAGCAAAAGTTGCTGACGGTACGGCCTGCTCACTGCCATAGCGGTAGAAACCCCGGCCACTCTTGCGGCCGAAATGCCCGGCAGCCACCAGTTCCTGCTGCACCAGCGAAGGAGTAAAACGGCTGTCCTGATAGAAAGCGTGATAGACCGACTCGGTGACGGCATAGTTGATGTCTTGACCGATCAGATCGGTCAGTTGCAGCGGCCCCATGGCGAAGCCACCGGCATCACGCAGCACGGCGTCAAGGGTGGCCGGATCGGCAATCTGTTCTTCCAGAGCGCGCAGGGTTTCGCCGTAGAAAGGCCGGGCTACGCGGTTGACAATGAAGCCTGGCGTAGAACGGCACACGACGCTGTGCTTACCCCAATTTTGAGCCAAGGCTTGCAGGCTGCTCAGCGTTTCCGGGCTGGTTTCCAGCCCTCCGACGATCTCTACCAGTTTCATTAACGGGGCCGGGTTGAAGAAGTGCAGGCCCGCCATGCGCTGCGGGTGCTGAAGCGCACTGGCGATGGCGGTAATAGAGAGTGAAGAGGTATTGCTGGCAAACAGCGTATCGGTAGAGCATATCGCCTCCAGATCGCGAAACAGGCTCTGTTTGATCGCCAGCTTTTCCGCCACCGCTTCGATTACCAGGCTGCAGTCGGCCAGATCGCTCAACGAACTGGTCAACTGAATATGACCCAGCAGGGTTTCGGTGCTGTGGGCATCGGCCTTACCTGCCTCGACCCGTTTGCGTAGGCGTTGCCCGAGCTGTTCCAGCGCGCGGGAGGCGGCGGGCAGGGCGATATCGAACAGCTTGACCTGATGCCCTGCCGCAGCGGCTACCTGAGCAATACCGATCCCCATGGTTCCAGCACCAATCACGGCCACCGTTGCGGAGGTGGCTAGGGTATTTATCGCCATCTTCTCTCTCATGGCTGTTTCCCGTTCATGGCTATTTCCCGCTGAAGTTCGGTGAACGTTTGGCGAAGAAGGCGCTGACGCCTTCGCGATAGTCTTCACTACGGCCACCCAGGCGCTGTAAATCGCGCTCTAAATCGAGCTGCTGGTCGAGCGTATTGCTGGCCGAGCTGTACATGGCTTTTTTAATCAGCCCCAGGCCGTAGGTAGGTTGGGTAGCAAGCTGTTTGGCCATGCTCTGGGTGTGGTCGGCCAGCTCGGCGGCAGCCACGACCTGCCAGATCATTCCCCACTCCAGCGCCTGCTGAGCGCTGATTTTGTCCCCCAGCAGCGCCATACCCATGGCTCGCGCATGTCCGGCCAGACGTGGCAAATACCAACTGCCGCCGGAGTCCGGCACCAGGCCCAGTTTGCAGAAAGATTGGATAAAGCTGGCGTTGTCGGCGGCCACTACGATGTCGCAGGCCATTGCCAGCGCGGCACCCGCTCCGGCAGCAACGCCGTTAACCGCGCAGACGATCGGCTTGGGTAGCGCGCTCAGGCGGCGTATCAGCGGGTTGTAAAAACGTTCTACGGACAGCCCAAGATCCGGAGGAGCCTGATCCACACTGACGTTACGATCGTTCAGATCCTGCCCGGCGCAGAAGCCACGCCCGGCACCGGTGATCAGCACGCAACGCACGCTGTCATCGCGTTCGGCTACGGTCAGCGCCTCGCTGAGCTGGTGGTGCATTTCATCGTTAAAGCTGTTGAGCCGGTCGGGGCGGTTCAGGGTAATGGTCAACACCCCGGCTTCGATGTGGCTAAGAATGAATGCGTTTTCCATAAATCAGCGCCCTTGATAGTTCGGTGTACGTTTTTCGAAGAAGGCGGCAATGCCTTCCCGGCGATCTTCGGTGGCGGCCAGGGTGACAAACTGCTGGCGCTCCATCTGCAAGCCTTGGCTGAGGCCGGTTTCCTGCGCCTGTTTTAGCGCCTGTTTGGCCGCGCGTAGCGCCAGCGGCGCCTGTTGGCTGATGCGTTGGGCCAGTTGTTGAGTACGCTCCAGCGTTAATGCGTCGACGCAAACCTCGCTCACCAGCCCGGCTTGCAGTGCGCAGCGGGCGTCTATGGCTTCACCGGTCAGCACCATTTGATAGGCGCGGGACTTGCCCACGCTGCGGATCAGGCGTTGAGTACCACCGGCTCCGGGCATCAGGCCTAAAGTGATTTCCGGCAGGCCGAAGCGGGCGCTTTCGCCGCAAATCGTAATGTCGCAGGCCAGAGCCAGCTCACAGCCAGCACCGAGCGCGTAACCGTTCACCGCCGCCAGCAAGGGTTTGCTGAACTGGGCCAAGTGCTGCCATAGCAAAGGGCGGTGATCGAGCTGGGTGGCAGCGACATCCTGTTGCTGTAATTCGCGCAGATCGGCACCGGCGGCGAAGAACCGGGCGGCACCGGCGATCACCACGGCACCGACGTCGGTATCGCTATCGGCCTGTTCCAGTTGATAAACCAACTGCTCAAGGCAGGCGGTGCTCAAGGCGTTGCGGGCATCGGGGCGGTGCAGCGTCAGTGTGACCACGCGTTGCTGCTGTTCGCGAAGGATCCAAGGGGTTTCCATCGTCGGCTCCTAAACGTCAAAGTCCAGCACCACGCCTTCACCGCGTGGCCAGGACTGGCAGCTCAAGACATAGCCTGCCGCCAGTTGATCCGGCTCCAGGCTGTAGTTGATCGCCATATCCACCTCACCGGCCTTCAGCTTGCATTTGCAGGTGGCGCAGACGCCGCCTTTACAGGCATAGGGCAAATCGGCTCCTTGGCGCAATGCGGCATCCAGAATGCTGTCATCCTCGCTGCCGACGTCGATTTTGAGGCTGCGGCCGTCGAGCCGGATCTCTACCTGGGTAGCGTTGCGGCTACCTGCATTGGCAGGCCGGGCGACGATGCCGTTGGTGTTGAAACGCTCGCTGTGAATACGCTCGGCAGGCATACCGGCCAGCTCCAGCACGGTGTGCGCGTCGTCCATCATCGCTTCTGGGCCGCAGATAAAGGCGTGGTCGAACTCGTTGAAGTCCACCAGCGTGTTACCTAGCGCGGTCAGGTGGTCACGGTCGATGCGGCCACTGAGCAGTGGGCTGTCGAGATTTTCCTGGCTAAAGAGATACAGCGGCTGGAAGCGCTGTGGATAACGGTTTTTCAGATCCGATAGGGCTTCTTTAAACATCACCGAGCGGCTGGTGCGGTTGCCATAAATCAGCGTGAACTGGCTGTTGGGTTCCAATTGCAACGTCGCCTTGATGATCGACAGCATCGGCGTGATGCCAGAACCGGCGGCGATCGCCAGATAGTTGCCCTGGGTTTGTGCCTGCGGCTGGTAACCAAAACGGCCCTGCGGCAGCATTACTTCCAACTCGTCGCCCACCTGCAAACTTTGGTTGATATACGAAGAGAAGCGCCCCTGATGGATCGCCTTGATGCCGATTTGCAATACGCCATCCTGCGGTGCGCTACAGATGGAATAGCAGCGGCGCAGCTCTTCACCATTGACCCGCGCTTTGAGCGTCAGGTGCTGGCCGGGGGTATAGCCGTAATGGGATTTCAGTTCGTCCGGGACGCGCAGCGTGATGGCTACGGCATCCGGGGTTTCGCGCTCGATAGCCGCGACATTCAGGCGATGAAATACCGTCATGGTTTTCAGTACTCCTAAATACATTTGAAATAGTCGAACGGTTCCCGACATTCGCAGCAGCGGTAAAGCGCTTTGCAGGCGGTGGAACCGAACTCGCTGATCTTTTCCGTGTGCTCGCTGCCGCAACGGGGGCACTGCACCGGGCCGTGGGCTAAAGGCTTCTCACAGGTTTGCCCCTGCGGGGGGGCCACGCCGTATTCACGCAGGCGCTGGCGAGCATCCGCATTCATCCAGTCGGTGGTCCAGGCCGGGCTGAGGCTGATGGTGATCTTCACCGGGCTGAAACCCGCCTCGTTCAGCGTCTGTTCAATGGCGTTGAGCAGGTACTCGGTCGCCGGGCAGCCGGAATAGGTTGGGGTAAAGGTGATGTGCCAGCCTGCACCGTCGCGCTCCACGTCACGTACCATGCCCAGATCGGTAATGGACAATACCGGCAGTTCGGGATCGCTGATCTGCTGTAAGCAGTGCCAGATCTGCGGGATCTCGGCCGGTTGCAGTCGGGTGATATTCAACATTGCCTCTACCAGCTACAGTTCGGGTAAGCGCGTGGCAGAAACTGCATCTCTGCCAGCATTGGGCCGAGGTGTTCTGTGTGCCGCCCTTGCTTACCGCCGTGGCGAAATGCCTGCTCGGTGGGCAGCGCGAGCGTGGCCTGTTGCAGCGTATCGTTCACCATCGCCTGCCACGGTGCCTGCAATTGGCGTGGATCGACGGCAATACCCAGTTCGGCCAATTGCAGCTCAATCTCGTCGGCGTGGAACAGCTCGGCGGTGAAGCGCCACAGATCGTTTAATGACTGCTGGATCTTCTGGTGGCTGATTTCACTGCCGTCACCCAGGCGGATCATCCAGCCGTGGCTGAAGCGCAGGTGATAATCCGCTTCCTTCAGCGATTTGGCGGCGATGGCGGCCAGTTGGCCGTCTTTGCTGCGGCTCAATTCCCGGTGCAGCAGCACGTGGTAGGTATCGAGCAGGAACTGGCGTACCAGCGTGTCGTTAAAGCCGCCGTTGGGCTGTTCTGCCAACAGCAGGTTGTGGAATTCACGTTCGTCGCGGCCAAAAGCCAGGCTGTCTTCGCTGTGCTGTGGGCCGGAAAGCTCGGCGGCATAGGCCAGAAAATTGCGTGCTTGGCCCAGCAGATCGAGGCCAATATTGGCCAGTGCCAGGTCGATCTCCAGTTCAGGAGCATGACCACACCAAGCGCACAGGCGCTGTGCCAGAATGAGCGGTGTATCGCCCAAGCGCAGGGCATAGCTGATTGTTGCTGCGTTACTCATCGTCATGGCCTGCCTCTACATGTTCTTGATGCCGTCGGGGATGGTGTAGAACGTGGGATGACGGTAGATTTTGTCGTCGGAAGGATCGAAGAATGCCGCCCGATCCTCCGCTTGAGAGGCGATCAGATGGCAGGATTGCACCACCCAGATCGAACAGCCCTCACTGCGGCGGGTGTAGGCATCTCGGGCGTTTTCCAGCGCCATCTGATCGTCTGCGGCATGCAGGCTGCCCACATGGCGATGGGCCAAACCCTGCTTGCTGCGGATAAACACTTCATACAACGGCCATTCGGCGTGAGTCATTTTTCTCTCCTCGATTAAGCTGCATTTGCCGCGCGTTTGCTGGCATGTGCCATGGCACCATCCCGTACCCAACTGCCTTCGTCCCAGGCTTTACGCTTGGCTTGCAGGCGTTCGTGGTTGCACTGCCCACGCCCCTGGATCACTTCGTGCAGCTCTGCCCAGTCGATCTCGCCAAAGCGGTAATGTCCGCTGGCTTCATCCCATACCAAATCGGCATCGGGGGCGGTCATACCCAGGGCTTCCAGTTGCGGTACGGTGTTGTCGATAAACTTCTGCCGCAGTTCGTCATTGCTGTGACGTTTGATTTTCCAGGCCATGCTCTGTGCGCTGTGGGGGGAATCGCTATCGTTAGGGCCAAACATCATCAGCGCTGGCCACCAGAAGCGGTTGATGGCGTCCTGCAACATGGCCTTTTGCGCTTCGCTGCCCTGGGCCATCACCATCACGGCTTCATAGCCTTGACGCTGGTGGAAGCTCTCTTCTTTACAGATTTTCACCATCGCCCTGGCATAGGGGCCGTAAGAGGCACGGCACAGGGCTACCTGATTGACGATGGCGGCACCGTCGACCAGCCAGCCGATCACGCCAATGTCAGCCCAGTTCAGCGTTGGATAGTTGAAGATCGAGGAGTACTTCATCTGACCGGCGAGCATCTTTTGGTAGATATCCTGGCGGGTGCAGCCGAGGGTTTCCGCCGCGCTGTACAGATAAAGACCGTGCCCGGCCTCATCTTGGACTTTCGCCAGTAACACCGCTTTGCGCCGCAGGGAAGGGGCGCGGGTCAGCCAATTGGCTTCAGGCAACATGCCGACCACTTCGGAATGCGCATGTTGGCCGATTTGCCGGATCAGATTGCGGCGATAGGCATCCGGCATCCAGTCTTTGGCTTCGATGGAGATATCGGCGGCGATCTTGTCGTCAAAGTGCTGCTGAAATTGTGCGTCAGTTGTCATGCGTGCCTCTTGGTGATTCATGTTTTTCACATTAAAACCAAAAATGTGAATCACTTTAACTAACCGTAAAGCTACAAGTTGATAACAACAAGATCAAATACAAATACTGTGGTTTTGCGATGAGTATCACAATGTGTTTTGTTATGTCATTGATTTTAATGTTTATTTATTTTGTATTTATCGATAACGTTGGTATTAACTCAGCGTTTGGATGATTTTGTTTTGCTTTTGTTAAATTTTAATCTGGCGCAGAGTGGAAAATATGTGATACATCATTAATCTTGATGGTGTCTATTTATGAATTCCGGAGGAGCAAATGCAGCAGTTAACCAGTTACCTTTCTGGCGCTTGGGTGTACGGCCAGGGGCAATCCCGCGAGATCCAGCATGCCGTTACCGGCGAGCATCTGTATCAGGTCTGCTCCGACGGGCTGCCGTTGGCCGCCAGCCTGAGCTATGCCCGCAAGCTGGGCGGCACGGCGCTGGCAAAGATGACGTTTCAGCAGCGCGCCCAGATGATGAAAGCGGTGGCTAAACACCTGCTGGCCAATAAAGAAGCGCTGTATCAGATCTCCTATCAAACCGGCGCCACGCGTAATGACAGCTGGGTTGATATCGAAGGTGGTATCGCCACGCTGTTCTCCTATGCGGGATTGGCAGGGCGCGAACTGCCGGACGATACGCTGTGGCCGGAAGATGAACTGATCCCACTTTCCAAGCAGTCGCAGTTTGCCGCACGCCATGTGCTGACCTCTCGCCCTGGCGTTGCTCTGCATATCAACGCCTTCAACTTCCCTTGCTGGGGAATGTTGGAGAAGCTGGCACCCACTTGGCTGGCGGGGATGCCGGCCATCATCAAACCCGCCACCGCTTCGGCACAGCTAACACAGGCGATGGTGAAGCTGATTATCGACAGCGGGCTGGTGCCGGAAGGAGCTTTGCAACTGATCTGCGGCGGCGTGGGCGATATGTTCGATCACCTCGATTATCAGGATGCGGTGACCTTTACCGGCTCGGCGCAAACCGGGCAGAAGCTACGTTCCCACCCGCGCCTGCTGGAAAAATCCATCGCCTTTACCATGGAAGCCGACTCGTTAAACTGCTGCGTGTTAGGGGAGGACGTGACGCCAGAGATGCCGGAGTTTGCGCTGTTTATCAAAGAGGTCAGCCGCGAAATGACCAGCAAGGCGGGGCAAAAGTGTACTGCTATCCGGCGCATTATCGTTCCGGCGGCCCGCATTGCCGAGGTACAGCAAGCACTGTTGCAGCGCCTGGCTGGCGTAAAGATTGGCGACCCACTGTTGGAGCAAGTGCGGATGGGGGCGTTGGTCAATCAGGAACAGCGTGACGACGTGCAGCAAAAGGTGGAATTCCTGCTGCGCAATGGCTGTGAACCACTCTGCGGCGCAACGCTGGATAAGTTGGAGGTGGTGGGCGATGGTGCGCAATCAGGCGCGTTTTATCCGATCACCCTGCTGTACTGCGCCGATCCGTTCCGCCATCAGGCCGTACATGGCACCGAGGCGTTTGGCCCGGTGGCGACGCTGATGCCTTATCAAACTACCGAACAGGCCATTGAGTTGGCGCTGCTGGGGCAAGGTAGCCTGGCCGGATCGTTGGTGACGGCTGATGCGGAGCTGGCTTCACAGTTTATTCGAGCAACCGCCTGCGCCCATGGCCGCATGTTGGTGCTGGATCGCCACGCGGCTACGGAATCGACCGGCCACGGCTCACCATTGCCTTTGTTGGTGCATGGCGGGCCAGGGCGAGCCGGCGGCGGGGAAGAGCTTGGTGGGCTGCGAGCGGTAAAACACTATATGCAGCGCACGGCGATCCAGGGCAGCCCTTCGATGCTGGCGGCCATCAGCCGTGAATGGGTACGAGGTGCCGACGTGGTGGAAGAACAGGTACACCCGTTTCGCAAATACTTTGAGCAGTTGCAGATTGGCGAAAGCTTGCTGACCGCCCGCCGTACCGTTACCGAAGCCGACCTCGTCAACTTTGCCTGCCTGAGCGGCGACCATTTCTACGCGCATATGGACAAGATTGGTGCAGCGGAATCACTGTTTGGTGAGCGAGTGGCCCACGGTTACTTTGTGGTTTCTGCCGCCGCCGGGCTGTTTGTCGATCCGGGCGTCGGGCCGGTGATTGCCAATTACGGCATGGAAAACCTGCGTTTTATCGAACCGGTGAAGATTGGCGACACCATTCAGGTGCGGTTGACCTGTAAAAAGAAAATCCGCAAGCCGCAAAAGACCGCCGAGGATCGTCCGCATGGCGTGGTGGTCTGGGATGTACAGGTGCTCAACCAGCATCAGCAGGCCGTGGCGCTGTATAGCATTCTGACGCTGGTGGCGCGCCAGGAAGGGGATTTCAACAAGGTGCACTAAGGCTGGATCGTCGGGGCATCATGTCAAGATGCCCCATAATTTGCTGAAATAATCTACCCTAACTATTGTGAGCCTAGAGGCTGCAAACCCGGTTCTTACCGCTTTTCTTCGCCGTATATAGGGCGTTATCCGCCAGGTTGACCAAGCTCAGCGGCGTATCGCTATATGGATGCGGGACTATAGCACTGGCACCAATGCTGGCGGTGATAATCCCCAGCGGACTGCCTGTGTGGGCGATCTTCAACTGCCGGATGCCCTCCAGAACCCGTTCGGCAAAGGCGATTGCGCCTTGAAGATCGGTATCCGGCAGAATAACCGCCAGCTCCTCACCGCCGTAACGCGCCATCAGATCGCCAGGGCGGTTGACCATGCCTTGCAACATGCGCCCCAACTGTTGCAAACACTGATCCCCGGCCACGTGGCCGTAGATATCGTTAAACTGTTTAAAATAATCAATATCCAGCATCAACAGGGCTACGCTGCGATCGTTGCGCGCCGCTCGCGTCATTTCGTTTTTTAGCGCGATATCAAACTGGCGGCGGTTGGCCAGGCCGGTCAAGCCATCTAGCAAAGCCAGTTCTTCCAACGTGTGGTTCATCAGCGTCAGTTGATCACGGGTGCGCACCAGCTCGACTTCGGTCTGTACGCTTTGATTAATCTGACGTATCAGTACCAACCCCAGGGCCAGCAGTATGGACAGCAGGACTCCTCCACCGAGTGCAAAAAGTGACGCATCGTTACGCCAGTCGGCCAGCACGTCTTTTTTCGACAGCCCAGCAGTGATCACTAGCGGATAACGTTCCACCTGCGAATAACCATAAACCCGTTCTACATTATCGAACTGTGAGACCATGGTGACGTTGCCAAAGGGCGAATGCGGCAGAACTTCGCGGAATAAAAGGCTGTGGGAGATGTTTTTCCCGATGGCATCCTCATTGTATGGGCGGCGGTACAAAATGGAGCCGTCGGCCAGCACCAGACTGAGGGAGGCGTCGTTGTTAAGGGCAAAGGTGTTGTAAAACTGGCGGAAATAATCGACATACAGCGTTGCAATCACCACGCCGGCAAAGCTGCCATCCGCATGGTTCAGGCGGCGTGATACCGGGATAATCAGATCGCCGGTTGAGCGGCTACGGATCACCTCGCCGATATAGACCGTATTATTGTTATGAGTGACGTGGTATTTAAAGTACTCCCGGTCGGCATTATTGGTATGGCTGAGGGGTTTACCGTTGGAGGTCAGGATCCAATTGCCCTGGGCATCATAGACAAAACTACCGTGCAGTTGCGGGAAGTTACTGGCCTGAGTCTGCATGACTTTTTGCAGACGTAAACGCTGAGGTTCGCCTAATCCATCGGTTTCAATGCGTTCGCTGAGATCGATCAGGTTATTGTCTACCTGCGCAAAGGTATCTTCGGCATGCTGTGCCAGCGATCGGGCCAGATTCTGTGAGTCATTTTCAGCAATTTGCAGGTTGCGCTGATGAGCGTTCCAGATTTGCCAGGCATTGAACATGATCAGGGTGAGCACGACGATAATAACGAACACGCCAGCCTGATAGAGTAACGGCGAGTTTTTGTTTTTCCCGGGTAATGGCTGTTTTTGGGGCGGGAGCTGGGGTGCTAGCATAGCATTCCTGTCATGGAATCAGTTAGGTACGGGGATTGCGAACAATCTTAACCCTTATATTTCCATCTTGCATGTTCCGTTATATTTCCAGGATATGTTCAGCATAAATTGGTGCCGGGGAGGCGCATGGCAGCACTATCTGACGCTATGATGCAGGTTTTACTGATGCTGGCGGTATATTACCCGCTTACGCTTCTAGCGCTGGCCGGGGTGATGATTATCGCGTTCCGGCGGCGCAGATCGCCTTTCTGGCGGTTGGCTCTGATAGTGTTGCTGGTGTTATTTGTGTTGTTCTCATTGGTGGCTTATAGCTGGCATCGTTAGCCCTGAGCAGTGCCTGCCCTTAGAGCAAGGCACTGCACCATGCGGCTATTCAACGTTGACCATCCAGTTGACACCGAACTTATCGGTCAGCATGCCAAAGCCCTTGGCCCAGAAGGTCGGTTGGAAAGGCATGGAGATGGTGCCACCTTGGGCTAGCCGGTTGAACACTTCCTCACCTTGCTCGACGTTTTCACTGAGGATCGACAGTGAATACCCACTATGTGTCGGCCCGCCTGGCTCGGACGGGCAACCGTCCGATGCCATAATGACGTTATCCCCGATCACCAGCCTGGCATGCATAATCGACTCAGGATCGGCATTGGGCGGCCCATTTTGCTGCTCCTCTGCCGGAATATCTTTGTAACGCATCATGATTTCTATATTGCCGTTTAGCTGTTGAGCATAAAAATTCACCGCTTGTTCGCAGTTACCGGCAAAA
Organism: Serratia sp. NCCP-200; assembly: GCF_059697885.1. NCBI lineage: Bacteria > Pseudomonadati > Pseudomonadota > Gammaproteobacteria > Enterobacterales > Yersiniaceae > Serratia > Serratia sp. NCCP-200. The sequence continues at coordinate 898,813 of NZ_BAAKUJ010000001.1, forward strand.
AACAGATAGGGTTGAATCAACATAGTTCCTCCTGTTGGATCCCATGCCCAGCAAGGTTGCTTAATTTGTGGGGGGTGAACATGTTCGACCGTAGGAGCGCTGTATGGTGCGCCCGCTTGATTGCGCTGCCGAGGAGCGCCGAAATAGAATAAAAATGCATTGGTCAGGAATGGTTAATGACTGCTTGGCCGACGACTTTCACATAAACAACAGCGCAGCGGAACCATCCCACACGGCGGCCAAGGTATAAACCAAAACCAAAAACAGCATGAAAGGGGGGTTGCTCATGGTGCTATCCTCGGTCGAAGTTCGGTTGAGCATTATTCAGTATAGCTGATTATCGCCACACAATATGACGGCTGGATGAAAAGCGCACAATTTTTATGCGCAGTTTTTCAGACTGCATGAGGTAGGTAACTCGCTGATTTTTGACTATAGTAGTAAGGTACAGAGACGTAAAAACTGTCAGAGGGTGGTCTCTGACGGAAAACGTCTTGATAATGCTGTTGCCAGCAAGTTTGGGCAATGGGTCAATTAGGGAGAGTAAAAATGGGTATCATTTCCTGGATCGTTTTTGGGTTAATCGCCGGTATTTTGGCCAAGTGGATCATGCCGGGTAAAGACGGCGGCGGCTTCATCATGACCGTTATCCTGGGTGTGGTGGGTGCGGTTGTCGGCGGCTATATCAGTACCTTCTTCGGTATGGGCCGGGTTGATGGCTTTAACCTGGGCAGCTTTGTGGTTGCCGTTATCGGTGCTCTAGTGGTGCTTTTTGTCTACAGAAAGATCAGAAGCTAAGCCGGGTTCGATCAATAGGGGTCGCTGCGGCGGCCCTTTTCTTTTAAATGCAACAAACGTACAGCGTTTGAGAAGGGGATAGCGATGGGATTACTGGATGGGTTAGTCGGGGCATTGAGCGGTGGTAAAGGTATGGATTACAGCGCCATCTTGCAGTGGGTTGAACAGCAAGGGGGCTTGCCGGCTATCCTGGACAAATTCCGCCAGGGAAATTTGGCGGACGTGGTCGCCTCCTGGATCGGCACGGGTGGAAATCAGCCAATCAGCGGTGAACACGTTGAGCAGGCGTTAAGTACCGATGCCATTGCACAACTGGCAGGCAAATTGGGGATCGATCCGGCGCAGGCTTCTGCCCTGATTGCCCAGTATTTGCCGATGATCACCGATAAACTGTCACCCAATGGCCAGGAGCCACAGGGCGGCGATCTGATGAGCGCCGGGATGGATTTGCTGAAAGGTAAACTGTTCGGCTGATATGAGGGATACAGCCTAGCCCTCCGGTTTCTGGCCGGAGGGCTGCTATTACAGCGTCAGCATAATTTTACCGATATGTGCACTGGACTCCATCAAGGCATGGGCCTGTGCGGCTTGATCTAACGGGAACGTCTGGAAAATCTGCGGTTTTAACTCCCCGCGTTCCAGCAATGGCCACACTTTCAGCTCCAGTTCGGCAGCGATCTGGGCTTTATCTTCCACACTGCGCGCCCGCAGCGTTGAGCCGGTATGGGTCAGGCGCTTCAGCAGCAGTGGCATCAGGTTCAGTTCTTTCACTACCCCATTTTGCGTGCCGATCTGTACGATACGCCCGTCCATTGCAGCGGCACGGTAGTTTTTCTCCACGTAATCCCCCGCGATCAAATCGACGATGACATCGGCCCCTTTGCCATTGGTGGCGGTTTTGGTCAGTTCGACAAAATCTTCGGTGCGATAGTTGATGGCGATGTCGGCACCCAAAGCCAGGCTGGCCTCACGTTTCTCTTCAGAGCCAACGGTAGTAATGACATAGGCGCAGAAGGCTTTGGCCAACAGGGTGGCAACCGTGCCAATGCCTGACGTACCACCGTGGATCAGCACGGTTTCCCCGGCCCGAAGATGACCACGTTGAAATACGTTGACCCAAACGGTGAAGAAGGTTTCTGGCATGGCGGCGGCTTCTATCATGCTGAAGCCTTTCGGGACCGGCAGCGCATTGCTTTCATGCACCTTGCAGTATTCGGCATACCCCCCACCGGCGATCAGCGCACATACGGCATCACCCGGGGCATAGCGTTGTACCCCAACGCCAACGGCCACCACCGTGCCAGCAATTTCCAACCCGGGAATGTCCGAGGCGCCCGGAGGTGGGGCATATTGCCCACGGCGTTGCATAACGTCTGGGCGGTTGACGCCGGCGGCAGCGACTTTCACCAGTATTTCACCTTGGGCCAATACTGGTAACGGGCGTTCAGCACTTACCAGAACCTCTGGTTCGCCCGGCTGGCTGATTTCGATGACCTTCATGTTTTCAGGTAGTTGTGCGTTGGATGACATGCCGTTCTCCTTGATCAATCTGCGTATTCGGGGTATTCCCGGCTGGATTATCTTATAGGGATAACAGAGTTGGCATGTGTGCGAAAGGGCGGTTTTGTCTAGACAAGCAGAGATACCGCCGCAAAGGGGGTAGAGGATCAGTCGTTTGGCGGAATACGAAAACCTTTCAGCGAGACGATAAAGTGCTTTTTGCCTTTGGAAATCTTGGCACCCTGATCGCACCACAGGCTGGCGAGCTGGAAAAAATCGTCGCTGTCAATGTCATAGGCCAGCTCAATCTTTTTCGCCGATCCTGAGCGGATCAGCGTCTCTGCCTGCTGGTGATTAATGGCTTTTACGGTGTTCATAGGCGAAATCCTTGGTGTTAACCCGGAGCGGATAATCGCTAGCCATCATATGGCTGGATTGTGACATTTTTGTGATGAAAATATGACACATGGCCATTCTGCGGCTCGGCGCAGGTTAAATTTGGCGGCGTGCAGGTTCGGATCTAGTATGAGCGTAAATCTTTTACCAGACAGCGGATTATGACCAATAAAGTGCGAAAACAGACCCTGCGCCAGCGTAGCTATCAGCTGTTGTTCAGCAATCAAACCCGAACCGGGCGCAGAATGCAGCTGTTCTGGGTGAGCACGGCGCTGCTCAGTGTGTTGTTGCTGTTTATCGAACCTGGCGGCAGCTCGCTGTATACCCCCAATGCTCAAGTGCTTTATCAGCTGTTTTTGGCGGAGGTCTTTTTCACCACCCTTTTTACGGTGGAGTATCTGTTGCGGCTGTGGTGCACGCCGAGTAAAGAGCGCTATGCCATCAGCTTTTTCGGCATCGTCGATCTGCTGACGATGTTGCCGATGTATATCATCTGGATATTCCCGCATATGGCGGTGGAGTATATCGCTCTGCTGCGTGTATTGCGGATCCTGCGCGTGTTGCGGGTGTTGAAACTGTTGCGCTACATGAGTGAGATGAGCATTGTCTGGCGCAGTATCAAGCTGGCGCGCCATAAGCTGACCCTGTTCTTTGGTTTTGTCGGCGTGATGCTGTGCGTATTTGGTGGCTTGATGTACGCGGTGGAGGGAGGCAGTGGTGGATTTACCAGCCTTGGCGCATCGATGTATTGGGCGGTAGTCACGTTAACCACCGTGGGCTACGGTGATATTGTGCCCCACACGCCATTAGGGCGGATGCTGGCTTCGGTGCTGATCCTGGTAGGGTATTCGATTATTGCGGTGCCTACGGGGATCCTGACCGCCTACATGTCGCAGGAGATGCAGCGCTATCGGGAACAGCGCCATTGTCTACAATGCGACCGTGTCGGGCATGAAGCCGAGGCGAAGTTTTGTAAATTTTGTGGCGCTGCATTACCACCATTGTCAGTGAAATCCACAAGATAACGCCGATAATTTCGCCAGAGGGGAGCAAATTCTGTGCGTTTGCTCTCCCTTTCCAGCCTCACGAGCTAAAAAGAGTTGCTATTATACGCCCGACATGAGTTAATGATTCTCGGCCTGTGGTACAGACCTATTTATGCACGACATTTTGAGTAAAGTAGTTCAAATTTAAAGCGTTATCCTTGATAGCTCTTCACTGACGAATTTCCTTTCTAGTGCCTCCATAAGTAACTGATGACCGGCTATTTCATGCCCATGGTGGCTTAAATTTTTTATTGAAGGAATTCAACATGTCTAACATGATCAAAGGTCAAGTGAAGTGGTTCAACGAGTCTAAAGGTTTTGGTTTCATCACTCCTGCAGACGGCAGCAAAGACGTGTTCGTACACTTCTCTGCAATTCAGGATCAAGGCTTCAAGACCCTGGCTGAAGGCCAGAACGTACAGTTCTCTATCGAGAACGGTGCTAAAGGTCCGTCAGCGGCTAACGTTACCGCTATCTAATCGGCCTCTCGCTGATTAACAAAAACCCGCCAAGGCGGGTTTTTTTGTGTCTGCGATTTGAGCATGGTGGGCGCAGAGAGGTTCACCGCGGTATTCCAGAGGTCTGAAAGACTCAGTCTCAGTTCTGCTAAGCTTAATGGGTCGTCGCCGCATGATGGCTCAGTGGCGGAGCGCATTACGCAATGGTGGGTTCTTTTCGTCAACTGTAATAGACTGATATCCGAGATAAATAACGAGGTAGAGCATGAAAGTTAACGATCTGGTGACGGTAAAGACCGACGGCGGCCCCCGTCGAGAAGGGGTAGTGCTGGAAGTTGAGGTGTTTAATGAAGGCACGATGTATCTGGTGTCACTGGAAGATTACCCGGCGGGCGTGTGGTTCTTCAATGAGGTCGATAGCCGCGATGGCACCTTTGTAGAATTGCGCAGCGCTGAACAGGATTAAATCTTTGCCTGCATTTACCAGCTTGCCCTGGTCTGGCTGGCTGAAACCTGGCCGCACGGTCATATGGTGTTGAAAGCCTGCCCAAATACCCGTAGCGGCAGCATTGCCGCTGAAAACGAGCGTTTTTCTGTCAAATTCTACACCACTGCGTTCCGCTGTCGCTTTATTTGGTCGTAATGGCTATCAACGGCTGTTGACGAAAATACCGCTGGTAAGCGTGTCGGTCAGGCGGACAACATGGTAGATGATCTGCTTGTTGTGGGTTTTGATCTTTCTTTTGATGTTTCCCTTATGGGAAGAGACGGTTTTCACCTTGATCTGCATTTGATCGGAGATCTGGATGGTGCCTTGGCCGGACATCCACATGCGCAGCATGTTTGACTCGGTTTGGCTTAGTGTGACAGGTGTCTGATCCAGCGAGCTTTTTTCCGGGCGAACCAGCTTTCTTTCGAGGTAGTGGTTAAGCAACTGACTCATGGTTTGCGGTTTTATCGATTTTGACGAGATGATCACGTTCTTGCGGACGTATAAATAATCGTCGAAATGTACGTTGGTGATGGCCATGAAAATAAAGAATAAAGTATCGGGATTAAGAGATATCACGCGTTTTATTCTTTCTGTCGCATCTGCTTCATGAATGAAGCAGTCTTCATTCAGGAATACCATATTAGGCTTAAGTTTTGCGCACTTCTCATGCAGGCCGTCGATATGATTGACAGCGCTAATCTGACGCTTTTTCATCCCGTGCGACGTCAGGTAGTCGGTTAATCCTAATCTAGTGTAACTGCATGAATCCATAATGATTATTGGCATAGAGCCTCCCACTTAAGTCCGTTTCCACGCGGTTATAAAAAGAAAAGCCTGAAGATAAAAGGCTAAAAGTTATAAAAAAATCACATCTTATGAATGCAACTTTCTATCAATAAAACCGGCATGACTCAACGTCTTTTCGAATTATATTTTTAAATCTACCAAAAGCATCAGTTTAGCTTAAGTCGACTTATTATGCTGTAGCGATTTTGCGGCTGGAAATATCATTGGACGCCGGGTAGTCAGCCTTAAATTTGTTGCTAAGGCTAGCTAATTTCATCGCGGTACTATTTTTCGTGAATCAGATGATTCTTAAGTCTCTCTTATAACTCGCAATGACGCCAGAGTTGGCGGTTTTTTGACTGATAGTGTTGCTTCTGTTTCATCACCAAACGCCATAAAGTTTGCTTATTCAATTGATTGTATCAATGTATTGGCTCCAATGGTAACGATTCTTAGTTACTTTTATGTCCTTGAGGAGGGAGTTTATGCGCGGAATCAAGTCAAAATAAGTAGTACTGCTAACCATGTGGTCGTCAATTAAATAACTAAGGTAAATTATTTCATTTGATAATGATTTCAGAGTGAATAACTTATCCGCGACATATCGATTTTCCTGACGTATCTTACTGCGCGGAGACAACGAAATGCTGCTCAACTCACAATCACGCTTTTGACGACTTGGGCTTTCGCCGTTGCGTATGGAAATGCGATCGTCTGAATGCCCCCTCTCGCGAGGCTGCACTGCGTATGGGCTTCACCTTTGAGGGGACTTTCGCCAGGCAATGACCAGAAAGGGGCGCAACCGCGACACGGACTGGCTATCCATCATCGATGGTGAATGGCCGGTATTGCGCGAGGCGTTTACCGCCTGGCTATCGCCGTTGAATATCACAACCGATGGCCAGCAGAAGCAAAGCCTCGCCACACTCAGACCTCAGCCCGACAAGCCTGCATTGATGCCAGCGCCAAAGTAATATCCTGTTCTTCAGTCATCCAATTCACCAGGGCTGCCCGAATACCCGGTTGGCCCGCATAGCTGGTGGGCGTGCAGCGCACCACGCCGTGCCGATCCAGGCGATCGATGAATCTGTTGCGTGCGGCCGTGGCATCGCCTGTAACGCCCTTCAGCGCAAAACACACGATGTTCAGATCCACCGGGGCCAGCAGGCGGAAGCCTTCACTGGCTGCCAATCCGTCACCTAAACGTCGCGCCAACGTCACGTTACGCTCGACGATCTCCTGCATACCGCTGCTACCGTAGGCCTTCAATGCCATCCACAAGGGCAGGGCGCGAAAACGCCGCGAGTTCTCGGGCGTCAGGTGCAAATAGTTATCTGGGCGCAACGTGGGGGCCTCCAGATAGGCCGAGTGATTCTGGAACACCTGCATCTGCAATGCCAGATGACGGGTAAATTGAATGGCGCTGTCATAAGGGACATTCAGCCATTTATGGGCATCTACGGTGATTGAGTCTGCCTGGTGCCAACCGTCCAGCAGATGAGCCAAGCGGGAAGAACAGGCTGCGATCCCACCAAAGGCGGCATCAACATGCAACCAGAAGGGATAGCGTGCACGTAGTGCCATCAGGCGGGATAGATCGTCGAAAACGCCGGTATTTACCGTGCCTGCGCTGGCGAGCACTATCGTTGGGATATCTGGCGTGGCGGCAAGATGACGCTCCAGCGCTTCGATATCAATAGCTTCGCAATCAGCCTGGCTGGCGATAGACTTTAAAGCATCACGCCCAATACCGAGCATGCTGAGCGCTTTAACGCTGCTGGCATGGGCATTGGCGGAAAGGACCTGAATCGGCCCCAAGGCGGCCAAGCCAAACTGTGCCACATCGATCCCGCGCTGCTGCCCTAACCACTGGCGGCCGATGGCGATCCCGGTGAAGTTGGCCATGGTGGCACCGCTGACAAAGCTACCGCTGAAGTCAGCGGGCAGTTGCAACAGGGTTTTCAATTGCACAATCGTTGCCAGCTCGATCGCGGCTGCCACGGTATCATTGCTCAGTTGACTATTCTGGTCGGCAGTGCTAACCAACCAGTCGGCAGCCAGCGCCGCAGGGGTGCTACCGCCGGTGACAAAACCAAAGTAACGCGGCCCGGCACTGCCGGAAAGGCCAGCCTCATAGCGCTGCCAAAACTCGTCTAACGCCGCTAACGCCCCGCAACCCTCTTCGGCCAGCCGATCGTCACCGGTTTGCAACTGTTGTTCGGCCAACGGCGGGCATACCGGGCGCTGGCTCAAACTTGCAAGGAAGCCCTGTGCCAATTGGTTGGTATGGTCAAGTATGCGGGGTAAATCGTCGAGATCCTGCTGCAAACGTGGGTGCATGGTCATGCCTTGGGTTCGGGGGGAATATGTTTGCACTATAGGCGATCCTGATTAGTGCTAATATCGATAAAAAATGACCCTTTTGGATAGTAAGGCTAACCAGTCATGAATGAGCGTCTTCCTCTACATATTCTGCCAACCTTTGTGATTGCTGCCCGCTTGGAGAATTTGCGTGCCACGGCGCAACGCGTCAGCCTGACTCATGGAGCCGTTAGCCAACAGATTCAGCAGCTCGAACAGGCTATTGGCTACCCACTCTTTGACCGCTCCGGGCGTGGGATACGGCTAAATGCTGCGGGGCGCGAACTGCTGGCAGCAGCTGAGCCTGCCTTACTCGCTTTACAACAGGGCGTTGACCGGGCCAGGCGGATAGCGGAAAGCCAGATGTTGCGCATCAGCGTACTGCCCTCCTTTGCGCATTACTGGTTGTTGCCCAGATTGGCGGAGTTTCATCGTGATTGCCCTGGGATCCGATTGGATATTGACGCCTCGCTGGCGATTCAGGATCTCGGCCGTAAAGGATTCGATGCCGCGATCCGCATTGGTGAGGGCCAATGGCCAGGCGTTCAGGCTCAGCGTATCGCCTCAGGAGTTGTACTGCCGGTAGCGACCCCAGAGTTGGCTAGGCAATGGCAGGAGGCATTTGATGCTGGAGATCCACACACACCCTTGCTTGAGCATGACGTCACTCCCTGGCATAGCTGGTTTAGCGCCGTAGGGAGAATTGGCGGTGGACAACAGTTGGCGCTGTTCAACGATGCAGGGTTACTGCTGCGCGCAGCCGAGCAGGGGTTTGGTATTGCGCTGGTGAAGGCCGTGTTGGCGAAGGATGCGATTGCAGCAGGGCGCTTGGTGCCATTGTCGACTGCGCTGCATTTGAACGATAGCGATGTCTATCTGGTGTGGCCACAAGCCGCCGGTTTAACGCCTGAGGTGGCAGCGTTACTGAACTGGTTACAACAACGCCTCGTAGCGTAGGGGGCCGCATTGCGGTACCCGATTAGCTCTCTTATATTATTGTTCCTATAACAGTCATTAAATAAGGGGAATATTCGGTTTAGTCTTCGTTTAATAATATAACCTTTACTTCACAACTTCATGTCACTATACTCCAGCCAAAATTACCGCGGAGAAAACCAATTGGACAGTTGCAGTAGTAGCGAAATAATAAAGGCAAGTTGACCAATCTCCTGTGATTTGTTGCTTGCCGAACACGGCGGGCAGCACCCCTCTCTAGTTATTCCGAGCTGTGCAAACCCGAACATGATTGTTGTCCCCGAGGCGCTTGCGCATTGGGCGTATTGATTCGGATATGATTATGGTATTTAACCATCACCACGGCCTTTTCCCTCCAGGCACTCAAACGCTGACCCGCTGATTAATTATCGGCGCGATTTCGCGTGTGCTTAACAGCACATGATTCAACCTCAATGATTAATTAAGGGGAAGATCATGGCTATGACTCCTTTTATCCTGAATTTATTCCTGGCAATGGGCCTGGGTGCCGTTATTGGTGCCGAGCGTCAATGGCGTCAGCGTATGGCGGGTTTGCGTACCAATTCTTTGGTTGCGACCGGGGCCGCAGTGTTTATCCTGAGCTCTTTTGACACCGAGCCTTCCAGCGCGGGGCGTATTGCGGCGCAGATCGTTTCCGGTATCGGTTTTCTCGGTGCCGGTGTGATTATGCGGGAAGGGCTGAATATCCGCGGCCTGAACACGGCGGCCACCTTGTGGTGCTCTGCGGCCATCGGCGTGCTATGTGGCCTGGGGCAGCATTGGGAAGCTGTCTGCGCCACCCTGGTGATCCTGTGTGCCAATATCCTGCTGCGTGAAGCGGCGCAGCGTATTAATCTGCAACCCCAGCAACAGGCGGTGGATCTGGAGCTGCGTTATCGCGTCCAGGTCACCTGTGGGGAGCAGGATGAAATCCTGGTTCGTACCCTGATCCTTCAGGCATTGAACGGCGTGGCATTACGTTTGCAATCGCTGCGTAGCGCCGATATTGCCATTCCTGGTCAGTTGGAAGTCTGTGCGGAAATTGTGGCTAATCCGGCCGCGCAAAAAGAGATTGAGGGCATTGTCTGCCGTATTAGTTTAGAACGCAGCGTGAGTGCCGTGCATTGGCGCGTGGCGTCAGAATTACCCGTTTAACGATAAATAACCTTCACCAATAAGGTGATAAGGAGGTGTTATGCAAACTCACCCCAGATACTTTATTACTACTGCGTAGTTAAGGAAATTAGCGTTACTTTAGCAACGCCAACAAAGTAAATTCCACTTTGCGCATGTTCACCCGTTATTACGGGCGGGGTAACCCTGTGTGCAAAGTAAAAAAAGAGAATAGTGTCATGACCCATATTAAAGAAAATAGCCGCCGCCGTGATAAACAGCGCGAGCCGTATGCCATTGCTCTCGAGGCAAAGAACAGCCTCGATCAAACGTTGGCTAATTTAAACTGTAACCGCATTGGGTTAACTCAGGAAGATGCCCAGGAGCGTTTGCAGTATTTTGGTAGCAATCAGGTTGCCCATGAGAAGGCACCGCATGCGCTGGTGCAGTTAGTCAGCGCGTTTAACAACCCGTTTATCTTTGTGTTGATGGTACTGGCAGGGATCAGTTTCTTTACCGATTACTGGTTGCCCATGCAAAACGGTGAAGAAACCGATCTTACCGGCGTCATCATTATCCTGATCATGGTTGCGTTGAGCGGGTTGCTGCGCTTCTGGCAGGAATACCGCACCAATAAAGCGGCCGAATCACTCAAATCGATGGTACGTACCACGGCAACGGTGTTGCGCCGCAGTAATTTCAGCACCCAGGCGTTAGCGGTGGAAATTCCCATTCGTGAGTTGGTTCCGGGCGATATTATTCAGCTCTCTGCCGGGGACATGGTACCCGCGGACCTCCGCTTGCTCAGCTCACGCGATCTGTTTATCAGCCAGGCCATTTTGACCGGCGAAGCTATTCCGATCGAAAAATACGATGCCTTGGCTGGCGTGAGCCAAAAGTCCAGCGAGATCGATGCCTCCAGCGAAAGCGAACTGCTGGAGTTGGCCAATATCTGCCTGATGGGCACCAACGTGGCCAGCGGAACGGCGACGGCTGTGGTGGTCGCGACCGGTGGCCGCACCTACTTTGGCTCCCTGGCTAAGTCGATCGTCGGTACCCGTTCGCAAACTGCCTTTGACCGTGGAGTCAACAGCGTTAGCTGGCTGTTGATCCGCTTTATGTTGGTGATGGTGCCGATTGTCTTGCTGATTAACGGTTTTACCAAAGGAGACTGGACGGAAGCGGCCCTGTTTGCCTTGGCGGTCGCCGTGGGGCTGACGCCGGAAATGCTGCCGATGATCGTCAGCTCCAACCTGGCGAAGGGCGCAATTGCCATGGCGCGCCGCAAGGTGGTGGTCAAACGGCTGAATGCGATCCAGAACTTTGGCGCGATGGACGTGCTCTGTACCGATAAAACCGGCACCCTGACGCAGGATCGCATCATTCTGGAACACCATCTGGATGTGAATGGCAGCAAGGATAACCACGTGCTGCATTTAGCCTGGTTGAACAGCTTCCATCAGAGCGGTATGAAAAACCTGATGGATCAGGCAGTGATCCGTTTTGGCCAAGGCCAGCCAGGCGTTGAGGCGTTGGGGCGCTACAGCAAGGTTGATGAGCTGCCGTTTGATTTTATACGTCGTCGCTTGTCGATCGTGGTACAGGATGAACAACAGCGCCAACTGCTGATTTGCAAAGGTGCCGTTGAAGAGATGTTGGAGATCGCCACTCACGTCCGTGTCGGGCAGGAGGTGTTGGCGCTAGACGAGGCTCGCCGTGCCGATTTGCAGGCTTTGGCCTGCCAGTATAATGAAGATGGTTTCCGTGTGTTGGTGTTGGCAACCCGAGATCTGGGTCTGGAAGGTTGCACTCTGCCACTAAGCATTGTAGACGAACGCGATCTGGTGATTGAAGGCCTGTTGACCTTCCTCGATCCGCCAAAAGAGAGCGCTCGTGAAGCGATTGCTGCCCTGCAGGAAAATGGCGTGGCGGTGAAAGTGCTGACCGGCGACAACCCGGTAATCACCTGTAAAATCTGCCGTGACGTTGGCCTGGAACCGGGAACACCGCTCTCCGGCCTGGAGATTGAACAGATGGACGATGCCCATCTGATGCGTGAGGTTGAGCAGCGTACGGTATTCACCAAGCTGACGCCGCTGCAAAAATCACGCGTGCTGAAAATGTTGCAGGCTAATGGCCACACCGTGGGCTTCCTGGGGGATGGTATTAACGACGCCCCGGCGTTACGCGATGCCGACGTGGGCATTTCTGTCGATACCGGTACCGACATCGCCAAGGAATCCGCCGATATCATCCTGTTGGAAAAGAACCTGATGGTGCTGGAAGAGGGGGTGATCAAAGGGCGTGAAACCTTCGGCAATATCATCAAGTATCTGAACATGACCGCCAGCTCCAACTTCGGCAACGTGTTCTCGGTGCTGGTGGCCAGTGCGTTTATTCCGTTCCTGCCGATGCTGGCGATCCACCTGCTGTTACAGAACCTGATGTATGATATCTCCCAGCTTTCCCTGCCGTGGGACAAGATGGACAAAGAGTTCCTGCGTAAACCCCGCAAGTGGGATGCCAAGAATATTGGTCGCTTTATGCTGTGGATTGGGCCGACGTCGTCAATTTTCGACATCACGACCTATGCGTTGATGTGGTTTGTGTTTGCCGCCAATAGCGTAGAGCATCAGGCGCTGTTCCAGTCCGGCTGGTTTATTGAAGGGTTGCTGTCTCAGACGCTGGTAGTGCATATGCTGCGTACGCAGAAGATCCCGTTTATTCAGAGTACGGCGGCGCTGCCGGTGTTGTTGACCACCGGGATTATTATGGCACTCGGTATCTATATTCCGTTCTCGCCGCTCGGGGCATGGGTCGGGTTGCAACCGCTGCCGTGGGAGTATTTCCCTTGGCTGGTGGCCACGCTGGTCAGCTACTGTGTGGTGGCGCAATTGATGAAGCGTTTCTACATCCGCCGCTTTGGCAAGTGGTTCTAATCTACATTTTCGCCGGGCGTAATGCCTGGTGATAAACCTCAATCGGCCTGTTTCTTAAGGGGGCTGCATCATGCGGCCCCCTACGCCGATCAGCAATATTGCTACAGGCTGCGGCAATGCCTGCGATATTCAGAGGGGGAACGATCGGTATGCTTTTTGAATATCCGGCAAAAATAGTTACTGTCGTCGAACCCACAGCTATGGGCGATCTCTTTGATTTTCAGATCATAGCCACGCAATAGATTTTTTGCCCGCTCGAGGCGCACCCCGGTGATGTACTCATTGAAACCAACCGGGCCAGACTTTTGGAACAGGTGGGACAGATAGTTAGGGGTAATATGAAATCGTTTGGCAACGCCTTCCCGTGTTAACGGCAACCCGGCGTGGTCATCAAGGTAATCCTGTATGGCGAGCAGCAGCTCCTGGCTTTTACTGACGGTTTGCCCCTGGCCTGCGAGCTGTTCCAGGCAGTGGCTGATCAACCCGGTAAAGATCAACTGCGAGGTCAATGCATCAGGTTGCAGCAACACCTCATTCATCGCCAGCAGCAGGTATGAGCCTACTCTGGGCCCACGCCGCGCAACGTGCTGTTTTTGCGTTTCACACAGCGCTTGCCCGTCCCATCTTTGCAGGCTGAAACCCAGCTTTTGCTTACTAAACAAGATGCTCAGCGTGGTGGCTGGCTGGGTCCATTGCGGAAAACTCCATTTGCCCGCAGGGACATAAAGCACCTGATAGCTGGAGAGCGTGTTATTTGCCAGAGGTAGACACTGATCTTCGACCTCCCCTTCGAGCACTATCTCAAGCCGAGGAAAAGGCACGCAGAAGGCCAAGGGCGGAGCGGGAAAAGTGGGCTCAGGAAACCTTACCTGGATCGCATCCTGATGGGCAATCAGCTGTTCAAGCAGGGTAACAAGCGTTTCAGACATCGCGATCTCCAGTGCTCTTTGGCGGTTACGGTTTGGCGTATTTATGACCCAAGTCACATTTTTGCTTGGAGTACATCTGTGTCCAGTATTTCGTAGTAAAAGCCCCCTGTTTTTGGCCCAGGCTTCCAGTAAATTTGCCGTTATGTTATCAAAAAGTAAATGGAGAAATCATGATGCAGCGTCAATCCGAGATATACCTGGAGGCTTTAGGAGCCAGCATCGAGTTAACGGCACAGATGAAGCAGGAGCTTGATACGTTAGGGTATACCGTGGTGCACAACGTGGCCGATCCTGACTGGCTGGTGGCGATGCGCAATCTTATTGATGAGCTGGTGGAGAAAGAAGGGGATAACCTGGCCATTGAGCACCATCAGGAAGCGACGGCAACGCGCATTGCCAACATGGTGAATAAAGGTGTGGTGTGGGAAAAGGTGTGGTCGCACCCGCTGATCCTGTCTGCCTGCCGCTATATTTTCAACGGTGAGTTCAAGGTCTCTAGCCTCAATGCCCGCGAAGCCTTGCACGGCGGCGGCCATCAGCCCTTGCATGCCGATTGGAAAAAGCCGCGCCCCGATTTTCCCAAAGTACACCTGATCAATGCGATATGGGCGATTGACGACCTAAGTGCGGAAAATGGCGCGCCGCGGATCATCGCCGGAACGCATCTGAGGCCGGAACTGCCGGAAGAGGTGTTGGCCGATCCCGACTTGGCACATCCCGATGAAATTGTCTTTGCAGCCCCTGCCGGTAGCGTGATGATCTACAACGCGCACACCTGGCATGGAGGGACTCAGAACAGGATCGGTACCCGGCGGCGGGTGTTGCACGCACTCTATATTGACCGTGCAGATACCGCCCAGCAGGACCAGCGCCGCTGGCTGAAGGAGGAAACGGCCAGCCGACTGACCCCGGCGCAAAAATGGCTGCTGGATGTGCTTTGAGTATCCGGAGTAGGGGCGCTGCTGCGCCCGTTAAATCCAATGTCAGCACCGGATCTGCGAGTCAGCTCTCGTTAATTGTTACGTTAATGTTACCGTAATGGACTATTGTCTTCACTTCACTTGCGAACCAGCAACGCGCATCACGTTTGCCAAAGGCGTGAGCGACACGGAGAGAGAACATGAATCAGCGGGAACTAGAAAGCGCCATCGTTACCGATTTTTCCAAGCGCATGAGCTATGGTGATTACCTGTGCCTGGATCGACTACTGGATTGTCAGCAGCCACTTTCCAACCCGCAGCATCATGATGAGATGCTGTTTGTGGTGCAACATCAGACTTCGGAACTGTGGATGAAACTGATGCTGCACGAACTGCAGGCGGCGAGGACTCTGGTGCAGCAGGATAAGCTCAGCCACTGCTTCAAGATCCTGGCCAGGGTAAAGCAGATCCAGCGTTTGCTGTTTGAGCAATGGGCGGTGCTGGAAACGCTGACTCCGTCGGAATATGTGGAGTTCCGTGGTGTGCTGGGCAACTCTTCAGGTTTCCAATCTCATCAATATCGTTCGATCGAGTTTTTGTTGGGTAACAAAAATGCTGCCATGCTGGCCGTCTTCAGTGACGATGCGCCAAAGCATGCCGCGTTGAAAGCGATCCTCGAAGCTCCGAGCCTGTATGACGAATTCCTTCGCTATCTTTCCCGCCACGGTCTTGCGGTACCTCAGGCATGCATTGAACGAGACTGGACCCAGCCTTACCAGCGCAATCCAGAGCTGTTACCGGTGTTTAAACTGATTTACGATAATCCGCAAACCTACTGGGCGGCCTACGAAATGGCCGAGAAGCTGGTGGATATTGAGGAAAGCTTCCATCTATGGCGTTTTCGTCATATGAAAACGGTCGAGCGGATCATTGGTTTTAAATCGGGAACCGGCGGCTCCAGCGGCGTCAGCTTCTTGAAGAAGGCGTTAGAGTTGACCTTTTTCCCGGAACTGTTAGACGTACGCACCGAGATTGGCGTTTGACTGCTTTGTCTAGGTTTGAAGCGGTATCAGGGCGCATAGCGCCCTGAACAGAGGATCACTCCTCGGCGACGCGGATAATCAGTTTGCCGAAGTTTTTCCCTTTTAGCAGACCGAAAAAGGCCTGAGGGGCATTTTCCAACCCGTCGACTATGTCCTCGCGGAATTTGATCTTGCCCTGGCTGACCCATTCCCCCATCTGTTGTAGAAACTCGCCGAAGCTTTCTGCGTAATCATCGAAGATGATAAAACCCTGCATCTTGATGCGCTTGCGCAGGATCAGGCCTTGTAACAACGGCAAGCGATCTGGGCCTGGCGGTAACTCGGTCGCGCTGTAGTGGGCGATAATGCCGCAGACGGGGATACGTGCCTTGGTATTGAGCAAAGGAATAACCGCATCGAATACTGCGCCGCCGACGTTTTCATAGTAGATATCGATACCCTGGGGGCAGGCTGCTGCCAGTTGGGCCGCAAAGTCGGCCGAGCGGTGATCGATACAGGCATCAAATCCCAGTTCTTCCACCACATAGCGGCATTTCTCTGCGCCACCCGCAACACCTACCACGCGGCATCCTTTCAGCTTGGCAATCTGACCTACCACGGAACCTACGGCTCCGCTGGCTGCCGCGACCACCAAGGTTTCGCCCGCCTGTGGCTGGCCGATATCCAGCAGCCCCATATAGGCGGTAAAACCAGGCATACCTAATACGCCAAGCAACCGGGAAGGGTGATCCAGTTTGGCCCCCAGATTACGCAGGCCGCTGCCGTCCGACAATGCATGACTTTGCCACCCATCGTAACCGAGCACCCAATCTCCAACGTTAAAGTCTGGATGTTGTGAAGCCTGCACGCGGGATACGGTGCCGCCGACCATCACTTCGCCTATCTGTACCGGGGGGGCATAAGAGGGCGCATCGCTCATACGGCCACGCATATAGGGATCTAATGAAAGGTAAACCGTGCGCAGCAACAACTGCCCGGCGGCGGGCTGTGGGATGGGGCTGGTTTCCAGGCGGAAATTGTCTGCCTGCGGTTCCCCGTGTGGGCGTGAAGCTAAAACAAAACGGCGGTTATGCGCTTGCTGAGACATCGATGACTCCTTGGCGACGGTGTTGAACGAAAGGCGTTCAGGTACTGGCTAGTCTAGTGAATCTGTCGCAGTGGAAATAGCGTTATGTGCGCACTTATACGATAACGTAAAAAGCGTAGCGGGAACCTTGTTGAAAAATATTGCGTAATAGTTGCGGTGACGGAATGCTCGTTGAACCCTTTCTTATATCGTGATGAAAAATAACGAGCGAAATCTGGTTGTTAACCATAGGTAACAGTGATATTTGATATTGGGTATATTGATGGGGTTGCGATAATTCCGATATCATATATTGACGCTGATGATGATATTAAGAGGAAATTGTAAAATAAGCGATGCTTCATTGGCGAGCAGGTATTGCTTACGACCCACTTAATTTGTTAGAAGAAAAAAGCGGTCCACCTTGAATAGCCAACTGGAGGTGATGACTGTGCGTTATAGCGGAACGATCAGCACGTCAATGCTGCTGGTATTGATAAAGCGCGCGGCGGAGCAGGCCACTTTATTCATCATGCTATCGCTATGGTTGCCACAGATGACCAGATCAAAGGGTTGCTTCTGGTTGGCGTAGGCTAGGCAGTCGCCCAACTCGCCGTGGATGATCCGCGTAGCGATATTGGGATAGTTTGCCCGTAGGCACAGTTCTTCCATGAACAACAGCGTCTCTTCCTCCATCAGCGCACGCAGGTCACCCAGCATGGGGGCGGGGAAAATCTCGGCATTGGCAATGATGCTGACTAGCGTGATTCTCCCATCGCAGGGACGCACGATGGAGACGGCTTTCTCTACCAGCCGGTGGCTGTCCGCTGCGACCGCCACCGTAACCAGAACGTTGTGATATCCCATGTTCTACTCCCGTTTGCCTGAATGTGTGCTTAAAGGGTAGAGCAATGCCTGCGCAATAAATGTGGTTTGTATCACGCGCAACGCTAAACCCCAGGGCAAGGAAGAGATCCCGCCATAAAAGATAAAAAGATGCGCGCATCACTGTCTCGGGGATTAAAGCACCTGTGCCCAGAGTGACTTTGGCACTTTGCCTAGGTCAAACAGTTTGCCAGAGACCAGTTCCGCACGGCGATGATCCGCAGCACGGTACATGTTGCTCATTTCATTGTCGTCCGTCAGTGAGTAATTTAGCTTGTCGTAGACTTTTTCCAGACTGTCCAGGCTGGAACATTTGCGAAACGTCATCAGGTAATCGATCGTACTTGTCATAGTTAAAACATAGCCTATTAATAGTATTAAAGCGGAAAGAAAAATCTCACATATTCGCAGAAATCGCCACAAGATGAACAGATGTCGCTAGGCAAAATAAAAGAAAAGTGAGTAAATGGTACACGCTTAGCCAAAATACCCCTGGTAGGGGAGGAGGCATCCCCGGATGATAATATGTGCCGAGCATCTGGGCAATATATCTTGACAGATAAACTGTCAATTAGGGGGAATCTTACCTTATTGGCTTAGGAGACGTTTGCCAGCATAGCGCTACGTTTCTTTGCCTATAGCAAAGAAAATGATAATGGCAGTGGTTTTGGCGTCAACGGCGTAAAGTGGATGCCAGAAGTATTTTCATTGTTCGCATTCAAAATTTTGGCTGAAGAGGTGTAAGGCTCAGCATAATCTCGTCAGCGCTGAAGAAATAGCTAGACAATAAAGCATAGATGACCTAATGCACTTTTTGATCTTCGTCATAGGGATTGGGAATTTTCCATATAATAGGTCGGATATCTTAAATAATAATTAAAATGCTAAGTAAAAATCAATTTGCGACTTTCCTTGCTGAGCAACGCTAGTTGGCATTATTTTTTCTGACTTGCCCCCCTGTCGACTCCCTTACCACGAAACACATTGTTACTTCTGTTAACTTGTTCAGCCCAAAATACTGCACCTTTAACCGCATGAGTTGCTCTGTCTAAAATTGAAACAGCGACCCAAGTTAAATCTTACTTTTCAGTCGAGGATGTTTTAGCGGGTAATTTTATTCATAAGGAGCTGGTTTTAAATGACAATCAGTATTTTAAGCTGCTCTGGTGGCAGGGTGGCAGATTTTTTCTCTGTGATTTGGCTTTAGTTAAGCTTTTGTTCGAATTGATCTAAAAACGCGTATTTTTAGGCTATAAAACCTGGTTTTTAAGACCTTTTCTTACTTTAGCGTGTTTATTGCACAGCTTGGAGGTCAATAAGTGGTCATATTTTGGCCTTTTTAAGGCCGATATTTTTTATTTTTGTGATCTACGTCACATTGTTTTTAAAATTGCAGGTCGCTTACGTTGTGTGGGCTAAGTGATCGGGGGTAGAGTTGCGCTGTTATTAAGATTAATCTTATTATTTTTGTAAAAATCGTCTTACGAAAAATACACTTTTGAAGCAGGATGCTGTATATCCATACATGCAATTGCATGTGTATCAAAATACTGAGTAACAACCCGAAATGTGTATAGTCGCGCAGTTATCGCGGCTGGCGTACAGGGATTTGTTTGCCAACTTTGGGAATGAACCCAGGTCATGGGCGATAATTTATCACCCAGCGTATGTTTTTAAACATAGTCTGTCGGGATGGGAATATGGGTACGTCTGAACTACTTAAACATATTTATGACATTAATTTGTCATATTTGCTTCTGGCACAGCGTCTGATTAACGATGAAAAAGCGTCGGCAATGTTCCGTCTGGGTATTGATAACTCAATGGCGGATGCGCTGTCGCAACTCACGTTACCACAAATGGTAAAACTGGCAGAAACTAATCAGCTGGTTTGTCACTTCCGTTTCAACGACCACAATACTATCGAGCACCTGACGAAAGAATCTCGCGTGGACGATCTGCAACAGATCCACACCGGCATTCTGCTATCGAGCCATTTACTCCAAGAACTATCGGGTAAAGGCGGTAGTGTGACGAAGAAAAGAGCCTGATGATGAGTGAGAAAAGTATTGTTCAGGAAGCCAAGGACATTCAACTCGCCATGGAACTGATCACGCTGGGCGCGCGCTTGCAGATGTTGGAGAGCGAAACGCAGCTTAGCCGTGGGCGATTGATCAAACTGTATAAAGAATTACGCGGCAGTCCGCCGCCCAAAGGGATGCTGCCATTCTCGACCGACTGGTTCATGACCTGGGAGCAAAACATCCATTCGTCGATGTTTTTCAATGCTTATCAGTTCCTACTCAAATGCGGTCAGTGCCACGGGGTTGAAGCCGTGGTCAAAGCCTATCGACTGTATTTGGAACAGTGTCCGCAGCAGCCAGGCGAACCCCCGTTGCTGGCGCTGACACGAGCCTGGACGCTAGTGCGTTTTGTCGACAGCGGTATGTTGCAGCTATCCGCCTGCAGCTGCTGTGGTGGGGCTTTTATCACCCATGCGCACCAGCCGCTTAACAGTTTTGTCTGCAGTTTATGCCAACCCCCATCCCGCGCAGTAAAAAGACGTAAACTTTCGCCGCAATTGGCCGATATTATTCCACAACTGCTGGAAGAGCAGGTTAAACGCGCAGTCTGAGCCTGCTTGCAGGCTTATACAGCAACACAGACTGGTGAAACTCAAGGGCTCGGTACTCCGGGCTCTCTGGGCGACACGCGCTGTTGCCTAATTTCACCCGCGCTGACTCACCTTCCACCCATATTGTGAATTTAAGGAATACGTGTGCTAGTTATTTTGGGTTATCTCGTGGTTCTGGGAACCGTGTTTGGCGGCTATATGATTGTCGGGGGTCACCTCGGCGCACTCTATCAGCCTGCCGAATTTTTGATCATCGGGGGAGCTGGTGTGGGAGCCTTTATCGTCGGCAACAACGGTAAAGCGATCAAATCCACGCTACGCGCTCTTCCCAAGCTGATGCGCCGCTCAAAATACAACAAAGAACTGTATATGGATCTAATGGCGCTGCTGTATCGGCTGATGGCCAAATCCCGCCAGCAGGGCATGTTGTCGCTTGAGTTTGATATCGATAATCCGCAGGAAAGCGAAATTTTCTCTAATTATCCGCGCATTCTTGCCGATAACCACTTGGTGGAATTTATTACCGACTATTTGCGACTCATGGTGAGCGGCAATATGAACGCCTTTGAGATCGAGGCGCTGATGGATGAAGAGATTGAAACCTTCGAACAGGAAAGTGAGGTACCCGCAGGGAGCCTGGCGATGGTCGGCGATTCGTTGCCGGCTTTCGGCATCGTGGCTGCCGTGATGGGGGTAGTGCACGCACTTGCTTCGGCTGACCGGCCAGCGGCGGAATTGGGGGCATTGATCGCCAATGCGATGGTGGGCACTTTCCTCGGCATTCTGTTGGCCTATGGGTTCATCTCCCCGCTGGCTACTTTACTGCGCCAGAAGAGTGCCGAAACCACCAAGATGATGCAGTGCATCAAGGTCACCTTGCTGTCGAGTTTGAATGGTTATGCCCCACAGATCGCGGTCGAGTTTGGCCGTAAAACGTTGTACACCACGGAGCGCCCTTCCTTCATTGAGTTGGAAGAGCATGTGCGTAAGGTGAAAGCCCCGGCACAGCAGGCGACGGAAGAGCAGGACGCATGAAACAGAATCACCCGGTTATTCTGGTCAGAAAACGCAAAGCCCATCATGCCGGTCATCACGGCGGCTCCTGGAAGATTGCTTATGCCGACTTTATGACGGCGATGATGGCGTTTTTTCTGGTGATGTGGCTGCTGGCGATTGCCAGCCCGCAGGAGTTGACGCAGATAGCCGAATATTTCCGTACCCCACTGAAGGTGGCGCTGACCAGCGGCGACAAGAGCAGCTCGGAAAGCAGCCCAATCCCGGGTGGTGGGGACGATCCAACCCAGCAGCAAGGGTTGGTCAAAAAGCAGATGGATTCACCGGAAAAGCGTGCAGAAGAGCTGCGTCTGAACAAGCTGCGCGAGAAACTCGATGAGCTGATTGAGTCGGACCCGCGCCTGAAAGCGCTGCGGCCGCATTTGCTGATCAACATGATGGACGAAGGATTGCGCATTCAAATTATCGATAGCCAGAACCGGCCGATGTTCAAGACCGGTAGCGCACAGGTGGAAAGCTATATGCGCGATATCCTGCGCGGGATAGCGCCGATCCTCAATGGATTATCGAACAAAATCAGCCTGTCGGGCCATACCGACGATCTGCCTTATGCTACCGGTGAGCGCTATTACAGCAACTGGGAGCTGTCCGCCGATCGTGCCAATGCCTCGCGGCGTGAACTGATCGCCGGTGGTTTGGCCGAAGGCAAAGTATTGCGGGTGGTTGGGATGGCCTCGACCATGAACCTGAAACAGCACGGCGGTGATGATGCGGTTAACCGGCGGATCACCATTCTGGTGCTGAACAAAGCAACCCAGCAGGGGATAGAACACGAGAATGCGGAGAGCAGCGCTACGGAAATCGATCAGCCAGAAGGCCTGAAGCAGTTGGCTCCGCAGGCGACGGCACCGGCTACAGCGACACCGGAATTACCGCCGTCGCCGCCTGCTCCAACCGCCGAACTGCCGGCAACGCAGGGCACGCCAGAGCAACCTCCGGCAGCGGTGAAAGCCGCAGACACCGGGCCGACAGCGGCTATTCCGGCGGCACCTTCCGCCACTTCACCGACTAACAGCGACTCACAGCAGAGGTGACCCCGTGAGCATGGACATTAGCGCTTTTTATCAGACCTTTTTTGATGAGGCAGACGAGCTGCTGGCCGATATGGAGCAACATCTGTTGGAGCTGGACCCGCTGGCCCCGGATATTGAACCACTGAACGCGATTTTCCGCGCTGCCCACTCGATCAAGGGCGGGGCAGCTACCTTCGGCTTTAGCGTGCTGCAGGAAACTACCCACCTGCTGGAGAATTTGCTGGACGGTGCCCGGCGTCAGGAAATGAGCCTGAGCACCGAAATTATCAACCTGTTTCTGGAAACCAAAGACATTATGCAGGAGCAACTGGACGCCTATAAAACGTCGCAACAGCCTGATAGCGAGAGCTTTGAGTATATTTGTCAGGCGTTGCGGCAGTTGGCTTTGGAAGCGCAACAGCAGGATGCTCCTGCGGCGGCGGTAACGGTAACCTCACCGGTAGTTCATGCTGCTGCTCCGGCTGCGATTGAAGGCGGGATGCGGATCAACCTGAGCGGCCTGAAGCCGAATGAAATTCCGCTGATGCTGGAAGAGTTGGGCAATCTGGGCGAGGTGGAAAACCCGCAGCAGACCGAGACCAGCTTGGAGGTCACTTTACTGACCTCTGCCAGTGAGGAGGATATCAGTGCGGTATTGTGCTTTGTGCTGGAACCGGAGCAGATTGCCTTTTCCACGCCGCCGAAGATCGTGGAGAAGATCAGCACGCCGGAACCCGCGGCCGTTGTCACACCTACCTCGCCTGCTACGGTGGCTGAGGCGCCAAAGCCCAAAGCCAAGGCTAGCGAATCCACCAGTATCCGCGTGGCAGTAGAAAAGGTCGATCAACTGATCAACCTGGTGGGGGAATTGGTGATCACTCAGTCGATGCTGGCGCAACGTTCCGGCTCCCTGGATCCGGTCAACCACGGCGATCTGCTCAACAGCATGAGCCAGTTGGAGCGTAACGCTCGCGATCTGCAAGAGTCGGTGATGTCGATCCGAATGATGCCGATGGAGTACGTTTTCAGCCGTTTCCCGCGCCTGGTGCGCGATCTGGCCAGTAAGCTGGACAAGCAGGTGGAGTTGACGCTACGCGGTAGCTCTACCGAACTGGATAAGAGCCTGATTGAACGCATTATCGATCCGCTGACGCACCTGGTGCGTAACAGCCTGGATCACGGAATTGAAGAACCTGCTGCACGCCTGGCCGCCGGTAAGGCCGAAGTCGGTAGTCTGATCCTGTCCGCCGAACATCAGGGCGGCAATATCTGCATTGAGGTCACCGATGACGGTGCCGGTCTCAATCGCCAGAAAATTCTCGCCAAGGCTGCTTCGCAGGGGCTAGCGGTGAGTGACAACATGAGCGATGAAGAGGTCGGCATGCTGATCTTTGCCCCGGGTTTCTCCACCGCCGAGCAGGTGACTGACGTCTCCGGGCGCGGAGTGGGCATGGACGTGGTGAAGCGAAATATTCAGGAGATGGGGGGCCATGTCGAAATCCATTTCCAGGCTGGGAAGGGCACCTCAATCCGCATTTTACTGCCGCTGACGCTGGCCATTCTTGATGGCATGTCGGTCAAGGTGAATGAGGAAGTGTTCATTCTGCCATTGAATGCCGTAATGGAGTCATTGCAACCGCAGGCCGAGGATTTGCATCCGCTGGCCGGTGGGGAGCGTGTGCTTCAGGTACGCGGTGAGTATCTGCCTCTGGTCGAGCTGTATCGGGTGTTTGAGGTTGACGGGGCCAAAACCGAAGCCACTCAGGGCATTGTGGTGATTTTGCAAAGTGCAGGCCGCCGCTATGCGCTGCTGGTCGATCAGTTGATCGGTCAGCACCAGGTGGTGGTGAAAAATCTGGAAAGCAATTACCGCAAGGTGCCGGGCATTTCGGCTGCCACCATTCTGGGGGATGGCAGCGTGGCGCTGATTGTAGATGTTTCAGCGCTGCAAACGCTGAACCGGGAAAAGCGTCTGACGGACGCTGCCGCATAATTATTAACCGACTGATTTAAAGGTGATCGAAATGGCAGGACTGGCAGCCGTCAGCAAACTGGCGGGCGAAACGGTAGGTCAGGAGTTCCTGATTTTTACCTTGGGTAACGAAGAGTATGGCATTGATATCCTCAAGGTTCAGGAGATCCGCGGTTACGATCAGGTAACGCGCATCGCCAACACCCCGGCGTTTATCAAGGGCGTGACCAATCTGCGTGGGGTGATCGTGCCGATTATCGATCTGCGCGTGAAGTTTGCCCAGCAGGACGTCTCTTATGATGAAAACACCGTGGTGATCGTGCTGAACTTTGGCCAGCGGGTGGTGGGTATCGTGGTGGATGGCGTGTCTGATGTGCTGTCGTTAACGACGGATCAGATCCGCCCAGCCCCTGAGTTCGCGGTTACGCTGGCGACGGAATATCTCACCGGTCTGGGGTCGCTCGGTGAACGTATGCTGATCCTGGTGGATATCGAAAAGCTGCTGAGCAGTGAAGAGATGTCGCTGGTGGATAGCGTAGCGAAAAGCGCCTGATTGACTAAGTTGCTGTGTGTGATGGTGTAATTGGTGAGGCGTATTGGCGTCAGGTCCCCTCACCCCAACCCTATCTCACAGGGAGAGGGAGCTGGCACGGTGATGTGAATAAGTACGCAATTCAATTTGCGGCACTTTAAATCAGGGCACAGGTATAAAGTTGTAGCACGTTCTGTTCCCTCTCCCTGTGGGAGAGGGTTAGGGTGAGGGGCCATCCCTTCGCCGAGCTAAAATCTTATCCTCCGCACAATACAAAAAAATAGTTACAGATTTTTCTTAAAGTTCTCTTCTGCCACGCCGATAACCCAGACAGTTAACGTACACAGCGCTTGTCTGTGCGGGCTTCCAAGAAGGGTAAAAATGTTTAATCGTATGAAGGTGGTCACCAGCTTATTGCTGGTGCTGGTGTTATTCGGTGCCTTGCAGCTGGTTTCCGGTGGGCTGTTTTTCACTTCGCTGAAAGATAACAAAGAAAATTTTACCGTACTGCAAACTATCCGACAGCAGCAGTCAGAACTGAATGAAAGCTGGGTAAACTTGCTGCAAACCCGCAATACCCTCAATCGTGCCGGGATCCGCTACATGATGGACCTCAATAAAGCGGGCACCGGTGCCACAGTTGATGAACTGCTGGTCTCGGCGAAAAAAACCTTGAGCATGGCGGAACAGCACTACGCTGCCTATGAAAAAATCCCTCTGGATGCTCGCCAGGATGCCGCAGCGGCAGACGAACTCAAGCAACGCTATACCACGTTGCACACTGCGCTGTCGGAACTGATCCCGCTGTTGGGTGACGGCAAGCTGGACGCCTTCTTTGAACAGCCCACTCAGCGTTATCAGACTGAATTTGAACAGCTCTATAACCGCTACCTGACTCAGAACGACAAGCTATACCAGATCGCAGTCGAAGATGGCGACAGCTCTTTCGAATTCGCCGTGTGGACGCTGGTCGTGGTGCTGGTATTGGTGGTTGCGGTGATCGCCATGGTCTGGTTCGGCATCCACCATATTCTGGTGCGCCCACTCAATCGTATGATTGAGCACATCAAACTGATCGCCGCAGGCGATCTGACTCACCAAATCGACGTCAACAGCCGCAACGAAATGGGCGTGCTGGCAGCCAGCCTCAGACATATGCAAGGCGAACTGATCGACACCGTCAGCGGCGTGCGTCAGGGGGCCGATGCCATCTATAGCGGTGCTTCCGAGATTGCCGCAGGTAACAACGATCTCTCTTCCCGTACCGAACAGCAGGCCGCCTCGCTGGAAGAAACCGCCGCCAGCATGGAGCAATTGACCGCGACGGTGAAACAGAACGCCGAAAACGCCCGTCAGGCCAGCCAACTGGCGTTGAGCGCCTCAGAAACCGCGCAGAAAGGCGGCAAAGTGGTCGCCAACGTGGTGCAAACCATGCACGACATCGCTGGCAGCTCGCAGAAAATTGCCGACATTACCAGCGTGATCGACGGCATCGCCTTCCAGACCAATATCCTGGCGTTGAATGCGGCAGTTGAAGCTGCCCGTGCCGGTGAACAGGGCCGTGGTTTTGCCGTGGTTGCCGGTGAAGTACGCAACCTGGCAAGCCGCAGCGCGCAGGCAGCCAAAGAGATCAAAGGCCTGATTGAAGACTCGGTTAGCCGCGTTGATATGGGCTCGGTGCTGGTGGAAAGCGCCGGTGAAACCATGGGCGATATCGTCAATGCCGTCACCCGCGTCACCGACATCATGGGTGAAATCGCTTCGGCCTCCGACGAGCAGAGCCGTGGTATCGATCAGGTTGGCCAAGCGGTTGCCGAAATGGATCGAGTCACTCAACAGAACGCCTCTTTGGTCGAAGAATCGGCCTCTGCGGCGGCAGCTCTGGAAGAGCAGGCCAGCCGCTTGACCCAGTCCGTTGCGGTATTCCGACTGAAAGCGGAAGGCCAAAACGAGTTCAAGGCATCCGCCAGCAGTAAAGTCGTTACCCCGGTAATCAATCATAAAAAAATGAACGCCAGCGATCCGCAGGAGAACTGGGAAACGTTCTAACCGGCATTGGGCTGCGTTCTCCCTGCGAGATCGTGGCCCTTTTTTCCGTCCTAAGTCGTGTTAATCCGCGGCTACCTGGAGGTTTATCGTGTTTAACCGAGTCCGTATCTCTACCAGTCTGTTTTTATTACTGCTGACCTTTTGCCTGATGCAACTGGTTAGCACCGGCTTGTCGTATACCGCTTCCCGCTCCGATAACCACAATCTTAATCTGATTAGTCTGGGTAGCCAGCAGCGTGATGCCCTCAGCCTGAGCTGGGTTTCCCTGCTACAGGCACGTAACACCTTGAACCGGGCTGGCACCCGTGCAGCGCTGAAAGTACCGCAAGAACAGGTCGATGCGCTGATGGGCAACGCCCGCAGTTCGTTGCAGAAAGCCGATCTCTATTTTAATCAGTTCCTGGCCGTCTCGCGTAACAGCGACCAGGAGCAGCAACTGACAGAAACCACCCAAGCCAGCTATGAGCGGCTACGCGGTGCGCTGCGCGAACTGATTGTCTTCCTGGAGGGCGGCAACCTGCAGGGCTTTATGGGTCAACCTACACAGAAAATGCAGGACCTTTTCGAAGCCGACTTCGTCCAGTACCTGCAACTGGTCAACGAAAATATCGCCCAGGCCAATGCGGCCAACCAGCGCTCCTTCACGCTGGCCGGTTGGCTGGTGTGCGGCGCAGTGCTGATGCTGATCCTGGTGACCGCCAGCGCCATGTGGTGGTTACGCAATATGTTGGTTCAGCCGCTGAATATTATGCGCAGCCACTTTGACCGTATCGCCGACGGCAACCTGGCCACGCCGATCCAGGTGTATGGCCGCAACGAGATCAGCATGTTGTTTGCCAGCCTGCACCGCATGCAGAACTCGTTGATTGGCACAGTCGGCGCGGTGCGCGAAGGCGCCGAGTCGATCCTGATCGGGCTACAGGAGATTTCGGAAGGCAATAACGATCTCTCTTCCCGCACCGAGCAGCAAGCCGCATCGCTGGAAGAATCAGCCGCCAGCATGGAGCAGTTAACCGCCACGGTGAAACAGAACGCCGACAATGCCCGCCAGGCCTCAAAGCTGGCGCGCGATGCTTCAGCCACCGCTGCCAAGGGCGGGGAAATGGCCGACGAGGTGGTCACCACCATGCACGATATTGCCAGCAGCTCGCAGAAAATTGGTGCCATTACCAGCGTGATCGACGGTATTGCCTTCCAGACCAACATCCTGGCGTTGAACGCGGCGGTTGAAGCTGCGCGGGCGGGGGAACAAGGGCGTGGTTTTGCCGTGGTGGCCGCAGAGGTGCGCAATCTGGCTCAGCGTAGCGCTCAGGCAGCGAAAGAAATCAAAGTGCTGATCGATGAGTCGGTTGGCCGTGTTAAGCAAGGGTCGGTGCTGGTTGAAGACTCCGGTGCCACGATGAAGGATATCGTGCGTTCGGTGACCCGCGTTACCGACATTATGGGCGAGATCTCCTCGGCTTCCGATGAGCAAAGCCGCGGTATCGAGCAGGTCACTCAGGCCGTGACCCAGATGGATCAGGTGACGCAACAGAACGCCGCGCTGGTGGAACAAGCGGCCTCTGCGGCGGCGGCATTGGAAGAGCAGGCGATTACGCTGGCCGATGCGGTAGCGGTATTCCGCCTGGCGGACGACAACATCACCTTATCAGACAGCCTTAACAACGGAGTTTTATCAGTGGCAAAGGAAGCAACTAGTGTCGAATTGTATAGCAAGTAACAACAACTCGGGTGAAGGGTTATGAGTGGCTCATCCTCATCCACTAATAAAGAGCCTGCGTCTTTGCTGACACAGATGGTGCAACGGTTGCCCCTGTCGGATGTGCATTTCCGACGGATCAGCCAGTTGATCTATCAGCGTGCCGGTATTGTGCTGGCAGAGCACAAACGCGAGATGGTTTACAACCGTCTGGTGCGTCGTCTGCGGCTGCTGGGAATACCCGATTTTGGTAGCTATCTGGTGTTGTTGGAAAGCGATAGCAACAGCGCCGAGTGGCAGGCATTCGTCAACGCCCTGACCACCAACCTGACGGCGTTTTTCCGTGAGGCGCACCATTTTCCGATCCTGGCGGAACATGCGCGTTCGCGTCCCAATGGTTACAGCGTGTGGAGTACCGCCGCCTCGACCGGTGAAGAGCCTTACTCGATCGCCATTACCTTGAATGAGGCGCTAGGGCAGCGTGCGACGGGGACGCAGGTGTGGGCCAGCGATATTGATACTCAGGTATTGGAAAAGGCCGAAGCGGGGGTGTATCGCCAGGAAGATCTGCGCACCCTGACACCGGCGCAGATGCAGCGTTATTTCCTGCGAGGGACCGGGCCTCACCATGGTCTGGTACGGGTTCGGCCAGAACTGGCGGCACAGGTGCACTTTCAGCCGCTCAATCTGCTGGCCCCTGAATGGGCGTTGCCGGGGCAGTTTGATGCGATATTTTGCCGTAACGTGATGATCTATTTCGACAAGGAAACACAAGAGCGCATTTTGCGGCGCTTTGTGCCGCTGCTTAAACCGGGGGGCCTGATGTTTGCCGGCCATTCCGAAAACTTCAGCCAGATCAGCCGGGATTTCTACTTGCGTGGGCAGACCGTGTATGGCCTGACCAAGGAGAGGTAATGAATAAAATCAGCGTATTAAGCGTAGACGACTCTGCCCTGATGCGGCAGCTGATGACCGAGATTGTCAATAGCCATCCCGATATGGAGATGGTGGCGACCGCCCCCGATCCGCTGGTGGCTCGCGATCTGATCAAGAAATTCAACCCGCAGGTGCTGACGCTGGACGTCGAAATGCCGCGTATGGACGGGCTGGATTTTCTGGAGAAACTGATGCGCCTGCGGCCGATGCCGGTGGTGATGGTGTCGTCGCTGACCGGAAAGGGATCGGAGATCACCCTACGGGCGTTGGAACTGGGCGCGGTGGATTTTGTCACCAAGCCGCAACTCGGGATCCGCGAAGGCATGCTGGCCTATAGCGAGTTGATTGCCGAAAAAATCCGCACGGCGGCCAAGGCGCGACTGCCACAGCGTTCAACGGCACCGGCTCCGGAGATCCTCAGCCATACGCCGTTGTTGAGCAGTGAGAAGCTGATCGCTATCGGGGCATCTACCGGGGGGACTGAGGCAATCCGCCACGTCTTGCAGCCGTTACCGGCTACCAGCCCGGCGTTATTGATCACCCAGCATATGCCGCCAGGCTTTACCCGTTCATTTGCCGAGCGGCTCAACAAGCTGTGCCAGATCACGGTGAAAGAAGCCGAAGACGGCGAGCGCGTCTTGCCGGGCCATGCCTATATCGCGCCGGGAGATCGTCATCTGGAGCTGACGCGCAGCGGCGCCAACTATCAGGTTCGGCTGCATGATGGCCCGCCGGTGAACCGGCATCGTCCTTCGGTCGATGTGCTGTTCCGCTCGGTGGCCCAGTTTGCCGGGCGCAATGCGGTGGGGGTGATCCTCACCGGCATGGGGAATGACGGTGCGGCAGGCATGCTGGAAATGCACCGTGCCGGGGCGTACACCCTGGCGCAGAACGAAGCCAGCTGTGTGGTGTTTGGCATGCCACGTGAGGCTATTGCCACCGGCGGAGTCAATGAAGTAGTGGAATTGGAGCGCATGAGCCAACGCATGTTGGCGCAGATCGCGGGTGGTCAGGCGCTGCGTATTTGATGTTATGCCCCGAACCTCGGGGCAAAAACGATTAACCTTAGGAGCAATAATGGCAGACAAAAACCTTAAATTTCTGGTGGTGGATGATTTTTCCACCATGCGCCGCATCGTCAGAAATTTGCTGAAAGAACTGGGTTTTAACAACGTCGAAGAGGCGGAAGACGGGGCGGATGCGTTGAACAAACTGCGCGCCGGCAGCTTCGATTTCGTGGTATCAGACTGGAATATGCCGAACATGGATGGCCTTGAGCTGCTGCAAACCATCCGTGCTGACGGCGCGCTGGCGTCAATGCCGGTATTGATGGTGACGGCGGAAGCCAAGAAAGAGAACATTATTGCTGCCGCTCAGGCGGGTGCCAGCGGTTACGTGGTGAAACCCTTCACGGCGGCGACGCTGGAAGAGAAGCTCAACAAGATCTTTGAAAAACTGGGCATGTAAAAAAGGAGAGGGCGATGAGAGATATTCCAATGCCTGCCAGCGATGCAGCGACAGCGGGTGAGATCATCTCCCGTATCGGTCAACTGACCCGCATGCTGCGTGACAGCATGCGTGAGCTGGGGCTAGATCAGGCTATCGCTCAGGCTGCCGAAGCGATCCCGGACGCACGCGACCGTCTTGATTATGTGGTCACCATGACGGCGCAGGCGGCGGAACGAGCGCTCAACTGCGTGGAAGCGGCACAACCCCGCCAGGCGGAGTTGGAGTCGCAGGCCAATATGCTAAAAGGGCGCTGGGACGAGTGGTTTGCCAACCCCATTGAGCTGGCTGATGCCCGCTCACTGGTGACGGATACCCGTCAGTATCTGGATCGGGTGCCGGAGCACACCGCATTCACCAACGCCCAGTTGCTGGAGATCATGATGGCGCAGGATTTCCAGGATCTCACCGGCCAGGTGATCAAGCGCATGATGGACGTGGTGCAGGAGATTGAAAAGCAACTGCTGATGGTACTGATGGAAAACATCCCGGATCAGCCAGCCAAAGAGAAAAGGCCGAACGACAGCCTGCTCAATGGCCCGCAGTTGGATCAGAACGGGGCTGGCGTAATTGCCAATCAGGCCCAGGTGGACGATCTGCTCGACAGCCTGGGTTTTTGATCATTTATTAGGGCGCACACTGCGCCCTAAATCTTTTCGCTAGCCCATCCCCGAAATAACCGGCCTTTTGCGCCGTTGTTCCCGCAATGAAATCCGCATTTTTTTGGCATGCTGGCGGCAATTCTATTCTTCGCACGCAATGGGAACCCTCGCCTTGGCCGAAGACAGTGATATGGAAAAAACTGAGGCCCCCACACCCCACCGGCTGGAAAAGGCGCGTGAAGAGGGCCAGATTGCGCGTTCGCGCGAGCTGACCTCGATCCTGATGCTGATTGCGGGGTTGTCGATCTTGTGGGTCGCGGGTGGCCATATGGCGCAACAGTTGGCGAGGATGTTATCGGAAGGACTGCATTTTGATCACAACATGGTCAGCAACGATAAGCAGATGCTGCGCCAGTTTGCGATGTTACTGCGTCAAGCGGTGTGGGCGCTGATGCCGATCCTGGCCGGATTGGTGCTGGTGGCGCTGTCGGCCCCGATGCTACTGGGCGGCGTGGGCTTTAGCCTTAAGTTTGATGCCAAGCGCATGAACCCGATCTCCGGATTAAAACGGATGTTCTCCACCCAGGTGCTGGCAGAGTTGCTGAAGGCCATTCTCAAAGCGACGCTGGTGGGTTGGGTGGCCGGTCTTTACCTGTGGCACAACTGGGCGGCGATGCTGCATCTGGTTACGCAGCAGCCGCAGGATGCACTGCGCAATGCGCTACAGATCGTGATTTTCTGCGGTATGTTGATCGTCCTTGGGTTGGTGCCGATGGTGGCCTTCGACGTGTTTTATCAGCTATGGAGCCACTTCAAGAAATTGAAGATGACCAAGCAGGAAATCCGCGACGAACACAAGCAGCAGGAGGGCGATCCCCATGTCAAAGGGCGTATTCGCCAGCAACAGCGGGCCATCTCTCGCCGCCGCATGATGTCCGACGTGCCGAAGGCCGACGTGATTGTCACCAACCCGACACATTACGCCGTGGCATTGCAATACAACGACAAGAACATGAGTGCGCCAAAAGTCCTTGCCAAAGGGGCAGGGGAGATTGCCTTGCGTATCCGTGAATTGGCGAACGAACACCGTATCCCGACCCTGG
The DNA here is from genome assembly GCF_059697885.1 of Serratia sp. NCCP-200. Taxonomy (NCBI): domain Bacteria; kingdom Pseudomonadati; phylum Pseudomonadota; class Gammaproteobacteria; order Enterobacterales; family Yersiniaceae; genus Serratia; species Serratia sp. NCCP-200. The sequence goes on from NZ_BAAKUJ010000001.1 coordinate 931,642, forward strand.
AAGCTCCGCCGCTGGCGCGGGCGCTATACCGTCACAGTGAGATTGGGCAACACATTCCCACGACCTTGTATGCCGCCGTGGCCGAGGTCCTGGCCTGGGTCTACCAGCTGCGCCGTTGGCAGCGTGAAGGTGGCCTGATCCCGAAAAAACCTCAACGTTTACCGGTGCCGGAAGCACTGGATTTTGCTGGAGAGAATAACTCAGATGGCTAATTTGGCCTCCCTGCTTCGTTTGCCGGGTAATTTTAAAGATACGCAGTGGCAGGTGCTGGCTGGCCCGATACTGATCCTGATGATCCTGTCGATGATGGTGCTGCCATTACCGGCATTTATCCTCGATCTGCTGTTTACCTTCAATATTGCCTTGTCGATCATGGTGCTGTTGGTGGCGATGTTTACCCAGCGGACGCTGGAGTTCGCCGCATTCCCAACCATCCTGCTGTTCTCAACCCTGTTACGCCTATCGTTGAACGTCGCTTCCACGAGGATCATCCTGATGGAGGGGCATACCGGCGCGGCTGCGGCGGGGCGGGTGGTTGAAGCGTTCGGTCACTTCCTGGTGGGTGGTAACTTCGCCATCGGTATCGTGGTGTTTATCATCCTGGTGCTGATCAACTTTATGGTGATCACCAAAGGGGCCGGGCGTATTGCCGAAGTGGGTGCGCGTTTTGTCCTTGATGGGATGCCGGGCAAACAGATGGCGATCGATGCCGATCTGAACGCCGGGCTGATCGGCGAAGACGAGGCTAAAAAGCGCCGTTCCGAAGTGACGCAGGAAGCGGATTTCTACGGTTCGATGGACGGTGCCAGCAAGTTTGTGCGCGGTGACGCGGTAGCAGGCTTGATGATCATGGTGATTAACGTAGTAGGCGGCCTGTTGGTCGGCGTGATCCAGCACGGCATGGAGTTGGGTACCGCGGCTGAAACCTATACCTTGCTGACCATCGGTGATGGCCTGGTCGCCCAGATCCCTGCGTTGGTGATCTCGACGGCGGCCGGTGTGATCGTCACCCGCGTAGCGACCGATGAGGACGTTGGCGAGCAGATGGTCAACCAGTTGTTCAACAATCCGCGCGTGATGGTGTTGAGTGCTGCGGTGTTGGGGCTGTTGGGGATGGTTCCGGGTATGCCAAACCTGGTGTTCCTGCTGTTTACGGCGGCACTGCTGGCGTTGGCCTGGCGGCTGCGCGGGCGTGAACAGCAGGCGCCGAAAGTTAAAGAACCGCCGCTGCCGCAGGAAAATCCGCAGGCGGTAGAGGCCAGTTGGTCTGATGTACAGCTGGAGGATCCGTTGGGCATGGAAGTCGGTTACCGCCTGATCCCTATGGTGGACTTTCAGCAAAACGGCGAACTGCTGGGACGTATTCGTGGCATCCGTAAAAAATTCGCTCAGGATACGGGCTATTTGCCACCGGTGGTGCATATTCGCGACAACCTCGAACTGTCGGCGGCCAGTTATCGCATTCTGATGAAAGGGGTGGAGATCGGTAGCGGTGAGGCACATCCGGGGCGCTGGCTGGCGATAAATCCGGGCAATGCGGTGGGTGAGCTGGCCGGTGACAAAACCGTCGATCCGGCCTTCGGGCTGGAGGCGGTGTGGATCGATAGCGCACTGCGTGAACAGGCGCAGATCCAGGGGTTCACGGTGGTGGAAGCCAGCACCGTTGTTGCCACTCACCTCAACCATTTGCTTGGTCAGTTTGCCAGCGAGCTGTTTGGTCGCCAGGAAACCCAGCAACTGTTGGATCGTGTTTCGCAGGAGATGCCGAAGCTGACGGAAGATTTTGTGCCTGGCGTAGTTTCGCTGACTACGCTGCACAAGGTGCTACAGAATCTGCTGGCCGAGCGGGTGTCGATTCGCGATATGCGCACCATTATCGAAACGCTGGCGGAACATGCGCCAACGCAAAGCGATCCTTTCGAACTGACCTCCGTGGTGCGCGTGGCCCTTGGGCGGGCCATCACTCAGCAGTGGTTCCCGGGTAACGGTGAGATCCAGGTCATTGGTCTGGATACGCCGCTTGAGCGCCTGCTGTTGCAGGCCCTGCAAGGGGGCGGAGGTCTTGAACCTGGGTTGGCGGACCGCTTGTTGGATCAGGCCAGGCAGGCGCTGCAACGTCAGGAAATGCTCAGTGCACCGCCTGTGCTGCTGGTAAACCACGCGTTACGTGCCCTGCTGGCGCGCTTCCTGCGCCGTACCTTGCCGCAGTTGGTGGTGCTGTCGAACCTGGAAATCAACGATGAGCGTCAGATCCGCATGACCTCAACCATAGGAGCCGCCTGATGAAAGCTTTCCTTCCTTTGTTGGTGTTGTTCGCTCCGCTGGCAGCGCAGGCGGTGTCGGGGTCTTGGGCCGCCGATGCCAGCGGCGTCACGCTGGAAACGGGGAGCGTGCGTGATGTCTCCCCCAGCCTGCGGCCAGCTAATCCACCGGCGGCCGAGGCTCGGGTGACCAGTGTAAGCTGGCGTTATCAGTTGCTGGCAGGGGCGCCTGCCGGATTAGAGGTACAGCTTTGCACCTCGTCACGCTGCCTACCGCTCGGCGCGGGCAGTGGCCGTAGTGAGGCTTTCAACGGTATTCCCGCAGACAGCGAGTTCCGCTTCATTTATTACGTGAAGTCTCGCGGCGCGCTAAACCCTCCGCTGCGGGCGATCTCTAATCAGGTGATTGTGAATTACCAATGAGTTGCGAGTCGGATCCAGCATTAAGGCGGCAGTAATGTGAAGTAATAAAAGCCTGTGGTAGGTTTTTTCATGTTAAGTCCAGGATGACCAACATGAAAAAAACCACCTCTGTATCGCATGACGCGGTATTTAAAAAGTTCCTCACTAACCCAGACACGGCCAGAGACTTTCTGGAGTTACACCTGCCGTCGGTCTTGCTGCAATATTGCGATTTGAGTACGCTAAAACTTGAATCCGGCAGTTTTATCGAAAGCGATCTGCGAGCCAGTTACTCTGACGTGCTCTACTCATTACGTACTGAGAGGGGAGACGCGTATGTATGCGTTTTGATCGAACACCAAAGCAGCCCTGATAAGCATATGGCATTTCGTTTAATACGTTATGCGATCGCTGCAATGCAACGCCACCTTGATACGGGTTACGATCAACTTCCCCTAGTGATCCCAACCCTGTTTTATCACGGCCAGGTGACGCCTTATCCCTATTCGATGAGCTGGCTGGAAGAATTCAGTGAACCTGATTTGGCCAGGCAACTTTATGCTGGACATTTCCCATTGGTTGACGTCACCGTCATACCGGACGATGACATCATGCAGCAACGCCGTATGGCTATCTTGGAACTGCTGCAAAAACACGTGCGCCAGCGTGACCTATTCGAAATAAAGGAACGACTGGTCACATTATTATCGTTTGGGTACACTACCAATGAGCAATTGATCTCGTTGGTGAACTACATGTTGCAGGTGGGGAACACGACCGAACCGGATAAGCTGATCCGTGAGTTGGCCCGTCGTACGCCACGGCACGAGGAGGAATTGATGACCATTGCAGAATATCTCGAGCAAAAAGGCTTCAAGAAAGGCATGGAGCAAGGTATCGAACAAGGTATTGAGAAGGGTATGGAACAGGCACGGGCAACCGTCTTGAACATTGCGAGTGCCATGCTGGCCGATGGCTTTGACCGTGCTGTAGTGATGAAATTAACCGGCCTTTCCGCAGACGATTTGGCACAACTTCACCACTAACATCTGTGGGAAATAGCCGGTGTTAGCTGGTTGATCGTGTTCAAACCCCAATCTTACGGCCCAGCAGGCTCCCCGCACGGGACTGACCATCGGGGCCGTACAGCGATTTATTCTGCTTGTTTAAAATCGCCAGCGCCTGCGTATTGTGCTCAATATGGTGATTGAGCAGCATGCCGTTATGGTGATTCTGTTCGCGCAGTTGCAGGCTTTGCTGTTGCACCTGCTGCCAGCGGGACGCCAACTGCGGTTGGTCCTCATAAGGTGCTTGGCAGTGCTGCAGCCGTTCCATCTCCAGCCGCTGTTGGTCCAGATAATTGACCGTCGCCAGCAGTTGGCTTTTAGCATCTGTCACGCGCTGCAAAGCCACGCCAGCCAAGGTTTTGGAGCACAGTAAAGCGTGCTCTTCCGTCTGCACCGTGCCTAACGCCTGCAAGGTGTCCAGCAGCTTATCCAGCAGTTGTGCCAGGTTTTCCATATCAATGACTCACCCTTGGTGTTAACCCCGATCGGTGCCGGATTGCCATTCGCTTTGCACGTCTTGTAACAAGGCGTCGGCGATCTTGCCGGTATCCATCTTCAATTCGCCGTTGCGGATCGCCTGCTTGATGCTTTCCACTCGCTCCATATTGATATCTTGGCTACCCGGCTGCATCAGGCGAGCCTGTGCATCGCTCAGCTTAACCTGGGTGCCGCTGACCGTAGTTTCCGCCGAGACCTTTTTACGTGCTTGCAACGTGCTGTCTGTCTGTGTTTCTCGCGGCTGCACCGTGGGCACGGGTTGCAACCGTTGGGTACGATCGATACTCATGTTCAATCTCCATCTGTACCACCGTCGCCTAGGCAACGGGGAGTTCAAATCTGTGGCCCTGGTGGCCGGATAAGTGCTGCTATGACTTTGTTATCGACAAGTATTGGCAAAGCTTTATTTTTTTATAAAGTAATACGAATTGTGCCATCAACATTGGCAATGCCGCTAACAATCTGCCCGGAGACCATGCGTACGCGCACGCTGTCTTCGGCGGCTGCGTTGGTCATCGCTTTCCCAGCACCGCTGATATTAAATCCATCACCCTGCGCCAACACCTGTACCGTTTGCCCGGCCTTGACCGCCCAGGCCCGTCTTAGCATGACCGTATTCAACGGCTGCCCAGGGCTGATATTGCGCAGGCTGACGGCACCGATCGCCTTGGCGTTATCGGTCAGGGTACGTGGTGGCAGGGTGTCTAATCGGCCGGTTTTCAGCTTGATATCATCTGCAGTGAGTTTGCTGCCCGCACTGATCCCCCGTGCGGCCACCAGATAATGCCCCACCAGTTGCACCTGCGCCTGAATGAAACGCCGCTCCTGGCCACAACGGGCCGAGATGCTGATGTTACCCCAGCGGCGAGCATTCTGAGGCAGCGAAAGCTGCGGCAATTCGCACTGCGGCCAACGGCTTGCTGGCGTGCGCACCAACACTTTGACGTCGGTCACGTTGGCACTGGTGGCAAATTGGGACTTGATAAAGCTCTCCACCTGTCCGTCCAGGCCCTCGGCGTGCGCGTTCAGGCCGATCAGCAAGCCGACCAACAGCAGGATCCTTTTCATATTTTGCCTCACAGACGCAGCAACCACAGGGGAACAAGTGTAACCGTTACGCGCGCAGGCTAAGCAGACAAATAGCGACGCATTTTGCCCTTATTCCCACGATAGGCTGACAGGTAGGGCGTTTATGCTGTCGGCTCCAAATTCTAACCTCGCGGAGGGAGCATGCTCGACAAATTGGACGCTGCTCTGCGTTTTGGCCAGGAGGCGCTGAACCTGCGCGCTCAGCGGCAGGAAATCCTGGCGGCCAACATCGCCAACGCAGATACGCCGGGCTATCAGGCTCGTGATATCGATTTCGCCAGCCAACTGAACAAGGTCATGGCGCAGGGGCGCGTCAACGGCAGCGGCGTGGCGCTGAATCTGACCTCGGCGCGCCATATCCCGGCGCAGAATATGCAGCCACCGTCGCTGGATCTCCTGTTCCGCGTGCCGGATCAGCCTTCCCTGGACGGCAACACGGTGGATATGGACCGTGAACGCACCAACTTTGCCGATAACAGCCTGAAATATCAAACCGACCTGACGCTGTTGAACGGCCAGATCAAAGGCATGATGTCCGTGCTGCAAGGAGGATAATTCCCATGTCGTTATTGAATATTTTTGATATTTCCGGCTCGGCCCTGTCTGCACAATCCCAACGTCTGAACGTCAGCGCCAGCAATATGGCCAACGCCGACAGCGCCACCGGCCCGGACGGCCAGCCTTATCGGGCCAAACAGGTGGTGTTTGAGGTTGCAGCAGCTCCGGGCCAGTCGACCGGTGGCGTGCGTGTCGCTCAGGTGGTAGACGATCCCTCACCGGAGCGTTTGGTGTTTCAGCCGGGCAACCCGCTGGCGGATGCCAAAGGCTACGTGCGGATGCCCAACGTCGATGTTGTCGGGGAAATGGTCAACACCATCTCGGCCTCGCGCAGCTATCAGGCCAACGTCGAAGTGTTGAATACCACCAAATCCATGTTGATGAAAACCCTGACGCTGGGTCAGTAACCGGAGCTTTTATTTATGGCTATTGCCGCCACCACTAATGAATCACTCGACAACAGCATTGCCGGTACCGGCGCCAAAAACGGTGCGAATGGCAATACCAGCCAGGATCTGAGCAACAACTTCCTGACGCTGTTGGTGGCCCAGTTGAAAAACCAGGACCCCACCAACCCGATGCAAAACAACGAACTGACTACCCAACTGGCCCAAATCAATACGGTTAGCGGGATCGAGAAGCTTAACACCACGCTGGGGTCGATCTCCGGCCAGATCAGCGGCAACCAGTCAATCCAGGCCAGTTCGCTGATTGGCCACGGCGTGATGGTACCAGGCAAGGAGATCCTGGTGGGTAATGACGAAGGCAAGGTCAGCACCACGCCGTTTGGCATAGAGCTGGAACGCACCGCCGATGCGGTGACGGCGACCATCAGCGATGCCACCGGCAAAGTGGTTCGCACCATCGATCTGGGCGGGCTAACCGCCGGTGTGCACTCCTTCTCCTGGGACGGTTCGCTGGAAGATGGCACCAATGCGCCCGACGGTTCTTACACCGTGGCGATCAACGCCAAAAACGGCGGTGAGCAGTTGGTGGCGCAGCCACTGCGTTTCGCCATGGTTAATGGCGTCACGCGCGGAACGGACGGGGCAAAACTGGATCTGGGCGTGGCGGGGACTTCAACGCTGGATGACGTGCGCCTGATCCTGTCCAAGCTGGGTTCGTCAAACTAAGCGCAGTGATTTTCCACGTCGGCAATGGATCCCTCGATCCTGAAGACACCTTTTTAAATGACCTATTTCGGAGAACGACATGGCTTTTTCTCAAGCGGTCAGCGGTTTAAACGCGGCTGCAACCAACCTGGATGTGATTGGTAACAACATCGCCAACTCCGCCACCTACGGCTTCAAATCCGGCAGCGTATCCTTTGCCGATATGTTTGCCGGCTCGCAGGTCGGGCTAGGGGTGAAAGTGGCGGGGATCACCCAGAACTTCAACGGTGGTACTACCACCAACACCAACCGGGCAATGGATATCGCCATCAGCCAGAACGGCTTCTTCCGTATGCAAGACGCCGATGGCGGCATCTTCTATACGCGTAATGGGCAGTTCATCATGGATGCCAACCGCAACATCACCAACATGCAAGGGTTGAGCCTGACCGGCTACCCGGCGGCTGGCTCGCCGCCAACCATCCAGCAGGGGGCCGATCCGGTACCGCTGAGCATTCCTGAAGGGATGATGAACGCCAAAGCCAGCACCAGCGGCAATATGGTGGCCAACCTGAAATCGACCCATAAGCCACCGGCGGTGACGCCGTTCGATCCCAACAAGACCGACTCGTTTAACTACGTCAACACCATTACCACCTACGACACCCTGGGCAATGCACACAACATCAACGCCTACTTTGTTAAAACGGCTGATAACAAGTGGGACGTTTACACCCAGGACGGCAGCGTGCCGGGTGCTCCGTCTGCCAAAGCCGGCAGCCTGAACTTTGACAACAGCGGTACGCTGACCGGCACGTTGAAGCCAGATGGCACACCAAGCGCCACGCCATTCAACCTGGTCGTGCCAATGTCGGCTAAAGACGGCGCGCTGGCGCAAAGCTTCAACCTGAGCTTTGCCGGTAGCCTGCAACAGAATGTTGGTAGTGACTCTGTCAGCAAGATTTCCCAGGACGGCTACGCCACCGGGGAATATCAGGGTTTCCAGATCAATAAAGATGGCACCGTGGTTGGGGTATACAACAACCAGCAGACCCAACTGCTGGGGCAGATCGTGTTGACCAACTTCTCCAACCCGGAAGGGCTGGCCGCACAGGGCGATAACGTCTGGAAGGAGACCGGCGCTTCAGGTCAGCCACGCGTGGGCCTGGCGGGCGGTGGTGGTTTCGGTTCACTGACCAGCGGCGCGCTGGAGTCTTCCAACGTCGATCTGAGTCAGGAACTGGTGAACATGATCGTCGCGCAGCGTAACTACCAGTCAAACGCGCAAACCATCAAAACCCAGGATTCGATCCTGCAAACGCTGGTCAGCCTGCGCTAATAGGATTGATTTATGGATCACGCGATTTATACCGCGATGGGGGGGGCCCGGCAGACGCTGGAGCAGCAGTCGGTCACGGCCAACAACTTGGCCAACGCCTCCACTCCTGGGTTCCGCGCACAGCTTTCGGCGCTGCGTGCGGTGCCGGTTGATGGGCCAAGCCTGCATACGCGCACGCTGGTGGCAGCTTCGACACCGGGAGCAGACATGAGCCAAGGGCCGCTGAACTACACCGGGCGGCCACTGGATGTGGCATTGCAGCAGGATGGGTTTCTGGCGCTAAGGCTGCCGGACGGCACCGAAGCCTACAGCCGTAACGGCAGCATCCAGATTTCCTCCACTGGGCAGTTGATGGTGCAGGGCGTGCCGCTGATGGGCGATGGCGGGCCGATCGAAGCCCCGCCGCAGGCGGAACTGACGCTGGCGGCGGACGGCACCATCTCGGCGTTAAATCCGGGCGATCCGCCTAACACCATTTCCCAGATTGGCCGCCTGAAGCTGGTGAAGGCCGATGCTCGGGAAGTGGTGCGCGGGGACGACGGCCTGTTCCATCTGACTGCCGAGGCTCAGCAGCAGCGTGGCAACCAACTACCGAACGATCCCGATGTGCGGATCATGCCGGGAGTGTTGGAGGGCAGCAACGTCAAACCGCTGGAGACGATGGTGGATATGATCGCCAACGCTCGGCGGTTCGAAATGCAAATGAAGGTCATCCACAGCGTGGATGAAAACGCACAGCGCGCCAACTCATTGCTGTCAATGAGCTGAGTGCAGAGGAATAAATCATGATCCCATCCTTATGGATTGCCAAAACCGGTCTGGATGCGCAGCAGACCAACATGGACGTGATCGCCAACAACCTGGCGAACGTCAGTACCAACGGGTTTAAACGCCAACGTGCGGTGTTTGAAGATCTGCTGTACCAGACCATGCGTCAGCCCGGGGCTCAGTCTTCCGAGCAAACCACGCTGCCTTCCGGTTTGCAGATTGGTACCGGCGTACGTCCTGTGGCGACCGAGCGCATCCACAGCCAGGGCAACCTGTCGCAGACCAACAACAGCAAAGACGTGGCGATCAAGGGGCAGGGCTTCTTCCAGGTGGTATTGCCGGATGGCACCCAGGCCTATACCCGCGATGGTTCATTCCAGATCGATCAGAATGGCCAGTTGGTGACCGCCAGTGGTTTTCAGGTACAACCGGCGATCACCATTCCGGCCAACGCCCTGAGCATTACCGTGGGCCGTGATGGCATCGTCAGCGTGACCCAGCAGGGCCAGACGGCGGCGCAGCAGGTAGGGCAATTGACGTTGACCACCTTTATCAACGATAGCGGTCTGGAAAGCATGGGTGAAAACCTGTACCAGGAAACCGAAAGCTCCGGCGCGCCTAACGAAAGTACCCCCGGTCTCAACGGGGCAGGCCTGTTGTATCAGGGTTATGTTGAAACCTCTAACGTCAACGTGGCGGAAGAGTTGGTCAACATGATCCAGACCCAGCGTGCCTATGAGATCAACAGCAAAGCGGTATCAACGTCTGACCAGATGCTGCAAAAGCTGACGCAACTGTAATCGACGGGCGCAGCCTGCTGCGCCCGTAATCCTTATCCAGAGCAACAAAGGCGATACCCGTGGTAACCACCTTTTTAGCGGCCAGCGTGCCGCAGCAAGGCAAACGCGTCCTGGCCGGGCTGCTGATGCTGACAGTCGGCGGCTGTGCCTATATTCCGCATACCCCCCTGGTTGACGGGGCTACCACGGCTCAGCCCGCTCCGGCAGGCGCTCCGGTGCCGAACGGTTCGATTTTCCAGACGGTACAGCCGATGAACTACGGCTATCAGCCGCTGTTTGAAGATCGTCGCCCGCGTAATATCGGCGACACCCTGACCATCGTGCTGCAAGAAAACGTCAGTGCCAGCAAGAGTTCATCCGCCAACGCCAGCCGCAATGGGGCCAGCAAATTTGGCGTAGCCACTTCACCGCGTTACCTCGAAGGGCTGCTTGGTAACGCGCGAGCCGACATGGATATCTCCGGCGACAGCACCTTCGGCGGCAAGGGCGGGGCCAACGCCAACAACACCTTTAACGGCACCATTACCGTCACGGTCAATCAGGTCTTGGCCAACGGCAACCTGCACGTGGTGGGCGAAAAGCAAATTGCCATCAATCAGGGCACCGAATTCATCCGTTTTTCCGGTGTGGTTAACCCCCGCACCATCAGTGGCAATAACTCGGTCACGTCCACCCAGGTGGCGGATGCACGCATTGAATATGTCGGCAACGGCTATATCAATGAAGCGCAGACCATGGGGTGGCTACAGCGCTTCTTCTTAAATGTTTCACCGTTCTAAGGATTGACCGATGTTGAAAAAGTTACTTCTCACACTGTCCATGATGTTGGTTTGCCTGCCCGCGACGGCGGAACGCATCCGCGATCTGGTGACGGTACAGGGCGTACGTGACAACGCGTTGATTGGCTACGGCCTGGTCGTGGGGTTGGACGGCTCTGGCGACCAGACCATGCAAACCCCGTTTACCACCCAGAGCCTGAGCAACATGCTGTCGCAACTGGGGATCACCGTACCGCCAGGCACCAACATGCAGTTGAAAAACGTCGCGGCGGTGATGGTAACCGCCAAGCTGCCGCCGTTCTCCCGTGCGGGGCAGAATATCGACGTGGTGGTGTCCTCAATGGGTAACGCCAAAAGCCTGCGTGGCGGGACACTGCTGATGACGCCGCTCAAAGGCGTTGATAATCAGGTTTATGCGTTGGCTCAGGGTAACGTGTTGGTCGGCGGGGCCGGTGCCTCCTCCGGGGGCAGCAGCGTACAGGTCAATCAGTTGGCCGGTGGCCGTATCAGCAACGGCGCTTCCATCGAACGCGAATTGCCTACCACCTTCGGCCAGGATGGCGTGATCAACCTGCAACTGAACGACGATGATTTCACTCTGGCACAACAGATCAGCGATGCCATCAACCGCCAGCGCGGTGGCGGCACAGCCTCACCGCTCGATTCCCGTACCGTGCAGGTGCTGGTGCCACGCGGCAATAGTTCGCAAGTGCGCTTCCTGGCAGATATCCAGAATATCAGCATTAACGTTGGGGCAATGGATGCCAAAGTGATCATCAACTCCCGTACCGGCTCGGTGGTAATGAACCGCGATGTGGTACTGGATTCCTGTGCGGTGGCACAAGGGAACCTGTCGGTGGTGGTCGATCGGCAAAACACCGTCAGCCAGCCGGATACGCCATTCGGCGGTGGCCAGACCGTGGTGACGCCGAATACCCAGATTTCCGTGCAGCAGCAGGGCGGTTCACTGCAAAAAGTGAACGCCAGCGCCAACCTCAATAACGTGGTTCGCGCGCTGAATGCGCTGGGGGCGACGCCGATCGATCTGATGTCTATCTTGCAGGCAATGCAGAGTGCTGGCTGCCTGCGTGCCAAACTGGAAATTATCTGATGAGCAGCGATCTGATGGCCATGTCGGGTGCTGCCTATGACACCCAGTCGCTGAACGGCTTGAAGCGCGATGTTGCCGCCGATCCGCAGGGCAATATCAAGCAGGTTGCCCAGCAGGTGGAAGGAATGTTCGTGCAGATGATGCTGAAAAGCATGCGTGCGGCGTTGCCGCAGGACGGCGTGTTGAGCAGCGATCAGACGCGGCTGTATACCTCGATGTACGATCAGCAGATCGCCCAACAGATGTCGCAGAAAGGCCTGGGGCTGGCGGACATGATGGTCAAGCAGCTGTCCGCCGGAAACAGCCGCCCAAGCGAAACCGCAGGGACGGTGCCGATGGCGCTGGACAACGAAGTGTTGCAGACCTTGCCGCGTCAGGCATTGGAACAGATGGTACGCCGGGCGGTGCCAAAAATACCTTCGGCGCCTCCCTTGCCGCTGAGCAATGGCAACTTTGTCGCGCAGCTGTCTATTCCAGCACGGGTTGCCAGCCAGCAAAGCGGTATTCCGCACCAGCTGATCATGGCGCAGGCCGCGCTGGAGTCTGGCTGGGGGCAACGCGAGATCCCGGCGGCGGATGGTTCACGCAGTTACAACCTGTTTGGTATCAAGGCCGGTAGCAGTTGGGACGGCCCGGTGACGGAAATCACCACTACCGAGTTCGAGGAAGGGGTGGCGAAGAAGATCAAGGCCCGTTTCCGCGTATATGGATCCTATATGGAAGCGATTGGGGATTACGTCAAATTGCTGACCAACAACCCGCGCTACGCCAACGTTGCCAGTGCCAGCAGTCCCGAGCAGGCGGCACATGCGCTGCAAAAGGCCGGCTATGCTACCGATCCGCTGTATGCCAAAAAGCTGGTCAGCATGATCCAGCAGATGAAAAGCGCTGGGGAACAGGTAACCAAAGCCTATACCCACGATTTGCAGGATCTGTTTTAGTGGCCCCTCATCCCAACCCTCTCCCACAGGGAGAGGGAGTTGATAGCCCCAGCGCTTTTGGAAGTAAATCGGTGATTTTAACAAACTCGAGTGCCTGTTTAGCCAAGGTGAGTCACTACTATTTTCCTCAAGTTTTCTCCATCGTGGCCGATAACCCAAGCAGGCTGGATGGCAACGCCCGGCACAATTTTTGACCTCTGTGGGCCGCTGGCACCGCAGCATAAGGAACCTCTATGTCCAACAGCTTAATCAATACCGCGATGAGTGGCCTGAATGCGGCGCAGGTTGCGCTTAGCACCGTCAGTAATAACATTTCCAACTACAACGTGGCGGGCTATAACCGCCAGACCGCGATCCTGGCGCAAAACGGCGGCCTGGGCACCATGAACGGATTTATCGGCAACGGAGCCACCGTGACTACGGTCAATCGCGAGTATAACCAGTTCATCATGACCCAGTTGCGCGGAGCGCAAAGCGAAGCTTCGGCTCAGAGCAGCTACTTCGAAAAAGTCTCCCAGATCGATAACCTGCTGGCGTCTAAAACCAACACCCTGGCATCGGGGATGGAAGATTTCTTCAAAAACCTGCAAAACGTCGTCAGCAATGCCGGGGATGACGCTGCCCGTCAGACCGTGTTAGGCAAGGCCAACGGCCTGGTGAATCAGTTCAACAATGCGGACAAGTATCTGCGCGATATGGATGCGGGCGTCAACCAGCAACTGAGCGACAGCGCCAACCAGATCAATACTTACAGCCAGCAGATCGCCCGCCTGAATAACGAAATCACCCAGGTGCGGGCCAGCAGCGGCGGCAGCGAGCCGAACGCCTTGCTGGATCAGCGCGATCAGTTGGTGACGGAGCTTAACAAGGTGGTCGGCGTTCAGGTCACCCAGCAGGACGGTGATGCCTATACCGTGACCTTCGCCAACGGCCTGACGCTGGTGCAGGGCAACTCCTCCTATCAGGTGACGGCGATGCCTTCCAGCAAAGACCCGTCCCGCCTGACGCTCGGTTACGATCGCGGCAATGGCGCCAGCGAAATTCCGGAAAGCCAGATTGGCAGCGGTAGCGTCAGCGGCGTGCTGAAGTTCCGCAGTGAATCACTGGATGGCGCACGTAACCAGTTGGGGCAACTGGCCCTGGCGCTGGCCGATAGCTTTAACCAGCAGCATCGCGAAGGCTTTGATATCAACGGCGATCCGGGTGAAGATTTCTTCAGCTTCTCAGGTGGGCGTACGGTTAACAATACCAACAACACCGGCAATGCCTCGCTGTCGGTCTCCTTTACCGATACCAGCAAGGTTAAGGCCAGTGACTACCGCATGGAGTTTGACGGTGCCAACTGGCAGGTTACGCGCCTGTCCGACAACGTCAAAGTACCTGCCACCGCAGGCACCGATGCGGATGGCAAACCGACGCTGAGCTTTGATGGCCTGCAGATCGGCGTGACGGGCAACGCGAAAAAGAATGACAGCTTTACCGTGAAACCGGTTAGCGATGTGGCTGGTACCCTGAAGGTCGCTATCAGCGACTCGGCCAAGTTTGCTGCCGCAGGAACGGAAGATGGCGGTAAGGGCGATAACGACAACGTCAAGAAACTGCTCGATCTGCAAACCGCCAAAGTGGTGGATGGTAAAGCAACCTTGAGCGGCGCCTATGCCGGATTGGTCAGCAGCGTGGGTAACCAGACCGCTACCGCCAAAGTCAACGCCACCGCACAAACCAATATTGTGACCCAATTGCAAACCCAACAGCAGTCCATCTCCGGGGTTAACCTGGACGAAGAGTACGGTGAACTGCTGCGTTTCCAACAGTATTACATGGCCAATGCGCAGGTGATCCAGACCGCCAGCTCGTTGTTTGACGCCATACTGAATATTCGTTGATTTTACCGTTAACCGCAGCCGGTATGCCGGCTGTGGATGCCCTTAGTGAGGAACCTAACCCATGCGCATGAGCACCAGCATGATCTACCAGCAGAATCTGTCGGGGGTCACCAATAATCAGTCTCTGTGGATGCAGTCCGGGCAGCAGCTTTCCAGCGGCAAGCGCGTGCTTTACCCTTCGGACGATCCGTTAGCGGCGTCACAGGCGGTGATGATCTCGCAGTCGATGTCAGAAAACAGCCAGTACGCGTTGGCGCGCACCTTTGCCCGTCAGAACATCTCGATGGAAGAAACCGTGCTGCGTAGCGCCGCCGACGGCATCAAGGACATGAAAACGCTGATCGTCAATGCCGGTGACGGCACGATCAGCGACAATGACCGTGATTCTTTGGCCACCCAGTTGCAGGGGCTGAAAGATCAGCTACTCAGCCAGGCCAACAGCACCGACGGTAACGGCCGTTTTATTTTTGCCGGCTTTGCCAATGATAAAGCCCCGTTTGTCGAGCAGGGTGGCAAGGTGGTTTACCAGGGCAGCAGCTCGGCCATTGAGCAGAAAGTGGACGCCAACCGCACCATGACCGTGGGCCACACCGGCAGCTCGATATTTATGTCGCTGACCAGCAATATCAAACCCGAACCGGACGGCAGCCCTTCCGAAACGAACGTGTTCGAGAGCATCGACATGGCGTTGAAAGCGTTGAAGACCCCGCTGCAGGGGGCCGATGAGGCTACCCGTGAGCAGGTGACGGCGGCGCTTGATAAGGCAACCCGTGGCCTGGATAACAGCTATAACAACGTGCTGAGCACCAATGCGGTGCTAGGGACTCAGTTGCAAGAGTTAGAGGTGCTGGACAGCATCGGCATCGAAAACAATACGGCTAGCCAAAATCAGCTGACCGCGCTGGTTGATGCGGATGTGGTGGAGGCGATCTCGTCTTACTATATGCAGCAGGCGGCTTTGCAGGCATCGTATAAGACCTTCAGCGATATGCAGGGAATGTCACTATTTCAGATGAACCGCTAAGAAATAGTTATTCACGCTTATAGGGCACTGCGCCCTATAACGTGGATATAGAGCGCAGCACCGTTTTTACACAGCCTGATTTAACGGCGGGAAACGTCAGGATATTCAGGCTGGATAAGTTACCGTTATATTTTTTGTGCTACGTATTTAACGATGCGTTATTTTTTCTTTTTGGTTACGGTCCAGAGTTTACCGCACTCGGACGCCGTGATCTGAATGCGATTGGTGACCCAGTGTGCCATGCCTAAGGCTCTGCGTGCTTTCCTGTTTTTCATCTTCATTCCATGCTCCTGGCCATGTTTAGGTAGATAAAGCGAGATAAATAAAATGCCGCAGCCCGCAGGCACGGTTATTTTATTTTTCGGATTGTTGGTTGTTTTCAATAAGTCGTCAGCCAAATTAATGACTTTTTTTTACCGTATTACTACGCTGAGAGATTTATTTAATGAGGCCATTCTAAGGGGGGTGATTTATTATTCAAGCCCGGCAGGATAATCGCCGCTAAATCTGGTTAATTTCACTTTTTCAACTTTTTATCTCGGAAAATATCTTTCCCTGCTAGTTTATCTCGCGGCTAACCTTGGCGTTAAGGGGACATACCGCCGATCACCGTCGCCAGCCGATCGAAAAACTCACCGAACAGGTGCTCGCAGAAGGGGGCCAGCATCGGCATCATCATGCCAAGGGTCAACATGCCGATGGTTAACGTAACCGGGAAACCGATCACAAACACCGAAAGCTGCGGGGTAACGCGGTTGAGCAGGCCAAGCGCCAGGTTCAGCGTCAGCAGCAGGCAGATCAGCGGCAGCGCCAGCATCATACCGTTAATAAAGATCAGCGTTCCTGCCTGGGTCAGCGCCAGAAAACCGTTGCCGTTCAGCGGCCTTGCCTGGATCGGCAGGGTATGGAAGCTGTCTGCCAGCAGCGAGATCAGCCACAGGTGACCATCGAAGCTGAGGAACAATAACATCGCCAGCAGGTTCAGCAGGCGCGCCAGCAGTGGCGTATTGGGGCCGCCAGAGGGATCGAAGAAGGTGGCAAAGGACAGCCCCATCTGCATGCCGATCACCTCACCTGCCAGGCGCACCGCTGCAAAGGCGAACTGCATCGTCAAACCGATCGCCACGCCGATCAGGATCTGCTGCACGGCCAGCCACAGGCCGGTGACGGAAAACAGCGGGATATTGCTGGTGGGCAGCGTAGGGGCGATCAGCAATACGATCAGACCGCCCAGGCCAATTTTCACCCGCTTGGAGATCTGCTTTTCGCTGAATAGCGGGGCGGTGCTAATCAGCGCCAGGACGCGCAGCAGAGGCCAGAAGAACTGGCTGAGCCAGACGCTAAGTTGGGCGCTGTCAAAGGTTAGCATGGTTAGCCGATCAGGTTCGGCAGGTTGCTGAACAGCATGCGCATGTAGTCCAATAGCAGATTGAGCATCCACGGCCCGGCAACGATCAGGGTGGCGACCACGGAGAGAATTTTGGGAATGAACGACAGCGTCATTTCGTTAATCTGCGTGGCGGCCTGCAACAGGCTGACGATCAGCCCGCTGAACAGCGCGGCTAGCAGCAGTGGGGCGGCCAGCGCCAGCGCCACTTTCATCGCTTCCGTACCCAGCGCCATTACCGACTCAGGTGTCATCTTTTTTCTCCAATAGAGGGGAGGGGGCCTGCTAGCTGTAAAAACTCTGCGCCAGCGATCCCAACAGCAACTGCCAACCATCCACCAGCACAAACAACATCAGTTTGAACGGTAGCGAGATGGTCGCGGGGGGCACCATCATCATTCCCAGCGCCATCAGCACGCTGGCCACCACCAGGTCGATGATCAGGAACGGAATAAATACGGTAAAACCAATCTGGAAGGCAGTTTTCAGCTCACTGGTGACATAGGCGGGCAACAGAATACGCATCGGAACGGCCTCCGGACCTTCCAACGCGGGCAGGTTAGCTAGCCTGGCGTACAGGGCGAGATCGCTTTCCCGCGTCTGGCGCAGCATAAACTCACGTAGCGGCTGCGAACCTTTGTCAATCGCTACCTCCATGCTGATCTTGTCCTGACTGAACGGCAGGTAGGCATCTTGATATACCTTGTCGAACACCGGTGACATGATAAAGAAGGTCAAAAACAGTGCCAGCCCCAGCATCACCTGATTGGGCGGTGCCGATGGGGTGCCGAGGGCGTTACGCAGCAGCCCCAGCACGATGATGATACGGGTAAAGCTGGTCATCATCAGCAGCATCGCGGGCAGGAAGCTGAGTGAGGTGATCAGTACCAGCGTCTGCACCGGCAGCGTCCAGCTTTGGCCGCCGTTGGCCGTAGGTTGGCTAATCAGCCCCGGCAACTGTGCCAAAGCGGCAGGGCTGAGCAGTAGCAGGCCAGCGGCCAGCAGCGGGCCAAAAGCCCGGCGGTGGGAGAATGGATTCATGCCGATTTATCCGGGCGTTTTAATACGTTTTGCATCAGCTGGCGGAAATCTGCCGGTGATTTGTGATCGGTTGCTTCCTGTGCCGGTGGTGCGGGCAGGGTGTGCAACGGGGTGATTTGCTGAGCCGTAACGCCCAGCACCAGCCAGGTGTTATCCACTTCAACCACCACCACGCGTTCGCGTTGGCCAACCTGACAGCTGGCACGCAGGTTGAGCAATTTTTGATTGCCACGGGCCTGCGGAGCAAAGCCCAGCCGACGAAACAGCCAGCCAGCGAGCAGGATCAGCAGCAAAATAGCGCCGAGCGCGCTGCTGACCTGCATCAATACCGAGCCGGTGGGCAGCGCCGTACCGGCGGGCTGCTGAGTGCTTTGCGTCTGCACGCTGGCGTTGGGGGTCATCAGCGGCTCAGGCGGCGCATGCGCTCGGAAGGAGTGATGATATCGGTGATGCGTACGCCGAACTTGTCGCCGACCACCACCACTTCGCCTTGGGCAATCAGATAGCCGTTAATCAGGATATCCAATGGCTCACCGGCCAGACCATCCAGCGCTACCACTGAGCCTTGCGACAGGCGCAGTAACTCCTTGATGGTCATCTTGGTGCGGCCCAGCTCCACGGTCAGCTTGACCGGAATATCCAGGATCAGATCGATATCTTGCAGGCTACCCAACGCATCCTGAGCTTCCAGCGACTTGAATACGCCTTCGGTAGAGGCGGATTTTTCGGTCGCCTGTTGCTCGTTAAACGCATCAGCCCACAGATCGTCTACGGAGTCCTTCTCTTCGCCAGACGGTTGTTTAGGATCACTCATTGGGCCGTTCCTCACTCAGGGCATTCAAAATAGGGTTAATCAAATGTTCAACACGCAGGGCGTACTGCCCGTTCAAGGTGCCGTATTGGCTGGTCAAGACCGGGACGCCGTCAACATGGGCGATCAGGCGTTCCGGTTTATCGATCGGTAACACGTCGCCCGGCTGGAGTTTCAGCACTTTCGACAGGCGCATCGGGATATCGACAAAGTTGGCGATCAGTTCAAGTTCGGAGTGCTGAACCTGTTTCACCAGCGTTTCTCGCCACTGGCTGTCTTCCTGGCGGGAGTTCTCCACCGGTGGGTTAGTCAGCAACTCGCGCAGTGGCTCGATCATGGCGAATGGAATACAGATATTAAATTCACCGCTCAGCGCCCCGATCTCCACCTGGAACGGCGTGGTTACCACGATATCGTTGGGAGAGGTGGTGATATTGGTAAACTTGACCTGCATTTCGGCACGGACGTATTCCACATCGATCTTGTAGATGGCGCTCCAGGCATCGCCATAGGCGTCCAGCGCCAAGCGCAGCATGCGTTTGATCACCCGCTGTTCGGTTGGCGTAAATTCCCGGCCCTCGACCTTGGTAGGAAAACGGCCATCGCCACCGAACAGGTTATCCACGGCGATAAACACCAGGCTGGGGGCAAACACAAACAGCGCCGTGCCGCGCAATGGATTCAGGTGGACCAGGTTCAGGTTGGTCGGCACCGGCAGGTTGCGGGCAAACTCATGGTATGGCTGGATCTTGATCGCCCCGACGGTAATATCCGGGCTACGGCGCAACAGGTTAAACAGCCCCATGCGAAACTGACGGGCAAAACGCTCGTTAATGATCTCCAGCGCTTGCAGGCGCTCACGCACCACGCGCCGTTGGGTGGTGGGATCGTAAGGTTTGACCTCGCTTTCATGACCGATGACGGCGGCGGGTTCATCCCCCGCGCTGTCGCCATTGAGCAGTGCGTCGATCTCGGCCTGTGAAAGAATATTGTCGCCCATGGTTTATTACCGCAGTATGAAGGCAGTGAACAGCACATCGCTGACCACTTGCTTCGGTTGTCCCGTCACCAGCGGTGGGCTGAGCACGTCTTTAATCTGTGCCACCAGTTGCTGTTTCCCTTGCTCGTTGGCCAGTTGGCTTGCTTCCTGTCGTGAAAGCAGCATTAGCAGACGGCTACGCACTTCCGGCAGAAAATCGTTCAGCCGGCGGCGTGTTTCTTCATCTGGCAGGCGCAGCGTCAGGCCGATATACAGCACGCGGTCCGGGTTGTTATCCGGCGTCACCAGATTGACGGTAAAGGTATCCAGCGGCATAAACACCGGTGCCGGAGGTGGCTGCTTTTTTTCCTCGGCGGCGGGTTGACCGTTTTTATGCTGCTGCATCAACCACCAGCTGTAGCCTGCGGCACCACATGCGCCCAAGGCGATCAGTACCAGCAGGATCACCAGTATTGGACGTTTTTTTGTTGCTGCTGTTGGAAGGGAGTTCTGAGACATTACTAAGCCAAATCCTGTTCTCTGCGTGCAGATAGGCAGCACGCAATACATGTAATTCCATTATCCCGCTTATTCATGGCTGCAATAGCCAGAATAGGCGGGGAAAAGCGTGCCAGCTTGAGCGTTTGCACGCCGTCAGGCGAAAATATCAACGCCGTCGACCGAGCGGGCCATCGCCTGCAGCGCTGCTGGGGCGCTCAGGGCTTCAACGCCGGTTTCGGCGCTGCCGTGTTGTTCACGGTAAGAAGGCTGCCCGCCTTGGTGAGAGGCCTGCTGCTGTGACTGTTGCGGCTGCGGCAGTGACTCACCGCCAACGCTGCTCTGGCCAAGGTTGATGCCACTTTCCGCCAGCGCATGGCGTAGTTGGGGCAGCGTGGCTTCCACCGCCGCACGAACCTGGCCGTGTGCCGAGGCGATATGCAACTGGGCCTGGTTATCATCGAGCTTCAGCGTGATTTGCAAGGCACCCAGTTCCTGCGGATGCAGGCGTAACTCGGCGCTCTGCTGGCCGTTGCGGTGGAACATCAGCACCTGCTGACTCAGTGCTTGTTGCCATTCTGGGCTGCCGAGTTGAGCGTTCAACTGTGGCGTTGCCGGTGCGCTCACCGTCGCGCTGACGGGTTGGCTGGCGATCGCCGGGCTGGAAACTGGCGCAGGGGCTGCGTGCTGTGGCGTTGCAGAAGATTGCGCCGATTCAGCCGCCAGTTTCAGTGTGGGGGGGCCGCTATCCTGATTGTCATCGGCCTGAGAAGGCAGTACTGACGCCGCGCCGGTTTTGGCGGCCAAGGCGGATTTATCGTCTGCGTTCGGCTGCGATTTAGACGTTGGCAGGCCAGCAGTGGATAACGCTGGTTTTTCGCTCAGGGTGGCTAACAGTGATGCGGCTCCCGTCAGCGGCGCTTCGTCCCCGCTTGGCTCAGCGGTGGTTGCGACCCCATTCCCCGGTAACGGCTGCACTACGGCGGCAGGCAGCATGGCAAACAGGGCCTGCAAGCTGGCCGCATCCAAAGTATCTACAGGGTGCAACGGCTGTTCGTCATCGCGCTGGGTTAACCGGGTTTGGCTATCGTCTGCCGCATCCAGTTCCTGCGGAGCGGCCAGCAAACGGCCATGATCGCTGAGCGAGGTCAGCAATTGGTTAAGCTGTTGGCGGCTGAGGGTTGAGATTTGTGGATCTTCGGCCAGTAGCTGGGCCACTTTCGGCTTGCCTTTCAGTTGACCTTCAGGCATGAAGCGCTCGCCGAGCAGTTGAGCAAAGCTGGCAGACAGTCCGGTATCATCCAACGACAGCGCGGTAAGGCCAGTCTCCGTGCCATCAGCTGTCGCGGGCAAGCCAGAGAGAACGTTGAGGTTCATGGGTTTAGATTCCTTTGTGAACTGCGTTGAGCGAACTCATCCATCAGTTTTTGGTCACGCTTGTTTTCCAGCATCAGCTCGGCGCTGAGGGCACGGGTATTGAGCGTTTCAAAAGCGTTCAGCCGCTGCTGTTTGTCCTGCCACTGTTTGACCGCCCGCTCTACCTTCTCGCTCCACTGCAGCAACTGCTGGCGATGTTGGCTGATGGCCTGCTCGAGCGTACCGATAAACTGCTGGTAGTTTTGCCAACTGGCGGAACCCATGCCGCTAGACAGGGTGTTGTTCAGTTTTTGCCGATACTCATCCTGGTAGTTGAGCAGCATGGCAAGCTGTTGCTCCGCCGCCTGTTGTGCCTGACGTGCCTGGCCGAGGTGCTGTGCGGCCTGTTCTACGGCATCCTGCGCCAGATCGCGCAGGATAATCAGCGGTGACTGTGGTTTCATGGTGCTCAGGCTCCGTGGTTAAACAATCAGTTGCTGCAATTGCTGGCAGGCATCGTCGTAGCCGCTGCGTTCGAAAATGCCCTGTTGCAGATAGGCTTCCATCTGCGGATACAGCGTCATGGCCTTGTCCAGCAGCGGATCGCTGCCTGCGGCGTAGGCTCCTACACTGATCAGGTCGCGGTTACGTTGGTAACTGGCCAACATCTGTTTGAAGTTACGTACCCGCCGGTAATGCTCCTCGTCGATCAGCGAGGTCATGGCACGGCTGATCGACGCTTCAATATCGATGGCAGGGTAGTGGCCCGCTTCCGCCAGGCGCCGGGAGAGCACCACATGACCATCGAGGATGGCGCGTGCCGAATCGGCAATTGGGTCTTGCTGGTCATCACCTTCGGTCAACACGGTATAAAACGCGGTGATGGAACCGCCGCCGCTGATGCCGTTACCGGCACGCTCTACCAGAGCGGGTAGTTTGGCGAATACCGAAGGCGGATAGCCTTTGGTAGCCGGGGGTTCACCGATTGCTAGGGCGATTTCACGTTGCGCCATGGCGTAACGGGTCAGGGAATCCATAATCAGCAGCACGTGTTGGCCACGATCGCGGAAATCTTCGGCGATACGGGTGGCATAGGCGGCGCCTTGCATGCGTAGCAGCGGCGAAACGTCTGCCGGAGCAGCGATCACCACCGAACGCGCTCTTCCCTCGGTGCCGAGGATGTTTTCGATAAAGTCTTTCACTTCGCGGCCACGTTCGCCGATCAGCCCAACGACGATCACGTCGGCCTGGGTATAACGCGCCATCATGCCGAGCAGCACGCTTTTACCCACGCCAGAACCGGCGAACAGCCCCATACGCTGGCCGCGGCCCACGGTGAGCAGCCCGTTGATGGTGCGCACACCCACGTCGAGTACCTGTTCGATCGGGGTGCGTTGCAACGGGTTGAACGGGGCGGTGATCAGCGGTGCGCGGTAGCCGGTATCTGGTGCTGGCAGGCCATCGAGCGGTTTGGCACCGCCGTCGAGCACCCGGCCAAGCAGTGCCGGGCCAAGGGGTAACTGTTTGCTGGCGCTTTGTCCTTCGGGGGAGACGCGAGCATAGACCCGAGCGCCGGGCACAATACCGTCGACCTCTTCGAGCGGCATCAGGAACAGCCGCTGGCCGTTAAAACCGACCACCTCGCTTTCTACCTCCTGCACTACACCGCTGTCATGGCGTTCGATCAGGCAGGTGGCCCCCAGTGGTAACTGCAAACCGGTGGCTTCCAGTACCAGCCCGGTAGCTCGGGTCAGGCGGCCATAGCGGCGCACCGCGGGCGCACGGGCAATGCGTTTTTCCAGACTGTCCAGCGAGTTCAGCCAACGGCCGAGACGAACGGTCATCACAGCTCTCCCGGTGCGGCCAGACGGCACAGTTCATGCCAACGGGTAGCCAGGCTGGCATCCAGATCGCCTTCTTCTGCGCTGACCTTGCAGCCGCCTGGATGTAACTGTCCGTCGGCCAGTAGCCGCCAGCCGTGCAGGCTGAGGGTCATACCAAGCTGCTGCTCTACCCGTTCGTAATCATCCGGGTGTACGCGCAGCTGAGGTTTGCCGCTGAACATCGGTTCTTGCTGGATCAACTGTTGGATCTGGCCGAGCAGGGCGGTGCCATCGCACACCGGCGCTTGGCCGATGACCTGTTTGGCCGCCGTCAGGGCCAACTGCATCAGGCGCGAGGCAATCACGCTGTCGAGCGCGTCCAGGGTGTGCTGGAACTCGGTGACCAACTGCTGCCAATGTTCCGTGATCGGTTGCTGCTGCTGTTGGCCCGCCAGAATGCCTTGCTGACGACCTTCCTCCAGCCCGGCCTGGAAACCGGCGTCATAGCCTTTCTGCTGGCCCTCGGCAAAGCCTTGTTGCTGACCTTGCTGTTGGGCCTGCAAACGCAGCATCTCCAGCCGTTGCTGTTCGTTGATGCTGTCATCCTGCGGGATGATGATCACCTCTGGCGGGCTTTCCGGTTCCAGCACCGGTTTGGGATCCGCCAGATCGTTAAGCGACCAGGGCTGCCAGGGCAGGGTGTTGAGGCGATCAGACATAGGTGTCCTCGCCACCGCCGATGATCATTTCGCCGGTTTCTGCCAGGCGACGTACCACCAACAGGATAGCCTTCTGTTCGTTCTCCACCTGCGACATGCGCACCGGGCCACGGTTGGCCAGATCGTCGCGCAGGATATCGGCGGCACGTTGCGACATGTTCTTGAGGAACTTCTCGCGCAGCGGCTGTTCGGCCCCTTTCAAGGCGATCAACAGGGATTCGCTTTCCACGTCCTGCAACAGGCGCTGGATGCTGCGATCGTCCACTTCCACCAGGTTTTCGAACAGGAACATTTCGTCGATGATCTTCTGCGCCAGCTCGCCGTCGTAGTCACGCATGGCACCAATAACCGCCTCTTCCTGCTGGGTTTTCATCAGGTTGATAATCTCGGCGGCGGTACGGACGCCACCCATTTTGCTGCGCTTGAGGTTCTGGCCGTCCAGCAGATTGTTCAGCACTTCGGTCAGCTCTGCCAGGGCGTCCGGCTGTACACCGCCGAAGGTGGCGATACGCAGCATCACGTCGTTGCGAAGGCGCTCCTCGAACTGTGCCAGGATATCCGCCGCCTGGCCGCGCTTGAGGTGAACCAGGATGGTGGCAATGATCTGCGGGTGTTCGTCGCGGATCAGATCGGCCGCGCTCTGCGGCTCCATAAAGTTGAGCGTTTCCATGCCGGAGGTGTCTTCGCGTGATTCGAGAATATCCTCCAGCAGGCTGCTGGCACGTTCTTCACCCAAGGCTTTAACCAGCACCGAGCGTAGGTAGTCGCTGGCATTGACGCTCAGCGCGGCATACTGTTCGGCATCGTCTTCAAACTCTCTGAGGACCTCCCCCAACTGTTTGTGGGACACCTGGCGCATACTGGCCATGGTGCCACTCAACTGCTGCACTTCCCTTGACGAGAGGTGCTTGAAGACTTCGGCGGCGCGATCTTCACCCAGCGTCATCAGCAGGATGGCGCTCTTTTCGGTACCTGTCAGGCTCATAGTTCGTTACTCATCCATTGACGGATCACCAGGGCCACCACGCGTGGATCTTTATCTGCCAGTTCGCGGATCCGCTGGCCCTGGACTTCAGCATTGACGCGCTGCTGTGATTTCTTGTGCAGCGCCTGCTCTTCATGACTTGGCTTGTTCACCTCAGCCGGGCGACTGGCTGGCGTATTGGCAGCGGCCACTGCAGCTTGTTGCGCCACCTGACGGCTTTGCAGCTGCGGACGAACCAGCTTGCGCCACAAAATCCAGGCCACCAGCAGCACCAGCAAATAGCGGCCTGCGTTGAACAACTGATCGATAAACGACTGTGACTGCCAGAAAGGTAACTCGCCGCCGGTCTGCTCTACATCGTTGAACTGGGTGTTGACCACGTTAAGCGTATCGCCACGGCTGCTGGAGTAACCCATCGCTTCACGGACCAGAGATTCCACCTGAGCCAACTGTTCTTTGCTCATCGGCTGCGGTTTACCGTCTTTATCGGTACCCAGGGTATTGAGCACTACGGCGACCGACAGGCGTTCCACCGCTCCAGCCTTGTGCTGGGTATGACGAATGGTGCGATCCACCTCGTAGTTGGTGGTTTCATCACGGCGACTGTTTTGCGCTACGTTACCGCTAGCCCCGGTACGCGTGCTGTTATTGGCATTGTTTGCCGTGGCAGGGGTATTTGTATTGCCCGCAGCCGTAGTTTTTGGTGTTTCTATCGGTGCAGTCGGTGCTGCACTTGGCTGGTTGGAAAGGGCACCCGGTACGCCGCCGATCTGTTGCCCGCCGTTCTGTTCACTCTGGCTGAGCTGTCTGGAGCGTATCGCGGATTTATCCGGCTGCTGGTTGGGCTGGTACTGTTCGTCGGTTTGCTCGCGGGTGGAGAAATCGATTTGTGCCGTTACCTGAGCACGCACGTTCGCGCTGCCGACAATCGGTGCCAGAATGGCTTCAATACGGCGCTGATAGCGGTTCTCAACCTCATTGGCGTACTTCAACTGTGCGGCATTGAGATCGCGTCCGGTGCCGTCGGATTGGGTCAGCAGGCGGCCAGCCTGATCGACCACCGTGACGTTGCCCGGCGGCAAACCGGCCACGCTGCTGGACACCATATACACCACGGCATTGATCTGGCCGTCGTCCAACGTGCGGCCAGGTTGCAGCGTGAGCGTCACGGAAGCAGAGGGGTTCTTTTGTTCGCGTACAAACAGCGAAGGCTTAGGCAGTGCCAGATGCACACGGGCATTCTGTACCGGCCCCAGGGATTCGATAGTACGTGACAGTTCGCCTTCCAGCGCGCGCTGGTAGTTGATCTGTTCGCTGAACTGGCTGATGCCGAATTTTTCCTGATCCAGCAGTTCAAAGCCGACGGCACCTCCCTTAGGCAGCCCCTGTTGCGCCAGACGCAGGCGGGTTTCATGCACCTTCTCCGCCGGGATCATCAACGCCGAGCCGTTCTCGGTAAAGCGATAGGGGATGTTCATCTGCGTGAGTTGCGTGACGATAGCGCCGCCGTCACGATCGTTGAGATTGCTGTACAGCACGCGGTAATCCGGGCTTTTGGCCCATAGCATCAGCGCAACCACGATGGCGATCGCCGCCGAGGCCGCGATCAGCAGTGGAATTTTAGGGTTGGCACGCAAGCGATTCCATAGGGCCAGCAGGCCGTTATCACGGCTTTCACCATTCATGCTGGTACCCACTCTGGTGGGTTCGAGGTATGGCTAGCGTTGTTGTGTGATGACAAAACAGACTCCCTGAATACACAGTTCTTTACGGCCTAACAAAAGCGCCCCCATTTTTGGGCATGCCATTATTTGCTCTAGGGGCAAGTTTTGATGGCCCGATAAACCGGTGTTTTTGCAGTTAATTAGCCGCTTTAACCGGAAAGCACTGTGGTAGGGTGTGCAGCATCGGGATCATGCAGGCGAATGAAAGCGCGGTTTTCCCGCCGTTTTTCAGGCCAGCGCTTGAAATCCATAGGGTATGAATGAAGTAACGAGGTCATGATGGCAATTCAGGGTATTGAAGGAGTGGTGCAGCAGTTGCAAGCCACGGCGGTTCAGGCCGGAGCGCTGCGACAAAACGATCCGGTGCAGGGAGCCAGCTTTGCCAATGAGTTAAAGGCGGCTCTCGGTAAGATCAGCGAGACTCAGCAAACTGCGCGTCAGCAAGCACAGGATTTTGAATTGGGTGTGCCGGGTATCAGTTTGAACGACGTGATGGTCGATCTGCAGAAGTCTTCAGTTTCTTTGCAACTGGGAGTGCAGGTGCGTAATAAACTGGTTGCGGCTTATCAAGACGTGATGAATATGGCGGTGTAGTGGTAAATACAGGGCGGCTATAGCGCACAACAGATAATCTGTTCTGTATTGGCGTAAGCCCCCCTAATGTGATTTTCAGTGGTTTTCGACCCGTTTGCCTAATCAATAAATCATGGCAAGCCGGTGTCTTGAGCGTCGTCGGTGTTTTTTATGGGCAACACCAATCTTTTTACTATCAATAACTTTGGCGTGTTTCTTAAAGGAAAAAAGGCATAAAACAGTCAGCGATGCTACCAAATACTCCATTATCTTATCCTCCTTGAAATTGGTTAATTAAGCTAATATTTGTAGTTATTGTCCTAAATGTCAATTAACCGGGGTGCAAATTAGATATATCCTTATGTCGCCCAGGATCTATCTCATATTTTTAATTGGAGTCGTTCTCTGCCGCTCATAGCCCACGTAAAAAGTATTGGTTTACGGTGAGGCGATTGAGTCTCATTCAAGCACTGACAGAGAACCGCGAACTGTGTAACTTTAAGAAATATCTCTATTTTATTGACCGACCTAATTCCTATTGTGCGGTGGTTGTTATTTTTTCGACCGTGCTTTGGAGTATGCTGATGTCGTTATGGATAAGATGAACGATACACAGCTTTGGCAAGGATGTTATTTTTTCTAGGAAATAATCGCGCTAATAGTATTTATTCGGGAAAGGTGATGAGCACTAAAAGTGAAGTTAGATGGCGTTTTTTCAGCATTGTCATGTTAATTGTGTTGGCCGTATTGATCTATGTATTAGTTAAATTCAACTGATGTACGGGCCACTCAGGGTGGCCTTAGTCACATCCTCAGTCTGCCGTTGTTAAAACCAGCACCTACTCCTCTACCGTATTTAGCCATGGATATGCCGGAGGCTGCGCGGCGGTGGGCTGCATAATTCGCTGGTGCCCACGGATGGCGGTAGGCGCGAAGCCGAATCGTTTACGAAAGCGTTCGGCAAAACGAGAAGAACTCTCATAGCTCACATATTGTGCAATGGCGGAAATCGGCCAGTCTGTGGCCTGCAATAACAGCAGCGCGCGGCTCATGCGAACGTCGATCATCAGGCTGCGCAAGGCGCTATTCTCCGCCGACAGTTTACGCCGCAGCACCACCTCGCTCATCATCAGATTTTCAGCCACTTCGGCGGCGGTCCAAATCCGTTGCGGATCGCTTGCCAGCAAGCGGCGCACCTGCTGGGTCAGATTATTGGCTTCCTGGTGAGTAAAGCGGATCCCCAGGTGTGCCAGCCACAGCAGGATTTCGCACATTTTATGGCGGATAATCATCTGGGGAAAACGATCGTGCAGCGTCAATGCCAGCGCCGCGGTTTCAAAACTGTGCAAGAACGGGCAGGGCAGCTTCGTCAGCGTAGTGACGCCGGTGAAAGGGATAGGCGGCGCGATAGGCGTATTGGCTAGCGTATCAAACAGCAAGGGATCGCAAATCAGCAGTTGGCAACTGAATACTCCGCTGTCTGAAAGACTATTAATCACATCGGCGGTGAGCCCACCTTCCACGATCAACAACTCCCCGGCGCGAGCTACCACCTCCCGTTGCTTCCACCGTATACGTGTTTGCCCTTGCTGGATCAAAAACAGATGCGTCTGCTCAAAATAGAGCGACGGAAGTCGCAGTTCAGTATGCTGAATGATGTGTGCTGAGGCACCGATCCCGGGACAAAAATTAATTAAGCGTTCCATCAATATTCATTTCATCGTTATTATCTACGAATATCTTTACGCTTTGCTGGCGGATGGAGCAACATTTTTTCGCCTGTTGCCGATCACAACTCGGTAATTTACTTGTCAAGAATCAGTTTCCTGTTGAACAGAAAACGTCCGTGTCGGGATAAGTGTTATCCATTAAATCGGCAATAGTGCCAGCGGTTTGCATTTTCATGCATTACCTGCCATACGAATTATTCAAATCTCATGCGTTTATATTATGGTGCAACGGGATAATAATAGTGTTTTATCCTATTAATTACTTAGGACAGACGGTTAAACATAAGATTTATCTTGATTGCGGCTCACCAAGCAGCAAAGCGCGGTCATGGAATTGACCGTAGGTGCTGTTGACCGCGCTCTGGCGGGTAGACTGCCCGATCAAAACCGTTAATTCGTCCATGCGTAGCTGCATCAGTCGCTTCACTTCGGTTTCGTTTTTGAGGATTTGCTGCAATTTACTGCGTAAAATATCCTGCAAGGTCGAAGATGGCTCAGGGATACCTGCCAGTTGGGCGGTTTTTTCTACCGCCTGAACGTAGGTGATCTCCATTTCAATCAGCGCATCCCACTGGCCAGCCTGCGCCAGTGTGATCATTTGCTCGCTCAGGCTATGGATCTTTTGATAGGCCAATAGCAGTTGTTGGTGGTGTTCCATTATACGCCGTCCTGAACGGGTTGATAATTGGGGCCAATTTGGCGCCAGGCGTCGGCAATGTTCTCCAGCAGCCCGCTGACCTCGTCAAGGGCCGCGACATCATTATGCAGGTTGGCCTGCATCAGACGGCGTTTCATATAGTCATATAAGGCGGCGAGATTATCGGCGATCTCCCCTCCCTGTTCATGATTGAGGCCATTTTTCAGCCCGTTATCAATGATATTAATGGCTTTTGAGATCGCCAGCCCCTTGCCGGCGATATTCCCCTGATCCATCAGGATGCGTGCACGAAGCAGGGCGCTGAGCGCCCCGTCGAATAGCATCACGATGAGCTGGTGCGGGCTGGCACCCATCACGCCACTTTCTACACTAACCTGGGCGTAAGCCTGGGTTCCGCTGCGGTTGTACATGCTATTTTACCTGGTTAACGCGCCTATTTAGACGTGAACTGTTGGGTTAAATAATTACTGGTACCATTCAGTTTTGACATCATGGTATCCAACTGAACAAATTGCTGTTTGTAACGATCGATGGAGCTTTGAATACTTTCGGTCACGCGGGTGATTTGGGTATTCAAACGGTCGAGGTTGGTATTGATGCTCTTGGTCGAGTTCTCAATCACGCCGCCGGCCTTGATATAGTTTTGGATCTCATTGTGGATTTCCGTCGCCATACCGCTCTCTTTACCATCACCAGCGAAGAAATTGGCCACTTGATCGGGTTTTTCATCGATCGCCTTTTTCAACTTGTCGCTGTCCAATTCCAATTTGCCGGTTTTGGTATTGGTAGTAATACCCAGGTTGCCCAAGCCCTTCAGCTCCGGGTTGTCCTGTGCGGCGCTTAGAGCGCTCTTAATGGAGGATTGGATGCCGCGCAGCGTGTTGTCACCCAGCAGCGCCCCATTTTTGTTGTTCTGTGCTTCACCACTCTTTACTGGGGTGTATTTCGTCAGCGAATTAAAGGTATCCAACAGCGAGTTATAGCTATCAACCCAAGCCTTGACCTTGTCCGAGGTGCCGCTTTTATCGGCGGTGACCACCAGGTTCTGCGGTTCGCCCGGTTTGGTGATGGTTTTCAGATCCAGCGTCACCCCTTGCAGGGCGTCGGCGATCGAGTTGGTGCTGCGCTTGATGGTGGTGCCGTTGATGGTCAACTCGGCATCCTGGCCTTTGACCGTTTCCTTCATCGCGTTGCTGGTGCTGGTAGGATCATAATTTAAGATCGCTCCCAGTTTATCGTCATTATTAACCTGCACCTTGACCGTATTTTTTTCGCCGGTGGTGGAGGAACTGATGGCCAACTGATAGTCGTTGTCGCCCACGCGCATGATGGTGGCGTTCACCCCGGCCTTGGCGCCGTTAATCGCATCACGCATTTCCAGCAGTGAGGTTTGATCGTCACCTAGCGGGATTTTGACCTCTTTGGGCGGGTTGCCGGCGGTGATCGAAATCGAACGATCGCTGGCGCCGATAGTGCCCAGTTTCTCCGCTTGATCGTTAATATCGGCCTTTGTCGTCAAGGTTTGCGGCTGTGCCAGATGCTGCACCTCGACGCTGTAGTTACCCGGGACCGATTTGGCGGTGGTAGTCACGTTAAACTGATCGTGAGTGGTGGCGGTAGTATTGTTAAAGAATTCTGGCTTGGCCAAATCCTTGCTCAGGTTATCGAATTTTTCCAGCGAGCTTTTCAGCGTGCCGTAGGCAGTCAGCTTGGCGTTATAGCTGGTTTGCTGGGTTGTATAAGGTGTCAGACGTTGTTGTTCCGCCTTGGTCAGCTTGTCCAGCAAGCCGTTGAGGTCCAGCCCTGAGCCGATGCCTAATGAACTAATCGATGCCATTCGTGATTCTCCTATGGTCAATGACTTTTACGCTCTATGCGTTATCGGCTCAGTATTCAAAAAGTTTACGGATAAATAGAAAAAACGATGGCGCAGTAGAAGAGGGAAAAACAGCGTTATTCGCGCCATTGGCGAAAAGTGAAAAAAACGGAAAAAAAATCTAAAGGTTGTGGGGGGAGCGCCGATACCTGAGGAGACGGTGGTTGACGCCGTGGACCAACAAGGTCCGAACCCTTTAATTGTGAATGCGAACGTCGCAACTGATTCGTAAGGAAAGCAAATTATGGCACAAGTAATTAATACCAACAGCCTGTCGTTGATGGCGCAGAACAACCTGAACAAATCTCAGTCTTCTCTGGGGACCGCTATCGAGCGTCTGTCTTCCGGTCTGCGTATCAACAGCGCGAAGGATGATGCTGCGGGTCAGGCGATCTCTAACCGTTTCACCGCTAACATCAAGGGCCTGACTCAGGCTTCCCGTAACGCTAACGACGGTATTTCTCTGGCGCAGACCACTGAAGGCGCACTGAACGAAGTCAACGACAACCTGCAGAACATCCGTCGTCTGACCGTGCAGTCTCAGAACGGCTCTAACTCATCCAGCGACCTGCAGTCAATCCAGGATGAAATCTCTCAGCGTCTGAACGAAATCAACCGTATTTCAGAGCAAACCGACTTCAACGGCGTGAAAGTGTTGAGCGGCGACCAAAAACTGACCATTCAAGTTGGTGCCAACGATGGTGAAACCATCGATATCGATCTGAAAAATATCAACGCCAAAACTCTGGGTCTGGATAAATTCAGCGTTGCCGATCCGTTGGATACCAGCAAAGTGGGTGCAGAAGTCACTGCTGTTGACAAAATGGGGGCACCAACTATTGCTGCAGATGGTACTGCAGGTACAGCCAAAACGTCTACAGATGGCAAAGTTTATGCTTCAGGGTCAGATCACTATATTAAAACTGGTGCCTCTGAATGGGTAAAAGGGGACCTGGATGCTGACACTGGTGAATTCACTTTTAAATCAGACGATGCTGCAACTGTAGTGACTGCTGAGCCTGCTAATATGACCGCAGTCACTTCGACTAAGACTGGTACCACTAACGTTAGCGGTTTGGCTACCGGTGAAAAACTGCATGCTTTCACTGACACCAATGGTAAAGCAGGTTACATGGTTAAAGGTAAAGATGCTGATGGCAACGATACCT
The DNA here is from genome assembly GCF_059697885.1 of Serratia sp. NCCP-200. Lineage (NCBI taxonomy): Bacteria > Pseudomonadati > Pseudomonadota > Gammaproteobacteria > Enterobacterales > Yersiniaceae > Serratia > Serratia sp. NCCP-200. The sequence goes on from NZ_BAAKUJ010000001.1 coordinate 964,606, forward strand.
TCTTTAAAGCTACAGTGGATGCCGCTGGTAAAGTAACCAAAGGCGCGCAACAGTCTACCGATCCAAAAACTGCTGACCCACTGGCAACTCTGGACAAAGCTCTGTCACAAGTTGACGGCCTGCGTTCTTCTCTGGGTGCGGTACAGAACCGTTTCGACTCTGTTATCAACAACCTGAACAGCACCGTGAACAACCTGTCTGCTTCCCAGTCTCGTATTCAAGATGCTGACTACGCGACCGAAGTGTCCAACATGAGCCGTGCCAACATCCTGCAACAGGCTGGCACCTCTGTTCTGGCCCAGGCTAACCAGTCTACCCAGAACGTACTGACCCTGCTGCGTTAATCACTCTCTCCGATTAGCCTGTCATCCAAACCCTGCTTCGGCAGGGTTTTTTGTCTTTTGCTGCCATCAGCGTTTTTACATGGCACAAATAAAGCCCGTTTTGTATGGCTGTTCAGACGATTGGTATTGCGCCTGCTACGGATAATAGCCATGACTCCGTTATCCGCAGGTTAGACATAGTGAGCGATCTGTATACCGCCGAAGGCGTCATGGACAAGAATTCTCTCTGGCTGCGCTACGTTCCGCTAGTGCGCCACGAGGCGTTACGCCTGCAGGTTAGGCTGCCCGCTAGCGTGGAACTGGACGATCTGCTGCAAGCAGGGGGAATAGGGCTGTTAAACGCCGTTGAGCGTTACGATGCCCTACAAGGAACGGCCTTTACGACCTATGCCGTGCAGCGTATTCGCGGAGCAATGCTCGACGAGTTGCGTAGCCGTGACTGGGTGCCGCGCAGCGTTCGCCGCAACGCTCGGGAAGTAGCGCGCATGATGCAGCAGTTGGAACAGCGGCTTGGCCGCCCGGCCAGCGAAATGGAGGTGGCACAGGGGTTGGATGTCTCGCTGGACGAGTATCGCCAGATCCTGTTGGACACCAATAATAGCCAGCTATTTTCCTACGACGAATGGCAGGAAGAGCATGGCGACAGCGCCGAACCGGTGCTGGAAGGTCATGAAGCTGCCAATCCGCTGCATCAACTGTTGGAAGGCAATCTGCGCCAGCGGGTGATCGATGCCATCGAGGCGCTGCCGGAACGCGAAAAACTGGTGCTGACGTTGTATTACCAGGAGGAGTTGAATCTGAAGGAAATTGGCGCAGTGCTTGATGTGGGTGAGTCGCGAGTCAGCCAGTTGCATAGCCAGGCAATTAAACGCCTGCGGGCACGTCTGGCACAGGACAACTGATCCCCAAAGCCTGCCTCCCTAACCAACCTGATTACTGCCGCAATAAATGGACTGCAAATGATGCCAGGAAAACAGTTGAAGAAACGGCCACTCAGCCGCTACCTGAAAGATTATAAACACAGCCAAACCCATTGCTCCCAGTGCGAGAAGGTACTCGACCGCATGGCACTGGTGTTCCGTGGCAAGATCATCAATAAGGAAGCCATCGCCCGGATGGATCAACCGATTGACGATCTGGTCTGGCAAAACGTGCAAAGCGAGTTGACCGCGTTATGCCGGTTTTGTAGTGAAATCTCCTGTAATAGCCACCCCAGTTACTTCGACATCATGGCGTTTAAGCAGTATCTGTTTGAACAGACCGAGATGAACCACAGCACCATCCGCGAATATGTCGTACGCCTGCGGCGCCTGGATGAAATGCTGGTGGCACACAACTATCCTGCCGATCAGTTTGCCAGCGCCTTCAACCATCAGCGTATTATTGACGATCTGCCACCGGCGGCGAGTGATAACTATCGCATTGCGCTGCGTAAATACGACCAATACCTGGCCTGGCAAAAAAGTTATTGATCGACCTGACCCGGTCGGTTGGCCGGGTTATCCCGCAGCCATCCCCACGAATAAAGAGTGATTATTCAGAGCACATCTGATAAATCTATCACTCAAACACCGTTATTTTATTCCCTGGGGGAAGTTGTGGATCTGCAACAGCAACTGGCGCAATTCCCGCGCCTGGATTTGGTTGGCTCTGCCACGCCGCTCGAAAAGTTATCTCGCCTTTCAGACTACCTTGGCCGCGAAATTTACATCAAACGTGACGATGTCACTCCGATGGCGATGGGTGGCAACAAGCTGAGAAAGCTGGAGTTTTTAGCCGCCGACGCGGTACGCCAAGGTGCCGATACCCTGGTTACCGCCGGTGCCATTCAATCCAACCACGTTCGCCAGACCGCCGCCGTGGCGGCCAAGCTCGGCCTGCAATGCGTTGCGCTGTTGGAAAACCCCATCGACACCAAAGCGGAAAACTACCTCAGTAACGGTAATCGTCTACTGCTCGATCTGTTCAATGTTGAAGTGGTGATGTGCGATGCCTTGCACGATCCGCAGATGCAACTGGCCGATCTGGCCACACGTTTGGAAGCCCAGGGTTTCCGTCCTTATGTCATCCCCGTAGGGGGTTCCAATGCGCTCGGCTCATTGGGCTATGTGCAGTGTGCGCTGGAAATTGCTGCACAAAGCCATGGCGCCAACTTCAGTTCGATCGTAGTGGCATCCGGCAGTGCCGGGACTCATGCCGGTCTGGCGGTGGGGCTACAGCAACTGCTGCCGGAGAGCGAACTGATTGGCGTGACCGTTTCCCGCAAGGTGATCGATCAGTTACCGAAGGTTGAACAGTTGCAAAAAGCGGTCGCCTGTTCGCTGGATATTGACGAGCTGGCCCCCATAACCCTGTGGGATGACTATTTTGCCCCGCAGTACGGCATGCCGAATGACGAAGGTATGGCGGCGGTGAAGCTGCTGGCGCAGCAGGAAGGTGTGCTGCTGGACCCGGTCTATACTGGTAAGGCGATGGCAGGGTTGATTGATGGCATCAGCCAGAAACGTTTTCGCGATGAAGGTCCGATCCTGTTTGTGCACACCGGTGGGGCACCGGCGCTGTTTGCTTATCACCCGCAGGTCTGATGCCGAGCAAAGTTGTTATTCCATTTAGAACTATAGTTATTAGGTTATATTCCTTTATGAAGTGTTTATGACTGTTAAAGTCATGAAATCAAAAAGATAAACAACAGATGGGGTGTCTATGGTCTTTTCAAAATTTCGTCGTCAACTGCTGCTGGGTGTGATGGCCGTGGCGCTGACCACCGGCTTGAACGTGAAAACCTATGCGGCCGATAACCTGCTCGATCAGGTCAAGCAGCGCGGCACGCTGATCGTTGGGCTGGAAGGCACCTATCCGCCGTTCAGCTTCCAGGGCGAGGACGGCAAACTGACCGGCTTTGAGGTGGATTTCGCTAATGCACTGGCGGAACATCTGGGGGTGAAGGCCAAGCTCAATCCAACCAAATGGGATGGCATGCTGGCCTCGTTGGAGTCCAAGCGTATCGACGTGGTGATCAACCAGGTCACCATCTCCGATGAGCGTAAGAAAAAGTACGATTTCTCTACCCCATATACCGTTTCCGGTATTCAGGCGCTGGTGAAGAAAGGCAACGAAGGCATTATTACCAAGGCCGACGATCTGAAGGGCAAGAAGGTCGGCGTGGGTCTGGGCACCAACTACGAACAGTGGTTGCGTGACAACGTGCAGGGTGTTGATGTGCGTACCTACGACGATGACCCAACCAAGTATCAGGATCTGCGCGTAGGCCGCATAGATGCCATTTTGGTCGACCGTCTGGCGGCGTTGGATCTGGTGAAGAAAACCGGTGATACGCTGGCCGTCGCTGGCCCGGCATTCTCTCGCCAGGAAGCTGGCGTAGCGGTGCGTAAAAACAATCCGGAACTGCTGGCCGCTATCGATCAGGCGATTGCCGAAATGCAGAAAGACGGGACGTTGGCGAAGATCTCTGAAAAATGGTTTGGCGCGGACGTAACTAAATAATGCAAGAGAGTATTCAACTGGCGCTGGATTCAGCGCCATTTTTATTACGGGGTGCGCTGTTAACCCTCCAGCTTAGTCTGGGGGGCATGGCGCTCGGTTTGATCCTCGGGTTTTTGTTGGCGCTGATGCGCCTTTCGCCGTTATGGCCGATCTCCTGGCTGTCACGTATCTACGTTTCCCTGTTTCGCGGTACGCCGCTGATCGCCCAGCTGTTTATGATCTATTACGGCTTACCGCAGTTTGGCATCGAGCTGGATCCGTTCCCGGCGGCATTAATCGGTCTTTCGTTAAACACCGCCGCTTATACGTCGGAAACGCTGCGTGCGGCCATCTCCTCTATCGATAAAGGGCAGTGGGAAGCGGCGGCCAGTATCGGCATGACGCCCTGGCAGACCCTGCGCCGGGTGATCCTGCCGCAGGCGGCTCGCACCGCGCTGCCTCCGCTGGGCAACAGCTTTATCGGGTTGGTCAAAGATACCTCGCTGGCGGCGACCATTCAGGTGCCGGAGCTATTCCGTCAGGCGCAACTGATCACCTCACGTACGCTGGAAGTGTTCGCCATGTATCTGGCGGCATCGCTGATCTACTGGGTGATGGCCACCTTGCTTTCCGCGTTGCAGAACCGCCTGGAAGCGCACGTTAACCGTCAGGATCAGGAGTAGCCGATGAGCGCCATCGAAGTCAGACAGTTGGTTAAAAAGTTCAAAGGGCAGACCGTATTACACGGCATCGATCTTGAGGTGAACGCGGGTGAAGTGGTGGCGATTATCGGGCCGAGTGGTTCCGGTAAGACGACCTTGCTGCGCAGCATCAACCTGCTGGAGGTGCCGGATTCTGGCACTATCCGTGTCGGTGACATCTTGATCGACAGCGCTCGCCCGCTGAGCAAACAAAAAAATCAGGTACGGGCCCTGCGCCAGCAGGTGGGCTTTGTGTTTCAGAGCTTCAACCTGTTTCCTCACCGTTCGGTGCTGGAAAACATCATCGAAGGTCCGGTGATCGTTAAAGGAGAGGCCAAGGCCAGCGCTGAAAAACTGGCGCGTGTCCTGTTGGCAAAAGTGGGGCTGAGCGGTAAAGAGCAGGCCTACCCTAAACGTTTGTCCGGCGGTCAGCAGCAGCGCGTAGCCATTGCCAGGGCGTTAGCGATGCAGCCCGAGGTCATTTTGTTTGATGAACCGACCTCTGCGCTGGATCCTGAACTGGTTGGCGAAGTGCTCAATACCATTCGCGCCTTGGCAGAAGAGAAACGCACCATGGTGATCGTCACCCACGAAATGAGCTTTGCCCGTGACGTGGCCGATCGCGCCATTTTTATGGATCATGGCCGCATTGTCGAGCAGGGGCCCGCGAAGGCGTTGTTCGCCAACCCGCAGCATCAGCGCACCAAGCAGTTTCTGGATAAGTTTCTCAACCAGTGATCTTGTCAGGGGGCGATGCCCCCTTAACCTCGTTATCCTGCTTTTAACAATTCATTACGCGCTGCGGCGGCGAGAAATGCGCTGCGGCTGCCATAGCCCGGATGCTGTTGCACCAGCGAATCAATACGGTTGAGCAGCCGGTGGGGCAACGTGATATTGATACGTTCAGCCCGGCCATCGAACTTGTCCATATTGATATCCACCAGCAACCACTGGCCGCCGTTGAGGGCGTCGTTGCCCTGAGCCAGATGGAAGGACACCGCCTGCGGGCGTGGAATGGCCTGATTGTCTTTACTCAATAATTCAAAGTGGGCATCCAGAGCGCTTTTGGCATCCTGGAAGGTTTGATCGAGACTGTCTCCGGCAAAGTAGCAGCCGGGTACATCGGGAAAAAAACCGCTGGCGCTGCCATCCGGCTCGGCATGTATATAAGCAGGATAAAACATAGTGTTACCTCGTCGTTGCGAAATGGTCTAGGAATCAAGCAACCCTGCATCCTTCATGATTTGCCGCAGCGTTCCCAATTTCACATCCTTATTGGGATGAGGCACGGTGATCACCAACGATGAGTTGGGGTGTTTGAATTGATGGTGGCAGCCTTTGATCCGTTGTAAAACCCAGCCATGGCTTTCGAGTCGTTTAATCAGTTCTGAACTGTTCACCTATTCATTCCTTACAATACACACCATACACATTAATTGGCAAGGTGATGAATACGGTATCGGCTGATTTTTATGCAGGCAATAAAAAACCCCGCGTCAATGCGGGGTTTGCGAAGACGCTCGCAATAGGGGCAGCTATCTTCATTTTGCAGGGTCTCTTTGGTTGTTCGTGGTGTTACCGATTACTCAACAGAATCAATTAATGAAAGGCGGAAGAGAATTCGCAGACCACGTCCTTAACGCTGCTAATTTCACCAATGCCGCCTGCGGCACCAGACACCGTGATCACACCATATTGGTGATCTCCGTCTAACATACCTGTCTTGATGATGCCCACTTCGCTCTCGCCGCGTCCGGCGCGGATACTCTCGGTGGCGATGACGCGAATATCTCCTGCCGGGGTATTAATTTCGAGCAACTCCTCAGAGCGAACGTCGACAATCGCTTGTTTGGTATTGAGGCTGGCAGGGGATTCAAATGTGGTGATAAAGCGTGTGCCGACATAGATCCCGGCAGCTCCCATTGCCATGGCGGCCTTTGCGGTTTTCAGGTTATAGATACCTCCGGCGGCAATCACCGGAATTTTGACCACATCGGTGACCTGGGGCAGCAGGACCAGGGTGCTGATACGGTGTTCACTCAGGTGTCCTCCAGCCTCATGACCGGTGACAATGATCGCATCTACCCCGATGTTTTCCGCCATGATGGAGTTTTCGACCGTCGGTGAGATTTCGCGGTGAATAACGATAACTCCGGCCTCTTTCAGCCTGCGGATGTACGCTTCACCTTTGGTAATATCCTTACCACTGGTTATGACGATGTTAATTTTTTCCTGCAGGATGACCTCCAGTAACGGCTCGGCGTATTTAAAACTGATATCGACTCCTTCGATGGGCAGGAGGTAATTAACGGCAAAGGGTTTATCCGTTAAGCTTCTGGTTTTCCTTATTTCCTGGCGGAAAGCCTCTACGGTCGCAACTATTCCGCCATTGGCAACCTGGCGTCCGGCATTCGGGCCTAATACTCCCAGCCCCCCAGCGTTAGAGACCGCAGCGGCCAGTTCGGCAGAGTTCAGCCACACCATGGAGGCTTGAATAACCGGTGTTTCGATAGCTAATAAACTCTGTAATTTCATGATTCCATTCCTTAGTAAAGTTTTGCGTAGGACGATCCTTACAGCTTATGTAATGATCGTTATTTAATTACCATACTCGCAGAGTGGTGATGATGCAATCATATTTTGTAGTGATCGTTATTTTAAGTGGCGCCATGGCATAAACTGGGGCAATATTTTATAGTGATCGTTACATAAATGGTGTCACCAAGGCCCTGGAGCCCTATACATGAGAAAGGATCTACCGGAGCGGCCTGCACGTGGCAGGCCTAAAAAACTCGATCGCGACGATGTGTTGGAAAAGGCTATGGGGTTGTTCTGGCGCTTTGGCTATGAACCCACGTCGATGTCTCAACTGATTGAGGAAACAGGAACCAAACCTTCTTCGCTATACGCTGAGTTTGGTAGCAAGGAAGGCTTATTTTGTGCGGCGGTGGATAAGTATCTGGCCACTTACGGTCACGCCAGAGATGTGATCCTTGAACAGGACGATCTCCCTTTACCACAGGTAATTGAGCAGTTGCTGCGTACTTGCGTTGATTGGTTTACCGACACAGAGACTCCCGCCGGCTGCTTTATGGTTGTTGCCACCTTTGGGATGTCTGCTGAGGATGAGGCGTTATTTAACCAGCTTAGCCAGCCAAGAAATTCCGCAGAGAAAAAAATTGTCGAGTGCCTGGAGCTGCGCGTTCGCCAGGGAGAACTGCCGGAAAACACCAACTGTGCTCTGTTGGGTAAGTACATTGCCAATGTCATCCAGGGCATGTCTGTGCAAGCCCGCAATGGAGCAACCCGAGAAGAGCTATCTGGTTTGGTGGATATCTTTATGGATCAATGGCAAGCGATATCTGCATCCTGACGGCTTTTGAACTGCCATACCTCAGACAATAAAAAACCCCGCATTGCTGCGGGGTTGATGGTGTTACTCGAATTTGGCGATTAACCGATAGTCATCAGGCTGGCGTTACCCCCGGCGGCAGCGGTGTTGACGCTTAATGAGCGTTCGATCAACAGGCGTTCCAACAGGATGTTGGTTTCACCGCGAGCGAAGCCCTGCACTGAGACAATAGCACCGCTACGTTGAGCAATCTGCTCACACAGGGTGCGCAGCTGATCGGCGTCGCCGTGATAGATGGCTGCATCAAACTCGACGTTATCCTGCGCCCAATCCTTGGTGAAACCGATCCGTGCCTGTACGGCGGCTGGCAAGCTGCGATACAGCGTACGCTGCAATTCCGCCTCCGGCCACAGCGCCTGGCTGCCAACCGCCAGCACGGCAGCCAACTGGTTCAACGCATCGGCGTTGTTGTCCGCCAGGCACAGCACGCGTTCGCGTGGCAACAGCGCGTAAGTATTGCGTTCCCCGGTTGGGCCTGGCAGCGGACGTACGGTGCCACCCTGGCCCAGTTCGGCGTATTGTTGCGCCAGGACTGCCAACTCGCGATGGTTCTCCGCCACGGCCCATTGTTCCAAGGCCTGATGCGGCACAAGCAGCGTAGGGCGTACGGTGGCTTCCAGAGGACGCTCGTTATCCTGGCGATTCAGAGTACGCTGCACGGCATCCTGTGGACGGCTGGCCAGCAGGCGGTACAGATAGAGTGGACCACCGGCTTTCGGCCCGGTGCCAGACAGGCCTTCACCGCCAAACGGCTGCACGCCTACCACTGCACCCACCATATTGCGGTTAACATACAGGTTACCGACCTTGGCATGATCGGTGACTCTGGCGATGGTTTCATCGATACGCGTATGGATACCCAGCGTCAGACCATAGCCTGAAGCATTGATCTGATCGACCAACGCGCCCAGATTGGCACGCTGGAAGCGAACCACGTGCAGCACCGGGCCAAAGATCTCTTTTTGCAGCTCGTCAAAGCTTTCCAGTTCGATCAGCGTTGGCTTCACAAAGGTGCCGCGAGCCCACTCTTTCTCATCATCTCCCAGGCTTTTTGCCGCCTGATAAACCTTGCGGCCTTTGGCACGCATGGCCTGGATATGGCGTTCAATGCCGGTTTTGGCTTCAGCGTCTATCACCGGGCCAATGTCGGTAGACAGGCGTTCTGGATTACCCATCCGGCATTCTGCCATCGCCCCGCGCAGCATTTTCAGGGTGTGTTCTGCCACGTCTTCCTGCACACACAGGATGCGCAGGGCAGAGCAACGCTGTCCGGCACTGTCGAAGGCGGAGGCCACAACGTCGGTCACCACCTGTTCGGTCAGGGCAGAAGAGTCGACGATCATCGCGTTCAAACCGCCGGTTTCGGCAATCAACGGGGTCGGGCGGCCTTGAGGGTCCAGACGGCCTGCGATATTGCGTTGCAGAATGCCCGCAACGTCGGTAGAGCCGGTGAACATCACGCCGCGTACGCGTGCATCATTGACCAATAGAGAACCTACGGTTTCGCCCTGGCCAGGCAACAGTTGCAGAACGCCCTGAGGAATGCCAGCCTCCAACAGGATACGCACCGCCTGGGCGGCGACCAACGGCGTCTGTTCCGCCGGTTTTGCCAGCACGCTGTTACCGGCAGCAAGGGCGGCGGCAACCTGGCCGGTGAAGATGGCCAGCGGGAAGTTCCACGGGCTGATGCAGACTACCGGGCCTAACGGACGATGGCTGTCATTGGCGAAGTCGTCACGCACTTGGCCAGCATAGTAATGCAGAAAATCTACCGCCTCACGGACTTCTGAGATGGCGTTATTGAAGGTTTTACCCGCTTCGCGCACCAGGATCCCCAGCAGGCTTTGCAGTTGGCTTTCCATCAGCTCTGCCGCGCGTTCTAAAATGGCGGCACGTTCGGAAGGTGGGGTGGCAAACCAGATCGGCCCGGCTGCGGCGGCAGAGTCTAATGCACGGCTGACTTCACCTTCGGTGGCCTCACGCACATAGCCGACAATATCACCCGGTTCGGCTGGGTTGATCACCGGTTGTTCAACTCCTTGATCCAACGGAGCATCGATCATCGGTTCAGCACGCCATTGCTGGCTTGCGCTGGTGAGCAGGGCGCTGGACAGCGAAGCCAGCCGCTGTTCGTTGGTGAGATCCAGACCGCTGGAGTTAACGCGTTTTTCACCATATAGCTCACGTGGCAACGGAATACGCGGATGTGGCAAACCTATGCGGCCTTCGCTAGCCGCCATGGCCTCGACCGCGCTGACCGGATCGGCCACCAGTTCATCGAGCGGCAGGGTGGCATCGGCGATACGGTTAACGAATGAGGTATTGGCCCCGTTTTCCAACAGACGGCGTACCAGATAGGCCAGCAGCGTTTCGTGCGTGCCGACCGGCGCATAAATACGGCAAGGGCGGTTCAGCTTGCCGTCGGCCACTTTGCCTACTACCTGCTCGTACAGCGGTTCGCCCATGCCGTGCAGGCACTGGAATTCGTACTGGCCCGGATAGTAGTTATTGCCTGCCAGATGATAAATGGCGCTCAGGGTGTGGGCGTTGTGGGTAGCAAACTGCGGATAAATCAGGTTCGGCACCGCCAGCAGCTTGCGGGCGCAGGCCAGATAGGAAACGTCGGTATACACTTTGCGGGTATACACCGGGTAGCCTTCCAGGCCATCCATCTGGGCGCGCTTGATTTCGCTGTCCCAGTAAGCGCCTTTAACCAGGCGGATCATCAGGCGACGACGGCTGCGGCTGGCCATGTCGATCACCGCATCAATGGCAAACGGGCAGCGCTTCTGGTAAGCCTGAATAACAAAGCCGATGCCGTTCCAACCGGCCAACTGTGGCTCAAAGCACAGCTTTTCCAGCAGATCGAGGGAGATCTCCAGGCGATCGGCCTCTTCGGCGTCGATATTGATGCCGATATCGTATTGACGTGCCTGCAACGTCAGCGACAGCAAGCGTGGATACAGCTCTTCCATCACGCGATCGTACTGAGCGCGGCTGTAACGTGGGTGCAACGCTGAAAGTTTGATCGAGATGCCTGGGCCTTCATAGATGCCACGGCCATTGGAGGCTTTGCCGATAGCGTGGATGGCTTGCTGATAGGAAACTAGGTAAGCCTGGGCATCGGCTTCGGTCAGTGCGGCTTCACCCAGCATGTCGTAAGAGTAACGGAAACCTTTGTCTTCCAGCTTGCGCGCGTTGGCCAGCGCTTCGGCGATGGTTTCACCAGTCACAAACTGCTCGCCCATCAGGCGCATCGCCATGTCGACCCCTTTGCGGATCAACGGCTCGCCGCGCTTACCGATGATGCGGTTAAGTGCGCTGGAGAGATTGGCTTCATTATGGGTAGAGACCAGCTTGCCGGTAAACAGCAGGCCCCAGGTCGCGGCGTTGACGAACAGCGAAGGGCTGCGGCCAAGGTGGGAGTGCCAGTTGCCGTTGCTGATTTTGTCGCGGATTAACGCATCACGCGTTGGCTTGTCTGGAATACGCAGCAGCGCTTCGGCCAGGCACATCAGAGCCACCCCTTCCTGAGAAGAGAGTGAGAACTCCTGCAGCAACCCTTGCACCATACCGGCACGGCCGTTGGCACTCTTCTGGTTACGCAGTTTTTCGGCAATGCCATAGGCCAGTTTATGGGTGGCCTGTGCCAGATCGGCGGGTAAACGCGCCTGTTCCAGCAGCATCGGCACAGCTTCAGTTTCCGGGCGGCGGTAGGCAGCGGTAATAGCTGCGCGAGTGACGGATTGCGGCAGGATCTGTTCGGCAAATTCAAGGAAGGGTTGATGAGACTCTTCAGGAACCAGTGGCGTGACGTCATCCGCTTCTGCCTGGCCGGCAGCGGCCGGCGTCGGGATTTCTGGCAGATCGGAACCACTCTCCAGACGTTCAAGATAATTGAAAATAGCCTGCTTGATTAACCAGTGTGGTGTGCGGTCAATTCGTTGTGCCGCGCTTTTGATGCGATCGCGGGTTGCTTCATCGAGCTTCACGCCCATTGTGGTAGTGCCCATGCCAATCCAGCTCCTGTGTTTGGAACTCCTCCCAACCTGCCAGATTAGGGGCGATCCATAGTGTAATGAGGTTATTGATGCCGACAATATCCTGCATGTTGCAACTTTGTGCAACCTTGTTAAATGTAGCCAGTGGCGAAGTGTGACTCCAATCGATCTTTTAACATCTTGAGCGCTACGGATGACGGGTTGATAAGTGGGGGAACTGTGCTGGGTGGGGCCTATTCCCCTGTATTAATCAGGGTTAAGTAAGAGGTGCAACTCATTTCGGCTATGACGAGTGCAACCCTGGCAGCGAATAAATGTGACCTGGCGTGAGTTTCGTGTGACTTTTTTGTTAAATGTCTTGTTGGTTGTTGATTGCCTCATCTAGGATAGCCAGCGTTCAGACCATGATGGGTATAAACGCTGTTCGCCCGCCACCATCGCAATGCGCCCCGTTCCGGCGCCTGGCGGGTGAAATTACTGACATAAAAATACCCGATAACTTTCAATAGGCTGCTAACATACGGCGGCTTGAAAGGGAGAAGGGAATAAAAATGGAGAGTTAAGATAATGAACACACCTATGCTGGTGACCTTCGTGGTCTACATCCTTGGGATGGTGGTGATCGGCCTGCTGGCCTATCGTGCCACTAACAACTTTGACGACTACATTCTGGGTGGCCGCAGCTTGGGCAGCGTGGTAACCGCGCTCTCTGCCGGGGCATCCGACATGAGCGGCTGGCTGCTGATGGGCTTACCGGGCGCGATTTTCCTTTCTGGTATTTCGGAGAGCTGGATCGCCATCGGGCTGACCATTGGTGCCTACCTGAACTGGAAGTTGGTGGCAGGGCGGTTGCGTGTGCATACCGAAGCCAACAACAACGCCTTGACGCTGCCGGATTATTTCACCAGCCGTTTTGAAGATAACAGCAAACTGCTGCGGGTGATTTCCGCCATCGTGATCCTGGTGTTCTTCACCATCTATTGTGCTTCCGGCATTGTGGCCGGTGCGCGCCTGTTTGAAAGCACCTTCGGCATGACCTACGCCACCGCGCTGTGGGCCGGGGCAGCCGCCACCATCCTGTATACTTTTATCGGCGGGTTCCTGGCGGTCAGTTGGACCGATACCGTGCAGGCCAGCCTGATGATTTTTGCGCTGATCCTTACGCCGGTGATTGTGATTATCGCCGTGGGCGGCATCGACAGTTCGATGTTGGTGATCGCGGCTAAAAACCCGGCCAATCTGGATATGATGAAAGGGCTGAATCTGGTAGCGATCCTGTCGTTGCTGGGCTGGGGTCTGGGCTACTTTGGGCAGCCGCATATTCTGGCGCGCTTTATGGCGGCGGACTCCCACCGCACCATCCGTAGCGCTCGCCGCATCAGTATGACCTGGATGATCCTCTGCCTGGCGGGGACCATTGCGGTTGGCTTCTTCGGCATTGCTTACTTTGCCAATAACCCGGATCAAGCAGGCAATGTGACGCAAAACGGCGAGCGGGTGTTTATCGAACTGGCCATGTTGCTGTTTAACCCATGGATTGCCGGGATCCTGCTGTCGGCCATTCTGGCGGCGGTAATGAGCACCTTGAGCTGTCAGCTGCTGGTTTGTTCGAGTGCGATCACCGAAGACCTGTACAAAGCCTTCTTGCGCAAAGGGGCCAGCCAGCGTGAGCTGGTGTGGGTAGGGCGTGCGATGGTGCTGGTGGTAGCGCTGGTGGCGATTGCCTTGGCGGCTAACCCGGAGAACCGCGTGCTGGGTCTGGTCAGCTATGCCTGGGCCGGTTTTGGTGCCGCATTTGGCCCGGTGGTGCTGATCTCGGTGATGTGGTCGCGTATGACCCGTAACGGCGCACTGGCCGGTATGCTGGTGGGGGCGATCACCGTGATCGTCTGGAAGCAGTACGCCTGGCTGGATCTGTATGAAATCATTCCAGGCTTTGTGTTTGGCTGTATCGCCATCGTGGTGGTTAGCCTGATGGGTCGCCAGCCTTCGGCAACTATCACCAAACGTTTTGATCTGGCAGAGGCCGAGTTCAAAACGGTCTAAATCCGCCTTAATCTCTCCCCGGCAATCGGGGAGAGATCGGCTTTTCTCCTCACGACTCTCATCAAGCTGTAACAACTAGCGACATTTGATTAATAAAAATCACACTTCCGCCTCTTGTTTTTCTTTTCAGTAGAATGATAATCACTATCGTTCTGGTTTACTTTTCTTTACATTGCCGCAGCCTGGTTACTCAGCGCCAGCGGCTGACTACAAACGCCTTTTCAGGGGTTAATATTCTATGTTTGTTCCTTTCCTTATCATGTTCCGTGAGGGGCTGGAGGCTGCGCTGATCGTCAGTTTGATCGCCAGCTATCTGAAGCGGACTCAACGCGGTCAATGGCTTGGTGTGGTATGGATTGGGGTAATCGTCGCCGTTGCTCTGTGCCTGGCGCTAGGTATCTTCATCAATGAAACCACCGGCGAGTTTCCGCAAAAACAGCAAGAGCTGTTCGAAGGGCTGGTAGCGGTGGTGGCGGTGTGCATCCTGACCTATATGGTGTTTTGGATGCGCAAGGTTTCCCGCTCGGTGAAGGTGCATCTTGAAGGGGCGATCGATAACGCCCTCAACTCGAGTAAAAGGCAAGGGTGGGCGTTGGTGGCGATGGTGTTTTTTGCCGTTGCCCGTGAGGGGCTGGAGTCGGTGTTCTTTCTGTTGGCTGCGTTTCAGCAGGATGTGGGCATTGCCGCGCCAATCGGTGCGATGCTCGGACTGGCGTGCGCCATCGTGGTGGGCATGCTGATCTATTGGGGCGGCATCAAACTGCACTTGGCTAAATTTTTCAAATGGACCAGTCTGTTTATTCTGTTCGTGGCTGCGGGCCTGGCCGCCGGGGCGATCCGTGCCTTCCACGAGGCTGGATTGTGGAACCACTTCCAGGACATCGCGTTCGACCTCAGCAACCAGCTATCCACGCATTCACTGCTGGGCACCCTGTTAGAGGGAATGTTCGGCTATCAGGAAGCGCCATCGGTCAGCGAAGTGGCGGTCTATTTCCTGTATCTGATCCCTGCTCTGATTTTCTTTTTCCTGCCGCAGCGTACGGAGTCCTCTGCGATCCCGGCGCAACGCAAGACACATCACTAATTTACTAGGGAATTCCGTATGTCTACTCCGTTATTTCGCCGCAAGGCATTGCATGCCGCATTACTGGCCGTTCCTGCTTTCGCGCTGAGCCTCAACGCGCTGGCGGCGGATATCCCTCAGATTAAGGTGACCGTTAACGACAAACAGTGTGAGCCGATGCAGTTGACCCTGCCCGCCGGTAAAACCCAGTTTGTGGTGCATAACACCAGCCAGAAGAACCTGGAGTGGGAAATCCTCAAAGGCGTAATGGTGGTGGAAGAGCGTGAAAATATCGCGCCAGGTTTCACCCAGAAAATGACGGCAAACCTCGAGCCGGGTGAATACGATATGACTTGTGGGCTGCTGAGCAACCCGAAAGGCAAGCTTGTCGTCACGGCTGCGGGAGCGGTAGCTGATGGCAAACCGAATGTGATGGATCTGGTTGGCCCGATTGCCGAATATAAAGTCTATGTCACCAAGGAAGTTGAAGGGCTGGTCAAGCAAACCAAGCTGTTCACCGATGCGATCAAAGCCGGTGATGTGGCCCAGGCCCGCAAGCTTTATGCGCCAACCCGTCAGCACTACGAGCGTATCGAACCGATTGCCGAGCTGTTCTCCGATCTGGACGGCAGCATCGACGCCCGTGAAGACGACTATGAGAAAAAAGCCGAAGATCCGAAATTCACTGGCTTCCACCGTCTGGAGAAAGCGCTGTTTGCCGACAACACCACCAAGGGCATGAATGAGTATGCCGATGGTCTGTACAAAGACACGCTGGAATTGCAAAAACGCATCGGTGAACTGACCTTCCCGCCAAGTAAAGTGGTGGGCGGCGCTGCTGGCCTGATTGAAGAAGTGGCAGCCAGCAAGATCAGCGGTGAAGAGGATCGCTACAGCCGTACCGACCTGTGGGATTTCCAGGCCAACGTCGATGGCGCCCAGAAGATTGTGAACCTGTTGCGTCCGCTATTGGAAAAGGCCAACCAGCCACTGCTGGCCAAGATCGACGCCAACTTTAAAACCGTCGACACCATCCTGGCTAAATACAAGACCGCAGAGGGTTACGAGTCTTACGAGAAGCTGACTACCGCGGATCGCAATGCGATGAAAGGGCCGATCACTACGCTGGCAGAAGACCTGTCACAGCTGCGTGGCGTGCTGGGTCTGGATTAAGGCTGAGCATGATGAACAACAAGCCCGGCCCGCATAACGGGCCGTTTCCTCAAGATGAGCAGGCCGCTTCGCCTTCGCGTAGGCGGTTGTTGCAGGGGTTGGGCATGATGGGCGGTGCTCTGGCGTTGGCGGGGCCATCCCTGGCGCGGGCAGCAGAAGAGCCACTGGCTACCTCGCAGGACGAACGCTGGCAAAAACAACCGTTCTACGGCCAGCACCAAGCCGGTATTTTGACGCCGCAGCAAGCGGCCATGATGCTGGTGGCTTTCGACGTGTTGGCGACCAACAAACAGGATCTTGAACGGCTATTTCGTCTGTTGACCAGCCGTATCGCGTTCCTCACCAGCGGCGGTAAGGCACCGGAGGTCGATCCCAAGCTGCCACCGTTGGATTCGGGCATTATGGGGCCAGAGATCTACCCCGATAACCTGACCATCACCGTTTCCGTTGGCACCTCGCTGTTTGATGAGCGCTTTGGCTTACAGGCGCAGAAACCGCTGCACCTGCAAACCATGACGCGTTTCCCCAACGACTCACTCGATGCTGCCCTGTGTCATGGTGACCTGCTGCTGCAAATCTGTGCCAATACCAATGAAACGGTGATCCACGCGCTGCGCGATATCATCAAGCATTCGCCAGACTTGCTCAGCGTGCGCTGGAAGCGGGAAGGTTTTATCTCGGCTCACTCGGCCCGCAGCCGGGGCAAAGAGACGCCGATTAACCTGCTGGGCTTCAAAGATGGTACCGCCAACCCAAAAACCAGCGATAAGCCGTTGATGGATCAGGTGGTGTGGGTCGGTAATAAGGCGGGGGAACCTGCCTGGGCCGTTGGCGGTAGCTATCAGGCTGCGCGTATTATTCGTTTCCACGTTGAATTTTGGGATCGGACGCCGTTGCAGGAGCAGCAAACCATCTTTGGCCGTGAAAAACACAGCGGTGCGCCGTTGGGGATGAAGCACGAGCATGACGAACCGGACTATGCCAAAGACCCGGAAGGTAAGCTGATCCGCATGGATGCCCATATTCGGCTGGCCAACCCGCGCACACCGCAAACCCAGAGCAGCCTGATGCTGCGCCGTGGCTACAGTTATTCGTTGGGCGTTTCCAATTCGGGGCAACTGGAGATGGGCCTGCTGTTTGTCTGTTACCAGGCTGACTTGGAGCAGGGTTTCCTGACGGTGCAGAAACGCTTGAACGGTGAAGCGCTGGAGGAATACGTTAAACCTATCGGTGGCGGCTATTTCTTTGTGCTACCGGGCGTCAAGACGAGTGGCGATTATTTGGCCAGCGGCTTGCTGCAGGCTTGAACAGCTAAGTTTTTCAGCATAACAGAGAAGCGCAGCGCAAAGGCTGCGCTTTTTTATGTGCTCAATTTTTAATCCGGAAACCTAAATGTCATTCGCCGGGATTAATACCAATATATTGATATTTAACAATAAAATAATTTAATGCCAAGTCGTTTTCGCTTTGATATAGTGGTGTTGCAGCGGGTTAAAACAAAAAATATTAAATTTTTTTACATTTTAGCAACGCGGCGCGGTTGAATGTCATTATACTGTAATCATCTGGCGGTAGTTTTCACACGGTGCACAGCTTAGTGCTGTAAATATCACTGCGGGGATCGCTAATGGTAAAGTCCTTGGTTGGGCTACAAACAACAAATAACATACCTTCCCTGATTTCTCGTTGTAACGAGGGCTCTCTCTACGACTCTCAATTTCTGACCGACTCTTGGCTTTCCTTTCGTATTAATCCGGCTGACACACACTCCTGTTTTGTACCAACCTCGTTGTTCTGTGAAAAAGAGCCGCGCCTTTTGGCGGCTAGGTGTTTACGTCATTCTATGGCTTTAAAGGGGGCCACAACCTAATACGTGTGTAACATAATCGCTCGGTGTTTGCTGCCCTGCGGTAGGTGAAACAAACTGTAAGGTGCCACTATGGGAAGACAGAAAGCAGTGATCAAAGCACGTCGTGAAGCCAAACGCGTCATTCGTCGTGACGCTCGTAGTCATCGCCAGCGTGAAGAAGAAAGCGTGACCTCGCTGGTACAAATGGGTGGTGTGGAATCTATCGGCATGGCTCGTGACAGCCGGGATACTTCTACCATCGAGGCTAGAACCGAAGCTCAAGGTCATTACTTATCAGCCATAGAAAACAAGCTGTTGATATTTGCCACTGGTGAGGCCGGTTGCGGTAAAACCTTCATCAGTGCAGCCAAGGCAGCTGAAGCCCTGATACATAAAGAGGTGGATCGGATTATCGTCACTCGTCCGGTTCTGCAGGCGGATGAAGATCTCGGCTTTTTGCCGGGGGATATCTCTGAGAAGTTCGCCCCTTATTTCCGGCCGGTGTATGACATTCTGCTACGCCGTTTAGGATCGTCGTTCTTGCAATACTGCCTGCGCCCGGAAATTGGCAAGGTAGAGATCGCGCCTTTCGCCTATATGCGCGGGCGTACCTTCGAAAATGCGGTAGTCATCCTGGACGAGGCCCAGAACGTGACGGCCAGCCAGATGAAGATGTTTTTGACCCGCCTGGGTGAGAACGTCACGGTGATCGTGAACGGCGATATTACCCAGTGCGATTTGCCACGCGGTGTGAAATCCGGCCTTAGCGACGCGCTGGAGCGCTTCGAAGAGGACGAGATGGTCGGCATCATTCGTTTCGACAAACAGGACTGTGTGCGCTCTGCCTTGTGCCAACGCACGCTTAATGCTTACGATTAATTTGTCTGATAGCTTACAAAAGGCCACTTCGGTGGCCTTTTTAATGCGTAGACATCTCGTAATCCGTAGGTGGCTCATGAAACGAAATTTATATTTGACTGAGTCTTCTGGGGGACGGTGAAACGCACAGATAAAGGCCAAGTATAAGCTGGCGTATTGTTTGCCATAATGTAGGGGTTACCGTTGAGGGGCGTGTAATCGATAGCGAATAAAATGAACGCCGTCATATTCAATGTCACCATCAAACTGAAATCCCAGCCGAAATATTGCTTTAATTTTCAACCGTGTTGGGGGCAGCAGGATGGTGATTGAATTGAGTCCCATCTCATTGAAAGCATGAGCTAAAATTTTGTCATAGATTTTTTTTCCGAGTCCCCAATGGTCAGGGTGGAGCACTAAGGCCAAGTCAGCATCTCCGTTTTCGTATTGCAAGCCTCCCCAGCCGACAAACTTGCCGTTTACTGTAAAAGCCCATGGCCCATATCCGTATTCATCCCATTGAGATTCTTTGCTTTTTACCCATTCGAGACATTCAGTATCGTCGAAGTTTGAGTCACCTAAGGGCATTTGGCGTAAAACCAATGGGTTGGAGTTTAGGGCAATGATTTCGCTTCGATCGATATCGCTAAGGCGTTTAAACACAATATCCATTACTAACTCTTTGTATATGTGGTAGAAACCATGGTGTACTGGTGGCCAACAGTGTATGGGATGATACCAATAAAGCTGCTTCATTGCGGCCAATTTGAGTACAATAAATCGCAGGATCACTAAGGGATAATATTATGTACGATATTCAGCGCTGGCGGTCCAGCGTAGGGAAAACACGGATAAGCCTGCGGTGCTGGTCGAATTGAGAAAGCCCGAACATGGCTATCATGAAAGCTATTATGCCGGGATTGCGCGCTATATTGGTGATGTCGATGTCAGCAAGATACGGCAGCGGGTTTTTGCCGATAATCCCAGCAAGGGGAAGTGATTTGCTAGCAAAGGGTGGGGCATTGGCTACGGCGATCGTCCCCTCACCCTAACCCTCTCCCATAGGGAGAGGGGACTGGCCGTGCTACCAATTGGCCGCTTTACCGGTTTACAATACCGCATCGATTTCCTTCGTGAATAAGCTGCAGATTGCTTCCTATAACTAAATACAGACCGTATCAATCCCTTGCGTGAATAAGCTACAGATTGTCTTCT
>NZ_BAAKUJ010000001.1:984878-1141728 GCF_059697885.1 Serratia sp. NCCP-200
GACTGGCTGTGCTACCAATTGGCCGCTTTACCGGTTTACAACACCGTATCGATTTCCTTCGTGAACAAGCTGCAGATTGCTTCCTATAACTAAATACAGCACCGTATCAATTCCTTGCGTGAATAAGCTACAGATTGTCTTCTATACCTGACTACGGCTCTGAATCAGCTCCCTCGCCCTGCGGGAGAGGGGAATGGCCGTGCTACCAATTGGCCGCTTTACCGGTTTACAACACCGCATCGATTTCCTTCGTGAATAAGCTGCAGATTGCTTCCTATAACTAAATACAGACCGTATCAATCCCTTGCGTGAATAAGCTACAGATTGTCTTCTATACCTGACTACGGCTCTGAATCAGCTCCCTCGCCCTGCGGGAGAGGGTTGGGGTGAGGGGGATCTCGATTGCCTGACCGACAATCCGGTATCTCTCCCCGTGTGTTCATTTACTCCACCCAAACCGAATCTGCTAAATCGTTAGCTTCCTCCCTAGCGTAAATCCCATTCTCGTTTAAGCTTTGTGTAAATTTTTGCGGTTTTTTGTATAGAATTTTGGTTTCAATAACGTTAATTATTGGTGTCTTGCGGCCGTTAAACCGATCTTAACGGAGCTATGGGAATTGTTGGGTTGTGTGCTGTGCTTGCATTCTGCTGGTCGTATTTTGGGGTTCTGAAGTTATCATGAAATATATCATTCTGATCTTATTGATTTTGTGCGTTATTTACATTCATTATCGTGGCCGTGTTCGCTATCCTTTTTGGCGTCAGCTTTCCGACCATTCCACCTTTACTGCACCGCTGAACGTGTTTATGTACCTGTTCTCGCGGGTGCCGACCACGCCTTACCTGCAACCGGAGCAGTTCCCCGATCTCATTATCCTGCGTGACAACTGGCAGACCATTCGGGAAGAAGGGCTGCAATTGATGGAGATCCAGCAAATCAAGGCGTCGGATAAATTTAACGACGCCGGATTCAACTCCTTCTTCAAAACCGGCTGGAAGCGCTTTTACCTGAAGTGGTATGAGGATAACCATCCTTCGGCAATGGCGTTATGCCCGCAAACTACTGCGCTGTTGCGTAGCCTGCCTTCGGTGAAGGCCGCGATGTTTGCCGAATTACCCCATGGCAGCCGCTTGCCACGCCACCGCGACCCTTATGCCGGTTCGTTGCGTTATCACCTGGGGTTGATCACCCCTAATGACGACCGCTGCTTTATCGAAGTGGATGGCGAACGCTACAGTTGGCGCGATGGTGAAGGGGTGATGTTCGATGAAACCTATCTGCACTATGCCGAAAACCAGAGCGGGGAAAACCGCCTGATCCTATTTTGCGACATCGAGCGGCCGATGCGTTACCGTTGGGCGCAGGCGGTGAATCACTGGTTGGGGCGTAATTTGATGAGTGCTGCGACGGCACCGAATGAAGAGGGCGATCGTACCGGCGGCGTCAATCGGCTGTTCAAATATATCTATGCCGTGCGTAAGGTTGGCAAGCGATTAAAAGCCTGGAACAAGACGGGCTATTACATTATCAAATGGCTGCTGTTTGGCGGGATTGCAGCACTGATTTTCTTTGCACTATAAATAGAACGGGGCGCAAATAATGCCCCCCGTTGATGTTTTGTAACCACCCGCTATCAGGCAAATATCGTCATCATGTAAGCGGCAAACAGCGCCAGGTGCGCGGTGCCGTTTAACACGTTGGTTCTGCCGGTAGAGAACGAGATATGGCACAATATCAACACCGTCAGCATCACTACCATATGCGGTGCCTGCAGGCCGAAGATTAGCGTCTGGCCAGTCAGGGTGGCAATAATCGTTACCGCTGGCACCGTCAGTGAAATGGTCGCCAGCACCGAGCCGAAGAACAGGTTCATGGCGCGCTGCACCTGATTGTTCAACACCGCGCGCAGAGCACCCAACCCTTCCGGGGACAGGATCAGCAACGCAACCAGGAAACCGGTGAACTGGGTTGGTGCGTTCAGTTTGGTGAGCAAGCCTTCAAGCGGGTTGGCGTTGAATTTGGTTACGGCAATTACCGCGACCAGGTGCACGATCAACCAGGCGGCATGCCACAGGCTGCTGTGGGACGAGGGTTTACCGTGGTGCGGGTCGCCATCGTCATCTTCGTGTTCATAAACAAACAGGCTCTGGTGGGTTTTGGTCTGGATCAGCAGAAACACGCCGTACATTGCCGCCGAGATGGCCGCAACCAGCAGTGACTGGCCCACGCTGAAGTTGCCCCCAGGCAAGGCGCTTGGCAACACCAGCACGATCACCGCTAGCGGTAGGATCGCCATCAGGTATTGTTTGATACCGCCAAGGTTAACGTACTGGGTAGCAAACTTGCGCCCGCCGAGCAGCAGGGCAACCCCAACCAATCCGGCAGTCACAATCATGATGATTGAATATAGTGTGTCACGCATCAGGGCCGGGGCCGCGTCGCCGGTTGCCATCAGTGCCGAAATCAGGCTCACTTCCAGGATCACAACCGACAGGCTGAGGATCAGCGAGCCGTAGGGTTCGCCCAGGCGGTGGGCCAGGACGTCTGCATGGCGTACCACGCTGAAAGCACTGCTGAGGATACCGACCAGGGCAATAATGTTGATGGCCACAATCAGTGGGAAACTGCTGGTACCGCTCCACAGGTTGAGCACAACCAACGCGGCGATAGGGAAAATCAGGGAATACTCTGTGTGGCGAGATTTGGATCGGCCAGGATCGTTGTGCGACTTCATTACGGTACATCTCCTTCTCAAACTGCGTGGCCCGTCATCGCTGTTCACCTGCAGATAGGGTCAGCGTATCCAGAAAGTTGTTAATAATAATAGGATACACTCTGCGCATGACGCCGAGTAATAATGTGATGTTGTGTTTAGTTTTTAGAAAGCAAAACTTTGCTTTATGTGATAAGAGTAACAAAAAAACCGCATACGATGCGGTTTTTTTTACTTACTTTTACGTAAAAATCCAGGTGTTCTATGTTAAACGCCTATAAAAGGGTTTTAACTGGCATTTTTCACGGTAAATAAGGCAGATAATGGCGATCAGGAGTCAATGTTATCCATGATATCGTGCCTTTTCTGGTGGTAACCCTCTTCATTTAGCCCTTCACGCCAGTAAGGTACGGCATAAAGCTGATTACGCTCACATTGGCGCTCCCGGCGCAGGTAACGACGCAGTTCGACCACCAGGCGGTCCTCACCTGCCAGCCAGAACTGGGTGCCGCTTTGCGGCAGTGGCAAGGCACAGAATTGCGTGATGAGATCGGTCGTTTTCTCCGTGCCGCCAATGATCCAGCTTAGTTCAACACCGGCAGGTTTTTGCAGATCGATAACGTCCGCAGGGGTATCGACACGGATAAACGCGTGGCCTTCGCTATGTGCTGGCAAGTTTTCCAGCAGTGCGGCGATGGCCGGTAATGAAGAAGGATCGCCAGCCAGGCAGTAGAAGTCGGCCGCTGGCAACATTGGTTTGGGGCCGCCAGGGTTGCTGATACCAATTTTATCCCCCGGCTTGGCCTGACGTGCAAAGTTCACCGCTGGCCCGCTGTGGTCGTGCAGGGCAAACTCAATATCAATCTCACCCTGTTGCGGGCGGACGGCTCGAATAGAGTAGGTGCGAATTAGTGGGCGCACGGCATCGGCGGCCCACACTGGGCCCTTCTCGGTGAGCGTGGGCAGGTCTGGCTGGGTTTGGCCTGCGAGCGGTAAGAACACCTTGATATGTGCGGCGGCGGCTTCAGCAGGGTAAAAACGCAGGTCTGGCGCGCTGAAGGTGATACGGCGCAGGTGCGGCGTGATGTCGCGTAAACGGGCAACTTCGATCAAATAGGGGGCGCGGCTGCGTGGGGTTTCGGTTGTCACGGGGTTCTCCTTTATCATTCTGCAGGCAGTATATCATGCCATTTGATAATGAGAATTGTTTGCTGATTGGCGTGGCACATCAGGCCAAACGGCGTGATCCGCCCGGATTGTATTTTTTTACGGTTAAAACGCTGCGCTCTGTTAACAAAACGCAGGGGAAGAGTAAAGTTTTACGTCTATAATTATTATTGCTTCTGGGTACAAATACTTTTTCACATTAAATATGCCTGGAAACTTGATTGAAGGGTCAGAAAAGAATATGGTCATTTATACCCGTCGTCTTTCAAGTTGCAGCGTTGTTATCTGCACTTACCCACCCCAGTCACTTACCCAAAAGTAAGCTCCTGGGGATGAGTAAGCTTGTTGCCTAGCTGCAACTTGAAATCCATAGGGTATATATTTTTGCTGGGTGGTGGAAATAAACACGCCCCGAATCCCAAAAAAGAAATTGCATACACAGTGGCGAAGGGTTTAGGGCAATCCTATTCCCAGGAGGTTGTATTAGGTGTTAACTCGAGATTTTCTGCAAAAAGCAGACTGCAAAACGGCATTCGGCACGATCGAAGAGTCGCTGTTGCTGACACCGGAACAGCGCTCGGCCTCACTGACATGTACGCTCTCCAGGCGGCCGGATAATAGCCCGGTATGGGTTTTCGGCTATGGTTCACTGATGTGGAACCCGGTATTTGAATCCGAAGAGGTGCGCCCGGCGACGCTGCAAGGCTGGCATCGGGCATTTTGCCTGCGTTTGACCGCCGGACGGGGCACGCTGCATCAGCCAGGGCGCATGCTTGCTCTGCAGGAAGGGGGGCAAACCACCGGTCTGGCCTTCCGCCTGCCGGAAGATAAGCTACGTGAAGAGCTGGAACTCTTGTGGAAGCGTGAGATGATCACCGGTTGCTATCTGCCAACCTGGTGTGACCTGACGCTGGAAGACGGCAGCATCGTCACCGCCTTGGTGTTTGTGATGAACCCGCAGCATCCGCTATTTGAAGCGGATACCAGCCATCAGGTGATCGCTCCGCTGATCGCCAGCGCCAGCGGCCCGTTGGGCACCAATGCGCAGTATCTGTTTGCCTTGGACAACGAGCTGAAAAATCACGGCATGAAGGATGACTGCATCGGCGATCTGGTCGGCTATGTCCGCCAGTGGCTGCAACAGAACACCTCGGGGCCAATAGGTGGCGAAGCCACGGCCTAGCTTTCAGTTACCGTCGGGGCGTCGTATTGTGCGCCCCCAAATGTCTCAACAACCCTCGCGTTGATATATCTTATCCCTCTAGGTAATAACTTTTTGCTGCATAACTCACTTAACCATAATATTAAAATGGTTATTTATCTCATTGATTTTAAATCTATTTGTAATATAAAGAAAAGCGATGGTGAATTTTTAATGATAAAAAATGCACTTAGCATTAAAAGCTATAAGTAAAGACTATTCCTTATTTGTTCTGTTTGCCCAGACTCCGTATCAATATTGTTAACGGTTTTGGGGATAGAAGAGGACGGAATGAATTTTCAGCAATTAAAAATTATTCGTGAGTCAGCGCGTTGCAACTACAACCTGACTGACGTCGCTAATGCGTTATTTACCTCACAGTCTGGCGTTAGCCGTCATATTCGCGAGCTGGAAGAGGAACTGGGGATTGAGATATTTATCCGCCGTGGCAAACGGTTATTAGGCATGACCGAACCGGGCAAAGAGCTGTTGGTGGTCGCGGAACGCATCCTCAATGATGCCAATAATATCCGCCGTCTGGCCGATGTGTTCAGCAGTAAAGATGCGGGACAACTCCATATTGCCACCACTCATACCCAGGCCCGCTACAGCCTACCGGGGGTGATTAAGGAGTTTCGGGCGCTGTATCCGCAGGTGCGCGTGGTGCTTAATCAGGGGAGCCCGGAGGAGATTGCCGCCATGCTGGCCTGCGGCGAAGCGGATATCGGCATCGCCAGTGAACGCCTGATGAGCGAAGAGTCATTGGCTGCTTTTCCCTATTACCGCTGGAACCATGCGATCCTGGTTCCGGAAGGCCATGAATTGACACGCCAACCACTGGTTACGTTGGAAATGCTCAGTGCGTTGCCGTTGATTACCTACCGCCAGGGCATCACCGGGCGCTCACGGCTGGATGCGGCATTCAAAGCCGCAGGGCTGACGCCGGATATCGCGCTAAGCGCCCAGGATTCTGACGTCATCAAAACCTATGTTGAGTTGGGGCTGGGTGTAGGCATTCTGGCGGATATGTCGTTTGAAAAGGAGCGCGATCGTGGGTTGGTGAGCCTCAATGCCGAACATTTGTTTGAGCCTAATACCGTCTGGTTGGGGCTGAAGCGCGGTCAGTTACAACGTAACTATACCTGGCAGTTTATCCAGCTATGTAATCCCACCTTGTCGCTCACGGACATTAAAGAAAAAGTGTTCTCCGATCAGTTGGAACAGGTTATCGACTATCAGATCTGAGGCTGTAATGCGCTGGAATGGTGCAAAGCGCGCCATATCACTGTGCAATAATGAGGGGTGGATTACAGATTGCACGGCAATAACACTCTAAAATCTGTAGCTTGGCAAACTGGCATACAAGCTGCTTTACCTTAAACGCGGAAACGTTGACTATCCGCGACGAATTTCAACAGGCGTCCGTGCAGCACGTTTGCCCCAATGGTGGAATGTGCTGTTCGGACGTCTTTTTTATCGCTGGTAATACCCTTGGTTTAAATCCCCGATTACAGGTTTTTCCGATGGCTTCTTTTTGCCGATCGCTTACCCTATGGCTTCAGGTTGCATTATGCTGTGCGGCAGGTTATTTCTTCCTGCCGGAACGGTAGTGTCAACGAGATAAGTTTGCCATGCGGCAAGGAAGACGAAGGGCAAACGTGGTTATGAGCAAGGTTATTCAGCAAAAGATGTCACAGTTGTTATCCAGCACGCGCTTACTCGGGTTATTAGCTCTACCGGCGATAATGTTTAATGCCCAGGCGGAGGCTCCCCCGGCAGTGGTTGGCGTGCCTGACGTCCAGGCTGAGGCACCCGTCGCGGTGAAAAGCGAAGCTGAGTCCACGGTGGAAGTCCCCTCGGTCGGGACGAGCGTGATTGACGATCTGGCTAAAGCGCCACCGACAGCAACAGCAGAAACCCAGACGGTAGTACCAACGGCGGCGGTAGCAGAAGCTCAGACAATAGCGCCTCCAGCAGAAACCCAGGTTATCGCCCCACCGGCGGTGGCAAATGCGGCTGATATCGCAGCTAAAGTGCCTGCGGCCGTGACCCCGGTAGAAAAGCCTGTGGCTGTGGTCAGTGAGGTCAAGGCGCAAGCATCCCCGGCGCAAGAACTGCCGGATCTGGGCAGCGCTGGCGTCAACGATGCCGAAAAAGAAAAAGAGTGGGCTACGCGGGCGAAAAAGCTGGCAGAGCAGAATCTTAACCAGATATCCAGCGAGCGGGCGCGCGCCGATACCAAAGATTACCTGACCAACCAGGCCAGTTCGGTCTTACAACAGGAGACAGAGGAACTGCTTTCGCCACTTGGCACCGCTAAACTGTCGCTTGCGGTCACACCTGAAGGGGATTTTACCGGCAGCAGCGGTCAGTTGTTCAGCCCGCTCTATGACGTGGATGGCTTGTTGACCTACAGCCAGGTGGGTTATCTGCAAAAGGCTAATGGTTCACAGGGTAATTTTGGTCTGGGGCAGCGCTGGGTGGTGGGGGATTGGCTGCTGGGCTACAACTCCGTGCTCGACAGTGATTTCCAGAATCAGCGCAACCGCGGCAGCATCGGTGCAGAAGCCTGGGGTGACTATTTGCGCTTGTCGGCCAACTATTACCACCCGCTATCGTCATTTTCTCCACAGGCAAATAATGCCGTCTTTCTCGGCCGTCCGGCGCGTGGCTACGACATTACCACTCAAGGTTATCTGCCGTTTTACCACCAGCTTGGGGCCTCGCTCAGCTTTGAACAGTATCGCGGCGCCAGTGTCGATCTGCTAGGCAATGGCAACAAACAAACGGATCCTAGCGCTATGCAGGTGGGGCTCAACTATACGCCGGTCCCGTTGGTCACGGTCAAAGCCTTGCACAAACTGGATAATGTGGGCGAAACCCAGGACAAGGTCGAGCTGGCGATGACCTATCGCCTTGGGGTGCCGCTGCTCAAACAGATTTCTCCGTACTACGTGGAACAGGCCAAATCATTGCGCGGTAGCCGCTATGACAGCATTGAACGTAATAATGTGCCAGTGCTGGAGTTCCGTGAAAGCAAAACGTTGCAGGTGTTTCTGGCGACGCCGTCATGGAGCCTGAATCCAGGGGAAACGCTGCCGCTGGTGCTGGAAATCAAAGCGGCCAATAAGATCGCTGCGGTCAACTGGCAAGGGGATACTCAGGCCGTCAGCCTGACGCCGCCGGCGAATATCAACGATCCGCAGGGGTGGACCTTGACGGTGCCCGCGTGGGATGAGACGCCAGGGGCCAGTAATCACTACCAACTGTCCGTCACCCTTGAGGATGAAAAGCAGCAGAAAGCCACCTCGAACTGGATCACGCTACAGGTTACTGCTCCCCTGAGCTTGTCTATTGAAGGGGAGCCTGGGTTACCGCCGCCGCAAACTTTGCAGCCACCGGCAATCCCGGCGGTTACCGGGCCGTTGCACCCAGAGGGTAACTAATCCTTCTTATTACCTAACACCCAAACGGCGGCTTCTACGCGGGACTTCAGTTTCATCTTCTTCAGCAGGTGTTTCACGTGCACCTTGACGGTACTTTCGGTGATCATCAGTTTACGGGCGATCAGCTTGTTTGGCAGCCCCTGCGCGATCAACTTGAGGATGTCGCGCTCGCGCGGGGTTAACTGCTGGATGTCGCGTTCTACCGCCGGACGGTTTTCCCGCAGGCTGGCCGCCAGCACTGGAGTCAATGCTTCGCTCAGTACCATTTGCCCTGCCGCCGCCTGATGCAGCGCCTTGAGCAGTTCCTCTGGTTCCATATCTTTCAATAGATAGCCATCTGCACCGCGTTTTAGCGCGCTCACCACATCGTCTTCATGGTTGGAGACGCTAAACACCACCACGCGGCCGGAAAGGGCGGTTTGGCGCAGGCGATCCAGCGTTGCCAGGCCGTTCAGTCCGGGCATATTCAGATCCAACAGGATCAGGTCGGGATCGTGCAGCTCCGCCAGTTCCACCCCTTGTTCGCCATTGCTGGCTTCGGCGATGACTTGCAGCCGCGGATCCATGCTAATCAACTGCTTGACGCCGTTACGCAGCATGGGGTGATCGTCAATCAGCAGTATGGTGGCAGCTTCTTCGGTCGTCATAATATTTCCTTATTCGATAGCAGAGTTATCTGGGCGGAACGTCACCCGTACTTCGGTGCCGCCGCCGCTGCACGGCAAGATTTCGCACTGGCCATGCAGGCTTTTGGCGCGATCGCGCATGATGATTAGGCCGTAATGATCGGGCCGTTCACTGATATCGGGCAGACCACGGCCATTGTCGCTGACGCTCAGGGTGACTTCGCCCTGCAGGTTGGTCACCCGAATCGTGACCTGGCTTGCCTGCGCGTGTTGGTGAATGTTACTCAATGCCTCACGCGCGATCTGCAGCAGATGGATCGCCTGATAGGCCGGTATGCTTCGTGGTCCTAACTGATAATCCAGTTCGATGGTGATCCCCAGCCGCTGGTTGAATTCTTGCACCGTAGACTGTAGTGCCGCCAGCAGACCAGGTTCGGTCAGGCGCAGGCGGAAGGTGGTTAACAGCTCGCGTAACTGGCGATAGGCGGTGCTGATCTCTTCACGCATCTGTTGCACCAGCGCCAGGCTAGCCGCAGGGAGTTCGTTCCCCTGCATTTGCAGGCAACTGGTCTGCATTTTCAAACAGGTGAGGGACTGAGCGATGGAGTCGTGTAACTCGCGGGCAATCGCGGCCCGCTCTTCCATCAACATCAACTGCTGCTGGTGGTCAACCTGGCGCTCTATCGCCAATACGCTGGTCAACTGCTCTATCAGGGTATTCATCAACTGACATTGCTCATCGCTTAGCTGTTGTTCTGGTGCATGTTGAGCGACGACGATGCCATAATTGCCCAGTTGGTCACTCAGGCTCCAGCTAAGAGAAGGATGGCCCTGACTATGCGGCTGATGTTCGCTCAAGCAGGCGCTACAGACCGGATTATGGCAATACTCCGGCCTCAATGGCTGGTTACCGCTTAATTGTAGAAACTGTTCCTGACTGTTGTTTTCATACAGCCGTACCTGGATGCTGTGTAGCGGCGTCAAGGTTTGCAACTGGTTGAGGATCGGCGTCAGGCGGCTACAGATCGGCTCGCTGGTGTGCAACTGGCGGCTGGTGCGATACAGAAAGCCCAGCACCTGATTTTTCTGTTGCAGGTCGGCGGTTTTTTCTGCGACACGTTGCTCCAGCCTGGCATAGATGGTGGCAAGCTCATCGGACATGGTGTTGAGCGCGGCGCCGAGGGAAGACATCTCGTCCTGATGCCCACGTTGGGCAAAGCGGTGGCTGAAATCACCGCGGCCAACCGCCAGCGCCAGTGCCACCAATTGACGCCAAGGGTGCAGCAAACGGCGGCGTAGATAACAGATGGTGCCGACCAGCAGCAACAGCGTCAGGGCGATAAATCCCCCCTGAACCAGCGTCACCATCAACAAGCGCCGTTCGGTTTGATGATCGATATCGGAAACCAGCTTGTCCAGCAGGCTGACAAAATGGGCCACTTGGGGGGCCGCATCGGCGGGGCGTTGTGCTTGGCGCAGCCGTGGTTGCAGCTGGTTTAGCCAATAGTCACGCAGCGTCAGCAACTGTGGGGTTAGCCCTTCGCGCTCCAACGCCAGCTGCAAATCGCGGCTGGTTTCATCCTGATCCAATCCCTGCATCAGGAGGTCACTGCGGGCATCCAGAGGGACCTGAGACAGCAGACGGTAGCTCTGCATTCGTAGGGAGCCCGCCTTGTTGATGGCATGAGCATTGCCCTGAATGCTTTGCGACATCCAGGCGGAAATACTCATTCCGGCGATACCCAGCACCCCCAGCAGTAGCATTAGCAGGGCAACCTGGTTAACGATGGAAAGCGGAGCCAGCAAGCGTTTCATCGAATACGCGTCCCCTATAGAGCAGCAGAAACCAGAGAGTAGATATCAGCAACTCCGGCCGCCAAATTACGTCAATAGCAGCCATTTTTCCTCATCCCCCGGCGTAACCCCATACCCCTAACGAAGTACCCCTTAGTTTCCGGTGGCCTGACCCATAGCCAAACCATTAGCACTACTGTGGTATAACCTGCTGAATACCAATAGATTAGCTGGACTGGATTGGCTACTCACTAAGGGATGTATGAGGTTTTTCCACCATGAGTTACCTGCTTGCTCATTGATTTGCGTCAACTTTACCGCTTGAGGGGATCAACTAGGGTGTGCGCAGTTATCACCGTGTTTCTGAGGTTATTATGTCGCAATCTGCAACGCCTTTAGCAAAAAAAACGGGTGCGGTTATTCAGGACTGGCAACCTGAGAACAGCGAATTCTGGCAGCAGAGCGGGCACCGCATTGCCCGCCGCAACCTGTGGATCTCCATACCCTGCCTGTTGCTCGCCTTCTGCGTCTGGATGCTGTTCAGCGCCGTGGCGGTTAATCTGAACAAAGTGGGTTTTAACTTCACCACCGATCAGTTGTTTCTGTTGACCGCATTGCCTTCGGTTTCCGGCGCGATCCTGCGCGTGCCGTATTCCTTCGTGATCCCGATGTTTGGTGGCCGCCGTTGGACGGCCATCAGCACCTGTTTCCTGCTGGTACCTTGCCTGTGGTTGGGCTATGCGGTGCAGGATCCAACCACCTCATTCAACGTATTTATCATTATCGCGCTGTTGTGTGGTTTTGCTGGGGCCAACTTTGCTTCCAGCATGGCGAACATCAGCTTCTTCTTCCCGAAGGCGAAGCAGGGTGGCGCGTTGGGGCTGAACGGCGGTCTGGGAAATCTGGGGGTCAGCGTAATGCAACTGGTGGCTCCGTTAGCCATCTCGCTCGCCATGTTCGGCTTCCTGGGCGGCACTGGGCAGACACAGCCAGACGGCAGCCAGTTGTGGTTGGAAAACGCCGCCTGGATTTGGGTGCCTTTCCTGCTGGTGGCAACGCTGGCGGCCTGGTTCGGTATGAACGATTTGGCCGCCTCAAAGGCTTCTTTGCGCCAACAACTGCCGGTACTGAAACGGGGTCACCTGTGGGTTTTGAGCCTGCTGTATCTGGCGACCTTTGGTTCCTTTATTGGTTTCTCTGCCGGTTTTGCCATGCTGGCGAAAACCCAGTTTCCTGACGTGGTGATCCTGCATTATGCCTTCTTCGGGCCGTTCCTTGGGGCGCTGGCTCGTCCCGTGGGCGGGGCGCTTTCCGATCGCTTTGGCGGTATTCGTGTGACGCTGCTGAACTTTATAGTCATGGCTATTTTCGCCGCCTTGCTGTTCCTGACCTTGCCGGGTAGCGATCACGAGGGCTCGTTTATGGCCTTCTATGGCGTGTTTATGGTGCTGTTCCTCACCGCCGGGTTGGGCAGCGGCTCGACCTTCCAGATGATCGCCGTGATATTCCGTAAAATCACCGTGGACAGAGTGAAAGCCGAAGGAGGAAGCGATGAGTTGGCACAGCGCGAGGCGGTAACCGATTCGGCTGCGGCGTTGGGCTTTATCTCGGCGATTGGTGCAGCAGGGGGGTTCTTTATTCCCAAGGCGTTTGGGACTTCGCTGGCGTTGACTGGCTCACCGGCTGGGGCGATGAAGATCTTCCTGGTGTTTTATATTCTGTGTGTCGTGGTGACCTGGGGCGTTTACGGCCGTAAAAAGGTTTCCCGCTAGTTGAGTCAAGCGGAGGCAGCATGCGGCGGCCCTGCGGTCGAACATGTGCGACTCCTATCCATTGAGCACCATTGCCTGTCAGTAATCAGATACTCCCCGCTTGCCGGGGAGTATCTACCCTCTCAATTCCCACCCGTTGTTTCACTGATAGCCAATCGGTGAATTCACCGCTACTTTCGCCAAAACTCCGATGTGTAATATTACCGACACTTGGCGATTTTATTGGTCTATATTAACATCGCTTTTTTGTTGAGTGCTGATAAGAGGATCCCATGTTTATTTATTGATGAAATCTTAATGCCCACTATTTCATCAAAAAAGAAAATCCGTAATCCTTGATGCGGAGTGGTTTATGTCTGAATTGGCCATGGACCAGGAGGGGGTGGTTTTTTCTTAGTGAGCTGCATGATTTCACTAAGTTATGAAAAACAGGTGAAATATAAAGTCAGTCTGTTTCACCGAGTTTATATTTAAATTGTTGAACATTTTTTCATATGTCTATACAAATGGGGACGCTGTGAACTCATAAGGAAAATGAAAAGTGGCTGCTGAACAGGAAATAAAAATCATAAATTTTGATGTTTTGCTCCCCTCCAGGCAGCGTTCACGCCTACGTTGGAAAGAGCTGCAGATCCTTTCCCTGCTGGTTAACCGGTCGCCTGAGTTGGTGAGCCGCTCAGAAATCATTGAGACTATCTGGAAAGGCACCTATTGCTCAGACTCGACAATCAATCAGACGATTAAGTCCATTCGCCAGAAAATTGGCGACACGGAGCATGCTCTCATCAGGACCATTCCTCGTCTTGGCTATAAGGTGGACGATAAAGCGATTTTTAACTTTATATCATCAGGGGAATCTGCCGCCGCTACGAAGATTATTCCTGGAAATGATGATGGTGAAAATTTCAATAGTGATTTATCTGAGGATAAATTAAATCATATGGCCGATGAAATTATTGAAAATGCAACGGTGTCGCAAGGTTATTCCCGAATGAATCCGATATTAAGCGAAATGGTTTTGGATGATCCCAGGCAAAACACGCTAACGCCGGGGGGCCGAATATTGAAGTATTTGGCAGCGTTTATTGCGTTGTTGACAGTTTCACTTTTATCCTATGCTTTGGGCAGCCAAACCAGGCCTGCAATACAGCATAAGCAGCTAAACAGCCCTCGTATGGTCCTCTCTTTTTCATTAGACACCTCCCCAGGTGTTCATCCCCAGGCGTTGAATTGCGTGTATCTGGCGGGGAATGAAAAGGAAATGCGGGTTGAATGTAGGACTCGCTAGCAGGGAGTCCCTGGAAGCCGTTTCAGACAAGATTATCCGGTAATTTTGTCATCAATCTAGCTCACACTTCCGTTTTTACCGTCACTACCCCCAAATTTCCGTTTCAGGAGGTTCGCCAGAGGCTTATCTCTGTAAATCCATTATTCTTGTTTTATTACAGTTAGATAGCGTTAATTTTAACGCTCATCCTTTAGTGGTATTTCCACCGCTCCCCACGTTTTTCCTCACTGATTCCCTTGATCGCAATCAAGTTACGCCCGGCTGAGCATCAGTAGCCTTGGCCGCAGATTGAGCAATGTCACTTGGCAACTTCTTACAACAATATGCCCGTCGTCTTTCATGCTGCGGCTTGAAACTCGTAGGGTGATGAGCCTTCAGGAGAACTCCGGATGAGCAAATTTCTAGATCGGTTCCGCTACTTCAAGCAGCTGGCCGAACCTTTCTCTGGCGGTCATGGCCAAACGCTGAACACCAACCGCGATTGGGAAGACGGTTACCGCAGCCGTTGGCAGCACGACAAAGTGGTGCGCTCCACCCATGGTGTTAACTGCACCGGCTCCTGTAGCTGGAAAATCTATGTGAAAAACGGCCTGGTTACCTGGGAAACCCAGCAGACCGATTATCCACGCACCCGTCCTGATTTGCCCAACCATGAGCCCCGTGGCTGCCCACGTGGTGCCAGCTATTCCTGGTATCTCTACAGCGCCAACCGCCTGAAATATCCGCTGATGCGCAAACGCCTAATCAAGCTATGGCGTGAGGCTAAAGCCTTGCACAGCGATCCGGTTGATGCCTGGGGTTCGATCGTTTCCGACCCGGAAAAAGCCAAAAGCTACAAAGTGGCCCGTGGCCGCGGTGGTTTTGTTCGTTCCAGTTGGCAGGAGGTCAATGAACTGATCGCCGCCTCCAACGTCTATACCGCCAAGACCTTTGGCCCGGACCGCATTATCGGCTTCTCGCCGATCCCGGCGATGTCGATGGTGTCTTACGCAGCCGGTGCCCGTTATCTATCGCTGATTGGCGGCACCTGCCTGAGCTTCTACGATTGGTACTGCGATTTGCCACCGGCCTCGCCGATGACCTGGGGCGAACAGACCGACGTGCCTGAATCCGCCGACTGGTACAACTCCTCGTATATCATTGCCTGGGGTTCCAACGTGCCGCAAACGCGCACCCCGGATGCCCACTTCTTCACCGAGGTTCGCTACAAGGGCACCAAAACCGTCGCGGTGACGCCAGACTATGCGGAAGTAGCCAAGCTATGCGACCAGTGGCTGAACCCGAAACAGGGTACCGATAGCGCCATGGCGCTGGCGATGGGCCACGTGATGCTTAAAGAGTTCCATCTGGATCGTGAAGTTGGCTATTTCCGCGACTATGTACGCCGCTACACCGATATGCCGATGCTGGTGATGTTGGAACCGCGCACCGAGGGCTATTACGCCGCTGGCCGCCTTCTGCGCGCCGCCGATCTGGTGGATGGCCTTGGCCAGGAAAACAACCCCGAGTGGAAAACCGTCGCGCTGGATCAGACCAGCGGTGAACTGGTGGCGCCGCAGGGCTCCATCGGCTTCCGTTGGGGTGAGAAGGGCAAATGGAATCTGGAACAGCGTGAAGGTAAAGCCCAGCAGGATGTAGAGCTGCAACTTAGTATGCTAGGCAGCCATGATGAGGTGGTTGACGTTGGCTTCCCTTACTTCGGCGGTGCCGAGAGTGAGCATTTCAACAGCGTGGCGCTGGACGACATCCTGCTGCACAAACTGCCGGTAAAACGCCTGCAACTGGCGGACGGCAGCCAGGCGCTGGTGACCAGCGTCTACGACCTGACGCTGGCGAACTACGGCCTGGATCGTGGTCTGAATGATGCCAACTGCGCCAACGGTTATGACGAAGTCAAAGCCTATACGCCAGCCTGGGCAGAACAAATCACCGGCGTGTCACGCCACAACATCATCCGCATTGCGCGCGAGTTTGCCGAGAATGCCGAGAAAACCCACGGCCGTTCGATGATTATCGTTGGGGCCGGCGTCAACCACTGGTATCACATGGACATGACCTATCGCGGGTTGATCAACATGCTGATCTTCTGCGGTTGCGTTGGCCAAAGCGGTGGCGGCTGGGCGCACTATGTTGGCCAGGAAAAACTGCGCCCACAAACCGGTTGGATGCCGCTGGCCTTTGGCCTGGATTGGCAACGGCCGGCGCGCCATATGAACAGCACCTCGTTCTTCTACAACCACTCCAGCCAATGGCGCTATGAGACGGTCGGCACTGAAGAGCTGTTATCACCGATGGCGGACAAGAGCCAGTTTGCTGGCAGCCTGATCGACCTGAACGTGCGTGCTGAACGCATGGGTTGGTTGCCATCGGCACCGCAACTGGACACCAACCCGCTGCTTCTGGCCGCTCAGGCCAAAGCGGCCGGTCAGACACCGCTGGACTTCACCGTGGAGAGCCTGAAACAGGGCAACGTTCGCTTTGCTGCCGAACAACCGGATAATCCACAGAACTTCCCGCGTAACCTGTTCGTCTGGCGCTCCAACCTGCTGGGCTCCTCCGGCAAGGGACATGAATACATGCTCAAATATCTGCTGGGGACCGAGAATGGCATCCAGGGCCAGGATCTGGGCCAGCAGGGCGGCGTAAAACCGCAGGAAGTCGAGTGGTTGGATAACGGTGGTGAAGGCAAGTTGGATCTGGTCGTGACGCTTGATTTCCGCATGTCCAGCACCTGCCTGTATTCCGACATTGTGTTGCCCACCGCCACCTGGTACGAGAAAGACGATATGAATACCTCGGATATGCATCCGTTTATTCATCCGCTGTCTGCGGCTGTCGATCCTGCCTGGGATTCCAAGAGCGACTGGGAGATCTACAAGGGTATCGCCAAAGCGTTCTCCGAGGTTTGCGTTGGTCACCTGGGTCAGGAGACAGACATTGTCACGCTGCCGATCCAGCATGACTCCGCCGCCGAACTGGCGCAGCCCTACGGCGTGAAAGACTGGAAGAAAGGCGAGTGCGAGCTGATCCCGGGCAAAACTGCGCCGCACATCATGGTGGTAGAACGCGATTACCCCGCGACCTACGAGCGCTTTACCTCGCTCGGCCCGCTGCTGGACAAGCTTGGCAATGGGGGTAAGGGCATCAGTTGGAACACCCAGACCGAAGTCGACTTCCTGAAAAAGCTCAACTACGTGAAGACCGAAGGCCCGGCAGTTGGGCGGCCTAAGATAGAAAGTGCTATCGATGCGGCGGAGGTGATCCTCTCGCTGGCACCGGAAACCAATGGGCAGGTGGCGGTGAAAGCCTGGCAGGCGCTGAGCAACATCACCGGGCGCGATCACACCCATCTGGCGCTGAACAAGGAAGACGAAAAAATCCGCTTCCGCGATATTCAGGCCCAGCCGCGCAAGATCATCTCCAGCCCGACCTGGTCTGGCCTGGAAGACGAACACGTTTCTTACAACGCCTGCTACACCAACGTGCATGAGTTGATCCCGTGGCGCACCCTGAGCGGCCGTCAACAGCTGTATCAGGATCACGAGTGGATGCGAGCCTTCGGGGAAAGCCTGCTGGTTTATCGCCCGCCGATCGACACTCGTGCCGCGCAGCCGTTGCTGAACAAAAAGCCAAACGGCAATAAAGAGAAGGCGCTGAACTTCCTGACTCCGCACCAGAAGTGGGGCATTCACTCCACCTACAGCGACAACCTGTTGATGCTGACCCTGTCACGCGGCGGGCCAATCGTCTGGTTGAGTGAGGACGATGCCAAAGATTTGGGCATTGAAGATAACGACTGGATCGAGGCCTTCAACGCCAACGGCGCGCTCACCGCTCGTGCGGTGGTCAGCCAGCGTATTCCGTCGGGCATGACCATGATGTATCACGCGCAGGAACGTATCGTGAACATTCCAGGCTCGGAAATTACCAGCCAGCGCGGCGGGATCCACAACTCGGTGACCCGCGTGTGCCCGAAACCGACCCATATGATCGGCGGCTATGCGCAGTTGGCCTACGGTTTTAACTACTACGGCACCGTTGGCTCGAATCGCGATGAGTTTGTGGTGGTGCGCAAAATGGACCATATCGACTGGTTAGACGGCGAAGGTAACGACTACGCGCAGGGCAGCCAGCAGGAGAAAGCCAAATGAAAATTCGTTCGCAAGTTGGCATGGTGCTCAACCTGGACAAGTGCATCGGTTGCCATACCTGTTCGGTAACCTGTAAGAACGTCTGGACCAGCCGCGAAGGCATGGAATATGCCTGGTTCAACAACGTGGAAAGCAAGCCGGGCATCGGTTATCCCAACGCCTGGGAAGATCAGGATAAATGGAAGGGCGGCTGGATACGCAAAATCAACGGCAAGCTGGAGCCGCGCATGGGTAACCGCGTTGGCCTGCTGTCGAAGATCTTTGCCAACCCGGATGTTCCCGCGCTGGACGATTATTACGAGCCGTTCGATTACGACTACCAGAATCTGCACACT
The DNA here is from genome assembly GCF_059697885.1 of Serratia sp. NCCP-200. NCBI lineage: Bacteria > Pseudomonadati > Pseudomonadota > Gammaproteobacteria > Enterobacterales > Yersiniaceae > Serratia > Serratia sp. NCCP-200. The sequence goes on from NZ_BAAKUJ010000001.1 coordinate 1,003,373, forward strand.
GCCCCGCAGGGCAAGCATCAGCCGATCGCCCGTCCGCGCTCGCTGATCACTGGTCAACGGATGAACAAGATCGAAAGTGGCCCAAACTGGGAAGAGATCCTCGGCGGTGAGTTCGACAAGCGTGCCAAGGATAAAAACTTCGACAACATGCAGAAGGCGATGTACGGCCAGTTCGAAAACACCTTCATGATGTATCTGCCACGCCTGTGCGAGCACTGCCTGAACCCGGCCTGTGTGGCGACTTGTCCGAGCGGAGCGATCTATAAACGCGGCGAAGACGGCATTGTGCTGATCGATCAGGACAAATGCCGCGGCTGGCGGATGTGCCTTACCGGCTGCCCTTACAAGAAAATCTACTTCAACTGGAAGAGCGGCAAATCGGAGAAGTGCATCTTCTGCTACCCAAGGATTGAGGCTGGCCAGCCGACCGTATGTTCGGAAACCTGCGTGGGGCGTATCCGGTATCTCGGCGTGCTGCTGTACGATGCCGACCGCATTGAACAAGCGGCCGCTACAGAGAACGATAAAGACCTGTATCAGAGCCAAATGGATATCTTCCTCGATCCGCACGACCCGGCGGTGATTGAGCAAGCGCTGAAAGACGGTATCCCGCAAGGGGTGATTGAGGCTGCGCAGCAGTCGCCGGTTTACAAGATGGCGATGGACTGGAAGCTGGCGTTGCCGCTGCACCCGGAATATCGCACCTTGCCGATGGTGTGGTACGTGCCGCCGTTGTCTCCGATCCAGTCGGCTGCCGATGCCGGTGAGTTGGCCCATAGCGGCGTGTTGCCTGATGTCGAAAGCCTGCGCATCCCGGTGCAATATCTGGCGAATCTGTTGACCGCCGGGGATACCGCTCCGGTGCTGTTGGCGCTGAAACGGATGTTGGCGATGCGCCACTACAAGCGGGCAGAAACCGTGGACGGCGTGGTGGATACCAGCGCGCTGGAGCAGGTGGGGCTGACAGAGGCGCAGGCGCAAGAGATGTATCGCTATCTGGCGATCGCTAACTACGAAGACCGTTTCGTCGTGCCTTCCAGCCATCGTGAGCTGGCGCGCGAAGCCTTCCCTGAAAGCAAAGGCTGTGGCTTCAGCTTTGGCGACGGTTGCCACGGCAGCGACAGCAAATTCAACCTGTTTAACAGCCGCCGCATCGATGCCATCGACGTGACGCAGAAAACCCCGCGCAAGGAGGATGCTTCATGATCGCTCTGCGAATTATTGCCCGCCTGCTAGATTATCCTGAACAGGAACTGTTTGACCATCAGCAAGAGCTGGTGGAAGCCCTGGAAACAGCCTGCGAACTGGATTTGCATCACAGTGCCCAGCTGATTCTGTTTATCCGCCGCTTCTGCGTCCGTCCGTTGCTGGACGTGCAGGCGGAGTATTGCGAGCTGTTCGATCGCGGCCGTGCGACTTCACTGTTGTTGTTTGAGCACGTTCACGGTGAATCCCGCGACCGTGGCCAGGCGATGGTCGATCTGATGGCGCAATACCGCGAAGCCGGGTTGGAGATCGATAGCCGGGAACTACCGGACTTCCTGCCGCTGTATCTGGAATATCTGGCTAGCCGCAACAAAGAGGAAGCTCAGGGCGGATTGCAGGATATCGCCCCCATTCTGGCCCTGCTGGGTGCTCGCTTGCAGCAGCGTCAAAGCCCGTATGCGGTGCTGTTCGATCTGCTGCTGGTGTTGTCTGCTAGTGGCGTTGCAGCCAAAAGTTTGCAGCCACAAGTTGCCGGTGAAACACGTGACGACACGCCACAGGCACTGGATGCCGTCTGGGAAGAAGAACAGATCAAGTTTTTGGGTGAGCAGGGCTGTGCTTCGGCGCAGCAAGCCACTCACCAGCGGCGCTTTGCTGGGGCGGTAGCGCCACAGTATCTGGATGTGGGCTCAATGACCTCGGCAACCAAAGGACGCTAATCATGCACTTTCTGACGCTTTTCTTCTTCGATATCTATCCGTATATCGCCGGGGCGATCTTCCTGATCGGCAGTTGGCTGCGTTACGACTACGGGCAATACACCTGGCGTGCTGGCTCCAGCCAGATGCTGGATAAAAAGGGCATGCGGCTGGCCTCCAATCTGTTCCATATTGGCATTCTGGGCATTTTTGCCGGGCATTTCCTCGGCATGCTGACGCCGCACTGGATGTATGAATCTTTCCTGCCGATCGCCGTGAAGCAGAAAATGGCGATGTTTGCCGGTGGGGCCTGTGGCGTGATGATGTTGGTGGGCGGCGTGCTGTTATTAAAGCGCCGTCTGACAAACCCACGTATCCGCGCCACCAGTAGCGTAGGGGATATCCTGATCCTGACGTTGCTGGTCGTGCAGGTGTGCCTGGGGCTGTTGACCATTCCGTTCTCTGCTCAACACATGGACGGCAGCGAGATGCTGAAGTTGGTGGCCTGGGCGCAAGCGGTGGTGACCTTCCATGGCGGTGCAGCTCAACACCTGGAAGGGGTTGCACTGATATTCAAGATCCATATCGTGCTCGGCATGACCCTGTTCCTGATTTTCCCGTTCTGCCGCCTGGTGCATATCTGGAGCGTGCCGGTGGAATATCTGACTCGCCGCTACCAGTTGGTGCGTAACCGCCGTTAATTCCCCGCGTTACCCAGCGGCAAGGTCTTTGGACGTTGCCGCTGTTCTGTTTTCCCCGCATCAATACCCTTTTACCGTTGATTCAGTCATTGATTTTGGCCTGCCTTAGCCTCCCAGGACATGGCCAAACAGCTTATTCTTATAGATCTCTTTTCGGCGTTGATCTAGGCTGTGCCATTAGGTTAACGGCATGGTTTACCAGGTTAGTTAAGCGAACGGAATCAATCAGTAAAAATTCCTGTTAGGATTTTCCTTATGCTGATGTTAAATAAGGGCTAGATCAAAAGAGCGTAAAAAGTTTGATTAATTACGCTGGATGCTAAGCCAAATGAGTTAGGGATAAGCAGACTGAACACCTATGACCATTGATAACCTGTCCCACCCCGTGCTGCCGCTGAAAATCATTGCGACAGGAGCGGCTTTGCCTCCCGGCTGCGTCGAATCTTCGGCGTTGGATCGGCAGTTGAACAAACCCGACGGCTATGTAGAAAAACGCTCGGGAATTATTCATCGCTTTCATGCCAGCAATCAGGCCAGCCAGGCTGAACTGGCCGTCGCCGCATTGGATGACGCGCTGGCTCGCCATACTATTGTGCGTGGCTCCATCGATCTGTTGATCTCGGCCTCGGCCATTTCTGTACAGGCATTGCCCTTTAGTGCCGCGCATATTCTTAAAATCGCCGGCTTACCCTCAGGTACCGCAGGCTTTGATATCAATACCAGCTGCGTCAGCTTTATTAGCGCATTGCAGGTGGCGGCAGGGCTACTCAACGCCGGCGTTTACCGGCGTATTGCCATCGTCTCTGCCGATATCGCCTCCCGCGGTATCGACTGGGAAGATGAAGAGTCCTCACTGATTTTTGGCGATGGTGCCGCCTGTGCCATTGTGGAACGCGGCGATGGGCGCAGCGGGATTTTGTCCTACCTGATGGAAACCTACCCGGAAGGCAGCGATCTGTGTGAAATCCGCGCCGGTGGCACACGCCGTAACCCGCGTGCCGGGATGAACGACAGCGATTTTCTGTTCCATATGAAGGGCAAGCAGCTGTTCCGCCAGGCTTCGGCGCTGATTGAAGGCTACCTTGAGCGCTTGCTGAGCGCCGCAGGGCTCACCTTGCCACAAATCGCCACCGTGGTGCCGCATCAGGCCAGCCATCTCTCGCTGGAACATATGCGCAAAAGGCTGCATGTAGCGCCGGAGGCGTTGGTGGATATCTATCGTTACCGGGGCAACCAGGTGGCGGCATCAATTCCTTCCGCGCTGCACGAGGCGGCGATCACCGACAGGCTGAATGCCAATCAGCCGGTAATGTTGATCGGTACCGCTGCTGGGCTGACCCTGGGCGGCATGGTTCTGCTGCCATGAAAGTCTTGGTAACCGGAGCGACCAGTGGGTTAGGGCGCAATGCGGCCGAGTGGCTGCTGGCTGCCGGACATCAGGTGCATGCCACCGGGCGTGATGAGGCCGTTGGCCGTGAGTTGGTGGCTCTGGGGGCAAAGTTTACCCCGTTGGATCTGACCCGTGCCGGGATGGAACAGTGCGAACAACTGATGAGGGGTTATGACATCGTCTGGCACTGTGCCGCCAAATCTGCCCCGTGGGGCGATCGCAAGGCGTTTTTCCAGGCCAACACCTACGTCACGGAAAAGCTAGCCAAAGCTGCCGGGCGTTGCGGGGTGAAACGCTTTATCCATATCTCGACCCCGGCGATCTATTTTGACTTTAAACATCATCACAACATTGCCGAGGGTGAATCTGCCCGCCGGTTTGCCAATCATTACGCCGCCAGTAAGTATGCTGCCGAACAGAGCATTGGTGCGCTGTTGCATCGCTATCCGCAAACCACGTACCTGATCCTGCGACCTCGTGGCCTGTTTGGGCCACATGACCGAGTGATCGTACCCAGGATCCTGGCCCAGATGCAGCGTGATAAAGGTGCTCTGCGCCTGCCCGGCGGCGGTAAAGCCTATCTGGATCTGACCTTTGTGCTCAACGTAGTACATGCAATGGATCTGGCCAGCAACCGGCCGAATTTGCCTTCCGGCGGCATTTATAACATCACCAACCAACAGCCGCAGCGGCTGGAGGATATGCTGCACCAACTGCTAGCCCAGCAGCTAGGCTGGCAATATCGGGTGCAGGCATTGCCTTACCGACTGTTGTGGGCGGTGGCAGGTGGCATGGAATTGATAGCCCATTTTACCGGCAAAGAGCCGGTGCTGACGCGCTACAGCGCGGCGGCCGCCTATTTTGATATGACGTTGGATAACAGCCGCGCGATTGAAGAGCTGGGCTACCGGCCACGTTATAGCCTGGAGCAGGGGATAGAGCTGACAGGGCAATGGATGAAACAGCAGGGGATGGCGGCGCATGGCTAACATCACCCCCTTTGAAATCGGCTATTGCACCCACCTTGGCTGCATGGCGCTGCGTGGCTCGCCAATGCGTAGCTGCAAATTCCCCTCCCGTGCCTACCTGCTGGAGGTGGGCGATCGTCGCTGGCTATGGGATACCGGTTATGCCAGCTATTTTCAACAGTACACCGCCAGCGGTATTTTCCGGTTGTATAGCCAGATCACCCCGGTCTATTTCAGCCCACAGCAGGCGCTGCTTGAACAGTTGCGTAACCGGGGTGTAGGCGTGCGTGATATTGAGGCGGTGATCATTTCCCATTTTCATGCTGACCATATCGCTGGCCTGCGCGATTTCAGCAGCCTCAACATGATTTGTTCCGGTGAGGGCTGGCAGCAAACTCGAGAGCTGCGTGGCTTTGCCGCCCTGAAGCGGGCGTTTATACCGGGGTTGATCCCCGAGGAGTTTGAATCCGCATTGCAGTTTGTGGAGTCATTCCCGCTACAGAGTCTGCCAGCCGAACTGGCACCGTTCCAGCAGGGATATGCGCTGCCGGGCAGCGATGGGCAAATCTTCATTGTTCCTCTGCCAGGGCATGCTGCGGGCCACCTTGGCGCCTTTGTTCAAACCGACGCGGGCTGGACGCTGCTGGCAAGCGATGCCGCCTGGTCGCCGCTGAACTACCAGCAACTGCGTGGCCCTTCGCGGCTGGCGAACCTGATCATGGACAATCCGCGTAGCTACTACCAAACCCTTGAAGCGCTCAACCAGCTGCATCACGGCGGCGCGGCGGAGATCCTGTTGTGCCATGAGGGGGATTTATGATCCCGCTGATGACGCTGTGGCATTATCTGCGAGCGCGCAGGCTGCATTTCACCGAAAGGGCAGAACTGGAGGCTTACCAGGCGCGTCAGTTAAAACGCTTTGCCCGCCGGGTATTGGCGTATAGCCCCTATTTCCGGCCATACTGTCTGTTACCTGTGAGCGAATGGCCAGAAATGGACAAAGCGATCATGATGACGCATTTTGATCGGATGAATACCGCCGGGCTGCAACTTGAGGCGCTGTTGGCCTGCGCCAGGCGCAGCGAAACCGATCGCGACTTCACCCCAAAAGTGGGCAAATACAGCGTGGGTCTATCGACCGGTACCTCCGGGCGGCGCGGCGTATTTGTGGTCAGCCCGCAGGAGCAGCAGATTTGGGCTGGCGGCATGCTGGCAAAAATGCTGCCGCAAGGGGTATTTGCCGGTGAGCGGGTCGCGCTGTTTCTGCGTGCGGACAACAATCTGTATCACAGCGTCAACAACCGCTGGTTGAGCCTGACGTTTTACGATTTGTTTGCACCCTTTGCCGAGCACTTACCGCAGATTGAACGGGAGCAACCCACCATCGTGGTCGCACCTGCGCAGGTATTGTGCGCGTTGGCTCATGCGGTCGAACGGGGCGAGTTACGGCTACAGGTGAAAAAGGTGATCTCGGTGGCCGAGGTGCTGGAGCCGCAGGATCGTCAACTGCTAAAGCGGGTATTTGCCGACGTGGGCGAAGTCTATCAGGCCACCGAAGGTTTTCTGGCTGCCACCTGTAGCCACGGCACCTTGCATCTGAACGAAGAGTTTATTCACGTGGAACCACAGTGGCTCGATGAACAGCGCTTTACCCCGTTAATCACCGATTTTACCCGCCGTACGCAGCCGATCGTGCGTTATCGGCTGGATGATATTTTGGTACGGTGTATGGAGCCTTGCCCGTGCGGCCAGGCCAGCATGGCGTTGGAGCGGATTGAAGGGCGCTGTGACGATCAGCTGTTACTGCCAGGATTGCTGGGGGCGGCGCAGCGAGTCTTTGCCGACTTGTGCCGCCGGGTGATTGCCAACGCGTTGCCCGCCGTGGCGGATTATCGCCTGACCCAGTTGTCTGGCCAGCGGCTGCACCTGATGGCCGACTGCAGTCCGGAAGAACTGGTACATTGCCAGCAGCAACTGATTGCGCTGTTTACCCAGCAGGGTATCGCGGTGCAGCAACTGGAATGGCAACTGACCGCACAACGCATCATGCCGCAGTTCGATGCTAAACGCCGACGTATCGTACGGTTGCCGGAGGTGCCATGAAAGAGGTGATCTATCGCCTATGGCAAATGCTGCTGGGTTGGGGCTTTGTCGGCCTGATTTATAACAGCACTGACCGATGGCAAGGCGCTGGTTATCAGCTGACGCCGAGTTGGCTGGATCGTGCCATTCCCTTCAGCCCGCATGCTATCTGGCTATACCTGTCTTTTTTCCTGATCGTTCCGCTGTGCTATCTGCTGTGTCCGCTGAGCCGGATCAAATGGCTTAGAAGCTCAATGCAGCTTGCCGCTCTTGTTGCGGGGGCCATCTATCTGCTGTGGCCGACGACGATGGACTACCCGGTCGATCAGGGCAGTTCACTCAGCTCAACCATGCTGGCGGCATTGATCGGGATTGATTCCAAACAAAACTGTTTACCCTCTTTACATATAGCCTTGACGGCCCTGGCCGTGTGGGCCGTGGCGGACAGTCGGAAAAAATGGCGCAGCGTACTGTTGTCGGTTTGGGGAGTGGCGATTGCCTTCTCTATTCTGCAACTGCGCCGTCACCTGTTGGTGGATTTGCTCAGTGGGGCGGTGTTGGCCATGGCCGTAGGCTATGCCTGCCAGCATGTTCGATGGATTGTCAGTGATTTTCGTCAGGGAGAACGACCATGACCGATCTGGTAATACCGATAGTATTTATGCTGTGCGTGGTGCTGGGTGAAGCCCTTTGGCTGCAAAAGCGCAACCGGGGCAGCGTTGATTGGCACGATGTGATCTTCAACCTCAACTCCGGGCATATCATGCTGTGGCTGTTCCGGGGGCTGGAGATTTTCTGCTATGGCTATGTGGCGACCCATTACAGCCTGGGCCTGGTAGATAGCTGGCCGGTCGCGCTGGTGTGGCTGTTTGCTCTGCTGGCGTGGGACTTTGGTTTTTACTGGTTACATCGCCTGCATCACCGTTTCCGCCTGCTGTGGGCGGTGCATGTGGTGCATCACCAGGGAGAACACTTCAATCTGTCGCTGGGCGTGCGTAACTCGTGGTATTCGTCATTAACGTCGATCCCGTTCTTTATGCTGCTGGCGTTGGCCGGAGTGCCGCTTTCGGTGTTCATTACCGTTTCGATCCTGCACTACGGCATTCAGCTGTTTAACCATAATGCGCTGACCCCAACACTGGGCTGGCTGGAAAAAATCTTCGTTACCCCGGCGCACCATCGGGTGCATCACGTCAACGATCTGGCCTATTCCAACCGTAATTTTGGTGGCAGCTTTATCTTCTGGGACAAGCTGTTTGGCACCTTTGGACCGTCGCTGCCAACCGAGCCTTTCGCCTATGGCGTACGCGGGGAGAAATCGTCGGCTAACCCGTTCTGGGCCAGCAATCAGCCGTTTTTGCGCTACTTCAAACTGCCTTTCAAACCCTCTGCCAATAGCGCCCGTTTCCGCAGCTCCGCCTGGTGCATGGTGAGTGGTGCGTTGTTGCTGTTCGCCCTGGTGCTGGGCTACGTGTATCGTTTCGGGTACGGCTACAACGGCCTGACCGGCGAGCAGGCGGTACTGTTTATGCTGTTGGCGGTTGGCGCGGTGGCCCTGGGTGGGATTGCCGAAGGCCGTAGCTGGGGTGTAAAGGTCTGGTTGCTGGTGGCGTTGGCCGCTCCACTGCTGTTGCTGCTGGCGCTGGGTTGGCACCAACCTTACTGGTGGCTGATGACCTGCGGCATTGCCGTGCATGGCTGCGCCGTTGCCGCTGGCTGGGGACGCCAGAAGGAGGCTTTACATGGTTGATCCGTTGCCGCCACTCTCTTTCCCTGCGGATGGGGAACAGGCGTTTCATCGTGAACTGAAACGACGGGCCCATGCTTATCTGAGCGGCCGTAACGATCACCGCTTTGCCGATGTGGCCCGTTGGGTCAAGGCTATCGTCCTGTTGTTGCTGTGCGTGGGGTTCTACCTGCTCAGCCTGATGCAGCAGCAGGGGCTGGCGTTTATGCTGTGCTACTTTGCCTTTGTCATGATGGGCATGTTGCTGAACGTCAACGTCAATCATGACGCTTCGCATAACGCGTTTGCCCGCACTCCTTGGGTGAATCGCCTGGCGGGGCGTTTGGTGACGATCCCGCTGGGGGTCGATCCGGACTATTGGCGGACAAGGCACGTCAGCTATCACCATGTGTATGCCAACGTCGAACATTACGATCTGGATACCGAAGAGAACGGCTTTTTCCGCCAGACGCCGTTCCAGCAATGGCGAGCGCACATGCGCTATCAGCACCTTTACTGGCCGCTGATTGCCGCCTTGTCGCTGCCCTATATCGCGCTGGTGTTTGATTGGTCAGACCGGTTGGGCAAAACCCCGTTGGCCGCCGAGGGTGTGCTGGCCGGACGCAAGGGCTGGGCGGTGTTTATTGCCAGCAAACTGTGTCACATAGTGGTGGTGCTGGTGATCCCGTTGGTGGTTTGCCAGCAACACGGCATTGGCTGGCAAACGGTGCTGATCGCCTATCTGTTGAGCCAGATGCTAGCCTCGCTGCTGGTGGTGTTCTTACTGCTGGGTACCCACTGGGCGCAGGCTGAGTTTTACGCTGTGCCAGAAGGAGGCCAAATGCCGCAGGGCTGGTATCGGCACAACTTTGCCACTGCCTGCGACTGGGAAACCTCGCCGAAGTGGTTGCATCATCTGACCGGCGGGCTGAATTATCATCTCACCCATCATCTGTTCCCCGGCTGGAATCACCGCCATTATCCAGCGCTAGCCGCCATTCTGGCTGAACTCGCGCCACGCTATGCCATGGATTATCGCTGCATCAGCTATCGTGAGCTGTTGCAACAGCAGCAACGCTTCCTACGTACGATGGGGCAACAGCCTCTATGAAGATGCCAGACACCACGCCGCTGCGGCCCTTGGCGTTCCAACGGGAGAACCGCGATATTCATCTGGCGCTGATGCGTGGCAGCCAGGCCTATCTGGCGGAGCGGGGCGACCACCGCTTTGCCGACCGAGGGATGATCGCCAAGGTATTGCTGCTAATCTTGGTGTGCGCGGGCTTTTATGCACTCAGTTTGCAGCAGCAAAACGCCTGGGCCTATTTCGGCTGCTACGTCGGCTTTATTTTCTCCGCCATGATGTTGACGGTGAACGTGGTGCACGACGCTTCACACAATGCCTTTTTCAAACGGGCACGGCTGAACCACTGGCTTAACTTTATTGTGAGCATCCCGTTGGGGTTGGATGCGGACTGTTGGCGGGTGCGCCACGTCATCTTCCACCATGCCTACAACAATATCGAAGGTTACGATCCGGATATTGAGCCGAACGGCGTGCTGCGGCAAACGCCGTTCCAGCAGCGCAAAACCTTTATGCGTTTGCAGCAATACTACTGGCCGATAGTGGCGGCACTGACTTTCCCGTATTACATCTGGCTGTTTGACTGGTTGGATCGGGCTGGCAAAACACGCATGACGCCCAAGATGATGTTGCAGGGGAGCAAAGGCTGGGGCGTTTTCTTGCTGAGCAAGCTGGCACACTTCACGTTGGCGTTGGCAATCCCGCTATGGCTGATGCCGCCTGATGTCAGCGCCACGGCGATCTGGCTAACTTACCTGCTGAGCCAGATGCTGTCGTCGTTGGTATTTGTGATGCTGATTGTGGGTACCCATTGGGCCAAAGCCAATTTTTATCAGGCTCCCGAGCAGGGCAAGATGGTGCATGGCTGGTATCAACATCTGTTTGCCACCACCTTCGACTGGCAGGCCACGCCACGCTGGGTTGGTTACTGGCTGGGCGGTGCCAACCTGCACCTGACCCACCATCTGTTCCCGCATTGGAGTCATCGGCATTACCCGGCCTTGGCGAAGATCATTGCCGAGGTTGCCGCTCAACACGGGCTGGATTATCAGTGTCTGGATCTGAAAACGCTGTTGCAGATGCAACAGCGTTTTTTGGGGGCGATGGGGAAGCAGTGAAGTTATTCCGGCTTCATCCCGGCGGCGGTCATCAGCAGGCGGAATAGCGAAGCGACCAAAAACAGCCCCAGGACGCTGGCACTCCAGATAACCACCAGCCAGCCGACGCGTTTCCACCAGGGAATGGTAGCGGTGTTCTCATTCATCGTCTTATTCATCATCAGTGATACCCATCCTCATGGCTCACCTTGCCGCGGAACACGTAGTAGCTCCAGAAGGTGTAGACCAAAATAATCGGAATAATAAACAGCGCGCCCACCAGCATAAAGCCCAGGCTTTGTAGCGGCGCAGCGGCTTGCCATAGGGTGATGGTCGGTGGGATCAGCAGCGGCCAGATGCTGATACCCAGACCGCTTAGCCCCAGAAACACCAGCAACAGCGTCAGCAGGAACGGCGAATAGTGGGCATCGTGGCGTACGCCGTGCCAGATCCCCCAGGCGCTGAGCAGCACCAGCAGCGGCACCGGCAGCAGCCAGAACAGGTTCGGCAGGCTGAACCAGCGGGTCGCAATTTCAGGGTGAGCGATCGGCGTCCAGACGCTGACGGCCAGCAAGATTAGCAGCAGGCTAACCAGCAGCGGTGTGGTCAGACGATGCATCCGGGTCTGCAAGCTTCCGGCAGTCTTCATCACCAACCAGGTGCAGCCGAGTAACGCATAGGTCACTACCAGGCCCAAACCGCAGAACAGGGCGAACGGAGTGAACCAGTCGAAGGGACCACCAACATAGGCACGGCCTTCCACCGGGAAACCGTCGATAATCGCCCCGACGACCACGCCCTGGCAGAAGGTGGCCAGGATTGAACCGCCGATAAACGCCTTATCCCAGATATGGCGCTTTTCCGGTTTGGCTTTGAAGCGGAACTCAAAGGCCACGCCGCGGAAGATCAGGCCAAACAGCATCAGCGTGAGGGGAATGGCCAACGCATCCAGGATCACCGCATACGCCAGAGGGAAAGCACCAAACAGGGCGGCCCCACCAAGCACCAGCCAGGTTTCGTTGCCGTCCCATACCGGTGCTACGGTATTCATCATCACATCGCGATCGTGGCTATCTTTCACCCATGGGAACAGAATGCCGATGCCCAGATCAAAGCCGTCCATGACCACGTACATCATGGTGCTGAACACGATGATCACAAACCAAATCAACGGAAGATCGATACCCATGTTCAGCTCCTGTCGTCCAAAGTTTCGTGTACCGCTGAGAGCGGGCGTGCCGGAGTGCCGTGGCCGCTTGGCTCGTCACCTTCATGGGCCTGCGGGCCTTTGCGGATCAGGCGCATCATGTAGGAGTAACCGACGCCAAACACCGAGCAGTAGACGGCGATAAAGGCCAGCAGGCTCACGCTCATATGGATGTCGCCATGGGCAGAGACGGCATCGGCGGTGCGTTGCAGCCCGTAGACGACCCACGGTTGGCGGCCAATCTCGGTGGTGAACCACCCCGCCAGCAAGGCGATCAGCCCCGAAGGCCCCATCCATAGAATGAAGTACAGGAAAGGTTTGGACTGATACAGCCCGCCGCGCCAGCGTAGCCACAGGCTCCACACGCCAGCCAGGATCATCAGCATGCCCAGCGCCACCATGATCCGGAACGACCAGAACACTACGGTGGAGTTAGGGCGATCTTCCGGTGCGAAGGATTTCAACGCCGGAACCTGCTCGGTGAGGCTGTGGGTGAGGATCAGGCTGCCCAGGTAAGGGATTTCCACCTTGAAGCGGGTTTCTTCTCGTTCCATATCCGGCCATCCGAACAGGATCAGCGGCGTGGCCTCTCCCGGCGGGTTTTCCCAGTGGCCTTCGATGGCGGCGATTTTGGCCGGTTGATATTTCAACGTATTGAGGCCGTGTGCGTCACCGATCACCGCCTGGATAGGGGCGACGATCAGTGCCATCCACATGGCCATTGACAGCATCTTGCGCATGGCTGGCGTATCACGGCCACGCAACAGGTGCCAGGCCGCCGAGGCACCGATAAAGAAGGCCGACGACAGGAATGCCGCGGTGGTCATATGCAGCAGGCGGTAAGGGAAGGACGGGTTGAAGATCACTTTGAACCAGTCAACCGGCACGACCACACCGTTGATGATCTCGTGCCCCTGCGGAGTCTGCATCCAACTGTTGGAGGCCAGGATCCAGAAGGTGGAGATCAGCGTGCCGAGTGCTACCATACAGGTAGCAAAGAAGTGCAGGCCGGGGCCAACACGATTCCAGCCAAACAGCATTACGCCCAGGAATCCGGCTTCGAGGAAGAAGGCAGTCAGCACTTCATAGGTCAGCAATGGGCCGGTGATACTGCCGGCAAATTCGGAGAAAAAGCTCCAGTTGGTGCCGAACTGATAGGCCATCACCAGGCCGGAAACCACGCCCATGCCGAAGTTGACGGCAAAGATTTTGGACCAAAAGTGGTACAGGTCCCGGTAAGCCTGATTGCCGGTTTTCAGCCATAGGCCTTCGAGCACCGCCAGATAGCTGGCCATGCCGATGGTGATCGCCGGGAAGATAATATGGAAGGAAACGGTGAAGGCGAACTGGATCCGTGCCAGCTCCAATGCATCAAGTCCGAACATGGAGCCTCCTTGATTTGTTCATAATCGGCCTCTTAGGAAAGCGAAAGCTTGCTTATTAAAACTTGCACTAAGTAGAGCATGGAGTAGAGTAACGATAACAGTGACAGTTATTTTACTTTTTCCTATAACAGTTGGAATTGTATGACCAGATATGAACAGCTTGCCCAGCAGATCCGCGAACAGATCCAGAACCGGGTATGGCGTGCCGGGGATAAACTGCCCTCGCTGCGGGAAAGTGGCAAACGTGCCGGGCTGAGCCTGATGACGGTGGTGCAGTCATACCAGCTACTGGAAAGCCAGGGTTGGATCGTAGCGCGGCCGCAGTCTGGTTACTATGTGGCGGCCCGTTCACAGGCGTTACCACAGCCCATTCGGGGTGAGAAACTGCTGGTAAGCGAACAGGTGGATATCAACGCCTTTATCTTTGACGTGCTACAAGCCTGTAAGGATCCAGAGATTGTGCCCTTCGGTTCGGCTTTCCCGGATGCCACCCTGTTTATGCAACCCAAGCTGGCCAGGGCGCTGAGTAGCGTAGCCCGAAAATTCACACCTCACAGTTCCCTTGCCAATCTGCCGCCCGGCAACGAGGCATTGCGTCGCCATATTGCCCAACGCTATGCGCTGAATGGGATGCAGGTCTCCCCTGATGAGATTGTGATCACCGCCGGAGCGATGGAGTCGTTAAGCCTCAGCCTGCAAGCGGTGACGCAGCCGGGGGACACGGTGGCTATTGAATCCCCGGCATTTTACGGCGCGTTGCAGGCGCTGGAACGTCTGAAACTGAAAGCGGTGGCGATCGCTACCCACCCGCAGCACGGAATCGATCTGGATTCGTTACAGCAGGCGATTGAGCAGTATCCGATCAAGGCCTGCTGGCTGATGACCCATTTCCAGAATCCGCAAGGGTCGAGCATGTCGGACGAGAATAAACAACGGCTGGTGATGATGCTGCGCGAGCATCAGATCTCGTTGTTGGAAGACGATGTGTACGGCGAGCTCTATTTCAGCGCCGAGCGGCCCTTGCCAGCCAAGGCGTTGGATCAGGGCGGGCAGATTTTGCACTGCTCGTCGTTCTCAAAATGTCTGGCTCCGGGATTTCGCGTGGGTTGGGTAGCCGCAGGGCGATATGCGCCGCAGATCCAACGTTTGCAACTGATGAGCACCGTTTCAACCAGCGTGCCGACGCAGATGGCGATCGCCGATTATCTGCTGCATGGCGGCTATGATACCCATCTGCGTCGCCTGCGGCGTTTATTGGCCCAGCGCCAAAGTGCCATGCATCAGGCGATCGCCCATCACTTCCCGCCGACGGTGAAGGTCAGCCAGCCGGACGGAGGCTATTTCCTGTGGCTGGAGCTGGAGGCGACACAGTCATCCATGGATCTCTACCAGCGTGCGCTGGCAGAGGGCATCAGTATTGCGCCGGGGCGAATGTTCACCACCGGCGATCGTTTCAACCACTGTTTCCGCCTGAACGCCTCCTTTGAGTGGAGCGACAGGCTTGAAACCGCCATCAAGACCTTGGCCAGGCTGATCCGTAGCCTGGGCTAGGCCAGGTAATGTTTCAATGCACGTCCGGCCTGATGAATAGCCGAATGCACCGCCGGAACCTGGGCGAGGGGGTTTAACAGGCCGTAATCGTGGATCAGCCCATTGTAGCGGGTGGCGGTCACCTCGACGCCAGCCGCGTTCAGCAGGCGGGCATAGGCTTCCCCCTCATCCCGCAGTACGTCCAGTTCGGCGGTCTGGATCAGCGCGGGTGGCAGCCCCTGTAGCTGTTCCAGGCTCGCATTGAGCGGTGAGGCGTAGATCTCCTTACGCTGGGCCTTGTCGGTGGTGTAGTTGTCCCAAAACCACTTCATCATATTGCGCGTCAGGAAATGGCCTTCGGCAAACTGATGATAGGAATCGCGATCAAAACTGGCGTGAGTGACTGGCCACAGCAGGATTTGGCAGCGCAGTGCCGGCGTGCCTCGCTCTTTAGCCATCAGGCTGACCACCGTTGCCATGTTACCGCCAACGCTATTACCTACTACCGCCAGCCGGGTACCGTCGACGTTGATCTTTTCTCCGTATTCCGCCACCCATTCCGTGGCCGCGTAGGCTTGCTCGATGGCGCTGGGATACTGGGCTTCTGGTGACGGTGTGTAATTGACAAACACCGCTACCGCTCCGGAACTGTAAACCAGGTCGCGCACCAATCGTTCGTGAGTTGGGAAGTCACCCAATACCCAGCCACCGCCGTGGAAAAACATGAATACCGGCAATTTACCTTTCACTCGTGGCGGGCGCACGATGTGCAGCAGGATGTCCTGACCGGCCACGTGAATGGTTTTCTCTTCGATCTCGACCTCACGCTGTACCACCTCCACGCTGCGTTGCGCGCCTTCCAACACCTTACGTGCCTCCTTCGGCTTCATCTGTTCCATCGGTTTGCCGCCGCTGGCATTCAACTCCGCCAGAAAGGCGGCTACGTCTTTAATCGCTGCGGGCTGGGTGGCATCAAAGGTTTTCTTGCTCATGTTGGGATCCTTAAGGTTGAGGAGGAACATTGAGTACGGGGTAACTTATCAGTGTAGTCAAAGACTGGGGGTGTGCCCTCACCCCAACCCTCTCCCATAGGGAGAGGGAGCTAATAGCTCCTGCTCATTTGGAAGTAAAGTGGTCCTCTCAGCAAACTCATCTCCTCATGCAAAGGTGAATCACCACAGTTTCAAATCCACTCGATCGCCCCCCTACTAAAAGGACGAACACCCAGATAAATTGTGGCACGGACTGTCCCCGGTCTGTACACCCATAGGGAGAGGGAGCTGATAGCCCCTGCTCATTTGGAAGTAAAGTGGTCCTCTCAGCAAACGCATCTCTCATACAAAGGTGAATCACCACAGTTTCAAATCCACTCGATCGCCCCCCTACAAAAGGACGAACACCCAGATAAATTGTGGCACGGACTGTCCCCGGTCTGTACACCCATAGGGAGAGGGAGCTGATAGCCCCTGTTCATTTGGAAGTAAAGTGGTCCTCTCAGCAAACGCATCTCTCAGGCAAAGGTGAATCACCACAGTTTCAAATCCACTCGATCGGCCCCCCAACAAAAGGACGAACATCCAGATAAATTGTGGCACGGACTGTCCCCTCTCCCTGTGGGAGAGGGTTAGGGTGAGGGGCATTTTGCTGCGTTAAATGAGGGCGCATTGCACAATTGCGGTGCAAAAGGGCGCCGATCCCGCCATCTCACGCAATTATTTTTGCGAGCAGGATCAGAAAAGCGGAAGAATTTTGCGATTGAATAGGATTTCTCCATCGCTGATGATTTCAGGCCCTATTTTTGCCATTAATCATTACAAATGCATAATTATTGAATATTTATGCAATATAACTCCTTGTTTTAACGAAAAAAATTAGTAAATCCGTCAAAAACCCCGTTCTGGCACGATAGCTGCTCTACACTATTTATCAAATGGGCTGTATTTTAACTACTCATTAACATTTATTCCCCGCTCCGGGGCGCTAAATGCGGCATTAATAGTGAATAACCGATTTTATGTAACAGGTTTGTATCTGAATAGGCGGCGGTGAGCAGCATTATCGTCGGCCAGAAAAGACACCGGATAATAAGGTTAATTTGCTTTTTCGCTGGCCTTGCGCCACCAGAGCGGTCCTTACCGCCAAAATTCAGCCTTTGCTGACGTTATGAGGTCATTATGGAACAGCCAATCGCAGTTACCCGCCAGTCTTTCGACGACTGGATGATCCCGGTTTATGCCCCTGCGGACTTTATTTTGGTGCGGGGAGAAGGCTCACAGGTTTGGGATCAGCAGGGGAAATCCTATATTGATTTCGCCGGAGGCATTGCCGTCAACGCCCTGGGCCACGCCCATCCGCAGGTGTTGGCGGCGCTGGTAGAACAGGCAGGCAAGCTCTGGCATCTGGGCAACGGTTATACCAACGAGCCGGTGTTACGCCTGGCCAAACAGCTGATTGATGCCACCTTTGCCGACAAGGTATTTTTCTGCAACTCCGGCGCGGAAGCCAACGAGGCCGCGCTGAAGCTGGCGCGAAAATATGCACTGGATAGTGGTAACAGAGAAAAGAACCAGATCGTCGCGTTCAATAACGCGTTTCATGGTCGCACCCTGTTTACCGTTTCTGCCGGGGGCCAACCAAAATACTCACAGGATTTTGCGCCACTGCCTGGCGGCATTACCCACACGCCGTTTAACGATCTGGCCGCCGCTGCTCAGGTGATTAATGACCGTACCTGCGCGGTGATCGTTGAGCCGATTCAGGGTGAGGGCGGTGTGGTACCGGCACAACCGCAATTCCTGCAAGGGTTGCGTGAACTGTGCGATCGCCACGGCGCACTGCTGATCTTTGATGAGGTGCAAACCGGCGTGGGCCGAACTGGCTCGCTGTATGCCTATATGAATTACGGGGTAGTACCGGACGTGTTGACCACCGCCAAGGCGTTGGGCGGCGGTTTCCCGATCGGTGCGATGATCACCACCGACCATTTGGCGAAAACCCTGGGCGTCGGCACTCATGGCACCACTTACGGCGGCAACCCGCTGGCAGCGGCAGTGGCTGGGGTGGTGTTCTCGCTGATTAACACACCGGAGGTGCTCGATGGGGTGAAGCAGCGTCTCGAGTGGTTTATCGCCGGGCTGACGGAAATCAACCTACAGTATCCGATCTTTAGCGAAATCCGCGGGGCGGGTCTGTTAATTGGTTGCGCTCTGAACCCGGAATATGCCGGTAGAGCCAAGCAGATCACTCAACTGGCTAACGAGGAAGGGGTGATAGCCCTGATCGCGGGTCCGGACGTGGTGCGCTTTACGCCTTCGCTGATCATCCCGGAACAGGATGTGAAAGAGGGGCTGGCGCGATTCGCGCGTGCTGTGGCGCGGATTTGCAGCTAATCAAGGCGGCTGCGCCCGGTGCGCAGCCGATGACTACCGAGGTTCGCATTATGATGATTATCCGCCCCATAGAGCGTCGTGACCTGGCTGACCTGCTGACGCTCGCCGGTAAATCCGGTATTGGCCTCACCTCTTTGCCGCAGAATGAAGAGACGCTGTCGGCACGCATTGAGCGGGCGTTAAAAACTTGGCAAGGCGAACTTCCCCAAAGCGATCGCTGCTATCTGTTTGTGATGGAGGATACCGAACGGCAACAGGTCGTTGGCGTCAGCGCGATCGAAGTCGCGGTTGGGCTGACCGAACCCTGGTACAGCTTCCGCGTAGGTACCCAGGTGCATGCCTCTAAGCAGCTTAATGTCTATAAATCGGTGCCAACGCTGTTTTTAAGCAACGATCATACCGGCCATTCGGAGCTCTGTACGCTGTTCCTCGATCCGGACTATCGGCATGGTGAAAATGGCAAGCTGCTGTCAAAGGTCCGCTTCCTGTTTATGGCCGCATTTCGTAATCAATTCTCCCGCAAAGTGATAGCGGAGATGCGCGGTTATTCCGATGAAAATGGCCGTTCCCCCTTCTGGGAAAGCGTTGGCCGCCACTTCTTTTCTATCGAGTTCGCTAAGGCGGACTATCTCAGCGGCACCGGGCAAAAGGCGTTTATCGCCGAACTGATGCCAAAACACCCGCTGTATGTCGACTTTCTGGCCGAAGATGCGCAGAAGGTGATCGGCGAGGTTCACCCGCAAACCGCACCGGCGCGCAAGCTGCTGGAAGCCGAAGGGCTGCGCTATCAGGGCTACGTCGATATCTTTGACGGGGGCCCGACGCTGGAAGCCGAGATCGACGAGATCCGTGCGGTCAAGCGGAGCAAACTGGTGAAGGTGGTGCTGGATGATGCGCAGGTATTCAGCGAGGCCCCGGCCTACCTGGTGGCCAACGACAACTATCAAAATTATCGCGCCCTGTTGGTGCATGCCCAACTGCATGATGACCGTCTACGTATCAACGCCGAGACGGCAGCGGCGCTGGGCGTCGAACAGGGGAGCCCGGTACGGGTCATCAAGCTTATCGCTCAGGAGAAAATGTAATGTCGCATCCTGCATTGTTAATTAATGGCGTCTGGCTAGCCGGCCGGGGCGCTGAGTTCAGTAAAACCGATCCGTTGGATAACCTGCCGCTGTGGCAAGCCAATGCGGCCAGTATTGACGACGTGGCTTCGGCCTGCGCAGCTGCACGCGAGGCTTTCCCTACCTGGGCGCGCACGCCGTTTGCGCAGCGCGAACAGTTGGTAAAACGCTTCGCGGCGTTGCTGGAAGAGCATAAACAGCATCTGGCCGAGACCATCAGCCGTGAAACCAGCAAACCCCGCTGGGAAACCTTGACCGAAGTCCAGGCGATGATTGGCAAGGTGGGCATTTCATTACAGGCCTATCAGGCACGAACTGGGGTGACGGAAACCGCGATGGCCGACGGAGCCTCGGTGTTACGCCATCGGCCGCACGGCGTATTGGCGGTGTTTGGCCCGTATAACTTCCCAGGTCACTTACCGAATGGGCATATCGTTCCGGCGCTGTTGGCGGGCAACTGCGTGGTGTTCAAACCTAGCGAATTGACGCCGTTAACGGCGGAGGTGACGTTACAGCTATGGCTGCAGGCGGGGCTTCCGGACGGGGTGATCAATCTGGTACAGGGTGGGCGTGAAACCGGTGAGGCCTTGGCAAGCTGTGCTGATATTGATGGGCTGCTGTTTACCGGCAGCGCAGGCACCGGCTATCACCTGCATCGCCAGTTGGCCGGTCAGCCAGAAAAGATCCTGGCGTTGGAGATGGGTGGCAACAACGCGCTGATCGTCGAACAGGTTGAAGATTGTGACGCGGCGGTGAATCTGGCCATTCAATCGGCGTTTATTTCTGCCGGACAGCGCTGTACCTGTGCTCGTCGTATTTTGGTGAAAAACGGGCCGCAGGGAGATGCCTTTATTACACGCCTGGTTCAGGTGGCATCTACGCTGCGTATTGGCCGTTGGGATGCTGAGCCTCAGCCGTTTATGGGCGGGGTGATTTCCCCCGCGGCGGCAGAGAACATGCTGGCAGCTCAGCACCATCTGTTGGCATTGGGTGGCAACGCCTTGTTGACCATGAAATCGCTGGAGAGCGGCAGTGCGTTATTAAGCCCTGGGATTATCGATGTGACCGGTGTGGAGGACGTGCCAGACGAAGAATATTTTGGTCCGCTGACCACGATCATTCGTTACGATCATTTCGACCAGGCGTTGCGCATGGCTAATAACACGCGCTATGGCCTGTCTGTTGGGCTGGTGTCCCCGCAGCGTGAGCAGTTCGAACGGCTGCTGCTGGAGGCGCGAGCCGGTATTGTCAACTGGAACAAGCCGCTGACCGGGGCTTCTAGCGCAGCACCTTTCGGTGGTGTGGGGGCTTCTGGCAACCATCGGCCAAGTGCGTTCTATGCGGCAGATTACTGCGCCTGGCCGATGGCTTCGCTGGAAAGTGCCAGCCTGACGCTACCCACCAGCCTGTCACCGGGCCTGATATTTAACTGATCTGCCCCTCACCCCAACCCTCTCCCACAGGGAGAGGGAGCTGGTATGGAGTGGTATTCAGATGCAGAGTCGATCCGTAGCTACGCCAGAACAAGATACAGAGATACAGAGATACATCTATAGCATTATCCATCGGTGGTCAGGTTGAAGAAGAAATAACCGCTGGCACGTTCGATTCCCTCTCCTTGGGGAGAGGGTTGGGTGAGGGAGATAGCACCCAGTGACAGGCATCACCCTTCGCAGTTTACAGGAGAGCAAAATGTCCGGATATGAAGTCAATTTCGATGGGTTGGTTGGCTTGACGCACCACTATGCCGGGCTGTCGTTTGGCAATGAGGCTTCGACGCAGCACCGCAACAGCGTGTCGAACCCCAAGCTGGCGGCAAAACAGGGGCTGCTGAAAATGAAAGCGCTGGCGGATATGGGCTTCCAGCAGGGCGTATTGCCACCGCAGGAACGACCTCATCTTCCCACGCTGCGTAAGTTGGGCTTCAGCGGTAGCGACGAGAGCGTGCTGGCCCAGGCGATGCGAACCTCACCGCGCCTGCTCTCGGCGCTTAGTTCGGCCTCATCCATGTGGACGGCCAATGCCGCGACGGTTTCGCCTTCGCCAGACAGTCAGGATGGAAAAGTGCATTTCACCGCCGCCAACCTGAATAACAAATTCCATCGTGCGATTGAGGCCGAAACCACCTCCAGCGTGCTGCGTGCCATCTTCAATGATGAGCAATACTTTGCTCACCACGATGCCTTACCGCAGGTGGCACTGTTTGGAGATGAGGGCGCCGCCAACCATAACCGCCTTGGGGGCGACTATGCCAAACGTGGGGTGCAGGTCTTTGTGTATGGCAAGCAAGAGTTTGGCGGGGAAAGTGCCCCCACGCGTTACCCGGCTCGCCAGACGCGCGAGGCCAGCGAGGCGATCGCCCGCCTGCATCAGTTGCACGAGCAACAAACGGTATTTCTGCAACAGAATCCGGCGGTGATCGACCAGGGCGTTTTTCATAACGACGTGATCGCCGTCAGCAATCAGCAGGTGCTGTTCCATCATCAGCAGGCTTTCCTGCACCAGCAGCAGGGGCTGGATCAAATCCGCCGTAAGATGGCCTTGCTGGAGACGGAGCTGGTGGCGATAGAAGTGCCAACCTCCCGTGTCAGCGTGGGGGATGCGGTGGCGACCTACCTGTTTAACAGCCAGATCCTGACCAAAGCCGATGGCAAGATGATGATCGTGGTGCCGGAAGAGTCCCGCCAACATCCGGGCGTTTGGCATTATCTGTCGGAGATGGTGACCAGCGGTGGCCCAATCGACGAGATCAAAGTGTTCGACCTGCGCGAAAGTATGCGCAACGGCGGTGGCCCGGCTTGCCTGCGTTTACGCGTGGCGCTGAACGATGCTGAGTTGAGGGCGGTGAACCCGCGGGTGATGATGAACGATACGCTTTTCGCCACCCTGAACGACTGGGTAGACCGCTATTACCGCGATCGCTTGGTACAAGAGGATCTGGCAGACCCGCAACTGCTGCATGAAGGGCGTGCGGCACTGGATGCCCTGACTTCTATCCTTGGGCTGGGTAATGTTTACCCGTTCCAACAGTAACCGGAGGCAATAGTGAACAATTTATTGGCTCTGACGTTGGCAGGAACTCCACCGGCTACCACCCAGGGTGAAAACGCTGCACTGCGCTGGAAGTGGTTGGGGGAAGGGCTATTGGAGCTCACTCCACTGCAAGGCTATCGGCAAGCCGTGGTGCTTTCAGCCGGTATTCACGGCAATGAAACGGCCCCGATCGAACTGCTCGACCGGTTAGTGAACGAGATCTTCGCAGGTGTGCGGCCATTGGCGGTGCGCTTGCTGGTGGTGTTGGGCAATCCACCAGCGATGCGAACCAATCAACGTTATCTGGCAAGCGATATGAATCGCATGTTTGGTGGGCGCTATCAGCAGTTTGAGCCCTCTGGCGAAACGGCGCGGGCGCAGCAGTTAGAGCAAGTGATCACCAGCTTCTTTGCCGGAGAGCAGGCTACCCGTTTTCATTACGATCTGCACACGGCGATCCGCGGATCGCTGCTGCCACGCTTTGGTATCCTGCCCTATCAACTACAGAGTTACAGCCCCGAGATGTTGGCGTTACTAGACGCTGCCGAGTTGGATGCACTGGTGATACACCAGGCGCCTGGCGGCACGTTCAGCCACTATTCCTGCGAGCATGCGCAGGTGGCCAGCTGTACCCTCGAATTGGGCAAGGCGCGTCCCTTTGGTAGCAACGATCTGCAGCAGTTTTCCTCTATCAATAAAGCACTGCAGGCGCTGGTCTGCGGGCAATCTCTCCCTTTGCGGGATGAGGCTCCGATTCGGGTGTTCCGTGTCGAGCGGTCGCTGATTAAGCGCAGTGAATCTTTTAAACTCTATTTAAGTGACGATACTGCCAATTTTACCGCTCTGCCGCAGGGCACTTTATTGTATGAGCAGCCTGGGGAAAGCTATCGGGTGCAGCATGAAAGGGAATGGGTCCTGTTTCCCAATCCCAAGGTAGCATTGGGGTTACGTGCAGGCATGATGTTGACCGAGGTCCCGCGTAGTATCCTGTTTTAATCTCACCCCTTCATTACGCCACAGATAAGTGACCTGTGGCGACGTTTTTCTTTTCAAACTTTAATAGCGTAATTTATTTAATCAGTTGATAGGGTATTTTGCCTGTTACGTGCCATTACTCGCGATGATTTACCCTAATGAGTAAAAAACAGATTAAAGATACAATTATTCGCGCCATTCCCGGCAATCAGATTGATATAGGTTAAAAGTGTGAAATAAGTAACGCTATTGCTTAGCATGCTAATTTTGTGGTTATTCAAAATTGTAGGTAAATCACACAAAATGAAACGTAGATGCACCATTTTGGTGCTTATAAACGTAAAAGTTATGGCTTATGCATTAAATATCTATTTAAATCATTATATTAGAATAGCATTTTAATGTAATATTTGGTTACAAATAAACATGCTTTATGCGTGCCGTTTCATGAACTTTTTTATTTTAAGTTTTTATTCATGATGCTAATGTCACATGGCGCTTTATTAAGGGGCGTAGATAAAAAACAAAATGATAAAAATCACAGCCCAAAGCATAAATTGGGCGTGACGGGCAGCTTTTAATAAAATCTAGGAAAATAAATGATGAAACGCAGTGTAGTAGCCCTGGCGGTTGTTCTGGCCACCGCCGCCTCGATGGCCAATGCGGCCGAAATCTACAACAAAGATGGCAATAAACTCGACCTGTACGGCCGTGTTAACGCCAAACACTTGTTCAGCGATAACAAATCAGCCGATGGCGACGCGACCTATGTGCGTTTTGGTTTTAAAGGCGAAACGCAGATTAACAGCGATTTGACCGGTTATGGCCAATGGGAATACAACGTCCAGGCTAACCACGCTGAGTCAGCGGGTACCGAAGGCACCAAAACTCGTCTGGGCTTCGCTGGTTTGAAATTCGCCGAGTACGGTTCCTTTGACTATGGGCGTAACTACGGTGTGGTTTACGATGTAGAATCCTATACCGATATGCTGCCGGAGTTTGGTGGCGATACCTATACCTTCACCGATAACTTCATGAATGGCCGTTCTACCGGTCTGGCTACCTACCGTAACCGCAGCTTCTTCGGTCTGGTCGATGGTCTGAATATCGCCTTGCAGTACCAAGGTAAGAACGAGAATGACCGCAGCAACATCCATAAGCAGAACGGTGATGGCTATGGTATGTCTGTGGACTATCAGGACATCGGCGGTAGCGGCATTGGTGCTGCGGTAGCCTTCTCTGATTCTAACCGTACGAAAGATCAGAAGGCAGTTCAATACGGTAAAGGCGACAGCGCGACGGCCTGGACCACAGCGCTTAAGTATGACGCCAACCAGGTGTATCTGGCGGCCATGTATGCTGAAACCCGCAACATGACCCCGATCACGGTTAACAGCGTTGCTGGCTTTGCCAACAAGACGCAAAACTTTGAAGTGGTCGCGCAATACCAATTCGAAAATGGCCTGCGCCCATCACTGGCTTACCTGCAGTCCAAGGGTAAAGACATTGAGAACATCGGCGATGTCGATCTGGTGAAATATATCGATATCGGCGCGACTTACTACTTCAACAAAAACATGTACACCTACGTTGATTACAAAATCAACCAGTTGAATGACGATAACAAGCTGAAACTGAACACTGACAACATCGTGGCCGCCAGCTTGACCTACCGTTTCTAAGTCGTATTCAAACCTCATTCCTGTGTCGGAACGTGGTTCAAAAGGCAGAGCGCAAGCTCTGCCTTTTTCAGTTTGGCGTGTGGGATCAGAAAGGAGCGTACTCGCTGGCAGGTAGCCAGAAGCCGTCGATAAAGTCCTCGATCGGAAAACAGCCGGCATGGCGTAACCGTTGTTCTTTCATTGCTACCAGGCATTGATGCTCATCACGCAGCACGTCGACAACGATATCGGCACAGCCGCCATCCAGATAGCAAACGAACATCACCAATGCGTACATAACCTATCGCGTCCCCCCATTAAGGCTCCAACCCCCATTGTAGGTAAAATTTGACTGAATTTAGCTAATTAATACAAAAAAATAATAATTGACCAGACAAAAACGGTATTTTCAGAATTATGGCAGCGTTTAATCATCCTTAAGAGGATTGAAGTTCCGCTCTGTACTGCTAAGCTTAATGAGTTTTAAAATTTCTTAACTATCCAATCATTAACGGGAGCGAATATGGGATTGTTTAACTTCGTCAAAGAAGCTGGCGCAAAACTGTGGGATACGGTGAGTGGTAACGCTGAGGATCAAAGCGCCAAGCTGAAAGCGCACCTTGATAACAGCGGCCTGCCAGATACGGACAAGGTGGATGTTCAGGTCGTTGATGGCAAGGCTGTGGTCACCGGGGACGGTATCAGCCAGGAACTGAAAGAAAAAATTCTGGTAGCCGTGGGTAACGTGGCAGGTATCAGCGGCGTGGAAGATAATGTTGCAGTAGCGCAACCAGAAGCGGAAAGCCGCTTTTACACCGTCAAAAAGGGCGATACCCTGAGCGCCGTTGCCAAAGAGATGTATGGCAATGCCAACCTGTACAACAAGATTTTTGAAGCCAACAAACCGATGCTAAGCCATCCAGATAAAATCTATCCGGGGCAGGTATTGCGCATCCCACAATGATGCTGAAGGCCTAGGTAATCGAAGCTCGAGCTTAGAACTGTGTAATCCAGCGCCCCATCTGGGGCGCTGTGCATAAATCCCTCAACCAATACGTATGTTCATACAGACGTTCGCCCCTATAAGTTCCCCACCCGCAATTCGATAAATCCAACGAATATTTCCAGTCCGCACGCTGGTGACTAACCCTGATAATCTTGACCCTGTTGCAGAAAATTGGTAGCGTCTGCACACAAGAATAATCTTAGCTATTGCTGGCGTAAATTTGGCTGTTGCTTGAAGCCTAGGGTTACCCCTTTTGTGCATCAAGGCGTTATGCCAGGCGATAAGAGAGTAGAGGGTGTGAACGCCCCATTAGACAAAAAAATACCAGGAAAACCATGGACAATGCGCAACGGGTCAGCACAACGTTGACGGCGGTTGCTGCATATTGATCATTATTACGTTGACGATCACACAGTGGGTGGGAGTTACTTACTGTTTTTAGGAGATAAAATGGAACACAATCCGCATGATGAAACCAAGCTTATTGCGGTCATTGCCTTATTGGTCTCAGTGTTGCTTGTCGTGTCGATCCTGTTTGGTATCACGTATTTATCCGATCTGCGGCATATCGATCAAGAGGTCGATGCCAAAAGTTGTTACATCAAAGGCGGCTGAAGCCAGAGCTGCATTTATCGCAATCCTTGATTCGACGATGAAATATTTTTGCCATATGCCTTGGTTTATTTGGGACTTAACGTACTAGCTGCGATTAAACCACTAATAAAGGTTATGGCGAATTATTCGTCGACCGTGGGCCGTTAAATAGACAACGGATAGCTGGATGGCATTTTTTACGCCACGGCAAAGCTGCTACAGCTCAGGTGTAGCAGGGGATCGACATACTTTTTGATGGCCTTTGCTTATGAGAGTCAGGCAGCATGGTCTGCGGACTTTATTGATTAACTTATCTAAATAAATTCACTTTAATTATATTTAACTCGCAATAAATTATTAAAATGAATGTATTTCTTAAATGTATTTGTGATGTTAATCAAATATTGTTATTCCCCCCGGTTCAGCACGCTGTCGTAACTAGTCAGGCCCTGCTAAGCTAAGACTAATCTGTACGGAAATCTCTGTCAGTTCTATTGCCGATGTAAGCGAGGTGTTTATGAGCCAATTACTCTCCCATGCAAGATTATCCCATGTTGTGATCGCCACGGCGGTGTTTTGGGTTTGCATTGCTGTACTCGTGGCGGTAGCACTAAAGTAACGCTGGATGATTAACCATCAACCTTGACATAGCTAGCACACTCAGCCAACGGCTCCTTTCTGGGGCCGTTTCTTTGGTCGTCATTTAAACAACCCGCTGCTGCTCACGCCATCTTCTGGTGAATAATATGCAGCGGAGGCTCGATATGCAGGTCGACACTCAGATCCTGGCGGAAGTCATAGGGCGTAATGTTGAAACGCTTTCTGAACATGTAGGTGAAGTGCGATTGGGAACCGAAACCAAAATCCAGGGCGATATCGAAAATAGAAGCCTCGCTGCTGCGCAACTGGTACACCGCTCCGGCAAGGCGGCGCTCGCGGATGTACTTGCCCAGCGAGATCCCCGTCGCTTCTTTGAACAGCTTCTGCATATGCCACAGTGAATAGCCGGAATACTCGGCCAACTCTTCAAGGTGGATCACTCGTCCCAGGTGGGTTTCGACCCATTTACTGAGTGCGCAAACTAGTGCGAGGTGATGTTCTTGTATCAATAACTTTACCCAATTGATTTTGTCGTTTAACCGCAGCGCAGAGCTTACGGCAGGCTCACTTAGCGTACCTTACAGGCCCCGGGTTGTCACCTGCGTGCCGGTTATAGCGGGATCGTTTTGACCTTCGCCATCAGGCGACCTGCCAGACGGACAATCTCTGCCGGGTCGTCTGGAATAAACCCCATGGTGATCGCCATCCCCAACAGGACGTTGTCCTGGCTGAAAATCGGGCAGGCAATCGCGCGTGCCCCGGGGATGCCTTCGGTAACATTGTAACGTACCGCATAGCCCTGCAGACGGATCTTTTCGAGCTCTTTAGCCTCAAGCAGGGGCGTAATAGAACTATCAAACGCCTGATAGGCATAGCCCGCTGCACTGGCATTCATAGGGATGAGGGTGTTTTCAAGGTAATCGATGTCGATATTTTTATGGCTGCGATTGTAGCGGGTCAGCAAGATGTTACCCCCTTGGCGCACCGCCCAACCGGTGGAGTAGTTCAGCTCATCACGCAGCTCACAGAGCGCATTATTGATGATTGTCGCCAGCGTCTGCTGTTTGCCTGCCGCCGCGGCCAGCGCCAACAGCTTGGTGCCAAGCGAGTAGCGGCTGGTCTCCTGCTCCTGATACAGCATCTGGCTACGGCACAGCGAAACCAGATATTTATGCAGCCGGCTTTTCGACAGCCCACTGTGTTTGGCGATATCCGAAGCGCGGGCGTTTCCCCCCAGTGCGGTGACACTTTCTAATACCGATACGGCAATATCGACCGAATTTACGCCTTGAACTTCTGACATTCTGCTTACCTTACTTGCCATTACCTCGTTCCGATCACTTTACCAGTTTAAGGCGGTGAATGCCCCCGCTAACCTGAGCCTGGCATCCGCAGCAGGAGAATTTTCAGCGCGCAAGGACTAACTATTTTGAGGTGGATTGATCTGCTTCAATATACTATGGGTTAACTCGGTTTATTTATAGTGAACACCAGGGCGTGTATTTACCGAGATAATAACTATGAACGAACTTTCTTCACTCCGGCTCAAACGACGTACTTTGCTAAAAGGACTTGGCGTTATTGGCCTGGCGTCAATATCGCCTTGCGCTTTCTCCTTAACATCCGAACAAAAAGAACCCTTACGGCACATCCACCTAAAACTGACGGACTATCAAACTTTCCGCTCAACCTGTGCGATGGAGTGCCTACACTGCAACCTGACCGCTTACGTCTATCAGAAAAAGCTGATGAAGATTGAAGCGACGGAAGGTTTCAATGTGAAATGTTGCTTGCGGGGCATCAGCCGTACCAAATGGGTTTATCACCAGCAGCGCGTCACGACGCCTCTGCTGCGGGTAGGCAAGAAAGGTGAGGGCAAATTCGAGCCTATCAGTTGGCAACAGGCATTGGATTTAATCGAAAAGAACATCCGTACCACCATCAAGGAACAGGGCAACGAAGGGCTGCTGTTGTCCACTCATGCTGGCAACATGGACTCGATAAAGAACGATATGGGCAAGGCGTTCTTTGACTATCTGGGCGGTTCGGTGAAACAGGCGGGGTCGCTCTGCTGCTCGGCAGTGACGGCGGCGATGATGCCAATGGTGGGATTACGCTATGCCGATACCCGCGACACCATTGCCGACAGTCGTTTGATCATCTGTTGGGGTAACAACCCGGCGGTGACCATGCAGGCGTATTTTAAAAACTATCTACGTGCGCAAGAGCAGGGCGCTCGCATCGTGGTTATCGACCCACGTTTTAACGAGACCGCCGCCAAAGCAGACGAATGGATCCCGATTGTTCCAGGTGCGGATACGGCTTTAGCGCTCGGGATGATGAAGATCATTATCGAAGAGCAGCATATTGACGCGGATTTCCTGCGCCAGCATACCGGCGCGGTGTATCTGGTGGATGCCAAAGATCAATTGGTGCGTGCCGATGCCAACGACACTGAAAGTTATCTGGTTTATGACTGCACCAGCCAGAGCCTGGTACGGCATGACAAAGCGGGGATAACCCCGGCGTTGTTCCAGCACCAACTGCCAGCTGACAGCGGCTATCGCACCGTATTCGAAACCGTTTACCAGCAGGCTGCACCGTGGACGCTTGACCGGGTTGCGGCTGAAACCGACATTCCCGCCCACACCATTTTGCGTTTGGCCCGCGACTATGCCACCACCGCTCCGGCGATGATTGTGCAAAATATGTCAGGCGCTCAGCGCACCGAATTTGGTACCTACGTGGCCGCCAGCCAATTCTACCTGGCCCTGCTAACTGGCAATATCGGCAAGCGAGGGGCGGGGATCTGTGACGCGGGCGGAGCACGCCAAATGGCAAAATTCAGCCCGATCATTCCACCAGCGCCTGCGGTGAAGAAAATCACCCCGATACCGGTTGCCAAGGTGGGTGAGTGGGTGGTCAATGACCGGCCTTATCCGATTAAATTCTGGTGGATTATGACCATGGGGGTCATGACACAACTGCCCAACACCAACATGGTCAGGAAGGCGTTGGAAAAGGTTCCCTTCGTGGTGGTGGCCGATAACCTGATGAGTTCTACCGCGCTGTATGCTGATCTGGTGCTGCCGGTGACGACCATTTTTGAAGATGTCAGCCTGATGGCGGGCGTGCGTAGCCACTATGTGCAGCTGATGGAGCAAGCGGTCGAGCCACCGGGTGAAGCCAAGCCGGATTATTGGATCTTTGCACGTCTGGCTGAGCGTTTTGGCTTTGGCGAGGTGTTTAACCAGCCGATTGAGCATTACATCAATGCGTGCCTGCAAGGTTCCGGTATCACCCTGGAACAGCTGAAAAAAGGGCCGGTGCTGCCGGTGAGCGGCGACTGGATCCCGTTTGAAAATGGGGTGTTCCGCACGCCGACCCGTAAAGCCCACTTCTTTATTGAAGAGTGGCAGAAGAAAGAGTTTTCGCCGGTCGTTACTTATCTGCGGGTGAATGAATCGCCACAAGGCTCGCCGGAATTGGCCTCTAAATACCCGCTGATGGCGGTACAACGCAAGCTGGCGCGCAGCATTCACTCAAGCCACGGCATGAACGAATGGATCCTTGAGGTGCAGCGCAATAAGCCTAACGTGATGATCCATCCGCAGGATGCACAACAGCGCCGGATCAAACACGGCGACTGGGCCACCGTATTTAATGAGCGAGGGGAGCATCGGGCGATTGCCGTGGTGACGACGCATATCAAACGAGGTGTGGTTTCCCTGGATAACGGCTGGTGGGAACAGCAGGGAGGCAGCAGCAGCCACGTCACCAATGACGCCGTAGAGGCGTTGGGTACCGGGCATTGCTGTAACAGTACGCTGGTTGATGTACGGGCGGAGGGATAACCCATGACCAAACAATATGGCTTTCTGATTGATATTAAACGTTGTTACGGCTGTAAAACCTGTTCCATGGCCTGTAAGTCAGAGAATCAGACGCCACCGGGCGTGCTTTGGCGGCGGGTGCGGGAGTATGAAACCGATGGCCCGAATTCTGAAGGGTTTATTTCGATGTCCTGCAACCATTGTGACGATCCGCAATGCATGAAGGTATGTCCGGCGGATACTTACCATAAGCGCCCGGACGGCATTGTGGTGCAGGATCATGAGAAATGCATCGGCTGCCGCATGTGCATTATGGCTTGTCCGTACAACGCCCCAGTGTTTGATCCGCAGGAAGGTAAAACCAGCAAGTGCAATATGTGTGCCGAGCGTTTGGACGAAGGGTTACCGCCGCGTTGCGTGGCGTCTTGCCCGGCGGGCGTCTTGAAGTTTGGTGATATCGAGGAGTTAAGGAAAATCCACCCAACGGATTGGGCGGTACTGGAGGCTAGATATCACATGCCCGATCACCGTATCAGCGGCCCGAACGTGGTCATTATTCCAGCGGATAAATAATAGGGTGCTACCATGAACGAATATGAACTGCCGTTGGTGTTTTTTACCGTGCTCTGCCAATGGGGCATTGGCGGGATTATCGCCTTGACGCTCTATCGGTTGCGACCAACCTCCCAGATGTCCGTTGAGCAACTGAAATATCTGGTTCTGGGATTGTGGCTGGTGGAGGTCGTTGGCTCCAGCTTGTCACTGCTGCACCTGGGGAGCCCGTTTGGGGCTTACCGCGCGGTGCTGGGCCTGCCGCACTCCTGGTTAAGCCGTGAGGTGATCGCCTTTATCCTGGTGAATATCAGCCTGTTCCTGATGTTGGCAGTTTGCTGGCTGCGGCCGCAGAAGTCGGCCTTGATCACCACATTGGGAATGGTGACCTCGGTATTGGGGATTGCCGCCATTCTGGTCTCGGCACAAATCTACTACCAGATGGTCAGCCATCCGCTGTGGCATACGCCACTGACCCAATTGGCGTTTCTGAGTACCGCGTTACTGCTGGGGTTCGCTACCTTGGGGATCTATTTGAATTGCTGCGGCCTGGCCGTTCCGCGCACGGTTCGCTACGGTTTGCTGGTGGGCTGCCTGTTGCTGCTGGCCACGTTGGTGGGGCGTTACCAGATTGCCGGGGCCAGCGCTCAAGGGATCATGCTTTGGTGGCAGCTGGTTGGCAGCATGTTGGTGGGGGGGGTGTTGTTCGCGGTGCTTGGCCTGCGTACACGTTTGGCTCCATCGATGGCCGTGATAGCCGGAGTGGCATTGGTGTCGGGGGAGATTGTCGGGCGTATGCTGTTTTATCATAACGTCATGGGCCAATTCCCCTGGTTCTGATGCAATAAACTGAGGTCGGTCCAGCCGTGCAACCGCCGAGCGACGGGCCGACCCAACATCCTGCAGAAAAAAGCCTCAATACAGGGCTTGCCAGCATTCGGAAAAACCAGCTAATCTGAGATTGCCCGCTACCGCAAATGCCAAGTAGTCCAGGCCAGCAATGTAATTAACCAAAACAGAGAGTCAGCCGTAACAACGCCACGTTGATGGGGTGATCGCATGTTAATGACAGTGATTATTACTCTTTTTGTGATCGTGGGCGTCGCCGCTTTTCTGGCAATGCCAGTGATGATGGTCAATAACACGCAAGGCGTGGGAGGTGAAGAACCGTGAAACTGGCTAGCAACCGGAACCTGCAATGTTAACTCGAAATTCACTCGCAACCTGTTGACCGGCTCAGATATGGGCCGAGTCATCAACACTTTGTCAGCACCGCAATTCCCGCACGTTCCGCAACAAATCAGCCCGAAACGCTAAATCTCCGCGTGAAGTGATGCGCATACTGCACTAACTGCTTGATGGCGCTACAATGAGTTCTATCTCCTCAACTTGCTCGCGCGTCAACGCGCTATCCACTTTTCCGGCCACAGTAAAGAGACCATAGCATTATGGAAATCAAGGATTACTACGCCATTCTAGAGGTTAAACCCTCAGATGATATCAAGGCTATTAAAACCGCCTACCGCCGCCTGGCGCGCAAATATCACCCCGATGTCAGTACCGAGCCCGATGCCGAAACGCGCTTTAAAGAAGTCGCAGAAGCCTATGAAGTGCTGAAAGACAGCGAACGCCGGGCCGAATATGACCAAATGCGGCTGCATCGTAACGAGCCCAACTTCGGCCGTCAGACCCGGCGTGAAGAGTATGGTGGTGCCGAGGATTTCTCCGACATCTTCTCCTCGATGTTTGGCCAGCGTGCGCGTGGCCGCCAGCAGGGCCAACCGCGTGCGGCCCGTGGGCAGGATGTTGAGATCGGTGTGGCTCTGTTCCTGGAGGAAACCCTCACAGAGCAAACCCGCACCCTGAGCTACAAGGTGCCGGTGTACAACGCATTTGGTCAGACAGAGAAAGAGATCGCTAAAACGCTGAATGTGAAAATCCCGGCGGGCGTGGCAGACGGGGAACGTATCCGCGTGAAAGGCCAAGGCGTGCCTGGTATGGCTGGCGGTGCCAATGGCGATTTGTACCTGATCATTCAGCTGGCACCGCATCCGTTGTTTGAGGTGATCGGGCACGATCTGGAAATCGTTCTGCCCTTGGCACCCTGGGAGGCGGCGTTAGGAACCAAGGTTTCTGTCCCTACACTGGCGGACAATATCCTGTTGACCATCCCTGCGGGGAGCCAGACCGGGCAGCGGTTACGCGTCAAAGGGAAGGGGCTGGTCAGCAAAAAAGAGACCGGCAATTTGTATGCGGTGATCAAGATTGTCATGCCTGCCAAACCCGATGCAGACAGCGCCGCACTCTGGCAACGACTGGCCGAGGCGAATCAGGCCTTCGATCCTCGTACGCAATGGAGTAAAGCATAATGGCCAAGCTACAGATAACCCTCACCATTACCGAGTTTTGCTTGCATACCGGCGTAACGGAAAGTGAATTGGCCGAGGTGGTGGGGTTGGGAGTGATCCAGCCCCGCGATCTGACGGTGGATGATTGGCTGTTTGATGATGGGGCGGTGGCGGCGTTTAATCGCGCTCAGCGTCTGCAACGTGAACTGGCTCTGGATTGGCCCGGTATTGCGGTGGCGCTGACGTTGCTCGATGAGATTGAACAGTTGCGCAGGGAGAACGCTCAGCTACGCCATCGTCTTGAGCGCTTTATCGCAGAGTGATGCCCCTCACCCTAGCCCTCTCCCACAGGGAGAGGGGACCGATCGAGTGGGGTGAAAGTGTAGTGATTCATCATGAGCATCGGCTGACTCACCTTGGACTAAAGGGTGATCGAGTTTGCTGATATGACCTCTTTAGTTCCAAATGGGCAGGGGCAAACAACTCCCTCTCCAACAAGGAGAGGGACAGATCGAGTTGGGTGAAAGTTGAGCATCGGCTGACTCACCTTGGACTAAAGGGTGATCGAGTTTGCTGATATGACCTCTTTAGTTCCAAATGGGCAGGGGCAAACAACTCCCTCTCCAACAAGGAGAGGGACAGATCGAGTTGGGTGAAAGTTGAGCATCGGCTGACTCACCTTGGACTAAGGGGTGATCGGGTTTGCTGATATGACCTCTTTAGTTCCAAATGGGCAGTGGCAAACAACTCCCTCTCCCTGTGGGAGAGGGTTGGGGTGAGGGGCCTCAGACGTTTTTACGCTCGATGGTTTCTTCACCCCAGTACAGTTGGTCGGCTTCGGTTTTACTGAACGCCAGCGGTAACACTTCATCGCTGCCTTCCTCCCAAATTTTTTGCGCCAAAACCTCGTCATTACCGGCCAACTCAAAGATCGCTTCGGCAATTTCTACCGAGGTTTCACGCACTGTCGCCCAAGATTTCACATTATGATTTGCCATGACTGCTCTCCTGTTGAGTGTGAGGCACAGCCTAGTATAGGCCACAATTCTGCCGCTGGTTTTTGCAAGGCATGCGTATTATTGCCGAAAATTCAGGGCGGAACGCCTGCGGCAAAATGCAAAACGGCGTGGTATTCTTTGCCGCGTTTAAATCAACAGAGGAAAAATTATGTCTAGCGCACTGAGCAACGATCAAGAACTGGTTTCCGATCTGGTTGCCTGCCAACTGGTTATCAAGCAGATCCTGGATGTGATCGACGTGATCGCGCCGACCGAAGTACGGGACAAAATGGCCAGCCAGCTCAAGAGTATCGATTTTAGCAGCCACCCGGCCGGGGCCGATCCGATCACCAAGCGGGCGATTGAAAAAGCGATTGCGCTGATTGAGATGAAATTTAACCGCGAGTAACCGGGTTATCTTTTGTTCCAGATGGCTGAGAAATCTAAACGGCCGGTTAAACTTCGTTTAAGTTGCCTATGCTAGCATCGATGATTAGGTTAACAACATAATCATAAGGCTGCTAAGGTTTGGGGCGTAAAAAACTGCTGGTGATAGCGGCAACGCTGTTTGCCTGCTTGCTTTTCTATCTGCTGGCTCTGGATAGCTATTGCGATCAAGGTGAGAAGTTTGCACTGGGCATTTGCTCAATCACGCGTATCGTTCCCTGGTAACATGGCGAAATAACAATTTTTCGCAAACTTGCCCCTGGCCTTGGTGAGAATGTTACTATGTCGGCTTGGTTGAGGCAGTAGAGTAGATAGGGTTGTTCATGTTTGATTTAGCTTCTGGCCCGTCCGGCCTGATTTCCATCGCCGTTGTGGTGTTGGCTGCATTGTTTGGCTTGTGGGTCTGGTTCATCGTGAATCGCGCCAGCGTACGCGCCAACGAACAGATCCAGCTGTTGCAGGAAATCGCCGAGCAGCAGCGCCAGCAAACGGCACTGTTAAAAACGTTGGTGCAAACCGCCCGCGGGGACAAGGCATCGGGTGACGATTATGATGATGACCTTAGCCCGGCACTGAGTTATAAAGGGTTTATCCCAGAGCGTTAATCGCATCCCTCATTTGGTGAGAAGGTTAAGGACACGTCGGTTATCTCAGTTTCAGTTTTAACCGGATCGCCTTCTCACCATTCCGTTTCAGTAAAACACCATCCCCTGATAGGGTTTCTCCCGGCAGGCTGCCAACCGGCTTGCCAGATCGCCACAGTGAATTTCCAGCGCGTGCCGATCGGGATCGAGAAAATAGCAAGATTCGCCCTCACTGTGATTACTCTTCCACTCCTGTACGCCTGATTTGCGCAAACGCTCCACAACAATGGCAAAGTTCTCCGGTGCCACGCTAAACGCGTAATGCGTATAGTCGCCCAACAGCTGATTTTTTCGGGCATCATCCAATGACAGGCATAACCACAGTTCACCCAAGACAAGATAGGCACCTTGATGCCAGCGGGCTTTAGGGGTAAACCCCAGCACCTCCACATAAAAGCGAAAACTGCGTTCTACCTCACTTACCGCGAGCGTCAGGTGGTTAAGACCCAGCAACATAATCAATTTATCCGTTAGTAAAAATAATGTTTACGGCACGCGAGCTGTCATAAATCTGTCGTATTGGCGTCGTAATGTAGCGCCAACTCTACGAAAGATGGATATCAGCAATGATTAGATGGTACGAAGAAAGCGACGCCGAAGTAAACCGCAGCATTGCGTTAATCACCGGGGAAAATCCGGACAAATGGTACCCTTACGGCGGCGTGAAAGGGAAAGATTACTGCAAGAACCCCTCCGATGCCTGGCCGATTATCTGCGCCAACAAAATAAGCCTTAATGCCCCCGAACAAAGTGACCAGCCACAGTGGCAAGCCAGTATGATCACCCAGCAAGGGGAGTGGCAAGCTGGCAGTCATAGCCCGTTGCGTGCCGCAATGATCTGTTTTTTATTGAGTCAGCAAGCGCAATAAATCAAATGTTAGTCGATAATGTAGATGACCCGTAATGATGAGACACCGCCTTATTCTGACAATGGACCTGTCGCTGACGGAGACTGTTTTATGAAGCGCATTATCAAAGGTGATACCACTCTCTCTCATTTAGTGATTGCCCATGCGGCGATCGATTGTCATGCCAAAAGCTATGGGCTGCACCGACAGGGCTGGCCCTCAACCTATCTGATAAAGTATCAAAACGATCGCGTGGCGGTGGAGGTCATCACCCGCCGTCAATCCTATGTGGCGACGCTGATGATCGGCGCACGTAACCTCAGCAAACTGTGCGGTATGCCAAGCTAGCTGGCGTAGCAAACCTCCTGCAACCCTCTGGCCCGGTTAACGATCGCCGGGCGCTAATCCTTGATGCCTGAAAGGTTAAGTGTTAAAACGCCCGCAGGTTTATTTATTGGTTGGCGATATCTTGCGCAATGCTGCCTGGATACTCAGCCGGACGAGGATAAGATGGGCGGTCAGCTTCAGGATACCCCGCTAAAACGCGGTTTAAAAAACAGACACATACAACTTATTGCCCTGGGCGGTGCCATCGGTACCGGCCTGTTCCTGGGTATTGCACAAACCATTCAGATGGCCGGGCCTTCCGTGCTGCTGGGCTATGCCATAGGTGGTTTTATTGCCTTTTTGATTATGCGCCAACTGGGGGAGATGGTAGTGGAAGAGCCGGTAGCCGGTTCCTTTAGCCATTTTGCCTATAAATATTGGGGGGACTTTGCCGGTTTCTTATCCGGTTGGAACTACTGGGCGATGTTTATCCTGGTCGGTATGGCGGAACTGACCGCCGTAGGGATTTATATTCAATACTGGTGGCCGGAAATCCCAACCTGGGCATCGGCGGCAGTTTTCTTCGTCGTGATTAACCTGGTCAATCTGGTGAACGTACGCCTGTATGGGGAAACCGAGTTCTGGTTTGCCATCATCAAGGTGGCGGCGATCCTGGGGATGATCGTCTTTGGTGCCTACCTGCTGGCCAGCGGCAACGGTGGCCCGGAAGCCAGCATTAGCAACCTGTGGGATCAGGGCGGTTTTATGCCACACGGCATTAGCGGCCTGGTGATGGCGATGGCGGTGATCATGTTCTCGTTCGGTGGGCTGGAAATGGTGGGTATTACCGCAGCAGAAGCCGCCGATCCACGCCGTAGCATTCCTAAAGCCACCAATCAGGTGGTGTATCGTATCCTGATTTTCTATATCGGCTCGTTGACGGTGCTATTGTCACTTTATCCGTGGGGCAAGGTTGTGGAAGGGGGCAGTCCGTTTGTGATGATCTTCCATGCGCTCAACAGCAACCTGGTGGCGACCATGCTCAACGTAGTGGTACTGACGGCAGCACTGTCGGTCTACAACAGCGGCGTGTATTGCAATAGCCGGATGCTGTTTGGCCTGGCGACACAAGGCAATGCGCCAAAGGCGCTGACCAAGGTTAACAAACGTGGCGTACCGGTGCTGTCTATCGCGTTATCGGCGCTGGCCACCTCGGTAGGCGTATTGATTAACTACGTCATGCCTGGCGAGGCGTTTGGCTTGCTGATGGCGCTGGTGGTCTCGACGTTGGTGATTAACTGGGTGATGATTTGCCTGGCGCACCTGAAATTCCGCGCAGCCAAAGATCGCCAAGGGGTGATCACCAGCTTTAGGTCGCTATGGTATCCGTTTGGCAACTATCTGTGCCTGGTGTTCCTGTCGTTGATTCTGGTGATCATGTACTTCAGCCCAGGGATCCGCATCTCCGTACTGTTGATGCCGGTTTGGGTACTGTTGTTGTGGGTTGGATTTTTGCTGACCCGGCGTAAAAAGGCGGGTGGTAACAAGAGGTAGTATTCACGTTGGAGGCGCCTCAGCGCCTCCGAACGGTTAACGGGCGACGGCATTGCCCTGAGGGTGGCGCCCCAGCCGCAGCAGCTTTCTGCACAGCAGGAACAGGGTGCTGATAACATCAATCACCACCACGCTAAGCATCAGCAGGCCCAGCATAAAAAAGCCTGCCAGGGTGCTTGCCAGTAACAGCAGCGGTGACGGTACGCGTAGCCGGCGCAGCTTCATTGCCAGATACATTTTCCAGTATTGCCCAAGCGTCGCCAGCGCTCGGCGATAGCGGCCCATACGAACGCGTGACTTGCCTGATGCAGTCCGGCTCATAACTCCTCCTTTTTCAGAATGTCCTAGTAAGTAAATCACAAGGTTCTTAAGAAAGGCTTAACAGGTTCTTGGCGACCTTGGCCTTCTTACTCTGGCTATGACAACAACATCCACAAAAAGGTCAGTTGTTTGTCATTGCGATACTATAAGCTATTGGGTAGGCAATCTTGTAACGATTGCGGCACCACTATGGTACTACAGGGAGAGAATGGGTTGAAAATAACCAACAAATATTACGACGCCAGCAAGGCGCATCATACGCCACAGGGATTCTGCAATCCGGAGCCATCGTTACACCAGCCCGGGGATCTGAAGCGCTGGCAAGACGAACGCAAGAAGCTCGGCCTGCCCAAACCTCCTCAGGCAGGCTACGAGCAGTTTATCGCCAACTGGTGGCAAGCCGCCGATCTGAGCGGCGATCAGGACCGTGTATGGTGGTTGGGCCATGCTTCTCTGCTATTGCGTCTTGGGGGCCGCCACGTGCTGATCGATCCAGTACTGTCGCCAAGGGCATCACCTGTGAGCTTCTATGGCCCACATCGCAAGACGCCGCCCCCGCTAACGGTAAAGCAGCTGCCAGCGGTAGATGTGGTGCTGATTTCCCACAATCACTACGACCATCTGGATCGTCAAACCATCAGGGAACTGACCAAACGCTTTCGCAATGCCACCTTTGTCGTCCCGCTGGGCCTCAAACGCTGGTTCAGCCATTACCCGGCCAAACGGGTGGTCGAACTGGATTGGTGGGAGAGCCTGACGCTGGATGAGATGACGTTCTACGCCACGCCAGCACGCCACTGGAGCATGCGTACACCGTGGGATCGCAATCGTTCTCTATGGTGTGGCTGGGTGATCCATCACCCGGCGCTGCGTTTTTATTTCTCTGGTGACAGCGGTTACAGCGAACGGTTGGTTGATATCGGCACCCGCCTTGGGCCGTTCGATATCGCGGCGTTGCCCATTGGCGCTTACGCCCCAAGATGGTTCATGCAAGAGCAGCATATGGACCCGCAGCAGTCGGTGAGGCTGTATCAGCAATTGAATGAACCCAGAGTGATCCCTATCCATTGGGGGGTGTTTGAATTGGCCGACGAGTCGTTGGATGAACCACCTGTGCAACTCAGCCTGGCACTACGCGAAGCCGGGGTTGAGCAGCACAGTTTTTATCCGCTGAAGATTGGTGAACATCTGGAGGTTAGCCCTAACTCCTAATGAGTATCATGGGGTTGCGGCGTACCCCGCATCGGGTGGCGCTGGGCGTGGTGCGGCTTTGCGGGGTTTACGGCGGGTAATGGATAAAACCGTCACGCCAAGATTAGCGAAAAAAATGCCTTGGCGATTTCGTTAATCTTCGGCGGAAATAGCCGCAGAGTGGGTAGGTGGTATTTTTATTATTTGTTTTTATCCTTACTAACTTAGCTACGGATATAAACTTGCAGGACGGGGTGGCTATTTCGTCCGCTTGCACTTTCTTGGTGCAAAATTTGGCTCACTGCATGATTATGCACTGGCCTGTGTGAGCGTTTTGGCCCGAGTGAACGGTTCTGTTACGGTGGCCAAAGCATAACTATCCTGCTATGACAGGCTTTGCTACCCAAAGGTCGGATCAGTGGGCCGTTTGGCCCCCGGCCTTCGATATTCAATAGTTGCATATAAAATTCCATAAAGATTCAAATTTTTTTACGTTCTTTGGCCTGTCTGCGGCTTATATGTGGTCAAAATCGCTCGCTGTCGAGTTGAAAGAATTCTTAAAACTGAGGCGCCACGCGGAGTACAGCGCGGCTTCTTTACAAAGCAGAAAATAGCCAAGGCTTCAACCTCTTTTACCCTATTTAAGCTATTCTTGCGGCTGACCGTTTCAAATATGTGCGACACGTCCATGAGTGATTAAAAATGGCTTGCCATCGATTCCAGAGTATGTGATAACGCACTTGGGTAAAACGAGGTACAGTTCTGTATATGTGTGGCATTTTCAGTAAAGAAGTTCTGAGTAAAGACGTTAGCGTTGAATACCGCTTCTCTGCCGATCCTTATCTTAGTGCCTCAAGCAGTAACGACTCTAGTTTGTCTATGTAACGCCTACGGGCGGTTTAAACAATCCAAAGGAAATACTCAAGATGGCAAAGATCAAAGGTCAAGTTAAGTGGTTCAACGAGTCTAAAGGTTTCGGTTTCATCACCCCAGCTGACGGCAGCAAAGACGTGTTCGTACACTTCTCTGCAATCCAGGGTAACGGTTTCAAAACCCTGGCTGAAGGCCAGAACGTTGAGTTCGAAATCCAAGATGGCCAGAAAGGCCCATCTGCAGTAAACGTTACTGCAATCTAATCAGCGTCAGCTGAACAAAAAACCCGCCTTAGTGCGGGTTTTTTCGTATCTGGCGTCGGTGAATGTCACCCGGTGATGATGATGCCGGAATACTGGTTGCGGCCTTTAATCCCCGGATGGTTGGGATCTTGTGCGCGGCGATGGCTGTTGCGGCGATAGCTGGTGTATTTAAAGCGCTGGGGCTGCCGTGGGTCGCTGTTGAGCGTGCAGATGGTGCAAGAGCCTGCGTGATCGACTGCGGCGAAGCCCAAGGCTTTGAGCTTGTTTACGGCGATGGCGGCCAGATCCAGATGGCGTTGGGTCGGGCTGATCAGCTCTGCTGGCAAGGGCAGCGCCTGCTGAAACTGTTCGACCAACTCCTGGTTAACCTGATAGCAGCAAGCGCCCGCAGCGGGGCCGATGGAGGCCACCCAGTTGGCGGTATCGTCATCCTGGCCGATACGTTTGGCCATCTGCTCCAGAATGCCATCCAGCAGGCCGCGCCAGCCCGCATGTACCGCAGCAATGGCGCTACCGTCTTTACGGCTGAAAATCACCGGCAGGCAGTCTGCGGTTAATACGCTGATCAGGATCCCTGGCTCACGGGTAAAGAAGCCATCGGCCTCACCGCATTGCTGGCCCGCCTGATGGATATCGACTATGCGAGTACCGTGTACCTGTTTTTTCTCAGGCAGCGTATTGCGAAAGGGCTGTAACGGCGTTGGCAGCAGGGCACCTTTATTGCCAAAGCCATGAGCGATGCCAGGAACGCCGCTGAGCAGCGGGGAATAGTCGGTCATAGAACGTTTTTGCCTGTGGCTGAGAGGAGATATCCAGTGTAGCCAGCTTTTGGATTACTTGGCTAGTGGCAGATGGGCATCCGCCTTGCATCGTACACCAGCCTTCTTTAGACTACCCGCGCCATCTCTCTCTGGGATCTCATCCATGTCTTATCAGTGCCCCCTGTGCTTCCAACCGCTTGATTTCGCAAACCAACAGTGGCGTTGCGAAAATAACCATCAATTCGACCGTGCCAAAGAAGGGTACGTCAACTTAATGCCGGTGCAACACAAGCGTTCTAAACAGCCGGGTGACAGTGCCGAGATGATGCAGGCCCGCCGCGCATTTCTTGACGGCGGCTACTACCAGCCGTTGCAACAGCGGGTGGCTGAACTGTTAGCCAGCACTTTGCCTATTGAGCCACAGGCACTGCTGGATATTGGCTGTGGTGAAGGCTATTACACGGCCGCAGTGGCTGCAAGCTTGTCTCAGGAACGGACCGTAGCGGTATATGGCCTGGATGTTGCCAAGGTGGCTATTCGCTCGGCAGCCAAACGCTACCCGGCGGTCTCTTTCTGTGTAGCTTCCAGCCATCGCCTACCGTTTGCCGACGCGTCGCTCGATGCTGTGTTACGTATCTATGCCCCCTGTAAAGCCGAGGAATTGGCGCGGGTCGTCAAGCCGGGTGGGGTGGTTGTGACGGTGTCACCGGGGCCGCGGCACCTTTATCAGCTAAAACAGCAGGTTTATCAGGAGGTTCAATTGCATGCGGAGCATGATGAGCAGCTTGAGGGCTTCAGCTGTGAATTGGCCGAGCCATTGGCTTATCCGATTGCGCTGCCGGGTGAGCAGGCTGCCAATCTGTTGCAGATGACGCCGTTTGCCTGGCGCGCTTCGCCGGAGGT
The DNA here is from genome assembly GCF_059697885.1 of Serratia sp. NCCP-200. NCBI lineage: Bacteria > Pseudomonadati > Pseudomonadota > Gammaproteobacteria > Enterobacterales > Yersiniaceae > Serratia > Serratia sp. NCCP-200. Next base: position 1,046,692 of record NZ_BAAKUJ010000001.1, read on the forward strand.
GCAGCAAGGTTTGCTCGACATGGCTACCTTTGCCTGCGAGACGGATTTCGCCATCCGTTTGTACCGCCGGATTGCCCCTCACCCCAACCCTCTCCCACAGGGAGAGGGAGCTGATAGCCCCTGCCTTTTTGGAGGTAAAGAGATCACCTGAGCAACTCGAACACCCACCTTATTCAAGGTGAGGGAGCTGCCCGGAGTAGGTAATTGGCCCGTGTAGCTTCGGAAAGTAGGGAGTAAAAGCAAGAAAGTTAAGGTATTACGCAGAAAGATCAACGAATTCGATCGGTTCCCTCTCCTTGGGGAGAGGGTTAGGGTGAGGGAGTCTTCTTCTCTGCCAAGGATTAAGCCAGGTAGCCCAAGTGCTCCAGCAGGATATTAAAGCCAATCCCGATCAACACCACGCCGCCAAGAATTTCTGCGCGCTTGCCCAGCAGCGGGCCGATAAACCGGCCAACCATCATCCCCAGCGTCGCCATGATCATGGTCGCCATACCTATCGCCATCGCGGTATGCAGGATATTAACCTGCAGGAATGCCAGACCCACACCGATTGCCATCGCATCCAGACTGGTGGCAATGGCCGTAGCAACCAGCACCCAGAAGCCATGACGATTGACTTTCTCTTCTTCCGGCTTGTTTTTCACCCCTTCAACGATCATGCGTGCGCCAAGGATAAACAGCAGGCTAAAGGCGACCCAGTGGTCCCATTCCATGATGTATTGGCTGGCAAACAGCCCGATGCCCCAGCCGATAAGCGGGGTAATGGCTTCAATGATGCCAAAGATCAGACCGGTACGGATAGCTTCGCGAAAACGCGGTTGATGCAGAGTGGCACCTTTGCCGATCGACGCGGCAAACGCGTCCATAGACATGCCAAAAGCCAGGATAAGAGTTGCGGAAAGGTTCATTGAAATAGTCTCGGCCGGGTGGCTCCATATACACGTAACCCACCCCCAACCATACGACGGAGTTACGTGCCTATGGTCTCGCCAACCTACCTGGCTGCCCGCACCACGTTTCGCTGACGAAACGAGTATGTTGATACGGGCGTTTCTGGTTAAAACTCCCCCAGAAACCGGCTACTCCCCAATGACGGCGCAACCATACCATAATATTTTTGCTGCGGACAACGTTTAATTTCACCGAGGCATTGGGTGAAATTGAGACTTATTTTCATTAACCAGCTTGGTGAGAGTAATAATGGCGGTAGATGCATCAATGGTGTGGAAATAATAAGCAGGAAAAACACCATCCATGCTGATTAATTACCCAAAAAAAGCACTGTTAATTAATCAGGATGGGGCGGGGTGGTTTTAACTCATTTATTTTCAAGGAAAAAATGATAGATTTTTTCCAGGTCATCCAGATGCGTAACCTGGATTAATAACCGGCGCTGTTCTAAATCGATAACCAGAATGCCGTCTTCGGATAAATTCATGGCTTTGATGCGTCGATAGTCAATAAACGCATTTGCATAGAAGAAGCCCGTAGTTTTAAACAACATTTTGGGCTTGCGGATATAGGAGATATATACCGCCATCAACGCCAGGGAAATTAACAGGTAGGTAGTTATCGGCGCTCCCTGCTCGACCAGGTTGCGGTAGATCAGGATGGCGATCAGACCGACGAAGATCAGGCAGTCCAGGCGGTTACCCCGCTTGAGCTGCACCTTTAACAGCGTTTTTCCTTTCAGCAGGTTCATGCCGAGCTCGTCATACAGCGCATACGCCAGCATCAGCAGAATAAAAATCAGTATTACGCCATCGGTCAGCGACATCTCACCACTCCATAAATAAAAAAACCGGGGGTTGCCCCCCGGCTATCAATTGCTATTACAGACCTAACAGACCAATCCAGTAACCGAAGATACCGATGGCGAAGAAGCCGATGATGATCCACAGCGCGTTGACCTTCTTGCGCAGCAGCCACATACAGCCGAAGGTCAGCAGTAGCGGTACCAAGCCAGGCATCAACTGGTCAAGGATGGTTTGTACCGTGGTGACGTGGGTTTGCCCGGTCTGGTCGGTAATTTTTGACACCACCAGCGGGATATTCACGTGCGTCCACTTGTTAACCAGGGCCCCCATGACAAACAGGCCGAGGATGGACGCCCCTTCCGTCAGTTTTTGCAGGAAACCACCGCCCATATCGCTAACGATATCGACCCCTTTTTGATAGCCGTAGGCGACACCGTAGTAACGAACCAACAGGCGCACCAGGTTAAACATCACGAAGAACAACAGCGGGCCGAGCAGGCTGCCACTCATGGCAATACCGGCACCCAATGCGGCAAATACCGGGCGAACGGTACCCCAGAATATCGGGTCACCTACGCCGGCCAGTGGCCCCATCAAACCGACTTTGATGCCGTTGATGGCCGCATCGTCGATCGGTGCGCCGTTGGCACGCTGTTCTTCCATCGCCATGGTAACGCCAAGTATTGGCGCTGCGACGAACGGCTGCGTATTGAAGAACTCAAGATGGCGTTTGATTGCCTGCTTGCGTTCGTCGTTGTTGTCCGGGTACAGGCGACGGATCACCGGCACCATCGAGAAGCAAAAACCTAGCGCCTGCATACGTTCGAAGTTCCATGAACCCTGGAACAGGTTGGAGCGTACGAATACGCCTCGAATATCGGCAGGTGTCAGTTTCTTTTGAGTCGTTGTATCAACCATTTCTTTCACCTATTCCTAGTCCAATTCGTTATCGAGGTCGTTGGCACCGGCAGGGTTGGCCTGAACCACCTGAGACTTGTTGTATTTAGGGCTGAGCTGGATATAGAGCACCGCCATCACCACACCGATCACACCGAGTGCGACCAGGTTAAAGTTGGTGAAGGCTGCGGTAACGAAGCCCAGGTAGAAGAATGGCATCAGATAACCGGCACGCATCATGTTGATGACCATCGCGTAACCGACTACCACGATCATGCCACCGGCGATGTTCAGACCGCCTGTGACCACTTCCGGAATTGAGTTAAGCAGGGCGTGGACGCCAGCTGTACCGACAGAGACCGCCACGATCACTGCAGGAATAGCGACACGCATTGCCTGTACCAACAGGGCCGCGATGTGGATCACGGTAATACCGTTCAGGTTACCCCGTTCTGCCGCTTTGTCCGCCGCATGCTGGAAGGCCACGGTGATGGTACGCACGATAATGGTCAGTACCTGGCCTGCTGCTGCCAGTGGGATCGCCAGGGCGATACCGGCACCGATGTTTTGCCCACCGGCGATAACCAGAATGGTGGAAATAATCGACGCTAACGCCGCATCGGGTGCAACCGCAGCCCCGATGTTCATCCAACCCAGTGCGATCATCTCCAGCGTACCGCCGATGATGATACCGGTTTTGATGTCACCGAGAACGAAGCCAATCAGCGTACAGGCCACTAACGGGCGGTGGAATTGAAACTCATCCAGGACGGAACCCATCCCGGCGATACAGGCAACGATAAATATCAGTACAATCTGAAGAGTGGTGATCTCCATTGCACTTCTCCTATATGACCAAATAGCTCTGAGTAAAAAATTAACGACGTTGCCGTTAATTGAGTTTGTTAATCAGGTCCATCATTTTTAGCTGACTGTCGGAAGAGACCTTACGGACTTCAAGTTCAATCCCGCGTTCGTTTAACTTCTTAAACGCCTCGATGTCTTTCTCATCGACGGACACCGCGTTATTCACCTGGGTTTTGCCCTGGCGGAACGCCATACCACCGATATTCACCGATGTGATATTCACGCCTTCCTCAACCAGACGCCAAACGTCGGTTGGGTTGGTGAACAGCAGCATCACGCGCTCACCCGCATATTTCGGGTTGTTCCAGACGCGGATCGCCTTTGCCACGTCAACAACGTGAGCGGTAACGCCTGGGGGAGCAACCTGAGTCAGCAAGGTTTTACGGACGTGGTCGGCGGCCACTTCATCACTGACTACGATGATGCGGCTGACGTTGGTCTCTTTGGTCCAGCGGGTAGCAACCTGGCCGTGTATCAGACGATCGTCGATACGTGCCAGACAGATTTTCATATGGTCATTGGGGCCGAGAGGCGCTTGGGGCGCAGCGGCTTTTGGAGCAGGGGCACTTTGTGGCGCGACGGGCTTAACACTCTCTTCCGCCGGTTTTTTCAGCGCTTTCACGCCTTCACGGCCGGTTTCCAACGCCAGCGCGACCAGTTCGTCAAAGCTTGGGCTGTCATCACGGGCCATGAATGTTTCCACCAGCATGGGAATGTTAACCCCGGTGATAACCTCATAGTGTGGTTTGTCTACTGCGATGCGGCTGGCCGCGTTAAACGGGCTGCCGCCCCAGGTATCAACCAGAAACAGGACGCCATCGCTGGTATCGAGCTCACTGATTTTCCCATTGTATTTCTCAATTAACGTTTCAGCATTTTCACCGGGAACGAAATCTATGTAGGCGACGTTGGCTTGCTCACCCAATAGCATTTCTGCTGTTTTCAGCAGTTGTTCCGCTGCAGTCCCGTGTGTGCCGATGATAATAGCTATTGCCACTCGCTACCTCCTCGTTGAACTTAAGGCACGGATCGTGTCTTGACTCATCACCATCCTGGCAGTCACTTCCGCGGTTCAGATACGTTGGTTCAATACATTATGGTAGAAAAAAAGAAACTCACACTTAACATTTATCACGCAGTTTCAAAAACCTGTGGCCGTTAATTCCCGTTAACGCCATTTATTTTAGTGCGTGAAAAAATAAATTTTGTGACATTGCTCTGCTATTAGTGGATCGATTAAGCTGAATAGTTAGTTTGCGGAATTAAACAGCAAAGCTGTTACAAAATGAGACGTAAACTGAACAAAGCCACTTTTCTGGCGAAAAATTTCCTGTTAGAGTGCATTCTTCTTTCATAACCAAGGAGTGAAGGGCCTCAGCCCTCCCTATGGACTGTCACCGAAGTTACTGTTTTACAAGGTTTCACCCGCCACCTGTTGGCGCCACAACGTTCGCTCGGCCTTATGGCTGCTTCCTGTTAGTGCCATCCTGTTTTCTCTCTGTCATCGCCAACGCCACGTCTGCGTTTGCTTCCCTACGTCTGAGCACAGCTCTGCCAACCTGTCTTTCTTCTGGAGTCTGATATGGAAATATTAATGGACCCCTCGATTTGGGCCGGGTTATTGACCCTGGTGGTCTTGGAAATCGTGCTGGGTATCGACAACCTGGTATTCATCGCCATTCTGGCCGACAAACTACCGCCCAAGCAGCGTGATAAAGCGCGCATTATCGGTCTTTCATTAGCCTTGGTGATGCGTCTTGGGTTGCTGTCGGTGATTTCATGGATGGTGACGCTGACCAAACCGCTGTTCAGCGTGGGGGAGTTCGCTTTCTCTGGCCGCGACCTGATCCTGCTGTTTGGTGGGGTATTCCTGTTGTTCAAAGCCACGATGGAGTTGCATGAACGGCTGGAGGGCAGCACCCATCAGGAAGGTGCCAACCGTGGCTACGCCAAATTCTGGGCGGTGGTGGTACAGATTGTCATCCTTGATGCGGTGTTCTCGCTCGACGCGGTGATCACGGCGGTGGGGATGGTCAACGATCTGCCGGTCATGATGGCAGCGGTAGTGATTGCGATGGCGGTGATGTTGCTGGCCTCGAAACCTTTGACCAACTTCGTGAACGCCCATCCGACCATCGTGGTGCTCTGTTTGAGCTTCCTGCTGATGATCGGCCTGAGCCTGATTGCCGAAGGCCTTGGCGTGCACATTCCGAAAGGCTATCTGTATGCGGCGATTGGCTTCTCGATCCTGATCGAGATGTTTAACCAGATTGCACGGCGCAACTTCATCAAGCACGAGTCTCGTCGCCCGATGCGCGAACGCACGGCTGAAGCGATTATGCGCCTGATGGGGCAACAGCGTACCCAGCAGCAGGTGGATGAAGACAGCCTGCATAAGGTGAAAGAAACCTTTGCGCAGGAGGAACGCTATATGATCAGTGGCGTGCTGACGTTGGCTTCCCGTACCTTGCGCAGCGTAATGACGCCGCGCACCGAGATTTCGTGGGTAGATTGCGAACGCTCCCGCGACGAGGTGCGCGAACAGTTGCTGGATACCCCGCATAGCCTGTTCCCGGTTTGCCGCTATGAGCTGGACGAGTTTATCGGCGTGGTACGTGCCAAGGATCTGCTGGTCGCGTTGGATCAGGGCGTGGATATCGCCGAGTTTGCCGCACGTACCCCACCGATCGTGGTGCCGGAAACCATGGATGTGATCAAGCTGTTGGCGGTATTGCGCCGGGCCAAGGGCCGCCTGGTGATGGTGACCAATGAGTTTGGCGTGGTGCAGGGGCTGGTTACGCCGTTAGACGTGCTGGAAGCGATTGCCGGTGAGTTCCCGGACGAAGATGAAACGCCGGATATTATCGAGGATGGCGACCGCTGGCTGGTGAAAGGCGGGGCGGATCTCCACTCGTTGGAGCAGGCGTTGGACTGTGACGATCTGGTTAGCCCCACCGAGGATTACGCCTCGCTGGCGGGCTTCCTGCTCTCATATTCTGGCCAGATGCCAACGGTGGGAGACGTGGTCGAACTCCACGACCTGCGCTTTGAAATCCTTGAGATCTCGGATTATCGCATCGAGCTGGTCAGTATCACCAAGGTGAAACCGCAGCACGAGCAAGACGAGTAAGTGGTGAGGCCGGGGGGAGTATCCCCGGTTTCAGTTTGCAGTGCTCCTATAGCGAGCCGGTTGAAGTTTGTCAGCCGTCTCGCTTTTCTTTTGTTTGCGGCTGTTGATGCAGCACGCGTTGACGGGTTTCATACTGTTGCAGCCACAGTGGAAACACGTTGATCGGCATCGGCTTGGCAAAATAATACCCCTGCAAGGCATTTACCCCCTGCGAACGTAGATATTCTGCCTGTTCCTCCGTCTCAACTCCTTCGGCCACCAGTTTTAATTTCAGGCGCTGTGCCAACGTAATAATGGTATCTGTCACGGTGGCATTGACTGCGTCGGTACCAATGGCGGCGGTAAAGCCACGATCGATCTTCAACACGTCCGGGCTGAGCTTTTTCAGGTAACTGAGCGAGCTGTGGCCGGTGCCGAAGTCGTCTATCGCCAGCATGATCCCCATCTCTTTGAGCGTTTTAATCTGCTCATACTGAATTTCTGACAGGGCGGTTCGCTCTGTCAGTTCCAGCATCAATGAAGGCATCGGATGGGCGGGCAGCCATATGCGGCGGATGTCATCGATAATGCTGACGGTGTTGAAATGCTCTGCTGCGACGTTGATGCTGATATAGAAAGAGGGGCGAGGGGGGAACAGGTTGAGGTTTTCCACCACAGTGGTCATCAGATAACGCGTCAGGGGAATGATCAGGGCGTGTTGTTCGGCCAGCGGGATAAACACGTCTGGCGAAATCCAGCCTTGCCGCTTGTTCTTCCAGCGCATCAAGGTTTCAACGCCGACACAGCGCCCATTATCGCTGTTGATAATCGGCTGGCAGTAGACACGAAATTCGCGATGCGTAATGGCGTGGCCAATATGGTAAGACAGGCTCATGCGGTTGGCGGTGATCAGATAGACCACGTAGGCCGCCAGCAGGCTCAGCATAAGCGCCAGAGGAATATGGCGGGGTAGTGCGGCCAGTGCCAGAGTACGGGCATCAGGTCCAAACAGGGAGATGGAAAAAGGATACTTGGCGGATTTGGCGGTGTATTGCAGGCCTTCGGCTTTGCCATCGCTCAGGGTAATTTCCTGTTGACCATATTCCAGTCGGTAGGCACCCACGTTGAGAGCAACCCGGTGAGCATAAGGCTCTTGTGGTTCCAGCAGGAAATTGGACAACAGATCGATATTGAAAACGTGCAACACTCCGCTGGTACTTTGATCGGGCACCGGAGTCCACAGCACCAGCGTTGGCGTTCCTTTTGCTACCGTGATGGAGGGGCGCAGTGCCAGCTGCATGCCGCCTTGGGTCATGGTCGGGAAAATGGTGGTAAACACATAGTGGCGCTGACCAAACAGGCTGGAGCAATAAATCGTACCATCCTTGACTAACAGCAACGAGCGCAGCGCCTGATTCTGTGCGGCACGAAAGCGTAACGTTGGCATCACCGAATCGCAGGGTTGCCCGATTAGCGACATGGTGCTGAGAGCCTGTTGCTCTGCGGGCAGCAGCAACGCATTGAGTTTGGTGATCACCCGGCTGGCCAGGACGCGCTGGTTCTGCTCGGTATTACGGACTTCCTGATAGTAGCGGGTATACAGCGAAATCAACAAAATAGCCAACCCAACCGCGCCGGCGAGAAGCCAACGGTAATAGCGGTATTTCGATGCGGCAAGTTGGGTCATCAACATCCGGTAAGTCCTTGTTCAGTCTAACTGCCTGACGCCACTTCCAGGCGCAATTTCAGTAATACTATGCTTGGCTAATTCTAGCCTGTTCGCATGGAAAATTGATGGTAACTCAACAAATTATTTCGGTTGGCGCGATCAAAGGGGAAATTTGGGGGTTAACCGGCGGATGGGCGAAGTGGTCAGGTTAGCAGTATTGCTGAATTTGTACGGGGCAACGAGGTTTTTCCCCAGCTAATCTATTGATTCTCTGAGTGTGCGCAGCACGCGGTTGCGTAGCCAGTTCAGGCTTTTTCAGCCGTTCCCCCTCGCCGGTGATGACGAGGGGGGACAGACTTAATCAGTCACACTGAACCTTGATCGCCAGACCGCCACGGGAGGTCTCACGATACTTGGCGTTCATGTCTTTACCGGTTTCGTACATGGTTTCGATCACCTTATCCAGCGATACGCGTGGCTCGCTGGTGCGGCGCAATGCCATACGCGCCGAGTTGATCGCCTTCACCGAGGCAATGGCGTTGCGCTCGATGCAAGGGACCTGTACCTGACCGGCTACGGGATCGCAGGTCAAGCCCAGGTTATGCTCCATGCCGATTTCGGCGGCGATGCAAACCTGCTCAGGGCTGCCGCCAAGCAACTCGGCCAGGCCCGCTGCGGCCATCGAACAGGCCACACCAACTTCGCCCTGGCAGCCCACTTCGGCACCGGAAATCGAGGCGTTCATTTTATACAGCGTGCCAATCGCACCGGACGCCATAAAGTAACGGACATAGGTTTCCGGGCTGACGGACTCGATGAAATGATCGTAGTAAGCCAGCACCGCAGGGACGATCCCGCAGGCTCCGTTGGTTGGGGCGGTCACCACGCGGCCACCGGCGGCGTTCTCTTCGTTCACCGCCAGCGCAAACATGTTGACCCAGTCGATAACGTTCATTGGGTCGCTGGACAGTTTGTCTGAGGAAACCAGCAAGCGGCGCAGGGCGGAGGCGCGGCGTGGAACCCGCAGCGGGCCAGGCAGTACGCCTTCGGTGTTCAGACCGCGATCGATACAGGCGCGCATGGTTTGCCAAACGTTACCGAAATAGGCCTCGATCTCCTGCTTGCTATGCAGTGCCAGTTCGTTTTGCATGACCATCCCGGAGAGGGACAGGCCAGTGGCGTGGCAGTGGGCCAACATTTCGCTTGCCGAGTGGAACGGATAGGGAACCGAGATTTCGTTACTTTCGGCTTTGCCGAAATGTTCTTCATCAACGATAAACCCACCCCCGATGGAGTAATAGGTTTTACTGTAAACCTGCTTGTCGCCAGCGAAGGCATGGATCTGCATGGCGTTTTCGTGCAGCGGCATATTGTCGCTACGGAATACCATGCCGCCGTCGCGGGGGAAATCGACTTCGTGCAGGCCGTTGGCCAGCATCAGGCGTTGACGTTGCTCAACATCGCGAATAAAGCCTGGAATGCCATCGATATCGACGGTATCAGGCATATTGCCCGCCAGGCCGAGAATGATGGCGATATCGGTATGGTGACCTTTACCGGTCAATGAGAGTGAGCCGTAAACATCGACGGCAACACGCGTGACGGAAGGCATCAAGCCTTCGTTTACCAGATCGTCGACAAACTGTTTGCCGGCTTTCATCGGTCCAACCGTATGAGAGCTGGACGGGCCGATGCCGATCTTAAACATGTCGAAAACGCTAATCACGCTAAAACTCCTTAAAGAGGCATATTGTTATGGCTGCTGCGGTTAAAAACCGCGCAGGGAACGGCGATAGTGTAAAAGGGCCGTACGGGTTTTGCGGCCCTTTTCGCATGAAATAAAGTAATCCTTGGTATTGCTGTTAACGCCTTAAAACGCTACCGGGGTAATCCTTATAATATTAGTGGTTTATTCCGGTCGTGGCTATTTTACAGGTATTTCGTAAGGTTGAAGAGAGAGTTTACAGTTTTTTTAAAACATCGATAGCGGTAACGGTAGTTGATAAAACAGACTGCTGGAGTGATAGCGATCGCTTTATACTCAAAACGACAGGTAATCCCGGCTTTAACGTGACGTATGTCTCAAAAAATGCCAGATTCAAATGCTGACTTGCTGTGCCAGGCGGCGAATAATTGCGGCCGTCAGACCCCAGACGAATTGGCTCTGATACCAGGAAAGATAGACTCGATGTGCGTGGCCACCACGATGAATGTCCAGCGGATAATAGCGTGAGAGCCGCAGCGCTTCTTGCAGCGGGATTTCGAACACCTCGGCGACCTCATCTTCGTTGGCATGAAACGCCACATCTGCCGGGATCAGGCCCACCACCGGCGTCACCTGAAAACCGGTGCTGCTGTCGAGCGGGGCCAACTGGCCGAGGATGTGCACCCGCTGCGGCGGGATCGCTACTTCTTCCTGCGCTTCACGCAGTGCGGTAATGATGGGAGAACCGTCTTCAGCATCGGTTTTACCGCCGGGGAAGGCCACTTGGCCCGCGTGTTTACGCAGTGAATCGGCGCGGCGGGTGAGCAACAGGGTCGGTTCTGGCCGACAAACGATCGGGATCAGCACGGCGGCTGGGCGCGAGTTGTGGGAGATCTGCATCGCCTGCGGCTGTTGCAGCTGAAAGCGGCTGATAAAATCGGCCAATGAGGCCGGATAGTCCTGATGGCTCACGAAACGGTAAACTCCCCCAGCTGTGGCAAGATACGGCCTACCTTATCAAAGGTTTCCTGATACTCCGCCTGTTCCTGACTATCTGCAACGATGCCACCTCCGGCAGAACAGCTGATGCGCCCGTTTTCGGCAATCAGGGTGCGGATGGTGATATTGGTGTCCATGGTACCGCAAACGCTGAGATAGCCAATGCTGCCACAATAGGCATTACGACGCTGCGGCTCCAGTTCTTCGATGATTTCCATTGCCCGCACTTTGGGCGCGCCAGTAATCGATCCGCCGGGAAAACAGGCGCGCAACAGCTCGCTAGCCGAGCGGTTAGCGGGCAGGGTGGCCGTAATGGTACTGACCAGATGATGTACCGCCGGGAACGGCTCAACCACGAACAGTTCCGGCACCTTGACGCTGCCAGGCTCTGCCACACGGCCAATGTCATTACGCAGCAGATCGACAATCATCAGATTTTCGGCCCGGTCCTTGGGTGAGTTGGCCAACTTTTGCGCCTGTTCTGCATCCAGCGCGGCATCGGCAAGGCGGGGTAGTGTGCCTTTGATGGGCCTGGTCTGGATCTGCCGATCGGCCAACCACAGGAAACGTTCTGGTGAAACGCTTAACACCGCGTTGGCGGGCAGGCGCAGGAAAGCGGAGAACGGCGCACGGTTGCTGGCGCTTAGCTGCTGGAATGCCTGCCATTCGTCCCCTTGATAAGGGGCGGAAAAACGCTGAGCCAAATTGATCTGATAGCAATCGCCACTGCGCAGATAGCTCTGGATCCGCCGGAATTTTTCGCCATATTGTTGGCGCGTCATGTTGGCCTGCCAGTTGCCGGTCAGGGTGAAGGGGGGCTGCGGCACCACATGCTGTTGGTTAAGCCATTGCCAGCGCTGTTCTTCATCCCCATAGCTGAGCAGGGTCAGTTTTTGCTGATGATGATCGGCGATCAGTGCCCAGTCATAAATACCCACCGCCATATCCGGCAGCTTGATATCGGCCTGCGCCAACTGTGGCAACGCTTCGATGCGTCGCCCCAAATCGTAGCCAAATAGCCCCAGCGCTCCCCCTTGAAAGGGCAGTTCGCCGTTCAGTGGCGGATGCAGGTTGAGAGCATCTAGCTGTTGCTGCAACAGCACAAAGGGATCCTCCGGTGAGTGACTGCGAGTCTCTCCCTGCTGGATCTCGGTGCTGGCACCGCAAGTCGTCAGCGTGGTGCGTGGTTCTGCCACCAGAATGTCAAACCGGTTATGCGGGTGCTCGGCAAAGCCTGAATGCAGCAGCATAGCCCAAGGCCGTTGTGCCAATGGAGCGAACAGCGTTAATACGGCTTCGCGCGTATAGGGTAACGATTTAAGGTTTGGGGCGGAGACATTCATAGGATCAATCAACCTGACTCACGTAAACAGCGGTGTTGGCAACCATTCTGCCACATTACGCCATAGGGTGCTGCTTACAGATTAGCCGCATGAAAAGTAAACCATGCGTAAATGAAGCATTTTTTGCCACGTCTGCCATATTATTACATGTAAAAATCCCGCCTATATTCACCGGAATAAATTTCCGCGATGGATGTTCTAATAAGCAAAAATAAATTCAAAATTATCTTTTTCACCCGAAAATCATTCTGCAGGTGAGGCAGCAATGTCATTAAAATTAAGCGTTATTGTTCCTTTGCATAATGTAGGGGAGCTATTTATTCCTTTCTTGAATTCATTGCTGGCGCAACATGAACAGCAGTTGGAGGTGATCATCATTAACGATGGTTCCACCGACGGCTCTGGAGAAATCGCGCACCGCTACGCCGCGCAGCATCCGCATATCAAGGTCATCGATCAGCCCAATTCAGGGGTTTCCAATGCCCGTAATGCCGGGCTGGCCGTGGCCCGTGGCAAATATGTCGCCTTCCCCGATGCCGATGATTTATTGGATCCAAAAATGTATTCAACGCTGCTTGCATTAGCCGAAGAACATCAATTAGACGTGATGCAATGTAACGGCGAACGCTATTTTGCAAGCAATGGTGATTTGCAACTCATTATTCCTGTTTCGCGCTTGAAAGATACGGTGGTTATTTCTGGCGCGCAGTGGTTGGAAATGGCGTTGAAATCAAGACGCTTTATTCATGTGGTGTGGTTAGCCGTGTATCGCCTGGATTTTATCAAGCAGCACCAACTTTATTTCGAACCTGGTTTACACCACCAGGATATCCCGTGGACCACCGAGGTAATGTTCAATGCTCAACGAGTGAAATACCTGAGCAAACCGCTATATCGCCAACGGGTACATGACCGCTCGATCAGCAACCGTCGGCGTACCGGGCAGGCGAACGTCGAGTATCAGCGCCACTATATGAAAATCGTCGAGATGCTGGTGGCGCTGAATCAGCGTTACAGCAGCAAGATCCCGATTTGTGCGGCCTTCCACTGGCAAATCGCGCGTGAAGCGCTGGGGATTTGCCATAGTATTCGCCGTGAGCCCGAATTGCAGGCGCAACAACAGATTGCTGAAGATTTCTACCGGCGCGGCATTCAGCGGATGATGATCGACAATATGCGAGGTATCAAGCAGACCTGGCATGTGATGCTGTGGCTGCATCGCTTAAAACAGTGGCGCATTGATAACGCGACCCCCTTGCGGGCCAGCGAATAACAGGTGTAGGGATCTTCGTCGTTAGCGCGTATAATTCACACCTATTTTACCGGGGAGAAATACATGCTTGCAGGTATGCCGTCACTGAGTCACCAAGAACAGCAGGAAGCTGCTGAACGTATCCATCTGCTGATGGGGCAGGGCATGAGCAGCGGAGAGGCCATCGCGACTGTGGCGCAAGAAATCCGCGAAAAACATCAGGGCGATCAGGTTAGCGTAATGTTCGACGATGAAGAAGAAGAACAGCAGCAGGAAGAACCGACCGAGTATCTGGACGAAGATAGCGAAGACGACGAAAACTACTGACGTTAGCGGGGGTCGGCGTCCCGAACCCCCAACCGGTTTACCCCTGCACCGTCACCGCGGCAGCGGCCTGTTTGGCCAGCTCTACCGCTTGCTCTACTTCTGGCGCAACGGCCAGTGCAACACCCATCCGGCGTTTGCCCTCGATGTTCGGTTTACCGAATAACCGCACCTGATTATAACCACTTAGTGCCGTCTCCAACCCGCTGAAGCGCACGTTGTCGCTGCTTAGCTCCGGCAGGATCACCGCAGAGGCGGCGGGCCCGAACTGGCGTATCGCGTTAATCGGCAGCCCAAGGAAAGCACGCACGTGCAGCGCAAACTCGGACAGATCCTGCGAAATCAGCGTAACCATGCCGGTGTCGTGCGGGCGTGGAGAGACCTCGCTGAAAATCACCTCATCACCGCAGACGAACAGCTCCACGCCGAACAGGCCAAATCCACCCAGTGCGTTAACCACTTTGGCGGCAATTGCCTGAGCACGGCTTAATGCCAGCTCTGACATCCGCTGCGGCTGCCAGGACTCGCGGTAATCACCATCTTCCTGGCGGTGGCCGATCGGCTCACAGAAATGTACGCCATCGACGGCGTTGATGGTCAGCAGGGTGATCTCGAAATCAAATTTGACCAGCCCTTCAACAATGACCCGGCCTCCGCCAGCGCGCCCACCAAGCTGTGCGTAATCCCAGGCTGCGCCCAGTTGCTGCTCTTCACGGATCAGGCTTTGCCCTTTACCGGATGAGCTCATCACTGGCTTGACGATACAAGGGTAACCAATTTCGGCCACCGCTTGGCGGAAGCTTTGCTCGTTATCGGCAAAGCGGTAGCTGGAGGTTGGCAGCTCCAGCGTTTCAGCGGCCAGACGGCGAATACCTTCACGGTTCATGGTCAGACGTGTGGCTTCGGCGCAGGGGACGACGTTATGGCCCTGTTGCTCCAACTCAACCAGCATGCTGGTGGCGATAGCCTCTATCTCCGGCACGATAAAATCGGGGCGTTCCTGTTCGATCAACGCTTTTAGCGCCGCGCCATCCAGCATGTTGATGACGTGGCTGCGGTGTGCCACATGCATGGCCGGGGCATCGGCGTAACGGTCGACGGCAATCACTTCCAAGCCTAAACGCTGGCATTCGATGGCCACTTCTTTGCCCAGCTCGCCTGAGCCGAGCAGCATAACGCGAGTGGCGGCAGGGCGCAGGGCGGTTCCAATAGTTAACATAGTCTGATACCTGGATCTGAATGAATTCACGGGTCTGACACTGAGCGTGCAGTATATACGAAAACGATTGCGTACGACCAGCGGCGCCTATTAACCGCTTTTTTTAACGCTGAAATCCGGAAACCCCACCAACTCTGTTATCATCTGCGCCTGATCCGGTGCCAGCCAAGCGCAGCGCCGCCTTTCCACTTGCTATATAAGAGTTATTGCCGTGAGCACAGTTTCTTTTTCTTCCCTGCCGCTGC
Organism: Serratia sp. NCCP-200; assembly: GCF_059697885.1. Lineage (NCBI taxonomy): Bacteria > Pseudomonadati > Pseudomonadota > Gammaproteobacteria > Enterobacterales > Yersiniaceae > Serratia > Serratia sp. NCCP-200. The sequence goes on from NZ_BAAKUJ010000001.1 coordinate 1,062,078, forward strand.
CAGCTGAACAGTTGGCCAACCTCAACGAACTGGGGTATGCCGAAATGACGCCGGTACAGGCCGCAGCGCTGCCTGCCATCCTGAACGGGCAGGACGTGCGTGCCAAAGCGAAAACCGGTAGCGGTAAAACGGCGGCATTTGGCATCGGCCTGCTGGATAAAATCAACGTTGCCAAAGTGGCCACCCAGGCGCTTATTCTGTGCCCGACGCGTGAGCTGGCCGATCAGGTGAGCAAAGAGCTGCGTCGCCTGGCCCGCTTTACCCAGAACATCAAGATACTGACCCTGTGTGGTGGCCAGCCGGTGGGGCCACAGCTCGACTCCCTGGTGCATGCGCCGCACATTGTGGTGGGTACGCCGGGTCGTGTGCAGGAGCATCTGCGCAAGAAAACCCTGGTGCTGGACGAGATGACCGTGCTGGTGCTGGATGAGGCCGACCGCATGCTGGACATGGGCTTTGCCGATGATATCGATGATGTGATCAGCTATACGCCGCCGCAGCGCCAGACCCTGCTATTTTCTGCCACCTATCCGGCGGGCATTGAGCGTATTAGCGCCCGTGTGCAACGCCAGCCACTGAATGTGGAAGTTGAAGATGGCGATGAGCAAGCCTCTATCGAACAACGTTTCTATGAAACCACTCGCGATCAACGCCCTGCGGTGCTGGTGAGCGCCATCCGCCATTATCAGCCCGCGTCCTGCGTGGTGTTCTGTAACACCAAGCGTGATTGCCAGAGCGTGTATGAAGCGCTGGAAGCCCGTGATATCAGCTGCATGGCGCTGCATGGCGATCTTGAACAACGCGATCGTGACCAGGTGCTGGTTCGCTTTGCCAACCGTAGTTGCCGTGTATTGGTGGCGACCGACGTGGCCGCGCGTGGCTTGGATATCAAAGAATTGGAGCTGGTGGTCAACTACGAGTTGTCGTTTGACCCTGAGGTTCACGTCCACCGCATTGGCCGTACTGGCCGTGCCGGTCTGAGTGGCTTGGCAATCAGCCTGTGTACGCCGCAGGAAATGGTGCGTGTTCATGCTCTCGAAGAGTATCTGTCCATGCGCGCAAAATGGTCGCCAGTGTCTGAGCTGAGCGGGGCGTCTAACGCGCCGCTGGAAGCGGAAATGGTCACCCTTTGCATAGACGGTGGCCGCAAGGCAAAAATCCGCCCTGGCGATATTCTTGGGGCGTTGACCGGTGACGCCGGGCTAACGGCGGCAGAAGTCGGCAAGATCGACATGTTCCCGGTGCATGCCTATGTGGCTATCCGTAAGGCCAGTGCCCGTAAGGCACTGCAACAGCTTCAGCAAGGTAAGATCAAAGGCAAGAGCTGCAAAGTGCGGCTGTTGAAATAATAAACGGCAGGGCGCTTGCAGCCCTGCCCGAAATCACTCTATACTGTATAAAAATACAGTATCATAACCTTTGAGGAAGATGCTCATGGCTGTTGAAGTGAAATATGTAGTAGTGAGAAACGGTGAGGAAAAAATGACTTTCGCAAACAAGAAAGAAGCCGATGCCTACGACAAAATGTTGGATCTGGCCGATAGCCTCGGTGAATGGTTGCAGCAAGCGCCAGTCTCGCTGGAAGAAGAACAGCGAGAAGGGTTGAGCTTCTTCCTGGCGGAACACAAAGATGTGCTGGCGCAGATCCTGCGTGGTGGTGCCCCGCAAGAAGCCGCCAAAAAACCAGCCAAAACCAAAGGTGAGAAACCTGCCGCCGCCCCGGAAGAAGGCGCTGCGTCAGAAGAGCAGCAGGCCGCCTAAGCAGTGGTACAGCAACATGATGATAACCAAGGATCCAGCATGTCCCGTGAGATAACCTTCTTCAGCCGTTTTGAGCAAGATATTCTGGCCGGGCGCAAAACCATTACCATTCGGGATGCTAGCGAAGCTCACTTCCAGCCGAACGAGGTGCTGCGCGTCAGCCGCAACGAAGACGGCGTATTTTTCTGTTATATCGAGGTAAAGTCGGTAACGCCGGTGCGCCTGGATGAGCTAACGCATGAACATGCGCAGCAGGAGAATATGACGCTCAGCGAACTCAAGCAGGTGATCCAGGATATCTACCCAGGGCTTGATGAGCTGTTTGTCATCGCGTTTACCAAGCGCTGATGCCGTACGCCATCTCACATTGCGATGAGATGCTGACAAAACCTAACCGGTTCACTGCGTAGGGGCGCTGCTGCGCCCATTTACTTACGCGGCTTGTTAACCTTGTGAAATTCGTGTCATTCTTGCCTTAATCAAAGTAAGCGGATGATTTAGCAATGATGACACCTCCCAAGGCAGAAAAACGTCCTTATCCCATCACCATCCATGGCGACACGCGTGTGGATGACTACTACTGGCTGCGCGATGACGAACGTACCGATCCCCAGGTATTGGAGTATTTGCGGGCTGAAAATGCCTACACCGACGCTCAGCTAAAGCCGCAACAGGCGCTGCGTGAAACTCTTTATCAGGAGATGGTCGCGCGTATCCCACAGCAGGAACATTCCGTGCCTTACGTCAGGCGTGGTTTCCGCTATCAGACCCGCTATGAGCCGGGTAATGAATATGCGCTGTATGTGCGCCAGCCTGCAGCGGCTACCGAGCTTTGGGATACCTTGCTCGATGGCAACCAGCGTGCGGAAGGGCACGAATTCTATACGCTGGGCGGGTTGGACGTCAGTCCGGACAACCAGCGCCTGGCCGTGGCGGAGGACTTCCTGTCACGCCGCCAATACGATATCCGTTTCAAGGACCTAGGCGACGATAGCTGGGCCGATGAGGTGCTGGAAAACACCTCTGGTAACTTCGAGTGGGCGAATGACTCCGCCACTGTCTACTACGTGCGTAAACACGCCAAGACATTGTTGCCGTATCAGGTCTATCGCCACGTGGTGGGTAGCGATCCGCAGCAGGACGTGCTGATCTACGAGGAACAGGATGACACTTTCTACGTCAGCCTGGAAAAAACCACCTCCGAGCGCTTTATTCTGATCCACCTCAGCAGCACCACCACTTCGGAGATCCTGCTGCTGGATGCGAACAGTGCAGACAGTAAGCCGCAGATGTTTGCGCCGCGCCGTAAAGATCACGAATATGCCATCGATCACTACCGTGAGCATTTCTACATTCGTTCTAACAGAAACGGCAAGAACTTTGGCCTGTATCAGAGCGAGCAGGCTGAGGAAAGCCAATGGCAGGAACTGATTGCCCCGCGCACCGATGTCATGCTCGAAGGGTTCAACCTGTTCCGTGACTGGCTGGTGGTGGAGGAGCGCATCGCCGGGCTGACCCAACTGCGCCAAATCCACTGGCAGAGCGGTGAAGACAAGCGCATCGCTTTTGACGATCCGACTTATGTCACCTGGCTGGCCTACAATCCAGACCCGGAAACCGAGCTGCTGCGTTACGGCTATTCCTCCATGACCACGCCAACTACGCTCTATGAGTTGAATCTGGACAGCGGCGAGCGGGAGTTGCTCAAGCAGCAGGAAGTGAAAAACTTCACGGCGGAAGATTATCGTAGCGAGCGCGTGTGGGTGAAAGCTCGTGACGGCGTCGAGGTGCCAGTATCTTTGGTTTACCGTGCTGACCGTTTCGCACATGGGGCGAACCCGCTGATGGTCTATGCCTACGGCTCCTATGGCAGCAGCATGGATCCGGCATTCAGTGCCAGCCGCCTCAGCCTGCTGGATCGTGGTTTTGTCTTCGCGCTGGCGCATATTCGCGGCGGTGCCGAGCTCGGGCAACTCTGGTATGAAGACGGCAAGCTGTTCAACAAACAAAATACCTTTAACGACTTTATCGACGTCACCAAGGCATTGGTAGAGCAGGGCTATGGCGATACTGACCGGGTGTTTGCAATGGGCGGCAGTGCCGGTGGCTTGCTGATGGGCGCGGTAGTCAACCAGGCTCCTGAGCTGTTCAATGGCGTAGTGGCTCAGGTACCGTTTGTGGACGTGGTCACCACCATGCTGGATGAGTCCATCCCGCTCACCACCGGTGAATATGACGAGTGGGGCAACCCAAACGACAAGGCGTATTACGATTACATCTTGCAGTACAGCCCTTACGACCAGGTGAAAGCGCAGGATTATCCGCATATGCTGGTCACCACCGGGCTGCATGATTCGCAGGTGCAATACTGGGAGCCTGCCAAGTGGGTAGCGAAACTGCGTGAGTTGAAAACTGACGATCGCCAACTGCTGCTGTATACCGATATGGATGCTGGCCACGGCGGTAAGTCTGGGCGCTTTAAGGCTTACGAAGATATTGCGCTGGAATATGCGTTTATTCTGGCGCTGGCGGAATAAATCATCGCGGGCAGGAGACTGCCCGCCTGATTAACCCAACAGATAGTATTTCAACGTGTGTTTCATATCCGGGCTGAGATCGTCGATGGATTTCAGCATCCAACGCAGATAGCCAGGATCGTCCAGCGCCACCTGCTCAATAGATTGCCCACGATATTTGCCGAACTTGAATTTTTTCAACAATACCGGCTGCTCGGTGATTTCCAGCATCTGTTCTGGCGTCCAACCGGAGTCCTGCACAATGCGTTGCAGCAGTGCGGCGGTGACGTAGCAGTCGTACAGTGCGCGGTGTGGATAAAGCGCGGTATCCTGCGGCAGTTGTACATCCAGATTCAGCGCATAGCGCAGGTATTGATTACCATATTTAATGTCTGGGTACAGCGTACGTGCCAGCTTGAGGGTACAAATCCAGGCACCGTTCATTTCCGGCAGCATGGCACGATCAAAGGCGGCGTTGTGCGCAACATAATATTGGCTGCCCTGGTAACGCCCAATGGCGACGGCGATACGCGGCTTGCCCTCAACCATCTGCTCGGTGATGTGGTGAATGGCCATGGCGTCCAGGCCGATAGGCCGGTCTGGGCTGATCAGGTCGCTCATCGGATTAGTGATTTGCCCGTCGATCACGTCAACGGAAGCGACTTCCACTACGCCGCCGTCTAGCCCACAGGTTTCAGTATCGATTACACGTAACATCATGATGTTCCCAGCTAAAGTCTACTGCCTAGCTTAACGATATGGGGTTGCGATGCCAACCTGTCTTTTCGCAGGCAACAAAAAACCCGCCTCGGCGGGTTTAACTACGGTCAGAAACTGATTTACTCACCAGATGTAGACGCCTGTCCTTTTTTGGAACGTTTCTCCGCTTTTTTCTCGGCTGGGGTTTTCAACGGCTTCTTCTTCGCATTTTTCTTGCTGTCCATTCCCTTACTCATGATGGCCTCTTGGTTAACCTATGGTTGGGTGGCTTGCTGGACCATTAACTCCCTCGCGGCCATCATATGCAAGCAGCAAAGGGTATGGAAACGTCAACGCCTTGTTTATCCAATGATTATTTATTATTAACCTTTATGTGTTAAAAATGTTATAATGTAACAAACTTATGTACACGGAGTGTGCCATGACAGTCATGACATTATTAAGCGAGCAACAACTGCTGGCGATGCCAGAATCTGATTACATGAATACGGAGCAGCGGGCGTTTTTCCGCCAACGCCTATTGGACGAGCAACAAAAACTCTGGCAGCACATCGACGTGCTGAAACGTGATATCGACAGCGGCGATATAAGCGGTGACGAAGCGGATAAAGCCGCGCGCGAAGAAGATCTGCGCCTGCTGTTCCGCCAATTGGATCGGGAAACCCGCCTGTTACCCAAGATGGCCGCCGCCCTGCAGCGCCTGGAAACCGGTGATTTCGGTTATTGCCTTGAAACGGGTGAGCCTATTGGCCTGCCACGTCTGTTATTGCGCCCGACGGCGGAGCTGAGTATTGAAGCCAAAACCGCACAAGAAATGCGCGAACCCCATATGCGTAAAAGCAAGTCGACTTCATTTTAAGCAAACGCGCACTAACATGTTGGTATAGGTGGAGGTTTTAGCGTTTTACCGTTGACCTGATGAGCGGCTTCGGCTTTGATGAAGGTATCACTCACAGAGAGACGTACGCGCCATGGAACAATTACGAGGTTTGTACCCGCCATTATCCGCCTATGACAGCGGTTGGCTGGATACTGGAGATGGGCACCGGATCTACTGGGAGCTGAGCGGCAATCCAAACGGTAAGCCTGCGGTCTTTATCCACGGCGGGCCTGGCGGTGGTAGCGCACCTTATCATCGCCAGCTGTTCGACCCGCAGCGCTATAAGGTTTTACTGTTCGATCAACGCGGCTGTGGTCGTTCCAAACCACATGCCAGCCTGGACAATAACACTACCTGGCACCTGGTCGACGATCTCGAAAGACTGCGTGTCATGGCCGGAGTGGACCAGTGGCTGGTCTTTGGTGGCTCCTGGGGTTCCACGCTGGCGCTGGCCTATGCACAGACGCATCCGCAACGCGTCAGCGAGATGGTGCTGCGGGGGATCTTCACGCTGCGTAAGCAGGAGCTGAGTTGGTATTATCAAGACGGCGCTTCCCGCTTCTTTCCGGATAAATGGGAGCGGGTGTTGTCTATCCTTTCGGAGGAAGAGCGCAAGGACGTGATTACTGCCTACCGTCAACGTCTGACTTCACCGGATCTGCAAGTGCAGCTTGAGGCTGCCAAACTGTGGAGCGTGTGGGAAGGAGAAACGGTAACGCTGTTGCCAAGCGGTGCTTCCGCCTCCTTTGGCGAAGATGATTTCGCGCTGGCCTTTGCCCGTATTGAGAACCACTACTTTAGCCATCAGGGCTTTCTCGACAGTGATGACCAGCTGTTGAGCAACGTCCCGCTGATCCGTCATATTCCGGCGGTGATTGTCCATGGTCGTTACGATATGGCCTGTCAGGTACAAAACGCCTGGGATCTGGCCAAGGCCTGGCCAGAGGCTGAACTGCATATTGTCGAAGGGGCAGGGCACTCCACGGATGAACCGGGTATTTTGCACCAGTTGATGCTGGCTACCGACCGTTTCGCTGGCCCCTCACCCCAACCCTCTCCCACAGGGAGAGGGAGCTGTTAGTCCCTGCTCATTTGGAGGCAAATTGGTAACTTTAGCAAAATCGGTCGCCTCCTCTGCTGGCTACCGACCGTTTTGCACAACCCTTTCCCACTGGGAGAGGGAGACGTTATTGGAGGTAAATCGGTAACTTTAGCAAAATCGATCGCCTCCTGATCCAAGGTGAGTCGCAAGAAATTTTAAACACACTCGATCGGTTCCCCATTTGGAGGTAAATCGGTAATTCTAGCAAAATCGGTCATCTCCTCATCCAAGGTGAGTCGCGAGAAATTTCAAACACACTCGATCGGTCCCCCATTTGGAGGTAAATCGGTAACTCTAGCAAAATCGGTCATCTCCTCATCCAAGGTGAGTCGCGAGAAATTTCAAACACACTCGATCGGTTCCCCATTTGGAGGTAAATCGGTAACTTTAGCAAAATCGATCGCCTCCTGATCCAAGGTGAGTCGCGAGAAATTTTAAACACACTCGATCGGTTCCCTCTCCCTGTGGGAGAGGGTTAGGGTGAGGGGTCATTACTTCATTTTAGGTTCGTAAGGCAGGCGAGAGAATTTGTGTGATTCGACGCGATAGTGCATCACTCGCTCGCGGAAGTAGTCTTGCAGATGCTTTGGCTGCTCACGCTCCACCATCTCAGGGATCACCGGCATATTGTAGCGTTCCTTGAATGCCACTCCAGACGCGGCCAGATCAACGTTCACCTTGTCCATCTCGTCTTTGGAAAGTTCTGCCAGATTGTAACCCATGGGATCCTCCTTCTAGTGTGTAACGGCAACTCAGCGCAGAAGGTAATCTACCGTGCCGCGCTTGGCAAGCTTCTCAAGCCAACCTATCCCTGTCATCTTCAGACTCTGAGTATAGAGTCATTACAAAAAGCAGGGTGATATAATGTTTAAGCCTAATGACGTTGTTTTATTTTGTTAAATAAGAATGATTCGTCTTCCTGCAAATATAAAGATGAAAATGATTATCATAATAATTTAATGTTAAATTGAGTTTTTTATAACGCATTGAATTTATGGCTAAATTAACTTTTAAATAAATGAATGTAAATCAAGTGTTTTTATTTTGTATTAATCAAGGCATAATGTGGTCAATTAAATTTATGACCTGCAAAAATAATAGGGATCCTCATGCTAACGCAAGCAATGACCACGAAACTGAATGAGCAACTGAATCTGGAATTCTATTCCGCCAATTTGTATTTGCAAATGAGCGCCTGGTGCAGCGATAAAGGCTTCGAAGGTGCCGCCGCATTCCTTAAAGAACATTCACGCGAAGAGATGCAGCACATGCAGCGTCTGTTCGACTACCTCAGTGATACCGGGGCTTTGCCGCTGATCGGCAGCATTTCTGCACCACCGGTAGAGTTTGAATCACTGGCGGACGTTTTCCAGCAGACTTACGAGCATGAGCAACTGATCACTCGTCAAATCAATGAACTGGCGCACGTGGCTATGACCACACAAGACTACTCAACCTTCAACTTCCTGCAATGGTACGTTGCCGAACAGCACGAAGAAGAGAAGCTGTTCAAATCCGTGCTGGACAAGTTGGCGCTGGTAGGCAGCAGCGGCAAGGCACTGTTCTTCATTGATAAAGATCTGAAGAGAATGGGTGCTGAGGCAGTAAGCGGTAACGGCCAGGCCTGATAACCCGCTTTTGTCATCAATCTGAAAACCGCGTACTTTTCCCCGTACGCGGTTTTTTTTGCCCTGCGTTTATCGGTCAGTGATAGCGATACGTGCTGCCAGATCGCAAAATATCAGTGATGTGCTCGACTTGCCGATTCACCGTCGTTATGATTTAACGCGATACGCTACCGGGAGGTAGAGAGTTATAACAGTGAGTTACCCACTCCTTCTGCTGTTTACCCGTGGCGCAATCACAGTGGTGGGTTGAGGCTGCGGAAACATCGCTCCGCGTAACCGGTCTTGGCCCTTATCACCTACATAATTGATAAAGGACTCCTCCGTGATCGCTAAAATTCGTTCATCCTATCGCCTGCTTTCCACCATTTTTGTACTGTTTGTCGGCTTGTCTTCTCAGCAGGCGTTGGCGCATGCCCACCTGAAAGTACAGACTCCGGCGGCAGATGCCACCGTCAGCTCTGCGCCAAAAGTGCTGACGCTGAATTTCTCCGAAGGCATTGAGCCTAACTTCAGCGGTGTGAAAGTGACCGGCCCAGATAACGCCGTGGTTAAAACCGGCAAGCTGGATCTGGATCCAAGCAACAACACCCAGATTAACGTACCGATTGAAAGTGAACTGGCTGCGGGGAAATACCAGGTCAGCTGGCACGTGGTTTCCGTTGACGGTCATAAAACCAAAGGTCAGTACAGCTTTACCGTTAACTAAGCTATGACTCTGGCGACCCTGTTTGTGCTGTGTCGCTTTGTGCACTTTACGGCGGTGATGCTGATGTTTGGCGTCAGCCTGTTCACCGCCGTCCTGTCGCCACAGCGCCTTTCCCCGATAATCACCCGCGATTTGCGCCCGCTGCTGCTCGCCTCGACCTGGATCTCCGCATTAACCGCTTTGCTGATGCTGGCTATTCAGGCCGGCTTGATGGGCGATGGCTGGGCGGATACCTGGCAATTGAGCATTTGGTGGGCGGTGTTGGGCACCACTTTTGGTGAGGCCTGGTGCTGGCATCTGGGGTTTTCCCTGCTGGCCTTGTTAGCCTTGCTGTTGCCTGCGGCAAAGCGGGGGCAAGCGCTAGCGCTGTGCTCGGCACTGCTACTGGTCAACATGGCGTTTATCGGCCATGCGGCGATGCATGCGGGCATATTGGGAATAGCACACCGAGTTAACCACGCTTTGCACCTATTAGCGGCAGGTTACTGGTTCGGCAGCCTATTACCGTTGTTGCTTTGCCTGCGCTACTTGCCACAACCGCAATGGCGTAGCGATGCGGTCGCCACCTTGATCCGTTTCTCCCGCTGGGGCCATGTTGCCGTGGTGCTGGTGATCGTCACGGGCATAATCAACAGCCTGATCATCCTTGGCCGCTGGCCAGTCGATCTCGATTCCGCCTATCAACGCTTGTTGTTAGTTAAAGCCGGGCTGGTGGCATTGATGGTGATGGTGGCATTGGCAAACCGTTACGTTATCGTCCCCGCAATGCGCACCTCCCCCAATCTGGCACAGCGCGGGTTGGTGATCGCCTGTTGGCTTGAGGTGACGTTGGGCGCTGCGGTGCTGCTGTTGGTGAGTTTATTTGCAACCTATGCACCGGTATGACATTGCGCCTTGCCGGATGCCCCCAAACTGCGGGAAAATCGATTTAAATCGCAACTTAAGGCCAAAAACATGAAATCTGTAATTCTTGGTATTGCGCTGTTGGCAACGGCGTCGAGCGCGCTGGCGGCAGATAAGCTGGTTAACGTCACTAAGCTGGAGTACGGCAAACAGTGGGCGTTCACCAAAGAGGAGGTCACGCTGCAATGCCGCAAAGGGGCCGCCTTGTTCGTGCTCAACAACAGCACCCTGATGCAGTATCCGCTCAATGAAGCCGCAGAAGCACAGGTGAAAGCGGGGCAGCAGCGTGCCCAATCGCTGGATGTGATCCTGTTGGATGATGCCAACAACCCAGGTCATAAAATGAATGTGCAACCTTTCCGCGAAAGAGCAGAAAAACTGTGTGCTGACTAATCAGCTAACCACCCGATACTTATGCAAAAGTTTACGGGTGGTGACGAGATGTACGTAATTAATTTCTGTTTGTAACTATCACTTGTGTGCGCTGGGCTGGCAAAACTGGCACCTTGGACTATTCTTAGATTGCACGGTTGAACAAACCTTGCATAAATGCCAACTTTTAGCGCACGGCTCTCTCCCAAGAGCCCTTTCCCTAGACCGAGTATAGGAATCGTACTCGGTCTTTTTTTATTCTTTTGATTTATAACATTTTTTTATCCGCTACACGAAAACCGTTACCCCTCACCCCAACCCTCTCCCCGAACACATCTTAGGCAATATTAACGTTTCCACAGGGAGAGGGAGCTAGTCCGCAACCGTAGTCAGGCACTGTATCAACATGTAGCACGTAAAGTTCCCTCGTCCTTTGGGAGAGGGCTAGGGTGAGGGGACAATCACCACGGCTGCATTGATCAATGCCCATAACATCATCGGTAAAAACGTGAACATTCGCAGCTGGGTGCTTTTATATTTGCGTACTACGGACGAGGTTTATCACCTTTATTAGCACTGTGAGTGATAAAGATGGTTGAGGCTACAGAAGTGCATTGACCGTAAATTAGCTGATGATAGGATGTTGCCACTTGTAACGCACCTCATAGGGAATGGATTGAATGAAGAAGATTATAGCATTTTGTTTTATCACGGTAATGATGAGTGGATGTGCCCAAAAGGTTGATCCAGCACTTCAGGCAGAAGTCGAAAAGCCACTGATCTGTAAGGATGATAAGGAGTGTGATTTATACTGGAAACGCTCACAGTTCTGGGTGGCGACCAATTCCAATTGGAAGGTGCAAACGGTAACCGATACTATAATTTCAACCCACAACCCTGCGCCCTATAGCCCTTTATTGGCATATCAGATAAGCAAGATGCCCAATGAAGATGGTACATCGAGAATATTTATAAAACCGTTTTGTGCCAACATGCTTGGTTGTGAGCCTAACCCAGATATGGCAACCGTTGCATTCAAAAGATTTGTGAGAACCGGTCAGTAAACGTCGAGTAGTGAGTATTGTTAGACTCAGTCCTATTATCCAGGCGCCTGTATGATAGGATTGACGAGTTTTACTGCGTTCCCCCCCTTCAAACCCCCACCCAACCCCGCTATACTGTATAAAAAATCAGTATGGAGAGTACGATTGGCCAGACGTTCTGCCGCACCAAGGCTCGAGTTTGAAGCGGAAGCTATCTACCAATACCCGGAACACCTACGCCAATGGCTGGAAGGCTTGCCCGCTTTACCTGGGGTGTACCTGTTCCACGGCGAGTGCGAAACCATGCCGCTCTACATCGGTAAGAGCGTGAACCTTCGCAGCCGGGTGCTTTCACATTTGCGCACCCCGGACGAAGCGGCCATGCTGCGCCAGGCCAGGCGTATCACCTTTATCAGGACGGCGGGTGAAATAGGGGCGTTGTTGCTGGAAGCGCAATTGATTAAACAGCAACAACCGCTGTTCAATAAACGCCTGCGTCGCAACAGGCAGCTCTGCGCATTGCAACTCAATGATGACAAACCCACGGTGGTGTATGCCAAAGAGGTGGATTTTGCTCGGCACGCTGGGTTGTTTGGCCTTTTTGCCAACCGGCGGGCGGCACTACAAGCGCTGCAGTCTATCGCCGATCAGCATCAACTCTGTTATGGACTGTTGGGGCTTGAGCCATTAAGCAAAGGCCGCCCATGTTTTCGCTCGGCACTGAAGCGGTGCGCCGGTGCTTGTTGTGGCAAAGAAAGTTTGGCCGATCATCAGCAGCGTCTGATTTCAGCACTAGAGCAAAGCCGCGTGGTGTGCTGGCCGTGGCGTGGTCCGATAGCCTTGCGAGAGCAGGGGGCTGATATGGCTCAGTACCATATTATTCACCACTGGTTATGGCTGGGTGCAGTAGATAGCCTGGATGAAGCGAGGGAGTTAATGATTGCTGCGCCGGGCTTTGATAGCGACGGATATAAAATTTTATGCAAACCTGTGATCGGTGGAGAGTACGAGATTATCGATCTCTACGAAAAAACCTGAGTTAACGTCTTCGCACCAGCCAGAAGGACTGCGCGAGTGCCTGCATCAAAGGCGGACGCCAGAACCGATACCAATAGTGGCCGTTGAACGGCCCGAACTACCGCCAGAGCCAGAAACACTGACTGAAGTGCATCCTGCCAGCAGGATGACTAAAAGGGTACCTGCAATAATTTTCATAAAGCCCACCTGGTTAGCCCTGCAACGCATGAATCAACTTAGCATAAAACCCACTATAAGATGAATCCATATTGCTCGGTAGTCAGGGGAGGGCTAGATTGATCGAGTATCCCCTCATTGAGGTTATTTAAAATGCTCAAGCATCGCTGTTCTGCCCTCGCACTTGCGTTGATCGTGTTCACATCCTCAGCCTCCGTTATGGCCAATCCAGGGAATGGTAACGGTAATGGAGGTGGGCATGGTAATTCAGCTAACCATGGCGACAATCATGGGAAGGGTAATTCAGGCAAAGACCATTCAGACAAAGGCAAAAAATCCAAGGGTGGTAATGACGATCTGGTTACCGTGAATATCAATTATGACCGTGTCCGGCCCCTGGCGGTAAACTATGGATTAACCGGGTATCAATCTTTACCTCCCGGCATTGCCAAGAACCTGGCACGGGGTAAGCCATTGCCGCCAGGGATCGCCAAGAAAATGGTGCCAGCTTCAATGCTGGGACAACTGCCATCTTATCCTGGCTATGAATGGCGTATCGCCGGGAATGATTTAGTTCTGGTGGCCTTAAGCACGGCTATTGTTGCCTCTGTCATCAATGGGGTATTTGACTAGCTACTGGCCAGCCCTGGGTAATTATTTCAACGATAGTTACCCAATAAATCAATGGGTTCCATGTCAGCGGCCCCTATCTTAGCCGATGATGGGTATGGGAAAGGGAGGCCAACTTTCTTTCCTTACCGATCATAGCCATATCATTCATGGTGAAAATCTCTCTTCCTCCCACCATTCGGCATATCTATACTGTATAAAAATACAGTATAGAGACATGCCCCATGAAACACTTTACTCCAACACCAACTCCAGAGAAATTGTACCTGCCACTGTTTTCCGATCGGGTGCCTGCTGGCTTCCCAAGCCCGGCGCAGGACTACGTCCATGCCAGGATCGATCTCAACGAATATTGCATCAGCCACCCGAATGCCACTTACTTTCTCTACGCCTCCGGTGAAAGCATGTTGGAGGCGGGCATTGTCGATGGCTCGATGCTGGTGGTCGATTGCAGCATTGGGGCCGAACATGGCGATATTGTGATCGCCAGCGTTGGCGGGGAGTTCACGGTAAAGCGGTTATGTATGCGGCCAGTCGTGCAGCTCGAACCGATGAACCCCAACTACCAGCCCATTCCGCTACATGATGGAGCTGAAGATTTAGATATCGTCGGCGTCGTGGTGTCGACTATTACGAGGCTGAAGTAATGTACGCGCTGGCCGATGTGAACAACTTTTATGCCAGCTGTGAAATGCTGTGGCGGCCCGATCTGCGTGGCCGCCCGGTGGTGGTGTTATCAAACAATGATGGCTGCGTGGTGGCCCGTAACCAAGAGGCCAAAAAATTGGGGATGGCGATGACCGGGCCGTATTTCAAGGTCAAGCAGCAGTTGGAACGGGCGGGAGGCGTCGCTTTTAGCAGCAACTACGAGCTGTATGCCGATATGTCAGCTCGGGTGATGACGGCATTGGAAGCGTTGGTCCCCCGCGTTGAGATCTATTCTATCGATGAAAGCTTTCTCGATCTCTCCTCGGTGCCTAATTGCGGCAATCTGGAACTGTTTGGGCGGCAGATTCGGGACAAAGTGCGGAGCGAGACGAGGCTAAAGATCGGGGTCGGGATTGCACAAACCAAAACGCTGGCCAAGCTGGCAAATTTTGCCGCCAAAAGATGGGTGAAACAAACCAACGGCGTGGTCGACCTTTCCAGCCAGGAGCGGCAGCGTAAGCTGATGAATAAGGTGCCGGTAGAGGAAGTCTGGGGCATTGGGCGGCGGATTGCAAAAAAGCTGAACGCGATGGGCATAGAAAGTGCACTGCAACTGGCTGATGCCAGTACCACCATGATACGTAAACGCTTCAGCGTGGTCATCGAACGTACGGTGCGGGAACTGTGTGGTGAGCCTTGCCTTGAGCTGGAAGAGTTTGCGCCAACCAAGCAGCAGATTATCAGCAGCCGCAGCTTTGGCGAACGCATCACCGAGTATGAACATATGCATCAGGCAATTTGTTTATATGCCACACGAGCGGCAGAAAAGCTGAGGACAGAACGGCAGTATTGTCGGCACGTCAGCGCCTGGATCAAAACCAGCCCGTTCGCTACTCACGAAGCCTATTACGGTAATTCGGCCAGCGTCAAATTGAATACGCCAACGCAAGACACCCGCGATATTATTGCCGCCGCGATGCGTTGCCTGGATGCCATTTGGCAACCCGGTCATCGTTTCGATAAGGGCGGCGTGATGCTGCAGGATTTTTTCAGCCAAGGCGTTGCACAGCTCGACATGTTCGATGAATATCAGCCTCGGCATGGCAGTGAAGAGTTAATGAAGGTGATGGACTCCATCAATAACTCGGGCCGGGGCAAGCTGTGGTTTGCTGGTCAGGGAACGCAGCAGGTGTGGTCGATGAAGCGTGAACTGCTGTCACCGGCTTATACCACCAGGCTGAGTGATTTGCCCCGTGCCCGGGTATACTGAGCGGCGCGTTTCCCTGACCACTACGCCATAACTGGTGGTTAATGTATTCACAGGTTTGATCCTTTCCCGGACGAAGGGCGGGTCTTGCCTTTTATCTCGGGAGCCGCCATTTTCTACAACTATATCGATCCGGTGCTGCATAACTCGACTCAGGATGGCTTTCAGCTCGTGTTCAACGTTGCGGGGCACCAGTTTGAAGGATAGTTGCTGCGTTCGGCCCCTCACACGGTAAAGATCATATCTACCAAAAATCCCACCGATTTATCCGTCGGCATCAGCGTCCTGCCATTGACAGCACAACGGTAACAGAAGGAATCCTTATCATTAAGTGGGTAATCTTTAATTAAGCAGAACAAACACTGCGAATTAAATCAGGTGGAACATCAGTTTCACTGTGCTCTCTTATTAGGATAAGGATATTTATCATGAATAATACCGTCAATGGAACCATCAATTTTGCTGGACAAATCGTTGCCCAAACCATGGGGATTGAAGAGGGTGGCATTATTGTACAGCGGCCACGCAGTGCTGGCCTCACCGTCAGCGTTAATGGCAGCGAAACGCAAAATGGCTACGTGCAGCTTGGTGCAGTAAACGAAGTGCAGCTGGCAAACCCGGGTGCTCAGGCACAGGCTACCCGCTTCGACATCCGTGTAGCGGGCATCTCGGAGCAATATACTCACGCCTTGGTGTTTTTTGAGGGGGGTGCCACGGTTGATGCTGCCACCGGCGGCCTGATTAATATGGCGGAGGCGGGGAACGTGCAGATCCAACTGCGTAACCAGCAAGGCGATATTGTCCAGGCAGGGAGTAACTCTCAACTGGTCAGTTCGGCGTTTGTCCCGGTGATGGATGGTGAGGTTTATGCCTCCTTTGCAGCAAACTTCTGCAGTACCGGTCGCGCAACGCCGGGTAATGTGGCGAGCAAGGTTGATTACACGCTCTATTTATTTGAGCTGGCTGCCTGATTGATCAATAGCGATATCTAACCCACCGCTCGGTGGGTTTTAGCCCAACCATCCCAAAGGGCGAGAGAGCCAGTTCGTGCTCTTGATTAGCTTGTATTTATTGCCCAGCCAAACCATCAGCCTTCACCCAGCCCGGGGTTTTATCGCCGGTTTTGGGGTGAAGATAGCTCACAAACAAAAATCCCTTATAAGCCTGCCCGTGCGTGGCGGTAACGCTATCGCCATTGACGACAAACTTCCCACCCTCATCCTGGCAGAGCTTATCCGGCGAGTCGTAAAAATAGAGTTTTTTGCTCTTCACCAGATACTTCGCCGCAGGTGAGGACGCTTTGCTTAATGCAGCTTCGGCGCTTGCCTGCGCATCGTGGCAAATCTCGTCGAGCGGGGCCAGACGATCAACGTTGATCCAGCCGGAGGCATTGCCATAACCGACTAACAGATAGCCATTTTTCTCACCTGCGACGGGTTCAAGCGCGGCATAACCCACCACTTGCACCTTGTCATCCGGGATCACAAATTGAGACTCATTGACGCACTGCTCGGTGGGGGCAACGTGAAAATAAGCCCGGCCTTTACCACGCACCACATATTTAGGGGAATCGGCGATGATTGGGCCTAATTTCATCTGGTCCAGAATGGCCGCGCAGCGCTGCTCCTTCTGTAGGCATTGCTGATATTGTTTGCCGTACTGTGGATTAAAGGTGAGTTGCAGCGGATGCTGTTCGTCGGCGCTGTTATCCAGTAGCTGGCCGGTTTGCGGATCGTACATGACCCAACCAAGATGTCCGGCCCCTGGCGAATCGGGTGAGGTTGACTTGCGGCGGTCGAACAGTTGAATGGCCTGTATGCCGTTGGCCCGTGGTTCAATATTGATTTCCAGCTTGTTCGCTGGCACTTTCTCCGCCCGGATCAGAGCCTGATTGCTGCTGGCTAACAGCTTGATCAACGGAGCCTGACAGTCAAACAGCGAAGCAGGCCGGTCAGGGGTAAAACCTGGGCCCACTGGCGTCACGGCCTGTAGCGCTGTCCAGGGCGCAAGCAGCACTATTCCAACTACGGCTAATGTGGCGAGCTTCTCCATTTCTATCCCATCTACGGTGAGGCAGCATACCTGCCGGCCGCTATCATACCCGGCCAGCAGTGAGTTATGCCACACCGGCTACCCGCAACAGCGCCGTCACTGCCGCCGCAGCCAGCAACACCACGATTAACGGCGTTTTCCGCCAGGCTAATAATGCTCCCACGGCCACACCGCCTAAACGGGCATAACCAGCAAAGTGTTGCCCTTCGAACAGCGTCGCGATCACCGCTACGGCGAGCAGCAACGTGGTGGCGGAGTCGGCGAGCAAGGCCTGAACCCGGTCAGAAAAGCTCAGGCTGCGGCCCAGCAGGAACCCGGCAAAGCGAAACGCAAAGGTGCCGCTGGCAAGGAGCAGAATGCCGATGATGAGTGTTTGGTTATCCATTATTTTTCTCGCTTTCTGATCAGTAAACCCAACAGTGAAAACAGCACTGGCATGCCAATCGGTACCAAGGGCACGCTAGCCAGGGCAATCAGGGTGCCGGAGCAGGCGGAAATACAGGTACGCAGTTTTTTCAGCGAACCGACAATCAAGGCCAGCAAAATGGTGGGGAACACGGCGTCCAGCCCGATGGCATTGATATCGGGAATAAAGCTGCCGATGGTGCCGCCAATCAACACGCCCAACGGCCAGCAGGCGGCAATCCCCAGCCCACAGAGCCAGTAGGCTGCCCGTTTTTTGGTCAACGTCGGTTGGGAAATGCCGAACACCACGCTTTCATCATTCATGATATGGCAACCCAATAACTTAAAGCGGCTGCGCTCGATCACCTCTTTCACTGCCATACCGAACGGCAGGTGGCGTGCATTTACCAGCAGCCCGGCTGCCGCCGCAGCAAAGGGGCTACCACCGCTGGCGACGATGCCGATAAACAGAAATTCAGAGGCACCCGCCAACACCAGCAACGACAGCATCAGTGGGACCCAGAGCTCGAAACCCAGGCCGATCGCCAGCGAACCATAGGAGATCCCCACGATGCCGTCTGCCAGGCAGACCAGCGCGATCCCTTTGATCACGCTCTTATCGAGCGAGGGGAAAAAGTTTTTAGCCATACTATTTTTCTCACTGCCTTTCTCAAAACGAACGGTTGTTCTATTATAATGAACACTTCAATCTCGATTTACAAGTCGAACGATCGTTCGTTATAAGGTGAGTTACGCGGCCTATGAAACAACCCATCAATATCATTGCGGAAGCTCTGGTGCGCGAACGCCAGCGTACAGGCCTCTCGTTGGCAGAAATTGCCCGCCGGGCAGGAATTGCCAAATCAACGCTGTCTCAACTGGAAGCGGGGAATGGTAATCCGAGCCTCGAAACGCTGTGGGCACTCTGCGTTGCACTGGATATCCCCTTTGCGCGTTTGATGGAGCCGCAGAAAAGTAAAACGCAGGTGATCCGGCGTGGGGAAGGGGCGGCGGTGGTGTCGGAAGTGGCTAACTATACGGCGGTACTGTTGGCAACCTGTCCGCCTAGCGCACGGCGAGATATCTATCTGCTGACGACCCAGCCGGGAGCCGACCGTCTTTCTCATCCGCACCCGTTAGGCTCGGTGGAACACATCGTCATCACCCAGGGGCGTGCCTTGGTCGGGCTGGTGGAAGAGCCTGCCGAGCTGAATGCCGGGGATTATATTTGCTATCCAGCCGACCGGCCGCACATCTTCCGCGCCCTGGAACCGGATACGCTGGCCGTGCTGGTCTCAGAACAAAACTAACATCCCCCTAACTCTAACTCTCTCCCAGAAGGGAGAGGGAACCGAATGTTGACTACGGCGTTCTGCCTTATACCTCCAGACTGACTTCCGTTCTTACCTACAACACCGTACCCGCTCCCTCTCCCTTAAACAGCTGTTTATGGGATCCCCCGATTTTACAATGGGAGAGGGCTGGGGTGAGGGGGAGCAGCGGTCACTTTGCGCCCATTTGTTAGATCCCTGTCATGTTTTTGTTATTTTCCCATTCCAAAACACACGTTTCGCTTGTTTGGGTTAAAAAATTTCATTAGTCTCATTTTTGAAATAAACGTTTGATGTCTGTGTGAAGTGTTTAACAGTTACATCAGGGGTTAATTTCAATGCATTGTTTTAACGATTATTTTTAATTATTCCCAAGCATCTCATAACCAGTATTAACTGATGAGATACCGCGCGGAACAGGGTTTTAAGGCGATAATAACGAGCGGATTGTTGTTTGAATGTAAAAAATATTTTTCATTAGCCGTCAAATCAACAGGCCTCTTCATTCTAACAATTAAAGGGTACAGAACATGAAGCTGAAGAAATTGATCGTCACCTCGCTACTGATGTGCATGCTGCCAGCCTCGGTGTTAGCCAAAGATATCAAGATCGGCGTGTCGATGGCCTACTTTGATGACAACTTCCTGACCATCCTGCGCCAATCCATGCAAAACAAAATGAAGCAGGAAGGTAACGTCAGCGGCCAGTTTGAAGATGCCAAAGGCGATATCGCACAGCAGATCCAGCAGATAGAGAACTTTGTCAGCCAAGGGGTCGACGCCATCATCCTTAACCCGGTAGATACCCAGGGCGTCAAGCCAATGATCAAGCTGGCGGAGAACGCCCATATTCCGCTGGTGTTCGTTAACCGTCGGCCAGAAGCTACGTTACCAGCCGGTATGGCCTATGTAGGTTCAGATTCCAAACTGGCGGGCAAGCTGCAGATGGAAGAGCTGGCCAAGCTGATGAACGGCAAGGGCAACGTGATGATCCTGCTAGGTGAGCTTTCCAGTGAAGCCACCCGTGACCGGACCCGCGGGGTTGAGGAAGTGGTGGCCCAGTATCCGAATATTCACATCATCGATAAGCAAACCGCCAAGTTTTTCCGCAAAGAGGCGGTTGACGTGACGACCGACTGGATCCTCTCCGGCCAGCAGATTGATGCCATCGCTTCCAACAACGATGAAATGGCGATCGGTGCCATTCTGGCGCTGAAGCAGGCGAAGAAAACCGGTGTGCTGGTAGCGGGAGTGGACGGTACGCCAGATGCCCTGGAGTTTATCAAGAAGGGAGATTTGAGCCTCAGCATCTTCCAGGATGCCAAAGGTCAGGGGGAGGGTGCCGTGCAAACCGCCATTCAACTGGTTAAGGGTGAGAAGGTTGAAAGCAGCGTCATGATCCCTTACCAACTGATCACCAAAGCCAATTACCAAGACTTTGCCGACAAGAATAAAAAGTAATGACCAACCGGCCCCTTGCCCAACGGTACGGGGCATCGTTCACAGCGATCGGCAGGATAACGGCGGAGGTTATCAGTATGTATCCTTATGTGTTGGAGGCGGAAGGCATCAGCAAGCAGTTCCCGGGCGTTAAGGCGTTGGATAACGTGTCGCTCAAGATAAAACCGGGCAGCGTACATGCGTTAATGGGGGAAAACGGTGCCGGTAAATCGACACTGATGAAGTGCTTAATCGGTATTTATCGGCCCGATGCCGGCACCATCAAGGTCAAAGGGCAGCCGATGACGTTTAACGATACGCAGGCGGCCTTGCACTCGGGCATCTCTATGATCCACCAGGAACTGAACCTGGTACCGCATATGACGGTGGCAGAAAATATCTGGCTGGGGCGTGAACCCGCCAAGCTGGGTTTTGTCAATCACGAGGAATTAAACCGTAAAACCCGCGAACTGTTGGCGCACCTCAAGATTAAATTAGACCCGGAAACCCAACTAGGCACGCTGAGCATCGCCAACCAACAGATGGTCGAGATTGCCAAGGCGGTGTCTTATAACGCCGACGTATTGATCATGGATGAGCCGACCTCGGCATTAACGGAAGGGGAAGTGGTGCATCTGTTTGCGATCATTCGTGAACTGAAGCAGCAGGGTAAAGGCATTATCTATATCAGCCACAAAATGGATGAGATCTTTGCCATCACCGACGAGGTCAGCATCTTCCGCGATGGTACCTCGATCGCCAGTGATAAAACCGAGAATCTGACCAAACAGTCGCTGATCACCATGATGGTGGGGCGCGAGCTGACCCAGATGTTCCCCAAGTTCAATAACAACATCGGTGAAGAGGTGTTGCGTGTGGCCGGATTGCGGCGCAGCGGCTGGTTCCAGGATATCTCCTTTGCGGTTAAGCGTGGGGAAATTCTCGGGGTTGCTGGGCTGGTGGGAGCTGGGCGCAGCGAAGTGATGGAGAGCCTGTTTGGCATGCATCCGGCCGAGGGGGGCGAGATTTATATTGAAGGCTTGCCGGTAAAAATAGACTCCCCCTCCAAGGCCATCGAGCAAGGGCTGGCATTCCTGACTGAAGACCGTAAAAAGTCTGGCCTGTTTCTGGTGCTGTCGGTGGTGGAGAACATGAGCATCGTCAACCTTGCCGCCTATACCAGCAAAAACGGGTTTGTCAGCCAGACGCAAATGGCCAAAGACTGCATGGAGCAAATCAGCAAACTCAATATTAAAACCCCGACGATGGACCAGATTATCAATAACCTCAGCGGCGGCAATCAGCAGAAGGTCTTGATTGCTCGCTGGCTATTGGCGCAGCCGAAGGTCCTGATCCTGGATGAACCCACGCGCGGTATCGACGTGGGGGCCAAGGCAGAAATTTATCGCCTGATCAGCGAATTGGCGCACCGCGGCGTCGCCATTATTTTGGTTTCGTCTGAATTGCCGGAAATACTCGGCATGAGCGATCGCGTCATGGTGATGCACGCCGGACGCATTACGGGGATCCTGGATAAAGATGAAGCAGACCAGGAAAAAATCATGGCGTTGGCCTCGGAATAACGCAAAGGTAAAACACAATGAATAACGTCAAAGTGGAAACTCAGCCAGTCAAAGTCTCGCCGTTTGCCGATTTCAGCGGCAAGTTGCCGAAAGATACCGGCATCTTTATCGTCATGATCGGTATCGCGCTGATTTTTGAAATGCTGGGCTGGTACGTGCGCGATCAGTCATTCCTGCTTAACCCGAACCGCCTGCTGTTGATCGTTTTGCAGGTGGCAATCATCGGCATCATCGCCGTTGGTGTAACTCAGGTCATCATTACCACCGGTATCGATCTCTCATCTGGCTCGTTGATTGCCCTGACGGCGGTGGTGGCGGCCAGCCTGGCGCAAACCTCCGAAAGCATTTCGCCAATGTATCCGGGCCTGCTGGATCTGCCCGCTGCGATCCCCATCGGGGCCGGGATTGGGGTGGGGATTATTTGCGGATTTATCAACGGGTTCTTGATCACCCGCACCGGCATTCCACCGTTTATCGCCACCTTGGGGATGATGGTTTCTGCCCGTGGTTTGGCACAGTATTACACCAAAGGTAACCCGGTCAGTTTCCTGTCGGATGGCTTCACCTCGATTGGCCAAGGTGCCATGCCGGTGATTATCTTTCTGGTGGTGGCGGTGATTTTCCATATCGCCCTGAAGCACACCCGTTATGGCAAATACGTGTATGCCATCGGCGGCAATATGACCTCGGCCAGGGTCTCTGGGATCAACGTCAATAAATACCTGGTGACGGTCTACACCATTGCGGGTGGGTTGGCAGGATTAGCGGGCGTGGTGCTGGCGGCACGAGTCAGTAGCGGGCAGTCGAGCATGGGGGTGTCTTATGAGTTGGACGCCATTGCCGCAGCGGTCATCGGTGGCAGTAGCCTGATGGGGGGAGTGGGGCGCATTACCGGTACGCTGATCGGCGCGGTGATCCTCGGCCTGATCAAAAGTGGCTTTACCTTTATTGGCGTGGATTCCTACATTCAAGACATTATCAAAGGCATGATCATCGTGGCCGCCGTGGCTATCGATATGCGCCGTAACCGCAAGAAGCTGTGAGCCTCGCCTTGGCCGCCGGTGTGGTGACCGGCGGTTGGGCCAGGTGGGCAGGTTTATGCATCGCTGCCATTGATACGTCGGGCCAGTTCGTAACGTGCGCCCCAGTATTGGTTATCCAGCCTGGAAACGGTGACGCCCTTACTGGTAGAGGCGTGAACAAACTCACCCTCTCCGATATAAACGCCTACGTGGCGCTGACGGGATGAGGTTTTGAAAAACACCAGATCGCCCGTGTTTAACTCGCTTTTGGCTACGCGCGAGCCCAGTTTCATTTGTTCACCGGTGCTGCGTGGCAAGCTGACGGCAAATTCATCTTGAAACACGCGCTGCGTATAGGCTGAACAGTCGATGCCTTTGCGCGAGTTACCCCCGAATTTGTAACGTACTCCTTCCCATCGGTCATAATGCGACAGGATTTTTTTTAGCTCCTGAGTATTATTGTGGCCGGAACTGGCTGAAGCGGAAAAGCTCATGCAAAAAGCTGAGCAAGTGAGAAATACAGCAAAAAATTTAATCATAAAAGATTTCTGAAAGAGCAACTGAACGTCTATCCCTGTAATGGAGTGGCCGGATCGCCTGACTCATTCCTTCTGAGTGGTGGTAATATACACAGTTGTTGTTCATAAATAAACCAAAGACAGGCTAATTATTGACCATTTCTATGCGGGTTATCGGCTTGTTACTTTTGATAGCGCACCTCTGGTTGGCTGTGGAAACCCGGGAATGACGGGCAATCAAGGAATTAGCAACCGGTGGCAGATTTTGCCAACCAAAATTGCAACATGTCGCTGCTATTGGTTTATCGGCTGGGTACGGTGGTGGGATCTCAAATTGAGACGAATCATATTGGTAATTTTATCAATTGCGCCATTTTCGCCGAGGGTGAGTGTTATTTTTTATCCAATTTAATGTTAATTAAATTGAAGTAAATTAAGCCTCATCTGTGATGGTTTCCGCATTTAAAACACTCCCCTGCACAATACCACCTGAGAACAGCCCATTCTGCACACAATATGCATGCCCCAAACTCGTGCCGTACATCCATTATCAGGGGGGTTATCAGGCTGTGCCCTCGAATCGTAGCCATCAGGAATGACAACCTGATCAAGGCCGTACAGGAGTGAGGTTCCATGACCAACTTGAATACTATTTTGCCCGGTGAGAAGGCGCGGGCGACTGAAAAACCGATTGATAAAGTTGAAGAGATATTACCCATTGCCCATCTTTTTACCCTGGGGCTTCAGCATGTTCTGGTGATGTATGCGGGGGCGGTTGCCGTCCCATTGATGATCGGCGGCAGCCTGGGGCTGGATAAGTTACAGATTGCTTATCTGATCAGCTCCGATCTGTTCTGCTGTGGCGTGGTGACGCTATTGCAATGCATCGGGATAGGTCGCTTTGCGGGTATTCGGTTGCCCGTCATTATGTCCGTCACCTTCGCAGCCGTCACGCCGATGTTGGCCATCGGTGCCAACCCCGAAATCGGTCTGACCGGTATCTTTGGTGCCACTATTGCGGCCGGTATTATCACTACATTGCTGGTGCCGTTGGTAGGCCGTTTGATGCCGCTGTTCCCAACCCTGGTGACGGGGATTGTGATCACCTCTATCGGCCTTAGCATCGTGCGGGTCGGGATAGATTGGGCCGCCGGGGGCAGGGGCAATGCCAACTACGGTAACCCGGCCTATATTGGCGTCTCGTTGCTGGTGCTGATTTTTATTTTGCTAATCACCCGGTTTAGCAAAGGCTTTATCTCTAATATTTCCGTGTTGTTGGGGATTGGCTTCGGTTTTGTGGTGGCGCTGCTGATGGGAGAAGTCAGCTTTTCTGGCCTGGATGATGCCGCCTGGTTTGCTATCGTGCGCCCCTTTGCCTTCGGTTGGCCCACCTTTGATCCTGCGTCGATTATCACCCTGACGATCGTCATGCTGATCGTATTTATTGAATCCATGGGCATGTTTATGGCGCTGGGGGAAATTGTCGGCCGCCCAACCACCAAGCAGGATGTGGTACGCGGGTTGCGGGTTGACGGCCTGGGAACCATTATCGGCGGTATTTTCAATACGTTCCCGCATACCTCGTTCTCCCAGAATATTGGCTTGGTCAGCGTTACTCAGGTGTCCAGCCGCTGGGTATGCGTGATGGCAGGTTTGATTCTGGTGCTGTTCGGCTTGATCCCCAAAATGTCTATTCTGGTGGCCTCGATCCCGCAGTTTGTCTTGGGGGGCGCAGGTATCGTGATGTTTGGCATGGTGCTGTCTACCGGCATCAAGATCCTGACCAGGGTCAACTTCAATACCAATCGCTATAACGCCTATATTGTCGCCATCAGCCTGGGACTTGGCATGATCCCGATCGTAGCGGCTGATTTCTTTACCCAGATGCCAGCGAGCCTGCAACCTTTGCTGCACAGCGGCATTTTGCTTTCTTCGGTGGCGGCGGTGCTGCTGAATCTCTACTTCAATGGCTATCATCCGGAGGAATAACGCTGCCGTTTTATTGATTGTCTCCGTTAACAGTGACTTGCCAGCCAGTGGCTATAACAGGTAAAAACACTGTTCGACTTAAAAGGAGTAATCAATGCGGATAACCTTGGCCCAATTTACCTGCCGTGAAGGGGACATTGCCCATAACCTGGCCGCCGTGCTGGCGCAGATTGAACGTTGCAGCGGCCAAACCGACCTGTTGGTGTTGCCAGAAACGCAGCTTACCGGCTTTACCCATCCTGACGGCAATACGGACTACGCGTTGCAACTGCAAGGCCCGGAGCTCGCGCAAGTGGTGGCGGCAAGCCAGCGTACGGGTATTGCCGTCGCCGTGGGTTTTCTTGAGCAGGATGGCACGCAACTGTTCAACAGCTCGGTACTGATCACACCGGAGCAGGGCATCTATCTGCATTATCGCAAAAGCCATTTATGGACCAATGAACGCGCCGAAGCGCAAGCGGGCGATCGCCTGGTCTGCGGGTTGTGGCGTGGGCGGCGTATTGGTTTACTTATCTGCTACGACATCGAATTCCCAGAGGCATCACGAGCGTTGGCAATGATGGGGTGCGATCTGTTGCTGGTTACCGATGGCAATATGGATCCCTATGGTCACGTGCATCGTAACGCTTTGCTGGCTCGCGCTCAGGATAATCAGATGTTTGTGGCGATGGCCAACCGCGCCGGGCATGGATGTGGGATGCAGTTTGCTGGCGAAAGCCTGGTTGTTGATCCCTTGGGGCGTGAGGTGGCCAGACTGGGGCGAGAGCCGGGAATAGTGCAGGCAGAGCTGGATTTCAGCCTGCTGGAAGCGGCTCGCCGCGAATATCGTTATCTGGAAGATCGGCGTTTGGCACTCAGCGGGGAGACGCAGTGGCAGCAGCGGGATGATGAACAACGTTGGTGGCCGCTAATTCCACGTTAACACCGCTTGCTGAAAGGCCAATGGCTTAGGTAAAGTCATAGACAGATTGGTCACTGTAATTGATAGACTTGCAGCACTCTAAGGAGCCGTACCATGCAATACTTCGCCCTGAGTAAAAGAATCTTGCCATTGGCTGCGCTGCTGGTGCTGTCGTTGCCCACAGCCTGGGCAGCACAAAACGCCCCAGCCCCGATCCCATCGGCGTTAATCGGCAACTGGAGCGTGACCAAGATCATTCCCACCCAGACCGTGGGCTGCTGGGATGAAAAGCAGGCACAGCAGTTGGTCGGTAATAGTATCAACTATAAAGCAGACGGCTTTACCTGGCATGAACAGCAACTGATCAATCAGGGGGCGACCACCACCACGGTAGAGGCGCAAGAGTTTGTGGAAGACAACTCGGGCGATAATTGGTACGTCGATTTCCCGATTTTGGGTATCAGTACGCCTTCGGTGCAGCGAGTCATCATTCAGCATCAGGATGTCACCGTACCGGGGATCACCGATCAGGGGACTGAAGGCGTTCCCGGTGATAACGTGTTGGTGAAAGATCGTAATACGTTGCTCTTCTCCCAATGCGGCGTGTGGTTTGAGGCGCAACGGCAGAAAAAATAGCGAGATGTTTGACGGCGGGGGCGCCGCTGCGCCCCTATGTCGTGAAGCTGCTGGGTATCAGTTCGTCGGTTGGCAATCGGGTATTTCGAGTTTGCGTAACAGCGCGGGAATATCGACGGTATCTATTTTATCGGCTTGCAAATAGCTCTGCGCGTAGTCATACCAAATACCAGACTCCAGGAACAGGATCATCAATTCGCGGTCCAGATGATTTTCATTCGCCATGCTGACCAGAATATTGAGTGCCTCAGATAACAGCTTGCCCGGTTTATAAGGCCGATCGGCGGCCGTCAGAGCTTCAAACACGTCGGCGATCGCCATCATACGTACCGGAATGCTCATCTGCTGGTGGGTTAACTGGTAAGGGTAGCCTTTGCCATCCATGCGTTCATGATGGCCACCGGCAATTACCGCCACGTTGGCCATGGTGCGTGGGAACGGCAGTTTTTCCAGCATGATGATAGTCTGCATAATGTGCTCGTTGATTTTATAGCGCTCCTCCTCACTCAGGGTGCCTCTGCGGATGCCCAGGTTGTAAATCTCCCCGTGGTTATAGAGCAAGGTCGGCTCTTTGAGTTTGAAGTGATAACTTTCGGGCAGATGGCTTTTTTCGTCGCGGTAGATGATATGTTCTTCTTTATCCGCCAGCAGTGGCTCCTGGGTAGGTAAGGGGACGGCAGGACGGCGGTTTTTACGCGCCAATTCTTCCCGTGCCACGCCTGCGGTGTCATCCAGAGTACGGGTCCATTGATATTGTGCGATTTGTTGAATGCGTGCGAGCGCGCTGTCAGACAGGAATTCGCCACCGATATTACACTGGGCAATAAAATAGAAATCCTCATCCAACTGCTGCAGCTCATCGCGTAGCCGTTGTTCTTCCTGCTCGGTAGCGGGGTTCGTAGCGTGCTTGCGCAGGAAGCTAACCTCTTTTTCCCGCTTCAGCACCTCAAAGCGCATCCGCACCTCGTGAATACGGTCGTAAATCATCTCCAGCTTGGTGGCCTTATCCACTATGGCCTCCGGCGTGGTGATTTTCCCGCAGTCGTGCAGCCAGCAGGCGGTGTGCAGTTCCTCCCACTCATTGGCGGAAAGGGTAAAATCGGCGAACGGCCCTTGTTTGGCCTCAACCGCTGCCTTGGCGAGCATCTTGGTAATGACCGGTACGCGCTGGCAATGGCCTCCGGTATAGGCGCTCTTGGCGTCGATCGCTCCGGCGATTAACTGTATAAAGGCGCCCATCAGATGCTTTTGCTCTTGCAGCAAATATTGCGTCTCTATCGCTACCGATAAGCTGCCCACCAGAGCATTAATCAGCTGTACTTTGGCTTGCCCATGTTCCGGGCCAGCTTCGGCAGGATTAAGCAGCAGTAAGAACCCCATCAGTTCCCGATCATGCGTTTGCATCGGGACAGCCACATAGTGCAGCGGCAAATGGGAACCAAAGATCGTGTGTAGTTGGCTGGGGATATTCTCGTTGGTAAAGACTCCGGCAACGGTTTTACCC
This sequence comes from Serratia sp. NCCP-200, assembly GCF_059697885.1. Classification (NCBI taxonomy): domain Bacteria; kingdom Pseudomonadati; phylum Pseudomonadota; class Gammaproteobacteria; order Enterobacterales; family Yersiniaceae; genus Serratia; species Serratia sp. NCCP-200. The sequence continues at coordinate 1,090,828 of NZ_BAAKUJ010000001.1, forward strand.
TCCAGAATCTGCCAAAACGCGCTGGATTGCTGCGGATCAAACTGCAACGATGCCACCACCGAACTGTCCACCTCTTTTCCAGCCCAGTTGCAGGCTATGGGTGAAAAGCAGCCGGGCGTTTTGTCTGACAGGAAAATAATGCCGCCGCTCATGGTCGCGATTTTACTGGTTTCATTGAGCAAGCCCTGCATCTGCTGCGGGAAATTATCCTTGGCGGATAACAGGCTGCCCATCGAGATAAACTGCTTGAGCGTCAGCTTCATTTTGGACATGGCTTTGTGCAGGTCGTCCACCTCTTCAATCACCGAGCGTTCCTCCGCCCGCTCATCAAAATGCAGATTGCTGATGGCGTCGGCATCCTGGCGCAGGCGGATCAGCGGCCGGGAAATACGTAAGGAGAAGTACCAGACCAGCGGCAGGCCGAGCAGCAGTAACGCAAAGGCGATCAGGGTCGAGCGGTTGCGGATGGCGTTGGCATCAGCGGTCAGATAGGCCGAGGGCGTGGCAATCACCAACTGGTAGCCTTGGCTTTGCCCCTTAAGCTCCACAACGGCCCCAAACCAACTCTGCCCTTGTGCCGTAAATAGGCTGCTTGCGCCGTGATGGGGATCTAGCAACGCTTGCAGCACCGGGATGTGCGCAATGCTGTTGAGCCCATCTTGGCCTTTGGGGTGTTGTGCAGGCAGGCTGGCGATGGTTTCGTTGGCAGCGTTGATAATTGCCGCCTGGCTATCCGGCGGTAGGCTTTGTTGAAGAAACCATGAAAGTGAAGCCAGTGAAACGTCCAAACCGATCACTGCATGGCCATCTGGAGCCTGGATGCTGTAGGTGAAGCCGGTTTCACCGGTGCCTTTGAAGGTATAGAGCGGGGAGGTAATCAGTTGCTGAGTTTTTACTGCCAACTGATACCAGGTACGCTCCCGGGGATCATAATTGTTATACGGCACGGTTTTTACCGCCATAACCTGCTGTTTACCGTCCAAAAAGATATTCTCAGCCTGGGGCGAGGTCTCTAAAAAGCGGTAGCTTTGCGCCAGCCATTCGGCATCTTCCGGCGCATTAAATAAAGCTCGGTTGGCTGGGGTGAGGCGGCGTAGTATAAAGAAATCGCCGTTGGGATAAGCGCTGTATACCGCATTGGCATAATCATTTTGCTTGAGTATCTCGACCAGCGGGCCGATAAATGCCATGCGTTGTTCGAGCGTGGTGGCTTCTATTATTGGCATGCGTGCCAACATCTTCGCCGACATTTTCATGCTGCGGGTCACGGAGTCCAGCTCCGCAGCAATGGTTTCGCCGGTTTTTTGATACTGTCGGTTGGTGCTGGCCTCGGTCAGTTTGCTGAGTTGGCTGTGGCTGAAAAGCACGATCACGCTGCCGATGGAGACAATCAGCAAGGTAAACAGCACGGCAATCTGGATATGTAGCGGATAGCGGCTTCTTAAACCTGTGATCTTTCCTGCCATGGTGCCCACCTTGGATGCCAATTTTTAGCTTTTTTAAATTATAGACGAAGCAGGGGGGATCTGATTGGTGGCGTAGTAAGGCTATTGAGTTGATTTTAAGGTGAAATTTTTTGTTTCGTAGCTAAATAAACCAATACGTTATTTAAAAATAAAGCTTTATGAAACAACGGCGACAAAGATAACACTTTTGTCGCGCGGGCGTTGCTCCTGAAACCCTTGAGGCTGTTACTTAACACCAAGCTTCTCCCTCAATAGTGGCATGTAGCTATCGATGTTATAAGTTTTATCCCCGGTGATGCTGGCGCAGGCGTTATGGGCGTAAATAAAATAGCTTACGCCAACGCTTAGGCCTAAATCATTAAGATCGGGTTTTTTGGGATCTAAAAGACCATGGCTATCTGAAATTAAGTTAATATGACTGTTAACCTCTCCAATACTTAATGCATTACGGCTAATAATTGAGGGGGCTCGAGATAGCAGTAATGGAGACTTTGATTTAACCTTATCATACTGTTTAGACATACATGATTGATAACGTTCACACTGTAAAAATTCATTTTCATTGCAATAAATTCTTGACATCTCAATAAGATTGTCGATATATAGATAAGGTATATAGTTCTTGCACCCCGAAGCTAAAAAAACGGTTGCAATTATGATGATGTCAAATCTTTTCAACTTTTGGCCACTCCATATCAAACATTCTATCTGCGTTGGCATGTCCGGTATACGACATGTCAGGTAAAGTATTTAGCGCCTGATTATAATCTGCACCAGAGCAATTCTCCCAAGGGCCACCGGTTCGAGCAATCATATTAGCGGAGCTCCTGTCAGCAATCGAATAATCAATATAGATATTATCCCAGTGTTTGACATTGGTGGGTTTGGGGCTTTTGCCTTTCCTGGATACCGGATCAAGCGTCACTAATAATTCAATCGGAATATCGGGGTTTTCCTTCGCCAATAAAATCACTCGGTCCCCACCCCAACTATGGCCGACTAGCACGATTTTCTGCCCGGCAGCATGCCACTCTTTCATTAGCGGCGGAACTTTGCCACCGCCATGTTCGGAGTAGGCCACATCCTGTTTGCGCTGGGTGATAGCCTTGCCAGTGTTATCCTTAGTGTCCCTGCCATTTCTTTCTTCATAAGGAGCAAAAACACCACTTAGCAGCGGCTGGTAGCTAGCATCCATCGCACCGCCAACAAATACTACCAAGGTTTTTAAACAGCTGGCGGTAATCTTACCTTGCTGCTCTTTTACGCTGGGCAAGATAATATAGTCGCCCGGGTTGTTATTTTTGTGCTTATATTCAAAACCCGGAAAAATAATTCCATCTGATGCGCACATTATCTTGCCTCCAAATGCTTACGTAACATCAATAGTTCCTTTCTGATGCGTCGCTGAGTGTAGGCCACCAACTCAGCGAGCCGTAGATCTTCCTGACTAACGTGATTATCAGCAAAATGCACCTTAACCCAAGGGTAGAGCGGGTCATCAAAGACTTTATGGCCGAGGAAGAACTGTAATGCCAGGATAACCGCCTGCCCGTGCAACGTGGTGACCCCATGCTCCTGAAACCAATGTTGATCTTGAGCTAATAGGCCGAACATCTGATGTATGGGAACGTACTGCGCCCGCTCAGGGTAAAGTGAGCGTACATAATCCACCACGTGCTGTTCTTCATACATATAGGGCAACTGGGTAAGTTTCAGGGTTTTTAGCCTTTCCAGCGCTGCCAGGTAGAGCTCTAACCGCTCGCCCATGCTTCGTACAAAAACCAGCCCCAACTGCTGATTTAACACGGCCAACTGCCCAGGTTTCTCTGCTGCGGTTGTCAAATAGGGCGCGACGATATGCTCAAGCTGGAGATCGGTATCAAAATGGCTGCCTAAACTGCAGGCTAAATCAAGAAATTGGCAACGGTCGTTAAAACGCTCCAGCCGGTGAGTTTGGCATTTTTCCGCGATGAGGGTAATGAACCGCTGGACCTGTTCATCGCCCAACAGGCGGGTGCGCTTCGGATATTTATCGGTAAAGTAGCGCTGTAGCTGGCAAACCTGCTCGTTCTGGTTTTGCTGCTTTAACTTGGCGAGTTGCGCTTCTTCCAGCGTAACTATCCCTGTCAGAGTTGGGGCTGCCTGGGTGGGTAATTCAATCATCTGTTGCCGGACCCAAAGCGAGCTGAATACCCCCATCAGCTGATTTTGCTGGGACTCGGTGGAGGTCGCCAGGATTAACGGTAGAAACTGGGCGTCCCAATAGCGGAAAAATACCGTCTTCCCATCTGGCAAACTAATCTGCGTCAGGCCCCGTAAATGGTCGAGAATGCGCTGACGCGGCTGTTCACTGACTGCCAGCCATCCCCAGTCCGTTGAGGATGCTTCACTCACCCACGCTAAAAACGGGCTATTAACCGACAGCTCCACCAAATAGGGCATCACTTGGTGCCAATCTTTGTAGGCCGTATAGTGATAAATCCCTTCTGCAACGTTGGAACCATCCAGTTGATAGTAGTGTTTCAATGGCTGCGCATCGCTAACGGTGGACAACACCGCATACAGCCGTTGTCCTGATGCGCAATTGGCCAGCCATTGCTGTAGTTGACTCTCCATATCTTCGTTTCCTCCGGCAAGCTGTACCGATTAAATCGCGCAACCCTGTTGTTTACATCGTTCACACTCTTCGCAAAATGCTCGCGGTTGTTTCAACGCACTAACCTGTGCAGGATTTAGCGCAAAGGCAGGGACGCTGGCTGGGATGGGGATAACATCGGGTATTCTGCCGCCCCATCCTCTGCCGGAGCCCGGGCTGCCGGTACCCACATTAAGCGTGGGGCCGATCGTGACGCCGCTGGGATCGATTTTTATAAAGCTGGAGCCGGCCTTTAAGGTGATTTCCGTGCCGGTTTCTATCACTATTTTAGTGCCGGACTTCAGGTGAATTTCCTGCCCAACCTCCGTCAATAAGGCGTTGCTGGCGTTAATGTGGAAATTGCTATTCACGGTCAGGGAATAATCGCTTTCTACTCGGTCACGCTTTTCGCCATTAACCTGCAGAAAATCATTGTGGACAACCTGTTGTCTGCGATCGTTGCCTATCCGCTGGTGCTCGTCGTGATCGATACGCGTGGAACTGTCATGCAGCACTTCGGTTGTCATGTTCTTTTGCGCATGCAGATAGAGCTCTTCCTGGCCTTTTTCATCTTCAAAACGCAGTTCGTTAAAACCTTCGCCTTTATGGGTTTGCGAACGGATCGACATCTGGGTCTTGGTGCCCGGCAGCTTGCCCGGGGGCAGGTTGCTGGCGTGATAAGTACGGCCGATAATTACGGGCTGATCGGGATCGCCATTCAGAAACTCGACGATCACCTCATGGCCAACACGTGGCACGGCCGACATGCCCCAACGTGGCCCTGCCCAGGGGTGTGATACTCGGATCCAACAGGAACTGCTGTCGTCGGTTCTGCCCGAGCGATCCCAGAGAAAACGGACTTTCACCCGACCGAACTCATCACAAAAGATTTCTTCAGTGGCTGGCCCCGTGACAATGGCGATTTGTGCGCCATCAATCCGTGGCTTGGGGAGTAAAGCAGGGCGCCAGGTCTGATCGTGGGGAATAAACGCAAACTGGCAGGTTACGATAGTTCCCGTCCCGCCTGAGTTACTTTCAAGCGCTTGGGGTTGCTGCCCTGAATGGTTAGCCTGGGTGATTTGCCAACGTGTATTGAGCGCCTCCAGAGGATGGTTTTCCAAGGTAAAACGTACGCCGGGTTGCAGCGCCGGGCAGTTGCTTGCCCCTTCGCCCTGATGAGCATCGTTACGCAGCGCCTGGATGCGCCAGCGGGCAAAAGATTTACCCACCTCGGTGCTTTTGAAACGCCCTGGGAAATCGTAATGAAAGTACTTACCGGGCTGATGTTCAGTATCGCGGGCGTCATCGCCGAACTCTGCCAACCATAAGGGATCTTTAAAGGTGTAATCTTTCAACAGCACTTCGGCGAGGCGTAAACTTTCCCGGCGCTTAAAGGTGGTGACGCAGGGTTCATCCAACGAGGTCGATGACTGGTCGGGATAATAGGGGAGCGTTGGCCCGTCATGCAGTGCGGCGCAATCATCGGAAAACACCAACGTATGTTTGCCATTTTGGTGCTCAAAGAAATAGTAAATCCCTTCTTCTGCGGCCAGGCGGTTAATAAAATCGAGATCGCTTTCATTATATTGGACGCAAAACTCACGTACGGCATGGGGATAGCGCAACGCGTGTGCGTAGTCGCTGATCTTGTTTTCTTTTAACAGGGTTTCCAGGATTTCCAGAAAGTTTTGTTGCTGGAAAATACGTGAACGGTGGCCCAACCCGGCTCGCCAGAGCGAGGGACGGATGCTAAACCGGTAACGCGTTTGATGAAGTCCGGCATCCCCTTGTTCGATGGAGGTGACAATGCCATTAACGGCCCGTTGCACCTCGGTTTCACGCCAAATCGTCAGCGTGGCGGTATTATCCAGGATTGAACGGAACTCCACGCTGGGCTTGGCGCTAGCTACCTCAAGCTCTAGCGCGAACGGGCTGGAGAATTGCTCATGCAGCGTAAATCCCACTACCACAAAAGCGTCTGCTGGCAGGTTGCCAACACTTACCGTAAACCTCAGCCCGCTGGCTTGTTTGCTCATCCCTGGCATGCGTTTCCCCCATTTATTACATGAATATATTCCGCTCAATTACAACAAAAAATCCATGGATAGATAAATAATGTTAATGTATTAATGGCGAAATAACAACCAAAGGTGCCGTGTAAATACGAACCAATACGACAATGGGTGATTAAAGCGAAGAGTTGTCCTGCCTGGCTTTAGAGCGGATTGGCGTATTACGCCATTTTCATGCGAAATGTCATGGAAACCGATCAAATATAACCACTATATTTACATGGTTATAACCTTACTGACACCTGCCTACGCCAGCCAAGATAAGGAGATAACGTCAACGAAAGCGTGTTTTTTCAGTCAGCCTGTTCGGAAAGGATACCTATGAATCAATTTATCGTTGCGGAATCAGAAGCCTGCATTGGCTGCCGGAGTTGCGAGGTCGCCTGCGTGACTGCGCACCATCAAGGGGCATACCCAAGCAAGCGCGAATATTTCACCCCAAGAGTCAAGGTTATTCAGGGCACCCATGGTAATACGGCCGTGTTCTGCCACCATTGCGAAGATGCGCCCTGTGCCAATGTTTGTCCTACCGGGGCCATTGAACAGAGAGATACCAGCATCCAGGTCAGCCAGGAGAAATGCATCGGCTGCAAAGCCTGTGCGGTCGCTTGTCCGTTTGGCATGATGACGGTGGTGACCGAAACGGTGCAGCCCGCCAATCATCGCCTGGCCGACAGCTATCAGAAGGTTGAGGCACAGAAATGCGACCTGTGTAGCGAGCTGAACCATGAGCCCGCCTGTATACGCGCCTGTCCAACCCATGCACTCAGCCTTGTGAACAACCAAACGTTGCTGGACCAGCAGCGAGAAAAGCGGCTACGTGCTGCGGCGCGCGATCACCATAGCCAACTGTTTGGCAGTGCCGCTAATCAGAACCCGGAAGCGAAGGCCTCGAAGAAATCAACGCCGATCCGTAATCTGCTGCAACAGCCTCGGGCACCTCGCCTGGAAGCCAGCAAAATCACGCTCGAGCTGCGCAAAACCAGCTTTGCCGAAATCTACCAACCCTTTAATGAGCAACAGATCCAGCAACAGGCCGAACGCTGCCTGAGCTGCGGCAAGCAGAGTATCTGCTCCTGGACCTGCCCGTTGCATAACCAGATCCCGCAGTGGATCAAACTGGCTAGCCAGGGGCGCATCTGGGAAGCAGCGGAGCTATCGCACCAAACCAGCAGCCTGCCGGAAGTATGCGGCCGGGTATGCCCACAGGACCGACTGTGCGAGCAATCCTGTACGCTCAATGAGCACGGGGGAGCCGTCACCATCGGTAACATTGAGCGCTACATCACCGAAACGGCCTTTGAGATGGGCTGGCGGCCAGATATGTCGGCGGTGAAAGACAGCGGCAAGCGCGTTGCCATTATCGGCGCGGGTCCGGCGGGGCTGGGCTGTGCCGATATCCTGGTGCGCAATGGCATCAAACCGGTGGTGTTCGATCGCTATCCGGAAATTGGCGGGCTGCTGACCTTCGGCATTCCGGCGTTCAAACTGAAAAAGGACGTGATGGCCAGAAGGCGTGAGATCTTCAGCGATATGGGCGTGGAGTTCCGTTTGAATACCGAGATTGGCAAAGATATCTCGATGGAAACCCTGCTCAATGATTACGACGCGCTGTTCCTTGGCGTGGGGACCTATAAATCGATGCGTTCCGGCCTGGAAAATGAAGGTGCGCCGGGAGTGTATGACGCCTTGCCATTCTTGATCGCCAATACCCAACAACTGATGGGCTATGCCGAAAACCCGCAAAGCCCTTACGTCAATATGGCGGGCAAGCGGGTGATCGTACTGGGGGGCGGTGATACCGCTATGGACTGCGTCCGTACCTCATTACGTCACGGTGCTGAGCAGGTGATTTGTGCCTATCGGCGTGATGAAAAGAGCATGCCGGGTTCGAAAAAGGAAGTGAAAAATGCGCGGGAAGAGGGCGCAGAATTCATGTTCAACCTGCAACCGCTAAGCATCGTGATCGATGAGGAAGGTAAGGTCAGCGGCATTCAGATGCGGCGAACCGAAATGGGGGCTCCAGACAGCCAGGGCCGGCGGCAGGCGGTCCCTGTAGAGGGTTCCGAACATATCGTACCGGCGGATGCGGTGATCATGGCCTTTGGTTTTAGCCCGCATCGTATGGGCTGGTTGGCAGAACATAACGTGATGCTCGACAGGCAAGGGCGCGTGGTGGCACCAACGGTGGCGGGTTATCCGTACCAAACCAGTAACCGCAAGATTTTCGCCGGTGGTGACATCGTGCGCGGTGCCGATCTGATCGTGACCGCCATTGCCGAAGGGCGCAAGGCGGCCGAAAGCATCGGTTATTACCTCAATGTGCTCTAACGCGGCTCAAGGAGAGACGGTATGAATCAGTTTGTCATTGCCGATATGAAACAGTGCATTGGCTGCCGCACTTGCGAGATAGCCTGCGTGATGGCGCATCTGGGGGATAATCCGTTGCCGATGACGGCGGAAAACTTCAATCCTCGCTTACGGGTGATGAAAACCCTCAGCGTCAGCGTACCGATGCTGTGTCGCCAATGTGAGAATGCCCCTTGCCTGAACGCCTGCCCGAACGAGGCCATCTATAACCAGGATGGCAGCGTGCAGGTGCTCCAGTCGCGCTGTATTGGCTGCAAGAGCTGCATGGTGGCTTGCCCTTATGGTGCGATGGAGGTGGTGGTCAATCAGGGGTATGTCAGCAATGGTGTCGCGTACCAACGGGCTCAAGCGAATAAATGCGATCTGTGTCAGGGGCGCGAAGCGGGGCCAGCCTGTGTCGAGGTGTGCCCAACGGCGGCGTTAACCCTGATCCGGCCAGTAGACCTGCAAGCCATGCAGTTGGAAAAGCAACAGCGCGCGGCCCGTGGCTCTGCACCGAACCTGCGGTAAATTATTCCTTACCTCACTACAACCCATTCTGCGTGATAACCGCGTGGAATGGGTTTTCTTTCATGATCCGCGCGACGTGGCTAAATGAAACGAATATCGCTGCTTTACCTTTGAACGCGATGATCTTTCAGAAATCTTACCACCAGGCTGCATGCTATAATTCGTCGATATTCTGCACGGAACCTCTTTGTTAAGGATAAATGACGATGACCCTCTTCCCAGGATTTAAAACCACGCTGTTGGCGGCCTCGGTGCTGTTGGCCTATACCGGCCTGGCTCAGGCGCAAAACGTCACGCTCAACGACGTGACGGTCTTTATTCGCGGTGCCGAGTTATTCAACAGCAGCAAGGTGACGCTACCGGCGGGGGAAAGCGAAGTCGTCTTTACCAATATTGCCAGCGGGCTGAACGAACAGAGCCTGATGCTTGATGCCGATAACGGCGTGGTCGTGCAATCTTTCAGCATCAAACGCGATTTTCTTACCGAACATGTATCGCCTGAAGTGGAGCAATTAACCAAGCAGATTGATGATGAGGTGCGCGAGCAAAGCAAACTGAACGTGCAGCGGGAAGTGATCCAGGCGCAGCTGGCGGTGCTGGAAAGTAACCGGGCGCTGGGTTCGGAGAAAGAGGGCGCTTCCGTTGAGCAGGTTAATCAAATGCTTGAACTGGTCAGCCGCCGCATGAGTGAAGTGCTGTTGGCGGATATCGAGCTCAAAGAGAAGATCGCCGCGATTGACAAGAATATCGAAAAGCTGAAGAGCCAGTTGGACGAGGCCCAGCAGAAGACTGGCCAAACGGTGAATCAGGTGGTGGTGAAGTTTTACACTGCGAAACCCGTGACCAGCAACGTCAAGCTGTCTTATGTGATCCCGGATGCCGGCTGGGTGCCGACTTACGATGTGCGGGTCGACAGCATTACCCAGCCGGTCAAGCTGAGCTACAAGGCCAATGTGTTTCAGAACAGCGGCATCAACTGGGATAAGGTCAACCTGACGCTTTCCAGCGGCAACCCAAGCGAAGGGGCGCAGGCGCCGAAGTTGCAACCTTGGTATCTCGATTTTTATCAGGACTACTCAAGTTCGAAGATGGCAATGTCGATACCCAGACCGGCACCGGCTCCCGTTGCTGAGATGGCCGCTGGCGCGGATGCTCAAGAGCTTGATGGCGCAATGGCCAGCAGAGCTAAACGTTCTCTCTCAGACTATGTGGTCACCGATGCTGGCGGAGTGAATACCCGCTTTAGCATTTCCTTGCCTTATAACATTGCCTCCGATGGCAAAGGGCATTCGGTCACCATCAAGGATGTGGACGTTCAGGGCGACTATCGCTACGTGGTGGTGCCGAAAATCGAGCCGGATGCCTTCTTGCAGGTACAGTTAAAAGACTGGGAACCGCTTAATTTGTTGCCGGGCAAGTCCAGTATTTTCTTCGAGGGTTCATTTGTCGGCCAGGGGTATATCAATATCGCCGAGGCCAAAGAGACGCTGGATCTGTCATTGGGCCGGGACAAAAAGATTATCGTTAACCGTGAAAATGGCAAGCAGCTGACCTCGAAGGCGGAGTTTTTTGGCAATTCGGTAAGCCAACAGTACTCCTTTGTCACCAGCGTGAAAAATACCCGTAAAGAGCCGATTAAGCTGGTGGTGATGGAACAGATGCCGCTGAGTCGTGACTCGGCGATTACTATCGACGGGCTGAAGTACGACGGTGCCAGCTACGATAAAGACACCGGTAACGTGCAGTGGGCACTGGATTTACCAGCGAATCAGTCCGAGAAATTCACCCTGTCTTATACGGTGAAGTATCCAAAGGATAAGCGCGTTAGCAATTTATAACTTTACCCCTCACCCTAGCCCTCTCCCACAGGGAGAGGGGACCGAACGTGCCACATCTTTGCTACTGCATTGGACCTCAACACTAGCCTGGTTAAAGACCGTCTTTTGCACCTGAAAACGCCTCCGTACTGGCTCCCGCATTGGTACTCAACATCAGCCTGGTTAAAGACTGACTTTTGTACCTGAAAGCGGCTCCGGACCAGCCCCCTCTCCCTGTGGGAGAGGGTTGGGGTGAGGGGCCAATTCAGCCTCTTTGGTAAATAGTTGCCACAGCGCCTCAACGGATTTGGCCATCTTGGTCACGGGTCGGTAGAGGCGTATTTCAATGGGCAGGCAAAGATCGTCGGGGTGATCGGTGGCGACCACGATCTTGCCGCTATCAACGTCGGCCTCTGCCAGCGACTGCGGCAGCCAGGCGACACCTTCTCCAGCCACCACCATGGCGAGCAACGTGGCGGCCAGATCCGAAGTAAAAGCGACTTCCATCCCCCGTTTGGCCCGGCTGATTGCTGCACTGTTAGCAATAATTCGGCCCAGCCCTGAGTCATTGCTAAACGACAGATAAGGGAATTTTTGCTCCCCGACTTTCCACATCGGCGTTACGGAACCCGGCACAGCCAAGCTGTAGGGCAGCAATCGATCCTCCCCCAGGCGCAGGCTAACAAACATTTCCGCATCGAGAGTCATCTGCATAAGCGGATGATAATGGCAGAGCAAAAATTGCGCCTCCCCACGTGCCAACAGGTTCTCACAGGCTTTTAACGTATCGGACAGCAGACGAAAAGAGCCTAATCTGGCCATCTTTTCATTACGCCTGAGCAACGCCGGAAAGAAAGAGAATGAGAGGGCGTGAGTGGCTGAAAATACTACGTCCGGCTGATATTGCCCGGTGGCATCCAGGGTGTCGCTCCTCAGCGCGTAGAGCGTTCTGATTAACTCGGGGGCCTGTTTGCAAAAAACTTCACCGGCCTTGGTGAGGTGAACTCCCCGCCGATTACGTTCGAAAAGTGGGGTGCCGACCCACTCTTCCAGCGACTGGATACGGCGGCTAAACGCCGGTTGGGTGACATAGCGTGCCACGGCGGCCTTGGAGAAATTGAGGGTATCGGCCAGCGCCACGCAATCCTCAAGCCAGGTCAGTTCCAAGTGATGCCGATTCTGCATGACAGCTATCCTTTTTTCGCATTGGCCGGTGATGTTCTAGCCACTTACTATGGCAAGAAACCGCCAGGGTGCCAATGCCTGACAACCTAGGATGCAAAAAACGCATCAATAATGTCCCTGCGAATCACGACCGTTGGAGAGAAAAATGCGTATCACAGACGTGGTGGAAATCACCAAACCGATTGCCTCGCCGATCAGAAATGCCTATATCGATTTCAGCAAGATGACCACCAGCCTGGTTGCGGTAGTGACCGATGTGGTGGTTGATGGCCGCCGGGTGGTGGGCTACGGTTTCAACTCCAATGGACGCTATGGGCAAGGGGGGCTGATCCGCGAGCGTTTCCGCGATCGCATCTTGCAGGCTGAGCCTGACAGTTTACTCAATCAGCATGGCGACAACCTCGATCCGCACCGGGTCTGGCAGGCGATGATGGTCAATGAAAAGCCTGGCGGCCATGGCGAACGTTCGGTGGCTGTGGGGACGCTGGATATGGCGATCTGGGATGCCACCGCCAAAATTGCCGGTCAGCCGTTATTCCGTATGCTGGCGGACATGAAAGGCACGGTGGCCAATCCACGGGTGTTTGTCTATGCCGCTGGTGGTTATTACTATCCAGGCAAAGATCTTACCGCGCTGCGTCAGGAGATGCGTAGCTATCTGGATCGTGGTTACACCGTGGTGAAAATGAAGATCGGTGGTGCGCCGCTGGAGGAAGATCGCCGTCGTATCGAGGCCGTATTGCAAGAGATTGGGCACGAGGCACGGCTTGCGGTGGATGCCAACGGTCGCTTTGATTTAGAAACCGGGATTGCCTACGCCAAGATGCTGCGGGAATATCCTCTGTTCTGGTATGAAGAGGTGGGCGATCCGTTGGATTACGCCTTACAGGCCGCGCTGTCCGAGTTCTATCCGGGGCCAATGGCGACCGGGGAGAACCTGTTTTCACACCAGGATGCCCGTAATCTGTTGCGCTACGGCGGTATGCGGCCTGACCGTGATTATCTGCAGTTTGATTGCGCGCTCTCCTATGGGCTGGTGGAATATCTCCGCACCCTGGAAGTGCTTGAGCAGTTTGGCTGGTCTCCCTCCCGCTGTATTCCGCATGGCGGCCACCAGATGTCATTGAATATCGCTGCGGGCCTGGGGCTAGGGGGCAATGAAAGCTACCCGGATCTGTTCCAACCATATGGCGGATTTCCAGACTCGGTGAAGGTGGAAGACGGCCATATAGTGATGCCTGAACTGCCGGGGATTGGCTTCGAAGGTAAATCGGAACTCATCAAGGTGATGCGTGCGTTGGCGGAGTGATTGCGGCGCTGATGGGGCAGCGCCGCGTGGGGATTAAGCAGGTTTAAGACCGGGTTCAATCAGGCTATAGACCTGTTGATTGAGTGCGGGGGCATTTGCCAGTTGCTGGACATGTGCAGCAACGTCCGCACGCATCACAAAGCCATGAACTTCCTGCCCCTGAAACCGTTGCGCCTTGCCGGTAGCATTGCCGTTTAGCAGCCCGCCGGGGCGCAAGATGGCGTGATCTAGCGTGCTGGTCTGTAACCAGCTTTCCGCCAGCGATTTTTCACGTACCGCCTGGCCAAACCCCGCTTTGGCGCGTGGTGACAGAAACGGCCAACCGTCGCCACAGCCCAACGAGGTGACGAGGATCATGCGCGATATCCGACACTTTTCCGCCGTATCTATCACTGTCCGGTGGGCCAGATAATCCTGTGCGCCTCCCATTGAAGAGATGATTGTTGCGTTGGCACCAGCAGCTTCGCAAGCGCGAGTGACCGCAATGGCATCACAAGCGTCACCGAGATAAACCTGTACGCCTTTCTCCCGCAGGCGAGCGGCGGCATCAGGATTACGCACCACCGCAACCACCGGACGCTGTTCCGCAAGCGCAAGTTCCAGGGTCAGCGCGCCGACCCCTTTGCCGCCAGCGCCAAAAATCAGCCATGGTTTCATTGTTCACTCCTGTTAGAGGGGGGCTACCGCAATACGCGGCAGATCCAGTTGTTGGAGCAGCTCATCAAGAGACTGCAGAATATTGCTTGCCCAGAAGCGCCCTTCGTTGGTCAGGCGCAGGCAGGTTGAGGCGTCGCGGGTTAAACCCGCCTGATGCCACTGTGCGAGTAGCGGCTTCAACTGCTCTGCATGAGGCGTCAGTTCATCCAGCGGGATGCGCGCGTTTTCCACGCCAGCCTGTAGCGGCTGACGCCACTGGCTTCGGTTACCTGAGGTACGCATCATCATCATCAGCGGTTTGCGACCCTCAGCGATAGCGTCGTGCCAGCTAGTGAGGTTGCGCTCAATCATCCAGGAATAGCCGTTGACCGAGCCTCCCGCGCCGGAGCCAAAGGCCAGGCAGTCTGCGCCTTGCTTAATCAGCAGGTTGTACAAATTGCGCTCTCGCGTGGTGCGCGCCCAGTGGCTATTGCTGATACAGCGCCAGCCTGCCTGGTCCATGAAGTCGCAGCCCTGCAAATAGAGATCTCGCCGCTCGGCAGGTGAGGGAACCGAGGTACGGCCAGTTTCCACTGCCTTACCCAGAGGCGTATTGGGCAGCAGATTGAGGGCGTAGAGATCGACACCGTCCAGCCCGATATCGCGGGCAATCGCCAGATCTTCGCCCCAAACTTTCGCATCCTGACCAGGTAAGCCGAATAGCAAATCGCAGACCACGGCAGCGCGATCGCGACGAACGAGTCCTTCCATAAACGCAATGGCGCTTGCGCCGTCGGAGGTACGAGCCATTTTTTTACGGATTTTGCTATTAAACGACTGAATACCAATCGAAAAGCGATTGGCTCCGGCATCCAGACAGGCGTCTATCCGCTCATCGTCAAAGTTTAGCACCCGGCCCTCGATGGTGATTTCACAGTCTGGGGCCAACGGCAGGCGTTCGCGTAGTGTGGTGATAATACGTGCCAGATCCCGTGCGGCAAGCGCCGAAGGCGTTCCACCGCCAAAATAGACGGCATGGATTGGCGCAGACTGATGCAGAGGGCTGTCTGCCTCCATTTCGATCTCGCGTAGCAGCGCATTGGTGTAGCGGGCGCAGCTGTCCTCCTCGAAACGGTTTTGATAAAAGCCGCAGAAGGTGCAGTGGGTGGCACAAAACGGAATGTGTAGATACACCAGACGCTTGCGGCAGGGCGCGGTCTGGCCGATGACGTTTTGCCAGGTTGGTACCAGCAGCGGTTTTTCCACAGGGATCGCGCCGCGCAGCGGCATCATGGCTCGACGATCTTTAAACGGCTGATTCCCTGCCAGCGCAAAGTGCGGGGTTAAATCCAGCTCAGTGTCATGTTTCAACTCAAGTTCCTTCAATGGGGCAGAACTGATGGCGGCAGGGCCGCATGGAAGTTCAGGCACCAAGACCGCCATAGTTTAACTGAAAATGATTACCATTTGCATTTATATACTGGCATTTGTCAGCAGAGTCTATCCAGCCAGCGGCCAATTAAATGCAACGTTGACTTGAGTCAAACTTTTCGGCTCCCCGAATTAAATTTTGGTGGCCGACGCGAACAACCATTGCTAACGCTGGAGTTTATATGTACTATCGCCGCGTTTTCCCATTCATTCACTTTGCAAAGGAGGTACATCATGAATTATCAAGCACTGTTTACCCTTTGCGGGTCGTATCCTCAGGCATAATTTCCTGTTCTCCAGGTATTGCTAGGGCTACCGCCCGCCAAATCCAAAAAATTAGATAAAATATTAATCAGGATTGGTTATGAGCAATACTATTGGCTCCGTTACGCCGCGAGTTTCATTGATCGCGTCGGAACACACCTGGATTGAAGGAAATGCAATCCAACAATTAGAAATTACCGCCAAGCTGCCGGATATGGTGCGCGTGGTCGGGATGCCAGATTTGCATCCTGGCCGTGGTTACCCGGTCGGTGCCGCTTTCTTTTCACAACATCGCTTCTACCCGGCGTTAATCGGTAATGATATCGGTTGTGGTATGTCGCTATGGCAAACAGATTTGCTGGCGATGAAACAGTCGCTGGATAAATTGGAAAAAAAGCTGGGCAATATTGACGGCCCGTTAGAGCAAGAAGGGGTGGGGGATATTCCTCCCGCGCTTGGCGATTATTCTCGGGCATTGGGCACCATTGGCGGCGGTAATCATTTTGCTGAACTGTTACGCATCGACGAAATATATCAACCGCAGGCCGGTCTCGATAAAAAACGTCTGATGCTGTTGGTGCACAGCGGTTCGCGTGGTTTGGGCCAGCTAATACTGGAACAGCATGTGCGCACCTATGGGCATCATGGCCTGCTGGAAAATACCGATGCGGCCAACGATTATCTGCAACAGCATCAACAGGCACTGGATTTTGCAGGCTTAAACCGGCAACTGATTGCCCAGCGGATATTGCAGCGGTTACGCGCTGCTGGCGATTGCCTGCTGGATATCCATCATAACTTGCTGGAGGCGGCCACTATCGAGGGCGTGTCTGGTTGGCTGCATCGTAAAGGGGCTACGCCGTCGGATGAAGGGCTGGTGGTGATCCCCGGCTCGCGCGGCGATTACAGCTATATCGTCCAACCGCTACCTGCCGCCAGCAGTTTATATTCGCTGGCGCACGGCGCGGGGCGTAAATGGATGCGTTCCGAGTGTAAAGACCGCTTATCAGCGCGTTTCAGCACCGAGCAGTTGGCCAGAACCCGCTTCGGCAGCCGGGTGATTTGCCGCGACCGCCAGCTGATTTATCAGGAAGCGCCAGAAGCCTACAAGCCGATTGATAGCGTAGTGGGAGCCTTGCAGCAGGCCGGATTGGTCACGTTGGTGGCGCGTATGCAGCCGGTGTTGACCTACAAAACCAGCGGGGGGCAGTGATGATCTTATTACAGATTTCTGCCGCCCAGGGGCCGGATGAATGTTGCCTGGCGGTGAGCCTGGCACTACGCCAGTTTCACAAAGAGGCTCAGGCCATGCAGGTGGAACTGCATGAGGTTGAGCGGGAAGAGGGCCGCCTGCCGGGCACGTTGCGTTCGGTGTTATTGACGCTTAACGGCGAAGCGGCGGAGCCATTGGCCGCCAAGTGGTGCGGGACATTGCAGTGGATTTGCGAAAGCCCGTGGCGCTCTGGACGCTCCAGAAAGAACTGGTTTATTGGTGCAGCGCGGTTCTCTCCGGCAGCGGTGCCAAAAGAGAGCGAGATCCGCTTTGAGACGTTGAAGTCCTCCGGGCCAGGTGGGCAGCACGTGAATAAAACGGAATCGGCTATTCGCGCCACCCATATCGCTAGCGGCATTAGCGTCAAAGTGCAGACCGAGCGCAGCCAACATGCCAATAAACGTTTGGCGTATTTGCTGATCGCTCACCGTTTGCAACAGCTTGAGCAACAGCAACTGGACGAACAGCGTGCTGAACGACGGATGTTTCACCATCAAATAGTGCGTGGTTCACCGGTTCGGGTGTTTAAAGGCGAAAGCTTTACGCCGCTCGCTTAATAAATATCGGCCTGATGGGGCAGGCCGATAACCCAATAAGAAGAAAAGAAATGGAAACACATAAATATGGTCGGACGTACCATTATCCGTTCTCACCGGGAACCACCAGTGACGATCGGATCAATAGGCACTATTGGCAAGACATACGGTTAATCCCCTCACTGATCCATACGGAAAAGCTCGATGGTGAGAATAACTGCCTGAATCGGTATGGCGTATTTGCGCGCTCCCATGCGGCACCGACGGTTTCTGCCTGGACGCGCCAGATCCGCCAGCGTTGGCAACTGATTAAAAATGACCTGGACGATATCGAACTGTTTGGGGAGAACCTGTATGCCACGCATTCGATCGAATATCGTGGCCTGCAACAGGACTTTTATCTATTCGCCGTGCGCTGTAAAGACATGTGGCTGAGTTGGCAAGAAGTGCAGTTTTACGCGGCATTATTTGATTTTGCCTGTGTGCCAGAAGTGGTGAAGGAAGTGCCGCGCCAGACGGAACAAGAATACCGCTCGGCAATACTGGAGCTGGTGGGGGGAGTGGGGAGTTTTGCACCGCACGACGTGCATACCGGCTTGCCATGCACCATGGAAGGGATTGTCACCCGCAATGCGGCTGAATTCCCAGTGGCTCAGTTTTCCCATAACGTGTTTAAGTATGTGCGTAAAAACCATGTAAAAACCGATCGCCATTGGAGAGTGAATTGGCAACGAGCGCGTATGGCGTATGAGTATCAGCAGGAGGATAAACCATGTGGTGCTTAAGTGAAGACAAGCAGTGGGGCAGCCTGGCGGATCAATTCCGCTGGGTGGCCGACATGCATCAGGTGCCACAAGATCCTCGCCATCATGCGGAAGGCGATGTGGCAATCCATACCCAGCTCGTACTGGCGGCACTGACCGAGTCTGCGCAGTTTTTGGCATTGCCAGAGCAACAGCAGGAGCTGGTTTGGGCTGCCGCATTGCTGCACGATGTAGAAAAGCGCAGCACCACGCGGGTTGCAGACGATGGTTCGGTGACCTCACCCAACCACGCTAAACGCGGTGAGCTGACCACGCGCTCGATCCTCTATCGGGATATCGTTACGCCGTTTCAACTGCGTGAACAGGTTGCGGCCTTGGTGCGCTTTCATGGTTTGCCGTTATGGATCATGGGGCGACCATCGCCGGAGCGGGCGCTGTTATTAGCGGCCCTACGGTTAGATACCCGGTTGCTGGCAATGTTGGCACGGGCTGATGTGTTGGGGCGTGAGTGTGAAGACCAAAACGGCCTGCTGGATAATATCGAGCTGTTCGAACTGTTCTGTCAGGAACAGCAATGCTGGGGGCAAGCGCGTCCTTTTACGAACGATAACCAGCGTTACCATTATTTGACGCATCCGCAGGCTAGCGTGGATTTTGTTCCCTACGAACAATTTCAGAGCGAAGTGACGTTACTTTGTGCGCTGCCGGGAATGGGTAAAGATCGCTATATCGCACAGCATTGCGCTGGGCTTGAGGTCATCAGCCTAGACAACATTCGCCGCCAGCATCGGCTTTCACCAACCGACAAAAACGCGACTGGCTGGGTCGTGCAGCAGGCCAAGTTGCAGGCTAAGGCGTTGCTACGGCGGGGCGAACCTTTTGTCTGGAATGCCACCAATATTACCCGGCAGTTGCGTAGCCAACTGGTTGAGTTGTTTATCGCCTATGGCGCAAGGGTGAAGATTGTTTACCTGGAAGTACCGTATGCCCAGTGGCTGCGGCAGAATGCCGAGCGGGAATACAGCGTACCTGCTGAGGCGATGGCGCGGATGCTGAGCAAATTGGAGATCCCGCAAGCGGACGAGGCGCATGAGGTGGAGTTGCGGGTGCAGGACGCAAGCTAGCCTGGAGCTGTTGTCAGATGCGGAGCTACTATGTAGCACATACAGTCCCCTATCCATGTGGATAGGGGACGTCACCGTAAATTAATTCGCGATCACCGTGACCAACAGCGGTGATTCAAACATCGCCTTCGGCGAAATAACCGACCCCTCCCACGGGATTTGCGTTCCGTAGCGCTCCTTGAGTTTCTGCTGTACGGCAGGAGAGCCAAAGTTAAATTCACGTACTTTTTGCAGCTTGCCGATTTGTATCCCTAGTGCGCGATCGTAAATCTTCCACACCAATTCCGAACAATATAGCTTCTCATCCGACCAGGAAAACTGCATGTCGTAGGGCTTCCCGGCAAAGCTTTTAACCTGCTGGCGTATTTTTAACTGTGCGGACGGCGTCATCATTTGCTTGGCGTTCTTCAGGCGTTTAACGACAAAATGCTTTTTCTCTCCCCGTTCGATCCAGGCGGCCAGCGGGGTATATTTCACCGTCGATACCGCTTCGAATACGTAAGGCTTGCCATCACGCAGCACAATAATGCCCATATGGCTGTAACGAGAGCCGGTGGCCTGCTGTATCGCCAGGCTTTGTGCCGAGCGGGAAGTGTGAAAAATGATGTCACCATCCTGCACCGCAGGTAGCTCGCGAGCTTGGCTGACCAGCACGGTCATCAGGCCGATGGTGAGAAACAGAATAGCCAACAGACGTTTGGTAAAAATCACGTTCAATCCCTAGAAGTTAGAATCTGGCGAGTTTATCGGGGCTGTGTGAAGTGAGGATGAAGTGGTAGAGCAAAGCAGGGAGATCGCATTGGCAGTCCTCGTGATTCAATAAAAATAATGATATTTATCAATGCAATAATAACAATTCTATTATTGTGGTTAAAGGGTGCTTAAAGCAGGCCGATAGCTGTTCTATTGATGTTGTCAGCTAAATAGGACGAAACCGGATGTTAGGGATCTACCGTATATCGATGAGAATGAAGCTTTTCATTGCTCTGTTTCCACTGCTACTGGCTTTATGCTGGTTTGCCGGTTCGGGTATGAAAACCCGTATCAATACCGAACGTCAGATGGATGTCATCGTTCAGTTAACGGCAATTGCGCGTGGTGCAGGGGATGTCGTGCATGAGCTGCAAAAAGAGCGTGGCATGAGCGCAGGTTACCTGGGTTCTGGCGGTGGGCAGTTTCGCGCTGAACTAGCGGCTCAACGTAAACTGACCGATGCGGCTATGACGAAATTTAGCCAACTGTTATCTAAAACCGATCGCAGCGCATTGGAAGGGATTGATACATCCGCGATTCAGTTATTTAACGACCAAACCCAATTGCTGGGCGAGGTGCGCACTAACGTCAGCAATTTACACACCGCAGCACCACAAGCCATTGGTTTCTATACTAAGACCATCGCCCAGGTGCTAGATTTTGTCGGTGGTATTGGGCATTTGACGACATCGGGCAAAATCGGCCAGGAATTGTCAGCGTATTACAGCCTGCTTAACCTGAAAGAACAGTCGGGAATAGAGCGAGCATTACTCTCCAGCGTTTTCTCTAGCGATCGTTTTGGTGATGGGCAATTCCGCCAGTTGAGCGATGTGGTGGGAAAACAAGAGGCCTGGCTTTCTGCGACTCGTCGTTTCAGCACCGCGGAGCAGGCGGCGGCGCTCGATGGCGCATTACGTTCTACATCGGCAACTGATGCCCTTAAGTTTCGTGAGATTGCGCTCGATAAAGTCGCAACCGGTGGATTCAAGGTTAATCCTACTGATTGGTTCAAGGCTCAGACTTTGCGCATTGAAGTGCTGCGTCAAATAGAGAATCAAACCGCTGACACGTTACAAAAATATGCTGCAGAGTTGTCACGCACGGCACGTAGCGAATGGATGACTTTCCTGTGCATCAGCCTTCTTTCCCTGGCAGTTGCCTTGGCGATAGCCATCGTCGTTGCGTGGAGTATCCATCTGCAACTGCAAGGAACGTTGAAAACGATTGGTGAAATGGAGGGTGATTTGACCCAACGCCTTAGCGTGCCGGGTAGTGATGAGCTGTCAGCGCTGAATCATGCCTATAATCAATCCATTGAAAATATTCAGCATATTGTTAAAGAGATTAAATCCGGCTCGGAGATCCTTCACCATGCTAGCAGTGATATCGCCGCTGGCAATCAGGATTTGGCGCAACGTACTGATGAACAAGCCGCATCTATCGTTGAAACTGCGGCAAGTATGGAACAAATGTCCACGGCGATCTCCCAGACTGCAGATAACGCCCGCGAAGCTGAACAACTCACGCGGGCGATGGAGCGCGATGTCATGCAGGCGAATCGCGTGGCGAATGAAGCCAGCCAGAGCATGTCAGAGATCCGTAATTCTAGCGAGCAGATTGCACGTATCGTGGCCTCTATTGACGATATTTCTTTTCAGACCAATTTGTTGGCGCTTAATGCTGCGGTAGAAGCCGCTCGAGCTGGCGAGTCAGGAAGGGGATTTGCGGTGGTAGCGAGTGAGGTGCGTAACCTCTCTCAACGTTGTGCTAAAGAGGCAAGCCAGATCCGGGAGCTGATTAATCAAAATATGGAAAAAATTGCGCAAGGCGTCGCGCGGGTTTCGGCTTCGGGGATCGCGCTAAAAGCGGCAGCAGATAACTCTGGGCTGATGAAACAATATGTTAGCGATATCGCTCAGGCCGCTAACGAACAATCATTGGGGGTGGGGCAGGTTCATCTGGCTTTGAATCAACTTGAACAAGTCACCCAGCAAAATGCGGCTTTGGTTTCCCAAGCGGCCAGTGCCAGCCAGGTACTGGACAACCAAGCGGCAGCGATGACCCAATTAGTGAATCGGTTTATCGTATAATGTTGTTGCAAGGACGGTGGGAGTAATCCCGCCTCCTACTTGATCGTTTGCTCCGTAGCGTATTTTTATTATTCTTGAGACGTCTCCACTTTCCTGCATGCCGTTTACCGTATATTCCCAGATGTCTTTTTGCGTAAGCGGTATGTCGTTTTGTGCTGCCTGGGTGCATACTATTGCCCTCCCAAAGGCGGTGGGCAAGGCTTTGGCGCTATCTGATAATAAAAAAAGGAACGGTGATGGAAAGGCGTAAATTTCTCAAGGGTGCGGCGGCATTATCTTCTTTTGGGCTGATAAGCCCGGTCTGGTCTGAGTCGCGTAAAACGGACATCCCGGCGTCAACCTGCGTGGACAACAGAAGACGTTTTGTGATGACACAAACGTATCAACTGAAAGCGCCAGCAGGCTCAGAAGGTAAGGCCAATCTGTGGATCCCGGTCCCCGTGGACACCGCCTTCCAGCAACTGAAGCACATTTCTTTTTCTGGCAACTATCAGCAGGCCTACCTCACGGCAAATAATAGCTACGCAGCCAAAACGTTGTTTGCTTCCTGGCCGGATTCCAAAGGCCCGATGGAACTGAAAGTGGAAATGCTGATTGAAACCTTGGACTGGGAACCGCTGAAGAGCAACCAACTGGCCGAATGGCACCTCCCGCAAACCGATCTGGTGTTTCCTGCAGAGATACAACCCTATCTTAACGCGACCCCACATATCCCGGTGGATGGGCTAGTGAAAGAAACGGCGTTGAAGATTATTGGCAGTGAGAAATCCCCTCTGCAGCAGGCGAGGCTAATTCATGAATGGGTAAGAACCCATATGCATCGCGACGATGCGGTGATTGGCTGCGGGACCGGTGATGTGGGGCAAATCCTTAAAGCTGGCAAGCTGGGCGGGAAATGTACCGATATCAACTCCGTGTTCGTCGCGTTGTGCCGTGCCAGCGGGATCCCCGCGCGCGAGATGTTTGGTATTCGTCTGGGTGCATCCCGCAAGCTGGGGAGCTATTCGAAGAAGGCATTTGGCAGCGCTGATGAGCAAGGCGTGGCAAAAGTCAGCGGCGGGCAGCATTGCCGGGCGATGTTCTGGCTGGCAGGTTTCGGCTGGTTGCCGGCCGATCCGGCCGACGTCACTAAGATGCGTCTGGCCGAGAAAAAAGAAAATGGTGATGCCGCCGTTGAAGCCGTCAACGATTACCTGTTCGGCAACTGGGAAATGAACTGGGTTGGTTTTAACTACGCTCGTGACTTCGCGCTTTCGCCAGAGGCGGAGCAGGGTGACCTCAATAACTTTGGTTACCCCTATGCTGAAGTGGATGGCGACCCGTTAAACTTCTACGATCCGGCCGAATTTAGCTATGACTATGTCTCTGTCGAACAGCGTTAAGGGGAGCGTAGTGACGCTGCTGGCGGCTCTGCTTGCCGCCGCAGCATCGACGCTCTGCTGTCTCGGGCCATTGTTGTATCTGGTGTTTGGTATCTCTGCCGCCGGGCTCACTGGGATCCCGGCGCTATCCTGGCTGCAGTGGCCCATGATTATTGTGGCTATCGGATTGATGCTGCGAGGATTTTGGCGGCTTTATCTGTCGCCACGCCCGGTGTGCGTGAACGTCGTCAGCCGTCGGGTACTGATTTGGCTTTACTGGTTGTCGGTACCGTTGATGTTGGCGTTGATGACCTACCCCTACGTATTACCTTGGATTTGGGAAATGACGGAATGAAAAAGCGCATTTTTCTGCTGTTGGCTCTGGTGCTGATTGCGCCGCGGCTATGGGCTGAAAACCAGAAAGTCACTATTGATATCAAAGCCATGACCTGTTCGCTTTGCGTTATCTCCATCAATAAAGCGTTGCGCTCTACTGATGGTGTGATTAAGGCCAAGGCCTCACTGAAAACGCACCAGGCAGAGGTGATTGTGCCCGAGGGGTTTGATAATCAGGTATTGCTGACGGCAATTTCCCGCACCGGGTATAGCGGCGAAATCCAGGGCGTGGTGCCAGCTCCGTAGTTCACTCTGTGCTGATTTTTGTACTGCATTGCTGCGAGGAAACCTGAGGCGTCAAGAAATAAAAAAATCCACGCGGTTGCGTGGATTTCAGATGTTTACTGGGCTTCATTCGCTGTTCAGATACTGTTGTGAAGCCCAAGAAACCATTTAGACGTTGAACAAGAAGTTCATCACATCGCCATCTTTAACGACGTAGTCTTTCCCTTCTGAACGCATCTTACCGGCCTCTTTGGCACCTTGCTCACCCTTGTAGGTGATAAAGTCTTCAAAGGCGATGGTCTGCGCACGGATAAAGCCTTTTTCAAAGTCGGTGTGGATTTTACCGGCCGCTTGCGGGGCAGTAGCACCTACCGGGATGGTCCAGGCACGCACTTCCTTCACGCCAGCGGTGAAGTAGGTTTGCAGATTGAGCAATTCATAACCTGCACGGATCACGCGGTTCAGACCTGGTTCTTCCAGACCCAACTCAGCCATAAATTCAGCGCGGTCTTCATCTTCCAGCTCTGCAATGTCGGATTCAACAGCGGCGCAAACCGCAACCACCACGGAACCTTCTTCGGCAGCAATCTTACGCACAACATCCAGATACGGGTTGTTCTCAAAACCGTCTTCGTTGACGTTGGCAATGTACATGGTTGGCTTCAGGGTCAGGAAGCTCAGGTAGCGGATCGCGGCTTTATCTTCAGCAGTCAGATCCAGAGCACGCAGCATACCGGCGTTCTCCAACTGTGGCAGGCATTTTTCCAGCGCAGCCAATTCAGCTTTTGCGTCTTTATCGCCGCCTTTGGCTTTCTTCTGTACACGGTGAATGGCGCGTTCGCAGGTATCAAGGTCGGACAGTGCCAACTCTGTGTTGATGACGTCGATATCGTCAGCTGGATCCACTTTGTTATTCACGTGAATGATGTTGTCATTCTCAAAGCAACGTACCACGTGGCCGATAGCTTCGGTTTCGCGGATGTTGGTCAGGAACTGGTTACCCAGGCCTTCACCTTTGGAAGCCCCTTTTACCAGCCCTGCGATATCCACGAATTCCATGGTGGTGGGCAGAATGCGTTGTGGTTTGACGATCTCGGCCAGTTGATCCAGACGTGCATCGGGCATCGGTACCACGCCGGTATTGGGTTCAATGGTGCAGAACGGGAAGTTGGCCGCTTCAATACCCGCTTTGGTCAACGCATTGAACAGGGTGGATTTGCCAACGTTAGGCAGACCGACGATACCGCATTTGAATCCCATGTTTATATCACCTTAAATATCTTGACTATCAACAGGTTAACATTAGCCTGCTGCATAAAGGACGAAATTATTCCGCCATTATACACGTAATGGGCAGTTATCTCGATCTGCCCGTTGCAGGCTGTACTACCCGAGGCCTTCCTTACGCTGCTTACGCCTGTGTCGGCTCAATTTAACGCCGGTAGAGGTGTTTAGCAGGCAAGGTACAGATCCAAGGTGAACACATCTGGCAATAGGCCATAGAACGCTAATAGCGGAGATTATTCCGGGTATTTGTTATCAGATATTTAGCAATATAGGTGAGAAAATGTTTCTTTTTAAATGCATGTTTAATTATAAAGGCACTTTTTGTCTAAGGTTATTCTGGGCTTTTCTGTTCCTCATCCAATGTACGACCTGGCAACATATCATAATAAAAGCTGGCGGATTACAGCGGGTAAAGAGTTACAGAGCGTTAAACCTCAAGACGTAACTTGTCTTATGGGGGCTATCTATATAGGCTGGAAAATTCATTAATTTTAAGCTGAATTCTGTTTTAAATATGATTGTTATTTGATCTGTCCATCGTTCTATAGCCGGTTTTTTTCAATAGGTAATTTATTTATCGTTATGTTTTTGTTGATGTTTCTTATTTGCTAGGATTTTTCTTTGTATTAAGCCTAAATAGTTAATTTATTTAATACATGGTTGTGATTGATTTTGATTGTGTGAGACTTATCTTATTTATTTAAAAGAATTATCCTATAAATAAGCTAGGATATTACCAGTAATACCTAAGTAATATCTTAATTATATTGAGGTATGTCGAGATAGGTAACGATAAATTTAGCTACAAGTATTGTTGAGTGTATTTTTTTAAGATATTATCCGCGTAATATTCGCTGTGCTATTTGAATTCAAGGAGGGATTTATTCCATGAATGGAATTGATGTGCTTTCTGCACCTGTTTTATTATTACTCTCGGTTATTTCTTTTATTATTCATTTCCGCAACGAGCGGAAGAAGAGCCTGATTGAGCGGCCTTTTTTCGCTGGGAGTGCGGATTTGAAAAAGAAAACCATGCCGGATGCTGTTGATGTTGCTATGCAAAATAGCGTGCAGCCGTGCTGTACCCGTAAGCTGTGCCGCTATTGCCCGATAAGTAGCAGGCCAAGCAAGTGATAGTCACATTACTTGGCCTTACCGCTTAGCTAGTCGCTTTAAATGCATGCAAACGATTCATGGCTTTAGTCATACCTTCCTTCAGCAAGATCTCTGTGCAACGTAGCGACTCATCGATGGCATCATCAATCAGCGTTTGCTCTGCTGCTGGCGGCTTACCCAGCACAAAGCCTACCACCTTGTTTTTATCACCTGGGTGGCCGATGCCAATACGCAAGCGATAAAAGTTTGGGTTATTGCCCAGCTTGCTCTGGATATCCTTCAGGCCATTGTGGCCACCGTTGCTGCCACCTAATTTGAGTTTTGCCACCCCTGGTGGCAGATCCAACTCATCGTGGGCTACCAGGATCTCTTCCGGCAGAATGCGGTAGAAGGTAGCCAAGGCGCCAACGGCTTTGCCACTCAGGTTCATAAAGGTGGTAGGAACCAGCAGCCGAACGTCATTACCGGCCAAATTCAGGCGTGCGGTGTAACCGAAGAACTTACTCTCTTCCTTCAACGGCTGGTTGTGGCGTTGCGCCAGTAGGTCAACATACCATGCGCCGGCATTGTGCCGTGTCTGGGCATACTCTGCGCCCGGGTTGGCCAGGCCAACAATCAGTTTGATACTGCTCACAAGAGATTCACTATGCTAGAAAAATGGAAAGGGCGTGCCCGTTGCCTTCCAGGTTGCAATCGCCTGGGTTTTCACAGCGGCACAGCTCGAAATTTATAGGCCGTTAGTGTACCTGCCTGCGTGCAGAATGACAAAAATCTGGCGTCCCCCCCCCCCCGTGAATAGCTGAAAAGTGAATAATACATTAGTAAAATAATTCAGTTATCTCGCTAACTTTTAACATAAAGTAAAGAATTGTCAGCCTTTAGTTGCCATTTGTGATCGGTCACGCAATACCCATGCTGAAATAATGACTATACTTAACTAATCAAAGCTGGAGAAAGAGTTAGGTTTTTCCCGCTATTGGCACATGGCACTCTGGAGGTGGCATATGAAACGGAAAAATGCTGAGGTCATCGGCAACGTTTTAATGGGAATGGGTATGGTGGTAATGGTTGGCGGGGTGGGATACTCCATCCTGGCTGAAGTATCACAGTTCAATTTGCCGCAGTTCTTTGCCCACGGCGCCATCATGAGTATCTTTATCGGCGCCTTGTTGTGGCTGGCCGGTGCACGTATTGGTGGGCGCGAGCGGGTAGCAGATCGTTATTGGTGGGTAAAACACTTTGACAAACGCTGCCAAAACAACCCACGCCGCCCGTCACATTGATTAACCACAACCAAGGATCTGGCGCACAAAGGCAAGGGAGACTGGCCGTGTAAGGTTTAAGGTTATGTCCCGCATCCCGTAAAAAACCCGTTGTTGCTCACGCTTCAACGGGTTTTTCGTTTTCTGAGATGTTCACCCGAACAACCTGGCGCAGTGGAGGTAAACTGCGCCAGAGAAGGGATTAATGTTCGAACATCGCGGAAATTGACTCTTCATTGCTGATACGGCGGATAGCTTCAGCCAACATACCGGACAAGGTCAGAGTACGGACGTTTTTCAACGCCTTGATTTCTGCTGACAGCGGAATAGTGTCACAGACGATCACTTCATCAATCACCGAGTTCCTGATGTTATCCACGGCGTTACCGGAGAAGATCGGGTGCGTGGCGTAGGCAAATACGCGCTTGGCACCGCGTTCTTTCAACGCTTCGGCTGCTTTACACAAGGTACCACCGGTATCGATCATGTCATCGACCAGCACGCAGTCACGGCCTGCCACGTCCCCGATAATATGCATCACCTGAGAAACGTTTGCGCGAGGGCGACGTTTATCAATGATGGCCATGTCGGTATCGTTAAGCAGTTTGGCGATCGCGCGGGCGCGCACGACACCACCGATATCTGGGGAAACCACGATCGGGTTTTCCAGGTTCTGTTGCAACATGTCTTCCAGCAGGATCGGGCTTCCGAATACGTTATCTACCGGGACATCGAAGAAACCTTGGATCTGCTCGGCATGCAGATCGACTGTCAATACGCGGTCAACCCCTACGCTGGAGAGGAAGTCGGCAACAACTTTGGCAGTGATTGGCACACGCGCAGAACGCACGCGGCGATCCTGGCGGGCATAGCCGAAGTAAGGAATTACAGCAGTAATACGACCTGCGGAGGCGCGACGCAGGGCATCAACCATAACAACCAGTTCCATCAGGTTGTCGTTGGTGGGGGCACAGGTGGACTGGATGATGAAAATATCACCGCCGCGTACATTTTCGTTGATTTGCACGCTCACTTCGCCGTCGCTAAAACGACCTACAGCGGCGTCACCAAGGCTGGTGTACAAACGGTTGGCAATACGTTGTGCTAGTTCCGGGGTGGCGTTACCAGCAAAAAGCTTCATATCAGGCACGAGAAGAACCTCAGCATGCGTCCAGAGAAGATATTGTCATACGGCCTTCGCCAAGGGGCAGTTGGCGACGCCGACGCAATATACATACGGGTGTGTAAAACTAACTTGAACTGCAGAGCAGCGCAGAGATGACAGGGCCAGGTAGACGACCCTGCGCAACGACACGTTGAGCTACGGCTCAAACTGCCCGGAACGGATGCGATGTAGTGGTGAGACGTTAACGCCACGCGCTACAAATCCACGCAACCAGGCCGGGGCTTGATTTAACACCTGAAGAGCGGCGGGCTCGGAGTCGAATTCTGCAAACACACAAGCACCTGTGCCAGTCAGGCGTGACGGCGCGTATTGTAACAGCCATGAAAGAAGCTGTTCAACCTCGCGAAAACGTTTTCTTGCGATCGGTTCGCAATCATTTGCGTAAGGTGCCTGTAATAGGGCGTTCAGCGGGCGAACCGGGGTGTCTCTTTTTAATTCGGTATCGGCAAAAATCACCGGTGTGGGGATGCTGACACCGGGATGAGCGACCAAATACCACTTTTCTACCGGATTTGCCGGCTGTAGTTGCTCACCAATCCCTTCGGCAAATGCCGCATGGCCGCGCACAAAAACCGGGACATCGGCACCTAGGGTTAGCCCCATATCGGCCAACTGGTCGTCGCTCAGGCCACATTGCCAAAGTTCATTCAGCGCGACCAGTACCGTCGCCGCGTTGGAAGAGCCACCGCCAAGGCCGCCACCCATCGGCAAGCGCTTGTCGATGCTGATGTCAGCCCCACGGGGAAGGGTGGCAATGGAATGGGTAGTGCAATGTTGCTGTAACAGACGAGCGGCCCGGACAATCAGGTTCTGCTCATCTGGCACCCCTTCTACGGGCGTTAGCAGCTGGATCTGGTTGTCCTGGCGGGGAACGATGGTGAGCGTATCGCCGTAATCCAGGAACTGGAACAGCGTTTGCAACTGATGGTAGCCGTCTGCTCGACGGCCGGTGATATAGAGAAACAGGTTCAGCTTTGCCGGGGAGGGCCATTGGTGGATCATCACTTGAGCGTCCAGTTATCCATTTTCAGCTTGATGCGTTGATCGCCCTGTTGCAGTTCAAGGCGGCTCGGTAACGGGATTTTCAGATCGGTGTTGTAGTCCTGATAGGTGACAACCCAGGTCAGATCGCCCTGTTTGTAGGTCAGCTTGTTCAGGCGGTACTGGGAGTCCAGGGTGAAGTCGGTAGCTTGCCCTGGCAGGCCAAGCATCCACTGGCGCAGGTTATCCAGTGGGATCTGCATGCCGGTCAGCTTGCGGATCATCTCTTCCGGGTTGTCGCTGACATAGCGTTTGCCCTGGTTATCCGTCAGTTGTACTACGCTTTTTTGCACGTTCAGTTCAAGCTCGGTGCTGCCAAGCGGGTTGGTCAGCAGCAGGCGGTAGCGGTCGGGCGTGTATTGTTGCCAGAAGAAGCGGGCATAGACTTTCTTCTGATCGGTCAGGTAAGCGAAAGCGCCCCGGGTCTGATACTGCTCAAGCTGTTGCACCGCTTGCTCATGAGCGAGCCACTGCGGAGACGTCGGGCTGGTGGCTGGGCCTGGCTTGGTGAGGGTACAGGCCGTCAGCACCAGGCTGGCTAATGGGATCAGGCGAAGCAAACTAACTTTGCGGATAGGCATAACGTTTTGTTGTCCTTTTGTCCTTGCGGGGCAGTGCGGGTTAGCATTTCTGCCACCACGCTAACGGGCGAGTGGCGTAACGTCAATAATACAATGGCGCAAAAAGCCTTGCAGCAAGGGTGGCGTCTGGCGTGGGGAGGATTGTAAACGATGGCGGAACTTTTTGGGTTGGAAATCTGTGGGCGCAGCATGTCATGCCCTTTCAGAGCGAGTCTATCCTCTAAGCGCGCCGTATAATGGCGCGCTTTGGTGGTTCAGAAATCGTAACGCAAACGAACTACCGTCATATCGCCCAGATTATCGGTGCTGGACGTCAGCACGTGTTCGACGTCGGCGCGGAAACCGTAGTCAAACTGGAAGGAGATACCCAAGCCATTATCAATACGCTGGTAATCGCGGCCAGTGGTGTACTGCAGGCGGTCGCCCATAAAGTAAGGCATGATGGATTTCACCGAGTATTCGCCTACCGGGAAGCTATAACCGGCGAAATATTCAATCCCCCAGGCATCCCCTGCGAAGTAGTTGTTAACATCCTTCTTCTTGGTAGTCAGGTAGTTGTCATACCAGCCGCCGCCGAAGCTGAGTGTCCAGTTATCCGGTTTCCAGCTCAATGCGGTACCGATGATGTTCTGATTGTAGTCTTTGTTGTCGTTATTATTGGGGTTACGCATCTCGGCACTGGTGTAGTTCCAGGCGGTGCCCCAGGTGAGGTCTTTGGTCAGGTGATAATCCACACCGAGTGAACCGCCGCCCTTGCGCTTGTAGCGCAGGCCGTTACCAGGCAGGTATTCGTCGTCGTTGAACAGGTAAGCGGCATAAAGGTCAGCGTCGCCAAAGGTATTTTTATATTTCAGCATGCTGCGTGAACGATAGGAACCGTCATAATCGCCGTTAATGCCGTTGCCCGGCGCCTGGGCAAGCATGTCGTAATCCCAGATGTCGGTTTTGGCCCCGACCACGTCGTAATAAACGCTGTTTTGCTTACCGTAAGTCAATTGGCCCCAGGTTTTGCTTTTCAAACCGGTATACAGCATGCGCCTTGAGGTGTTGTTGGCACCCTCTGCGTAGTGATTGTCCCAACTGAACAACGCCGGGATGTTGACGCCTAACTCGTAATAGTTGATCCAACTGATGTCGTCGAACAGATAGTAATCGGTGGCGAAGCGAAAACGTGTGCCGCCGTCAAAACCGTTGCGTTTATAAGAGCCTTTATCGCCATCGCCAGTCATCATATTGAACTGTGGACGAATACTACCGCCAACGGTGAAAGTAAGGCGGCTAAGGGGATCGCCCGCTTGCGGATCCTGCTTTAATAAGGTGATTTCACCTTGTGCGGCAAATGCGCTGCAACCCGCTATCAGCCCTGCGGTAACCGCCTGGCTTAATCTACGTAATTTCATTGAACGTCCCTTCTTACGTGCTGCTCAAGATACGAAAACCCATCCATCGGCCAACACAGCCTGGGGCTTTCTGGTTTGCTCACTTTCCGGTAACAGAAAGTGAAATTCTGAAACGATTTCCATGAAAATAGTTTGTCAGCTAACCATTTTGCGGGATTATGGGAACATGCCGAAAAAATTGCAATTAAAACAACGGAAACCGTAACTTATTGCGATTATCAGTAATGTGTAATGTTAAGCCGTGGGAATACGAAGGATGTCGCCAGGCAGGCTGAAAGGGGCGTTTGCAAGGGTTAGCGCTGCATTTCAGCGTTTTTCCTCTTCGGTTTCTGATGGGTTTGAAACATACCGAGTTTTGTCGTGCTGACTGATTTGTCCCGGCAATACCAGCGATTGGCCGGAAGATGCGGTTGTCACTTTAATTGATGTCGCGCATCAAGTAGAATGCCGGACAACGAGAACCCGTACCAAGAGAAGTATTACTCGAAGCAATGACCCTTCTGGCGTTAGGTATTAATCATAAAACCGCTCCGGTTTCTCTGCGAGAACGGGTGACCTTCTCCCCAGAGTCGATCGACAAGGCGCTGAATAGCTTGCTGCAACAGCCATTGGTGCAGGGCGGCGTTGTGCTGTCTACCTGTAACCGCACCGAGCTGTACCTCAGCGTAGAGCAGCAGGATCATCTGCATGAACAGCTGGTAGCTTGGTTATGTGATTATCACCATCTACGTGCGGAAGACGTGCGCAAGAGCCTGTATTGGCATCACGGCGACGAGGCCGTCAGCCACCTGATGCGCGTTGCCAGCGGGTTAGACTCTTTGGTACTGGGTGAACCCCAGATCCTCGGGCAGGTAAAGAAAGCCTTTGCCGAATCCCAGCGTGGCCAGTCACTTTCCGGTGAGCTGGAGCGCCTGTTCCAGAAATCCTTCTCCGTTGCCAAGCGTGTACGCACTGAAACCGAAATCGGTGCCAGCGCGGTATCCGTTGCCTTCGCCGCCTGTGCGCTGGCGCGTCAAATCTTCGAATCTCTTGCCGAACTGAATGTGCTGTTGGTCGGCGCGGGGGAAACGATCGAGCTGGTTGCCCGCCATCTGCGTGAGCATAAAGTGCAGCATATGATCATCGCTAACCGCACCCGTGAACGCGCCCAGGTATTGGCGCAAGAGGTGGGGGCAGAGGTGATCTCATTGCCGGAGATTGACGCACGCCTGGCAGATGCCGATATCATTATCAGCTCCACCGCCAGCCCGTTGCCCATCATCGGCAAGGGCATGGTCGAGCGGGCCCTGAAGGCTCGCCGCAACCAGCCGATGTTGCTGGTGGATATTGCCGTTCCGCGCGATATCGAGCCGGAAGTAGGTAAACTGGCGAACGCCTATCTCTACACCGTGGACGACCTGCAGGCCATTATTCAGAGCAATATGGCGCAACGGCAGGCGGCGGCCGTACAGGCCGAGACCATCGTGCAGCAGGAAAGCAGCAATTTCATGACCTGGCTGCGCTCACAGGGCGCGACAGATACCATCAGAGACTACCGTTCCCAGGCCGATCAAATCCGTGCGGAAATGGAGTCAAAAGCGCTGGCAGCGATTGCTCAAGGCGCTAACGTGGAGCAGGTGATCCATGAGCTGGCCCACAGATTAACCAATCGTCTTATTCATGCCCCTACCAAATCCCTCCAGCAGGCCGCCGGTGACGGCGACATGGAGCGGTTGCATATTTTACGCGACAGCCTCGGGCTGGATCAGCATTAGTTCTCTTTTATTAACAGGGTTTAAAACCACGCATGAAGCCTTCTATTGTTGCCAAACTGGAAGCGTTACAAGAGCGCCATGAAGAAGTTCAGGCGCTGCTCGGCGATGCCAGTGTCATTGCCGATCAGGATCGGTTCCGTGGCCTGTCGCGCGAATATGCGCAGTTGACCGACGTCAGCCGTTGTTTTCTGGAATGGCGTCAGGTGCAGGACGATCTCGCCACGGCAGAAATGATGCTGGACGATCCAGAAATGCGTGAAATGGCGCAGGAAGAGCTGAAACAGGCCAAAGCGGCGACGGAAGAGCTGGAACAACAGCTGCAGGTATTACTGCTGCCGAAGGATCCGGACGATGAGCGCGACTGCTTCCTCGAAGTGCGCGCCGGAACCGGTGGCGACGAAGCGGCTATCTTTGCTGGCGATCTGTTCCGTATGTATAGCCGTTACGCTGAAACTCGCCGCTGGCGGGTCGAGATCATGAGCGAAAACGTGGGGGAGCACGGCGGTTACAAAGAGGTGATTGCCAAAGTGTCTGGTGACGGCGTTTACGGTCAACTGAAGTTTGAATCTGGCGGTCACCGCGTTCAGCGCGTGCCGGAAACCGAATCTCAGGGTCGTATCCATACCTCTGCTTGCACGGTGGCGGTGATGCCAGCGGTGCCAGAGGCGGAGCTGCCAGAAATCAATGCGGGCGATCTGAAAATCGATACCTTCCGTTCTTCCGGGGCCGGTGGTCAGCACGTTAACACCACCGATTCGGCGATCCGTATTACCCACTTGCCGACCGGCATTGTGGTTGAATGCCAGGACGAACGTTCACAGCACAAGAACAAAGCCAAGGCGATGTCGGTGCTTGGGGCACGTATCCGCGCGGCAGAGATGGCGAAACGCCAGTTGGCAGAGGCTTCCACCCGCCGCAACCTGCTGGGCACCGGCGACCGTTCCGATCGTAACCGTACCTATAACTTCCCGCAGGGGCGTGTGACCGACCACCGTATCAACCTGACGCTGTATCGTCTGGATGAGGTGATGGAAGGCAAGCTGGATATGCTAATCCAGCCGATCGTGCAGGAATACCAGGCCGATCAGTTGGCCGCACTCTCTGCCGAGCCTGAGTAATGGATTATCAAACCTGGCTGAAAACCGCGACCTTACGCCTGATGCACAGTGATAGCGCCAAACGTGATGCGGAGATCCTGTTGGGTTTCGTGACCGGTCGGGCCAGAACATACCTGTTGGCATTTGGCGAAACTCCGCTGACGGCGGAGCAGGCTGAGCAGTTAACGGTGCTGCTGGCTCGCCGTGAACGCGGGGAACCGGTGGCGTATCTGGTTGGCGAGCGTGAGTTCTGGTCGCTTCCGCTCTCGGTTTCGCCCGCTACGCTAATCCCGCGTCCGGATACCGAATGTTTGGTGGAGTTGGCCCTGGAGCGTCTGCCCGCAACGCCGTGTGCCATTCTGGATCTTGGCACTGGCACCGGCGCGATGGCTCTCGCGTTAGCCAGCGAACGGCCAGACTGCCAGCTTACCGGCATCGATCTGCAACCTGAAGCCGTGGCGCTGGCGCAGCATAACGCGCAAAAACTGGCGATTAACAATGCGCGCTTTTTGCAAGGGAGCTGGTTTACGCCGGTCGCCGGGCAAAAGTTTGCGCTGATCGCCAGCAATCCTCCCTATATTGATGAAGCCGATCCTCACCTTGCGCAGGGCGATGTCCGTTTTGAACCTGGCAGTGCCTTGGTGGCTGCCGACCAGGGTCTGGCCGATCTGGCGGCGATCGTGCAGCAGGCCGCAGATTATTTAGAGCCACAGGGGTGGCTGTTGCTTGAGCACGGTTGGCAACAGGGTGAAAATGTACGTACGCTGTTGAATGCTGAGGGATTTATCGCGGTGGCAACGCATCGCGACTATGGCGGCAACGATCGCGTGACTCTGGGCCAAAAACCACTATAAGAAACCAAGGAAACCACTATGGCCGCTTACATGGCGCTAAAACATCTGCATTTATTAACGGTAGCCATCAGCATTACGTTGTTTGTATTGCGTTTCTTCTGGAAGTGGCGTGCATCGCCGATGAGCAACAAGCGCTGGGTAAAGATCACGCCGCATATCAATGATTCGGTGCTGTTTGCCACCGGTATTGCCTTGGTGGTGATGTTCAAACTTTATCCACTGCTTGGCATGGACTCGTGGCTGACCGAGAAGTTGTTTGGCGTTATTATCTATATCCTGTTGGGTTATGTCGCATTGGGCAAGAAGACGCAAAGCTGGAATATCCGCACCTTGGCATTCGTTCTGGCACTGGGTTGTCTGTATCTGATCGTTAAACTTGCCACGACCAAAATACCGTTCTTGATGGGATACCTATGAGCAGCATTGCCGATTTTGAATTTAACACTTCCTCACTGAGTGAGGGGGTGATCCTGGTATCAAAGATCATCCGGCGGGACTTTCCGGTAGTGGAAGTTGAGCGCAAGTTACAGCAGTTGAGTGAGGAAGCGCGCGCAATCATCCCGGACGATCTCGACCAGGATCAGCAGTTGGAAGCGCTTATCGAACTATTCTTTAAAACCTGGGGATTCGGCGGTGCCAGCGGTGTTTATCGGCTTTCTGACGCCATCTGGCTGGATAAGGTGTTGGAAGCCCGCCAAGGTACGCCAGTCTCTCTGGGAACCATTTTCCTGCATATTGCCCACCAGTTGGATCTGCCGCTGATGCCGGTGATTTTCCCCACTCAGTTGATCATGCGTGCTGACTGGCTGGATGAGGAGATGTGGCTGGTCAACCCCCTGAACGGGGAAACGCTTAACGAACATCAGTTGCAGGTTTGGCTCAAGGGCAATCTGGGCCTGGGTGCTGAACTGGAAGATGACGATCTGGACGAATCGGAAAACATTCTGGTGGTGCGTAAGATGCTCGATACGCTGAAAGCCGCGCTGATGGATGAAAAGCAGATGGAAATTGCGTTGCGAGCCAGCGAGGCGGTGCTGAGTTTTGACCCGGACGACCCTTACGAGATCCGCGACCGTGGTTTGATTTATGCCCAACTGGAATGCAACCATATCGCCATTTCCGATCTCAACTATTTTGTCGAGCAGTGTCCTGAAGACCCGGTGAGTGAAGTGATAAAAATTCAAATCCACTCCATCGAGCTCAAGCAGGTCACGCTGCATTAATTCACTGATTCCGATCTATTAATCAATAAGGTGCAAGCATGGAACAGAAAGTAGTCAGCATTGGCGACATCAAGGTAGCGAACGATCTGCCGTTTGTACTGTTCGGCGGTATGAACGTACTGGAATCACGCGATTTGGCGATGCGCATCTGCGAACACTACGTCACCGTGACGCAAAAACTGGGCATCCCTTACGTTTTCAAAGCCTCTTTTGATAAAGCCAACCGTTCATCTATCCATTCTTACCGTGGCCCAGGCCTGGAAGAAGGGATGAAGATTTTCCAGGAAATCAAAAGCACCTTCGGCGTGAAAATTATCACCGATGTGCACGAAGCCGCACAGGCGCAGCCAGTTTCTGAAGTGGTTGATGTGATCCAGTTGCCCGCCTTCCTGGCACGCCAGACCGACCTGGTTGAAGCCATGGCGAAAACCGGCGCGGTGATCAACGTCAAGAAACCGCAGTTCGTCAGCCCGGGCCAGATGGGTAATATCGTCGATAAATTCAAAGAAGGCGGCAACGATCAGGTTATTCTGTGCGATCGCGGCAGCAACTTTGGTTATGACAACCTGGTGGTCGACATGTTGGGTATCAACGTGATGAAGAACGTGACCGGTGGCCATCCGGTGATCTTCGACGTGACCCACGCCCTGCAAACCCGCGATCCGTTTGGTGCGGCCTCAGGCGGCCGCCGTGCGCAGGTTGCCGAGCTGGCTCGTGCCGGTATGGCGGTAGGTTTGGCTGGCCTGTTTATCGAGGCGCACCCAGATCCAAGCAATGCCAAATGCGATGGTCCTTCGGCGTTGCCGTTGGATAAGCTGGAACCGTTCCTGGTACAGATGAAAGCCATCGACGATCTGGTGAAAAGCTTTGCTGAGCTGGATACCAGCAACTAACGACTGCTGACAAATCCCTCAGTGGGGGCGCGCATGCTGCGCCCGCCAATCTGAAGGCCCGACATTAAGCTGTCGGGCCTTTTGCTTTATTGGGCGTTCAGCGCGGTGAGCGCTTCTGGCAGGGTGGGGTAGAAATGCAGCTTGCCATCGATTGGCTTCATGCGAGCACGAGCCAGGGTTTTTAGCGGCTGGAATGGAATATCGGTGATCACCAGCTGTTTTTCGGCGGCCAGGGCGTCGATATAACGTTGCAACGCGTTGAGCCCCCCGGCATCCAGCACCGGCACGGCATCCCATTGCAGTACGATGGTGTGATAGTTTTCACCGCGTACCAGCAGATCGTTGAACACGCGTTCGGCAGCGGCGAAGAACAGCGGACCGTTGACGCGCAGTACCAGCCGGCCATCTTCGGCGCTCAACTCGCTTAGGCGGGTCATGCGTGCGATTCGGCGCATAAACAGCAGTGAGGCCAGTACGATGCCAACGGTAATGGCAATCACCATATCAAACAGTACCGTTAGCGACATACACAGCAGCATCACCAAAATGTCGTCTTTCGGTGCCCGGCGCAGCAGATAAACCACTTTATGCGCCTCGCTCATGTTCCAGGCGACCAATAGCAACAGCGAAGCCATCGCCGCCAGCGGTAAGTAGGACAGCCACGGTGCCAGCATCAGCAAGGACAACAGCACCATTAACGAGTGGATGATTGCCGAAACCGGTGAGGTTGCCCCTGCTCGCACGTTGGCTGCCGAGCGGGCAATGGCGGCCGTCGCGGTGATCCCCCCGAAGAACGGGGCGATGATGTTACCCGCGCCCTGGCCAATCAGTTCGGCGTTGGAGTGGTGCTTTTTGCCCGTCATGCCATCCAACACTACCGCGCACAGCAGCGATTCGATCGCCCCAAGCATCGCCATGGAAAAGGCTGCCGGTAATAGAGCGGAAAGCAGCTGCCAGCTTAGTTCCGTCGGTTTACCATCGCCAGCAGGCAGATGCCAGGGCAATAACCACTGCGGCAGGATCGGCGGGATACCTTGGCCTTGGCTGCCGTCGGCCAATTCGAAACTGAAACGAGAGCCAATGGTCGCAACCTGATGATCGAACTGAGCCAGGATAGCCATCACCGCGGTGCCAGCCAACAAGGCGGGCAGGTGGCCGGGAATACGCAGCCCCAGCTTTGGCCAGAGCAGCAGGACTACCAGAGTGACCACGCCAATCAGCGTATCGCCATAGTCCAAGGTGGGTAAAGCATGCAACAGCGCATTCACCTTACCTATGTAGTTTTCCGGTACTTCCGCCAGCTGTAAGCCAAAGAAATCCTTCACCTGCATGGTGGCGATGGTAATGGCAATCCCGGAGGTAAACCCAAGCGTGACCGAAAGCGGAATGTACTCGATCAGGCGGCCAAGCCGCGCTAACCCCATAATCAGCAGGAATACGCCGGACAGCATGGTGGCAATCAATAAGCCAGAGAGCCCAAACTGCTGTGAAACGGGGAACAGGATCACCACAAACGCCGCGGTGGGGCCGGAAACGCTGTAGCGCGAACCGCCGCTGACGGCGATCACGATGCCAGCAATGGCGGCGGTATACAGCCCATATTGTGGGGGAACACCGCTGGCAATGGCTAGCGCCATCGCCAGCGGTATGGCAATAATGCCGACGGTAACCCCGGCAATGGCATCTTTCAGCAGACGTTGAAGGGAATAGGGCTCGCGCCAGCAGGCATCTATCAGGGCGCTGAAAGGGCGAATACCGTTGATTTCGTGCGTTTTCATCAAAGTTGCAAACCAAGTCTATAAAAGAGAACGGAATGGCGGGCCATGGAGGTCCGTCTCGGAATAGCTGGTAGATACCATACCCCTTTCTGCCCGCCGATACCTAGATTTGTATCAAAGCATCTGGATTGTGATTAATTTATATTTGTTCAGCGGACTATGTGCGCCAAGCGCCAGCCTGTGCAGATCGTCCGCTGCGGATGGGGGGAAAAGCGCAGCTTTTATCGCTTAGTGTACTGCGGGTAAGGATAAGCCGAGAAACAGAGCAAGAGTGCTGACCAGCAGATGATGGTCTTCGAGCTGCGGAGAGCCAGAAAGCGAGATGGAACCGACGCAACCCACATTGAGCAGGTTGATGGGGTATGCGCCGCCGTGGGCAGCATAGTCACGTACGCTGAGGCCATATCTTTCCTCCAGCGTAACTTGCCGCTGTTGCAGGCGTAAGCCCACGGCATAAGAGCTTTTATGGAAATGGTTGACCACGTTGCGCTTGCGCCTCACCCAGTCGGCAATGTCTGGCGTTGTCCCTGGCATGGCGTAATAAAACAGCGTTTGTCCGCTTAGCTGAATTTCGATAGCGATGGGTAATTGGCGCTGTTCTGCGGCATTTTTTAGCGCTACACCCAGCTCCCACGCGGTGGCATGGTCGAAATGGTGGAAGGTAAGGTCCGTTTCTTGTGTCGCCAGCGCTTGCAATTCATCATCGATATTCATCAGATTTTCCCCGTGGTGTATTGGATAACAGACTATCCTGAACTGAGGATAGGACATAGATTGCCTGGCACTAACATATACCCGCCTAGCCATTATCATTTTGAGTATCGTAGGGGCGCTGCATGCTGCGACCGTCTGGATAATCATTAGTAAGACTAAAACCACATTGCCGCATCCTGGAGTATGCCGAATAGTTATGACATATATTGCGTCGATCTCGTCTTTTTACAGTGACGCGTGCATCACCTATGCCACGCTGTCGGTAGCCTACTTTGCGCTTAGCAAAAACGCTCCTTTTTCCTACCAGTCCGCCGTGTGGAAACGGGTGTTATTTGGTGTACTGGCGGGGTTGGCGGTGCTGTATCTGAATCAGTCTCGGCTGTTGCTCGCAGGTAACATTTATTACAGCTTTGCCATGATCCCGATGATTCTGGTGCTATTTTTCGGTGGCGCAGTCAGTGGGGTAGTGTGCTATCTGGTGAACTTTGGCTTTAACGGCGGCTTTACGCTGGATAATCTGTTTATCGGTTCGATCATCTTGCCGTTGCTGCTATCGGGGGTCTGGCGGAAAAAATCGAACCGGGTGTTTTACCTTACCATCGGTATCATTGCGCTCTACCGCATTGCCGTGGTCGGCTTGTTCGTCAACTTCCGTGAACTGTGGCTGGATATTCTGTTGTATCAGGCAGCATCGGCGCTTTGCCTGGCGATTTGCTACCACGCCCTGAGCTTTAAAGAGCGCCATATTAACGCCTTTTTCTCGATGCGCAACAAGGCGACGACCGACAGCCTGACCCACATCAATAACCGCGCCAGCGTGGACTACAAAATGATGCTGCAGCATGCCCAACGGGAGTCTTGCGGCCTGATGCTGCTGGATATAGATAATTTCAAACAGGTGAATGACACCCATGGTCATTTGGCCGGTGACGGCGTATTGGCCAGCGTGGGGGCCATTTTGCAAGATTGCGTTCGCGATGAAGACTTTGTCGGGCGCTACGGCGGCGAGGAGTTTATGGTCATCACATCCAGCTATGAACCGCAGCATATTGCGGCCGTGGCGGAACGCATTCGCAGCCGGGTGGAAGAATTTGATTTTATTACCGAGAGTGGGGAGGCGATCCGGTTGACCATCTCCATTGGCACCTCGCTCTATCTGGCCGGTATGTCGGTGGAGAAAGCGATAGAGATGACGGATGAAGCGCTGTATGACGCTAAGCACGAGGGTAAAAACCGCGTGGTAAGCAGCCGTTTGATGTCGCTATCACAACTGGGAGAGAGGGTTAGTCCTATGGCGGCTAAGAAGTCTTAGCCTGCCCTGGGAACAAACAATGCTTTCGTTGACGCCGTTACTTTTTCCCCTCCAGCGTTGTTGCGTCGGTTTTGCCTACGACAGCAACATTGTTTTCGGCATAATCTAACTCTTTAGATAAAAAGTAATTAAGAAATGTACGTATCACGGCAATGATTGCCAGTTTAATCAACTCTTCCATGCTAGGGTTGATTGTCGTTGCCAAGATATCAGCCGCTAATTGAAACTCTAACGCCAAAGCAAGCCAGGTTCCAAAGCGCGCCCTGATCAAATAGAGTATGGACTGACTTTTAACTTTGGTTATTGTGGTATAAAGAGCCTTTACCAGCCCGATAAAAACGCAAATAACGGATAGAAACTCTAAAAAAACCTGTAGCATTAGAGAGAAATAGATAATTATTTCTTTGATACTTTCCAATTGGATAGCTCCGTTTCCCATGTTTATCAGCCTCTTACCAACAAACTGTGCTTAGTTAATGGCTTGGAATAGGGCGTTTTAGCTCAGGCCCGTAAAGCATTTTACTTTTCGCTACGCTTGTTGTTTAAGTGGAGTGAAAAACACCTGTTGAAATAAGCTTTGACGTGATCTTCCATCGCGTGAACTTTCTCGTCAATGCGCTGGCAAAGGAACTCATCGCTATTCATTGCCTGGACTCGTTGTAACGCTATTAAGTCAATTTCTTTTTTTTGTTCTTCAGTCAATTCGTTGTTGGTGTGCTGATTAGTCATGATGATACCTGTATCCTGAGTAAAGTAACTAAATTATAGCGCTATCAGTATTGTAGCAAATACTTTCTAACTTTTGTTTAAACGGGGTGTGACGATAAATCGTTGTTACGCTGACAGCTATCTTGAAACCGCGCTCCTCACCCGAAGCGGTGTCCTGTAACTATTTTTTTAGAATTTAGAGATGGTTAGCCGACGTTTGTGATGAATGGCCCGGCAGTCAGTTGCCCTATAATTTACGACTGATAAGCCATGAGGGGGTGACGGGGAAAGACTTTGCTTTCCCAAGCGTTAGTGCCAAATACATTACGCTCTCACAAACGGCAAGCAGTGTAGAGAAAAGAAGCGAGATGTGCTGGACGCCGCATGTGAATTTGTTCAGAACCAACCAGACCAAAGGTGGACTGCATATGGATACGCTGAATTTTATTATTACTCCTCAGACGTAGGAATTTAGGTTATATCCTATCCTTTTACAACCCCACACCTTGGAAGCGCGAAAATATAAAGCACGGGCTTCCGAGGTGGAAAAACCTGAACACTTGCCATCAAAAAACTCACCTTAAGAACCGCGAGAGCAGCAAACTCTAAACGTTGGCCACGGCGGGATAGCATAATACTAGGCTGTGTCCCTTAACTGTCCGTGGTGCCGTTGCAGATCCAAAAGCTCTCTCCCAAAAGTAGGGGGATATAACGAGCTACAACTTGATTACGGCACTTTTCCTATGCATCAACCCTGACACAGATCACCTCTGAACCTGAATACGGCACCGTATCAGCTCCCTGGAACCCTCCTCTCTGTATGGGGTTCATGCAATAAGAAAGCCTGAATGTGAGTCCAGGCTTTCTTATGTAATATGGCGGTGAGAGAGGGCTTGATTCGCAAGCTCACCAGTTCCAGTTGCTATGCCCTC
The DNA here is from genome assembly GCF_059697885.1 of Serratia sp. NCCP-200. Lineage (NCBI taxonomy): Bacteria > Pseudomonadati > Pseudomonadota > Gammaproteobacteria > Enterobacterales > Yersiniaceae > Serratia > Serratia sp. NCCP-200. Next base: position 1,134,183 of record NZ_BAAKUJ010000001.1, read on the forward strand.
CGTCAACAAGACATAATTCACCAGACTAATAATGTCTTGCCAAGTATCTTCAATGAGGTTTATGACCTATTTCCGGTTTGAAAAAACCAATGCCAATGGTTTTACGAAAACGCCATGACTGCCACCTCGGCCATAACACCTCGGATATCATGGCGATCGCTATCCAGCGGAACCAGGTGGCAAAGGTATTGCTATAACCTTGGGGTTCTTTATAACCCTTAACCCAACCATCATAACTGCGTTCACCGAGAAGTGTGTCAGGAAAACCGCCATCCGGGTTCTGGAAGTCCAGCAATTTTACCAACATGCCACGTAGCCAGAACTCGATCTCATCACGCCGATGCGGGCATCGGGCACTGCCGTGAGCCAGAATATCGATAATATCGACATCAATACAACCACTACGAATGGCCACGGGCTGTTCCAGGCAACGGCTAATCGACTGGTTGAAATAAGGAATGTTTTCATCCAGTGCGTAGAAAACATGAAGATTATGCGTTGCCCCGCAAAGCGCAAACAGGAGTGCCTCCTGGCTGAACTGTTGGCCAGCACCCCAAAAGCCGGAATAAGGCTCGCTCTGCTGATTATGCCAGAAGATCATATCCTGCAGGCGCTGACCGGCTGCGCCGCCAGGGTTTCTCTGCATTTCAAGCAACAGGAAACTGCCCAGGTTAACGATATTATTCCCCTCCAGCCACGGATCGCGCATATCACGCTGGCCTAACCATGCCCAGAAAAATTGTGGATTAAGGAACTGAGTTAAAAAAGGCAGTTCTATGCGATCTAATTGCTCTAAAACGTCTAATGCCCCCATACAATAGTTCGTCGCATGAAAGCGCATATATTCACGAGTTGCTTCAATATCGGGGCGCTTCCAAGTGTCTTCCCAACGTAATCCGGGTAACAGGAAATAACCGTCTTCCTGCTGGTGACTTAAAATCCAGTCTGCCAACTGCTCTTTCTCCTCAATATGGTCGCCCAACAAGGCTCGAGCCTGGGTCCCGTCATAAGTGCCGGAAAGCAACATCTGTGGCCACTGTTTCGGCTGATGGTATTCGCTGACGCGTAATACCCCAGGCATGTCATCAGACAACTGCATACTATTAAGCCAACGCAGGCTCTGGTTTTTAGCCGCTAGAATGCGCTCTTGCAACAGGCTATCGGTAAATTTCATATTATTTCCTTTTATTTGTTAAATTTTCGCCGCAGACATATTGGGTATCAAGATATGCATAATGAGAAAGCCAAGCAGATAGGCAAAGCCGCCCATCAGGAAAATAGACCAATAACTTCCTGTGGCCTGTAATATATGCCCCGTCGCTTGTGCAAAAATAATAGAGCCGATTGAACCAACTAAGCAGCCGATACCGACCACAGCACCTACGGCCTGTTTAGGGAACATATCCGATACGCTGGTATAGAGATTAACCGACCATCCCTGGTGAGCGGCAACCGCAATACCAATCAGCGCCACTGCCAGCCAAAGATTAGAGACGTTAGAAACCAACAGGATAGGTAAAACACATAGGGCGCATAGCAGCAGCGTTAACTTGCGTGCCTTATTGACCGCCACACCGTGATTCACCAGCCAGGCGGGAAGATAACCGCCCCCCAGCCCACCCAACGTTGCCAGAATATTGATTAACACCAACGGCATTGCCATGTGTGCCATGTCAATACCGCGAGCGTCATGCAGCCACTTTGGCAGCCAGAAGAGGAAAAACCAGAAGATCGGATCGGTGAGGAATTTGCACAGCGCAAAAGCCCAGGTCTGGCGATGTTTTAACAATCCTAACCAACTGACTTTTTGCGGCGTTTGCGCAGCCACTTCAGGGGTATCATCCTGATTTATCCAGGCTAACTCCGCTGGATTAACTTTGTTTGACTTACCCGGTTTACCGTATAAGAATAGCCAGAAAGCAATCCAGATAAAACCAACGGCACCCGTCACAACAAAGGCTTCACGCCATCCCCATTGCAGAGCGATCCAAGGGATAATAATCGGTGCGAAAATGTTGCCGACGTTAGAGCCTGAGTTAAAAATACCGGTAGCGAAAGCACGTTCACGTTTTGGGAACCATTCTGCAGCCACCTTCACCGCAGAAGGAAAGTTGGCGCTTTCCCCCAAACCTAGAAAGATGCGGGCGTAAATAAATCCCACTACCGTACTGGCAGCTCCATGGGCCATTGCTGCCAGACTCCAGATCGCCAGGGCAATCGGTAATACTAGGCGAGCCCCATACAGATCGACGATCCGGCCACAAATGAATAAGCCTACGGCATAGGCGGCCTGAAATGCGGTGACGATATTGCCGTATTCTATTTCGCTCCAGCCGATATCTTTTTGTAACATCGGGGCCAGCAGCCCCAAAATAGAACGATCAAGATTATTAATGGTGACTGAAAAGAACAGTAATGCGCACACGGTCCATCGGTAGCGGCTCATAGCCACCCCCGATTTTATCGCTTTTTCACTGAGTTCGCTTTGTAATTCACTCATCGTATTCCCCTCCGGTGTCCGATAGAAACAGCCTAAAATCACACCATTCCAGTGTATGGAGGTGGTTCAAAAACGTTGACTGGCACGAAATAGAATTGAGAGATCAAAAGGTATTCGATGGTTTTTTGTGAGCCACCACGCGGTTATTAGACGTTATTGTGACGCAGATCGCTTGAATAGAGATGATTGTGTGATGTGAGTCACTATTTTACTGCGTTGAACTTAGAGGTTTATCATAATTCTATTTTTTATAATGTTTTATTCGCTCGTTGACTCCCTGGACTCCGCAACCCTAAAGCCATAGCGATTATTCTGCAGCAATACTTTACTGCTGAAGGAAAGCACCATGCTGGAAAAATCCGATTTGGCTGAAAATGCCGTTGAATGCTTGCATAACGAACAATACGATCGCCCCTATAACCTGCAGAATCTAAATCATCACAACCTGCTGTTCTCTGGTGGCCGAGAACGGGAGTGTCTTGGAGGTGAGTGGCACTTTACCTTGGATTTGCACGATACCGGGTTGAGACAAAAATGGTTTTTGCTACAACAAAGCGATGTGGAAGCACGCCGAGATCCTTATGACTATGACCCATACGCCGGGGAAACCATTCCCGTCCCCAGTTGCTGGCAGATGATAAAAGACAAGTGGTTTTATTTTGAAGGTAGTGCCTGGTATACCCGTGAGATTGATTATGTGGTACGCGACGAGGATGAACGTGTTTTCTTGCGTATTGGTGCCGCCAACTACGACTGTAAGGTATTTCTCAATCATCGTTTTATTGGTAATCATTATGGCGGTTCAACACCTTTCTGCGCAGAATTAACCCCGGAACTGCAGCCGGATAATAATATTCTGATGTTATGTGTGAATAATAACCGCACAACTGACAGACTGCCGCTACGCAACAATGACTGGTTTAATTATGGCGGAGTTTATCGCGAAATCGATCTAATCCGCACTCCAGCATGTTATATCCGCGATTTTTTCGTCTATCTGGTACCTGATGGCAGTTACAACCGTATTACCGTCAAGATCGCTGTTGAAGGGCTGGCTACAGAAGTCAATTTCACCTTGGCAGAATTGGGTATCAACCAGACCCTGCCAGTAGTTGAGGGGGTTGCCGAAGCCACGTTCTCCGTGCACCCAACACTTTGGTCACCCGAACACCCCAAGCTCTATCAGGTTATGGCGTCACTGGGACGAGATTGGGTGAGCGATCGGGTTGGTTTTCGGCAGATAGAGGTGGTTGGCACCGATATTCGCCTGAACGGCCGCTCGCTTTACCTGCGTGGGGTTAACTGCCATGAAGACGACTTACAGATGGGGAAAATGACCAGTGAAGCAGATATTCGCCGCCGTTTTCGCGATGCCAAGGCGTTAAACTGTAACTACCTCCGCCTGGCTCATTATCCGCACCATGAAATGGCTGCACGTATTGCCGATGAGGTGGGGCTGTTGTTATGGGAAGAGATCCCGAACTATTGGGCTGTCGATTTTAGCAACCCAGCTACGCAGCGCGATGCGCATAACCAACTGATGGAGCTGATCATACGTGACCGCAATCGCGCCAGCGTGATTATCTGGTCGGTTGGTAATGAAAACGCTGATACGGATGAGCGGCTGCATTTTATGACAACACTGGTTAAGGCGGCGCGGCAAGCTGACCCCAGCCGTTTGATTTCAGCCGCCTGCCTGGTTAATCACGCCAAAATGAAGATTGAAGATCGCCTGGCGGACCATCTTGATATCATCGGATTGAATGAATACTACGGTTGGTATGAAGAGAACTTTGAGGATCTGATCGCCTTGGGGGAAAACTCATCGCCAAGTAAACCGGTGGTGATCACCGAAACCGGGGCAGAGGGGGTTCAGGGCGATCACGCGCCACAATCTGGTCCTTTCTCTGAACATTACATGGCGGAAGTCTACCGCAAACAAACTGCCTATCTGCCAAAGCTTGACTACGTGCGTGGTTTCACACCATGGCTACTGTATGACTACCGCTCGGAAAGACGGAAGAACCCTTACCAGCAGGGGCTTAATTGCAAAGGGTTGATCGCGGCCGATAAGCATACCCGCAAAGCTGCTTTTTACATCCTGCGGGATTTCTATCAACAGCTGAAGCAGACCGAATCGTTATCTGATTAGTCCTGAGACAGGCTATCCGCCAGGCTTCTTAGCCTGGCGGGATCGAACAGCATTGCCAGATAGTGGGGCTGCTGTTGCTCCTCTTTTTCCAGCCACTCATCAATGCGTAGCGCCAACTGCCGTAGCTGCGTGATCTGTTGCGCAAGATCGAATGAGGATATGTCACTACGGCTGCCATAACGTTCAAGCATCAACTTTAATGAAACCCCTTTCGCCACGACGTCAAACATGTTGGTATAGTAGGCGACTCGTTCCCAGACACGCTTGAAGAGGTCACTCTTCTCCTTTGAAATATCAATGCATTGTAACAACTGATGTAACTGGCTGCGGGAGCTTTGCGCCAGAAAACCTGCCCGCTGTTTCTCCAGCAGTAATTGCTGGTACTGTTCGCGACCAGCGTCAGGGCTGTCGGTGGGGAAAAGTGACGATGCACCAAGGTAGCCGTCCGAATGGCGGGCATGCAGTTGCAGCAGTTTAACGGCCTGTGCATAGGTTTCCGGTACTTGGCTGTAGTGATGCAGAACGTGGCCCAATATATAAGGGGTTTTCTTCATCCATTCATGGCTGCAGATATATAACTGATGGAACGCATTCAGTTCAGCCGCGTTCACTTTATGGTTCAGCATGTCGGTTAGCCAGCAGTGAAACGCCTGTTTTTCTGACAGGCACATTTCGCGGCCAAACATCGCCAACCCATGCAGGTTGACAGAATTGACCGAGTTAATCAGTGAGCTGTTAGAAATCCATTCCCAACTGAGCCTGCCGGTGATGGCTTCCAGGCGATCGCCTGCCGCATTCTCACTCCAACTGAGCCGCCCTTGAATTTCCTCTAACAGATAACAAGGCAGTAATGTCCAGCCATACTCCAAGCCCCACATGTCAAACTCGATCCACTTGATGCGGCCTGCCAACTGCGTGAGCAATGGGTTGTTGGCAAATCCAGGGCGATAACCGTTGGGTACCGCTTTTAATGATACCCGCACATCCTGCGGCAACACCTGCAAAGCATTAATCAATTGCCAGGGCGCGGCATCATCATCCATATAATCGCGCAGCACCATTTTCTTCCCCAGGCTGCGAAGTGTTTGATACAGGTAGGGCAACGTCGATGACCAGTTGGCACGATAAGCCTGATGTCGGGGTAGGTTAACTATCATCCCGTCGATACCGGGTAAATGCTGTAATGTTTCAACCAGTGCTTGCTGATAGAAATTTTTCCAGAACAGTTCATCCGCACTGCTGTTTTCTATCAAGGCATATTCGGGATACTTTTCCTGTAATTTCCCGCCCTGAGGAAAGGCTTCACCCTGCAACCAAACGCCGATACCGGAGAGATTGCAATAACGGGACAAACGCTGCAGATACAATAGGCGCTCTTGCCGTTCACGCAGCAGGTTCTCTCGGCCATGCAGGCAATAAAGAGAGGGCAATACCAGTAGGGCTAATAGTTCCTGCTGATGAACAACCAAGCCGTTAAAACGATCTCGCTTCATGATGGCAATCACTTCCTGCAAATGTGGCCAATGCCAAATTTGCGAGGAATTAACCTCCAGTAAGCGAAGTGGGATCAGAGTTTGCACGTTTATCAACGACCCAACGTCTAAAATAGTTCGATTTACAGATAGACAACAAGTTAACCGGTATAGGCGTTCTGCGCAAATTTCCCCGAAAAGTGCCACCTGATTTCTGTGGTATCCCGCACGCGTATCTTCCCGTTAGGAATGGTGTGGGATGACCTGCTGATACTCAATGGTAACGATGCCTTCTGCCAGAGTGTGTTTAGAACACAACATTGTTATGACGCAGGCGAACTTGACAATACCGCATCGGTGACATTCTCCAGTATTAACTTTTTAACTTCACACAATGTTCAAAAAGCGATTTATGTCAATTTTATGACATTAAATTACAAATAAAATCAAAAAGTGACACAAAGCTGGATGATAATTGGCAAATTGTGACACAGCCTATTCTGCTACTTGTCTCAATTACGTAAGCATGTTGTCTATAAAGGATTAAAAATGGAAATATCGGTTGTTCGTCACATATCGGATTTTGAAATAAAAGAACTTCAAGATTTGCTGAAAGTGTTTAATAGTCAGTTTACTGATACTAATGCATGGGGAACTCAAGTCGGTGTGTACTGCCATGATGAGGTCGGGGAGATGATAGGGGGAACAATCGCTACAAAGAAGGGGCAGTGGTTGTGTATCGATTACTTATGGACAAAAGAGGGCAATAGGCGCAAGGGGTTAGGGAAGACACTGATGAATTCGCTTGAAGAGGAAGGGAGAATCCTGGGATGTTCGTATGCCATGGTTGATACATTCAGTTTTCAGGCATTATCCTTTTACGAAAAATCAGGCTATACGCTTCAGTTTTCGTTAAGTGACTTTCCTCACTCGGGGGCGGCTAGGCATTTTTTGACAAAAAAATTAACTGTTAATGACTTCAGCCTAAAAGAAGTTGGAACAATGCTTCCTTCAGTAGGCACTATATCAATCCTCTAACACCTCTTTAACCCTGAGTGACTACGGTATGGTTTCCATCCTCAGTTGTAAGTTGAGGTTTATGATGATGCGCTGTCCTTTGTGCGATCACGCGGGTTGTGTATTCAATATGGTGAAGGGTATTACAATGCGTAGAGGGCTTGATTCGCAAACTCACCCTGCGGGTGGCCCGTCGGCCGTCCAAAATGTCTCTGCGCTGCGAGCCATTTTGTTGAACCCTGTCGAGGCTTCTCACCCCTCCCAGACTGGGGAATATGAAAAAAAAGTCTGAACGTTAGTTCAGACTCAGATTGCTGACTAACCCCACTTTTTCAGGTGGGGTTAGTCTTTTTTAGCGACCGCAGGTCGCGATCGCGATATTTTTCCATAACCCCATCATTTGAC